>AP024710.1:0-1242500 GCA_024363285.1 Leptolinea sp. HRD-7 | reverse complement strand
ACATCGAATTAAACCACACGCTCCGCTGCTTGTGCGGGCCCCCGTCAATTCCTTTGAGTTTTAACCTTGCGGCCGTAGTCCCCAGGCGGTGGACTTATCGCGTTAGCTTCGACACCGACGGATTTAAACCCGCCGACGCCAAGTCCACATCGTTTACAGCTAAGACTACCGGGGTCTCTAATCCCGTTTGCTACCCTAGCTTTCGCGTCTGAGCGTCAGAAATGGTCCAGGAGGCCGCTTTCGCCACTGGTGTTCCTCCGAATATCTACGCATTTCACCACTACACTCGGAATTCCACCTCCCTCTACCATCCTCTAGCTCGGCAGTATTGAACGACCTCTCCCAGTTAAGCCAGGAGCTTTCACATCCAACTTACCAAACCGCCTACACGCGCTTTACGCCCAGTAAATCCGGATAACGCTCGCATCCTACGTTTTACCGCGGCTGCTGGCACGTAGTTAGCCGATGCTTATTCCCGAGGTACCGTCCTTCCTCGTCCCTCGGAAAAGTGCTTTACGACCCGAAGGCCTTCATCGCACACGCGGCGTTGCTAGTTCGCGCTTTCGCACATTAACTAATATTCCCTACTGCTGCCACCCGTAGGTGTATGGACCGTGTTTCAGTTCCATTGTGGGGGGCCACCCTCTCAGGTCCCCTAACCGTCATCGCCTTGGTGGGCCGTTACCTCACCAACTAGCTGATGGTACGCAGGTCCCTCTCGAAGTGAATTGCTCCTTTAATCAAGGTCTTCTAATCCCCTTGATCACATGAGGTATTAGCAATCCTTTCGGACTGTTATCCCTCTCTTCGAGGCAGGTCACCAACGCGTTACTCACCCGTTCGCCACTAAGTACGTATTGCTACATACTCCGTTCGACTTGCATGTATTAAGCACGCCGCCAGCGTTCATCCTGAGCCAGGATCAAACTCTCCGCAAAAAAAATTTATACTCTTTCGAGTTTTTAGTTTACGGATTTTTTAGAACGACAGGGTATCGCTCTCTTCCTATCACTTTTCAGTTGTTAAGGTGCTCTCTATTTCAAGGAGCAAGATTTTATCCGCTTCCTCTCACCCTGTCAAGTGCCTCTTTCAGACGAAAATACCGATGTCTTCTCTCGTTCAACATCGGCTCTCTCAGCGACGCTTTCAGGGCTCTGCCCCTTTCTTCTGTTACCGATTTGCCGTCTCCAGCGAAACCGTCTTCCAACTTAGGGACTTTGAGTTTACCCGCTTATCTCCCCTTTGTCAAGGGGTTTTCTCTCAGGCTCTCTCTCTCAGAAGCTTCCTCTTCTCTTGTTATCGATTTGCCCCCCCCCGGCGAAATCTTCCTCTCTCTACTGCGCGCTGAAGTTTACTCCCTTTCTCTCTTTCGTCAAGGGTTTTCGTGAAAAATGGTCTAACTCATTTACACGGGTTATAATTTTCGTACTATGGCCGCTCACGCACCCCGCCGTTCCGGTTCATCCAATTTACTGGTTCAACTTCTGCTCACGCTGATTGCCGGTTGTTTTTTCTTCTTAATATTCTTTTTTGTTACCTCAATACTGTATCAAGCCTGGTATCGTGAACGCATATTTCCCGGGGTATCCATGCTGGGTGTGGATCTTGGCGGGTTGACACCCGCCGAAGCGGAACAGGTAATCAATATCTCATTTCCATACCCTCGCAATGGTTCAATAAAACTCGTTTACCAGGATAAAAAATGGACGTACACACCAGAACAACTTGGGCTTTCACTCGACCCGAAGACTTCCGCTCAGAACGCCTTCAAAATTGGCCGTGAAGGTTCTTATTTCCATAAATTGAACGAACAACTGTCGTCCGCCCGCAGTGGAAAACTTCTCGCGCCTACCTATATTTTTGACCAACGCCTTACCGCCGGCGTTCTGGGTGAGATCGCCGCGCAGGTCAATCATCCATTGATCGAAGCAAACATCGATATTACCGGGGTAGAGGTAAAGATCCGCTCAGGCGAGACCGGCCGCGAAATGAACCAGTCAGCCACTCTGGAAAAAATTCGCGGTCTGATGGAAACCATGATGAGCGGTTCGGTAGACCTCATAGTACAGACCACGGAACCGGCGATTGTGGATGTGGATAAAACCGGTGCCATAGTAAAAAGTGTGCTTTCAACCCCGTTCACATTGACCATGCCTCCGGCTGAAGGTAAGCAGCCCGGACCGTGGAGTATTGATCCAGAAACATTAGCCGGCATGCTTACACTTCACCGCGTTCCGCAGGGTGAACGGTCGGTATACCAGGTGGAGTTAAACAATCAACTACTGGTTCCCTACCTGAACAACCTGGGTAACAAAACCAACCTTCTGGCACGTAACGCGCGATTCATCTTCAATGACCAGAAAAAACAACTCGACCTTTTAGAACCCGCGGTGATCGGCCGCACATTGAACGTTTCATCCACGATCGGCGCGATCCAACAAAAGGTGGCGGCCGGCCAACACGACGTGACTCTGGTCTTTGATTATCAGAATCCCGATGTAAAGGACGATGCCACTACGGAAACACTGGGCGTGAGAGAGTTGGTTCGGGCTGAAACAACGTACTTCTATGGATCCAGCCCGGAGCGTGTGCAAAATATTGTTGCCGCCGCGGCTCGTTTTCATGGCTTGCTTGTCGCCCCCGGTGAGACTTTCTCTATGGCCAAAGGGCTGGGTGATATCAGCCTGGATAACGGTTTTGCCGAAGCCTGGATCATATACGGCGGTAAGACCATCAAAGGCGTTGGCGGAGGCGTTTGCCAGGTGAGTACAACGCTGTTCCGCGCGGCTTTCTTTGCCGGTTTCCCCATTGTTGAACGCCACCCGCACGCGTACCGGGTGGGATACTATGAAAAAACCGTCGGAAACCACATCAACCCGCTTATGGCCGGTATGGATGCCACAGTATATGTACCTGTGGTTGACTTCCGCTTCACCAACGACACACGCTACTGGCTGCTGATGGAAACATATGTCAACCCGGAAAAATCCAGCATTACCTGGAAGTTTTATTCCACCAAAGACGGCCGCGAAGTTAAAGCGGATTTCAGCGGACCGATGAACATCGTGGATCCTCCAAAACCGTTATATAAAGAGAATCCAGAACTAAAAAAAGGTGAAATTGTGCAAATGGAATGGGAAGCCGCCGGCGCCGATGTGAATGTCCGTCGAACGGTAACGCGCAACGGTGAACCCTACCTTTCAGACGAATTCAACACCCATTATGAACCCTGGCAGGCGGTATTCGATTACGGACCGGGAACAGAAGGGATTCCAACTCCCTCAGCGGAAGAAGAGACCCAGACCCCAACCCCATAACCCCGTGTGGTAGAATCCGGTTGAATCACCTGAGTAATTGATCTGCTTCTGGAGGCACAACGTGGTTAAAAAAGAATTGTTGGATATTTTACGCTGCCCGGCATGCGTTCGCGAAAAAGAAGGATTGCTTGACCTGCATAAAGATACATGGCTTATCTGCAAAGATTGCGGCCGCAAATACCCTATCGTGGAAGATATTCCGGTCATGCTGATCGATGAAGGTGATAAGTGGTTGAACACAGCTGTTGACCAGCTTCCTGTTCCTCCACCCAAAATTGTCTAAAACGATATTAGTGGTATCATTCTTGCAACAATCCGGGAAACCATCTTTCATTGTCCCGGATTAATAGGATTAACATACTCGTATGGCCAGATCTAATTACCGCTCAGCGCGGCCCCGCCCGAAGGGTGACCGGGTTACCGCGGTTCTTCTCTCTATTTTCGCCGTCCTGGCTGTTGGAACGGCAATTATTGCATTTTCGATAGTAAAGAATGTCGTTGCCGGGTGGGTAATGCCGGATGTTCCCGGCGCGCCAGTAGATGCTTCAGGCGGCACGTCAACCGATAACATTCAGGTGCCAACCGGGCCTCAGGCATCTCAGCCAATGCAAGCCGGCGACGGCCCGGCGGCCAAAGCCTGGGATGGTTCCCGCCGGGTTACCGCCCTGTTAATGGGACTGGACTTCCGCGATTGGGAAGCCAATGAGCCGGCTTCACGCACCGATAGCATGATGCTGGTGACCTACGATCCAATATCCAACACCGCCGGTATGATGTCTATCCCTCGCGATATGTGGGTGTATATTCCCGGTTTTGATTACGGCAAAATTAACACCGCATATTACCTGGGTGAAGTCAATAAACTTCCCGGCGGCGGTCCCGCCCTGGCTGTTCAGACGGTGGAACAATTCCTGGGTGTACCGATCGATTTTTATGCCCAGATCGATTTCAATTCATTTGTTAAATTCATTGATGAAATTGGCTGCATCGACATCAAAGTTCGTGTTCCAATTACCATCGACCCGCTTGGTCAGGGAAACACCAAAACACTACAGCCCGGAACTCAGCCGCTGTGCGGCGCCGATGCTCTGGCGTATGCCCGCCAGCGTCACACGGATGGCGGTGACTTCGACCGCGCCCTGCGTCAGCAAGAGGTGATGCTGGCCGTCCGCAACCAGATATTTAACCTTGGAAAACTCCCCGAACTGATCTCCAAGTCGCCCAAGTTGTATTCGGATATTGCATCCGGGCTTCGCACCAATCTAACGCTTTCACAGGTGGTTCAACTGGCACTGGCCGCGCAAAAAGTTCCGAAGGAAAACATCAAACAGGCCATTATCGGAACAGATGACTGCCAGATCGCCATGTCAGCTGACGGGCTTTCAATCCTCATCCCCAATCCAGATAAGATCCGCGTGGTACGAGATTCGATCTTTGCCTCCGGTGGCCCTATTGCCCCTGTTGTGCTGGCGCCTACACCGGTTGCGGACACAGCTCAGGCCGCCGCGGCAGCGCCGGCTGACCCCGCTGCCACCGCAACGCCTATTTCTGTGGCAGATCTCACTACGTTGATGGTCAACGAACAGGCCCGCCTGATGGTTCAGAACGGCACAACCACCGGTGGACTGGCTGAACGCGCCGGCGCCTACTTCCAATCCATTGGTATGAACGTGGTTGGTGTTGGCAATGCCAATCAACCCTACGGGCAGATGTCGTTGATCGATTACTCCGGTAAGCCGTACACCATGAAATTCCTGGCTCAGTTGATGCAAATTCCGCCTGACCGAATATTCAGTCAGTATGACCCCAACCAGCCGGGTGACGTGGCTGTAATCATCGGCGAGAACTGGCAAAGTGTTCTGACACTGCCATAGAACATGATTTGATTGATCGGCGGGAGCAAGTACATTTGCTCCCGCTTTTTTTATTTCCTTTCCAGCCAGGATTGTTTCAAAGGATTAAGCGATAATAGAAAAAGAATAATTCGAGATTTCCAGCACGATTGTAACTGTTTACGAGAGGTGTAAGATGACCCAAACGCCTGCTCCCGCTGCAAATAAAAAAATACCGGTGATCGCAGCGATTATGTTTTCTCTTGCGTTTCTATGTCTGCTGGTTATCCTGTGCTATATCTCTGCCATAATTCTCTTTTCAGAGAAAAAACCGCTCATTCCATCAAACGTCGCACAAACTTCTACTCGCCTTCCGCAACAAACATCGGTCGTTCGCCCGACTGTGGAACCCGAAGACCAAACCTGGCTGGTGATGCTGTACTTTGACGCGGATGACCCGGTTCTGGAAGAAGACATTCTCTTTGACTTGAATGAAGCCGAACTGGCAGGGTCAAACGGGCGGGTAAGAATCGTGGCTCAGGTTGACCGGTTTAAAAAAGGCTACAAAGGAGATGGTAACTGGACCGGCGCTAAACGCTTCGAAGTATTCCACGATACTGATCTGAACATCATCCGGTCGCGTGTTGTGGATGAGCCGGGCGAAGTGGACATGAGCGATCCGCAGGTGCTCACAGATTTTGCCGTCTGGGCGATTCAAACCTATCCGGCTGACCGACATGTGTTGATCCTTTCAGACCACGGTATGGGCTGGCCGGGCGGATGGACAGATGCTGATAACCATGGCGATGATTTTGTGTTCATTTCTACCGCGAAACTGGAAAAGGCTCTGCAATCCATTGTGAAATCAACCGGAATTAGTCTATTCGACATAGTAGGATTGGATGCCTGCCTTATGGGTATGCTGGAGGTATATTCCGCAGCCGCGCCGTATAGCCGCTACATGGTGGCATCCGAGGAGGTGGAACCCGGGCTGGGCTGGGCATACGCCGGTTTCCTCACAGCGCTTACAAATTCCCCGGAGATGAGCCCGGCTGATCTGGCAAAAACGATCGTTGAGACGTATATCAAACAAGATCAGAGGATTATCAACAGGGAAGCCCGGGAAGAGTTCTTGAAGAAATCCGGTCTTGACCCTGAAATGCCCCAGGAAACTATGATCAAAGGTCTTGCGGCCGACAGCACACTGGCAGCGGTTGACCTTTCAGCCATTCAGAGTGTTCACCAAAAGTTGAATTCGTTTGTCACCGCGTTGAAAGAAGTCGACCAGAGAAAGCTGGCGGATTCTCGGTCATACGCCCGGGCATTTACCAACACGTTTGATGATTCACTGCCTTCGCCGTATCTTGATTTGAGCAATTTCACAGCCCTGGCAGCCAAACGAGTGGAAAGTGAAACCGCGGCCAAGGCGGCATCGGCTTTACGCATTGCCATAGATCAGGCAATTGTTGCCGAAACACACGGACCCAACCGGCGCGGGTCCACCGGAATGTCTATCTATTTCCCGGTTTCTGAATTGTACTGGAACCAGAATGTTGGGGCCAGACTGTATACCACGCTTGCTTCACGGTTCGCTAAATCCTCACTCTGGGATGACTTTCTCGCCTTCCATTACGCCGGGCAGGATTTTAATAAAGGCATCCCGGATATCAGCCAAAAGCTCCCGGCACCAGGCTTTAGTGAGGATATTCTGATATCACCCTTGAAACTATCAAACAACAGTATAAAACCTGGTGATACATTACGGGTTCAAACATCTGTCAGCGGAAATCAGATCGCCTATATCTATTTACTCACGCTGCTGGAAAAAGATAAAGATAATTATTTACTCTATTATCTGGATTACTTCCGGGGAGTAGACGTACGTGAGGAAGACGGAGTGTACTATCCGGTTTGGAAAATGGACAATGGTTTGATTCCCATCGATATTCAATGGGTTCCGTCATCCTTCGGTGTGTGTAATGGAAAAATCTGCTCATTCGCACATCTCAACCCGGAAACATTCGGAAAACTTGATAAGGAATCCATATATTCGACAGCCGGTCGGTATGTGTTCAAGCAGGATGAAATTACTCGCGACGCCCGCATGTACTTTAAAAATGACGATGAGGCGGCCATGACCCGCATCACCGGTTTTACCGGCGGAACCGCAACCGGATTGGCAGCAGCGCCCATCAATCCGGCTCCCGGAGATGAATGGCAATTTGTTGACACCTGGCTATCACGCAATGAGAGCGGTGGTTTTTCGTTCACGTATCGTGATGGGAACCGCATCGCGTTTGGCAAAGAACCGTTCTACTTCGGCATTCGGCCGTCGGATTCCGGCCAGTATCGGGTGGCGATAATGGTACAGGATATGGACGGCAATTATTACTTCCAATTCGCGCCGTTGACGATTTACAAATAAAAAAACCTCCGGTTATCCGGAGGTTGAAATTTTATTGACCACTTTTTTCAAATACTTGATATATTCTTCAAATGCTTGCCTGCCTGCTTCAGTGACCTGGCACATCGTCTGCGGCATCTTTCCATTGAACGTTTTCTGTATTTCAATGTACCCGGCTTCGCCCAGTTTCGTCAGATGCACTGACAAATTTCCGCGGGTCAATCCGGTTTCGCGTTGCAGGTAAACGAAGTCCGCTTTTTCCACAGAAGACAGGATAGTCATGATCATTAACCGCGATGGTTCGTGAAGCAGTTTATCAACTTCGGTTAGGGACCGCCAGTCTTCGTTCATTTAATCCTCTACTTTTTCTTGATCGAGTATGGGATTTTTTCTCAAATAGGCGATCAGTGAGGTTGCGCCGGCAACCAACCACCCGATCCCCGTTCCCATGAGCAGCAAACCCATCTGCAGATCATTCGAGTAAGGCAGCCGGGCCGCTACCATGCTGACAATCACAATCCACGCCGCCGTCATGAAGAATCTGTTTAAGGGTATTTGCACTCCCATATATACGGTAAAGGCAGCAATTAATAAGCCTGTACCCAAAACGAGCCAGAAAGGATCCAAACGGTTGATAATCACATTTACGATGATAGAAACCATAAAAGCAACGACAAATGCTTTGATCATTCGCTTCCGCCGAGAAGGTCTTTCAGGTTGGATATATTTCACAAATCCGGTACGCGGGTAGGTCACCTTTTCTTTCATGGATCGAACCCATTTGTTACCGAATATAATTCCGCCCAGAATTACAAGCGGGTATCCGATACCCACTATCACAGCAGAACCGATGGAAGGCTGAATTATCAGGGTAATACTGTTCAGTAACCCGAGAAACACAAAAATCATACCGACCAGGAGTTCTGAAAAGCCGTCAATATACCAGTATTGACGGGTCCGTTCAATGGTGTTTTTAATGGAGACTGTCATTTTTATTCCTTTCACAAACATGTTTATATTACAAACTTGTTTTAAGTTTAATCAATATATAGGCTTTGTCAAGGGGTGATTTGGTGCCCCTAAAAACAATGGGTATAATCAAAAAACTATGAATAACCCAACACATGAATTAATTGAAGCGCAGGTCGGTAAATTATTATTGGAAAAAAACCTGAAACTGGCGGTGGCCGAATCGTGTACTGGCGGACTGATAGGCCATCGCATTACCAATATCGCAGGCTCATCTGAGTATTACCTGGGATCTATCACGGCTTACGCGTACGAAGTAAAGCAACGCCTGCTCGGTGTAAAAGCCGAAACACTCGCACAACACGGCGCTGTAAGCCGAGAGACTGTCATTGAAATGGCACAGGGCATCCGCAACTGTCTCAGCGCAGATTTCCCTGTGTCAAACACGATCGGATTGTCCGTCAGTGGTATCGCCGGACCCGGGGGCGGCATTCCCGGAAAACCGGTGGGACTTGTGTGGATTGGGCTCAGTACTCCAGATGGCGACCACGCGTGGAAATTGCTCTGGAAAGGCGACCGTATCCAGAACAAAGAAAATTCCGCTGAAGCAGCCCTGGAATTCCTGCTGGGATATCTGACAGCCAACCTCCCGCCAGATACACCGTATAAAGAGATATGATGAATGATAAAAAAACCATCCTTATCCTTACGGCTGACGCCGGTTTTGGTCACCGCAGTGCCGCGTTGGCCATACAGACCGCATTGCATGACCTTGCAGGCGATGATTGCGAACTTCATCTAATCAATCCATTGGAAGATAAGCGGTCACCTTTCTTCTTGCGAGATAGTCAGGCGGACTATGATCAGATCGTGAAACAGGCACCCGAGTTGTATAAACTCGGATATGAAGCCAGTGATAAACCCATCCCCAGCGCGATAGCCGATACAGCACTCGCCGTTTTGCTCTACGAGGTTATGCGAGACCTGGTTAGCACGTATAAACCGGATGCTATCGTAACCACGTATCCGCTTTACCAGAGCGCGCTTGAAGCTGTCTTCACTATTGATCGTGTCTTTGTTCCATTATTTACAGTGGTAACGGATCTCTCAACCGTCCATCGCATCTGGTTCCATAAAGCTGCCACTGCCTGCCTGGTTCCCAATCAAACCGTCCGCAATCTGGCAATAGCCGGTAATCTTGATCCGCAAAAAGTGATTGAAACGGGGATTCCCGTATCACCACGGCTGAATAAAGAAACCCGCACCAGAGCCGAGATCCGCCGGGAGCTTGGATGGGACGAAAATAAAATGACGATCCTGGCGGTAGGCAGCAAACGTGTTGACAGGCTGATCGAAACGGCCAATACGTTGAACCATTCCGGATTCCCGATCCAGTTAGCTGTGGCGGCAGGAAAAGATCAAAATCTATTTGAAGGACTCAAAGCAATAGACTGGCATATTCCGGCATTTTTATACGAATATGTTAGCAATATGCCGTTGATGATGCACGCCGCCGATGCCATTATCTGTAAAGCCGGGGGGTTGATCGTCACCGAAAGCCTGGCCTGCGGGCTTCCCATCCTTCTTGTAGATGTTCTGCCCGGTCAAGAAACCGGCAATGCCGACATGATCTTGCAGGGCGGCGCGGGTGACCTGGCAACAACACCCTTTCAGGTGTTGGAAACTATCAGCCATTGGATGATCAATGACCGCGTTTTATTAAAAGAACGTGCCGAAAACTCACGTAAAATGGGCAAACCAAATGCGGCTTATGATGTGGCTCAAATAGTCTGGAAAGCTGCCCAGGAAGGACCGGTGGATCGACATAAACAACGAATCGCCGGCCGCACCAGCCTGCTCCACATCCTCGAATCCTACCGGGCGCCGGTGTGGGACCGGCTGACAGAACTCAAAGCGAAAATTGACCGTGGTTGACCGAAACTCTGTTGTAGTATTAATCTCTGCCAACGCAGAATGGGGACCGGTGAAAGAATACTTCCAGCCCTCACATATTGAAACAAACCCGTATGGCGAATATTTTCTAGAAGAAATATACCAACGATCGATTATCTTTCAGTATGGCGGGTGGGGAAAGATTGCCGCGGCTGCTTCGACTGAAATGGCCATTAACCGATGGAATCCGGAAATGATCATCAATATCGGTACCTGTGGAGGTTTTTCCGGACAGATAGAAAGGGGCGCGATCCTCATGCCTGACCGCACCCTTGCCTACGATATCATTGAGCAGATGGGTAACCCGCAGGAAGCTATTGATGCGTATTCCACCCGTCTCGACCATTCCTGGCTGAAACAGCCATATCCATTACCGGTGCAGAGCGGAATCCTGGTTTCCGCGGACCGAGACATTGTGCCTGAAACCATTCCCGGTCTGATCTCACAATATCAGGCCCGTGCTGGTGACTGGGAGAGCGCGTCCATCGCCTGGGTGGCCGCCGGAAAACACAACCGGCGCTGCCTTATCCTGCGCGGGGTGACCGACCTGGTTTCACCACAGGGTGGTGAAGCGTACGGCGGGATGGACTTTTTTAAACAGGCTTCCCGAAAGATCATGGACAGCCTGTGCGGCTCTCTGCCCGGATGGTTGGCCTGCGCCGGTTATTAACTCAGACAGCTTTCCAGACCTGATATAACCCCAGGTTTCCGGTGTGTCCGTCGTGATATGACGAATCCACCACCAGCCAGCCGGTGGATTCTGCCAGGACACGCAGGTCATTTTCGTTGAACAGGTGCACATAACGCAGTCCGGCACTTTGCGGTGACCCTTTGGATGATTGCCGCCAGTCAAGCAAAACATCACCCTCTTCTACTTCTGACGCACTTAAGCCTGCAGCCTCCCACGGTTGGCGTCGTGACAGTAATTTCGGGCTGTTCTGGATCTGCCAGACAGACAGAATAAATTGTCCTCCCGGTTTGATCAACGATCGAACCCGGGTGACAAAATCAATCTGGTTACTCCGCCCCGGCAGATGATGCATTACAGCAAACGCCATGATGCCGTCAAAAGGTGTGCCCTCCAAATTGTCCTGCCAGCCGGCGGCCATTAGATCACGCTGCTGAAAGGCAATGCCCAGTCCATCGGGCAGTTTCTCTGGCAAACCAGACCGGGCTTCAGCCAGTAAGCCGGCGGAAAAATCCACTCCCAGGTACAATCCTTTCCGGGTGCTGTGATCGGCTCGTGGACGAAGCCAGAATTCAGCCAGAGCGCCGCTTCCGCAGCCCAGGTCAAGGTATCGACCATCCGGCAGGTCAATTACCGCCTGGCGAACACCATCCTGAATTCGGCGTCGCGTGGCGGCAAATGGTTCGGCATAATCCTGATAAAATCGTCTATTGATCTCCAATAATGCGTGTACAATCGTCTCATCCATAGATTTATTATAGATACTCACAGGTATGTAATGTAATGGTTGATATAGAAAAATGGACGGAATCCCGCCGCTTCACTCCCGAGAAGCTCGCGGCAGCCCGTATCATACTCGAAGATGTAAAAAATGGCGCGGATGTGTTCACAGCCATTCGTAAAAATCCCCTGCCAGGCGTGGGTTATCTGGCCAAGCATACGCTGGTTGAAGCCTACCGCCTGCTGGTGACTTCCGGTGAGTGGACGGAAGATACGGAATTGTTTAAACGGATCCGCCTTAAGCCTGTGCGCACGCTTTCGGGTGTGACCACCGTCACCGTGCTGACCGGGCCGCATGAATGCCCGGGCAAATGCATTTTCTGCCCGGATGACGCCCGCCTGCCCAAGAGCTACCTGTATGGTGAGCCAGGAGCCATGCGCGGCATGCAAAATGACTTTGACCCGTACCGGCAGGTTGCATCCCGCCTTGAGGCTTTGGACGCGGTAGGACACCCGATCGACAAAATTGAACTGCTTATTCTGGGCGGTACATTTACCGCCTATTCCACTGATTATCAGGAATGGTTCATCCGCCGCTGCTTTGATGCCATGAACGGCTTCGATGCCGCCACATTGGATGAAGCCCAGAAAGCCAATGAGAACGCGGACCACCGTAATGTCGGGCTGGTGATCGAAACCCGGCCGGATGAAGTCACACCGGATGTGCTGGCAAAATTGCGGCTTTTAGGTGTTACCAAGGTGCAGATCGGAGCGCAAAGCCTGGATGATCACCTTTTGACCATCAACAAACGCGGGCATACCGCCGGTCAAACCCTGGATGCCGTTTGTAAATTGCGCGCGGCAGGCTTTAAGGTGGTGCTTCACTGGATGCCCAATCTGTTAGGGGCGACCCTTTTAAGTGATCGCGAGGACTTTGCCCGCCTGTGGTCACAGGGATATTGCCCGGATGAGATCAAGATATACCCCACCCAGTTGGTGGAAAATTCCGAGTTGTATTCTGTGTGGCAGCAAGGCCGGTACCAGCCCTATACCACAGAAGAACTGGTGCAATTGATGGCCGATCTCAAAGTGACCATCCCCCGCTATTGCCGGGTTAACCGTGTGATCCGCGATATTCCATCGAACCTGATCGCGGCTGGCAACAAGCGCAGCAGCCTGCGCATGGACGTGCAGCAAGAATTGCAGCGCCGTGGGCAGCAATGCCAGTGTGTTCGCTGCCGCGAAGTACGCGGCGAACAGGTCAACCCGGAGGAATTGGTCTCCCACGATCTGGTATACCCGACTCCGGCGTCAACAGAACATTTTCTGTCGTTTGACACCCCGGAAGACAAACTGGCCGGTTATCTGCGCCTGTCTTTGCCGAACCTCACCATGAACGGTGATGTCCGCGCGGCCATGCCAGATCTGGATGGGGCGGCGATCATCCGAGAAGTACACGTATTCGGGCAGGCTCAGCCTGTTGGTGGCAGTGAAGCCGGCGCCGCTCAGCATACCGGTCTGGGAACCGCCTTATTGCTGGAAGCGGAAAAGATCGCTCTTGAGAACGGATATAAAAAGCTGGCTGTCATCTCTGCCGTAGGGACCCGGGTGTACTACCAGAAACGCGGGTTTGAGCGCGGTAGTCACTATTATGTAAAAAATCTCTAAAAAAAGCTCGATCAGACAGTTCTTCCAGCTCTCATGTATTCCTTCCACGGGTCGCTGACCTGTTGAGCCGCCCGCCAGCGGTTGCCGGCAATGCGTGCGGTGACAGAAGCCGGCAGCAACCGGCTGACCTCATAGATCATTCTGTTCAGCCACCCGGGGACGACCACGGCCTTACCCTTTTCCGCGGCATCCACTGTCATGCGGGCAACTGTCCTTGCGTCCACTGTAGTGACGGCGCCCCAGAATCCCTGGGCGAAAATGCCTTCCATATTCTCCACGGTGGTCGGCATACCGGCCGGGCACAGGGCGGTCACGGTGCCATATTCTTTGATCTCTTCCCGAAGCGCCAACGAAAAGTCCAGCAGGAAACGTTTGGTGGCGGCATAGGTTGCTTTATATGGCATGGGGGTGATGGCTGCCAGACTGCATACATTGATCAGCATAAACCGTGTTTCCGGATCCCGCAGGTTAATGATTTCATGGGTCAGGTCGACCGTAGCTTCAATATTCAGGTGGATTAACCGCAATATCTGGTCGCGGGTGCGGTCAAGAAAAACACCTTCAAAATCCAACCCGGCCACATTGACCAGACCGCTGAACCGGTTGCCTTCCAATTTCAGGGTATTCATCAGATCCGTACGGGACTGGGGTGAAGTCAGATCACAGGATATCCCCCGGGCTTCAATCTTGAAGGTTTTCCCAATAAAGTCCGCAAATCCGGACACATCCTCGCGCAGATCGGTTAACAGCAGGTTATACCCCCTGCGCGCGAATTCGGTCGTCATGGCGCTGCCGAGTCCGCCGGCAGCGCCGCTGATCAATATAAAACTTTTCATAGACTCCTCCAGCCCAAACTATACACGCATTTCAAACACTTGTTTTATTCTATGATTTGTTTTATACTTTGTCAAGTGATTGTTTCAAACGTTTGTTTTATCTAATTGGAGAAGGTATGGAATCCATGTTTGACTACACCCCGGCCCTTGCCGGGAAAACCGCCGTCATCACCGGTGCCACGTCCGGAATTGGTCTGGCTACTGCCAGATTGTTTGCCCTGCACGGCGCGCAAGTCATTGGCATTGGCCGCAATGCTGACCGCTGCCGCAACGCGGAAGCTGACATAAAAAGAACCTGCACCGATGCGCGAATCACATATTTGTTGGCTGACCTCAGCTCTCAGGATCAGATTCGCAGGCTTGCTGATGATATCCGGTCAGAACTAAATAATGAACGCACCAACTATCTGGATATCCTGGTCAATAACGCGGGAATTTATTCGCAAAACAAGATCCTCACAGCAGACGGAATTGAAATGACCATGGCTGTAAATCACCTGGCACCTTTTTTGTTGACCAATTGTCTTTTTTCAGAGCTGAAAAACTCGCCTTCAGGCAGGGTTATCACCATCAGTTCAGATTCCCACTACAATATGAGTATTAATCCGGAAACAGTTTTTAACCCGGATTTCTATGTCGGCATTCTGGCTTATGGAAAATCGAAGCTGGCCAATGTGCTTTTTTCGTTGGAATTCAACCACCGTAATATAGGAAGCTCCATCCGTGCCTTTGCTGTTGACCCGGGGTTGGTACGTACAGAAATCGCGTTTAAAAATCAGCCCGCACTTTCTCGATTTATATGGATGATGCGACGGGCTGCCGGAGTTGACCCTGAAATTCCAGCCCGCACCGTGCTATACCTGGCCAGTGAACTTTCACTTCAGGAAAGCAATGAAATTTACTGGTATAACCAAAAACCGAAGAAATGCAGCCATGAAGCCCGGAACACCGATCTGGCCGCAAAATTATGGGATACTTCAATGAAATTTTGCCATTGTCAGGAGAATGATTAAATGGGATCAGTGTCCGCGGAAGAGAAGATCATCACGGCAGCCGTGGAGTGTATTGAAAAATATGGAATAAAGGGCACCACCGTCCGGCAGATTGCCGAACAGGCGGGTGTGAATATCGCGGCTGTCAACTACTACTTCCGCAGTAAAGACGCGCTGATCGAACGCTGTATGCAGCAAACCCTTCACAACGCCTTCGACTGGGAAGACCTGAAGCAATTGCCCGGAGACTCAGCCGCGGAGCATTGCAAAGCCATTTTCAACCACCTTCTGGAAGGCGGGATGAACTATCCCGGCATTACCCGAGCGCATTTTTATGACCTTCTTGTGGAAGGCAAATACACACCTCCGCTTTCCACGGCTATTGACGGGTTTATTGAAAATTTGATGACGGACATGAAATTAAAAGGGGCGACCCTTTCAGACACAGAACTTTACCTTGCCTGCGCCCAGATCACCTATGCCGTATTTATGTTTATTCTGACCCCCCAACTCTTTGACGAAAAATACGGCCTGAACCTGCAGGACACGAACACCCGGCGATTATATGTCAACCGGTTGATTGACCGGTTATTAAAATAATAACGGGAGGGGTTATCCCTCTCGATTTTTTCATTTAAATATCCGCTCCAGTGCCCCTGGCGCCCAGCGTTCCACCATTTCATAGGTGATGCCATTTTCATGGCAGATGGCTTCATACAGGTTGACGCTTGGCCGCCGAATGCGCGCCTGGGTATTGAGGTCCAGTCCCCACAGGCCAAATCGTTGCGTCCAGCCGCGTTCCCACTCGAAATTATCCACCAGCGACCAGTGGTAGTAACCTTCCACCCGGTAGTTGTAATTAGCCGCGCGCCAGACCTGCTCCAGGTGTTCTACCAGATACTTTGGCCGCAAATGGTCATCCGAATCTTCCACACCATTCTCTGAGACGAATAGCGGAACGTCAAACTGCCGCGCCCAGTGCAGCGCGCGGAAAATACCCTCCGGCACACTGGCAATGAACCCGGTTTCACTCATCTCCGCGCCGGGCGGGGTTGACCGCCGGCCGAACAAATCACCCGGGGCGGTCAGGTCGAATTTCACCAGGTCGCAGGTGTAATAATTAATCCCCAGGTAATCCTGTGTTCCTTTGGCTTCAGGAACTGCCACCTTTTTAAGAACGGCATCCAGCTTGCCGGTCTTTATCGCTCCGGCGAAGGAATTGTTGTAGATTTTTGATTGCAGATTGGCCATCCATTGATCCGGCGGGAAACCCGTCCGGGCCGGCTGCAGGTCACGGTAATTCAGGGCAAAGCCTACGCGGGCTTCCGGTTGGATGGCGTGTATTGCCCGGTAAGCAGCGGCGTGACCTTTCAGCATATTGACCATCACCTGCAGGCCAAGGTTCATGTCGTTCTTGCCGGGTGGAAAGCCGCCGCCCATGTATCCACCCCAGATGTACACATTGGGTTCATTGATGGTCACCCATAATGTTACATAATCTTTGAGGGCTTCCACTACCTTTTTTACAAACGCTTCAAAATAAGGAACAACGGCATCAGTCTCCCAACCGCCCATTTCAACCAGCCAGAGCGGGTCGGTGAAATGGTGCAATGTGACCATGGGCACCAGTTTACGGTCCAGCATACCGCGGATGATCTGCCGGTAATGCTCCAGAGCGTCTTCATCCCAGCGGTCCGGTGCCGGTTGAATGCGGCTCCACTCCACCGACATACGGTGTGAGTTCTGCCCGGTTTCCGCCGCGCGGTCGAGGTCTTCCTTCCACTTCCCACCCCACCAGTTGCAGGCGATGCCGGAGGTGTGCCCTTCTTTGATCTTGCCGCCCATGGTTTCCCACTGGTACCAGTTGTTATTGGTATTGCCGCCTTCCACCTGATGCGATGCGGTAGCCGTTCCCCACAGGAATCCGGCCGGAAAATGAATGGATGTTTTGTTCATTGAGTATCCTCTTTCACAGTCATAATTATAGACCAGGCTTTATTTTTGATTCAAGAAAGACAATTGTCACGGCTGATATCTTGACCTACAATACGTGTCAGGTATATGTATGGTTCAAAAATCCAGGTTGTTTTGTGCCAATCTTTTTATCAGTGTTCTGGTGATGGTTTCGAGCCTTTCACCCGTGATTATCACTCCCTTGCAGTTGGGATCTAATGGTCTGTACCCGGAAAACTGGGTAAACGCTCTACCTTTTTCATCCAATATCATGGGCGCCCCCGGCAAAATATGGAAGGAAAATGGAGCAGTCCAGATCGAATCGCCGAGCGGAAGATGGTCCAGCCCATCCGGATGGATTATCCAACAGGCAAATTGGACAGATCTGAACAATGATGGCAGGCCAGAAGTCACATTGCTGGTAAAACGTCCGTTTGCTCCCTGGCCGGTTGATCGGGTGCTGCCTTATGGCGGGTATATCCAATCACATCAGGATTCGGAAGGCTTCAGCAGTCACATTATCTTGATCGGTTGGAAAGGAGACCACTGGGGTGAGTTATGGGCCGGTTCGGCACTCGCGCGCCCTGTGCGATCTTTTTTTGCCTGCGACGTAGATAATGATGGCCGTCAGGAGCTTGCCGTTCTGGAAGGCAGTTACGAGGACAAAGATATTCTGTCTGCCGCAAGCATCGCGATCTGGAAATGGAATAGTTTCGGATTTGACTTGATCTCTCGTTTGGAAAAGCCAATAACCCGGTTTATACCGGTTACAACACGAGATAATAAGACATTGATACTGACGCAATAAACCGTAATTACCCTGGAGGAAAAGATGAAACAATCAAAAAAGCGTACATGGTTGCTCTTATGCCTGCTGGTTATCACCAGTATGGCCTGCAGCCTGGTCACCGGGTTAAATCAGCCTTCTAAGGAAAAATCCGCTGCCAGTACCACGGAAGGTGTTAAGAACACCAGCATTCCTGTGAAAGAAAAACCTGCCGGCCCAACACCCACACCACCCGCCGGTGTTTACTCTGCTCCTTTCGCGGAATACCCTGATATTCCTGTCAATGTACCGGCTGTCTACGGCGGGAAGGGTTCGTACACCTTGCCGGTTGACCTCGGCACAGTCAAAGGAATGGAAAATATTCCTCTAACAGACAACCAGAAGAAAATGCTCTCGGAAAATGGTTTTGTGGCCGTTCCCGGAGAGGCGGATAGTTTCCGAGAGTTTTATCAGGTCTATGAGGGCGGCCGGTATGAAGGAACAGTTCCCTTCATAACCACAGATGCGATATATCACTCTTACCACCTGCTCTTTGACAAAATGCTGCGCGACCTGGAGACCACGTATTTCATCAACGATCTGAAAGCGTTAACAGCCGCCATGCGCGCAGCCAGCCAGAGTCAGTTGGATAGCCTGCGGGGAACCCCGTTGGAAGAACCGGCAAAACGCAACCTGGCTTTCTTCGCCGTGGCCGGTCAACTTCTGGGTGACGGCGTTGAAGTCCCCGCTGAGGTAAAAGACCTGGTGGATGCGGAAGTCGCGTTGATAGAAAGCCATGAAGATCAGGCGTTCTCACCCATCTGGGATCGAGAAGACCTTTCGAACAACGAAAAATTGATCGAAGACTACACCCAGTATATTCCCCGCGGCCATTACACCAGATCAGAAGAGTTAAAAAAGTACTTCAAAGCCATGATGTGGTACGGGAGGCTCACATTCCGATTGAATGACAGTTTTGAAACCCGCCGCGCCCTGCTGCTGGTTCAAACATTGCGTGCCGCGAAATCTGCTGATGGAAGCACTTCCGCCATCACCCTGTGGCAGAACATCTACGATCCCACTGTGTTCATCGTGGGAAAATCTGATGACCTCTCTTTTGTGGAATACGGGACGCTTAGTGACGCTGTTTTCGGCCCCACACCCGATATCAAAACCTTTGCTGATGAAGCGCTGTTCGCTCAATTCATGAAAGGAGCGAAAAACCTCCCTCCACCGAAGATCAATTCCATGTGGGTCTGGATCAATCAAGATAAAGAGCAGGTAACAAAGGGCTTCCGCTTCATGGGCCAGCGCTTCACTCTGGACCAGTATGTCTTCGGGCAGGTGATCTGGCGCGAAGTGGGCACCGAATCCAAACCTCGCTCTCTCCCCAAAGGGCTTGACCTGCCGGCCGCCATGGGCTCGGAAGAAGCCTATAATCTGTTAAGTGAAATGGGCGAAACCGGATATGAAAATTATGACAAGAAACTTACGAAGGTTAAAGGTGAGATCGCATCTCTTGATAAGGATACCTGGACGCAGAACCTGTACTGGTCCTGGTTGTACAGTTTCTTCCCGTTGATCGTACCGAAAGGCACCGCCTACCCGGTTTTCATGCAGAACCCCGCCTGGACGCGTAAAGACTTGAACACCACTATGGGATCATGGACGGAACTGAAACACGACACGATCCTGTATGCAAAGCAGGTCATGGCCGAGATGGGCGGCGGCGGACCGGAAGAACCCCCACACGGTTGGGTGGAACCGAACCCCACCGCGTTTGCCCGCCTGAACGCCCTGGCTCAGATGACCCTGAATGGGTTGAAATCGCGCAATCTGGTGACAGAATGGAGTAATAACAATTTCACCAACCTGATCTCCGAGTTGACCTTCCTGCAATCCGCTGCTGAAAAAGAACTGGCCGGCCAGAAATTGACCGATGACGAATACTGGCACATCATCTACTTTGGCGGTATTCTCGAACAATTCGCCATCAACTCCGCCGACACAGAGAATGAATTCAGCCGGGATATCTCAGATATTAACGCCGCTCTTGTGGCTGACGTAGCATCTGGTCCGGCTCCGGATGGCACGGGTGTGGTGGCTCTCACAGAAGCCGTGGGATACCCGGTTCCTCTGTACGTTGTTCTCCCGGATGAACCCTGGCGGATTGCCGTGGGCGCGATTTACAGTTATTATGAATTTACCGTGCCGTCAGCCGGCCGGATGACGGATGAACAATGGCAGCAAAAACTCAAGAACGGCGAAGCGCCGGAACTTCCAGCCTGGACCGGAAACTTCCTTTCAGACAAATAAAACGCTCATGGTTTTTCAGGGCTGCCGGGTTTCTGGCAGCCCTGATTCTTCTTCTTTCGCTTAGCCCGGAACCCACATTATTGCAAATCACTTTTCTGGGCGACGTAATGCTGGGGCGCGGTGTGTACCGGGCATCCACTCGCGTCAGTGACTGGCAACCATTCCGGGAATTAATGCCTATTATCAAAAATGCAGATATTCTGGCGGCCAATCTAGAATCACCACTGACCATCGCCCCGGTTGTCACCAGGGGATACGCGTTGTGCGCTCCGCCCGCGCAGGTTGAAACCCTGCGAGACGCGTCATTTGATCTGGTCACATTCGCCAATAACCACACCCTCGATTGCGGTCAAACCGGTCGTTCGCAAACCCTACTCACGCTTCGGGCATTTGGAATCCGGGCGGTTGAACCTGCCCCTTATGTGGAATTTGTCAACGTCCGAAACCGCCGGTTGGCGTTTATTGCCCTTGATGATGTTACCCGGCCAATCGACCAACCGGCCGCCATAAATGCCATACGGGACGCAAAAAATCGGGCCGATACGCTGATCATATCCATACACTGGGGGAATGAGTATCAGGCGGCGCCATCCACAAGGCAGCGCTCGCTCGCCGCCATGCTGTCTAAAGCCGGTGCTGATGTCATCATTGGCCACCACCCGCATGTCATTCAACCTCTGGAGATCATAGACAGGGGGAAGTATAAAACTCCCGCGCTGGTTTTCTACAGCCTGGGAAACGCGATCTTTGACCAGTATGGATTGGAAGATACCCGTACCGGGCAGGTTATCTCATTGGTTTTTGGACCGTCAGGTTCAATAACATATACTATCAGGCAATTCAAATTGGATCCAAAGAGGGGAACTATCCTGCAGCTCCCCCCATAGAGACTATCTCGTTGTTTAATTGAAGTTGAAAAAAAAACCTTAATCTCCTATACTGTGTTTAATCAGTTTTTTTCTATCGTTTTGTGGAATGAATTTTATGGGAGGATGCCATGTCAGACCGCCGGACGCTCCACCGCCGTCACCTGATCTACTATTTGAAGGTATATGATAGGACCACGGATGAACTGCTGGGGCACCTTGTAGACATCACGGAAGAAGGCCTGATGATCGTAAGTGAAAACTGTATTGAACCGGGAAAAGAAGTTAAATTGAAAATGTCTCTTCCCCGTGAAATTGAAGGCCGCGAAGAGATTGAGTTTGACGCCCGAAGTATGTGGTGCCGTAAAGATGTCAATCCCAGTCTGTGGGGAATTGGATTTAAGTTTGATTACGTAGACGCGGAAAGCCGTCAGATCATTTTTGAATTGATCCATGAATTTGGCTTCTCAGATTAAAAAGCCAGCGAAATATTACATGTAATTACATTGTACTTACATCCATTTTACAGATTTTATTTTCCCCATCTATCTGTTCATCTGGAACACTCCGAAAGCTGACATCAAATGAACCGTTCGTTTCACATCACTCCCCTGCCGGGAGATTATTCCATCGTGCGCCTTGATCCCGTTGAGACCGTACCCGGGTGGGCGCAATGCGGTGTTTTCTGCAGCATCACCCGCACATCGGAAGAGCTTTCATTGCTGGTTGAATCAGCCGCGGTGCCTGCCGGACTGGAAATGGAAACCGGCTGGAAAGGATTGAAACTCGAAGGACCATTCCCTTTTGATGCCATTGGCATTCTTTCCGGCATATTGACACCTCTGGCTGCAGCCGGGATCAGCATTCTGGCTGTCAGCACATTTGACACAGATTATGTCTTTGTCAAAGAAGACCGTCTGACAGATGCCCTGCGGGTGCTGGAGATCGAACTCTAACCCGGGTTTACGGCTCAAATGAAGTGAACCGATCCGTGATCAAATGGGCAGCCTGCCGGATTTGTTCCGGTTGATCATTTACATTTTCCTTAATCACTCTGACAAAATTTTCTACGGCATGGTGAAACACGCCGGAATGTGACGTCAGGACTATCAACAGCGATGTAAGAACAATGCTGAGATCCAGACAACCCGAAAGAATGGGGGTGTTCTCTTTTAGGACCGGAAGCCTAAGACGAGCGGGATCACACCCATCTTCCCCCATACCCGGGTGAGCGAAACGCGCCCGGTCCAGGGCGTCCGCGTCTTTCAACAGCATCCACACCGGGTCGCGCCTGCCGGGTTCATCTGAAAAGCCATGCCACGCAACAGCCGTCAGGCAGCGTTCGAGCTGCCCCGGTGAGAGACGCGTCTCCAACAGATGACGGTAGTCGCGTGCCGCGTCTTTTCCGTGTTGACCACCCGGATAATCATCTTTGCGTGCCAGGTCATGAATCAAGGCAGCATACATAGCCGCCAGTGCTTCTTCTTCCCCGATACCATACCCCTGCCGGGTAGATATTTCTACCAGGTAGAGCACCCAGAAAACCACTCGCACGGTATGGTCTATACCGTGAAGGCCATAAACTGACCTTCCGTTGGATTGTGAGATAGAAAGGATGTCTATCCCCGAAAACCGGTCCAGCATCGATAATTCCATCAGGGCGTTGCCAAAATCATCCAGAGGAACGCCGGCTTCTTCCATTTTGATCAGAATTCTTATCAATTCCACTGCAGGGCTTTCCATTCCCATGATCAATTCCCTCCGGGAAAAGGTAGATGGATAAACGCTGGCGTATAATTCCAGTATACAGAATTCTGGAGGATATCACATGTCTGGACCCCGGCCTGTTCGAGCACCCCGCGGTACAACTCTTACCTGCAAATCCTGGCAGACAGAAGCCGCCTATCGGATGATTCAAAACAACCTTGATCCCGAAGTGGCTGAAAGACCTGACGACCTGGTGGTTTACGGGGGCCGCGGTCAAGCAGCCCGTTCATGGGAAGCGTTTGACGCCATCCTGGAGACATTGAAAAACCTGGAGAATGACGAAACCCTGCTGGTTCAATCCGGTAAACCGGTGGTGGTCTTCAAATCCCATTCTGACGCGCCCCGCGTTTTGATCGCCAACTCCAACCTGGTGCCCCACTGGGCCACCCAGCAGCATTTTGACGAACTCTCAGCCAAAGGCTTGATCATGTACGGCCAGATGACCGCCGGTTCATGGATCTATATCGGTACCCAGGGTATTCTGCAGGGAACATACGAGACTCTGGCGGCTCTGGCCAAACAGCGCGGCTGGCCTTCGTTAAAAGGCAAGCTTGTGCTTACTGCCGGACTGGGAGGCATGGGCGGCGCCCAACCGCTGGCCATCACCATGAACGAAGGGGTCGGCCTCATCGTGGAGGTTGACCCTGCCCGCGCCAAACGCCGCCATGAGATAGGGTATGTCGATATGGTGGTGGATACCCTTGAAGAAGCCATGACTCTGGTGGAAGAAGCCCGCGACAGGCAGATCCCCCGTTCCATCGCCCTCATTGGTAACGCGGCTGAGATCTACCCCGAACTGGTGGTGCACGGTGTGATACCAGATGTGGTGACCGACCAGACCCCGGCACATGATGTGCTGTATTACGTGCCCGCCGGCCTTTCGGTTTCTGAAGCGGACAGTTTGCGAAAAAGCGACCCGAAAGAATACGAACGCAGGTCACTGCAATCCATGGCCGCCCATGTACGCGCCATGCTCGATTTCAAACACAAAGGCGCCGAAGTGTTTGATTATGGCAATAACCTGCGCCAGCGCGCCTTTGATACGGGTGTAACTGATGCTTTTGAATTCCCCGGATTCGTTCCGGCCTACATCCGGCCGCTGTTCTGTGAAGGAAATGGTCCGTTCCGCTGGGTGGCGCTTTCCGGTGACCCGGAAGATATTTACCGCACCGACGAAGCCATTGCCGAACTCTTTCCGCATGATGAACATTTGCTGCGCTGGCTGAAGATGGCGCGAGAGAAAGTACCCTTCCAGGGGCTGCCTTCTCGCATCTGCTGGCTGGGGTATGGTGACCGTGCCAGAGCCGGTCTGAAATTCAACGAACTGGTGGCCAAAGGCATTGTCAAAGCGCCAATCGTTATCGGCCGTGACCACCTGGATTCCGGTTCAGTAGCCTCCCCCAACCGCGAAACGGAAGGTATGCGCGACGGCACCGATGCCGTAAGTGACTGGCCCATCCTGAATGCCATGATCAATGCCGTAAACGGCGCTACCTGGGTGTCATTCCACCACGGCGGCGGTGTAGGCATTGGTTACAGCCAGCATGCCGGACAGGTTATCGTGGCTGATGGCACCCCCGAAGCCGCCGCGCGCCTGCAGCGTGTGTTAACGTCCGACCCCGGGATGGGCGTGGTACGTCACGCGGATGCCGGATACCCGATCGCTATTGAAACCGCCCGTAAGAAGGGCATTCACATGCCGATGCTGAAGGATTAAAACACCCTTGCGAAAGAGACGGCTATTTTTCTTTGTGATCGCCATGCTGGTTGGAGCAGGAGTGGGGATCGGGTACGGCTGGTGGCTGCGCCCGATGACGTACTCGCAGGCTAACCTGTCGAACCTGCGCATGGACTACCGCACCGACTACGTTTTAATGGTAGCCGGAATCTACAACCGCGAACAGAACCTGGAAGAAGCCCGGGCACGCCTTAAGCAGATTGACCCCGCGGCGCCAGAACGCGCTGCCCGTGAAGCGTTATTAAACGCCGGTCAGCTCGGTTACAGTCAGACAGATTTGCAGATGCTGGCTGATCTGGTTCAGGTCATCATTCCGGCGGAAACCGTAATAATGACTCCATCCACACAGGTCATACAGCCATGAGAGAACGCCGTGCACGCCGTGAAAGGGCATCACGCGCCCCCTGGTATCTTCTGACCGGGTTCTTAATTGGTTTGATCGGTGGGACCGTCTTTTCCGTCTTTCTTTGGCCGGTGCCTTATGATTTTGCCTTACCATCAGAATTGAATGCTGATTCTAAAGATGCGTACCGGCTGCTTGTAGCCCGCGCGTACTATGCCGATGGCGACAGCGGCCGCGCCCTGCCACGATTAAATCTGCTGAATGACTTAAATACAGCCGAGAGTCTGGGCGCCCAGGCACAGGTAGCACTCGGTCAAAACCGGGAAATCGATTCAAGCGCGCTGGCTCGCCTGGCATTGAACCTTGATACAAATGGCCGGCCGGAACCATCTGACAGTGGAACCATCTCAGGCGAGACTCTTGAGCCCACCGGTTCTGAAATCTCTGTCTCTACACCAGCGATTCAGGAGACGGCTGACACTTCATCGGGCGATATCAGCACTCCACAACCAGATGAAATTACCAAATCCGCTACGCCATATCCAACGATATCGTCGCTTAATTTCCCGGCTGCCGAAATTCCCCGCTCCACCCCCACTTTGTTCCCCACACTCAGCGCGCCTTACATTCTCAAAGAACGCGCGGCAGACTGCGGGCGGAGTCTGCGTCCGGGATTGTTGCAGATCTGGGTTGAAAATGCCACAGGCCGGGCAATGCCGGGAGTACGCATTCAGATCAACTGGAAAGACGGAGAAGAAACCTTTTTTACCGGTTTGAAACCTGATATCAACTCAGGTTACGCGGATTTTGAGATGACAGCCGGAACAGTCTATAGCCTGCGAGTTGGCGAAAACGGTGAAACCGTAAGCGGTCTGGGTACGGCGGATTGCACACCAGAAGGTCACCCTGAACGGGCCGGCGGAATGGTTTTACGCTTTACCGAGCGTTGACACAATCTACTGCACCACAAAACTAACCTGTTCCGAAACAGACCGGTTCCCTGCCGCGTCTGTTGCAGCTACCGTTAGAGTATGTGCTCCCCGCAATAATTCTGGAACCGTGAAGGTATACGGCTTTTGCTGACTTTCTCCCACGGTTTTCTCATCAATTATCCATTCCACGCGGTTTATTTCAGAAGAATCCTGGATATCAGCCTGCAAGAAAACCGGTTCACTGGCGGGAACTTCCGTTCCGGGTGACGGACTGGTGATGGTCACCACGGGCGGATTACCGTCAATAGTTACCTGTGACAATGCGGTCTCCAGGCGGTAGTCGCTGCGTACCAGTAACAGACGTATGGCGTATAGTCCGTCAAGTCCGGTGGTATCCCAAACCCCCAGCTCTCCCGCAGTCACCGGCATGGTACTTTCAGTAATCTCAACCCATTTATCCGGATTTAATCCTTTACCGATTTGCAGCCGGTAATTCTGGAAATCATCACCGGCTGCCGTCCCTTGAATAGAGATGGTACCATGCACCAGCGAAAAGAGAGCGGGGTGATCGATCTTCGCATTAGGCGAGCCAACCGATGATTGAATGGTATCGTAATCGGTTGGAGGAAGAACCTTTCCGGCCGCCCGGGCCCATTCGCGTGCTTTCTCAGGAATAGACATATACACAGCGTTATCTGTGAGTCCGGGTGACGTGAAAACCGTGGCTATCTTACCGGTTTCACGATTGATCTGAACTGTCCTGTAGAGGTCGTCCGGAGTGTTCGGTTCACTTCCATCCAAAAAGACTTCTGTTACCCGCGACGGACATGCTTTCGTAGGAAGCAGCCCTGAGGGATCGCACACATCAACGCGCGAAACCCCTACAGGCATAGCCCAGTCAGAGGCAGGTTGATCTGTGAGACTCTGGCGCATCACAGCATTCCAGATTCCTCCCGCCGCGCGAACTCCAAGATTTGACGAAAAACTGAATCCTTCCGAGGTACCCATCCAGATGATTGCGGCTCGCCGGGTGGTATACCCTGCGGCCCATATTTCCCGGCCGCCGCCTGCGCTTCCGAATTTTGCCCCGGCGGGCCTTCCGAGTTCAAAAGGATTAGGGTAACCAAGTTCAGCCCGGCGCAAATTCTCATCAGAAAGCACATTATGCACCAGATACGCCAACGGCGCGCTGACAACCGGCTGCCGATGGATGAGATCTCCGGAAAACATCGAATTTCCGTAACTATCTTCTATCGATAGTAATGTGGAAAGCTGAGGCGATTCTCCTTTATCGATTTGAAGACCGTACATATCGCCAAGATTTGCGAAAACTGTCATTCCCTGGGCAATCTCCAACAACGATACACTTCCGCCGCCTTCCAGCAATTTTTCCGGAGCGTAAGCATTTTCGAGGCTGGACGGACCCAGTGGACTTGCCAGCCTCCAGATGGTCCGCGCGCCCAATCGGTCTAACAAATCTTCCAATGGATTCAACCGATCGGCAATCAAAGCGGTTCGTAAGCGGATCGGGCCGCGATATTTGACCGCTTCCTCTTTTGTCAGTGGAGAACCGTCTCCTACAGGTTTTTCTGGAAGATCCCACATCAGGCTGGCAGGACTGTATCCGCGAGAGAAAACCGCCGCTGCCATGAACGGATTCAATACTGTGCCTCCCTGCATGTTTTCATAGATATCGGATGAGATATCCAGGGCGGTTTTTCCATTGAGAGCCAGGATTTCCCCGCGGGTAGGATCAACCAGTATGCCGGCCGCCTGGGTATCTGCCGGAAGTGACACTTCCATGGGTGGAAGTGCCGGTAATAACCGAGCCGCAGCGCATTTCTGGTTGGTTTCGGTGCCAGTGGATTCAAGGCGGTTCAGCTGGGCTTTCAAAACGCAATCCAACTGTTCCTGTTGAGCAAGGTCAAGCGTGGTGCGGATCTGCAACCCTCCCAGCGCCAACCGGTCATCAGATACCAACCTTGATAGTTGTTGTAGCGCCAACCGGGTAAACGCCGGTGACGTGGTTAACGCGGCAGGATCCGGTGCCTTTTGAATAATCAATCCGGTTTCCAGAGCTGTCTGCTTCATTTCACCGGTAATCACACCGGCTTCCGCCAGTTTATCCAGTGTGGAACGCATCAGATCATCCGCCGCCTGTGGAGAGTCGTGAGGGTTTAAGGCCGGAGCTGTTGATAGTCCGGCCAGCAACGAAACCTCGGCTTCATTCAGGTCTACAGAAGATCGTCCAAAATACACAAGAGCCGCGTTTTCAGCGCCGGTTACGCGCCGGCCGAATGCGGCGCTATTCAAATACCATTCAAGGATTTTTTCACGGCCGTATGTAGAGGTCATCTGCCATGCCAGCAGACGCATACGTACCGCCCGCTCCAGAGTATCATCTTCCTGCCAGAGCAATAATCGGCTGACAAGATTTTCGGCGAGAGTGTGCGGTTCCGGGTCTGACCAGTGCGTCCAATCTGCTCCGATAGATTGCCAGAAATCCGGTTGGTGCAATGCCACCACGGCTTTTGCCAGCAACGGAGAAAAGTGAGGGTCCTGGTTGGTATCCAGCCAGACGTAGACACGTTGAGAACCGGGGTTATCGAGTGTCAGTAATTCGGTCTCACCGCTTCGGTCATAAAGACGAGAAGGCTGTAAGATCAGACCATCAGCGGGGTCAAAGAACCGGGCTGCCTGTTCCACCGGAGGAAGGTCAGCCGTCACTTTAACGTACAGACCGGCCGCGGTAATCATCCCGCCGGTCAAAAGCAGGGATAGTAGTAAAAGAATCGTCAAGCCAGCCGGCTTGAGGCGAGATGAAAGCCGTCCCGCTTTTTCCGCTTTGTGCCGGTTACGCCGGATCATCACCCGATTCAGGTCATGCAAAGGCATGGATGTAGTTTAACATAATCCAATTCCCATGGATGAGATTTTTTCCGTAGGATGGATTGAGGGCGTTTTTCCCGAAATCCATCCTTACGTCATTCCGCAGGATAGACCGAGAGCGCCATTCCCAAAATCCATCCTTATGTCATTCCGCAGGATAGACCGAGAGCGCCATTCCCAAAATCCATCCTTATGTCATTCCGCAGGATAGACCGAGAGCGCCATTCCCAAAATCCATCCTTATGTCATTCCGCAGGATAGACCGAGAGCGCCATTCCCAAAATCCATCCTTATGTCATTCCGTAGGATGGATTGAGGGCGATTTTCCCGAAATCCATCCTTATGTCATTCCGCAGGATAGACCGAGAGCGCCATCCCCGAAATCCATCCTTATGTCATTCCGCAGGATAGACCGAGAGCGCCATCCCCGAAATCCATCATTATGTCATTCCGCAGGATAGACCGAGAGCGCCATTTCTAAAATCCATCGTTTTCCATCTCCCTGATAAATAAAAAAGATGGATTAAAAGCATCCAAAGCCTTTAATCCATCCAATGATGTAAATTGAAGGATGTTTAAGAATTTGGGACAACAGGAATCACATAGTCACATGAGGGATCGCCGCATGAATGCGCCTTAACCTGCGTGACAGGAAATTCCAGCCCTGTAGCGTAGCGTATAGCCGCCTGAAGCAACCCGGTGGTGAGGAAACAACGCGGAGTTTTTGTTTCACGGCCATAGCAAATCGGGCATTTTGAGGCCACATACAAAAATTGACCATCAGCGGTACGAGGCATTTTTGTTTCAGAAGACCGGTTAACGAAATTCCAGATCATAAGCAACGCACTCTCTACTTTATCTTCGAGAGATTTTGCTTTAAACTCGTCGCTCTCCACATTCAATGGATCGCCCGTCTTCTTCATTGTTTCACGGAATAATACATTCCCGGCCTTTAATGCCAGAGCCTGAGCGCCACGGTCGCCATACATATCATCGAGGGCGGCAATAATACTGGAATACCGGGCAATGTCTACTCCCGGGGTCATGTCATCGGGAGGATAATTATCAATCATGGCTGACTGCCCGGCCATATTGAGAATAGCTTTGACACCATTTTTTCCGAGAACATCCTCGAGTGCCAATAGAAGATGATGAACAAAGCTATTGGGGTATAACACGCCACTATCTGGTATTGTTTTCATTTTCTTTTTCTATCCAGAGATGGGATAACAACATTCTGTTGGTAATAATCCAACCGGATGTTGTCTGAATCAAAATGCATTTCAAATTCCCACAATCCAATCCGAATATGAAATATTCCAATTAATTATAGTATCAATACTCGTGTGACGTCTATAAAAACCTTGCAATCGGATTACAATTATTTTAATACATATATACAATCAAATTATAAGTGATCGCAATATCCCTTCTCTATCCACAAAACCCTGAACACTTCCGTTTTCATCAACAACAACCAGCCACTTCCGGTTCTCACGGAGCATTTTATTTACACATTCAATAATGGTGGTATCCGGAGAAATCTCCGCCACCCCCGGTGACATAATCTCTTCTGCTGTAACCCTGGCAGCCGGTGGTTTGCCGATCTTACGGAGCGCGTCCAGAATTCCAGTGCGGTGCTCCGGTTGCGAGCGGGCTACCAGATCAGAATCGGATATCATGCCAATGGCATGATTATCATCATCCACCACGATCAATCGATGGGTGCCAGTTTGGACAAATTTTTCTACGATCTGCCCTAAAGCATCATCATGGGCAACAGTGGGCAATTCTGTCAGAATTATGTCTCTTACAGTTTTTCCGGTTCCATTTGCCACATTTTTCGGAGTCGCTTGAGATGGAAGTTCCACCATTTGCTTTAGAATATCAAGCCTTGACAGCATACCCATAAGATGATCTCTGGCATCCACTACTGGCAGCCTCTTCAAATTTGCGTGTACCATTTTTTGTGTAGCCGAACCCAGAGAGTCGTCTGGAGCGATTTTGATTACAGGTTGGGTCATCACATCAGCAACCGTCAACGATGTCTCAGAAAGCGATTTAATCGCTTTTTGAATATCTTCTTCTGGCATTTGCAGCGTAACCGACAGCCGATGTAATATTCCGCCCCGATCCAACAGATCTTCATCTGTCAATAACCCGACCACCTTCCCGGTTTTGTCAACTACTGGCATAGCCTTTACTTCATGGTGAATCATCTTCTGCCAGGCATCACTTACGCTCATTTCTGGCTTTAATGAAACCACATCCCGGGTCATAACATCTGAGACCAGCCGATCTACCGGCAAGGGGTTGAGATAGCGGTGAGTGTACTTGACGATGGTCACATCTTCGAGAGTGACCAATCCTTCCTGTACCATTGGGAAGACCGCATTCAGAGCGCGTTGGATTCGTTCTGGAATATCAACCACTTCGATCACAATAGGGAGGTCGACAGAAAGCACCTCTATGGATGTTGTGCGGATATGCGAGTGCGCGCCAAAACCTGAAACACCGCGAAATACCGTAGCACCGGCTAGCCCCTGGGCGCGAATGGCCTCCAAAATAGCTGTATCCAGCGGTTTTCCACGCCATCGGTCACTTTCTCCGATGTAGATCCTCAGACGCTTCCCCGGATTTTGACCAGAAAAAATTGGAATTGTTGTGGTATTAGATGTTTTTTCCAAGGAACACTCCTAATCCAACACTTAAAATTCCCAGAATTGAACTTCCGAATAAATTTCCCAGACCGGCTATCCATTGACCTTTTGACAATAATGAAAAACTCTCATAAGAATACGTTGAAAAAGTTGTGTATGCGCCGAGAAAACCAATAGCTACCAGAAAACGCCAGCGTGGGTCAATAAGAAATCTTTCTGTTGCCAGTGTCATAAACAGGCCAAGGAGGAAACTGCCGGTGATATTAATAAGCATGGTACCATACGGAAAAGCTGAACCCCAACGTTCAGCACACCAGGTTCCTAACCAGTATCGGCTATTTGCCCCCAGAATCGCGCCTGTTGAAATTAATAAGAATTTTTCCATACTTTTTCCATTGAAATTTATAATAATGGCCTCTGACACTCAATTGCAGGTGTCAGAGGCCATCAGCAATATAGCAGTTTATAAGCGAGCCTCATCGCTTTAATCCAGGATACTACACCATAAGTCTATTTTTTTCAAGTATAATATTATTACATATTGATAGCGATGAGGCTCGCTTATTGTCTTACGACTGATAGCTTCTATTGCGGTTGCTTGCAATAGAAGTTTTTTTATTGGAAAAAGGCATATTTATGCAATTTTCAGGTCTTCTTTTTTATGATGTAGAAACGAAAGAAATAGTGGATCCACCTCAAATCCAGCATTACATAAGGGATTTGAATATTGATCAGATTATCGATTCAATAACAATAAATAAAAATGAGTACAACCTTAAACCATTTTTCTATACTACCATCACAGACCAAAATTTAATAAATTATCGCCAAGAAATCATGCGTGATCTTGAAAACAAGGATCTGTTGAAATGTGTCCAGTCGTTTTGTGAAGGAATGATAATTGTTCGTAAAGATTTACAAAAAAGCACGAATTATTATTACTTAAACCAAAAACAACGCTGGCTTCTAGATGCGGCAGGAAAATATTGTTATTACGTCAAAGAATTTTACGAGCGGCTAAAAAGTATTGATCTAAAATCAAGAGGTCTTCTTGATTTTCGTCAATTTTTAGAAGGCTATCTATCTTCACAAAAATTTATTGTTATGAATAAGGAGATTATTGATATCCAAGATGCGCTTGCACGTGTCAAATATGCTCTTTTAATAAAGGAAAATACAATCAGCGTTAGACGATATGAACAGCAAGAAAATTTCCAGATCGAAATAGAGAGTACGTTTGCCAAATTCAAACAAAATTCAAATAAGAATTATCTTTATGAATTTAAATATGAAAACGAAATGAACCATATAGAAGCAGCCATTGTAAAGAATGTAGAACAGTTATTTCCAGATGTGTTTGCTTCATTAAGAACTTTTTATGAAAATTATCAGAATTTTCAAGATGCGACAATTCAAAAATTTGACCGAGAAGTCCAATTTTATGTTAGTTATCTCGAATATATTCAGAAGTTTAAAAATTCAGGGTACCATTTTTGTTACCCTGATATGACACAAGAAAAAGATATTATGGCTAAAGGTTGTTTTGATTTAGCCCTGGCGAATAATCTTCTGGGTGAAAATAAAAAAATTATTACGAACGACTTTTTCCTAAAAAATAAAGAAAGAATTATTGTCGTTACTGGACCTAACCAGGGTGGAAAAACAACCTTTGCTCGAACCTTTGGGCAATTACACTATTTTGGTTCCCTTGGATGTCTTGTACCTGGTTATAAAGCCCGCCTGTTTATTTTTGACAATATCTTCACCCATTTTGAAAAACAGGAAAACATTAAAAATTTACGAGGCAAACTTCAAGATGACTTAATTCGGTTCGCAGAAATTTTTAAAAATGCTACTTCGAATAGTATCTTCTTAATTAATGAAATTTTTTCTTCCACAACATTAAGCGACGCTGTTTTTCTCGCTAAGAAAATAATGGAAAAAATATCACGGCTCGACGCACTCTGTGTTTGTGTCACGTTTATTGACGAACTTTCAACTTTATCTGAGAAAACAGTAAGTATGGTCAGCAATATTGAAAAAGACAATCCCAATCATAGAACGTTTAAAATCACAAGAAAACCTGCGGATGGGTTGTCATACGCCCTTTCAATTGCAGAAAAATACAACTTAACATCATCTCAGATCAAAGATCGGATAACATCATGAACGTTTTTTTGATGTATCCCGATAAAGATTTTAATATCAAAACTGAATCACCCTGGAATGAACGATTTCTCATTGAGGATCTAGAACTGGATATTCTTTTTTCAGCTATGGCGGGAGATGATGAGATTATTCGAAAAGTCGTTCAGACAGCTGTTTTGACTGGTTTTGAAAATAGTACAGACACTATCAAATACAGGCATGAAGTATTAAAAGATTGTTTGAATAATCCCGATTCAACCCGGGAGTTATTTATTATTGCCTCAAAAGCGATTGAGCTTGAACGCAAAATTTATCTCGGTATATATCGCTACCCGACAGCCATTATTCACCGTTCGCTTGATGTTATGGACGGTTTTATTAAGTCTTTAAAACAAATCAGAAATATCGCGGAAACCAATCATTCATTATATAAGTCACAGGGGTTTACCCGGTTTTTCGATATGATCAGAAATGAACTAAATGATTCGTATTTTAATGAAATTCAATCCCATCTTTCTGATTTGAGGTTTAAAAAAGGAGCTCTTTTTTCAGCTGAAATCGGAAATGGAAATAAAGGGGAAAACTACACACTTTTAAGACAAAAAGATTTCAAACAGAGCATATGGAAAGATTTGGTGACAATTCGACAAGATCGAAATCTCATCATAATTGGGGATCGCGATGATAGAGGTTTTAGAGCTTTAGCAGAAATTAAAGATAAAGGACTCAATAATATCGCGAATTCCTTAGCTCAATCTGTTGATCACATTCTTTCTTTTTTCAACCTACTTCATACTGAATTGGCTTTTTACTCAGGTTGTTTAAACTTACATAACATTATTTGCGAAAAGAAGCAGCCATATTCATTCCCTCAGCTTCTGGAAGAAAAACAGAACTCATTTGAATTCGAGGAGTTATATGATGTATGTCTGTTATTGACATCCATTGAAGTAATTATTGGAAACGACCTTCAAGCAACTAATAAGGATTTATTTGTTATTACCGGAGCGAATCAAGGGGGAAAATCAACCTATCTGCGAAGCATCGGCTTAGCTCAATTGATGATGCAGGCTGGAATGTTTGTTCCGGCAAAATACTATAAATCAAAATTATTTAATTCGATATATACTCATTACAGGCGGGAAGAAGACGAAACGATGAAAAGTGGAAAGCTGGATGAAGAATTATCCAGAATGAATGACATTATTGATGAAATCTCATCCAGATCAATGATCTTATTTAATGAATCATTTTCTGCCACAAATGACAGGGAAGGATCAGAAATTGCCCGTCAAATTATTTTGCCCCTGATTGAAAAGGGTATACGAGTCTTCTTCGTGACTCACTTAACTGATTTTGCAGCCAGCCTATATAAAAGGAATTCGGAGAATTTTCTTTTTCTTCGAGCGGATCGCCAGAATGACGGCGAAAGATCTTTCAAAATCTTTCCGGGAGAACCGTTGGAAACCAGTTTTGGTCAAGATCTATACAAACCAATTTTCAATGATTGAAAATCAAAATCATGTTGAGATAAGGTATTAATATGGTCCTTGAACAATTTGAACATGATTTTTTTAATAATGAGAAACCAGTTCATCTGGAGTTTACTCTATTCAGCGATCAGTGGGAACAATTGCATAAAGAAATCATAGAAAATAATTGGACAAATGAGGAAGCCATTCAGTACTTTCTTACCGCTGGATTGAGAGCAGTAAAAGATTTGGATGAGAAAGAAGAAGCTTTAGGTGATCCCGGTATTGAACAGACACTTATAGAACAAGCCCAGCAAGAAAGGCTTCAAACTGAAAGCAAATATTCCGTTATGCGATATAGAGCCTATCAATTTATGCAGGCAGTGAAAACTCTCGAAATGCAATATAAAGCAGCTTTGATAAGAATTCAATTATTGGAGTCATTAAATTCCTATTCAAAACAGGAAGACAAGAAAAAGTAAATCAACCTGTTCCGCGATCCCATTCAGGTATCGGCAATCCATTAACCACGCTGTCGATCAGAGTACTCGCCCATTCGCGGACCAGTGTATTTGGATTAGTCTCTGCCAGTTTTAATAATTCTAAACTTTTTGTGGATTTAATTTTAGCGATGGCAAGTAAAACTACCCGTAAGAAGAAATAATCTGTCTCCCCACTTAAAAGGATTTTTTCAAATTCGTCTAAAGCCTTAATACTGTTGTTGTTTCCTAACACTTGGGCGGCGATATTTCGTCTGCTGGGAACAGGATGGTGAAGTGATTGGATTAATTTCTCTTCATAGGTTAGCTGGATAAAATCAGCGAGATTAAATCCACAAAATGGGCAAGTATCAATATTTTCTTCAATTCTATTCCAGCAATTTGGACAATAAAAAGTGATCATAAAATTCCCGAATCAAAAACAGAGAGGGATTTCTCCCTCTCTGTTTTAAGTCTTTGTCTTTATCGAACAAATGCTTTTCGGCCAGCATAAATTGCTGCGTCGCCCAACTCTTCCTCAATACGCATGAGTTGATTGTATTTTTCAAGGCGTTCACCACGGCATGGAGCACCGGTTTTTAGGTGACCTGTGCTCATGGCAACCGTGAAATCTGCGATGAAACTGTCAACTGTCTCACCAGAGCGATGAGAAACCATAGAACCCCAACCGGCTTTGCGTGCCATTTCTATGGTGTTTATAGTTTCTGTAACCGTGCCAATCTGGTTAAGCTTAATGAGAACTGCATTCGCGATATTTTCCCGAATGCCACGACTTACTCGTTCGACATTGGTGACAAAGATATCGTCTCCGACCAGTTCGATTTTTTCGCCTAATTCTTTATTCAGGATTTTCCATCCATCCCAATCATCTTCTGCCAATCCATCTTCTAAAACAACAATCGGGTACTTCTTAACCCAATCAGAATACATAGCAACCATTTCTGCCGCTGTTACTTTTTTACCCTCTGTTCGAAGGTTATAAAAACCATCTTCAAAGAAACCACTTGATGCCGGATCAAGGGCAATAGCAACCTGGTCACCGGGTTTGTAACCGGCTTTTTCTATGGCTTTAAGGATGACTTCCACGGCTTCCGCATTTGTTTTAAGAGCCGGCGCAAAACCACCTTCATCACCTACTCCAGTGGTATAACCTTCGTTTTTAAGAACACCTTTTAAAGAATGATATACCTCACTACCCCAACGTAATGCCTCACGGAAATTCGGTGCACCTACCGGGCAGATCATAAATTCCTGCAGATCAGTCCCCTGCCAGTTGGCATGCACTCCACCGTTTAAGATATTAAACATAGGAACTGGAAGTACTTTAGCCGTTACACCACCAAGGTAACGGTAAAGAGGTAAACCAACTTCGTCGGCAGCCGCACGGGCAACTGCAAGGCTCACGCCTAAGATTGCGTTGGCACCAAAACGGCTCTTATTTGGTGTACCGTCCAGGTCGAGCATGGCTTTGTCTACTCCGGCTTGATCCAAAGCATTCATGCCAAATAGCTCATCAGCAAGTTCTTTATTCACGTGCTCAACTGCTTTAAGTACACCCTTACCACTATAACGGGTTTTATCACCGTCACGCAATTCTAGCGCTTCATGAACACCCGTTGATGCGCCTGAAGGAACAGCTGCTCTGCCGAAGGCACCACTATCCAGAGTGACTTCTACCTCAACGGTTGGATTTCCTCTTGAATCAAGAATTTCTCGAGCGTGGATGATTTCAATATGTGACATAGATCATTCCTCCTGGATTTTTTTGGCACTGAAAAATAAAAGCTTCTGCCCTGATATATCAAGACAGAAGCTATCAGCCGATCCCGGCGGTTCATTATTTCTCAGCGAGCTTCATCGCTGGTTTTGATTATACACGGAAAGGGTGTAAGATAATAATTGATTTATGTAGCGATGAAGCTCGCTTAACTGTCAAATGACTGATAGCTTCTACTAGTACGGTTTTGATCGATAGTAGGAGCATTATTATGGAATTTTATAAATTTTCTAATAAACTTTTGCATCCTTTTTTTTTATCAACCATTGAGGAAATGGATGAAATTTCCCGGCCGTATGCTGTTGACTTTTTAGGAGAAGGAAAACAACCGGTCGCAGTTTTTGTGTCACCGGCCAATACGTACCCTCGTAATTATCGACTACGTCTTATTCCTCCTAAAATTCTGGTCTTTTCAGATAACGGATTGATGCAAATTAGTTTTCCCGAAAAAAAAGAAACAAAGCCAACAGTCAGTTATTTAAACGCGGCTGATATATTGATGATAAAAAGTTTTTTATATCTCTTATATGGAAAACTTCAAATTTGGTCAGTTAAATCCGAAGATGCCCCGGTCATAGATATTGAATACAATACGGTTGCTCATAATACACTACATTCATATGTGCAAACCCTGATTGAACTCTCGTGGAACCAGAGTGAAAATTTTGAAGAACATTTGAAGCCTGATAATTCTTACGAAGATTTATTTAAGATCTCGTTCAGTTTCTACAATGGAATTCTCACAGAAGGATTGCATAAAGACGAGACGGTTTTTACCGCAATTTATCAACCGGAAATATATAAGCGGCATTTTGGACTATTTACAAAAAAAATTTCACCCAACACAAGTATTGCTCTGACCAATAAGCAAATCATTATTTTGCATCAGGATATTCGTTATCGTGTTCACCATGAATGGCTATTCACGTTTATCCCACGGTTTCGTTGTGGAGATTTGCATGTCGTGGAGAATAATTCCGGAGCCAAATGTCAAATAGAGATTAGTAAAAATTTCTCATTTGATTTTTTGCTTGATGATCACCGGTTGCAATCGTTTCAAGATAAGTATTTTCAATGGAGACCGCAAAAATAAAACCTTAAGGGTTTTTTAACAGTTCTTTTCACGAAGTTGTTCAACCAAATTTTTTAATGCGATATTTTCCTTTTCGATAGCTCCCTGGGTTAAATTCCAATTCCGATTGGATTCTGAAAGTTCATATACTTTAAATCGTAAGGAAGCCAGTTCTGATTCCGCTGACATATACTGCCGAATAAGATTAGTGTGTGAATTCTCGCCTTCGCCGTTTATGGGGTTTTGGGCTAAATAAAAGCCTAATCCTGCGCCCAAAATTAATCGCAATCCTTCCTCCCAATCCCACCCCCTTTCGTTCATTAGCAATACAATTTTTTCCCGAGTATCGTCAGATATGTTTATCTCAATTTTTTGAGATTCAAGTCTTGTTCCATTATTGCCGGCCATAATTCACTCCGTTGTGTTTTCATTTTCCAAACGGTCATCTTGAGAAAATATTTCTGCCAGATACAATGCCTTAGCAGCCATCTCATCAATAAACCGGTCATATTCTTCACATTTATTGACATCCAGCGTGCCGTAATTTTTTAATCCGGAAGATGTCGAGTCAATTAAATCGGCCCAATTTTCACTTAAACGGGCAGCAACCGCCCTTGCCATATTTATTTCCTTTTTTCTAAGGTTATATTTTTCAACCAATGTTGCAATATGCTCTAGCTCTTGTTCAATGACCTTTCGAATATCATTCTTTGTTGTTTGATTCATATCAAAAAGGAGAGAATAAATTATTCCATTCTCATTTTTCGAATCAAGAACTTGAAGGGCAAAGCGCAGAGTCTGCTCATACCCGAATAATGTTGAAGATAAATATCTTTGTTGATCTTTGTTTAATTCCATTTTCATAATAAAAAGCTCCTGTCTCGATACTGACCAAGACAGAAGCTATCAGCCTTTAAGGCAATTTTCAATTTCAGCGAGCTTCATCGCTACTATTAATTATAACCAAGTATTTTTTTAATTGTTTGAGTTAAGTATGGTAAGAAACTCAACCGATGAGATAGTCTTCTTTTCCATTACTAATGCCGCTGTTACCGGCACTACGGGCAGCCTAATTGTGAAGTCCACGGGCGGGACCTCCACATGACTTTTTGGGTACAGAGATCTTTTAAGTTTTGATAGTTTGCCAAATTTCTTACCTTTTCGTTACAATGGCGGTATGAAATACTTTCAGATACCCATACTCCTGATCGTTCTTTGTCTTTCAGGGTGCACACTATTTCCATCTCAGTCTGCCGCGCCTCAAGTAGAACTCACGCCATATTCAACCCGCACAGCCGCGGTCCCCACGCTACCCCCTGTTCCGCCAACCCTTGAACCACCAGCACCGTCTACCCGCCCAACCCAGATCACACATGTAGTAAAAAAAGGTGAAGATATGGGCGGTATTGCCACACTCTATGGTGTTAAGATCAAAGACCTTCGAGAAGCCAATTCAAAGGTTGATCCCCGAATGATGCCTATCGGAACCGTGCTGATCATCCCTTCTGGTGACCCTGAACAGGATGCTTTCCAACCGACAACAATCCCCACGCCAGTCGTTATTCTTCTCACCGAAGCTCCGGTTTGTTATCCTGATCCCACAGGCGGCGCCTGGTGCCTGATGAAAGTGGACAACAACACCGAGCTCGATATAGAGGATATCTCCGCCGATTTTGTTCTCGCTGGATCCGATGGAAGCGAGCCACAAACCCGCACAGCCTATTGTCTTCTTGACCGGCTGCAATCCGGGTTATCCATTGCGCTTTCCGTGTACTTTCCGCAGCCACCTCCGCCTCCCTGGCAGGTCTCCACCCGTCTGCGTACAGCCTCGCCAATAACAAATGATTCCGGCCGGTTTCTGGTCTCAGATCTGAAACTCCGGTCTTCCGAATACTCACCAGATAAGCTTTCTATCCACGTCAATGGAACGGTTGACCTTCAGGAAAACCAGAAGGATGCCAACATTATTCATGTAGTAGCCTCAGCCTATAATGCTTCCGGCCAACCGGTAGGTGTTCGCCGTTGGGATAGCCAGGTCGGTTTGGAATCCGGCAGCGGGTTGGTGTATGATTTTAATATCTATTCTCTTGGCGGTCCTATAGAACGAGTTGAAATTCTGGGAGAGACCCGCCCCTGATTTGCGCATTACGGAGGATACCATGCCTGAAGCTGTGATCATCAACGCCGTTCGAAGCCCGATCGGGGCGCTTGGAGGAGGGTTGTCTTCCGTTAGGCCTGATGATCTGGCCGCGATGATCCTGCAAGCTCTTATCCGCCGCGCGGAAATTGACCCGGCGCTGGTGGAAGATGTTTATCTGGGTTGCGCGAACCAGGCAGGAGAAGATAACCGCAATGTAGCCCGTATGGCAGCCCTGTTGGCCGGGTTCCCGGTGGAAACTGCCGGGGTGACGGTCAACCGCTTATGCGCTTCCGGCCTGACGGCCGTCATTCAGGCTGCCCGTACCATTCGCTGCGGTGAAGCCGAGGTATTGATCGCCGGTGGTGTGGAAAGCATGTCACGTTCGCCGTATTCCGTACCGAAAGCCGAAACGGGTTTCCCGTTCGGCAATCTTACCGCGTGGGATACCGCCCTGGGTTGGCGTTATCCGAACCCGCGTATGCAGTCACTGTATGGCACAGAATCCATGGGAGAGACAGCGGAAAACATCGCCGAGAGTACCGGAATCACGCGCCTCGCGCAGGATGCCTACGCTCTGACCAGTCACCAGCGGGCGATCGAAGCCATTGATTCTAATAAATTTGCACAAGAGATCGAACCGATACTGGTTCAGCAGCGCAAAGGCGATCCAATTCTGTTCAATATGGATGAACGTCCACGCCGTGATACCAGCATGGAAAGCCTGGGTAAATTAAAACCTGTCTTTCGTGCCAACGGCTCTGTGACGGCTGGCAATAGTTCCGGCATGAATGATGGAGCAGCGGCTGTTTTAATCATGAGCGAAGAGCGGGCACGCACCCTTGGACTTAAGCCTTGGGCACGTATTGTCGCCGGCGCTTCAGCCGGTGTCGCGCCGCGCCTGATGGGTATGGGACCGGTCCCCGCGGCTCGCAAGGTTTTACATCTATCAGGCATTGGAATAGGAAACCTGGGACTGGTGGAAATAAATGAAGCCTTTGCCGTACAGACTATTGCCTGCATGCGCGAACTCGGGTTATCGCAAGATATCACCAACGTCAACGGTGGCGCTATCGCTCTCGGTCACCCGCTGGGATGTTCCGGCGCCCGCATACTCACAACCCTACTGCATGAAATGCGCCGACAGGCGCCTCAAAAACCCCGCCCGTATTTCGGATTGGCCACATTATGCGTTGGCGTTGGTCAGGGTGAAGCTTTACTGGTGGAATGGATGGAAGAAAATCCAGAATAACGGTGACTTCTTAATTAGTTTTAATGTTTCTATGAGGATTTTTGTTGCGCGAGTGGATGATTTTTGACACTCGAAAGCATACTTTTGCCGGAGAATAATAGAAATTGATATTGTGCCGTTATATGCGGCAATATTCTTCTGACAGGAGGAAAAATGCCCCCAAAGGGTCGAATAGAAGTAAACGAAGACCTCTGCAAAGGTTGTGAGTTGTGTGTGGCGAATTGTCCTCAGGAAGTCATCGCGTTAAATATGGAACGTCTGACCAAGAGAGGCTACCATCCCGCTGATCTGGCTAAAGAGGGATGCACAGGTTGCGGTATCTGTGCCATTGTATGCCCCGAAGCCGCCATTACTGTCTACCGTGAAGTTGTGCATAAACAACCAGCCTAGGAGAGGGTTATGGCAAAACAATTATTGAAAGGCAACATCGCGGTGGCTGAAGCGGCCATCCGCGCGGGGGTTCAGGCGTATTTCGGCTACCCGATCACCCCGCAGACCGAATTACTGGAATGGATGTCCGCTCGTATGCCAGAAGAAGGTCGCGCGTTTGTTCAGGCCGAAAGTGAACTGGCAGCCATCAATATGGTTTATGGCGCCGCCTGCACCGGGCGCCGTGTTATGACATCGTCGTCATCTCCGGGAATGAGCCTGATGATGGAAGGTATCTCGTATATGGCGGGAACCGAAGTTCCCGCCGTGCTGGTTGACGTAATGCGCGGCGGTCCCGGCCTGGGTAATATCCAACCGTCTCAAAGCGACTACAACCAGATCGTCCACGGCGGCGGTCACGGCGATTTTCACATGATCGTCCTCGCTCCCTGCAGCGTGCAGGAAGCCGTTGACATGACCGTGCTGGCGTTCGATCTGGCGGAAAAATACCGGTCTCTGGTTACTGTGTTAATGGACGGCAGCCTGGGTCAAATGATGGAAGCCGCCGAATTGCCCCCGATGCAGCCGCTCAAAAAAGAGTTTCCCGAGTGGGCGGTTGACGGTGTCCCCGGCCGCGAACGCCGGCTGTTGACCTCCATCTATATGGATGCCCCGGCGGAAGAAGTGACCAATATGCGCCTTCTGAATCGCTGGAACAAGATCCGCGAAAATGAAATACGGTACAAACAATACTTCCTCGACGATGCCGAATACGCCATTGTTGGGTTTGGTTCTGCCGGCCGTATCGCGCTTTCAGCCGTGCGTCAGCTGCGCGCTCAGGGCGTGAAGATCGGGCTTCTTCGTCCCATCACCGTCAGCCCCTTCCCGATGGAAGCCGTGGAAACACTTGGCAAACGTATGAAAGGCATGCTGGTGGTGGAAATGAACTCTGGCCAGATGCTGGATGACGTGATACTGGCCACCCATGGCAGTGTGCCCGTTGAATTTTACGGGCGCACCGGCGGTGTAGTGCCGCTTCCAGATGAGATCGTCAACGCGGTTCAGCGCATGATCGCCGGTCCGGTTGCCACCAGCGGGCATCCCCGCGACCGCTGGATTAAATATATGTCCTTTATTAACTGACGAAAGGGATAAGAATGACGGTTCCTGAACTGGATAGAGAGCTGGAGGCTGTGTATCAACGCCCCGACGCTTTGACAGACAGCAACACGCATTACTGCCCGGGCTGCACCCACGGTATCGCGCACCGTTTGATCGCCGAAGTGGTTGACGAAATGGGCATCCGCGAGAAAATGGTTGGCGTCGCATCTGTTGGCTGCTCGGTGTTCGCCTATAACTATTTCGATATTGACTTTGTGCAGGCACCTCACGGACGCGCCCCGGCGATGGCTACCGGCGTCAAACGAGTACTTCCCGATCGCTTTGTGATCACCTATCAGGGTGATGGCGATATGGCGTCCATCGGTATGGCCGAGATCGTTCACGCGGCAGCCCGCGGCGAGAATATCACTACCATCTTCATAAATAACACCAACTACGGCATGACCGGCGGGCAGATGGCTCCCACAACACTCCCCGGACAGAAGACCACATCCTCACCCAATGGCCGTGATGTGGAAACCGCCGGTTACCCCATCCGGGCATCAGAAATGTTGGCCAAACTGGATGGCGCCAGCTATATTGCCCGGCGCAGCCTGCATGATCCCAAAAACATCCGCCTTGCAAAGAAAGCCATCCGTACCGCGTTTGAAGTGCAAAAACGTGGACTGGGATTCTCGATGGTAGAACTGCTTTCGATCTGCCCCACCAACTGGGGAATGACACCGCGGCAATCTCTTCAGTGGTTGGAAGAAAAAATGATCCCGTACTACCAACTGGGCGACTACAAAGTCAATCCGGCCGTGGCCGAGATCAAAATCTAGGCGGGAGGAAACATGCAAACTGAGATCCTGATTGCGGGATTTGGCGGACAGGGTGTGCTTTTCGCCGGTCAATTGTTGGCGTATGCCGGCATGGAAAACGGACTTGAGGTCACCTGGATACCTTCATACGGACCTGAAATGCGCGGCGGAACAGCAAATTGTACAGTGATCATTTCAGATGAAGAGATCGGCTCCCCGATGGTACGGCACCCGAAAGTATTGATGGCTTTCAACCGGCCGTCACTGGATAAATACGAGAGCTCTGTGGCTGAAGGGGGACTGCTGGTGGTCAACTCATCAATGGTCGACCGGTCGGTAGACCGCACGAATATCCGTGTTGTCGCCCTGCCAGCCAACGATCTCGCCGAAAACCTGGGCGATAAACGCCTGACCAATATGGTGATGCTGGGCGCCATGCTGGCCAACCAGCCGGTATTACCCGTTGAAGCGCTGGAAAAAGCGTTAGAAAACCACATTCCAGAACGCCATAGAAAATTACTGCCTTCGAATATCAAGGCGCTGCAAAAGGGCGCCACATTCAAGGTGGTCGGAGTAAAGTAAGGTAAATCGAGGGAAGAAGGTACAGCACACGGTCCGGGTAAATTTGACCCGGATCGTGTGTTTTTAACAATTGCGCTTCCGTTTTTGTAGGGTGCTGTTGACCGCTCGCTCAGAACTCATCGCTATTCGTGATCTACTTTGTAATCATCAGGGCGCGGTCAACGCACCATTCGCCGACCGACCATAAATACAAATCTCTGCCGGTTCGCTCGTAGGGTGCTGTTGACCGCTCGCTCAGAACTCTTCTCTATTCGTGATCAACTTTGCAATCATCAGAGCGCGGTCAACGCACCATTTGCCGGCCGACCATAAAAACAAATCTCTGCCGGTTCGCTCGTAGGGTGCTGTTGACCGCTCGCTCAGAACTCATCGCTATTCGTGATCAACTTTGTAATCATCAGGGCGCGGTCAACGCACCATTCGCCGACATTCCGCGATTAAAATTTTTAACCCATATCCATCTTGTTTTCTGATTTTTCTGTCGGCCCCAATATTCGCGGCAATTTTTCTTTAATTGATTCGGCCAATGTTCTCCCGGCTTCAGCCGTAAGGGCATCAAAAACTCGAGAAAGCAGAGCTTTAGTATTTTTATCCATTTTAGAATACTTGACCAGAATATTCTTATATTCTTTCAGACTCTCCTGTGGATCGGTCACAATCTGCTTCCCTTCCGATGCTCCCAGGATATCAAACAGCGCCGCGAGGAAAGTCTCGCGATCAGAAATGGATATATCCGTTAACCACGTTTTTAGCGTCTGCTCCATAAAAATAGCTGTTCCAGATAACTTCCCCTCAATAAAACCGGAGCGACTGACAACCCAGTTGAAGGCGTTATGTTGATTAATAAATCGATCCTCACTGGATACAAATACCCTTTTTCCAACCGGCTGCAATAACATTCCGACCATTGAATCTTCCGGAAGATAGTTAACAACCTTGTGTTCGCTCTTTAGAAAAGGCTCCCGTTGGACAATGGAAAAGTCAAAACCCGGGCCGTCAAAATTGACGATCTTCTTCAGTTTTAATTGCTGTAACAGATTAAGATGAGAACCGGCATACATGGCCAGGTTTCCCCCTTTGGAATGACCGCAAACAATAAACCGCCCGGAAAAAATACCCATTGTGCGCTTTACATACTGGCAGGCAGATTCATGAGCAGGAATTTGCTCCATATATGCCAGGGCAAAGTCTTCCTTCCAACCGACAACCGAATTGTCGGTTCCACGAAAAGCGATGACTTTTGTCCGTTCAAAATCCGGGATGGTAAACGTCACAGCCGTAAATTGCCGACCGATGACAAAATCGGTGTTTTCATCATACCGTGAAAGATGAACATCCTCAAATCGCGGGCAGCCGGCCGCGGTTTGAAGCAGCATCTCCGCGCTGGTATTAAATGACGATAAGGGCGTTATAGTGACTTTTGACGAATTATCGCCTGAATTGGAAAACCTGTCAGTGTATTGACGGGCCGCGTCTTTCAGCGAAATCTCTTTATTTGATTTAATTCCCGGAACAATATCGTTAAACGGTAAATAACTCAACAACGCAAAAACCAGCACATCAATATCATTTAATGGATCCTTTGAGAATTTCAGATCTCCCCGCCACTGCAAATAATCCATTACGTTTCCCATAGAGTGTTCTCGCTTTCATCTGAATCATACTGGATTTCGGCGAATCGCGAAAATCAGAATTTGGTAGGGTGCTGTTGACCGCCCAATCATCCAGCCAAACCATTCGAAATTATCGATCCGACTATCAAAGCGCGGTCAACGCACCATAGGCCAATCGAGCCAGCTCGAGTAGGGTGCTGTTGACCGCCCATTCAATCCACATTATCACTCAAAGCTATTGATCCAATTATCCAAGCGCGGTCAACGCACCATGAGCCGGTCAAACACAGACCTGGATGATGTGATGAGTGTTACTCCATCACCCTCACAATTCCCGTTGACCCATCCACGCGCACACGCTGGCCCGTCTTCAACCGGGTCGTCGCGCTGCTCACACCCACCACGGCGGGAATGCCGTACTCCCGTGCCACAACTGAGCCATGCGTCATCATGCCGCCCACCTCGGTGACCAGCCCGCCGGCCGCCAGAAACAACGGCGTCCACGCCGGGTCGGAGGCCGGGCAAACCATGATCTCGCCGGGCTGTAATTGCGCCCCGTGCGGGTCCAGCACCACGCGCACATTCCCTTCCACCACACCGGCTGAAACCGGCGACCCGATGAGCGCATTCTTCCCGTCACCGGCGCGGGCAGGCGCGTCATAATACGCGGTACCATCGGTCAACAGCACACGCGGGATGCGCCGGCGGCGCAATTCACGGGCGTACACCACACGGCGCTCCGCGACCAGGGCTTTCCAATCACGCCTTGTTCCCGCGGCAAGTTCCTTCAACTCCCACAGGTGCAGGAACATGACGTCATCCGCCGCTGACAGAACACCCGCTGTAACCAGTTTTTCGCCCTCCGCTAGCAGCGCGTAGCGGTATGTGCTCAGAATACGCACCACGAAGAATTTCGGCGTCTCACGCAGTCCGCCCAGTTCACGGAAGGCATGGATCATCGATTTGACAATACCCGCTTTCATAAATCCGAACGGCTTTTCGCGCAGCGCGGCCAGTATGCACTTCTCCGCTTCGTCCGCCTTTGCCACACCCCGGCGGAAAATGACATCCGGGCCGGCCTCTGGATCCAGATCAAGATAGCTCTTCAACGCCTGGAACAGGTTGGACGGGTGTTCGCGCCAGCGCGGCATCCCCATATCGATCTCACCCACACCTCGGATGCCATACACCGACAGGAATTTCTCAATCGCATTCTGCGCGGCTGACGGCAGTCCACCGCGCCGGTACTCGTCCACCAGAGTTCCCACCGGTGTTGACGAAAAATGTCCGGCTGCCGCAGAGTCAGACCGGATAGCCTGTGCCGCCTCCCACAACTCCAGATCCATCTGAGTGGTTACATTATGGGCCATCCCCCGCGTCAACTCTACCAGCAGGTTACGCGCATCAGGAATATCCAACTTTCGAAGAAGTATCTGATACGGCGCCTGGCCGCTGGCAATTCCGCCCACAAGAGTTGGGAGCATACGGGTTGGCATGATGGCCGTCGTCTCTTCAAAGACACGCAGCAGGGCAGGCAGGTCTGACGCGGCGGCGCACCGGGAGCGGATTTCTTCAAGCATGGTATCGATCCGCTTCTCGAGCCGTTTTCGCCCGCGCGCGGGAGCCAGCATATTCCGGACGGCGTTTCCGGCCAGCGGAACGGCCACCCGCATTAGATTCAGCCGGTCTTTCAGTGGGAAGGCGGACTGTCTGGAGAAACGCGAATCTTCCAGTAGATTGCTGATTATTCGATGTGTTTCAGGATCGATTGATGCCAGGAAGATATCCGCCACATTCCGGCCCACAGGATTCCCCAACAATCCTGTCAGGTTGACGAATAAGCGATCGCCTGCCGTCAGCATTACGCGCTGCTCCCTCGGGTCGGCATCGCCTCCAAACTTGCGGGCAAACCCCACCACCAGGTAGCGGAAGACATCCTGCCCGAGCGGGGTATAAGGATCAAGCATACCCTGCCAGACGCCGAATGACAGCAGCATTTCCAACCGGCCATCCGGCGCGGCTGGCGGCAGCGGGTAGAGTGACGTAACCGGGCGGGATTGCACCACATACAGGCGTCCGTCCGCCAGCGCCCATTCCATATCCTGTGGGCCGCCAAAGCTTTCTTCCGCCTGCCTGCCCAGTTCCGCCAGCTCCAGGATGCGCTCATCCGGCAGAGCCTGACGGCTGGCCGCGTCCACTTCCTTGGTAACCGTGCCGCCGCCTTCGACACCGGTGATAGCCAGCGCCTTTTCACCCAGCGTCTTCTGCACAATTACACCGTTTTCCCTGTCCACCACATAATGGTCGGGCACCACCTGCCCAGAAACCAGCGCCTCGCCCAGCCCGAGAGTGGCATCGATCACGGTTTCAGCGCGTTTACCGGTCAACGGGTTGGCGGTGAATAATACACCGGAAGCTTCGCTCTGCACCATGTGCTGCACCACCACCGCCAGCGCGGCATCCGAATGCGCGATCGCGTTTCGGGCGCGGTAACCGATGGCACGCGCTGTCCACAGGCTGGCCCAACAGTTGACTGTCCCCATCAAAAGGGCATCTTCGCCCACAATATTCAGGTAGGTATCCTGCTGGCCGGCAAATGACATGTCAGGCAGGTCTTCTGCCGTGGCGGATGACCGAACGGCAACCGCACAATTCTTTTCCAGTTTTGAATATGCCGCACGGATTTCATCCCGCAGGTCCGCCGGCATCGATCCCGCCTGGAAGGCGGCGCGGATCTGCGCTGAAGCCTGTTCCAGCATGTCCGGGTCATCCGGCTGGATGGTCTCCAGAATTCGGTTGATATGCGAATCCAGTCCATTGTGGTTTACAAAATCCCGGTAGCCTCCGGTGCAGATGACAAAACCACCGGGCACCGGCAAACCGGCCTTGATCAGCGCGCCCAGGTTGGCGCCCTTACCTCCAGCCAGCGGAAGGTCAGCGCGGTTCAATTCATTCAGGTCTTTTACGTATTTCATATCGAAGGCTCCGTTCTTTTTTTGGACGATTCATAATACAGGGCCGCGGCAGCTGTCACCATAATTGTACAGACGCTCACAACCCAAAGGACAGCAGTCACAGAAAACCTTTCCAGCATCAACCCGGCGACGGCAGACGCCAGGAATGAGGCGCTGCCCATCAGGGTCTGCGAAATACCCATCAAACGCCCCCGCATTTCCGGCGCGATAGTTTGCAAGAGCATCTGCCCGTGGATCTGCACAAAGATCATGCCCAAACCAATGATCGCGGCAGACAGGCAGGCAGCGGGCAGGCTGGTCGATAGCGGCAGCAGACAAACAGCCAGACCCATTACAGCGGCGCCGGCCAACCCGGCCTTCGCGCCGGATACCCTGGACTTGAGCAGATTCGAGAGCACCGCCCCCACCACCATGCCGCCGCCCAACCCGGACATAAGGTACCCGAACTTACCCGATTCGGCATGCAGAACCTCGCGGGTGATTACCACCCCGGACACAGAGACTGTACCCACCACAAAGAACGCCGCCGTGATGGTGGCCAACGCGGCCAGCACCGCCGGCTGGCGGGCGGCAAATACCAATCCTGCACGTAGGTCAGTAGCTGGATTAAAGTGTTCGTCAGAGTTTGCCTGGTGTGGGATGGCCAGGAATGCCACCGCGGCAGCCGGTATGAAGAACGAGAAGGAATCCAGGTAAAAAGCGGCATCGCGGCCCAGCCAATCCATCACCAGCGTGCCCAGTGCCGGGCCTGCCGCCAGCGCGAAGACGACCGCCATGGCAAACAACGTATTGGCTGCCAGCAGCGCCGAAGCCGGAACCAGATCCGGGATGGCAGATGACCGCGCCGGCATAAAAAACTGGTTGACGGCTGACATGACGAAATAGAATGCGCAGATCACCGTTAGATCCGGCGCGAAGGGGAACCAGAAGACCAGCAGCCCCTGCAGCAGGTTGGCCGCCACCATGATCCACTTGCGATCCCAGCGGTCAACGAACACGCCTGCCAGGCTTCCCAGCAGCAGCGCCGGTATCGCCTTGAACACCATCAACAGGCCCACCGCCCCGGCAGAACCGGTACGGTCATACACCAGGCTGATCAGCGCCACCATCAGCAAACGGTCGCCCACCATCGATAGCCCCTCGCTCAACCACAGGGTGACGAATGCCGGTGTGCGAAAAACTGTTTTCAGCGGTGATGTTGTTTTAGTATCTTCCATTGTCAGTGTTTGTTCAGTCATTTTGTCTCGATTCGCGTTTTAGACCGACCGTCCGGTCGAAAAACCAGGTAAAAAAAGAGGGTCAGTGTTTTTCTATCCCGTGGAAGAAGATATCTAGCAACGAACCGGCTGCCTCTTCATTGGAGCGGTATTTGATGCCGCTCAGGTAAACCGAGGCAAAGGTACCCTGCATCATGGTCATCAGCACGCGGGACGCGGCTTTGGGATCAACCGGGCGGAACTGTCCGGAATCAATACCCCGCTGAATGGCTTCAGTCAGCAGGTTCATGTATTCCAGGAAGAATCCGCGGAATTCGGTCTGCATCACGTCACGCGCGCTGCCCACTTCACGCCGCAGCACAGAGATGATATCTGCCGATTCCAGCAGGTATTCCACGCTCTGGGTCACCGCCACGCGGATGCGCTCGCGCGGATCCTGTTCGGCCTCCAATATCTTCAGCGCCTGGCGCATATCCCCGAATGTTCGCTTGATCATCTCCGCCGCGATGGAATCCTTATCAGGGAAGTGGTAATAGATGGTGGCTTTGCCAATTCCGGCCTCGGCGGCGATCTCGCGCATCGACGTGGCCGTAAAACCGTTCTTTACGAACAGTTTTCCAGCGATTTGCAGAATTTTCTCAGAGGTTTCCTGTGCCGTCATGGTTTCTCTTTAGACCGACCGGTCGGTCGATTGGATAGATTGTATATCGGGGGGCGGGGGATGTCAAGGGGTTGAACGGAAATTCACCGAATCCATTATTTCGGGTAGGGTGCTGTTGACCGCCCATACGACGATCATTTCCATTTTCATCAGATAATTTCATACGCTCAGTGCGGTCAACGCACCAGGGATCTGGCTGAAAATTAAAATAGCGAAAATACAGTATATTTGTTTTTGGGCTTCTGCCCGTAATTCATTCGTATTGAACACGGGGAGACGTATGAAATCAGAATCGATGTGGAATCGGTTGGCGAATAATTATGACACCCCCGGTGTAAGCCTTGGGGACAATGACCTTAAAATAATTGACTGCGCGAAAAAGTACCTCAACCCGGGCAGTACCGTGATGGATTATGGCTGCGCGACCGGATCGATAGCCATCGAACTGGCCGGCACAGTCAAAGCTGTGTATGGTTTTGATTTTTCGGCAAAAATGATCGAGATCGCGGAAAGAAAAGCCGTTGAGAGTACTCATACGAATATTCACTTTATGAAAGCAACGATTTTCGATGACAAACTGGAAGAAGAATCGTTTGATCTGATACTGGGTCTCAGCATATTGCACCTGATAAAAGAGCCCACTCAGGTTGTAAAAAGAATAAATCAGCTGCTAAAACCCGGAGGGATTTTCATCTCGGCAACCCCGTGTTTGGCGAAAAACTCATTCCGGAGTACCCTGATCCGTGTTCCTCTTTCCGTGCTTTCCAAACTGGGAATTCTGGCCCATATCAATTTCTTCAGCGTTGATGGATTGGCGGATTGCATTACAAATCAGAATTTTGACATTATTGAAAACGAAAGCCTGTCAGAAAATCCGGTGACAGATGCATTTATTGTGGCCAGGAAGATTTAATTTATCAGGACGCGTAGGGTGCTGTTGACCGCCCACTCAACGAACATTTCCATTTTCAACAAATAATTCCAGAAGCTCGGCGCGGTCAACGCACCATGGGACGGCCATACTCGATATCTAATTCCAAACCAGTTTTCCGTTGGGCATCTTTACTTGCCGGTGGCACGATTATCTATCAACAGACAAAATCCGGGTATACAATTAATTATGCCTGACTATCACCGATCCAAAGACGCCGGGGGAGTATTCTTTTTCACCGTTGTGACATTTAACCGTTTGCCCATTCTTACCACACCGGAAAGCATGGAAATATTTCATTACGTATGGAATGGTATTCAAAAGAAACACCCCTTCAAAACACTCGCCATCTGCGTTATGCCTGACCATCTTCATACCATCTGGAAAATGCCAGAAAATGACGACGATTATTCCATGCGATGGAAAGAAATTAAACGTTTATTTTCAGTCTGCTACCTCGAGAAAATTGGTCCAGGTGGAATACGGAATGATTCACGCATTAAGCGGAAGGAAGCCGCTATCTGGCAACGGCGTTTCTGGGAACATGCTATCAGGGATGATGTTGATCTGAACAATCATTTTGACTATATCCACTACAACCCGGTTAAGCATGGATTTGTCAGTAATCCGGCAGAATGGCCATGGTCAAGTTTTCAAAGGTTTGTAAAATCGGGGTATTACCCGCAGGATTGGTGCGTGGGAGACAAAATTCTTCAGATGGATGAAGAATAGATTTCTTTCCGTCGGATGCTTTTGACCACTCATCCATTATTAAAATCTTTTTGAAAAACTAGATCAATATTAGACCATCTCCTGGTGCGTTGACCGCACTATAAGATAATTTAGGATTCGCGAGTATAGAAATGCCCCCCAATAAAGCGGTCAACGCACCCTACAAAATGCCTTTCTGTGTAGGGTGCCGTTGACCGCCCAATCAATAAACAATTCCGTATTCTAAAAATTATCCGTAAACGCAGCGCGGTCAACGCACCATTTTCTGCCCGAACGAGAATCTCAAGTATAAAAATTACCTAATATTAGTCCATCTCCTGGTGCATTGACCGCACTACAAGATAATTTAGGATTCTCGAGTATAGAAATGCCCCCAATATAGCGGTCAAATGCACCCTACAAAATGCCTTTCTGCGTAGGGTGCCGTTGACCGCCCAATTATTAAATAATTCCGTATTCTACAAATTAACCGTAGACGTAGCGCGGTCAACGCACCATTTTCTACCCGTACCAGAACCTCATGTAAAAAAAACGATTTTATATTAGACCATCTCCTGGTGCGTTGACCGCACTATAAGATAATTTAGGATACTCATGTATGGAAATGACGCTCAAATGTTGCGGTCAACAGCACCCTACAAAATGCTACCCATTCCTGTAGGGTGTCGTTGACCGCCCAATAAATAAACAATTCCGTATTCAACAAATAAATCCAGACGCTAGCGCGGCCAACGCACCAGAGGCCGGTTTACCCCTAAACACATTTTTTGAAAATTCATGCTTTTTCAAGTACAGGGCGATATACCCCAAGACATCTCTGTGAAAAATAAATTTCTTCCTGGTCCATCTCATGGTGCGTTGACCGCACTATAAGATAATTTAGGATACTCATGTATGGAAACGACTCTCAAATGTTGCGGTCAACAGCACCCTACATTCTTCACTCAATTGCTTTCCCTCGTGACTTCCGCTACACTCATACCTGACGGAGGAAATCAATGATCAATTCTTTCTTGAAAAAATACCTGTACACGTTCATTCCCTTCCTCATCCTTGACGCGATATGGCTCGGGCTGGTGGCTCCCTCCTTCTACAAAACCAACATTGGGCATCTGATGACAGATTCCCCCAACTTCATTGCCGCGGGGCTGTTCTACCTGCTGTACGTAGCCGGATTGGTGGTGTTCGTCACCGGGCGCGAAGGCAATATGAAGCAAGCCGCTCTGCGCGGCGCGTTCTTCGGCCTGCTGTGCTATGCCACCTACGATCTGACCAACCTTGCCACCCTGCGTGACTGGCCGGTGCTTGTCACCGTGGTTGACCTGCTCTGGGGCACCTTCGTGAGTACCGTCACTTCAGTGGCGGCCGTGTGGCTGATACGGAAATTCAACCATTCTGCCAAAAAAGGCGCGAAGAAACACTAGCAGGAAATTCCATCAGGACGACTTAAAACCTTCCAGCAGCATCGGAATGTCTTTCCTCACTTCGGCCACCGCGATATCCAGCGATTCCATCATGTAGGTGAATTCTTCCGGCTGCAGGTTTTCTTCCATAAGCGGGATGTAATGTTCCTCTTCCTTTTCGATATGTGTCTTGATGAGGATATACAATCCATATAAAACCCGCCGCAAGCCTTGAACCTGATCGGTAGTTACCAGCAGCCCGGGTATATGTGACCGCAGGTAACACAGTTCACGCGTCAGGTTACTGATCACCATGTGATCATGGCTCATTGCCTCAGTGGCATGGCTTGACCCAAGGATTTTCTGCAGAACGGGATAAATGGCTCTGTCTTCCGCCAGTGAATGCGGAATGACGGTCTTGATCAAAAAATCGATACAGGTTTCAATGCCAGATACAGTTGCCGCGGTCAAATGCTCTTCGGTGACTGAATCGGCTGTCACACGCATAATTTCAAGATCCTTTAACAGTTCACGGTGTTCCTCACGCAGAGGTTGGGTGATCATACTCATAGTATTCACTCCTTGCTGGTAATAAATCGGTAAGGGCAGGTAAGTGAATGATGTGCGGACGTAGAATCAAATATGACCAGACAGTGCTCCACCGGCTTAAATAAACTGTACTGCAGATTCACCCCTGATTCAATGAAACAGATAACCTACTTTTAAAATGCGGATTTAAAACCAATAGTTTTATCCTTACACCCAATCCTGTACAATCTACATAAGAGAAAAAGGTATTTTTGGAAGCCTGCCTTTTTCGGGAATCACAGGGAGGGGTTTTGAATGAACGATATGGATACTGGAAACCAGTTGGTATTTGTCAGCCGCCCTATCGCCGCGTGGATAACAGCGGGTATATTGGTCATCAGTGCTTCTTATCTATTCTTTCAGGGCGTTATGTCAGTTATCTTCGGTATTCTTTTAGCTGTCGGGATATTAATACTCCTGTTCTTCCCGGTAACTACCATCTCGGCGGACCGTTTTACAAGGACACTGAAACGGACAAGCCGGGCGGTTCTGCGCCAAAAAACCGTGGAAATTCCCTTTAATGAGATCAAAGATTTCGAGGTGGAGACCCGGCAATCGTATTCATCGAAACGCGGTCATAGCACCACATACCGGCTGACGGCCGTAAAAACAAGCGGAGAAAGAGTTCCGCTCGAAGATTTGTTCAGTAATTCTTATGATGATAAAGCCAGAAAAGCCCGGGAATTGAGCCGGTTTCTTGATCTGCCGGGATGGGAAGATAAATCCACCAATCTGTTTCAAGAGGCCGTGCAGGCACAGGTGGAAGCCACAGCCATACCGGCGCTTGAAAAAGAGGGAACCACTTCGGGCGTAAACTGGAAAATTTCGGTTCACACAGTTGGCGGAAAACCCGTTACCCACTGGATTTCGGAAGATTACACCTGCCCGGGCAACTTTCTGTTGATCGCTCAGAAGCCGGCTAATTCCCAGTCATTTGGCGGGGGTGGCCTGCTCGGGAATCTAATGACACTGGTGTATCAGCAAATTCTGGGGATGTATGGTTTTCTACCGAGTGATACCCCGGGAATTGCCACCGCTTCACCGGTGCCTACAGGCGACTCTCAATTTGACAGCAATTTTGCCACATTGACCAACGACCAGCACTTCGGGCATAGCCTGTTGAATGTATGGACGATCAAACCCTTCACCGGCTGGGCGGCGAAATATCCCATGAAAACCGTAACCACAAACAACCAGGTGGGACAGCTCGCGGTGCTGTATTCTCCCCGCGGCGTGCAGGCTGCCGTTCTGGGTTCGCTGCCCGCCACCGAATTTGACGAACTGATCGCGATCGGCGTGGAGGCTGTCAGAGCACAGGGAGGCGGCAACACCGCCTGAATTCCGCTATTACCGGTCGTTTGATCTTTGATGTATATACAATGTAATTACATTTTTGCAACTCTGATTTCGCTCAAATAAAATTTTAATGAAAGCGGCGGGATTATACGCCCCTGTTTACTCTGACAGGGGTGTATAATCTCCCAATCCAAACCGGACAAATTCCATCCAGAGAGCTGAAAATGGCTGAAAACCCTAGTAAGAAATCGACGTTACCCGTCATCCTGGTGCTCGTCGCTGTCGCCATCATTGCTGCCATTATCCTTGCTTTTGAATTGCCCAAGGCAAACTCTGTCGCGCCTACCAACACAGTCGAAGCCACCGCAACAATTATTCCTACCGAAGTCGCAGATACGGCTACTCCCCTCCCCAGCCCTACATCCGAACCCACTGAAACATCTGTCCCGCCCACGGCTACCGCGCTGCCGACAGAAACTCCTTTGCCCAGCCCCACAGCCATCCCCGCTCTGGCGCTTAAAGAAAACGGTTTTTCCGCCTGGTGCTATCCTGAAGATCAGGTGACAGCTCCACCATCGGCGAAAGGTATCTCCATCGCTCCCGAAGGAACTAACAAATCATCCGTGGTTGATGGTGTTCCCGAAGTCCCCATCCCTGGATATTCCTGCAATTACGTGTTCGAATTCAACCAGGCGGCGCCCGAAGGTTTGAAGGTGGAGATCTATGACTGGCTGCAGAAAAAACCAGCGTTCGATCTTCCCCTGGATGTAGCATCAGACAACCCTAACGCAGCCGTCCTTTCGACTACCAATGCCTATCTTTCCAAGCGCGTTTTCTGGGAATATACGTATAAATTCGTCGTCAAAGACGCCGATGGCAATGAACTGTGGAACAATCCGGTCAAATTGAACGTTCCATGGCGGCCCGCCATTTGTCTGGCCGGTGTTCTTCCCAAAGCCACCAGCCTGCGCTGCCCGCTGCGACAGGATTCTCACCCGTGGGATGCCTGGTACGGCAAGACACCCGTCCCGAACGATGACGAGCATCCCATCCCATAAGTATCAAGAAGAATATCAACAGGCGCCGATCACACGGCGCCTGTTTTGTTAACCCCGGGTTTTATACTGGACAACCGGTTACGTACCGCCGGAATGCGCAACACCAGCAAAACGATGACAACCGTCAGATAGACTGCCGGCCAGAAGATGTTCCCGCTCAGCCGGAACAGGTCTCCTTTCAACGCCCAGGCAAAGTGAAGTCCGGCCAGCGGCGCGGCAATATACACCAGCCGGTGCAGGCGTTTCCAGTTCTTGCCCAGGCGGGCTTTGGCCGGCCTGTTGGACGTTACCGCCATAGCCAGCAGAATGATAAACACGATCAACCCCACAATAATGAACGGGCGGGCAGTCAATGCTCCGGCCAGCAACCCTATGTCCAAGCCGTAATCCACAACCGAAAACAGGATGACATGAATCACAGCGTAATAAAACGCGTACAGGCCGAACGTTTTGCGAAGAAATGACAGAAAATGCCAGCCGGTGACCCACTTAACCGGTGAACTGGCAAAAGAGAGTGCCAGCAGCACAATAGCGATCTGCCCGGTGCGTTGGATGGCCGTCTGCACCGGGTTGACAGTCAGATAGCCGGCAAATGCAAGCACGGCGAGGATCAAAGCCGGCAGCCAGAGCGCAACCTGAATGGCGCGCCGTACGCGGATGTCTCGGGTGGTGAGGGGTGGTTTGGTGGTGGTCATCATGTGTCCTCTAATAATATGTGTTCAGGTCCATACCGGTATACAGCGAAGCGACCTCTTTTTCATACCCGTTGAACATCAGGGTAGGCCGGCGTTTGAGTTCGCCAATGCGGCGTTCTGTCTCCTGTGACCAGCGCGGATGCGCTTTATTCGGGTTGACATTGGAATAGAAGCCGTATTCCTGCGGAGCGATAGATGACCAGAACGTAGACGGCTGTTCTTTCACCAGCTCAATACGCACAATGGATTTACTGCTCTTAAAACCGTACTTCCACGGAACCACTAACCGGATGGGCGCCCCGTTCTGGTTGGGTAATTCTTTCCCGTACAAGCCGGTCGAAAGCAGGGTCAGGTCGTGCATGGCCTCATCCAGCCGCAAGCCTTCGGTATACGGCCAGGGGAACGCCGGATTGATCAGGCCGGGCATTTCTTCCAGCCGCTTCAGGGTGGTAAATTTGACATACCGGGCATCAGCCAGCGGGACGGCTTCTTTTAGCAGGTCTGCCAGCGGAAATCCCATCCACGGGATGACCATGGACCAGCCTTCAACGCAGCGCAGCCGGTAAATCCGCTCCTGACGCGGAAAACGCGCCAGAATATCTTCTATTCCATACGTTTTCGGGTTTTGCACCAGTCCGTCCACCCGCACCTCCCAGGGTGACGTTTGTAACCGCGGAGCCAACCTTGCCACTTCTTCCTTGCCCAGGGAGAATTCGTAGTAATTGTTGTAACCGGTAATGCCTTTATAACCGGTCAACGCATCACCCAGTTCATCGGTTACACCTTCAGGGTAAACCGGATCCGGTGATAATTCCGTGGGTACCGGGTTGACCAATGCAGGCCGGTCAACACAGGCGGAGAGTGCCGCGCTTCCCAGGGCAACCGCACCCAGTTGCAAAAATTTTCGCCGGTTAATGTAAACCGTTTCCGGAGTGATATCCGAAGCACGAATTGACGGGTCATGCCAGAATTTTTTCATTCTACTTGCCATCTCTTAAACATAAATACAACATCTTTTATAATTATGGCGATATCTTGATCATCCTTCCACCTTCCGTAAAACCTTAATCCCGATTTTTTGCCGATACAGTCACAAATAAAAGGGTGATTAACTTCACCTTGTAATATGTCTGACAATTTGCTATTCTGAAACAGAAGTAAATCTTTGCGGGAGGGACGATTGACTATCGGCTTCTCCATATTCTTTTCAAAATGCGGGTTCCTTGCCGAGGAACCCGTATAATTTTTTAACCCTCACTTAGTGTAAGGAGTATGCCTATGACCGTGAACCCGAATCCTTTTGAAATGGCACAGCAGCAGTTTGACCATGTGGCCGAAATGCTCAATCTGGACCCTCAAGTGCGTGAAATGCTCCGCTGGCCGATGAGGGAGTACCACTTCCGCATCCCGGTGCACATGGACGACGGCACGATCCGTGTTTTCGAAGGTTTCCGTGTTCAACATAACGATGCCCGCGGTCCCAATAAGGGCGGCATCCGCTTCCACCCGGCCGAAACAGTGGATACCGTGCGTGCCCTGGCCATGTGGATGACCTGGAAATGCGCCGTGGCGGATATTCCGCTGGGCGGCGGCAAAGGCGGTGTGGTCATCGACCCCGCCACATTATCGGTTACCGAAAAAGAGAAGCTCTGCCGCGGGTTCATCCAACGCATCTGGAAGGATATCGGCCCACGCAATGACGTCCCCGCGCCGGATGTGGGCACCAACCCGCAGATGATGGGCTGGATGATGGATGAATATTCCAAACTATCCGGACAGTTCACTCCCGGTGTGATCACCGGCAAGCCCCTGGGCGGGGGCGGTTCTCTGGGCCGCACGGAAGCCACCGGCTTTGGGGTGGTCTACACCATCCGTGAAGCCCTGAAACACATGAAGATCGATCCGGCTGCCTGTACAGCCGCCATTCAAGGGTTTGGCAACGTGTCGCAATATGCCGCCATCGGCTTCACTGAACAGTTGAAGGGCAAGGTGGTGTGCGTGAGCTACTGGGACCGTGACGACCGCATTGGCTACACTGTCAGCAAAACTGACGGAGTAGACCCGCGCTTCCTGATGACCATCACCGACCAGTACGGTTCGATCGACAAGGCCAAAGCCAAGGCAGCCGGCTATGTGATCGAAGAAGCCAACGCCTGGATCTCGAAGGATGTGGATATCCTCATCCCGGCCGCGCTCGAAGGACAGATCAACGCGGATACCGTCAAACAGATCAGCTCGAAGGTTAAACTGGTGGCGGAAGGCGCCAATGGCCCCACCACTCCGGAAGCCGACGAAGAATTCAAGAAACGTGGAATTTTCGTCATCCCCGATTTTCTGTGCAATGCCGGTGGTGTGACGGTCTCGTACTTCGAAGGTGTGCAGAACGACATGAACTTCTACTGGACCAAAGATGAGGTTCTGGATAAACTGGACACCAAGATGACACAGGCATTCCACGCGGTTCTGGAAATGTCGGTCAAAGAAAAAGTGTATATGAGAGATGCCGCCTACATGGTCGCTATCGACAAGGTGGTCAAAGCCATGCAGCTGCGAGGCTGGTTGTAATATGGCAAAAATCCCCGCCCTTCAACCGGCGGGGATTTTTTATGTTTGGCTTCATAGAATACTGTCCAGCCGCGAATCCCCCCTACCCCCCTTCACAAGGGGGGGCAAAGCTATGTCGGACTTCAGGAAACTTTAATCGTTTCATAATAAAGAGTATGAAAAGAATCATATATACGGGGAATTGTCAAAGTTCAAAAATCAAGTAATCGAATAAACCCTAAGATATCGAAGCTCGTCGGGCAAAAAAAGCCCCTCTTCGTGAAGAGGGGTTGGGGAGATTCAAATTTGTCTGAGCACGTAGATGATCGGGATCACAGACCCAGCATCTTATTCGTCACATCCATGAATCGTTGACGTTCCGCCGCATCCAGCGCCAACGGTGACGGCTGGATCTCTTTACATTCGTCAAAGTACTTCCCGGTGACGCCATTCACGCCGGTGGAGCAGGCCAGATAAACAGAAGTTTTTGCCCCGGTTTCCAGGTCTATGCCCGGTACTTTAAAACTGGCGCGCAGCAGCTTTGTCTCCACCACACCGGGATGCAGGCAGTTGAACGTCACCCCGATGCCGGCATATTTTTCCGCCAGATACAGCGTGGCCATCACATTGCCCAGCTTTGACAGGCTGTACGCCCGGGTACCCTTGTATTCTTTTTCGCCCTGCAGGTTCTCATAATCGAGCCGGGCGTGCGCGTGGGCCGATGACGCCACAGTGACGACCCGCGCCGGGGCGCTGGCCTTCAATTTTTCCAACAGTAATACGGTCAACAGGTAGGGTGACAGGTGATTGATCTGCCATGACATTTCGAAACCGTCACCACTCAGGCGGCGTTCCTCGAAGAATGACCCGGCGTTATTTACCAGCACATCCAGTCGCCCGGTTTTTGAGGCTATATCGGAAGCCAGTCGGCGCACCTGTTCCAGTGAGGCGAAGTCTCCGGTGAAACCATCCACCGAGGCGCCGGTCTCGTCCGCGATCTCATTGACCGTGGTCATCACCCGGCCGGCATCGCGCCCGTGGATCAATACATGCGCGCCCATGCGCGCCAATTCCAACGCGGTTTGTTTTCCAATCCCATCCGTAGAGCCTGTTACCAGTACAGTTTTTCCCTTCATTCATACCATCCTGATCATCCAATAATAAACGGCACATAAATCCGGTTTATGTGCCGCCATTATACATAGTCTGATAAATTTCCGCTTTCACGATTTACGGACAGCCATAAGAGGTCCCGTTGCCATCCACTTTTATATATACTGTGTTGCCTTCCTTCAAAGTGGCTTCCATTACCTTGTTCTGCCCGGTGGACATATCCAGAAACTGGTATTCCCCCGGATTGACCTTCTGTGTGGTCTTGGCCGGAAGGTTCCACTGACCCGGCCGGGTGGTCATATCATGCATGGTGCAGTTTGCCACATAGGCCGGCTTGGCCTCGTCAAAGGGATACAACGGCAGGTCAGATAGTTTGCCGTGCAACTCGGTGTAACCGGTGCCCAGCGAGATCCACCCGACAACATTTTTAGCCAGCGGAATTTCGATCGCCAGCCAGTCATTCTTCTCGTTGCGCCCAACGGCTCTGGTCGTCACACCTTTGGATAAGCCGGAAACAATATTGTAGGCTGTACCCGGCCCACGGCGTATGTAAAGGTTCCCTGTTGCTGCCGTCACGGTGATCTCGCCGCCGGATGACGTCACCTCTGTGGGCGCTTCAACCGGGGCGGCCTGGGTTGACTGTCGGATCACCGGCACTTTTGTTGGTGTGGGCGGTGGCACGGTTCGCGTGGACGTTTTTATCACCGCTTTTTTGGTTGCGGTCGGTGAGGCGGCGATCGTCGGAATAGTTTCGGTCGGCATCTCCAGCAGTTCTTCCGTCGGTGTCGCGGATGCCGGTATTCCAGTGGGTGGAATGAACACTTCCAGGGTGGGAGGGGGTGTTGTGGGTGTTGGTTTTGCTTTTGTGTTCACGGTTACGTTACATGCCAGAGTAACCAGTATAAGCGCGCCCAAACCAAAATGAATTACATGTTTCATTCCTGGCACAGTGACCATATCCGTTCCCTTCTCTACCAATTATTTCGTATACACTAATAGTAGAAGGAATTTATCCAAAAATCAACTTGATTCAAATTCACCTTTGAATTGGAAGCACTTATGAAGCTATCCGGATCATTTTTTATCGGGATAAGCATTCTTTTTCTGGCTGCCGGTTGTCAGCTCATACCCGGCCCGGTGAAACCGGAATCCACCCGGCCACCTGCTCCTACAAAAGCCGATTTAAAGCAGGCTGAACCATCTACTTACCGGATATTTCTGATCGCTTTGGAAGATAGTGGAAGATCCGGCCCGGCTGTCGGCTGTGGTGACAGCCTTGTCTCGGTTGACATTCCGGCGACAGATGTCAAAACCGCGCTGCAGAGCTTGCTGGAAACCCATGACCGCCTGTACGGGCAATCCGGCCTGTATAACGCGCTATACCAGTCAGACCTGCGGGTGAACCGCATCATCCGTGATAATGACACCATCAGCGCGAACCTGAGCGGCCAACTGGTGTTGGGCGGCACATGTGACGCGCCCCGCGTTAAAGCCCAGCTTGAAGCCACGCTGCGCCAGTCAACTGAATCAAGGATCCCTGTGACCATTCGGATCAACAGGAATCCATTGGAAGATCTGCTGTCAGGTCGATGATCAGGCTGGCCTGGCTTCGTCTCCAGAATACGATGGCAACGCGGGCCACTGCCGGGCGATCCACACCACAGCCAGAATACACCCTAAACCGCCGGTGATGATGGCCATCGGCGTGCCGAAAGCCTGGGCAACCGCCCCGGCTTCAATTTCGCCCAGTTGCGGGCCGCCCATAAAGAAGATCTGATTGATGCTCACCATACGTCCGCGCATCGCGTCAGGCGTCACCATCTGGCGGATGGTGTTTCGCAAAATGGTACTCACGGCATCCGCTCCGCCGATCACCGCCAGTGAGATTAATGTGATCCAGAAGCTGGTAGACAGGCCGAACACGATGGTTGCCAGCCCGAACACCGCCACCGACCAGAGCAGCAGCGAACCCTGTTTGCGTACCTTTGACCGCTGTGAAAAGACCAGCCCTACTCCCACAGCGCCCATCGGTTGCGCGGCAGAAAGCCACCCGTACTCCCACGCGCCCACGCGCAGCACATCTTTCGCGATGAATGGCAGCAGCGTGTTCGCCGAAGAGAAGAAGGTGGCGAAGAAATCAAGGATCATACTGGAAAGGATGATGGGCTGCGAACGAATGAAAGATACCCCGTCTTTGATGGCTTCCAGGTTGATACCCTGCCGGCGTACCAACGGGTTGATATCCTGGGGCACGTCACCTATCAGGATCAGGCTCAAGATCACCGCGATAAAAGAAATCGCGTCGATGAAATATGTCCAGCTCTGGCCCATGCCGGCGATCACCAGCCCGCTTAATGCCGGACCAGCAACCGAACCGATATTGAACGACATGGAATTCAGACTGAACGCGCTGGGCAGGTCTTCCCTTGGCACAAGGTTGGGCACCAGAGCCTGGCGCGCGGGCATATCAAATGCCAGAGCGGCCGCCTGAACGGCGGTCAGAACATACATATGCCAGACTTCGATCACGTTGAAATACGTGAGAAAACCAAATGTGGCGGAGATGACCGTCATAGTGACCTGGCTGATGAACAACACTTTGCGGCGGCTGTACATATCCGCCACCAGACCGCCGAGCAGCGAAAGGATCAGGATGGGAAGAAAACGCGCCACACCAATCCCGCTGACCACGATGGGTTGATCAGAAAGTGTACGCAAATGCCAGAACAACGCCCACAATTGCATCTGCGATCCCGCGGTGGAGATCATCATGCTCAACCAGAGTAAAACAAACCGGCGGTGTTTGAACGCCGGCGGAAGAATAAATTTCTTATTGTTCATATAAATAGGATCAGGTACCCCAGTCTCTTAAGTATAAAAAGTCATACCCAATAGTGCGGTGACTCAATTTGGCCACCGGCGGCAATATGCGTTTAAACTGGTTTCGGCGAATGCGGTCAACCACTTTGTTGACAAAGCTTTCTTCAAAACCGGCATCCACACATTCCTGCGGCGTAAAACGTTCATCCACCAGCAGGTAAAGCAACGGATCAACATCGGCATAGGTGAAACCCAGTTCGCCCTCATCGGTCTGACCCAGCCACAGGTCGGCTGTGGGCGGCTTGCTGACGATCACATCAGGTACTCCAATCGCGCGGGAGAGCTGCCGGATCTGCGTCTTGTACAGGTCACCGATCGGGTTGAGGGCGCAGGCAGAATCGCCAAACAGGGTGGAATAACCCAAAAGAATTTCCGTCTTGTTACTGGTGCCCACTACCAGGCCGTTGAAATCAGCGGAATGATCATACAGCACGATCATGCGCTGCCGGGCCATGATGTTCCCGGCGCGGAATGAGCTGATGCCGGGATTGGCGTCAAGGTACGGTTGCACCATTGGTGTGATGGGGATGGTCAACGATTGAACACCCAGGTCGTCAATCACCAGTTGGGCGTGGTCCAGCGATTCCTGCGATGACGATTTATACGGCATGCGGATGGCCAGTACGTTTTGCGGTCCCAGCGCCTCTGCCGCCAGATAACAGGATAAGGCCGAATCAATACCACCCGAGAGGCCAATCACAGCTTTACTGAAACCGGTGCGGGTGATCTCGCTCTTTATGAATCCGGTCAATATTTGCCGGGCCAGTGTGATGTTTATGTTAAGGTCGGGAAGTTTGGTCATGTTTTGAATTACCTCCCGTTGATGCCATCTTTGGATGAAAGAATGCGCTGCATTTCACGTATGGTCAGGCCGGTGCGTTCGTCGCGCAGCAATGGAAGGCGGGCACGGGTGCGGTGCAGTTGGTTAAGGTCAAGTTCAACCAATGTCAGGGCTTCTTCATGATAGGGTCCGCGGCCGATCTCAATACCGTTGGGATCGTATACCGAAGCGCCGCCCCAGAAGTTCAGACCGTCTTCAAACCCCACCCGGTTGGTATGAGCTACAAATGACGTAAACAACGCAGAATATGCCTGTAGAACGCGGTCTACCCAGATGGAAGAACCCAGCGCCGGCTCACTGGTCAGCCCGCGGCCAGGGGAGGATGACGTGAACAGGAACAGGTCGGCACCATCCAGCCAGAGCAGATGCGGGGGTGAGGAGTGCCAGAAATCTTCGCAGATCAACACGCCGGCGCGCCCGAAACGGGTATCAAACGCGCGGATCTGGTCACCCCAGGCAAAGAAACGGCCCTCATCAAAAAGCCCATAAGTAGGCAGGTAGACCTTGCGGTGCACATGCACCGTCTCGCCGCGGCTGAGGTAGGCGGCCGAGATGAAGAACCGGCTGCGGATATCCTCTTCCGCGAAACCCACCAGGATATCAATATCTTTACTGGCTTCCAGCAATGGTTTGAATACCGGGTCATCCGCTGTGGGACGGTGCGCCACAGTAGGCACCAGGTCTTGCAGAGCATAACCTGTTAAAGAAAGTTCTGGGAATATCACCAGGTCGGCGCTGTCACGTTTAGCCTGCGTAATCAGGGACAGGTGCTTTTCCAGATTTTGCGATACACCGCCTAAAACGGCAGTTGTCTGAGCCAGGGCGAGAGTCATTTTCATATGCATCTATTGTATTCCATGTTACCGGCGCTGAAGGATAAAATCGATAAAGAATTTTCAAAAGTTGATGGATTAACATAGTAGAATCAAATATGCGTTTTTTTGAATATTATTTAAGGATCAGGTGATTATGCCTGTCATGCGGACACATCGATCCGTTTACACAGAAACCCACAGCAGCCTTACCCTGGCCAATTATTGGGATCATTTTCTGGCAAGAGTAGGATACAAGCGCCCGTGGCATCGGGTGAAACCCGGGTTGTACCGGCTGGGAAAGCCAGGCCCGGAAACACCGGTATTTGTCACCAGCAATTACACGCTGAGCTTCGACGCCCTTCGATCAAACCTTGACGGGATGGATGCCTTCATACTGGTGCTGGACACTTTCGGAGTGAATGTTTGGTGCGCTGCCGGTAAAGGAACTTTTGGTACTAAAGAGCTTATCTACAGGATACTGGACACAAAGCTTGGCGATGTCGTATCGCATCGAGTTTTGATCCTCCCACAGTTGGGGGCGCCTGGCGTAGTTGCTCATGAAGTTAAGAAAGCCACAGGATTTCGCGTGGAGTATGGGCCTGTTCGAGCGGAAGATATTCCTGCGTACATGCGGACCCGCACAGCCACTCCGGAAATGCGCCGGGTGAAATTCTCTATTCGTGATAGAGCGGTATTGATACCGATAGAAGTCCTGGGCGCGTTTCTCCCTATGTTGGGAGCGAGTCTGGCCGGTTGGCTGCTGGGTGGATGTTGGCTGGCTTTCGCCGCCTTAACTTCAATTCTTGCAGGAACGGCTCTCTTCCCGCTTTTGCTTCCCTGGCTGCCATTCCGCGAATTTAGCCTGAAAGGCCTGGTGCTGGGCGTGTTGGTTATGCTGCCTTTTGTTTTTTGGCGGCTTGAAACAGGAGGCGGGGCAGTTATCCAGATTGGATTAAACCTGGCATCCCTGTTACTCATTTTTCCGGCTATAACGGCGTTTATCGCGCTAAATTTCACTGGAGCCACTCCTTTTACTTCCAAATCCGGTGTACGCTTTGAGATGAACCGATTCATCCCCGTGATGGCAGGACTATCTGGAATCGGACTGATTTCCGCGATAGCCAACCGGATCATTGAATTGACTGGAGGCGTCTGAAAAACGTGTTGCACTATCTTGATGTGAACACACTGGTTTTTGACCCGGATGCCTGCGTCAATTGCGGGATGTGCGCTGTGGTATGTCCGCATGGCGTGTTTGAATCCGGTCCAGATTATGCCAAAATGGCGCATAAAGAACGTTGTATGGAATGCGGGGCATGTATGGTCAATTGCCCGTCACACGCCATCTGGGTAGATAGCGGTGTGGGCTGTGCGGCGGCTATGATATATGCCGCTCTACACGGTAAAAAAGAAGTTGCGTGTGGCAGAGATTCTTGTTGCGGAGACAATTCTGGCTGTTGTTAATCTCCGAAATTTATTCTTGAAATAATAACTTTTGCAAGGCACTCAACTTGCATCTCTAACCGTATAATCAATTCTACGGTTGACCATGAAAACCAGATTTAAAATTTTAACTTTATTACTGGTCTGTTTCAGTATATTGCTTTCCACAATGCCGGTTTCTGCCCGTCCCGCGGCTGACCAGTACCTGCTGCGCGGCAGTGACTGGCTTGCCGGCAAAGGGGTAGACGTGATCTACCCCGATATTGGCCCGAAGGGCGGTGAAGGGTACATAGAAATAACCCCGTTTTGCGGATATGCCTATTGTTATCAATGCATTGAACTTACAGTGCGCCTGTATGCGGAAAAGCTGGGATATCTTTCAAATAACGGCCGCTGGCCGGATATTGTCAACATTCCCAACGATATGATCGATGTCATAAACCGGGCACATGAAATGCAGGCACAGATCAAAGACGGCTCATTATCAGTCGATGACCCTGAGGCAGCCAAGTATTTACCGTTTGTCGACCTGACGTATTTTCCCAATGGCGGTACCGTGCCCCCGCGGCCGGGCGACTTGATCATTTATACCTATCGTCAGCCGGGTGATCATATCATGGTGGTCAACCGGGTAGGCGGAAACAAAGTGCAGATCGTTCAACAGAATATCTGGACACAAACCCGTCCGGCTACCCCGATCCCTGAACGCCTGCTTGAAATGAAGGTCGATTCCGGGCACTATTCCATCAACAACGCGGAAGGTTGGATTCATTCTCCCCGTATGAAAGCGCTTATCAACCCGGCATCCAGTCAGAGTTTTTCCGGACCGGGTAATGGAAGCTGGCGATGGGATGAGGAAGCCCTATCCATTTCAGTAGACCGTTCACTTGTTACCGCTTTAACGGCAAAAAAAGGCGTGGAAATAGCGAATCAACTCGCAGACCGGTTGAATAATGATGGTGCCTTCCAAACCACCAGTGAAAGCTATGCCCGCTGCGCGTTACAAAATACCGCGTCCACTCTGGCCAGTGATATCCGGTTTATCTCCAATTTCGGATTGAAAGGTCTGGATATACGGATACAATTCACGGGTGACACTCTGCGCCTGCGCCCCAAGGGCGGTAAATTTGACGGCCAGTGGATCACCATCTCTAATGCCCGTTGCGGGTGGGAAGGGAACCCCCTTTAATCATGAGAATTGAAATCGGCCTTGAAAACAATTACGAGAACAAATCCATCGCCTGGGCGCTGGATTACCCGGGATGCTTCGCGTATGGCTCTGAAGGCGCGGCTGCCATAATGGCATTCCCTCGCGCGTTCATCGGGTATAAGGAACGTGTAGCCGCTCTGGCGGAAGAGAACTGGATCGATTTTGATGATATAGACGTTCACATGGCTGAGTCATTTGACTGTTACCCTGTGGACGCGGAACAATTTCCATCGGCAGCCGGCCGAAATGTGACAGCCTTCTTCAAGGTTGACTGGAATCCGTTGACCGTTGAAGAGATCGACCGCGGGCTGGAGGTGATGTCATGGTCGCGCAAAGACCTCATCGGCCTTACCGGAGATCTTTCCGCGGAGCAATTGGATAAAGAATTGCCGGGCGAAAAGTGGAGTATCCGCGGTATTCTGGACCATGTGGCCACAACCGAGTTATGGCTGCTGGACCGTTTGAATATTCTGGCGGCCGAATCAACCACCCTGCCGGAAGATGTTTTTCGACGAATGGATGCCACCCGGAAAATTTTTGAACGAACCCTGGTCAGTTTGAATGGTGACCGGCTGGTCACTGGTAAAGACGGCACATTCTGGAGTCCGCGCAAGGTACTGCGCCGTGCCGCCTGGCATGAAGTAGATCATATCAACCATATTTTCAGGTTGTTGAACGAGAATTAGTCCTTCGAGTGCAGAAGTCCGGCAAAACTGATGGTCGCGAATAACGTGGTCAACAGGGTAACAACTACATAAACAGGTCCCATAGCATCCTCCTTATAACAAAACCGATGCGACTTTCATGATGTATTAAACCCGGCAGGTATTCAATAGTTTCGTACATTCTGTAAATTAGACGTAAAAACAGGAAAAAAGTTCCTGCCTGTAAATCAAACTTGAGAAACGATACAGGGCACGCCAAACCGCAGCGTGCCCCGTATTCAGACCAGTCAAAACTGGTTTCGGTGATGGTCCTAGCAGGGTTGCGGGTCCTTGCAGGATTTTTCCTTACGGGAGGAAATCACCGGTTGAGGTTTTTTGTCTCTACCTAAGACACGATCGATCAGTGATCCAGATTGTTTACGGGCCGGAACTACCTCGGCCAGATAATTCACGTATGGTTCATTTGAATGGGTGAGGCGTTTGGATTCTTCGAATTCGATTCTACGTTCCCATTCGATAACACTGTTGACCAATTGAATGCTAGACATGTTCTACTCCTTTGCAACCGGTTGCAAACCGGACTAAAAAAAAGATCCGCTCTCTATGCGGATTTCCGCACTACCAGTTCCACTGGCAGTTTAACATTGGTGACCACACCGGTCTGAATAAACTGAATAAGGTTCTGAGCCAGCAGGCGTCCCGCCAGGGGCACATTCTGCCGAATAGTGGTAAGGGGCAGATTGTTATATTTCGCCAGCAGAAGGTCGTCATAACCGATCACGGCGACGTCCTCCGGTACCCGCTTACCCTTGCTTTGCAGGGCGTCGATCGCCCCGAGCGCCATCAGGTCGCTGTTGACAAATACCGCGTCAATATCCGGCACCTGGTTAAGCAATCGCAGCATTTCTTCTTTACCCGAAACGTGGGAATAATTCCCGTATGTCACCAGGTTGGGGTCAATTGCCAAACCGGCCTCCGTCAACGCGGCTTCGTATCCGGCATACCTTTGTAACACTTCCAACTCACCGGGAATTCCACCCAGAAAACCAATCCGCTTGCGCCCTATCTCCACCAGACGGTTAGTGGCCAGTTTGCCGCCCGTGAAATCGTCACCAGATACGGAACAATAATTGCTGCCCGGGCCCGGTACCCCCCAGACGATGAAGGGGGTTCCATGCCGTACCAGATTGTTAACGTGCTTCTGCTTATGGGTTGACATGATCAGAACAAAACCATCCACCCGGCCGCTATCGAGATAATGCTGTTCCCATGAGTCTTCGTGCGGATCCACCGGTATTACCAGCAGGTCATATCCCAGGTTGCGCAAACCGTCTGAAATCCCACCCAGAAGTTCAAGACCAAAGAGGTCTTCCGCCGTAAAGTTTTTGCCGCAACAGGCATACGACACAAACCCCAGCGTGTGACTCTGCCGCAGACTCAAGTTGCGCGCCGGCGCGTTGAGTTTAAAATTATGGGCGCGCGCGATCTCTTGAATACGTTCCCGCGTCTCCGGATTGATAAGCGTGCTGTTGTTCAACGCCCGAGAAACCGTCGACTTACTGACGTTGGCCAGTTTTGCGATATCCTCGATTGTTTGAACATTTTTTGTTGCCATTGTTTATATCCTGTTTTTTGCAACCGGTTGCATTATAGAACATTCAACAGTATATGTCAAGTATTTCTTTGATTCTCCCATTGTATTGATTCACTATTTACTCTAATATTGAATCGACGGATACGCTTCTTTCATGAGCATAGGATTTTTCCGGAACATCCAGTTGGAAGAGAAAGTCTATGGACCATATCAACAACGAGATCGTCCGGTACCTTCATTATCAAATCAAGCAATCGAACATTGCGCCGGAAAAATTTCGAATACTGGATTTTGGTTGCGGTATCGGGCTATCGGTACTCAGCCTGAGGCAGGCTGGATTTGACGCTTATGGTGTTGATATAGACCCCGGCGAAGTACATATCGGGCAGAAATTACTCACGGATCATGGCTATGACGGCTTGAACCTGGTCCGGTGCAATAATTCTGACGGCACAATCCCTTTTGAAAACCAGTGGTTTCATTTTGTGTACTCACAGGAAGTCATCGAGCATGTCTCCAACCTGACCCTGTTATCCCGCGAGTTAAAGCGCGTGTTAGTCCCCGGATGCATTAGCTTTCATGTTTACAGGCCGCAATACAATATTATAGAACCGCATATCCACATGCCATTCGTCCACTGGATACCGAAGAGCATCTGGCGAAAATATTCGATCCGCTTCTATCTTACTCTGGGAATTGGCAAGAAACCGCCCGAAGTACCGCCTCCGGCCAAAGAAGTTCTGGTGGAACGGTACTTCCGGGAATCTATGGATGAGACATTTTACCGACCTTACCGGTCAATCGGCCAGGCATTCATTGATTGCGGTTTTTATGTTGCCTACCCGGTGACAAACCACCGACGGATAAGGAGCTCGCGTTTTATCTCCACTCTGCTGAGGTTCTCGCTGCTTGAAAAGTTCTTCACATGGTTGATGATGACATTCCACAACGCTTACCTGTTGACTCTGCTTCCCCCACGCCGAAAATCCTCCAATATGGAATTTGTTATGGATGGTTGGAGCACAAAATGGATCGGTCAGGATGAAATATCCCACCAGGTCCACCACAAGACCGGGTCGCGTCAACCTGCCGGCTAATCCGCGAGAATTACAGGCTCGAACAGCAATTCAAGCACCAGCATTTCGGTCAGGCCGGTTCCCATCAGGCATAGCCGTGTTTCAACATGGATTTTTTTACCACGGTAATGAGGCTCATCAGCCCGATCAACGCAACCTTTTTAACAAATAAGCCTTTTCTGGTCGTGAACGGGATACTGCAACTGAAAAAGTGCGAACAATCACGCCACAAGCAGGACAGCGTTGATCAATTCTTCTTTAAACCAAACAGCAATCCGGCAGTAGAGCTATCCATGAAATAATCCTCCTTATCCGTGCCTTCTACCGAAACGGGATAATTGATAAACAGCATTCCATTTCGATGATTACTTTTTATCGTTTTTATTCAATCCACAGTGAATCTTGACAGCGTGATTTTTTGTCGCTAGAATAATAGTAACTACTTCAGTAACTACTATAGGGTGAATATGTATCAGCAGGCTGTTGACGCTCTTGAAAAATTAGGGTTCTCCACGTATGAAGCCAGGGTTTATATAGGATTACTTAAATCAAATCCGGTCAATGGTTACCAATTAAGCAAATTATCAGGTGTTCCCCGTTCACGTATATACGAGACTCTGGACCGTCTGACAGCCCGTGGATACGCCGTCGCGCTGCAATCTGATCCGATGGAATTCAAACCTCTCGCGCCGAATGAGCTGCTGGCTCAATTGCAGGAACAATTTGACGGAGCTTTATCAATCCTCGATAAAGAATTAAGTCAGATAGACACAAATCAGGAAAATGAAAGTACCTGGAATCTTCGAGGCCGCGACTCAATCCTCCAACGCGCCAGAACGATGATCGCAAGATCACAGGAATCAGTGTATGTTGTAGGTTGGGGAGAAACGCTGGAAAATTTAAAGCCGGCTCTGGAAGAAGCCTGTCAGCGGGGAGTGCGCGCGGTAATAATCAGTTGTGGTGATTTTGATTTTTCCGGAGGCCGGCTGTATCGCCATGCGTTTGAAGCGGAACTGGTCTCTCAATGTGACACAACTATTAACCTCGTAGTGGATGGTATGGAGGTCTTAATAGGCTCAACACAACCGGCTGATACCTGCGAGGCAGCCTGGTCTCACAATCAGGCATTAATTCAGATCACCGAAGAGTACATCCGGCATGAGGTTTATCTGCAAAAAATTGTTGAACGCTTTGGTTCTACACACGAAAACTTGCTTCGTGAAGCTTTGATAGAAGGATCAGGAGAGGTACCCAACGTATAACGCAATCGGCCGATTGTTTACCATTAACAGGAGACAGCATGGATAATAAAGACAATACAACGATCGCCGCAGAAAAATGCGGTTGTACTGGTTGTTGTACGGACTCGCGTTCGTATTTCGCTGAAGTAGCGGAACAATGGGATGAGATCCGCTCGGGATATTTCACCGAACATATGCGGGATGCCGCGATAAAGAAAGCGAAGGCAGCTTCTCAAGGTGTGGTAGCCGATATTGGGACCGGGACGGGGTTTGTAGCCGCCGGGCTTGCTCCCCATGCGAAAAAAGTATATGGCTTTGATGCGAGTCCCGCTATGCTTGACGTGGCACGCCGTAATCTGGCAGGATACGCAAATGTTGAACTCATGGAATCTCCCGGTGACCACCTGCCCTTACCAGACAATACGCTGGATGGCGTTTTCGCCAATATGTTCCTGCATCACGCCCCCGAACCCCTCAATGCGATTAAAGAGATGGCCCGGGTTCTAAAACCAGGCGGCGTAATGTGCATTACAGATCTGGATACGCACGACCACACCTGGCAGCGTGAAAAAATGGCGGATGTATGGTTGGGATTTGACCGTGAGGACATTCACCGCTGGTTCTCTGAAGCCGGTCTTTCAAACATTGATATTGACTGTGCCGAAGGAACATGCGATGCCTGTGGTCCTGATGGCGAGGTAAAACCTTTATCCATTTTTGTCGCGATCGGGACAAAGATTTAATCCATACCCGATAACACATCTAAAAATCAGACGGGTGCCTCAAAGCAGAAGGCACCCGTCAAAAATCTTTGCTGGATAAACCATAAACAATTCCTATTGATCGATGATAGACGCCTGAGTGGCTTCAACCTTCTGGCGTGTAATCCTGGCTGTTTCAAGGAAAAGTTCGGAAACTGCTGTTTCATCGAGGGTTTGCATAGGGGTCATATTGTGAATCTGCTCCAGGGAGAGCTCTGTCTCCAGAGCCAGAGCTGAAACCCCGTTGAATATTTGTGCAGCCACCCGGCGCGAATCTTCCGGTGATAAACCGGCTTCCACACCCGCGCGGATCATTCCATCCATTACCGGGAAGATAGTGCGCAGCGCGGCGCCGGTCAACCCGACGGACCATGTCATCATTTCATCGTCCACCTCGATGGTATCGCCCAGAACCGCCAGAAAATCTTTGACCATTTCTTTTACGCCGGCTTTTTCGAATGGTTCAAAGGAAACCGGATTCATCCCCTTACCTACCAGCGAAGGCGGATTGGGTAAGATGCGCACGATGGAGACTGGCTTGCTGACCAGCTTTCGCATGAGGCTTAAAGGCACAGCCGCTGCCATAGAGATCACAACCTGACCGGCTTTCAGGCTGCCGTCTATCGTTTTCAGAATATCCGGCACCGCTTTTGGGCCAGCAGCCACAATGATGACATCCATCTCCCCAACACCAGCGCTCTCAATTGCCAGAGCTTTTACCCCGAACCCGGAAGATATATTTTCAACGCGTGTGGAGTCAATATCCGTGACCTTGATATGATCTTTATTCACACCCACCTGAAGCAGGCGTTGAACCAGAATCTTACCGATATTTCCCATGCCAATGATGTAATAACTGTTTTCTTTTACGCCCTTCAATCTTATCACCCCCTTTTATATAACCAGGTTGAATAAATATCCCGTAATCACGATGGCTGCAGCCACAGTCCCCACAAATATGGCGATCAACTGCGGCTTTAATACCCGGCGTAGAATGATCAATTCAGGCAGGCTCAATCCCACAACAGACATCATGAAAGCCAGGGCTGTTCCCAAGGCGGCGCCTTTTTCCACCAGCGCGCTGACCACCGGCATAACACCCACGGCATTGGAATACAACGGTACACCGATGAGCACAGCCGCGGGAACAGACCACCAGGCCTGTTTGCCCATGATATCCGCCAGCGCGCTTTCAGGCACATAACCGTGAATTCCCGCGCCAACCGCAATACCAATCACCACATACAGCCATACTTTTCCAACGATCTCTTTTACTGATCCAAGCGCGCTATCAATACGTCTTTCCCAGGTAAATTGCTCTTCAAAACCGGCAGATTTTCGTTGAATTTGCCAGACAAAATCTTCGACATATCTTTCCAGATTCAGCCGCCCGATGACGATTCCCGCGGTAATCGAGATTATTAATCCGGAAATAACATATAAAAGAGCCACTTTCCAGCCGAACAGCCCGAAAAGCATGACCAACGCGATTTCGTTAATAGTAGGTGCCGCGATCAAGAATGAAAACGTCATACCCAGGGGAATGCCGCTTTCCACGAACCCTATGAACAGGGGTACGGCTGAACAGGAACAGAACGGTGTGACAATCCCCAACATTGCCGCCAAACCGTTACCCAGCCCTTCCCGCTTGCCACCTAACAGCCGGCGGGTGCGTTCGGGGCTGAAAAATGTGCGGATGATACTGATCACAAAGACCATTCCTGAAAGCAAGAGCAGGATCTTCGGTACATCATAGAAAAAGAACGCCAGTGACTCACCCAGTTTGGACGCAGGTTCCAAACCAAGCAGGGAAAAGGTCAGCCAGTTGGCCAACGGTTGGATCAGGTTGTATGCCGCAATCCACAATGCCGCGGCCGCCAGAAGGAACGCCAGCATATACCGCTGAAAGATATTGCGTGATTCAACTAACATAGTGCAATTCCTTTCAAGCTACTTCTTTGATCCACTTTTCAATTTCAGATTTAGCGGGAATGCGCCCGGCAGAAACCACTTTTTCATTTACAACCAGCCCGGGAGTGGACATGATGGCATACGAGGTGATACCGGCCATATCGGTAACTTTCTCAATATCAGCTGAAATTCCCAGGGAATCAACAACTTCAACAACCAGGGCTTCCAGTTTTTTACAATTGGCACAACCAGAACCAAGAACTTTGATGTTTAACATTTTTTCTCCTTTGATCGTTATATATTCGTTTATATGAATATGTTTGGACTTAAATCAAACCCGTAGTTCAACGGGTTTCTTACTCAGGGTATCAGGGCGAAGGTTTGCACCCGGCTCCATCCAGATTGCACTTCGGGCAGCCGCATAACGAGGTAGGCTTGAAGATAAAATCATTCAGCTCTTCAGATGTGATGCCCAGAATGGATGCCGCTTCATGGACAAGTTCGAGTATTTCAGGCCGTGCCAGGCGGTAATAAATATTCCGTCCATCACGGTGTTTTTGCACAATACCCGAATCCCGCAGGACCATCAGATGCTGTGAGATCGCCGCCTGACGCTCACCCAGGTAGGCCTCAAGGTGACAGACACAGGCTTCGCCGCTCCCGATCACCAGCAGAATACGCACCCGCACCGGCTGCCCGATTACCCGGAACAACTCGGAAATTCCTTCATCAATTTTGTCGGGTTTTGTTATATTCGTCATAATGAATGTATTATATATTCGCAATTATGAATATGTCAAGGGATTAATCTAACAACCAAAAATAACCGGTGATTCCACAGGATGTCAGCGCACGATCATCGGTGACAGAACCTTCCAGGTGGCCGCTTTGTTGGTGGTTCGCACAAAAGCGACCGAATCCTTCATCCGCGCCACAGCCCAGCCGTGCACCGGGTCAGGAAACGAAAACTGTCCGTCCCAGTTAACCACCTTCAGGTAGATCCATTTCATGCCGTCATCCGAGCTCTGGAATGAATCCCGCCCCATCAGGTAGATGTGTTTCGCGTCAAAATAAAACAGTTGACCGGTATCCGCGCGCGCCTTTTGTGGCAATTTGGAGAACAACCAGGTTCCGCCGCCATTCTTTGTGGAATACATGTACCCGGTGAATAACTGGTGGGGGTCGAGGTTGTCATAGCAGCCCACCAGCAGCCGGTAGGATTCAAACGAAAGCGCCACCGGCTGAAAGGTTTCACAAAAGGCATAACGTTTGAACAGCGTGGGGTCTTCTGCCGGGGGAGGTAACTCACGGGTTTCCCACGAGACACCGCCATCGCGGGTGATATCCAGCAGCGGGGGTTTTCCTTCATACGGAACGGTACGTTGAATGGTGCGCAGTCCGAACGAGGCATCGGAGAAGGACATGCCGCTGTAATTTTCTGTTGAGTCCGCTGAAATCTCAGCCCAGGTGACGCCGCCGTCTTTTGTGCGGAAGAGGCTGTGAATATACTGCGGGCCGGCCGCGTCATACAACCCGTGGATCATCAGGTAAACGTTCAGCGGATCGACGGTCACAAAGCTGGCCCACATTTTGTCGCCAAATGCCTGGTGGTTTACCGGCACGGAAGGCGTCCACGAACGGCCGCTGTCGGTGGTGTGCCAGATGACGGCTGGATTCTCGATCTGCATGTTCTTTGAGTAGATCACCCAGGCATTCTTCGCGTCCAGAAAGCCGCCGTACGGTTGGTATTCCACCCCGTCCAAAATTTGCTCCGGCGGAGTGCTTTCCTTCCAGGTAAGCCCCGCGTTGACGGATGCCAGCACGCTCCGGCCGGCAAATCCCCAGCCGTTATTCGCGTCAGTCATTTTCACGTAATCCAGGTCAAACCGCTGGAAAGCGTTGAAGCGCGGGGCGGCTGCCGGCTGCGTACGCGGCAACTCGGCCGGCGGGGCGACTTCCGTCACTTCGATTGTGGGAACGGGCGTGGGCACTTCATCCTGCGCGTTGACGGGCGAAGCTGCCGCCGCGAAAAATCCGCAGGTCAGAGCGATGGTCAGAAGAATTGTTGTGATCCGTGTTGGGAAACGGTGTGAGAGTGACATGCATCCACCTTCTTTCTTACCCTCCCATTATAGCAAGAGGCGGCATCAGGCTGCCTGAGGGAGCTTATTCTCCAAACCGGATGTTCTTCACCGTCCGGTGTTCCAGAGTGAAACCCTCAAAATACCGCGGTCCGCCGCTGCCCTGGGGCGCCTGCGCCACCAGTCCGACCTTCACCGCCGCATCCACCGGCAGGGTGAAAAAACGGGTCATATAGAATTTTTTGCCGTCTGAAGAATAATGGAACGAGAAACAATTGTCCACCCGCGCCGCTTTCAGCCACACGGAATCGCCGTCAATGTTGCAGCCGTTGGCGTCGTCAGATGTATGGTTGGTCACCACGCTGACCACGGCATGCATGCCAAAATCCGTCTTTTCAAAGCACGATTTGGCCCATACATCCAGGTCTTTCATCACCATCAATGTGGCGGAATCATAGGTATCTTTGAACGCGTGTGATACCTTTACGCGCACCACAAAATCACCGGTGACTTCGGTGTAGTAGTACGGCGCGTTGCACAGCGTTTCGGGGGTGATGCCATCCTGCGCGATGGCGCCGTTGTTGCAGAAAAAATCGCTCAGCGCGGGCGCGTCGATCACCAGACGGCCGCCATCAAACCGCGCGCTGCCCGGATTGAGCCACTTGAAATTGTCAAAAACGTGTGCATCCATGGTCATTCCCCATTATGTCAGTGAGTTTTCCTCATTATACCTTCGGCCAAACGGAGCATTGGATGGCTATAATACTCCCTACCCTGCTATGAGGAGCCCTACTGTATGACTGAACACGTTATGGTAGTCAATGCCGACGCCGTAAACCGCCTGCCTGCCGTCAACGGGTTTTCGCGCGAGACGGCCGTACTGCCCGAACTGCTGAAACACGCCCGCTTCATTGAGAGGGCCGCCGCCGAAACGGATGAAACGTACAAACAGGTCATTCCCTATTCAATTTTGAAATACAGGGATGAATACTTCTTTTATATGCGCACGAAAGCCGTCAGCGAAAAGCGGCTCAGTCTCAATTACTCCCTCGGTGTGGGCGGGCATATCAACCCCGAAGATGGTGACTTTGACCCGGCGGACGCGTTCGCCGTGATTGACCGCGCCCGCGGGCGCGAAATATCCGAAGAGTTTGACTGTCGCCTCAAGCCGGCAGCCAGAGCCGCCGGCCTGATCAATGACAATACCAGCGCGGTCAGCCGCGTGCATCTGGGCATCGTGTATGAATACGAACTGCTGGACGCGGACGTCAAACCGCGGGAAACGCTTAACTTCGAAAGCCTCGGTTTCGCCGGTGTAAAAGAGCTACACCGGCGAATGGATGCGTTTGAGAACTGGTCGCGGATATTGATCACCCAATATCTCGCCGACTGACTCGTTGACCGTTACTCGTTCCACACGGGGTCGCGCAGGATGAGCAGCACCACCAGCGCCAGCACGGCAATCCCGGGGAGGCCGATGCCGAAGGATAGGGCCATATCGGTGGGGGTGTAGATCATGCCGGCGAAGTAGCTGAACGCCTGGTTCGCCAGCGCGTGCAGGAAGGCGGCGATCCACACACCTTTGGCCTTGATAACGGCATAGCCCAGGAAGAACCCCAACCCCACGCAATACAGCACCATCAGCAGGCTGCCGAGGATGGGATTACCGGGGAAGTTGTAGCCCATCCAGATCACAGGCCAATGCCAGATGCCCCAGATGACGCCCAGCAGCGCCACACCCTTCACCTTGCCCAGTCCGTAGAGGGCCGGCTGCAGGTAACCGCGCCAGCCATATTCTTCACCAAAGGCAACGAGCAACCCGATGAAGGGTCCTAAAATGACCACGTTTATCGCGAGCAGAGCCACGAGCGTCTGCTGTGACATACCGGTGGGCGGCATCTGCGCGAACAGCGGGGCTAGATCCGCCGGTTTGCCCATGTTGAAGAGCATGTTCAGCACGGTCTGCAGGCCGAAGAAAGCGACAACGCCCAGTCCATAGAGCAGCCACAGGAGGGGGCGTCCTCCGCCCATGCCGATAGAGGTCAACGCGTCTTTACCGCCGCGGACCCGCACCACAATGAGCAGGATCAGGCCAATAAGGCTGAGCGGCATCATCACCGAGCTGATAGCTGTGATCAGGTCCGGCCGGATGAACATCGTCACCACGGCGGCGACATACAGCATGGTGAACACCAGGAAGTACCAGGTGAACCAGCGCGTGGCTGTGCGGTTGTTCCGGAGGTTTACCGGGCTGTCTTTAAAGAAGAACATCTCCAGCAGGATGGCGGAGAAGGCGGGAAGCAGCATTTGCAGCTGCAGGGCGATCATCGCCGCGCCGGATTTCAACCCGCCGGTCAGATAAAGGGCGAGATCAAGCCCCCAGGTAAGGGTGAAGGTCAGGCCGAGGAACGCGCCGATCTGTTTCCAGTTGACGGTCTTTGGCGCGGGAGTGGTTACGGATTCGAGTGTCATTTTTCCTCACATTGTCACAATTGTATTATTGTATGATTGTATCATTATATGACGAAATAAGGGAGGGGGTTGTGAGGAAGAGGAAGTAGCTTAAATGATTACACGCTAAAAAGAATCAAAAGAGACTATCATCGGTATGATGAATTTGTCTTAACCAGTTTTTCCCAATCAATATCACCGTTCTCTTTACAGAAGTTATTCGCGAAGTCTCTGGTAAATTTGTTGATCATTTGAGCATAAGCAACTTGAAATTCATCATTTCTTTCTTTGGCTTTGTGCCCGAGCGGTTCAATAATCTCCAGATAAAGCTGAGCATTGCCTGAAATGAATTCCCAAAACCTTTGACCGCAATACTTGAAATAATCACCTTTGTCAGGTTTGTTGTCTCGACCATAACAGCATCCATTGATGGCTTTTATAGCTAATTTTGAATTACTGGTGCGTAGTGCTTTTTGAGCTGTTATAAAATCATCTTTCATCTTTTGAATTTGCGATGAATTGCCCCAATTTGGACCAGACTTGATGGTCACAATATGACGAAACCCTTCATTATCAAATTCAAGATCGATCCCCGTGATTCCGGATTTCCAACCGCCATATACCTGGCCATTAATAAAAATAGCCAACCCCTCCAACCAATCACCAAATATTGTCTCTTCATTGGATGAAATATGTGCATCGACCAACGTCTTTACAATCTGTTCGGATGTAAGGACATTTTTCGCTTTAAATAAATATGGATTTTTTCGTTTCAGAACATCGATCAGTTTTAAGCTGTCAACACTTTGAATCCGTTTTTGATGGAAAACACCAATATGCTGTTCAACATAGTTCGTTACATCACTTAAGTTCACCGGCTTCATAATCCCCCTTTTCTTCCAGTAACCTGGGCTGCAATTTATTCTTCACCATATCACAATATTCCGGTACAACATCAATACCGATAGCACTGCGGTTCATTCTATTGGCAACAAAAACTGTTGTCCCTGAACCCATAAATGGATCCAGAACAACATCATATTCTTTGGTAAATAGTTTGATAAACCATTCAGGTAATTCTTCCGGAAAGGCTGCACTATGATTTTTATTAGAACACTCGGTAGCCAGGTGAAGCACATTTGTAGGGTATGCCATGGTACGGTTCAACCAATTGGATACATTCTTTCCAAAGCCGCTTCCCACTTTAGAATTGTCCCGAGTCTTATCCGTTTCAGATAGTTTTTTTAACCGTGAATTGGCCCAATCCCCTATAGGGACCATGACCGCTTCTTGATACATGGAAAAAGAGCGGTTCTTGTTGAATTGCAACAACCTCTCCCATGAATCGCGGAACCGATTAGGCCATTTTCCGGGATAACTGTTTTTTTTGTGCCAGATAAATTCTTCCGTCCAAAGCCATCCCTGTTTGCGCATCTCAAGAATTAATTCAATGACATATGTGCTTCGTTCGCCTTCCACGACTTTTTCTTTGATATTGAGAATGAAGGTACCAGTTGGTTTTAATACTCGTAACAATTGCTCCGAGATGGGAAGAAACCATTCCACATACTTATCGTGACTGATGCCGCCGTATGTGCTTTTCCGTTGGTCCGCGTAAGGCGGTGATGTCACAATCAGATCGACACAGTTATCCGGCAGGAGTTTCAACTGGTCTTTACTGTCGCCGTTTAAAATATTCGTTGAAACGGCTGTAAAGGAATTTACTTGAGTTTTGAACGAATATTCGAGGTCCATATTAACCATTTCTAAAGAGAACAAATTGAATATGAGATTACTGTTCTATAATAATTCAAATTTCAAGAATATACATGTTTTTTATCAGGTAGGCTTCAGTCAATTTTGATTGACACACAATATCAGTGTTTTTTTCAATAAATGTTGCCAGGGGTAAAACACTGATTCTACGAGGAAGCACCCGGTAGATCATTTACCGTTGAAAACATATCAAATCATGATCCATGATCCGGTTTTCTGGTTTTTTGTATGGTTATTTACATAACCGGACCTCGCCTACTCGGGTTTTTACCGTCTTCGGCTTGTAGCCATTCGCGTATCACGTCCGTTCTCCGGTTCGTTCGTACTCTTCCGCCTGAAGGTATCGGGCTCGCTCTTCCAACATGGCATTGTTGATCATCATTTTGATCATTTATGGCAATGCCCCCAATCCTTGCTGCATCAATGCTTCTGTAATACTCTCTGGAAGGTTATAATGATTTTGGTGAGTCATCGAGTTCTCCTTTTCTGGTCTTTAGCAACCTTTAGGATACTTCTGACTCACCTCTTTTGTTAAGGTTTTTCAATTTACAGAAAATATGTTACACCAACTGTTTTTATGTGTTTTTATGTGTTTTTATGTGTTTTTATGTGTTTTTATGTGTTTTTATGTGTTTTTATGTGTTTTCCTGGTTTTTGAAAAATGAGGTAGTAAATAATATTATCGGTTCTTAATTAATCAGCCTAAGAAAAAAGTAAGGCCACTGGCGAAATGACCTTACTTCTAATATTACCAGGCGACCTCTAGGTTATTTAATGTTCTGTGTCCTTTGGCGGACAGGTATCACTTCCATAACTGTCTTTGGAAGATATCTTTCCATCTCGGTTTTGAACTATGTGCTCTACATGATTTTGCTTCGCAAGTTCTTTCCCTAAATTTACAGCCTCCTGTTTTGTTTGAGTTCGAATAGTCAGGTTTTTATTGCCCTCGATTCGAACTCCCCAATGATTATCATTTGTATGTACAGTCCAAATATTTTTTCCCATAGTCTCTCCTTTAGCAATAGTCGCCTGGTAACCAACAACTATATATGGTGTTAGAATTTATTTTCCTACCATATATAGCGATCTAATACTAGCATTTTCAATTTAGATAAACAACCTTTAATTTGTAATTTTTTTATATGAAAAAATGAGATCGATCAAATCAATTTTTTAAAAAGTTATCTTCTATTCTTCCTACCTACATAATTGGATGCTTGCCCATTTTCACTTATCCATGTAAATATAATCAAAGAAAATTATAAATCTGGTTATATTTTTATTCAGTCCCCAGCATGATAGGAAGTATTAGTAACATTCACATACTATAAAATTCTACTTAAAAACAAAATGCACCCAATTTTGAGCGCACTTTGTTCAATAACATTTTTAAATTATTTCTTGTTTGTGGGTTCTTTTTTAGGTATTTGTATCTTACTTAATACCTCATCTACTGTTTCTTTTCCAATTCGACGCCCTATTTCTTTTGAATCAATTAGTGTGTCTTGTTTTTCTGACGGATAGAATGCCTTATGAAATTCTTCCGGAGAAAAGAAAATCTTTCCATCATTAGGGGTAAACATAACTTTCTCCTTTATGATTCAACACTTATTATACCTTTGGAAATATTGATGATTCAATTCTGGTGGAAAATATAGCTTTCTTTTTATCCAAACCAAACCATCTCCTTTTGATATAACAAGAACATCAATTGGTCCACCAACTGTTTCGATTTCAGTTGACATTTTTCGTCGAATGCTTGTAAGATTTACTAAATTTTCAGCAATCATTGATAGCTCGTCTTTCGGCAAAACATTTAATGCTTGTAAAAACGGATCAATTAATGATCTTTTTTCTTTTGCTACTCTTTCTTTTCCTATATTAATAATTTTTTCTGCAGCTTGATCCATCTCGGAAAGAAAATTAGTATCGAGAATATGAATGGGAATTTTATTCTTCAATTCATTAAAAATTGAAGTTATTGAAGATTCAATAAAACCATTATAAACATTTTCAATATCTGGATTTATTCCTTCCATATAGGTCTTTACTACATCTCTTTGAGCAAAAGCAGCTACACAGCTTGGAGATTCATGTGTTACTTCATTTTTCTTATAATGATTTGTTAGAACATAACCCCCTATTACTCCAAAAATTCTTAATCCGATATATTTTGGGAATTTATCAAAAGAACCATACCCAGCTATTACAAGTGTTGTATATTCAGATATATTATTAGGAGTAAAAAAATCCTTACTCAAGAATTTTGTACAAATTTTAAATAACCTATATATTTTTTCATCATTAGTAGTGATTTGAGGAAATATTTCTTTTATGGAATCAATTATTATTTCTCTATAGGTTTCCTCGCAAATTCGAAAAAAATCATCTGAGAGGTTGAGATAATTATCATAGCTTTCAATTTGAGACTCAAAATTACTTATTACAAATAGAAATAACTCTTCTGTCGCTTGATCATCAAGTTCGGGGTTTTTATTTAACTCATCGCGAAAATGATTCGAAATTGCATTTAGTGCTACCTTTACAATATTGTCTACAAATTTGCTTTGTTCTTCATTTGTAAAATACATTCCAATAAAAGCAAGGAATTTAGCTAAATAATCCTCAAGTGTTGGAAACTCTGTCTTTTCTAATGATTTTCGAAATTGTTTAGTAATAATCTCCCAAGGGTATTCCAAAAGGAAAACATTCTGAGAAACCATAGCTGCCACAGGATGAATTTTCGATAGGCTAAACAACTTGTTCGCTGTGTTAAAGGTCTTTTGAGTATTGTTACTTGTTGTTAGTGTAACAATACTATCTGCGGCCATAGCAATGCCATTTTTGTTCATTACTAAAATTTCAGCTGTCATTTTCCCTCCTAATAAACTACAAAAAAGCCCTATCAGTTTCAAACCGATAAGACTTTCCCAGTAAAAGGCTCCTCGACCTGGACTCGAACCAGGAACCTAGCGGTTAACAGCCGCCCGCTCTGCCGAATTGAGCTATCGAGGAATATTGTTCCGGTATTATACGTTCGCACCCCGAAATTTGTCAATATCTCATACCCGCAATTGACAACCAATGCTACAATTGTTCTATGACTGTCGCCCTGACCGCTGACCTGCACCTCACCACCCGCGCCGAACACCCCGCCCGCTTTGACGCCCTAGAAGACATCCTCGACCGCATGTGCGGCGCCGGCGTCGAAACGCTGGTGATCGCCGGTGACCTGTTTGACCGCGACCGCCGCGACGTGCACGAGTTTGAAGCCCTGCTCAAGCGCCCCGCCTACCGCGGCCTGCACATTGTGGTGCTGCCCGGCAATCACGACGCGCTGCTGACGCAGTCATCGTTCGCGCTGGCCAACGTGCTGGTGATGGACTCCCCCCGCATGGTCTACCTCGAAGAGGGCGGACTGCCCTTCTTCTTCCTGCCCTACGCCGCCGGTGAATCGGCCGGTGCCCGCCTTGTTCCCTACCGCGACCAGTTCAAACCGGACGGCTGGTACCTGGTCACCCACGGTGACTTCACCTCGGGCCTCGCCGCGCCCAACCCCTGCGAGCCGGGCGTCTACATGCCGCTCACCCGGGCGGATGTGGCCGCCTTCCAGCCGGCGCGCGTCTTCCTGGGGCACACCCATGTGCCGTACCAGTCGGAGCGCGTCATCTCGCCGGGTTCGCCCGCCGCGGTGGATCCCTCTGAGACCGGCCGGCGCGGCTTCTGGCTGATCGACCCGGTCAAAGACCTGCTGGAACAGCGCTTCGTCAGCCGCGGGCCCATCTATATGAAGGAAGACTTCCTCGTCGTTCCCGCCGCCGGCAGCCTTGACATGCTGAAGGCAGAGATCGCCCGCCGCGTGGAAGGCTGGGGACTTTCCATTGAAGAACTGGAACGCGTGCTGCTGCGCGCGTCTTTCACCGGCTGCGCGGCCGACCGCTCCGCCCTGCGCGGCGCCGTGTACGAGGCGCTGAACGGCATTGAGCTGTACCCCGATACCGGCCCCGATTTTTCACACGTCATCGCGGGTGACGACCCCGCGCTGGCCTCGGCTGCCATGCTGGCGTTGCAGAAAGCCGCCGCCCTGGGCTTCACCGAAACCAACGCCGCCCCCGCCGCGGAAGATATCAACCGCGCGGTGCTGCGCCTGATCTACGGAGCGGACTGATGCCGGTGCATATCGCTGAAATCTCCCTCGAAGGCCTTACCCCGCAGCCGGAACTGCATCTGTTCCCGCGCCGCGTCAACCTGATCTACGGGCGCAACGAGCACGGCAAGACGCGTCTGGTGGAATTCATCCTGGCCTCGCTGCTGCGTTCCGGAAGGAACCTGAATCTGCGTACGGTAGAAGCCAACGGCTATGTGCGCGTCAGCGGGCTGGCCGGCGCCGAAGACACCCGTTTCAACCCGCGCGGGAGGCAGCGGCTGGAAGACCATCTGCCCGTGCCCGAAGCCGGGCTGCCGCCGTCACTCGCCCGCCTGCTGGTGGTCAAAGGGGCCGAGAACGCCCTGCAGGCCGATGCACCCGGCGGGCTGGGCCGCGCCGCTCTTAAGGAATATCTCTCCAATCAGGGCATCATTGACCGCATTCAGGACCGCGTGCCAAAGACCACCCGGCAGGCTTCCGTAATAGACGGACGCCTTACCGGCCCGCAGAACGGCGACCTGAAGAAACGCAAAGAGATCCTTGACCGGCTGGCTGTCATCGACCGGTTGTTCACCGAAATTGACGCCCAACTCTCCGATGGTCCACTCGGCCAGATGGCCGCGAAACTGGCCGCGCTGGAAGAAGCAGTGGCAGACCAGAAAGCCGCCCGTCAGCAGTACGTCAACCGGCTGGCGGAACAGCGCGCCGAATACCAGCAGCGCTCCGATCTGCTTCCCGCTCACGAGATCCTGCATCTCGAAGCCGATATCCGCGAAGCCCGCCAGTGTAAAGAAGAGATCGACCGTCTCACCCAGGCGTGCCGGGAAAAAGAACCCCTGGCCGCCGATTACCGCTGGCTCGAAGCCGCCCTGCAGACCTACCGCACGTCGGCTGCCCCTGCGGCCGCGCAGGATGACCCCATCTGGTTGTATCCGGCGCTATCCGGTTTAGCCATCGTGTTCACTGCCGTACTGGCACTCTTCGGATTCCCCTGGGCATCGCTGGTGACCGCCCTCGCGGCGTTGTTCACCGGCTGGCTGGCATACCGCCGCCTGCGTAGGGAATCAGAAGCCAATTTCAACGCGCCCGAGAACCGGTTGATCACCACCGAATTTGAACGGCGCTTCAACACCCGTTGCCGCGGGCTCACCGACCTGCAGGCGCAGAAAACCGCGCTGGAGCAGGAGATCGCCCAGTTGCAGCACCAGACAGACCTGATCAAGACCATTTCACAGCGCCGCGCCGAGCTCAACCGCCAGATCGAGACCCGCCTGGCGCTCTGGCTGCCGGGTGAGACAACCGCCATGGCCGACCTGCCGTCGGCGGTCAAGAAGCTGAATGATGCCCGTGCCGCGCTGGATTCGTCCATATTCCAGGTGGAGCTGGCGTTGAAATCCACTCCGGTGCAGCCCATCATCGGCGGCGAGACCCGCCGCGCGGCTGAATTTGACGCCGCCCGCCTCATCAACCTGGAAGATGACATCGAGAAGCTCAAAGAACAGATGGAAAACGTCAACCGCCAGAAGACCATCCTCAAGCAGCGCATCTGCGATGTCACCGGCGAATCTGTCACCCGCAAACTGGAAGAGCTGATCCCCACGCTGCAGGCCATGCGCGCCGAGCTGGAACGCAACGCCCGCGCCATCACCGCCGAGATACTGGCCGGTATTGCCGTCACCGCGGCAGCCGGCGAACTTCGCGCCGGCGAAGATACCGCCCTGCAAAGCGCCCTGGATGATGAGTCCATCCGCGCTCCGCTGCTGGCCGTCACCGGGCGGTATGACCGCCTTGACCTGCGTGACAATGAGATTTATGTGACAGACCGCTTCCAATCGTTCAAGCTCGACGAGCTGTCAACCGGCGCGCAGGAGCAGGTGCTGCTCGGCCTGCGCATGGGCATGGCCTCGCGCCTCTTTGAAGGGCAGCCGCTCTTCCTTATACTGGATGACGCTTTCCAGCATTCTGACTGGCAGCGCCGCCCCGCGATGGTCGACGAAGTGCTCCGGCTGGCCAAAACCGGCTGGCAGATCTTCTACCTCACCATGGACGACCACCTGCGCGATCTGTTCCTCGAGAAAACCCCGCCTGAACTGGGTGAAGACTTCCTCTACGTTTCTCTGAAGGAGTGAACCATGTCCTCCGAACCCGTCCATCTCGAACGCTGCCCCTGGCCCTTGCGCGAACCCATGCTCACCTACCACGATACCGAATGGGGCACCCCGGTGCGCGACGACGTCAAACTCTTTGAATTTCTGGTGCTAGATGGCGCCCAGGCCGGCTTGAACTGGGAGATTATCCTCAAACGCCGCGAAGGTTATCGCAAAGCCTTTGCCAATTATGATATCGCGGCCGTTGCCTCGTTTGATGCCGCGAAGATCGAGGAACTGCTGCTGGACCCCGGCATCATCCGCAACCGCCGAAAGGTGGAATCGGCGGTGATCAACGCGCAGCGGTTTTTAGAGGTTCAAAAAGAATTCGGCAGCTTCCATGAGTTCTTCTGGAGCTTTGTGGGCGGTAAGACCATTCAAAACCATTTCGTTACCGGTGCTGAGATCCCGGCTGTCACCCCGGAGGCCGAGGCGATGAGCAAGGCGCTGGTACAGCGCGGCTTCAAATTCGTGGGGCCAACCATCTGCTACGCCATCATGCAGTCCGCCGGGCTGGTAAACGACCACCTGGTGAGCTGTTTTCGCCACGCGGAGCTGTCAAAATGAGCGGACCGCTGTATGAAACCATCTACCGGCTGGTACGGCAGGTGCCTCCTGGACGAGTGATTACCTACGGGCAGGTGGCAAAGATCGTCGGTGGCTGTTCGGCGCGGATGGTGGGCTATGCCATGGCCGCCCTGCAGCCCGGCATGGATGTCCCCTGGCAGCGGGTGATCAACGCCAAAGGGCGCATCAGCCCGCACGGTTTTGGTTACGGCTCCGCTATGCAACGCCAATTGCTGGAAGAGGAAGGTATCATTTTCCAGCCGGATAACTCGATTGATATGGACGCCTATAGCTGGTTGCCGGCGAACAGCTTTCGCCGCGAGGAGTAGCCGTTGGGTGACCTGTTAAAGCGCGGAATGGACGCCCCGGCAGCGCGCCAGGCTGTGATGGTATGCTGGTTTCAAAACGACCTCACCCGCGCTGCTTCTCTGGCACGCCGCTGGACCAGTCACGAACCGCAGAATCTTGAAGCCTGGGTGATGCTTGCCGAAACCTGCACCCGCCAGCAGCACCCCGAAGAAGCCCTTACCGCCCTCGAACAGGCCGCCAAAATAGACGGCAACCACCCGCTGTTCTGGCGCGCCCTGTGCCTTGCCGCCCTGCAGGCTGGCGCCTTTTACACCGCCCATGGCGCGGTGGCCGCCGCACGCTATACCGATATCCGCCCTGAAATGCTGGCCGAGATGGAAAAATGGCTCAGAGACGGCGGTCTGGTGGATACACGCGGTCGTTTCCCGCGCCCTCAGGCCAGCGAAATTGGCTGGCAGGATCTCGTTCCCCGTCTGTGGCAGCCTAACCGCGAAGATATCCGCCTGTGCTGGGGAAAATTGCGCGGGCGAATTCTCGTCTACCCGCTGGATTTTGCCGCCCCGGCCGCCGATTTTGCCGGCGGAGGCGGTCCCGGCGTGTGGATGCACTACCCCGCTGTGGTGGAAAAACTCTCGCGCACTTACGAAACCACCTTTCTGCAGGGTGTGCCCTCTCCAGAGATATTCAACCCCTTCCAGGCGTACTTCCTGCAGGCCGCGCTGCACCTGTGCGGCTTCTTTCCGGTGCAGGTCACCAGCCAGAAGTGGGTCAGTCAAACGCCGGTGGGCGGGCTGGAGATTCACATTTTCGGCAGCCGTCATTTTTGTTCCATCGAAGATGACGCCCTGCTGGCCTTCCTGTGTTCCTTCCTACCGAATGTGTTCAACGGGCGCATCACGCTTACCGGTCCTAACGCCGAACTGGAGTACGCCCTTCCCTGGCTTACACGCATTTGATAACCTTGTCAAAAATCAAAAAGCGGGGTGTGTTAGAATCTTCAACCTGTAAGGTCTATTAACTATGAAAATTAACCGTTCGTTAGTCAGTCTTATTCTGGTCCTCACGGCCTGTTCTCAGGCATTACCCGCCGCGCCAGCCGCTACACCTACTCCGGCCGCGCCATCCTCCACACCCACATCCAGCCTGCCCACTCCCATAATTGAGACCACAAAACAGCCGGCCGTCTCCGCCGCCCTTGGCACCTTCCTCGATGCCTGGAAGAATATGGATCACGCGGCCATGTACAGCATGATCACCAAAGCGGCCCAGGCTGCCATCAATGTGGATGACTTCACAAAGCTTTACACCGATTCTGAAACCGCGCTAACCTTGACCGGCATAGACTATGTACTTGGACCCACCACCGCCAAACCGGGTGAAGCTACTGCCACCGCGCGGTTGACCTACAAGGCGAACCTTTTCGGTGAATTCTCGCGCGACATGGCTTTCAAGATGCTGCTCGAAGACGGCTCCTGGAAGATCCAATGGCATGATGGACTGATCCTACCTGAAATGGGCGGTGGTAACCGTCTGAAGATCGATTACACCATCCCCGCTCGTGCCAGTATTTTTGATAAATACGGTCAACCGCTGGCTGCTCCCACGAAGGTTGTCGCGCTGGGTGTCATACCCGGGCAGATCAATCCGAATAAAGAAGAAGCCATGAACACCCTTCTTTCCACCCTCACAGGCATTCCGTGGGAAGATATCTACAATGCGTACCAGGGTGCCGGCGCCGATTGGTACGTCCCCATCGGTGAAGCCACAGTGGAAAGTGTGGAAGCCAATTCAGCGATGATCAAATCCTTTCCGGCGATCGTAGCGTCAGAATTTGACACCCGGTATTCCTATACATCCCGGGGAGTGTATTTTTCAAAAGGAGTAGCCCCACAGGTGATCGGCTATATCCAGCCTATACCAGCCGATCAGGTGACATACTATAAACGTCTGGGCTATCAGGGATCTGAACAGGTTGGCGTAGCCGGTCTGGAAAAATCACAGGAAAAATATCTCGCTGGAACACACGGCGCTTCACTTACCCTGTATAACCCTCAGGGACAGGCAATATCACGGTTGGCTCAGGTAGAAACTCAACCGGCACAAAATATAACCACCACCCTGGATACCCAGTTGCAGGTGAATCTGGAAAAATCCTTTCAGGATTTCCCCGGTGCTGTGGTCGTGATGGAACGTGACACCGGCCGCATTCTGGCTATGGTCTCGTCACCGGGATACGACCAGAACCGTTTCATGGCGGCCAATCCGAATAACCAGAACGGTGTGCTTTTACAAAACCTGCTTAACAATGAAGATCGTCCATTGCTCAACCGCGCCGCGCAGGCAAGTTATCCTCTGGGATCAGTGTTCAAGATCATCACCATGGCAGCCGCGCTGGAAACCGGAGTGTTTACCAATGATTCGATGTATGACTGCCAGAGTGATTACCGCGGTATCCCCGGTCTGGTGCTTGACGACTGGACAAAGGCGAAAGGCTACCCTCCCAGTGGTGAACTCAACCTGTCCGGCGGATTGATTCGCTCATGTAATCCGTGGTTTTACCACATCGGTGTTGACCTGTTCAATCGCGGATTCAACAAAGCCGTTTCCGATATGGCCCGCGCGTTCGGTCTGGGTAGTGCTACCGGTATTGAGCAGATCGCGGAAGATACCGGAAACATCCCCGACCCGCAAAATGAAAACGACGCTGCCCAGTTTGCCATTGGTCAGGGAACAACGCTGGTCACTCCGCTGCAGGTAGCACGCTTCATCGCCGCTGTTGGAAACGGCGGAACGCTGTTGAAACCCTCGCTTATCGAACAGATCACCGGACCTGACGGTACACCAACATACACTTTCGCGACCGAAAAAACTGGTACGCTACCCGTCTCGCCAGAGAACCTGAAAATCATTCAAGAAGCCATGCACGGTGTTATTTACAGCAAAAAACCGTTGGGTACCGCCCGCAGTGTGCTTTCATCCATGGGCAAACAATACAATCTGTACGGCAAGACGGGCACCGCCACCACATCAGAAGGTGCTCCACATAGCTGGTTCGGCGGCTATACCGATATGCCCAGCAGCGGCAAGCCGGATATCGCGGTAGCCGTAATTGTAGAGTTCGCCGGTGAGGGCTCTGAAGTCGCCGCGCCGATGTTTGAACGCGTGGTCAGCCTGTATTACACCGAAGGAATGAGCGCGGGTGACCTGCTGCCGTGGGAATCACGCGTGTACAAGCTCTCTGAACCTACCGCCACGCCCACCGCTACAACGACACCTACACCCACCAACGAACCCCCGGCGCAGTGACCTGTGCGGTGATAAAACATCCTGAATGGAGATGACATTTTTACCGCTGGGACTGAAGGGTAACATCTACCGCAGTCCCATGCCTTTTGGCCAGTACGACCCGCTCGGGTTGGTCTACCAGGGGTTCTGGAAGAATGACATCCATGCCGTGGTCATGCTTGTACCAGACGCCGAATGCTGGGTCTACGCCGGGCAAGACCTGCGGGCGCGCTACCAGCGTGACGGTCTGACGGTCATCCACCTGCCGATGAAAGATTACCGCGGCGCGGACTACCCCAAGCTGCGCGCCGCCATTGACGAAACCCTACGACTGGCAAAGGAAGGGAATAATATTGATATCCACTGTCATGCCGGGCTGGGGCGCACCGGGCTGTTCGCGGCCTGCCTGGCGATCCGTCAACTCGGGTTAAGTGGAGATGATGCCATAGAGTGGATCCGCGATCTTGTTCCGGGGTCTGTGGAATCAGACGAGCAGGAAAAGGTCATCCGCGAATTCGCGCTGGAAGATAGCAATAAAAATAAATAAGAAAGCCAGGCTCCGGAGATATTCCGGGCCTGGCGAACAAAACGAAATGGATTTTTCAGCCGGGTCAGGCTTTCTTCAACTGCCGTGCCAGTTCTTCGCGTACCACCTGCGGGTTGGCTTTGCCGCCGGCCATACGCATCACCTGTCCAAAGAACCAGTTGGCTACGGTTTCCTTGCCATTTTTATAGCTTTCCAACTCACTCGGATTCTCGGCGAGAGCCTTAGCTACCAGTGAGGCGATCAGGTCCAGGTCAGATGTCTGCTGCAGACCCTGCGCTTTGATGATCTCGCCGGCCGTTCCGCCTTTTTCCAGCAGGGTAGAGAGGATCACTTTGGCCGTTGCCGCGTTAACTTCACCGTTCCCCATTCGGGTTAAAAGATCAGCCAGGGTTTCAGGTTTGATCTTGAGGTTTTCAAAGTTCTCCCCTGTGCGGTTAAGATAAGCCCCCACTTCACCCAGAATCCAGGCGGCCACCGTTTTACCGGGTACACCGTTAGCGGCCGCGGCGGTTTTTTCAAAAAACTCGGCTACCGTCGTATCTGCCGCGAGCAAAGCGGAATCAGCAACAGTCAGGCCAAAATCCGCCTGATAACGCTGCGCGCGGGCACGCGGCAGCTCAGGCAGGCTGGCCCGAACCCGGTGGACCCAGTCAGGGTCCACCACCAGGGGCGGTAGGTCGGGTTCAGGGAAATAGCGGTAATCGTGCGCGTCTTCCTTGCTACGCTGGGTATAGGTACAACCGTTGGCTTCGTCCCAGCCCAGGGTTTCTTGAGCAACGGTGCCGCCGCTTTCCATGATCTTGATCTGGCGGTCAATTTCGTAGGCAATACCGCGCTCCATGGCGCGAAAACTGTTCAGGTTCTTGATCTCAACACGGTTGTTCAGTACGTCGGTACCGGCTTCGCGGACGGAGATATTAGCTTCAAAGCGGATGACACCTTTTTCCATGTCACCCGAGTTGACACCCAGCGCGCGCAGAATGCCCCGCAGGGTGGTGGCATAGGCTTTGGCTTCCTCAATGGAGCGAATATCCGGCTCAGTGACGATCTCCAGCAACGGTACGCCGCAGCGGTTCAGGTCAACCAGTGAATAGTTCTGCCCGTTCTCTTCCACATGGGTTAACTTTCCGGTATCCTCTTCCAGATGGGCACGGCGGATGCGGATGGCCTTTTCGCCTTTCGAGGTATCTACCACCAGCAAACCGTCACTGGCTAAAGGATGTTCGTACTGCGAGATCTGGTAACCCTTGGGAAGATCCGGATAGAAATAATTCTTGCGGTCGAACAGGCTGGTGTGGTTTATGGTGCAACCCAGGGCCAGCCCGACTTTCATGCCGTATTCCACCGCCTGTTTGTTGACCACCGGCAGCACACCGGGCATACCGGCACACACCGGGCAAACCGTGGTGTTGGGCTCCGCCTGGGTGGAGTCAACCACCGGGCAGGAGCAGAACATTTTTGTGCGGGTGGCCATTTCCGCGTGGACTTCAAGGCCAATGACGACTTCATATTCCATCGGTTTGATACTCTCTCTCAAGAATTAGCCCAACCGGCGCATGAAATTATGCATGCGTTCCAGGGCCTGTTCGATCTTTTCGTAGGCAGTGGCGTAGCTGGCACGGCAAAAACCTTCTCCGCCGGCGCCAAAAGCTGTGCCGGGGACCATCGCCACACGTTCTTCTGCCAGTAGTTTGTTGGCGAATGTGTCTTCATCCATCCCCGAAGCGTTGACGTTCGGGAAGGCATAAAAGGCGCCATGCGGCTCCACGGTCTTCAACCCGAGTTCATTGAACCCGTTGACGATTAATTTGCGTCGGCGGTCATATTCTGCCACCATATCCAACACATACGGCTCGGCTTTCAACAGGGCTTCGGTGGCGGCATCCTGCGCGGTGGTGGGGGCAGACATGATGGTGTACTGGTGCACGCGCAGCATGCCGGTCAAAATCGCTTCTGGAGCGGCAGCAAAACCGATGCGCCAGCCGGTCATCGCGTAATCTTTTGAGAAGCCTCCCAGAAGGATGGTGCGGTCTTTCATACCCGGTAAGGTCGGAAAGCATACATGCTTCACACCATACACAAGGCGGTCATAGATCTCATCCGATATGACGATCAGGTCATGTTTTTCGGCCATTTTGGCGATTTCAAGCAGTGCCTCACGGCTGGCCACCGCGCCGGTAGGGTTATTAGGAAAACCCAGCAGAATAGCTTTGGTCCGTGGAGTAATGGCAGCTTCGATGGCTGCCGGTTTGAGGTCAAAGTTATCTTCCGCTTTGAGCGGCACTTCCACGGGAACGCCGCCGGCCAGCAGAACTTCACTCTGGTAAGCCACAAAACACGGCGTGGGGATGATCACTTCGTCACCGGGATTCAAGATGGCGGTGCAGGCCAGATACAACGCCTCAGAACCCCCAACCGAGATCAGCATTTCTTTTTCGGGGTGATACGATATGCCATACAGACTTTCCCATTTCTGGGAAAGAGCCTTGCGCAGTTCGATCTTGCCGGAATTGGATGTGTAATGGGTCTCCCCGGCATGCAGCGACCGAACGCCGGCTTCCAGAACGGGTAATGGCGTGGTGAAATCCGGCTCACCGATCCCCAGAGAGATCACATCTTTCATGGTGGCGACAATGTCAAAAAATTTACGGATGCCGGATGGCTTGAGTTCGGCAACACGGGTGCTTAGATAGGATTTTTGTGCCTGATTTAGTTCCATCGTTTTACCGTCCATACCTGTTTTATTTCGTCATAATCAAGAAGAAATTTGTTTTGTTCATCATCCTGAACTGTGAAAGAAAAACCCTGTAGTGTGTGAGCTTCACTGGTCACTTTCACCACCTCATGGAGCCGTCCGCTCCATTCAAAACGAAGGGGCCGTTCGGGATACCGGTGACTGGCCAGGCATTCAACCCTGGTCTCTATTCCATCGCCCAGGATGAATCTCCCAGATTTAATTTTGCCGCCTGCCCCTGTAGCTGCACATGGCGGCCCAGCAGTGAATCTTCCAGGATCATCTGCTGGATGAGTGTGCCTTTTTCTACGATGGTATTCTTCAAGATGACATTTCGCACTTCACAATTGGCATCCATGGATACATACGGCCCGATGACCGAGTTTTCCACAACGGCAGACGGGTGTATGAATACCGGCGGGATAATGAACAAGCCCGGCCGCTTGGCGGCTTCCACTGAATTATCGTGACCATGATCCAGCAGATACTGGTTGGTTTCCAACAGACTCTGCGGGGTGCCGGCATCCAACCAGGTTTCAACCCGGCTGGGGCGAATCTTCGCGCCGTTCTCCAGCATCAGGTTAATGGCATCTGCCAGGAAATATTCACCTTTTAGAACAATACTGCGGTCCATCTGGTCTTTAATCGCAGCAATCAGGTCTTCGCCTCGTTTAAAATAGTAAAACCCGACCAGCGCCAGATTATTTGACATCTCCTGTGGTTTTTCTACCAGGTGTTTGACCCAATCCTGCGCATCTACTTCAGCAACGCCAAAACGGCGGGGATCAGGTACCGGTTTCACCCAGGCAGCCGCGTCAATACGGTCATCACTGAGAATTTTAAAATCGGTCTCAATAAGAGTGTCAGAGAAGGTCATTAACATCGGTCCATGCAGGTGCTCACGTGCCAGGTACAACGCGTCTGACTGCCCACGCATATGTTCCTGAACCACAAAATGCACCGTTTTGTGTGGATGGATCAGGTTCATATATTCCTTAACCTGCTCCAACTGGTTGGGACCAACGATCAACACAAATTCGGGTTTATAAGAAGCGGGCAGCGGTTTGAATTGTTCCAGAACATAATCAAGAACAGTTTTACCGGCCAGGCCGATGAGGGGCTTTGGTTTGCTGTACGTATGCGGCCGCATACGGGTCCCCAGACCGGCCATAGGTATGACAATTTTTATCGTGGATGACATGAGAATTCTCCCAGGTGGGATTTAATGATTTTATCACTGGTTTTGACTGCACAATTTATTCCATATCGGCGATTGTAAATCCGGTCTAATTACCTTAAGATTCAATTGCAGGAAGTTCCCATCGAGGAGGATGGCATGAAAATCTTACGATTGTCTCTGCTATGTTTCATCGTTCTGGTGTTTTCTCTGTCGTGCAAAGCTGTCACCGGGCTTCTTACAGGAAATGAAGAAACCATTATCTCTCAACAGACTGATGAAACCCTCCCTATACCTCAACCGGGCGGGTTGATCACCAGAGTCACACTGGCTCTGGGATCAGAACCGGAAACATACAATCCGGTCAACCCGGCAACGGAATTTCTTCCCACAGATACCATCCATGCTATTGTGGCAGTAAAGAAAGCGCCAGCAGATACCCTTTTTTCTGCCAGATGGGTAACCACACGTGTGGACCTGGAAGACCGGGATAATACAGTGATCAATACTACCGAAATTCAAACAGGCGGATCCGGCAATCTGGATTTTACCCTCACCCCCGATGGTGAATTTCCAACAGGGTCATACCGGGTGGAAATATACGTTAACAATAAATTAGACCAGCTAAAAACGTACAAAATTGTTGCGTCAGGCCGGTAAAAAAAATCTGCCGGTAATACGGCGGATTTTTTTTATAAATCCGGAGATCTTCTGTGCCAGTCAGTCACCTGCTGGTAGGCATGCCCCACTTTAAAGAGGCTTTCTTCTTTGAAATGTGGGCCCATCAGTTGAATGCCCACCGGCAAATGCTGATTGTCAAACCCACAGCAAAAAGCCAACCCGGGAACGCCTGCCAGGTTGGCCGGCAGAGTAAATACGTCCTCAAGGTACATGGCCAGCGGGTCTTCGGTATGCACACCGCGCTTGAAAGCCGTAGTCGGCGCAATGGGCGCGGCAATCATATCAACCGATTCAAAGACCTTATCGAAATCTTGTTTAATGAGGGTGCGAACCTTCTGAGCCTGACCGTAATACGCGTCATAATAACCGGCTGAAAGGGCGTAGGTACCCAGCATGATACGCCGCTTGACTTCAGAACCGAAGCCCGCCCCGCGAGATTTTTTGAACATCTCAATATTACTTTCGGTTTCCACTCGCAGGCCAAAGCGTACACCATCATAGCGGGCCAGGTTGGCGCTGGCTTCTGCCGGAGCGATCAGATAATAGACCGGTAAGGCGTATTCCGTATGCGGCAGGCTGACTTCTTTGATCGCCGCGCCCATTTCTTCAAGTTGGGCAATTGCCGCGCGTACAGCCTGCTCCACATCCGGTTGGATACCTTTGATGAAATATTCCTTTGGTACCCCGATGCGCACTCCATGCAGGTCAGTACGGTTATCGAGTTGAATCTGTGGGACAGGAACATCCATAGTGGTGGCATCACGCGGATCAAAACCGGCCATAACGTCAAAAATCAACGCGGCATCTTCCACCGTGCGGGTGAGAACACCGGCGGAATCAAGGGATGACCCGTACGCGATAAGCCCGTAGCGGCTGACACGTCCGTACGTCGGTTTTATCCCCGTCGTCCCGCAGAAGGAAGCCGGCTGCCGGATGCTGCCGCCGGTATCAGTACCCAGCGCCGCCGCCGTAAAGTTCGCGGCTACCGCCGCGGCGCTGCCACCGCTGGAACCTCCGGGAACACGTTCTAAATCCCACGGATTACGAGTGGTGAAATATGCCGAGTTCTCTGTGGAAGAGCCCATGGCGAATTCATCGGTATTGGTTTTCCCCAGAATAACCACACCCGCATCAAGTAATTTTCGAACACAAGTGGCAGTGTGAACAGGAACAAAGTTTTCAAGTATCTTCGAACCACAGGTGCAGCGTATTCCTTCCACAGTCAAAACATCTTTGACTGCGATAGGCAGACCAAGTAGTTTTGGAACGGCCGCGCCAGAGCGTTTCAACTGTGCGCGTTTTTGATCCGCGGCTTTTGCCTGCTGCAGCGCTAATTCCGGTGTGCGCGTTAAGAAAGCATGAATGGAAGGTTCTTTTTCATCTATCCGTTTCAAGATTTCATTGGTGAGATCCAGGCTACTGCACTCTCCGGAATTCAACGCGTCCAATGATTCTCTGACGGTCAGGTCTGTCAATCGATTCATTGCACACCTTCCAAAGCAGGAGGCACTTTAAACTGGTCTTTTTCAGACTGTGGGGCGTTCCTGATAACATCTGCCGGCGCCAGCGATTCTGCGGGAACATCATCGCGAAATCGACTTCGCGCTGGAAGAACACTGGATGTGGGCGGGATTTTGCTGGTATCGAGAGTTTTCAACCGGTCAGCATATTCGAGAATGGATGAAAGCTGCTGTTGATACCGTTCAATCTCGTCATCGGTCAGTTCTAAACGGGCCAATCTGGCTATATGAATTACTTCTTCGCGTGAAAGTGACATGACCGGATTATATCAAATAGGACAGAAATTCCTACTTGAAAAACCCAAATTCATCGCTATACTCGTTATTAAGATATTAACTATCTTATTTGTAATAATACCAGTAGAAAGGACCCAAAATGAAAGAGTTGTTTAGATCCATGTTCTTATCATTGCTGATGATGTCACTGATGTTCTCCGTACAACAACCTGCACCGGTAGTAGCAGCCGGTTCACCGGATGAGACAAATGATAACCTTGTTCCTACAGCCGGAACAGGACGGGAACAGGTTGTTCATGATCAGGTGAACACATCCACGGCGGCTCAAAAAAGAGCCTTTGGCGGTGAACAATACAGTACAGGCAGGTTTGAACGTCCATTTGACAAAGACATGAATTACCTTCCCTACCTGGACATCGTTAAATCCACCATGCAGCGAGGAGACAAGAATTTTATCTACATTACTTTGCAGGTCGCCGGACCAGTATCTGAATCAGCCGATAAACCCGCAAGATATGGGTTGATGCTAGATCCAAACCTCGATGGCCGGAGTGAATTCCTCATTCTGGCAGAAAAGCCTTTGAGTACTGATTGGTCGGTTGACGGAGTACATGTATGGGAAAGCACCAGCGCCGGAAAACCACTGGCATCGGAAAAAGGCCCAATTCCGGTCACCGGTTCCAAGGGGTATGATGTCAATCTCTTTTCATCCGGTAAAGGAACGAAAACCGACCTTGCCTGGGTGCGTTTGTCACCTGATAAACCGGATGTGGTAGAGATCGCCTTCCTGAACTCTTTGATTGGAGGAGAAAAAGGTCGGTTTGTCTGGAGGACGATAACAGACGGCGCGGATTATGACAGTACAGTTTACGATCTAAATGTCAGTTACACTATTGAACAGGCCGGATCTCCTCTGGGTGACAGTGTTTTCTATCCGCTGAAAGAAGTGTTTGCGGTTGACAGTACATGCCGGGTTGCCTCTGGATATTCACCAACGGGTAAAGAGCCGGGATTATGTCCACTTCCGCCCGCTCCTGATAAGCCAGAAGAACCCAGCAGTCCATCATCACCACAACAACCACCACCGGATATTATCGGATAACCATTTTTGAATCATATTGTTTGAAAAACCCTCCACATATTTGTGGAGGGTTTTTTCTGGTGAGGGTTCGGTGAGAAGATAATTAGGGGGCTTGTATTTCATTTCGACTCGACATATAGTGAATATACATCGATGCCTGGTTAATGATTCTCCTTTTCCGGTGTTGGAGGAAAGATGAACAGGGCATTCGGTCATACGGGTCTGTTTTCACTGCTGGTCGCGGATGTATTTTTCCCGGTTTACGCGCCTTCTCTCCTCAACCAACGTCCCTTCTGGCTTCTCCCTTATCCCCTCTTATCCCAATCATCCTCACAGCTCAATCGTACATCCTGATCTCATTTATTAAGAGTGGCAGGGCACAAACCATTCATAACCAGGTGAACAAACAATTCGCCAACCAAAGCCTGTCTTACAGCGGTGACGAATATCGAGTTCGATGGGTTGAACGGCAGTTTGACACAAAAAAACCGTTCCGGGATACCCGGATTGTATGAAATCAACTCTGAAACGAACAGAAAAGATATTTTTGTCACCATTCAGCAGGCCGGATCACCGCTTACTGGCGAAATGTGCTACCCATTGAAAGGAGTATACGCGGTGGATAATACCTGCCGGGTAGCATTCGGCTATCATCCAACCGGATGTGAACCAGGCAATAGTCCGTTGACTGAGCCATCGGGTCAACCGGATGAACCACTCAGAAACCCGCTCGTGCCAAATTTCCCGCAGGATCACACTGATCCCGGGCCGGAGCAATGAAATTCACCTGGCTGGTGAAGTTGGAGGTACAGATGAAAGAATATCTAAAGTACATCCTCATGGCGGCTGTCATTTCAGTGATACTCTTAATCTCCGGATGTGGACACGTCAACGCGCCGCCTCCGAAACCTGTGATCACAGAACCTGCCGCCAGGCCGGTTGTGATTGTTCTTACCCCGTTCCCGACAGTAACATCCATCCCCACCAAAATTCCAGTAACTGTTCAAGTTGTTCCGGAAGAACCAACACCACCCCCGCATTATGTTATGCCCGGTGAGTTTTCCGGGAAAGAACAGGTGATCCATGACCAGGTATCTGAGAATTATGCCGCGCAGAAACGTGCGTACGGCGGTGACGAGTTTTATGACGGTCGTTTTGAACGGCCATTCGATCGCGATATGGGTTATCTGGGATATCTGGATATCGTCAAAGCAACAATGACCCGTACGGATCCAGATTTTGTTTATGTAACCATTCAGGTAGCAAAGCCGGTATCGGCTGCCATCAATAACAAAGCATATTATGGACTTGAACTGGACTTAAACCGCGACGGACGCAGTCTCTTCATGATTCGCGGATTAGGACCTATATCTGAAACCTGGTCAACCGAAGGAGTGGATGTTTGGAAGAGTACATCAGCGGAACAACCATACAGCATGGCAGGAGAAGGGCCTATTCCGGTAACCGGAGCGCTCGGGTTTGATGTCAACCTGCTGCGCGCGGGCCGGGGATCCGATAATGACCTGGCCTGGATCCGCCTCAAGCCCGGCACAGAGGACACTATTGAAATTGCCTTCAAACACAGTATTGTGGGTGGAGTCAAAGGAAAGTTCATCTGGCGTCCGTTTACTGATGGCGCGGTCTTTTCTGAAAAAGTATACGATTTGCACGTCAGCTACACCCTCGAACAGGCCGGCTCACCGTTGCGCGGTGAACCGGATTATCCATTAAAGGAAGTATTTGCGGTTGATAATACCTGCCGCGTAGCATCAGGGTATGAACCAACCGGTCACGAACCGGGAATATGTCCAGTGACACTCCCTGAAGCTCCGCCTGATCCCAGCGGATCAAGTCCTCCATGTCGGAATCCGAATGGAGGCCCTTGCTGATGTAATAACTTGAGCTTTCTGGATTTACGGAAATGATCAGGCAGGTGTTTATCCCCCTGCCTGATCTTCTCTTCTATCCATGGATCGATTCAGAATCTATGTAATAATTCAAATATTATTTCACTAATCAGGTGCCGATTTGAAACAAAACACCCCATTTTCAATAATTTTGGTGATGGTCCTGATTTCAGGTTGTTCCCCCATTCTTTCTCAACAAAAATTGCAGTCCAACCGGCAGCCCGTTGAAAGCGCTACCCCAGCCCAGCCAGCGAAAAAAAAGGTGGTAACACCCACATACAAAGTCACCCCGGGTAGCGGCGCATTATTGATCGAAATGAAGCCGGGAACACCGCGTGGCATTCCACAGGTAATCCATGATCAGGTTTGCCGTCAAACCGCAGCAGAAAAGAAAGCTCCCGGAGGTGACGAATTCACCAACGGACGGTTTGAACGCCCGTTTGATCAAAACATGAACTACATTCCGTCTGTGGATATTGAGAAGGCAGAACTGGTTCGTCCAGAAAACGGATGGGCATATTTCACGATCTATCTTGAAGAGACGCCAGCCCCGCCTCCGGCTGTCTACGGTATTCAACTCGACCTCAATATAGACGGCCGGGGGGATTACATGATCACGTTTCATGCGCCATCATCCACAACATGGGTGGAAGACAATATCAAGATGAACTGGGATAGCGACGGCGATGTAGGCGGACAGATCATCAACCGCTCAGACCCGAAAGGGTTCAAAGGCAGCGGGTTTGAATCGATCAAGATAGATACAGCCGCCGGTAAAAATACAGTCAAGATCTGGATCCGGTTGATAGACAAAGGTATACAGATCGCGGTTCACGAAGATATTCTGGGAGGAAAGAATCCAAAATTTACCTGGCAGCCGTTTGCCGAAGGTCAGGCATTCCCGCTCAGCCAGTTTGACTTGAATGACTACTATTCAACATCAATAGCCGGTTCCGCTATCGCAGGCGATTCCAATTATCCGTTGAAAGAACTATTTGGCATTGATAACACCTGCAAAGGATTATCCGGTTTGACTCCTTCAGGCACGGAACAAGGCGTTTGTCCTTCATAATTGAATTTAAATCTATTTATTACCAATACGATATTTTTTACAAATTAGATAAATTAAGTGATTATTAATCCCGTCTTTATTGCATTCTATCCATAAACCTCATACTCTCAATACGATCGCCTGGCCTTTTTCCATAATTTGCAGGAGGCAAACATGAGATCTGTTGTGTTCAGACAATGGAGTATTGCTGCTATCCTCACACTACTGGTACTGTCACTTGGAAGTTTGAATCATAGTATTACCGCCGCTCCAAGCAGCCCGGAAAAGCCGGGAGATACAATAGGCACCAAATCAAGAACGATTTATGATCAGACGAACGAGAAAACCGCCAAGGATAAAGTGGCCTATGGCGGTGATGTGTTTGGGCTTGGATGGTATGAACGCCCCTTTGACCAAAACATGGGGTACATGCCCTTCATTGACCTGCAAAAAATTCAATTGAATCGTGAAGATGCCAATTGGGTTTATATCCAGATTCAGGTAGTTGGAATTGTGACAGAAGGGTCGGGAGCAACCCCCCTGTATGGAGTGGAATTGGACACCGATCTGGATAACCGCGGTGAATTCTTAGTGCTCACCTCAATTCCCGCAGGTACGGAGTGGGCTACTCAGGGTGTGGTGATATATACCAACTCGGATAATATGATGGGTGGTAGTAAACCCGTTCTTATCGACAAATCCGTGGCCACCAATATGGGATATGACAAAGAGATATTCAATTCAGGTAAAGGTGATGATCCTAACCTTGCCTGGTCAAGATTATCACCGAAAGACCCGAAAATGGTTGAGTTAGCCATCAAGTCCACTTTTCTGGGTGGACAGAAAGGGAAATTCATCTGGTTTCCCTGGAGCATGGCCGGAACAACTGACCTTACAAAATTTGAATTCAATGATAAGTTCACACTGGCTGATGCCGGATCCCCGGTAAAGAAAGAAGCCCAATTGCTCCACTTCAATGGTTTTACCGTATTGACCACATCGGGTAGTGAATATCCACTTAAAGGTCTCTGGGGAGTTGATAACACACCCAGATATCCCTCTGGTTTCACACCCATGGGGCAAATGCCCGGAATGGGTCAAAGTTACGAACCAACTACAGAACCAATTCCCCGGCCGCCGGCGGATGTTCCTTATATTCCACCAACGTAATTTGTTAGACAGGTGGTAAAAAAGTCAATCAGACTGACTTTAAAACAGGCGAGAAAATAGTCAAAAGAGTGTGAAGAGCTGTCCATCACACTCTTTTGACTATTGTGCAGCAGGCTCTCCGCTTGTATTTTTATCTTTTTTATCCTATAGTGAGTTATAGAGACAAAAGTTCGCAATAAAAAAGAATCCAAAAGTTGAATTCTGGCAAATCGGGGTATTTAGATAGGATTAACTAGTTTTTAATGGATAGTTAATTCGAATCAACGTAACCTGATAAAGCTCTACTGGATTCCTGTTCTTTTCAAAAATTGGGAGGACTATATGAAACATACGAAATTCAGTTTTATGAGCATTGTGGCCATCATCACACTTCTCGTTCTGGCATTGGGGAGCTCCAGTCAGGTAGTACTTGCCGCAGATAGCGACCCGAATAAACCTGGCAATATTCCGAACACAAAGGTTCAAACGGTTCATGATCAGACCAATGAGAAAACCGCAAATGATAAATACGCTTTTGGCGGCGATGTATTTGGTCTTGGCTGGTATGAAAGACCATTTGACCAAAACATGGGTTACCTGCCGTTTATTGACCTGTCAAAAATTCTGATGACCCGTGTAGACCCCAACTGGGTGTATGTCAAATTATTCATGGCGGCACCGGTTGCCGATGGTAAAGACAGCAAGCCACTGTACGGTATTGAAATGGATACCGACCTCGATAACCGCGGAGAATTCCTTCTCTTAACCGGAATTCCCACCGGAACAGAATGGTCTACTGAAGGCGTTATGATCATGTCGAATTCTGACAACAATATGGGCGGTTCCAAACCGGTTCTGCCTGATACCAGCATCGCCGAAGGTAAAGGATATGACACTGAGGTATTCAATGCCGGCAAAGGCGATGACCCCAACCTGGCATGGGCACGGGTTTCGCCTGATGATCCGAAATGTATTGATATCGCCTTTAAGAGCAGCTTCATCGGCGGCGCCAAAGGCAAATTCATCTGGTTATCCTGGGCTCTGGTAGGCATACAGGACCTGACGAAATTTGAATTCAATGATCATTTCACCAAAGCGGATGCCGGTTCGCCATTAAAAGAAGACAAAGACCTCTATCCGATAAAAGGCATTTGGGGTGTTGATAACACACCTCGCATTCCATCCGGGTTTGAACCCGGCGGTTTGATGCCCGGACTGGCTCAGAACTTCCAGCCGAAACCATAAAATTTTCCTCAAAATCCAGTAAGCCTGATCGTTCTACCGGCCGCGGCATCTCATTGATAGCTGCGGCCGGTTCAGTTATACTGATAATCTATTCCATTATTGGAGGTTGTATGACCAAGTTTGTTGGTGTGTTGACGGCGGGAGGTGACACCCCCGGATTGAACGCGGCTCTTCGCGGTTTGGGAAAAGCGGCCATAGATGGATACGGTATGCAGATTATTGGCTTCTATGAAGGCTTTCGAGGATTGATGCAAAACCGCACCATCCGTCTGGATGGTTCCAACCTTTCAGGTATTCTGACCCGTGGTGGAACCATACTGGGAACCAGTCGTGACAAACCCAACAATATGCCAATGGGCGGGCAATTTCTTGATATGACAGACACCATGGTGGAAAACTACAACCGTCATCACCTTGATGTTCTGGTCTGTATTGGCGGAGGGGGTACGCATAAGAGCGCGGCCAAATTAATGAAAAAAGGGATTAACGTTGTCACAATCCCAAAAACGATCGACAACGATTTATTTGGAACAGATCACAGTATCGGGTTTGATACCGCTCTCGGTATTGCGACCGATGCCGTGGACCGGCTGCACAGTACGGCTCACAGCCATCACCGGATCATTGTGGTTGAAATCATGGGACATAACACCGGCTGGCTGGCTCTCGGCGCGGGAATCGCCGGCGGTGCTGATGTCATTTTGATTCCAGAAATACCTTACGAAGCGCAATCCATTGCTGAAGCCATTCTGGACCGCAGCCGCGGCGGCAAGCGGTTCAGCATTGTAGCCGTATCCGAAGGCGCAATGAATCGCAAAGATCGGGAAGAATTTAATCAAATCTCCGAAGATCTTGCACAGGCAAAGAAATCAAGCGAGAAAGAAAAAGTAGAAGCCCGCATGCTGGCGTTCCGCCAGAACCAGGCAACCAGCACTATTCGGCTGGCGCAAGAATTAGAGCAACTCACAGGACTTGAATCACGGGTGACTATTCTCGGGTATGTACAACGGGGAGGAACCCCATCTGCCTATGACAGACTTCTGGCTACCCGGCTGGGAACAGCCGCGGTCGAAATGATCAATAAGGAAATGTACGGTGTTATGGTAGCCGCCCGGGGTGAAGGCATCGAACCTGTTGAGCTTTCTTCAATCGTTGGGAAACGCAATGTCGTCCCGCAAGATCACCCCTGGATCAGAAGCGCCCGTAATGTGGGGACAAACCTGGGAGATTAATTTAATACCACCGGGGGATCCGGGGTTTTCCAACCCGATGCGTACCAGCGCATGTATTCTTTCACATGGCTTGACCAGTAACCTTCCGTGTGTTCGCCGTTGTTAATGTACCACTCGTGCGGCACATTATATACTGTCAAAATATTTTCAAACTGGGTGGCCTGCGTGATGCCGCCATCTCCGATACCGATATCAATATAGACTCGCGGCATTTCCGATTGCTTAATGGCAGAAAGCCATCGCGGGGTGGATGCCAGATCACCGATAAAAATTGGCAGACTATGAGCGCCTATCGCCCCGAAATACTCCGGTTTCGACAACCCGATATGGATAGCCCAACCTGCCCCGCGAGACAGTCCACCGATAGCCCGGCAGGACCGGTTTGAACAAACCGGATAATTCTTTTCCACCCAGGGTATCAAACCGTCCGTTATCGCGTTACCAAATCCATCTTCAAACGGGTTGGCCGTAGATTGTTCCTCAAGAGGCATCAGAATCAGAAACGGCGGAACTTCACCGGAGGAGATTAATTCATCCGCGGCTTCGTCAGCCCCAAGACGATCCCATTGATCATTGGTATATAACATTCCATGAATCATAACCACATACGGATACGGGGTTTTCGGGTGTTTCTCATAACACGGTGGAAAATACATCTTCACTTTTAAATCATGTGAAAGCACGTTGTTGGGGACGTTCACATCCTTAATTGTCCCCCTGATATCTGTGCAGGTAATTTCCGTCGGGGTAATGGTCGATGTGGGATCTGGCTTCTTTGTCACACTGGGTGAAGGTTTCTGTTCTCTTGGTTTGGCGGTTTGCATGGGAATGGAGACAACATTGGTCACCTCCGGGTAAACCATATCAGCGCTCGCCGTATAGGGTGTGCATGCCGCAGTCAAAAGCAAAATAACCGCGAATACCCAGAAAGTCCGCGTAAAAACCTGTTCGGTGTTTTTTTTCTGAAAAATCGCGAGCGGAGCACTCACTGAAAAAAATTCCTTGACGTTGTTGCGATTTACGGATTATACTCGAACAGCCGGGGTGTAGCGCAGTTGGCAGCGCACCGCGTTTGGGACGCGGGGGTCGGCGGTTCAAGTCCGCCCACCCCGACTGTTTCTTGAATTCCGTACTAACCATTCCAAATTCAATAAACAGATTGACGGCATTATCGAGATAACGCCTTTACCATCCGGTAAAAACATAGTTCCGGTCCGGAAGAAAAATAATCAGAACCACACATCAGGTCGAATGATCTTCAAACTGAGACCAGACCATTTCAGTATCGTGGACAGGCAAGAGTTATATGTGGATGAACCAATTCCATTCCAGACCGGTACATTCAAACTGGGCAAACCGGTTTTTTAATTTGGACTGGCATCGATGGATTGTTTTGTCTGGTTCTTCGAATATGGCCATTATGAATAACCAGCAAACGCGTCATCGTTTTATTACCTCTTCCTGGATGAGTTGAGATGACCACAACCGGATCATCCCCGTATTTATCCATTATTCTTCCGGTTCATAATGAAGAAAACCGCCTTCCAAAAACATTGGAGCTGGTAGACCGGTATATCAATAACCAGCCATTTCAGTGCGAAGTGCTGATCATAGAAAACGGGAGCAGCGATAACTCACTGAATATCGCTGAAGCATTCTGCGCGAGTCATCCAGGTTTTCTGGTCTTTCATGAAGAAGCTCGAGGAAAAGGTCTGGCGGTACGCAGCGGTATGTTGAGAGCTCGGGGAGAATATCGCATTTTTTGTGATGTTGACTTTTCCATGCCAGTTGAAGAAATTTCGCGCTTTTTGCCACCACACCAAAAAGACATTGATGTGGTCATCGGGTCGCGTGAGGCGCCAGGGGCTGTACGGTATGATGAACCAGCGTACCGTCATTTTATCGGCCGGATCTTCAATACCATGGTCAGGCTGGCCGTATTGCCTGGTATTCAAGATTCTCAATGCGGCTTCAAGTTGTTTTCTGCTCGTTGCGCAGAAGATGTATTTACCAAACAAACATTAAACGGTATGTCATTTGACGTGGAAGTGCTATTCATTGCCCGCCGCTCAGGGTACTCAATAATTGAAATACCGGTTCCCTGGTACTTTAATCCAGACAGCCGCGTGAGATTGCTGGATGATTCGATGCGCATGGCCATTGACCTTCTCATCATCCGCCGAAACGCCAGGAAGGGCTTATATGGCCCCTCGGCTCGTTAAAATAACAGCGCCTGCCTGGCCTGATCTGTCATTTGAAGACGAACTAAATAACGCAGGTAAGAATTTTATCGCTGGAATAGATGAAGCAGGGCGTGGAGCCTGGGCAGGCCCGGTCTCCGCGGCGGCTGTAATCCTTCCACTTGATCGAGAAGGTCTGTCAACAATATTAGGCGGCGTCCGGGATTCCAAACAAATGTCACCCGGGCAGCGTGAAAAATGGGCGGAAATAATCACAATCAATGCCGTCGCTGCTGCCATCGGTTGGGCGGAATTTGATGAGATTGATAAACTCGGCATTGTTCCGGCCACCCGGCTTGCCATGAAGCGCGCTGTGACTGGTTTAAACCATTCGATTGACCACCTGTTGATCGATGCCGTCAAATTACCGGATGTGGATATTCCTCAGACCAGTCTGATCAAGGGTGATTCCCGATCACTCAGCATCGCGGCTGCCTCTGTGTTGGCAAAAGTATCGCGTGATCGCCTGATGAAATTATTGGAAGAAGAGTATCCCGGTTATGGGTTTGACCGGCACAAAGGCTATGGAACCGCTGCCCATCAAAAAGCCCTGAAAAGCCTTGGAGTATCTACCATTCATCGCAGAAGTTATGCCCCCATAAAAAGATTTTTGGAATAAAAAAGGCCGGCGCGATGCCGGCCTTTTTTTGCAATCTTTTTCCGTCTATTTGCGGCTAAAAACAAACTTCTTGATCAATTCCGCGGCGATAAAGGGGATGACGAACAACGGAATGACTTCCACCCATTCGATCCACAGCAGTGGTTGCGTGTTAAAGATCGGGTTGAAGAAAGGAACATACACAACCATCATGACCAGCAAAAACGAAGCCAAAACCGCGATATTCATCCACTTGTTAGAGAAGAATCCGATCTTGAAAACCGAGTAGCGTTCAGAGCGAGCAGCGAACGCGCGGATCAATTCTGAAAGACACAACGTCACGAAAGCCATCGTATGGGCCATTTCAAAATTCGCCGACTGGTTGAAGATCATATCCAGTGTTTGACCCTCTACCATGAGGAACCCGATGATATACGCGGAGAGTGTTGTGGCAGTATCAACTACGGTCTGGATGGCAACACCAATGGCCATTTTCTTGTTGATAATAGGTTCGGTAGCCGGGCGGGGCTTCTGACTCATCAGGTCAGGGTCACCCTTTTCGGTGCCCAGAGCCAGAGCCGGAGCGCCATCTGAGATCAGGTTCAACCAGAGCAGTTGGATGGCTGTAAGCGGTGAACCCAGACCAAGCATGGTGGGAATGAAGATGATCAGGATCTCTGCCATATTGCAGGAGATCAGGAAATAAACAAATTTACGGATGTTGCTGTAGATCACACGGCCCTGTTCTACCGCGGCAACGATGCTGGCGTAGTTGTCATCCGTCAAAACCATATCGGCAGTTTGTTTGGCCACATCGGTACCGGTGATGCCCATGGCAACACCGATATCAGCACGTTTGATGGCGGGAGCGTCATTCACACCGTCACCGGTCATAGCAACAACCTGTCCATTGGCACGCAGTGCGTCAACTATGCGCATCTTATGTTCAGGTGAAACCCGGGCGTATACGTCAGTGGTTAACGCGGCTTTGCGTAATTCCTCGTCACTCAGTTCGGTGATCTGCGCGCCGGTGAATACAGAGTGACCGGGTTCTATCAAACCGATGGATTCGCCGATGGCACGGGCCGTATTCGGGTAGTCGCCTGTGATCATCACTGTGCGGATACCGGCTTCGCGGGCTTTGAGCAGCGCCGGTTTAACTTCGGGGCGCGGAGGATCGATCATGCCGATCAGACCTACGAACGTCAGGTCTTCTTCCAGGGCGGTCATATTTTCCTGGTCCGGGTGGGCATCCACAGTTCGGTATGCCAGTCCCAATACACGGAGCGCGTCTTTGGTCATGCTATCATTGGCAGCTAAAATCTTTTCTTTCATTTCAGCCGTCAATGGACGGGCATGCTTATCATCCATTGATTGCACCGTCTTGCAGAGCGAGAGGACAATATCCGGAGCGCCTTTTACCGCGGCAACATATCGTTCTCCGGCACTCGGGTGATAGTACGGCGAGAAATCATCCTCGGATGCCTGCATCGCGTTATGCAGAGTCACCATGCGCTTTCGTTCTGAATCAAACGGGATCTCTGCCGTGCGGGGGAATTTCTTTGAGTCTCCCGTCTGAGCGCCGGCTTTGGCGGCCGCCACCAGTAGCGAAGCTTCCGTGGGGTCACCGATAATGCGAACCCCTTTTTCATCTTCGGTATCGGCATGTTCCAGATGGGCATCATTGTTCAACATACCTACCCACAGGGCGGTCTTCACAGCAGGGTATTTCTCTAAGCTAACCTCTTTACCGTTAACCAGGAACTTACCTTCCGTATCGTAACCAGTACCGGTGATTTCAAAGAATTCACCATCCACCCACAGTCGGGTGACAGTCATCTCGTTTTGTGTGAGGGTACCGGTTTTATCGGTGCAAATAACGGTGGCCGAACCGAGGGTTTCAACGGAAGAAAGCCGGCGAATGAGCGCGTGGCGGTTGACCATCTCGCGCATGCCCAGCGCCAGGCTGATGGTCACAATAGCCGGAAGCCCTTCAGGTACCGCGGCGATAGCCAGACTGACCGCAACCATGAACTGATCAACCCAGTGTTTGGCATCCAGTTTGGCTAAATCACCGGCACGCAACACGCCCGTCACAAAGACGAGGACACATACAGCGATACAGGCGTAACCGAGGGTTTTTCCGAGGTCGTCCAATTTTCGCTGGAGGGGAGTTTCTTCCGCTTCCACTTCCTGCAGCATAGTGGCAATTTGTCCCAACTGGGTTGACATACCGGTTGATGTAACCAGGCCGATACCTCGCCCGTAAGCCACCATAGTCCCCATAAAGGCGCAGTTTGCCATATCACCCAGTGGAACTTCGCCTTTCAACACTAATTCAGCGTTTTTCTGAATGGGCAGACTTTCACCGGTTAGAGCAGCTTCTTCCACCCGCAGGTTCACGGCTTCCGCCAGCCGCAGGTCAGCCGGAACAAAATTACCGGCTTCCAGAAAAACAACGTCTCCAGGTACCAACTGGCTGGCAGGAATCGAGATACGTTTTCCGTCACGAACAACATGGGCTTCCGGAGAAGCCATTTTTTTCAGGGCGGCAAGAGCTTCTTCCGCACGTGACTCCTGCACCACACCCATTACTGCATTTAAAACAACGATCAGCAAAATCGCGATAGCATCGACCCATTCTCCCAGAATACCTGAAATAGCCGCGGCAACAATCAGGAGGATAATGACGAAACTCTTCAGCTGGTCAATAACCATTTGCAGGAACGTTCGTTTGGCGGCTTCCTGTAATTGATTGGGTCCGTACTTTTCAGTACGGGATATCACTTCGGCTGAAGAAAGACCCTTCTCCAGATCGACGCCAAGGCCCTTCAGTGTCTCTTCGATGGTTGACGTGCTGTACGATGACGCTTTTTCACTTGGTAACGCCGGTTCTTTTTTATCCTTTGCCATTATTTATCCCTCGATATGAAAAGTCATTGCTTGATAACCGAAGCTGCAGCTCCGGTAAGTAGCGTTTTATCTTGTACCAGAAAATTTGCTTATTGTGTTTAACGAAAATCCACTTTTTCCTTTGTACTTAATCCTTTGATCCGGGGCCAATATAGGTGCCGTCCATTAAAATTCCATTCTTGGGAATAACCACAATTCCATCACGCACCACCCAGTTTTCCGAATCAAGGTCAGTTCCTCTGGGGAATGAACGGATGACGACATTCTTTCCGATACACGCGTTCTTATCTACAATAGCCCCTTCAATATGCGTGTTCGTGCCGATTCCCAGTGGAACCGGGCGCTTCCCGTCAATCTCGGGATTTGTGAAATAATCAGCGCCCATGATAATACTGTTCTCAATTTTTACTCCACTCGCGATCTGACTACGCAAGCCGATGATTGAGTCATGAATTTCAGCATGAGTGATCGTGCTTCCTTCCGCCAGTAAGACATTGGTGATCTGGCTGTCATGTACTACAGTACACGGAAGGAAGCGTGTGCCGCCATAAATGGGAGCTGTGGCATCATAAAAATCAAAGGGCGGATTGGTTCGAGTCAAAGCAAGGTTGGTCTCATAGAAGGAACGAATTGTTCCGATGTCTTCCCAGTATCCGGTGAAGTCAAAACCAAATACGGTGTGAGTTGTGATAGCCTGTGGAATGACATGGCTGCCAAAATCATCAAGAGGATAATTATTCAACAGGTCCAACAATACATCCGTTTTGAACAGATAGATCCCCATCGATCCCAGATAAGGTTTTTCTGGATCATCTCGGCTTACCAGTTCTTCCAGCAGGTTTGGATCTCGGGGTTTTTCAGCAAATTCAGTGAGAAGATATTCCGGGTTGCGCTTTAAAATGCCAAACCGGTTGGCTTCATCTTTAGCCACTGGTTGTACAGCCACAGTAATATCAGCATTATGTTCCCAATGGAATCGTGCCATAGCTGCGTAATCCATCCGGTACAAATGGTCGCCGGCCAGGATCAATACATATTTCGCGCGTGAAGATTGAATTTCACCCAGCTGTTTTCGAACCGCGTCCGCTGTTCCCTGATACCAGTCCGCGTTTTGCATCGTTTGTTCAGCCGCCCAGATCTGAACCCATCCGGTATGGAAATTATCAAATTGATAATTCCGGTAAATATGACGGTGTAGAGAAACCGAATTAAACTGAGTAAGAATAGCAATCCGGAAGATCCCTGAATTAATGCAATTGCTGATCGGAATATCAATCAATCGGTATTTTCCCGCCATTGGAACAGCCGGTTTTGATCGCATTTTTGTCAGCGGATAAAGCCGGCTTCCCCGTCCACCACCCAGAATGACCGCGAGAATTTCGTCTTGTGATGGCATAACTCACTCCCTGTACGCGTGTGATGATTCTATAGTACTAGAATACTTACCGGTCTTTCGTCTGTCAACATGACGAAAAGAATAAAAAAGGCGTGAATCTTTGTTTGAAATTGAGTATTTTTATTGTTTTTTTAAGGGGTTTATTCCAAAGACTCTCTATTATTATTAAGAAATGTAACCATCATAGACACTTCTTCAGCTGGAATTTTTCTATTTCAGGAAAATTGGTCTGGCTGATTTTTATTGGAGCCAAAGGACAAGATCGAGCTTATGTCACTGCGTGCAAAATTGATCGCGCTCATTCTCATTTTTGTCATTCCAACGGTTGGATTGACAGTTGTTTTCTATTCACGGATCATTGAAGAGTACCAGACGCAAACAGCTAATTACCAGACGAGTTCTCTGAATATGCTGGGGGGTATGCTCAAATTTTTACAATTTGATGCCAGATCATCACTGGAAGCAGCCGCCGCCAGTGATGAATATCTGCCCGGAGAAGCTGCGTGCGGAATCTATCTTGACCGGCTGGTAAAAGATGAAATGGTGTTTGACCACCTGTTTTTGGTTGACAGGTTGGGAAATGTTAGCTGTTCCGACAGTGGTTTTAAAACTCTTCATGACCGAATTCCGGCTTCATTTTTTATGTCATTATCCAGAATTGACAATTTCACGTTAGATGAAATTGAACCTGATCTGGATCAAAATAACATTTTATTGTTTACTGCGGTTCCGGTAGTTGACCAAAATAATGAAATTATCAGCACACTGGCCGGAATTATTTCAAGCAATAAAATCTCAAGTGTTTTATCCAGAGCTAATCTCCCAAAAAACTCGGATATCTTACTGATCAATTCTGTTGGAAAAGTAATTTATTCACAAACCAATGAAAAATCAGATATTTCCTTCCAATTAAGTGAAAAACTTAGAAAACTGCCAGACGAACAGCGGCTTACGCGGCAAAAGATCAGTGTTTTATCCAACAATAAATCAATCGACTACTGGATAATACCCCAGGGGTTGAATCCCAGGTATTTGATGGCCGTGCATTTACAAGAAGATGCATTCATTGATCAGGTAAAACAATTAACCAGCGGAACCATTGCAGTCATTGCTTTATTGACCCTCATCATTCTTGTTCTGGCTTACACAGGTGTGGATATTACGATCTCAAGACCCCTGGAAAAATTAACCCATACCGCTAGTCAACTGGCAGAAGGACATCTTGATGTTCGTTCCAACCTGAAAAACGAAAAAGACGAAATCGGTCAACTGGCTGCGATTCTGGACCGAATGGCCGGGTCATTGGAAGAAAGCCGTATCACACTCGAAAATGAAACTTCTGCCAAATTGGCCAGCCAGGAAAAATTCTACCGGTTGTTTGCCGATTCTCTTCTGGGAATATTTCAGATCACACCTCAGGGGATTCTGGAAGAAGCAAATCCGGCGATGGCAAAGATGTTCGGATATTCTTCCAGTGAAACCATGGTGTCTGAATTCTCCAAAGGTTTTGCGTCACTATTCTCAAACAATGATGATATACAGTTAATTTCTGAAAAAATTCATGACCACCATTCAGTCCATCTGGAAACCCGTTTCAAAAAACAGGATGGAACGTATTTTTACGGTGATTTGCACATGTGGGGTGTGTGGAATGCGTCCGGTGATCTCGAATCTATGGAAGGTTTTCTGGAAGATATTACCGGAAAAAAGGCTATTCAGAGTCAACTGGTAAAACTTAGTCAGGCCGTGGAACAGAACCCTATCGGCATTGTCATCACCGATGGAAAAGGACTGATCGAATATGTGAACAACGGCTGTACGGATATTTTCGGATACGAACCGGGGGAATTGATCGGCAAACCCATCATGACGCTGGTCCCAGGTTCAGCCCAACAGGAAGAAATTGATCTGATCAAAAATTCTTTGATCAGTGGAATGCCATATCGCGGTGAAATAAAGAACTTTAAGAAGAATGGGGAATCCTTCTGGGAAAGGTTTGTGGCCTCACCCATTCGGAACAACCCGGGTGACACACCCAATACACTTATACTTCTGGAAGATATAACAGAGCAATATACTAACCGAACTCGAATCACCCAGCAGGTGGAAGAACTTTCCGCCCTTCGTACCATCGACCTGGCTATCAGTTCAAATCTTGATTTGCAGGCCACATTAAATATCATAGGTAATCTGGCCATTAAACATCTTCGTATTGATGCTGTAAGTATCGAGTTGTATGATTCTCGTTTTAACATGCTTCACACAGTTGTTCAATCTGGTTTCAAAAGCATAATTCCAGAAGATGTTCATTTTCCGGCGGGAGCCGATTTGACGGACTGGGAACTTGTAGAGGAGTTCTCAGTTCACATTCCAGAAAACCTAACTGTGAAACGTTCTGGATCACGTCTATCCTTCCCTCAAGATGATCAATTCAGCGCGTGTTTTGGTCTACCATTAGTGGCAAAAGCTGAAGTAAAAGGGCTTTTCCGAGTTTATTTAAAGGAACCCTTTACCCCCGAACAACACTGGCTCGATTTCTTCTATAACCTCGCGGCACAAACAGCCATCGCGCTGGATAATTTTGAAATGCTTCGTAATTTGAAACAATCCAACACCGATCTGCTGGAAGCGTATGAAGCAACCATTGAAGGTTGGTCAAAAGCCCTGAATTACAGAGATGCCGAGACAGAAGAGCATAGCGAACGTACAACCCGACTGACAATAGAATTGGCCCGCGCAATGGGTTACACCGATGAAGATCTGGTCTTCATCCGCCGCGGCGCCCTGCTGCACGATATAGGTAAAGTCGCAGTTCCGGATAGTATCTTGAATAAACCTGGACCATTGACCGATGATGAGTGGGTTCAAATGCGTTTGCATCCGGTGGCCGCTTTTGAGGTTCTCTCTCCCATTAAATTTTTGAAAAAATCGTTAGATATACCCTATTGCCATCATGAACGCTGGGATGGAACCGGCTACCCCCGCGGACTCTCAGGAGAAGAGATCCCTCTCCCAGCCCGTATGTTCTCGGTTGTTGATGTGTATGATGCTTTATCCACCGACCGTCCATATCGTAAAGCCTGGCCGCAGGAAAAAGTCATCGCCTATCTACGCGAAAACAGCGGCAGTCATTTTGACCCGGCCGTAGTGGACGCGTTCTTAAAGATTCTCGAAAAACAAAACGGTGACACGCAGGCTGATTCTATGTAATCCGCATCTGCCGCTCGGACTATTGGATATAACAGGTTATCCTGGTCTATAATCATTTTATGTCCCGGCAAAACATCGAAAACAACTTTAAGCTGCGAATTGTCTTAGTTATGCTATTCGCGCTGCTGGTTCTGGCCGGGTATTTTATTGTGCATAAACCGATCACGCCCGAATCCGCCGCCGCGCCTGGGCTCGTGACCTGGCGGGTACTGGTCAGTCTGTTTATTATGATCCTGGCTGGAGGTATCGGCAATCGCATGGGTATTCACATCGACGAGAATCCACTATCATCTGCCGTTATTCAATCTGGTCTGGGACTGGGAATCCTGTCTGTTTATGTTCTGGCGATCGGTTCAACGCTCGGGGTCAATTGGATTACGCTGGGTTTTATCCCTTTAGCCACATGCAGCCTCCTGTACCGTTCGGTATTTAAATGGGTACGTCAGGTAACCACCGCTCTCCAAGAGATTTTAGGGGGGGCAGGCATTTTTGAAAGGTGGCTGGCTTTTTTCATGCTGGTGATTTTTGCAGCATCGCTGATCACCGCCCTCTCCCCGCCATTCCATTATGACGCGTTGATGTATCACCTGGTGATGCCGCAAACCTATATCCAGCAGGGTCGCATTACCCATATTCCCTGGCTGGTGATGACCGGTATGCCGCAATGTACTGAAATGCTCTACACCATGGCTATCTTGCCGGGTGGTTTACCGGCAGCCGCCGTCACAGGGTGGATGATCGGTCTTATGGCCATACTGGGCATCTCAGGTTTCTTCCAGACCGGATTTCAATCTGGATCCCGGATAGGTTGGGTTGCGGCAGCCAGCCTGTTGGCCGGTGAAACGTTTGCATCATCTCTCTCGTGGGCGTATATCGATTGGATGGGACTGTTTTTTGGGGTTTGCTGCCTGATCAGCCTGCAAGCCTGGTTAACCTCAGAAAGAGCCCCTTCATTATTTCTGGCCGGAATTTTTGCCGGGTTGGCGTTCACTACCAAATATACAGGCGGTATTCTCTTTCTATGCGGGTTTGCTGCCGTTCTTATTCTAACTAACAAAAATTTACATTATTCCGGTCGCGCTTTGGTTAAAACAATACTTCTATTCTGCGGTGGAGCGGTTGTGTTTCCCGCCGTCTGGCTTTCGCGCAACCTGATCATCACCGGTAGTCCGGTCTACCCGTTCTTCTTTCCAGCGGCAGAAATGGACGCCGTAAGGTTAAGTGTGTATCAGGGGGCTGAACCCTATGGAGAATGGTGGGAAGGCTTTGTGCTCCCCATCCGTGCCACTCTGTGGGGATTGGAATCGGCGGAAGGATACAGTGTCTCGATCGGGCCGCTTTTATTGATACTGGCATCAGGGAATTTGTTACGTCAACGAACATTGAAAGTATCCGAAAAGAACGCTCTTCGTCTGGGTGTTATTTTCTTTTTCGCCCTCTGGTTCTTTTGGGGCATTGGAAACCGCCTGAGCGGCTATCTTATTCAAACTCGAATGTATTTTTCGATTTTTCCGGCTCTGGCTATTCTCGCTGCTCTTGGCTGGGACGCGATTCGCGAGACCCGCTGGAAGACTATTCGACTTTCACTTTTTTTTGGCGCCGTTATCCTGTTATCGCTGGGATTTTCCCTGTCAAATTTGGTTTTACAAACCATAAAACAAGATTCGATTAAAGTGGTCACGGGATTCACATCAGAAAACGATTATCTCGATAATAATCTTGGCTGGTACGCGCCTGCCATGCGTGCTATACATGATTTACCCTCAGGTTCAAAAACCCTTTTCCTGTATGAACCGCGCGGTCTGACCTGTGTTCCAGATTGTGACCCGGATGAAATTCTGGACCAATGGAAGCTAAGTCGTTTGACCGCAATATCAAATTCGATATCTGAATTAGAACTTTGGAAACAGAAAGGGTACAATTATTTATTAATAAACCAGGCAGGTATGGATTTTCTGGCTGACGGAAAAGACCCTCATCATCCGGCTGCTGAAATCCAGGCACTGAAGGATTTGTTGAAACAGTTAAAACCTGTTCAATCATTTGGTGAAAGCTATCGAATTTTTCAACTTCCATGAATATCCCATTTTATTCATACCGGGTATGTTATAGTATTCAGGAGGAGGGTCTATGAAAGAACGCATCTTGATCATTGAAGACGATGAAGCGATCGTCAAGGTGCTCCGCCGGGGTCTAACCTTTGAAGGGTACCAGGTGGATGCCGCTCTGGATGGTGAATCTGGACTGGTGATGGCTCGCGATAACCATCCAGATCTTGTTATTTTGGATCTGATGCTCCCCGGTATGGACGGTCTGGAAGTCTGCCAGAGGTTGCGTGCCGGCAGCGGTAACCAATTGATTTTGATGTTAACGGCCAAAGATACCATCTCTGACCGTATTCATGGGTTGGATTCAGGCGCGGATGATTACATGGTCAAGCCCTTTGAACTTGATGAACTACTGGCGCATGTCCGTGCCTTATTACGGCGTACCCAAACAGAACGCGTTCAGGTCCTCTCGTTCATGGATCTGGAACTGGATACATCCACCCGTCAGGCAAGCCGAAAGAACCGGCAGATCTCACTGACAGCCAAGGAATATGACCTGCTGGAGCTTTTTCTTCGGCATCCACGTCAGGTGCTTACCCGGGAAATGATCTTTGACCGGGTCTGGGGATACGACTTTGGTGGAGAATCTAATGTGCTGGATGTGTACATCCGGTACTTAAGGCAAAAACTGGAAGAAGGCGACGAAATGCGGCTGATCCACACTGTACGCGGTGTGGGGTATGTGCTGCGCGAAACTCCCTGATGTCGCTGCGTTTACGCCTCTCACTACTGTATACGCTGGTTCTGGGGGGTGTTCTCTTACTCTTTGGCTCACTGGCGTACAGTCTGGTTTCTATCACGCTTTTAGACCAGATGGATTCTATGTTGGCAAAAAACGCCAATGACCTGATCTTAAAGTTGCGAGTAAACGCGAATGGTCGGTTTGATGCCCGCTCGGCCAATACATTCACGCCCGATGAGAACATTGTTTTTCAGGTCTGGGGGAATGACCGCTCCCTTCAACTGGCCAGGCCAGCCGGTGATGTAGACCCCCTCGATCGGGTGAAATTACGTTCGGATATTCCCGTCTTCAATACCACCGGCGATGTGGGAAAACACATGCGGGTTTTGACTGTCCCGTTGAAAAACGCGCGCGGACCGGCCGGACTGCTTCAAATCGGGAGAAATCTTAACCTGTTCGATGCCACCCTGCAGGTTCTGGCAGGGGTTTTGATATTGTTGACCATTCTATCGATGGTGCTTACCGGAGTGATGACCTGGTTTGTCAACGGGCAGGCACTGGCTCCCCTGGCAACAGTCACCCGGGTAGCCACCCAGATCACAAAAGCGGACGACCTTTCACGCCGTATCCAGGTCACCGGTGTACGTAATGATGAGGTGGGTGAATTGATTGAATCATTCAATCAGGTTCTCGGCCGCATGGAGAAATTATTCACTTCTCAACGCCGTTTTTTAGCGGATGTCAGTCATGAACTACGCACCCCGTTGACCGTTATTAAAGGCAACGTGGGGTTAATGCGCAAAATGAAAACCCTGGATGAAGAATCACTTTCCGGTATTGAAGCCGAAGTTGACCGTCTGACCCGACTGGTTGGTGATCTACTCTTTCTCGCTCAGGCTGAATCGGGCCGCATGCCGCTGGACCAGTCTCCGGTAGAACTGGATACCGTACTTCTCGAAGTATTTCAACAGGCGCGTACTCTGGCAGGCGATCGGATCACCGTTGTGATCAATGAGATTGACCAGATTCAGGTCATCGGCGATCGGGACCGCCTGAAACAGGTATTTCTTAATATTGCCGGAAACGCGGTTCAATATACCCCTCCTGGCGGACGGGTATCTCTTTCACTTCGAAGAGTAGGGGAGCGCGCGCAGGTGGTAATCAGCGACACCGGCGCCGGCATTCCGGCGGTTGACCTTCCACATATTTTCGAACGTTTTTATCGCAGTGAAAAGAGCCGCAAGCGGAGTGCCCACGGTGGATTCGGGTTGGGTTTGTCTATCGCGTTCTGGATCGTGCGCAACCACGGGGGAACGATAGAAGTCAGTTCGATCGAAGGGAAAGGCGCATCCTTCACTATCTGGCTTCCTTTAACGTCGCCGGAAAAGAAAGCCTGAACGCGAAATACCGGTTACACGGCTGGTTTTCCTCTCCGGCTAAACCAGCGGCCGAGGTTCAGGTAGACCATATAAATCAAAATAAGTACCCCCGATGACGCGGCCATCAATCCGGTACTGATCAATGCCTGAGCCGCGGATAACCCAACAGGCGGAACCTCCCCGTAGAGATAATTTAAATTAATAAGTACAGAAATGACCGCGACATAGAGCGGCAGCACCATCATCAGTCCGCAGCCAATGCATAATTGGATCAAGCGTGAAGCCACCGAACTGGCTATGGATCCGAACAGAATTGCTTCTGCCTTGCTGTTACCTTCGGGGTGGGGTGGAAAGGACGCGCGTTTGGGCAGCACCAGATGAAAAAGAGAATAGACTGATACGAGGCTCATCCCCGCGCTGAGTATCACCACGATCAATACAGGGAAATGAGAGAGGCTGGCGGGATATACAGCCAGTAACAGGCCTGCTAGCAATGGCGCGGCACCAATGCCCACAAACGCGGCCATCTTGACTTCATCCATGCCGCACAAATGCTGTGACATGCGCGATTCGTGCGGAACCACCAGTGTGACGGCCAGATGCGAAACCAGTACCAGTAACAAAGCCACCTCAAGGGGCCTGTCATACGCGGCTGTGGGCAATAAACCCGGCAAGCCGCCAGCATAACCGGTGAGGATACCCAGCCGCGGGAAAACGGCTGCCGCCACCCCGGCCGCCACAATGGATGCCGGCAGCGCGGTGATGGATGCGTTCATGGCCATTTGAGGATCGGCCATGTCAAAATCATCACGGGTACTCCACCGGCGCGAAGAAGCCAGCCAGCCGCCAAACGCCCCGGCAAGGCCGCATGTAATGAATATATTTTGAAACATATCCATTGTCTGGTTGACGACCACGGGCACCAGATCGGCCATCGACTGGTTGGATAGATACGTACTGCTGGCCGCTGCCGCGCCCCACAGGCAAAAGAGGATTGAACCGTCGATAGCACCGGCCAGTCCACCTAAAGCCGCACAACGGCCGGGATTTGCGGCTTTACTCCAGCGTACAGCCGCAAATCCCGCGGCTCCAGCCAGGATCAACTGGAACGCTTCCATAAGAAGGAACGCAATAACAATTCCCCCAGGTTCATGGAAAATCGAAAAAAGAAGATATGAAAGGATCGTTGCGATCAGACCGGCAGCTAATCCGGTCACTCCGGCTTTGGTTGTCATTTCATTATTGTATTCTTTTTATGGAGAAACAACAGGTTACCATTCAACGCCTGGCAACCCCTTACCAGCCTATTTGGTCTAATTTGCCGTGAACAAACAACTTTGCAATAATCATTTCATGTAGAAACGTAAGCTCAATCACAGGCCATAAATGAAAACCATTGGCATTTTTTCACAAATTGAGGTTATCTTAAATAAAATGGGGGAAAAATAATCCCCAAAAATATTCAGTATAATAGAAGAGGATTTCATTATTGAGTGAAAATAAGGAGGGATTTATGTCTGTAATAATTATTGAGCAGAACAATTATGGAACAATGTATTACCACCCGGAATCAAAAATAGTGCACCATGAATATCATAAGTTTATCTATGGTGAAGTTTATCGCGCGTTCCTGCTTAAAGGAACAGAAACACTGAAGAAATACGGGGCAACAAAATGGCTTTCCGATGACCGCAAGAATCCGGTTGTCAGCGCGGTTGATATAGAGTGGGGGCAAAAGAACTGGCTGCCGGTCACTCTGCAGGCGGGATGGAAATACTGGGCTATTGTACAGCCCGAAGGGATTCTCGCGAAAGTGACCATGGAAAATCTAATGAAAGATTTTGCCCGATTAGGACTGACGGCAAAATATTTTCACGATCCCGATGAAGCATTGAAATGGCTCGAAAGCCTTCCGTAAACATATCAAGACGGCTATTTGATAGACTGTTGTACAGAGCGTTCCCGCCGGGTTTGATGGAAAAGATCAATCGGGATTCGGTCGATTAATATAACCAAAAGATTTCTTTTTTAAACGAACACTCGCAAGAACTTCCCGGATTGAGCCACCAGGCATGATTTCTCTATTTGACTCAGCGCAAATCGAGAAATCCCGCAATTCCATTCTTTATCCGTTAGAATTTATAGCATCTTACCGGCAGGAGATTATGATGGAATTTTCAAAACGCAAACGGATACTGGTTGGAATTGGGATCGTTCTTGTGCTTCTGGTTATCGGCTACATGTTTATCCGACCTTTTCATCTTCGCTGGGGCGCGACCGACAGTGAAGTGGCAATGAGCATGCCCGGTGACCTGGATGGGCAACGCTGGACTCGCGCCATCACGATCAGCGCCGCGCCGGAAGATATATGGCCTTGGATCGTGCAATGGGGACAGGGCCGCGGCGGTTGGTACAGCTATGACTGGCTGGAAAATATCTTTGGATTCAATATCCACACAGCCGACAGTATTCTTCCGGAATACCAATCTCCGGCCATCGGTGACCCGATTTGTATGGCTGCCGGTACATGCACCAGCTTCATCAGCATCATTGAGAAGCCGAAATGGTTTGGCTGGCAATCCAGTGACCCTGATGGAAAACCGGTTTGGAGCTTTACATTGGGGTTGATCCCCGCGGGAAGCGGGCAAACCCGCCTTGTCATCCGCGAAAGCTTTGATAAAAACGCACTTCCTGCCCCGGTACTGACACTCATCGAAATCCCCGATGTTGTGATGGAATTGAAAGCATTGGATACCGTGAAACAGCGGGCGGAAGGTATTCCCTACTCGCCTGTGGTTACCGTCTTCGAGATAACCGCATGGCTCATTGCGCTGGCGGCGGGAATATTGGCCGCCATCCGGTATGTCAACCACCCGAGGTGGGAAGTCCCGCTGGCAATCGGACTACTGTCTGTTGGTGTGTTGATACTGCTCACATTCTCTTACCCGCCGTTGTGGCTGCGGGCGCTGCTGGATGTTGTGCTTATCGGACCGGTAGTTTACATACACAAAAAAGACTGACCGGACGAAACCCTTATCGCCTGCCGCCGTATATGTGTATGGCCAGGTGACTTCGATAGCCAAAAACCAATAGTGGTACGATTATGATAACTCACCATCTTCTGGAGGCGTGATGATCACCGCAAAAGAACAAAACGGGAAGCCCTTAATCAGCCTGACCGAGGGAAAAGACCTGGGAGAAATAAAAGGGTTATACCTTGATCGTGATATGACCCATGTGGCTGCTGTTTTTGCAGGAACCGAAGGTATCATTAACCGCAAGTCTCTGGCTGTTGCCAGAGATGACGTCCAGGTCATTGGGGTAGATGCCTGGCTTGTCTCTGGATCTGACGTGGTCAAACCATTGGATGAGATCAACGATTCTGTATCTTTCACTCTGACCAATGATCTGCGCGGACGAGAAATCCAGACGGAAGGGGGCACAAAACTCTGCACGGTAGATGACGTCATTCTTGATGGGCAGGGACGTGTTCTCGGTTTCTCGCTCGCGAAAGTCTTCGCGCAGGGACCGCTGGCTGATAAGAAAACCATCGTACGCGAAGCCATTACCGATCTGGGAGGACCGGAAAAACCCATGATAGCCAACCTTTCAGAAGCAGAATCAAAGGGAATTTCCACCCTCTAACGAAGATAACCTCCGAAAATCGGAGGTTTTTTATTTCATCGTCCGAAAAAAAAGACATGATAATAAATTGCCGGTTGAATTATATCGGTGGTTAATTTATAGTGAAATTATCCAGTCGGGGGATATTGTTTTGAGTCGCATGTCCGGGAGGCAATATATGCGAAGGTTACTGTATTTTTCCAGTATTCTGATCTCCCTGGTAGCTCTGTATGGGTGCAATATGCCGCTCAACAAAATTCAACCATCACCCACACCGGAAATACCCACACCCACAGCGTCGCCTGAGCCTGCTGTCACATTTACCCCCGAGATCGTTCATGTTGACTTACCCGGCGGGCCGATCGGCAAGGTTTACCAGACCGTACATGACCAGGTGAATGAAAACACCGCGCCTAAAAAGGAGGCATATGGCGGCGATGATTTCAACCTCGGGCGGTTTGAACGTCCATTTGACCAGAAAATGAACTACATGCCGCTGGTTGACCTGGTCACTGTTCAATTAAGTCGAGAGGATCCGTTGTGGGTCTATGTTTTGTTCAAAGTAGACCGTCCATTTGCGGCAGTTCCCAGTTCTCAGCCGCATTTCATGGTTGAATTGGATACAAACCTGGATAATCGGGGTGACTACCTGGTCGTTACCGGTTTGCCTGAAAGTACCGAATGGTCTACAAAATCAGTTAGGGTACTAACAGCGCCAGATTTTAATATTGGTGGAAAGATTGCCGTCAAACCCGACCCTGAACTATCGGAAGGGCGCGGATATTACGAAACCATTTTTGATGATGGCAAAGGTGATGACCCCGATCTGGCATGGTCAAAACGCTCAAAAGTCGATCCAGCGGTAGTATTGATCGCGTTCAAGAATACTCTGACCGGCGGTGAGAAAGGCGGATTTGTCTGGCTCCCCTGGACTGATGAGGGCATGTTGAACTGGTCACTCTTCGATTTCAATGACCATTTCACCCTCGAACAAGCCGGTTTTCCCATTAAAACCGACTTGAAGAACTATCCCCTCAAAGAACTATGGGGTGTGGATAATACCTGCCGGATGCCATCCGGCTTTAAACCGGATAAAACCATGGTTGGCCTGTGCCCCGATTACAGTCCCCCGCCGGCTAGAGGATCTAGCCCGACAGACGTGCCGCCTCCTCCCAATATTCCCGGGATAAATTTGTATTGATTTGAATACTATGAGAATCCTGTATATCTCTGATCTGGATGAATTAGTACTGAATTCAGCACGGAAGATCAGCCCGTTTTCGATAGATGTGATAAACCGATATATCGCGAATGGAGGGCTGTTTACGATTGCCACATCCTGCATGGCTTTTGGTTGTGAAAGGGTATTGGCTGAATTAAATCTAACGGTTCCCGGTATCATCATGAACGGTGTATGCCTGTATTCCTTTGATACCGGAAAATACCATGATGTCAAACCGATAGACACTACCCTGCTCCCCGAAATCGAGGCGGTTTTTGCCGCACATGATTGCCACACATTGTTATATGTGTTCGCTCATGAAAAGATCAACATTTTCCACACCCAACCACCATCAGAAGCAGATGCCTTTTATTTGAGTCAACGCGCGTATGAAGCCTGTGATGAAATCACTCAGGTTCCTATTCTTGTGGAAGCAGTGAAAAACCATAAAGCCATGTGCGTGGCAGCTATCGGCTCCCAAGAGAAAATGGCGCCGGTGTATGAGCATGTTCAAAAAATGGCTGATCTGGAGACGATCTATTATCCGTTCAACAACTTTTATTGCCTGGAGGTCTATGACCACTCCGTGAGCAAAGCAAACGCGGCATTGAAATTAAAAAAGAAGACACACGCTACCGAACTGACCGTATTCGGTAACAGTTCGAATGATGTTGGCATGATGGAAGCCGCTGATTATTGCTTTGCCCCACGTAATGGAACGGAAGACGCCCGTAAGATCGCTAATGGATTGATCGAAAGCTGCGAAGACGACGGTGTAGCCCGTTTCATCCAACTCCGGCACAACCTCTGATCGGTTCCCGGGTTATTTCTGCTCTTTTAAGAGCAATGGTTTCAGGCGATCAAATTCTTTTTCCAGGCTGTCAATGCCGGCTTTAACAAGATCCAATTCACCGGATTTTGTAAATTTTTCAAGGTTTGCCGCTACACCCCTTAAAGCTTCTGCTCCAAGGTTGGCTGATGAGCCTTTAATGGTATGCACTAACCGCTCAGAGGTTTTCACATCACCAGCAGCCAGGCTGGTTTTCAACTGGCTGACCAATGACGGAATTTCTTGAATATATGTGGCGATCACATCACGGATCAGTTCTTCATCGCCCATCAAACGATTCAACAAGGCTTCACGGTCAAAAATAGAACGATTATCTTCGGGCAAAGGTTTATTTTGATGTGCATCATCGAACTTATCTCCGGATTTTGAATGAATACGCTCCACCGGCAGCCACCGTTCCAGAGCTTCGATCAGTTTTTGCGGTTCGATCGGTTTGGAAACATAATCATTCATACCGGCTTCCAGACATAGTTCCCGGTCTCCCTGTAAAGCGTTTGCCGTCATCGCGATAACAGGAATGGTGTGATTTAAGACACTGGAATGAGGGTCGCGAATGTGACGTGTAGCCTCAAAACCATCCATCACCGGCATTTGAACATCCATCAACACAAGATCGTAAGCGATGTTCTCCAGCATCTTCAGTGCTTCACTCCCATCGGCGGCTGCGTCTGCTTTCAACCCGTATTTCTTCAAAATACCCATCGCCACCTGTTGGTTGATAATATTGTCTTCCACCAACAACAGGCGGGTATTGGGATCAACCGTAATACGCACGGCTTCACGAGCTGAATGGCTGGTTACAATCGGGTGAAATTCCGGATTGACAACTCCACATTCGCTTGTTCCTCTATGGGTAGCCAGCGTGACGGAGAGCACATTGTACAGGTCAAGGTGCCGTAAAGGTTTAACCAGGTAACCGGCAAAGCCGATATTTTCAAAACGGCGCGCGTCTCCTCGTTCTCCCATTGATGTCAACAAAACGAGTGGGGTGTTACACAATCGACTGTCACCTTTGATGATCTGTGCCAGCATAACACCGTCCATTCCGGGCATGTGCATATCTAATACAGCAATATCGAATGGATCTTTTTCATCGTATGCTTCAGCCATTGCCCGGTACGCGGATGGGCCATCTGCCGCCTCAAACGGCTTCATACCCCACGAATTCATTCGGATGACCAGCATTTCTCGATTGGTGGCATTGTCATCTACTACCAATACTTTTACGCCATTCAGATTTGCCATTACCGGTAAAGTGTTCTGACTGTTTTCAGGCTGTAATTTCAAGCGGACCGTGAACCAGAATTCCGACCCTTTTCCGGCCTCGCTTTTCACCCCGATTTCTCCACCCATTAATTCAGATAATTGTTTGGAGATAGCTAAACCCAGACCGGTTCCCCCATATTGCCTGGTTGTGGATGAATCCACCTGGGTAAATTTATTGAACAGTATTCCGAGCTTATTCTCTGGAATGCCAATACCGGTATCTTTGACAGAAAAGAGTATCTTGACCTCTTTGTCGTCACGTTCAACACATCTGGCATGAACAGATACTTCGCCATGTTCTGTAAACTTCAACGCGTTTCCGGTCAGATTAGTGAGAATCTGACGAAGCCGGCCGGGATCTCCCATCAATAACGCGGGGACATCCGGGTCTGCCGCGCAGATAAATTCCAGGTTCTTCTCATTGGCCCTTACAGCCAGTGCCGCGGCAAAATCATCCAACAGGCTGTGCAGATTAAAGTTGAGAATTTCGAGCTCCAGTTTTCCCGCTTCGATCTTGGAGAAATCTAAAATATCATTAATTAATGTCAGCAGGGTTTCTCCACTCGAGCGGATAATTTCGGTATACCGTTGCTGTTCTTCATCAAGGTTGGTTTCTAACAGCAATCCTGTCATACCGATAACTCCGTTCATCGGGGTACGGATCTCATGGCTCATATTGGCCAGGAATTCGCTTTTTGCCACATTAGCCATTTCCGCCTGAACGGCCAGGTCATTCGCTTTAATGGTTGATTCTTCCAACTGCCGGTTGGTTTCCTGCAATATCTCCATCATGCTTTTTTGATCGGTGATATCGGATGAAGTTCCAAACGTACCAATAATATTTCCATTCCGATCGAGCAATGGTAGTTTGATGGTTTTTACCCAGCGATCTGGTTCGTTTGCAATAGTCTCTTTTTCTTCTTTTATGATCGACTGACCGGTTTTAATGATCCATTGTTCATCTTCATATGCGGGGCGCGCGTGTTCTTCGGTGAAATAGTCAAAATCTGTGTGACCCACAGCGTCTTCGGGGTCACCAACATGCATAAGTTTGGCTGCCGCTTTATTGATACGTATAAACCGACTTTCAAGGTCTTTGAAATAGATCTTGTCTGGAATACTATTCATCAGATTGTTCATCAGAGTCTGTTCAATATCGAGAATTTTTTCAGACCGTTTCCGATCCGATATATCCATAACATTCACTGCTCTGAAGAGAACTTTTCCGGTAGAGTCTTTTATCGCGGTTGAATCCACCCACACCGGAAAAATCGTTCCGTCTTTACGCACATGTTTGGCTTCAAACTGGCAATGGCCGGTTTCGTGTATCTTTTCGATCATAGCCGGAACTCTTTTGCGAGATTCCGGGGTCAGTACATCAAGGATCGACATATCGCGCATCTCATCCACGGTGTATCCATGCATACGGGCATATGCCGGATTCATCATTTCAAACCGATAACCTTCAGCGCTTTCAGCCGTCACCCCCCATTCGGCATGAAGAAACAGGTTGGCCCACTTATATAGTTCAGCCTCGATGCGTTTGCGGTTCGATATATCCCGAATAATGAACAATATGCCGGTTGGATTACCGTTTTCATCGCGAATGACATCGGTATTGGTTTCCAGATCAAATATTGATCCATCGGCTTTACGACCTTTGTATTCCAGGCTGCCAGATGATTGCCCGTTTTGGATTCCCGCTATCTCCAACCTGGCCAGGTCAACATCTTCTGGAACTAAAAAATCGTATATGGATTTACCGGTAAAATCCACCTCTCGGTCATAACCGAATAACTTATAGCCCGCCGGCGAGATCATTCGAATTTTCCCATCAAGATCTGTTATGGTTATGTCATCCGGTGAGGCGTTTAATATGGACCGGTATAAAGCGTCAGTTTTATTTAAAGCTTCTTCTGTTGCCTTTTTTTGTGAAATATCCGTAATGAAATTTAACGAAGCCGGCATGGATTTCCATGTCGTTTTGACAGAATACATTTCAACCCAAACATTTCCCCGGCCGAGGGTTTGCAGTCGAAATTGTGAATTGGTTTTTATTTCTTGACCATTGATACGTTTTTCATTCCGTTGACATATCATTTCACGGTCATCCGGAAAAATAAGATCAAAGATATTTTTGGAGAGAAGTTCTTCTTCTGAATAACCTGTTAATTCGAGTGTTTTTAAATTGCACGATACGATCTTCTCATTCTGAACAATCACTATCGCTTCATGAATGTTATTGATGATGATGCCCTGGTCATTGATCGTGAAGGACGTTTCCATTCGATTTTTTTTCGAGGGGTCTGTTTTTGCTGAAATTCGTTCCATCATAGACCATCCATAATCCGGGGGTTCAATCGTATAAATCAAATTCGAACAGGCCGTAATCGCACATTCGAGATAGGCGGCTTTCCAATACATCGTTGAAAAGAAATCCGCTCTTTATGAATCGATCCGGATCCAATAGCAAAGGTTTGAATTCAATGTCAGAATGGGATGAATGACCGGTCATTTGCCGATTCGCGATATGCATCCGCCTCCCTTTTCATTGACGCAATGCGCATAAATATATACTACCTGCATTACCTCAACCTGAAAATAAAAGTCTGATTAAAACACCCCACATACCAGTGAATTTGGCGTAAAAAAAAAACAGCCCCCTGACGTGGGGGCTGATTCTCAATTCAGGCGGGGTATATTACCTTATTTCGATTATTTCAACTTGGAGGCAAAGGTTCGGCCAAATTCACGCGCCTTTGTCAGTTCTTCGCGGCTGGGAGTACCTACGAAATTGAATGTGTCAAGTACCTCCCACTGAAGTTCTTGCGCCAATGCGCGAAATTCGCGTTCAGCCCCGCCTGCCCAGGCGTGACTGCCAAAATAAGCGGCCTTGCGGTTATACATGCGTTTTCCTTCAGCTACCCGCATCGCGGCTGCCATTTCAGGAAAAAGCCCGCCCTCATACGTCGGTGCGCCAATGAGCACGCCATTGCGAGTTAATAGATGGGGAAGGATATAACTCATGGGTGTTTTCGAGATGTTGAATATTTTCAATGGAAGCCCGGCATCCACCACACCCTGAGCAACTGCCTCCATAACCGCCTCACTATTCCCGTACATGGATGCATAGATCATTGTGACACCCGGATCGGCCGGTTCCGTAGCCAGATTGGACCAGCGGTCATATAGATCGATAATACGCTTCGGATCCTTTCGCCAGACCAGCCCATGTGACGGCGCCAGTATTTGAACGGGAACATTGGCCAGTTTTTCTAACGCTTTTCGCACCGGTTTGGGAAATATTGCCACGATATTGGTGTAATACCGAAGCGCTTCCTGTTCGTACCAGTTCAAATCATCGACGAGATCGTCAAAAATACTTCCATTTAACGCCCCATAACTTCCAAACGCGTCACAGGAGAAAAGTATTTGCTCCTTTTCTTCGTAGGTCATCATGGTTTCAGGCCAATGTAGAAAGGGTGCAACAACAAACCGCAATGTGTGGTGGCCCAAATCGATGGTTTCTCCATCCGCAACAGCCCGTACGTTCTCTGTGATGCCGTAAAACTCTCGCAGCATATCCCGCGTTTTTGCCGTCCCGATTATCTGAACCTGCGGAGCTTTCTTGATCAGGGTGCGAAGTGCCCCGGTATGATCAGGCTCCATGTGGTTGACAACCACAAAATCGATTTTCTCAAGGGGAACCAGATCTTCCAGTTGGGTGACAAACTCTCCGGTCAACATGGATTTGCACAGATCTATAACAACGGTTTTATCATCCCGAATCAGATAGCTGTTATACGAAACCCCTTCCTGTCTGATCGTCCACAGGCCTTCAAACAATTCGGTTATCCGGTCGTTGACCCCCACCCAGGTAATGCCAGGTTTAATCTCTACGGGTAGCATGATTCCAATATCCTTCCTGATCGTTCATCATTACAGTTTTCTGGATTTTACACCTTGAACGCCACTTTGATTCATTCAATACGAAATGTTGCCGTTGAAATAATGATTATCTTGCCCTATAGTGAAGTAGTGGAGCATTGAAAGATTTTTTATATTATCGGGAGGAAAAAATGAAGATATTTGTTCTCGTGATCAGTATTCTTCTGGTTCTTTCCGCGTGTCAGGCATCCGAAGCCGTTGTTTCACCAACTCCCATAACAGTATTATCACCCTCTGCCCCCATTACAGTATTATCACCCTCACCCCCTGAAGCTTCTCCAACTCCAACAGCAACCACCGAACCAACAGCTTCACCGGTACCAGTCATCACACATGTGGATATCCCGGGGGCGCCACTGGGAAAAATAATGCAGACTGTGCACGACCAGGTAGACGAAATTGCTTCGGCTCAAAAGCAGGCTTTTGGCGGCGATGACTTCAAAAACGGCAAATACGAGCGCCCGTTTGACCAATCAATGAATTATCTGCCCACTGTGGATCTGGTCACAATACAACTCAGCCGTGAAGATCCATTATGGATCTACGCGTTATTTAAGGTACAAAAACCTTTTTTGCAAAATCCGGATGTAAACACACATTTTTTACTTGAAATCGATTCGAACCTCGATAACCGGGGTGACTTACTGATCATCACCGGATTACCTGAAAGCACGGATTGGTCAACAGAAAATGTGAAAATTCTGGCCGCGCCGGACCAGAACATCGGCGGTGTTACCGCAGTCAAACCAGATGCAAATCTCAGTGAAGGCCGGGGATATTATGAGGTGATCTTTGACAATGGTGCCGGACTGGATCCTGATCTGGTATGGTCTTGGCTTTCTAAAACCGACCCGGCTATGGTGGAGATCGCGTTCAAGAATTCTCTCATCGGTGGAGAAAAGGGAAAATTCATCTGGCTTCCCTGGTCAAATGCCGGAATGTTGGACTGGTCCATGTTTGAATTCAATGACCACATGACACTGGCTCAGGCCGGTTACCCGTTGAAAGAAGACGCGCAGAATTACCCGGTGAAATCGTTGTGGGGCGTGGATAACACATGCCGGATACCCTCAAATTTCACCCCCTCCGGATATATGCCGGGTCTGTGCCCCAATTATGACCCGGTTTACTCACGGCCTGAAATTCAAGAAAGAATTTGTCCGCCGTGTAGAAAACCACCTTGCCCTTGCTAATTCACGGCTGTCCACTACCCCCCGGATTGGTCCCTCCAAGCCGGGATTTTTTGATTTCATACAAAACAGGCAAAACAAAAACAAGTGCTTTCCGTATATCCTATTGGAGATAAAGATAAATGGCTGGCACTGTTTTCTATTTCACCGGAACCGGAAATTCTCTGGCTATAGCCAGAACACTGGCTGACAGACTCGACTTAAAACCCGTAAATATCGCTTCGCTAAACCACACGCAGGCCATTGCGCCAGAAGCCGGGATCATGGGTATTATCGCTCCGGTATATCATGGAACGCTACCGCTAATCCTCACCCGGTTTATAGATAAATTGAGCTCACTCGAATCGAGATATATTTTCGCCGTTTGCACCTACGGCGACCACCCCGGCCTGTTCATGGAATACCTGCGTGACCGGCTGGCAGCTCGCGGCGGTAAGTTATCTGCCGGCTTTGGCCTGCACATGCCCTATAATTACGTCACCCCACCCGCGGGATTAAAGAATTTCTATAATTCCTTCACATTGCGTGAAATTGATCCGGCCGTTGAACAGCGGCTGCTTGTTACGGCGGATGAGAAAACGGAACATATAGCGGCGGCCATTCAGTCGCGGCAAACCGGCATTCTGGAAACAGACTCGGTATTTATCACCCGTCTGGTGGACGCGCTGAACCTGCATGAAACGATGGGAAAATCAAGCTGGTCCAAGATCACCGGTCTGAATGAACCCTCTTCGTTGACGTTTGATGAAGTCCGGCTTCGGATGGACAAAGCATTTACAGTGGACGATTCGTGCACAGGCTGCGGAACCTGTGAGAAGATCTGCCCGGTAGATGATATCCAACTGGTCAACAGCCGCCCGATCTGGCAGCACCATTGCGAACAATGTTTTGCCTGCCTGCAGTGGTGTCCCAGCCAGGCGATTCAGTTTCGGAATAACACAGCCGGGCAGAAACGCTATCATCATCCACGCGTATCTTTACACGACATGATTTTTTAATACCCAATCACATCCTTCCTAACCTGAAATTTCACGGGGAATGCAATCCAAAATTAAGGAGATCCATTTATATGCGAAAAATGTTTATCAGCTCTGAAGGCAGACTGCGCGCCGGATGGCGTGTTCTCATCCAATTCTTCTTTTTTTTTATGATTCTCATCGCTTCGCAAATGGTTCAATCAGATGGGTACAGAAATGGAAACGCGATTTCATACGCGGCTGGTAGTCTGACTTATATCGCCGGAATCCTGTTCATTACTTTTGCCCTTTCCCGTTATCTTGACCACCGTCCAGTGCATGAAATCGGTCTGCGCGTGAATCGGGAATGGTGGTTAGACCTGTCCGCGGGACTGGTTATCGGTGCGTTCACGCTGGGAATAGTGGCACTTTTGGAAAACTGCCTGGGTTGGGCGGAATTCACCTTTAATCCGCGGAACTCACTCAACACACCTCTGTTTGTTACCGCGTTGCTGGCCCTTCTTAATTTGACCGCCGTTGGTTTCGGAGAAGAGTTGACTTTCCGAAGTTATCAATTGACCAATCTGGCAGAAGCATTTGGAAAGAAAGTCGGATTGAAAAAAGCAGTCATCATCGCTCTATGTCTTACATCTATCTTTTTCGGGATTACTCATTTACTCAACCCCAATGCCAGCTTCTTACCCGCGTTGAATATCATGCTGGCTGGCCTGTTGCTTGGATTGGCATACGTCTGGTCAGGAAACATCGCTCTTCCGCTGGGAATCCACATCACCTGGGGGTATTTTGAAGAGTTCATATTCGGGTATGCCAACAGCGGGCAGATACCAGTCAATAGTTTATGGCAAAACTCGGTCTCAGGTCCGACATTATGGACAGGCGGAAGTTTTGGCCCGGAGGGTGGTTTACTGATTTTGTTGGCGATTCTTGTCGATGTTGGTCTGGTTTATTTCTGGCTAAAAAACCGCAAACGCTGGCAGGGAATCCATACCAATCTGGCAAAGTATCCAAAGGATCCGTCAAACACAAATGACTAAGATACAGTATTCGCATAAAAATGATTTTTCGCATTAATTCGCTATCAAAATCAGATATGCGATTTTTGTAAGAGATTAATGAGAGGAAGAAATGAAAACACTGGTTTTGTTTGAGTCTTTTTTTGGAAATACTGAAAAGATCGCGCGCGCCATTGGAACGGCATTAGGAGTATCAGATTCGGATATTATCCGGGTAAGTGACGTTAAACCCGGCCAGTTGGATGGCGTTCAACTGCTGATAGTAGGTACTCCAACCCGGGCTTTTCAACCCTCACCGAATACGAAAGCCTTTTTAAAGAGACTGCCGTCAAAAAGCCTGATCGGCATGAAGGTGGCGGCATTCGATACCCGCGCCGAGATGACGGACAAAATCCCCGGAATTCTCAAATTTATGGCCAGGGTATTCGGATATGCCGCGGAACCGGTAAGTAAACAAATGGTGAAGAAAGGCGGGGTGCTGGCCCAGTCACCCGCCGGTTTCTTTGTGCTCGATTCCGAAGGGCCACTGAAAGACGGCGAATTGGAACGCGCGGCAGATTGGGCTAAAGGCATCAAATAATCAATCAGTACAAAGACCACTCTTACAAAAGGGTGGCTTTTTTTTTCAGTAAATCCGGCAAATCGGGTCATGGATATGTAGTATCATATCGGCAATCATAAAGGTACCGGCTCCCATGGATATCAACAAGATCCGCCAGGATTTTCCCTATTATTCTTCCTCTACCAGTAAAAAACCACAGATCTATCTGGATACCGCCTGCCAGAGCCTGAGGCCACAGGTAGTAATAGACGCCATCAATCAATATTACGTCATTGAACCGGCCTGCGGCGGACGCAGCAATCATCACCTGTCCGCTGCCGTATCGCACCGGGTGGACCAGGTTCGCGAAACCACGGCTAAATTCTTCCACGCTTCCCGCAAGGAAGAGATCATCTTCACCCGCAACACTACCGAAGGGATCAACCTGGTGGCCAATTCGCTGGGTTTGAAGAGCGGTGATACGATTGTAATTTCGGACAAGGAACACAATTCCAACCTGATCCCCTGGCAGATGCTGGTCAAACGCGAAGGCGTCCAGCTCAAGGTCGTTCCTTCACTGCCGGATAATACCTTTGACCTGGCTGCCTTTGAAAAGATCCTGGCCGGCGGGGTCAGGCTGGTTTCCATCGGCATGACCTCCAACCTGGACGGAGTCACCGTACCGGCAGCCGAGATCACGAAGCTGGCCCATAAACACGGCGCCCTGGTGTTATTTGATGCGGCTCAGGCCGCGCCGCACCGGCAGATAGACGTCAAAGCACTGGATATTGATTTTCTGGCGCTTTCCGGCCATAAAATGCTCGGCCCATCAGGTATTGGCATCCTGTATGGCAAACTGGCGCTGCTGGAAAAGATGTCACCATTCCTGGTGGGTGGAGACACGGTGGCCAGTTCCACCTATGAATCCTGTGAATTCCTGCCGGTCCCGGAAAAATATGAGGCCGGTCTGCAGGATTATGCGGGTATCTATGGAATGGGAGCCGCGCTGGATTACATGAAAAAAGTCGGTTTTGACTTTATCCAGAAACAGGAAACATCTCTAAATGAATACATCACCCGCGAGATCGCCGATTTGTCCGGGTTGAAGATACTCGGCCCGGCTGACCCGAAAATCCGCGGCGGCATTGTCAACTTCACCATTGATGGGATCGACTCGCACCGTGTCGCGCTGATGTTGGATCAGATGGCCGGTGTTATGGTGCGTTCCGGCCAGCATTGTGTGCATTCCTGGTTCAACTCCCGGCAGATCAAAGGTTCCGTGCGGGCGTCAACCTATTTCTATAACACGCAGGAAGAAGCGGCCATCTTCATCGAAAATTTGAAAAAAATTCGAAAGGTGCTGTAACCCTCTATGTTCTGTATTGTTTCGTTTATCGTTCTATCCATTCTGGGAATCTTCAGCGCTTCCAACCGGGAACTGGCCCGTGAAGCGTTGGACTGCGTCCTCCGCCGGGTCACATTCCGGCCCTGCACCACCGGATTTGATGAAAAGATGAAAGCGAAGATACTGGGCGTGGTCATCACCCGGTCTGAAGGTGCGGCACGCTTTTTAAACCGCAACTTTGAACGCCTCGCCTGGGTGTTCTTCATCATCTTTCTGGCCAGTCTCACCATGTTCCTGCGCGGGCTTTTCCTCTTTTACACCACGGGCAGTTGTAATGGCGCAAATTCAACCGAATTTTGTGTGTTTGATCCCACCGGAAAGAACAATCAGATATCGACAAAAAGCAATGTCTGTACGATACCCGTCACCCCGGCTCAGATGACCCTGAATCTGCAGAAAATTGATCTGACTCAATTCCCAACTTTGAGATCCGATACCAACGAAAATCTGTTCATGATCGCCTGCTACCATTGCGCGTTCTCACGTCAGACCTACCCGGTCATTCGTCAACTGGTTGACCGGTTCCATATCGGTCTGACCTTTATTCATTACCCGGTTAAAGAACCCACGGATAAATTCTCAAAACTCGCGTATTGTGTTAATAAAATATCTCCGGATAAATTCTGGGCCTTCAATGACAGCATGTTCGAAGGTGACGCGGCTAACCTGGATGACCCGGCGTATATTGACAACCTTTTGACCAAAGCCGGGTTGGATACGGGCAGTGTCAACGCGTGTGTGGCGGATTCTGAAACTGAGACCACCGTGAAGAAGCAGATGGAAGAAGTTGCCAGCACCGGATTCACCGGAACACCCACGGTTTTCTACAAAGACCAGGTATTTATCGGACCCAAGCCATACCGGGTGTATGCCATCGCGCTGCGCGGTTTATTTTTCTGGTTGAAATAAGGCGGATTGTATTTCAGATAAACACAAAAAAAGGACATGGAAAAAATCCATGTCCTTTTTGATGATTCGATCAGATTACGCGGTCATTTTTTCCGGCTGCAACAATTGCAGGCCGCAATTCTCAAAAATTCGCAGCGGGGCAATACCGATACCCACTACACTGGGCCCGGTATGCGCTCCCAGCGATGGAGCCACAGGAATGGTTTCATCAAAGACACACTCAAATAGTTCTGAAATGCGTTCTTTGAGCAATGCCACGCCTTCTGGATTGTTCCCATGGATAAGCTGTACACGCATGGGGATTTTATCCGGGAATTTTTGCGCCACAATATCCCCCATCCGGTGAATGGCACGTTTGAGGGTAGGAGCCTGCCCCCAGTTGTAATACTTCCCATCATCCTTGGCAACGCCAATTATTGGTTTGAGATTCAACATGGAAGCCAGCATCCCTTTCAAATGGCTAATTCGACCGCCATGGATAAGGTATTTCAGGTCTCCCAGTGTGAACAGAGTGTGCTGGTTTTCTCGGATCTGGTCAATGAGCTTAAGAATATCGCCTAACACCCAACCAGCACGGATCCCCATAGCGGCAGCCTGTACCTGCCAACCAAAGGGACCAGATAGAGTTTTCGAATCCAGGATGGTCACATTGGCTTCCGGAACCATTTCAGCGCCCAACCGGGCGGAATTGATGGTACCGCTCAATCCGGAAGAAATATGGATAGAGATGATATCCGGATCTGTTTTTGCCAGTTTACGATACATATCCGCAAAATCACCGGGTGACGGTTGTGAGGTAGTAGGAAATTCTCCGGTTTCTGTCAGTGTCTGGTAGAACTTGTTGTAATCAATATCTTTTTTTCCAACATAGGTTTTACCGCTTAGAACTATCGTCAGGGGAAGAGTGTGAATATTTAAACCAGCTTCTATTTCATCAGGTAAATCCATCCCCTGGTCAGTTACTATTTGCATGTTGCCTCCATTGATAAATGAAAGCCGAAATCGGCTTTAAGGGTGATAAAACTTTATCATAGTGATGGCGGCAGAGAATGTGACAAAAGATACACTACCTGGCACATTTTTTGATAATTTAATATAGCCGTACAAGTTCAACGTTCTCAGATGTGCTACCATTATGAATGCTATCGAGTCTAAGACCCGGTTTGCCGGTTTTTTTAACTGGAGGGAAAATGAAGAGGTTAATTCCCGGATCTATCCTGGTCACTGTTTTTTTTATTACCAGTCTGGCATGTTCGATGCCGCTGTCATCTTCCGTACCAACTGCCACAAGCACTATGGAAGAATCTGCCACTTCAACTGTCACAGTTGTTCCTCCTACTTCCATGCCCTCCTTCAGTCCCCTTATAACTGTTACAAGCAGACCGGAATCCCACATACTTCCTACCGCAACGCTTTCATCTGCGGCTATTCTTCCCACAGTGGCGGCAGCCACCAACACGCCCGCCGGAATCTGTAATCTGGCTGCGTTTGAAGCGGATGTCAGCTACCCGGATGACACCGTTGTGCCATCCGGAAAGAATTTCGATAAGAAATGGCGTCTCAGGAACAATGGTACCTGCACCTGGACATCCGGTTATAGAGTGATCTTTGTTTCCGGTGACGCCATGGGCGGGGCGGGTTCCGTGCAGCTCACCAATGGAACCGTAGAACCCGGAGCAGCCGTGACGGTCTCTGTCAACCTGACCGCGCCCGCCGCCCCCGGTACGTACCGGGGAAATTACAAACTGCAGGCCTCCGATGGAACGAATTTCGGTATAGACCCCGCTGGAAGTGTATTTTATGTCCGCATTGTCGTTGAAAACCCCAACGGGGACGTCCCACCAAGCGATGATGAAATGGAAAATGAGAACAACGAAGAAGAAGCCAATCCAAACATACCCGTACTTTCACGCTATTTAAAGCTGACCAACCCGTATATGAAAGGGGATGATGTACTATCCCTGCAAAAAAAATTGCTGGCACGCGGATATTCGGTTGTCGGTTCGGCGGATGGCGTTTTTGGAAAGAAAACAGATGCCGGTGTCCGTCAATTTCAGGCGGATCAAGGGTTGGTAGTAGACGGTGTGGTTGGACCTAAAACGTGGTCAGCCCTTTGGCATTAAATGCGGTATAAGAAGAAATAAATCATTTAAGAGAGTTGATAAATGCCCATTTCTCCATTTAAATTGGAACGTTTTTACGCGCTGCATGAATTCAAAAGCCGGATCATGCTCAGTTCATCTGATTGTGAAAGCCTGTCCATGTCAGAGTTACTGGATATGGCCACGTCTGAAAGTAAAGCCATGTGGGAAAACCTCCGCCTGGGTTACACAGAAACGCAGGGAAGTCCGGCGTTACGGTCAGAAATTGTCCGGTACTATCAGAGCATAAATCCTGAACATGTGATGGTCGCCGCGCCGGAAGAATTGATCTTCATCGCCATGCAAAACCTGCTCAAAGCGGGTGACCATGTCATCACTTTATCCCCCGCGTACCAGTCATTGTATGAAATTGCCATCTCGATCGGATGCGATGTCACATTCTGGAAACTGGTACCCGGCGAAAAAGGCTGGAATGTGGATATTGACCAACTGGAAAAGTTGATCAAGCCGGAAACCCGGCTGCTGGTGCTCAATATTCCCAACAACCCAACCGGTTACCTGCCCACTCGTGAAGAATTCGACCATATTGTTGAAATCGCGGGCAAACATGGAATAATGGTTTTTTCTGACGAAATGTATAGGCTAATGGAACATAATCCGGCTGACCGGCTGCCGGCAATGTGCGATGTGTATGAAAAAGGTATATCTCTGGCTGGACTGTCAAAGACCATGGCACTCCCCGGTTTGCGAATTGGCTGGCTGGCTTCTCGTGACCTGTCTTTCATCGATGATTGCCTGGCTTATAAAGATTACACTACCATCTGTAACGGCGCTCCATCAGAGGTACTGGGATTGATCGCGCTGCAAAACGGAGCAGCCATCGTTGAGCGGAATATGGGAATTATCAAGACCAATCTGCAGATCGCTGCCGATGTCTTTTCACGCCACCCTGACCGGCTGCGGTGGATCAAACCTTCCGGCGGTTCCATCGCCTTTCCACAATGGAAGGGAAGCCTGCCGGTAGATGAGTTATGCCGCCAGTTGATCGAGAAATTTAGCACGATGCTGGTTCCGGGCGAAATGTTTGATTATCCTGAAAGCCATTTCAGATTGGGCCTTGGGCGAAAGAACTTCAAAGAAGGTATGGAATATTTTGAAACATTACTCCAAACCCTTTAAGGTTCAGGGGATTAGTCTGTTGAGGAGGTATAAATGTCAGTCGCTCGAGTAACCGAAATAAAATCATCATCCACAAAAAGTTTTGATGATGCCATCAAAGCCGGTGTGTCACGCGCGCATAAAACATTGAAGAACGTAAAATCGGCCTGGATCGAAAACCAGGAAGTGCTGCTGGATGACAACGGCCAGATCAGTGAATATCGGGTTCATATGAAGGTGACCTTCGTACTCGAAGATTGAACCCGGCTTACTTCAACCCTTCAAATTCATCCGCGAGCTGCTCAAAGAAAGCAGACATGGCTTCGTGCCGTTGACCGGCAATACGCCGGGCGGATTCGGTGAACAACCGATCTTTGACGTTGCTCAGCTTGAACAGGTACTCGTGATAAGACGAGTGCGGTTCAGCATGGGTTTCTTTTCCCGTGGATCGGAATTGCTCGCTGGGACGCGCGTAAAACGGTTCGCCCGCCAGCACGGAATACGCGATGGTACGGGCGGTGCCGATGGCCCCGATCACGTCCAGCTTATCGGAGTCAAACAACACCATTGCCTCAATGGTTTCCGGCAGATTCTCTTTGCCGCGGTAACGGTGGGCGCGAATGGCATGCTGCACCGCGTGAATACGGTCAACCGGCCAGCCCTCCGCGTTTAGAACCTCACCGGCAAAGATAGCGGAGGTAATATGATGTTCCGCCCGTCCCGCGCCGCCCGGTTCAGCCCCACGGGAATCATGCAGCAGGGCGGCTGCCTGCAGAATTTCAAGGTCAGCGCCTTCTTCTTTTCCCAACCGCATACACATTCGATATACACGAATAACATGTTCAAAATCATGCACGGCGTCTTCACCTGTATAATAGGCGCGCGCCTGTTCAATGGTTGGCATAGCTGACCTCTAAACGATAGGTATCATCCGCCCTTTTTTGATCACCATATTGACAAGATTCTCGCCAAAACGGTAACCCAGGTGGCGGTAATCATTTACGGTTAGCAGGATCATGTCTGCCTGTTTGCCAGGCTCAATTGAACCGATCCGGTCATCTCGTTGAATGGCGGCCGCCGAATTGATGGTTGCCGCGGCAATTGCCTGCGCGGGGGTCAGTTTTAACACCCGGCAGGCCAGCGCGATGACAAACTGCATGTTTTCACACCAGGCCGTTCCCGGGTTGCAATCTGTTGCCAGCGCCAGCAAGCCACCTGCATCCAGAATCTCTTTAGCCGGTGTGTAGTGGGTTTCTGCCAGACCGAATGGGGTACACGGCAGAGCCACAGCCACAGTATCGCTGGCAGCCAGAGCGGCAATATCCTCAGAGGAGGTTTTCACCAGATGGTCGGCTGACGCGGCACCCAGTTCAGCCGCGAGTTGTGCTCCGCCCAGATTGTCAAACTCATCCGCATGAATTTTCAACGGAAAGCCCAGATCGCGGGCTCTGGTCAAAATACAGCGTGATTGTTCAAGGCTGAACGCGCCGGTTTCACAAAACACGTCCACAAATGGAAGCGGCCGTCCGGTTTCGTGTTTGAGCCACCATTCATACGCGGCGGGCAGCATCTTTTCACAGATCAGCCGGGTATATCCGTCAGGGTCTGTCTGATATTCAGGCGCGATAGCATGCGCGGGTAAAAAAGTGGGAATGATTTCCAGCGGACCTTCGTCATCCAGATCCAACAGGATTTTCAACTGATCCAATTCAGACTTCAACTCGAGCCCGTAACCGGTTTTGGCTTCCGCTGTTGTGGTACCGTAACGCAGCATGGTTCGGGCGCGCGCGCGGGTTTGCGCGTAAAGATCGTCATATTCGCACTGGCGGGTAGCTTTTACCGTGGAGATGATCCCGCCGCCGGCCGCCAGTATCTCAAGATAGGTGCGGCCTTCCAGGCGCATTTCAAATTCCACCGCCCGGTCACCCGCCCAAACCAGATGGGTATGCGGGTCAACAAATCCGGGCAGCATTACCTTTCCGTTGGCATCCATGCGCTGCTCATCGGGATATTTCGTTATGAGCTCATCCTGCGGACCCACAGCCACTATCGTGTCTCCGCGCATCAGCACGGCGCCCTGTTCAATAATCCCAAGCCGGCCCAGGTCTTTCCCTCGTTGGGGACCACCATTCAACGTCAACAATTGGGAAATATTGTGGATCAGCATAGTAGAATCCTATCATGTTTTGAAATTTTGATCAGAGGTTTACCATGCCCTTTCCTATGGAAGAAAATGGGATCGGCTGTCCCATTTGCCGTCAACCTGTTGACAAAAACCTGCGTTACCCCCGGGCGGTATGCCCGGATTGTATAAAAAAAGCCGCTGATCCGGCCGGCAGACCTGTCATATTCTTCAATGAAAGCCTGAGCGGGGGGATCAGCGGACTGTACGCCGATGACAGATCACCCTATAAAGGGACGGATTGTTATATCAATGGTATCCATTGCCGCGCGTCTGAAGCTCACATGGGTGGCATAGTCATCGAGCCCGTTTGATCACCCGGAAATCAATCAACCACCATGTGTATCGAAACGATTATTCAGCCGGTTCCTTTTTCGCCCTGCCATACAGGAAGCGGGCCTTTGCCGCTATAAACAGGTAGATCAGAATGGAAACCGGATAGAAGTAGAGAAGCCCTGCGCGGAACATGGCGAATGGCGTCTCAAACCAGAATGCCTTCCAGAATGATGGACCGGTCTTCTCCCACAATCCCGGCGTCAGGTAAAAGAACCGGGGATCAATCAAAGCTCTGAAATCCACACTGCCGGTCGAAAGCAAAACAACCATGAAGAACAGTACAAACAGGGCAAAGTACACCCATATTCGGAAGGCTCGAATATACCGTTGTGCCCTCGATTCGAAATCGGAGAAAATATCATCATTTTGAGCTTCCGGCATTCGTTTGAAGTACTGAACCCCGGTATGTTGACTACCGGCGATATGTTTCCAACCGCTATCTTCAAACATTGTGCAATAGTTGATGTATTCCGCAGGGTCTTTGAAATATCGGAAATCGATGCGGATACACGCATCTTCCGGTTCAGCGGCTCGAAAATGATATCCGAGAGTGACTTTCTCCAGGGAAAATCCTTTTTTAGCCATTTCATTGAGCCATTTTTCTTCTTTTGCGTAATCCGGGAATAACTTAAATACAAACATGCTTACCCCTTCCGTTCCTGCAGACAGTTTTCTGCCTGAGAAATCATCAGTTTCATACGTTCGATATCCATCTGAACAATTTGCCGGCCCTCTTCTGTGAGACTGTATACCTTACGCCGGTTGTCATCACCATCCACGGGTACGATAAACCGTGCTTTAAGCAGATTCTCGATCGCCCCGTACAGTGTTCCCGCTGCCACCCGCACTTCGCCCCGGCTGAGCTCTTCCACCTTTTGCATGATCAAATACCCGTGAGCCGGTTCAGAAACCGCCAGCAGGATATAAAAATTGATCTCCGACAGGGGAAGGTTCTTATTTCTATTCATGAACAACCTCCATATATATATAATACAACTATATAGTATAACTATATAGTTGTATTATATATAGCTCGACTGTATAAGTCAAGGGTGTGAATTTCTTATTTTGGAACGGCCCTGTGAACCCGCGGCAGTATCAGCAAACCGAGAGCGTTCATTAACATTGCCGCGATCACGTTGATCAAGAACCCGCCTGTAGTATATAACCGGGGGCCCATAAACATTCCCGCTGCCATACCCAGGGAACTGGCTGCCAGGAAAACAGCCATAAGTGTTGCCCGGGCCGGAGGCAGAACTTCTGTCATTAAAGGAATGCTGGCCACCAGGGTGACTTCAAATGAAAAATTGAAAATGAACATCCAGATCAACGCGCCGGTAACAGTACTTCCCATAAGAAACGGAAGGGAAGCAGACAGGATGTTAATAATGAATCCGGCGGCGATGGTTTTGCGTTTACCAAACCGGTCCGCGATCATCGCCACAACACCCTCTCCCGCCAACTCGGCAAAACCGATCACTGTGGCAGCCGCTCCGATAGCCGCGATTTCCAACCCATACGATTGCTCGAGCCAGGCGCCAAATATCACGCTGATCATGCTGTTACCGGCGATAATAAGGAACCCCATAGCCAGACCGAACAGCGCGGCTGGTGTTTTGATAATCAAGTAAAACCGGGAACGGTCAATAGCCCCTTCACTGATTTCAGGCGCCGATAATTTGGGGACCAGCAAAGCCACACAGGCAATAGATAACAACCCCAGAACAAATAACGATAAAAACGGTGACTGCCATCCCGCGCGGGGTATTAAGATTCCGACCAACGGTACTCCCACAATGAACGCGCCGGCCCAGCTCACTTCCAGGAGAGAGAGGGTAATGCCCCGTTTCTCATAAGGCACCCGGTCACCCACATACGCCTGAACCGCGGGAAGGAAGATGTTATTCCCCAGGCTTGCCAGCAGCAATGCCAGCAAAAAGGCGGTGTACGCCGGCCAAACCAGCACCAGCCCGACGCCAATGGTGTAGATAGAGAGTCCCAGCAGCATCCCGGTTTTTCGTCCCCGGCGGTCGGCAATTTCTGCGAGGAACGGACCAAAGGCGCTGGCCGCCATGGAAGCGGAGACGGCAGTCGCCATGGCCGTCATATCCGCCTGCAGCCCTCGGGCAAAAACCAGAAGAAACGGACCCACCATACGAATACTTGTATTAATGGCGGTGCGGATGATCAGGAATACGGCAATTTGGAGGTTGAATTTTTTATTTTTCATTTTGGATTCGATGAGTGAAGGAGTATAACGCGGATGCAAGGATGCCATTATATGTGTTGGTGAAAAAAGGCGGAGACCTTTTTCAAGGTCATCCGCCCGGCAGGATGTCGAAAATCACAGGTTGAACGTATTTGATGCGCAGAACAAAAGAAAAACGATGTTGTGAAACGGGTTCTTGTATTATCAGGCAGCGATCTTAACAACCGACGCGAAAGTCGTATTACGCAGTTTTCTGACCAGATCCGCCTGAGCTTCACACCACAGGCTGTGAAGAGGGCAATCTGGACCGGAAGGGCAGATCATGGGGTTAAGCGTGCACTCATTTAATGCCAGCGGACCGTCAATGGCTTCCACCACATCCAATACGGTGATCTTTTCCGGAGCAACCGCCAGCGATACCCCTCCATGTGCTCCCCGGGAGGTATGGATCAACCCGGCAATAGATAGCTGGGAGATGATTTTTGCCAGGAAAGATGGAGGAATTGCCTGTTCATCGGCGATCCGGCTGGTAGAAGCCCGTTCATTGGGAGGGAGCTGTGCCAGGTAAAGCATGGCGCGAAGCGCGTAATCCGCTTGTTTGGTGATCTGCATGATAAATCCTCTAATTCAGATTAATAGATAAAAATACTCCGATTGGAAGTTTAATCCCTTTACCACAATCGGACAAGTGATTTCCATCATACGTTCAGATGACAAATTTCGAGCGATTAATACTAAATTTGGATGATAAATTCAGATTTCTCTATAATGAGATAAAACATGTGATGGGAGGGAGTTATGATCAAAGAATTCAAACAATTTATCATGCGGGGGAACGTTTTAGATCTGGCCGTGGGTATTATCATCGGCGGCGCCTTTGGAAAGATCGTGTCATCACTGGTTGACGACATCATCATGCCTCCAATCGGATTGCTGCTCGGCAAAGTTGACTTCACCAACCTCTTCATCGCGCTTGATGGTAATACATATGCCTCACTTGCGGCCGCCAAAGAAGCGGGCGCTGCAACGTGGAATTACGGGCTTTTCATCAATACACTGATCAACTTCATCATCGTGTCTTTTGCCATTTTCCTGCTCATCAAGCAGGTCAACCGGTTCCAGAAACCGGCTCCTGTTGAAGAGGCAAAAACGAAAGATTGCCCCTTTTGTCAGTCCGCCATACCGGTAAAAGCGACTCGCTGCCCGCATTGCACATCTCAACTGTAATAAACTTCGTTCTTCACCCCGCCGGAGGAATTCTCGGCGGGGTTATATTTTTTTGAAAGGATATTTGAAATGACAGATCTATGGGTAACAACAGCTTTCGGTTTTGAGGGATATAAAATCACCCGACACATGGGTGTGGTACGCGGCATCACCGTCAGGTCACGAAGTATGCTGGGGAACCTTGCCGGTAGTATTCAAACCCTGTTTGGCGGCAATATAAGTATTTACACCGAGTTATGCGAGCACGCCCGCTCCGAAGCGTTTGACCTGATGGCGCAGCACGCCCGCGCGATGGGCGCCAATGCCATAATCGGGATGCGCTATGACGCCAATGATGTAATGGAAGGTGTCACTGAGGTTCTTGCGTATGGAACCGCTGTAGTGATCGAACCCGCCTGACAAATTCATTAAGTTTTTTTACTGACAATTTAATTCTTTATATATGGATTCTCAACTGATCTTTTTATATTATAGAGAAGCGTTTGCAAATAAACTCACAGGGATGGAAATATGAAAAAGGGTTGGCAGTCGCTTCAATTTCAAATAACCTTCAACCTTGTTGGATTGGTCGTTTTGATTTCGGGGGTATTGACCGCCGTACAATTCTTCCGGTACAAGGCAGACCTGGATAATGACCTGCGTAAGAACCTGCTTCACCAGGTGACAATCGGGGCTCTTTCCATTGACGGTGACGCGCATGAAATGATCAACGCGTCTACCGAACTTTCCAGCCCTGAATATCAAAAAGTTATTACTCCGATGAAGAAATTTCAGGAAGTTAATCCTGATCTATTTTATGTATATACTGTAAAACCCGATGGACATGGTGGATGGAAGTTTATCGCGGATACATCTGACGATCCATCTCTGATTGAATCCCCTGTGGAAGATTTGAGCCAGATCCTGGCTGAAAATCCCGACGGATTTGACGAACCGGCTGTAGAAAAAGAGTATTACACAGATGAATGGGGTACATGGTTGACCGGTTATGCGCCCATTCGTGATAGCTCGGGAAAGAACGTGGCGTATCTGGCTTTTGATATCGCCCAGTCTACCATTACAGAAAAAGTCAACCGGCTGCTTCTTATCTCTGGACTGATCTTTCTTGCGACTCTGCCTATCACAATATTACTTGGTTGGTTAATCTCACGGGCAATCATTCGCCCCATAACAAAAGTCAGCCGTCTGGCACAATCGCTGGCCGAAAATGACCTTCCTGCCCTTGCCGATGTATGCGATCGTATGGCAGCCGGGAATTTGCGTCAACAATTTAATTTAACCTCCGCACCGGTAGACTATCATTCCAACAACGAGCTGGGTGAAATGGCTGATCGATTAAATGAGATGATCCAACACTTAAAAGCGGTGGAAATTTCATTCAACCGGATGGCGCTTTCATACTTAAACGTTATTCAACAGTTCTCCCGGCAATCCTTAAAGCTAAACCAATCTGCCACTCAACTGGAAATTATGTCAGCGACAATTGGAGAAGAAGTTTCACTCATCCATCAAGCGGCTTCAACTGTGGAAAATGGCAGCCTTCATCAAAACAGTTCCGTCATCGAAACACGTGACCGACTGAACCAGATGAGCGAGACTATCAGTGTTGTGTCAAACGGCGCGAGCGAACAGACGGACGCTGTTAAAAAGACGGGCGAGATAATGCAAGATCTTTCCCGTATTATCGAGACTGTTGTTCAGAAATCCAAATCGCAGGCAGAAGCAGCCCGGAAATCAACAGAAACTGTCCATCAAAGTGCCGGCACAGTAAATTCTGCCGTTATGAACTTGAAGAACATCCGCGGAGTCATTGATCAATCATCTGAAAAAATGCGGGAGATGGGCGAACAAACCCGGCAGATCGATGCCATTCTGGGTACCATAAATGAGATCGCCTCACAGACCAATCTGCTTTCTCTCAACGCGGCTATCGAAGCCGCTCGTGCTGGTGAGCATGGCAAAGGTTTTTCCATTGTGGCAGATGAAGTGCGGAAACTGGCGGAAAAATCATCAGTGGCCGCCAAAGAGATTGCGGCTCTGGTTGCCCGGATTGAAAAATCAGCGAATGAAGCAACCTCCGCCATGCAGGGCAGTACAGTTGAGGTGGAGAGCGGTGTACTATTGGGCGAACAGGCCGGAAGGGCGTTAGAGGAAATTCTCGAATCAGTAGAGTTGAGCCGTGATTCGGGTGAACTGATTTTTGAGGAAGCCAACCAGATGATTAATTACGCCAGCAGCCTGACAGACTCCCTGAACCGGGTTGCCTCGATCGCGGAAAGCTATCAGGGCGCCGTTGAGGAAATTTCCGGGCATATTGAAACCATTCAGGGAAGCATGGATCAGGTGACATCTATATGTGAGGAAAATACCGGCTCTATGGAAAGTGTTACCACCGATATACGGAATATCAACCTGGGTATGGATGAATTATCCAAATCCTCTTCTGAATTATCAGGACTTTCTGCTTCGCTGCAAGATGCTCTGGCGCGGTATGCTCTTTCAGAAATTGAACAGGGGAAATAAGGTAGAATCACGTAATAGAGATCGATTCGTTTATTTTTCTTGAAGAGCGGTGCTTCCGCTCTTTTTTTCGGATACAGGAGCTTGCTACAAGTATGACTAACAAACGCAAACAAATTTTATTGACCAATGATGACAGTATAAAATCACCGGGATTATGGGCGGCGGCCGAAGCTCTTTCCACTATCGGATACGTGACCATTGTTGCCCCACGCGAACAGGCCAGCGGCATGGGACGCAGCATCCCTTCCAGTTCAGATGGCAAGATCACGCAAACAGAACTGCATATTGGTGATCAGGTATGGGAGGTATTTGCCGTGGGCGGTACACCCACGCAGACCGTGCAGCACGCGGTGCTGGAGATCATGCCGGTCAAACCTGACCTGGTGGTATCGGGTATCAATTACGGTGAAAATGTAGCCACCGACCTGACAGCTTCTGGCACGTTTGGCGCCGCGCTGGAAGGAGCTTCGCTTGGCATTCCATCACTGGCAACCAGCCTTCAATTGAAGAATGTGGCTGTGGATTACCTCAGTCATTCACAGGAGTTTGACTTTTCCGTGGCGGCGCATTTTACCCGGTTGGTGGCACAGTTTATGTTAAGCAAACCACTCCCGGAAGATGTTGATCTGATAAACCTGGTCATACCATTTGATGCCACACTGGATACGCCTGTTAAGGTAACCCGGATGTCAAAAAAGCGGTATTTCATCCCGTCTTCAAATCGCGGAAAAGAAAGATGGGAAGAAAACTCCAAGATGGATTTTTCCACACTCACCGTTAATGAAGTGACTGAACCCGGGACGGATGTACACGCCATGATCAAAGAAAAGGTTGTGTCCGTCACCCCGTTGAGCCTCGATATGACATCACGCGTGTCGCTGGCCGATCTTGAGGCAGATATGCACCGGTCGTTTGGCGGGTAGAGTCTGTATTGTCATCCTGAAGCCCCTCAGGGCTGAAGGATCTTGAACGGACAAGTCAGAATACCTGCCTGTAGAGGGGTGACGTGTTAAAAAATGCGAGATCCTTCCCTTCGGTCAGGATGACAGGCAATAAGAACTTGTCATCCTGAGCGCCAGCGAAGGATCTCGCACTATTTTAAAGGATACTTTCTTTAGGCAAATTTACGCTGCCACCCAGGCTTGTTTTAACATCTACACGATGTAGGGTATGCCTAAATATTGAACCGGATGTTCAGAATATCGCCATCCGCCACGATATAATCCTTGCCTTCCAACCGCAGGCGACCTTTGCCCTTGGCTTCATTCATCCCGCCCAGGGTCATCAGGTCATCATACGAAACCACCTCAGCGCGGATGAAACCTTTCTGCAGGTCCGTGTGAATCTCACCGGCTGCTTCGGGTGCGGTGGCGCCGCGGCGGGTCGTCCACGCGCGGACTTCATCCGGTCCCACCGTGAAGAAGGATTGCAGCCCGAGCAGGTCATAGGAAAGCCGGATCATGCGGTTCAGACTGGGCTCGGTGATGCCATATTCCTGCAGAAACATCTCTGCCTCGTCCGGTGGAAGTTGGGCAATATCCATCTCCAGTTTGGCCTGCAGGGCGACAACCTGGCTGTGGGCATGGTCATAGGTGAAGACCGGTTCCTTCTGGCCTTCCGAGAGGTTCATCACCACCAGTACGGGTTTGCGGCTTAAAAAGCCGAACCCGGCCAGCATTTTTTCTTCTTCGGCTGACAGGGGCAGGTCACGAAGCAACTTATCCTGTGACAACTGTTCGTGGAATCGGTTGAACAGCTCAATTTCCCGGTCAATGACCGCCTTATCGCGCCCGGCGCCCTTTTTCTTTTCTTCGGCCAGTTTCTCCAACCGGCGTTCCACGGCGATCAGGTCATTCAGAATGAATTCCGAATCCATAGCGGCCAGGTCGCGCAGCGCGTCGACAGAACCGTTGGGGTGCGGCACATTCTCATCTTCAAAGCAGCGCACCACATGGATGAATCCGTCCATCTGGGTAAGGTTGTTCAACAGTGTTCCCGAGATACCGCTTTTTCCGGCGCTGCCATCCAGACCGGCAATATCGGCATAGGTTACTTTGGCATAAATGGTCTTCTTGGGCTGAAACATAGCCGTAAGTTTGTCCACCCGGCTGTCCGGCACGTCAACCACGGCGGTGTGAACTTCAATTTTGCCGGTGATGCCGGTGGGCTGGGTGGCGCGGGTCAACGCGTTAAAGAGGGTTGTTTTCCCGCTCTGGGGGAGACCGATAATTCCAAGTTTCATGGGCTAAAGAATCCTTGACCGAGTGATAATGTTCCGATATACTCAATGTGCTCGCCGGAGTGGCGGAATTGGCAGACGCGCACGACTCAAAATCGTGTACCGTAAGGTATGTGGGTTCGATTCCCACCTTCGGCACCAAAATTATAACATGCGCCCCGAAACGTTTCGGGGCGTGTGCGCTTTAAACCAACACTTTCCTCATCACCGGGTGATTGGGTGACCGCCTCGCGGCTTCCACAAATCCCGCCTCTATGAACGGACCGATCACCCCCATGAACAGCGAAGAGGATTCCATTTTCTTATCCGGTTCCGTGGGATAGGCTTCCACGATCTTCGCGCCTTTCGAACGGGCGTAGTCCACCGCCGCGTTGATCAACTGGAGCATCATGCCTTTGCGCCGGTAATTGCGGTGAATGAAGAAGCAGACGATCGCCCAAACGGGTTGATCATCCACCGGTTTCAGAATGCGTGACCGGTTCAGTGTGGGAAAGTCATCCCGCGGTCCAAGGGATACCCAGGCGGCGGGAGTGCCATCCACATAGGCGATTAGTCCTGGCTCACGGCCTTCGTCCACAATTGCTTTCATAGCCAGCCGGTTCGGTTCCTTGATCATGGAACCCCAATCTTTACCGTGCGCGCGCCAGTACATACACCAGCAGCCGCCGCTGGCGCCGTTCTGGCCCATAACGGAGACAAAATCATCCCAACGGTCAGGTGTCAGCGAGTGAAATTCAAGATTATGGATGGTCATGGGGTTTCTTTTCTCTATATTACTTTGCCTTTGCGTAAATCCGGTCAAACGCCCGCTCAAATGTACCCGCGAAGACTTCGTCAGTGATGATCAACACATTTTCATCATTCTTGTTCTCCGCGCTGGCGGTGAAATTATACGAGCCGAACGCCACGGTCTTCCCATCCACTATGATGGCTTTGATATGCATTAATCCAGGTTCTCTGTCCAGACGAACATCCAGGCCGGCTTTTTCCAGGGTATAGAAATCCGCGCCGGTGTTGTCTTCGCTGGATTCGCGGTCGAACACACCCTTCACATCCACTCCGCTCTTCTGTGCTTTGATCAGCGCGCTGGCCAGCTTGTCCTGTGTGAACGAATACGCCAGAACATGCACTGATTTCTCCGCGTTATTCACCAGGCTAACCAGGCGTGTATCGATCCTGTCTTCCGGTGAAAAGTAGTTTTCCACGGGTATGCCGGCCAGGTCAAAATAGGTTTTTTCTGTCAAAGGGCGGCTGTCAGGCCCGAACTTATCTTCAGAGGCCATCTGGTTGAATTTCAACAAATAATTTGCTGCTAACTCCGGTGATTTAATGCGTACCAAAACATTTTCATCATTTTCCGAGCCACCGGCTGACAGATTCAGACTGCCCGTCCATAGAATGCGGCCGTCGATAACCACGAACTTGTTATGCATCAGGCTTTCGCGCCGGTCACCCATCACATAAATACCCGCATGTTTCATGCGGCTCAGGTCGAGCTTTTGCAGGGTATCACTATCCACCACAACCCGGACAGCCAACCCGCGATTGGAAGCGTTGATCAGGGCTTCGCTGACGTCATTCAATGTGAAGTTGTACATAGCCACATCAACCGATTCCGTGGCGGCTTGGATATCATTGATCAAGGCCTTGATGATCGCTTTTCCGGGAGAGGCATTCCCGCTAATCGATGGATCGGTAAAGTAAGTTTTGATGGATTCCTTCTCTACTTCGGGAGTAGCTATTCCTGGAACAGTGGGTGTGGGCAACGGCACAGAAGCCTGAGAGATTCCGGTCTGGCAGGCGGTGACACCTACAACGAGCAGGAAAAGGCATGCAATTACGCGCAATCGTATATTCATTGACCATGAGATCCATTAGTTGTTTTTGAAAAGATATTGTCTTACTTATGATAGTGTATCGTGTTTATTGTGCTTACACGGGGGTATATGCTTTGGATATCAAAAAACTTCATGCGTTGCTTTTTCCCCCTGTATGTTCATACGGTTTTATTAATTTGACTGTTTCAGGTAAAGCGCAATAATTCTTTGGCTGGTCATTACTCCAACCCGGTGTACCCGTTTTCTTTGATGATCTCCTGCACCCGCGGAAAATCTTTATAAAATCCCCGGTATCTTTCCGGCAGTAGCGCGGCGATCTGACACATCACTTCGGTGGTGTTCTTCTGCATAGCCTCTTCACGGTTATCACGTGGGAGTGGTGGCAGAGTAAAGGGTTTACCAAATCGAACAACGGTTTCCGGTCTTTTGAAAGCGCGCAGTTTTTGCATCATATCTTCACTGCCCGTGATCCCTACAGGCACAATGGGGACATCAGCCCGGGAAGTTAAAAGCTGAATACCCGGCTTTCCTTCCAGTAATTGGCCTATCCGGCTGCGCGTTCCTTCCGGGGCGATACCCAATACACGTCCCTCTTTGATTTTTTCCACGGCGATCCGAAAGGCGGAAAAATCCGCTTTAGAACGGTCCAACCAGATGACGTCTGCCGCCTGAACAATAAACCGAAAGAACAGATTGTCACGGTATTCTTTTGCCACCAGCGCGGTAATATCCTGACGCACCGGATTGGAAAGCAACAGGGCAGAATCCACCCGGCTGTTATGGTTGGTGGCCAGAATAATGCCGCCCGAAGGCGGCAGGTATTCAGTTTGCAGGTATGTAGTGTGGGTCAACAACCCGATCAATGTTTGGATCAGGGAGCGAAGAAATGGTTTATTCATTCTCCGGTCACTTCAGCGGGTTTTGCGGCTTTTTTTTCATCCAATTTGGCTTTGATAACTTCCCAGACTGCCGGTAAAACGGAGATGATCACTATAGCCACAATCACCAGGGAAAAATTATCTTTCACGATCGGCAAATTGCCAAAGAAATATCCGGCAAATGTACAAATACCCGTCCAGACTATACCGCCAATAATATTGTAAGAAATAAAATAGCCGTAACGCATTTGCCCGACACCGGCAACAAACGGGGCAAAGGTGCGGATGATGGGAATGAACCGGGCAAGGAAGATGGTCTTACCGCCGTGTTTGTCATAAAATGCCTGAGTCTTATCCAGGTATTCTTTTTTCAAGAAGCGGATTTCACCGGAAAAGACCCTGGGACCAATCTTGTGCCCAATCCAGTAATTGGCGGTATCACCGGCAATAGCCGCGATTGCCAGAATAACGAACAATAAGATTGGGTTAAACGCCCCGACCGCGGCAAACGCGCCGGCCGCGAATAACAGAGAATCACCCGGAAGAAACGGGGTGACTACCAGCCCGGTCTCAATGAAGATCACCACAAACAGAATTAAGTATGACCAAAGGCCAAAGTCCTGAATAATGACGCTGAGATACCGGTCAATATGCAGTAAGAAGTCAAACGCTACCTTAATATATTCCATCTAACATTGTTCCTTTCGCCGAATCGTACCACAACACGTGAAATTTCTCGCGAAAAAACACGATTCCTTATCAAAATTTAATTATTTTCGGGCAATTCGGCCTTCTGCAACAATATATTGGCTTTCATCAGGATAGAAACCATAAAACTGGCCAACATCACCAGTACAAAGGGTGATGCCTGAACAATTCCAATCAAAGAATTGACCATGACCGGCGAAGCCTGAGCCAGTTCTCGAAAACCAGTCATCAGGGCAGAAAGATTCCATAGAGAATGCAACCCAAACGCGGCTATGTACGCTCCGGCAAGCATCCCGATGCGGCCTTCAGACCAGGCTTTCGCCATCCCCCAACCTACCAAACCGGAAGCGGTGACATGCAAGATACCGGTACCGATCCGGCCGATGGCTACAGAAGCCCATGAAACGGCTTCAATGCTCACCAGTGATCCAAGGCTTTCAAAAAGGGCAAATGCTGCGCCGCAAATCATGCCTCCCAGAAAACCTTCTTTCGGTGTAAGAGGCCGGCTGGCAAAAAACCACAATGCGAGCGGTTTAAGCAGCTCTTCCATAAGAGGAATAAGGCCTGCCATAACCGCGAAAACAGAATACAACACGATGGGTTGACTAAAATACGGGCGGATAATGCGTAAAATCGCTTCGTTATCACCGCCGGAACTCATCAGCCGGTTCAGAGTAACAGAAAACTCTTGAGTCAACCCGGGATTCCAGGTTTTCAGGTACATCACACCGGCAACGACCAGAACCAGAACGATAACCGCTTCGGTAAAAATGATAAACGGGACAGTAACCGTCAGACTGAATGTTGCCAGTCCCCAATTGTGTTGACTAGACGATAACGAAAGGTTCCGCCTGGTTGTTACCAGCAACCAGATTAATGGCAATATCACTATCCCTATCTGTAAAAGTGGTAACAAAATAAACGAAATATAACGGTTCATGCTGACGAAAATGCCGGATACGATCAGCACTGGCACAAGCACAATTCCAATATTCGCCCAGGTACTCTCGTGCGCTAAACGCCATTGTGGAACTGGTTTTCCCATCAACCGAATGACTGCGAATATCGCGGAAGGCAAAAGAACTAACGCGACTAACGAAGAGATAACAACCAGATTTATCATCCCCTGGAATTGGGACGTTTCTGAAGGATCTTGAATAAAACCAAACACCCCGAGAAAAAGGAATAATCCCCCAGTAAGAGATGATAAAAAAATACCGCCTCCGCTCAAAACAAGCATTCCGATCGAAGGCCAATGGATAGTAGGTTTTGTTTCCATAATAATCACAGTCAGGTGCCCCTCTAAAAAGTTAAGACGGGAACCGATTTTTGCGTTAATTATTATTCCAAATGGGTTAAATACCGGTTCGAGCTGTCACAATACCTCGAATGGCCAATTGTACCATTTCGGGAGTCTGCTCCGCGTCCACTATCACCCATCGTTCAGGTTCAAGGGAGGCCAGTTCACGGTACCCATCACGTACACGCCGGTGAAATTCCAACTGGTAGGCATCCAGCCGGTTCCACTCACCGCCGCCGGTCTGCCTTCGGCGCAGGCCGGTTTCGGCATCCACATCCAACAGCAGAGTAAGGTCGGGTTTCAGCCCGCCGGTGGCAAACGCCAGCAGACTGCGGATCACGTCACGGTCAACGCCGTGACCGTATCCCTGGTATGCCAGGGTGGAATCGGCATAGCGGTCAGAAATGACGATCTCACCGGCTGCCAGTCGCGGGCGGATGACCTCTTCTACCAGTTGAGCTCGCGCCGAAAGGAACAACAGCAGTTCTGTACGGGGATGCATGGATGTGTTCTTCATAGCCATAATGATCTTCCGCACCTGGTCGCTGATCTCAGTGCCGCCGGGTTCGCGGGTGGTGTATACTGTGCGCCCTTTGGAGCGCAGGTAATCTGCCAGGGGGGCTATCTGGGTGGACTTACCGCATCCATCCGGCCCTTCAAAGGTGATGAACAGGCCGGTCATTCGCGGAATATCCGTACGTAGCGATTGGGTTCTTTCCCGTAGGAATGGGAAACCAACTGTGACTGCCTGGCCATTTCATGCTGCAGGCGGCGGATAGGAGCCGAAGCCGGAGGAAGATCAACATATTTACTGCCGCTCAACACGGCTTCAATGGCGGCATGGGTCACATTGGTGTAATCCTGCCATTCATTGGGAGTGGGGCCTTCCACGCTCAGGTTGAACATATCGGCCAACGATTGTTCGATCTGGTTGATGGTATTTGCCCTCAAAACATAGATAGGCAAGCCGCGTTCTTCCGCTTCCAGAATGGTTTGCTGGCGATTGCGGTAATACGCGCGCAGCGTCATAATGGCTTCGGCTTCTTCGAGATTTTTTACCACCAGAACGGGCACGCCCAACCGACGGGAAGCCTGGATCAGGCGGTTGCGGGCCACACCATACGGGTAAAGACGCACCGGCTTGCCGTCATACGGTGAAATAACCTCCACTGGTTCTTCGGGACTCATTTCAAATGAAGATGTATCCACTACATTCTGGTATCGACCCCCGCGGCGCATTGACATACCCGGCTGAGTGGGTACTTCTGTAGAACCCCGCCGGAATCCCTGGTTTGGGGCAGGGCGCGATGGAGGCGGAGGTGCTGGTTTTTCAATAACGATCTGATCGTCTTCGCCCATTGAGCGGATCTCAGGCACAGGTGTTGTTCCACGTACAAGCGTATCCACAGCCAGTGCCACATCGGGATGAACAGCCACCTTATCACGCTCGATCATTTCGATCAACACATCAAAGGTGGGTGGAGCGCGTCGTTCGAGAACGGTCTTTTGCGTGCCACGCCGGCGGGCTTCTTCATCTGATAGTGTGACCGATTCAATCCCTCCGATCAGGTCGGATAGGGTCGGGTTTAACAGCAGGTTTTCCAGTGACTTGCCATGCGCGGTGCCGATAAGCTGCACACCGCGTTCCGCGATGGTACGGGCAGCCATTGCCTCGAGTTCACGGCCAATTTCGTCGATCACAATGACTTCGGGGTTATGGTTTTCCACCGCTTCGATCATTACCTCATGCTGAAGTGACGGTGTAGGCACCTGCATACGGCGGGCTTTGCCGACTGCCGGGTGAGGAACGTCACCATCACCACCGATCTCATTCGAAGTATCCACAATGATCACGCGTTTCTCATCCGCCAGAATACGCGCGGCTTCGCGCAGCATGGTCGTCTTGCCAATACCGGGCCGCCCGAGAATGAGGATGCTTTTGCCTGATTTGACCAGGTCCTGGATGATGTCAATTGTGCCATATACGGCGCGGCCTACACGGCAGGTGAGGCCAACAATGTGACCACGGCGGTTACGGAAGGCTGAAATGCGGTGTAAAGTGCGTTCGAGGCCGGCGCGGTTATCGGCGTCAAACTCTCCGATCCGTTCCACCACATAGGCAATATCCTGGTGAGTAACTTCGCGCTGAGAAAGTTCGACTTCTCCATTAACAAAACGCGCCTTGGGAACCCGTCCAAGGTCAATTATGATTTCGATCAGGTTGTCGATGTTATTCGCCCGGATGACGGCATCGGCCACAGCCGGAGGTAGAACTTCAAGTAGTTTGTGTAAATCGTCAGTTATTCGTCGTTGTGTCATAGCTTATATATAGAATAGACCATGTACCGTTCAAATGCAAATAAACTTTTGGTTAACAATGTTTCAAGAACAGGTTATGGGTTTAATTTTTTCCCTGAAGAGAATTGCTATCCGCGCGAGCCATGGGAGATGATGGTTCCGCCCGGCGGTGTTCTAACGCTTGCAATCCACGCTCCAGAATGGGACTGCGTTGTTTTGCGATCAGGTGTTTGACCAGCAATGCCTGCCTGGGAGCCGCTTCAGCGCCTATCTTTTGAAGGCCGTTTTCCAGCCATGATTGGTAGGAACGGACAGCCACATACACCGGGCGTTTGCTCTGATTGGGTAAAATACCCGCAAGTTCCCTGATCAAAGAGTCAACATCCACTGCGTCAGGATGGAAGATCGGGCGCAGGTAAATACCGCTCGGACCGAATTCCACGTCAGTGTAAGCAGTCACTTCACCATCCTGCTGGCAGGCTAATCCTGTAAAGGTGTGTGCCGGAATGGGTTCCGCGGATAATACGAGTGGAGGTAACAGAGCCTGGAATAGTGACCGTATGCTGCTCTCCTGATCCAAATTGGCCGGTGACCAATCATTTCCTGTGAGCGTGTTACCTTCCACTGAAGGCAATTTCCAGATGCGCTGCCAGGCAAACACGCTAAAACCGGCACGCCGAAAAGCGTCAAAGGCCGGGCTTGCCTCATCCATCTCCGCCAGCAGGTGATAGGCACCCCATTCACCGGATTGCTTCGCCAGGTCTTCCAGCAGCAGAGGTAATGCGGAAAGGATTGATTCGCTCTCAGGCGCAATAAAAGCTACCCGCGCGGAACGTTCTCCCTGCTGAAAATTCACCTGCCCAAAAATTGGAGGTAAGCCGTCTGCCGATGGTAGAACATTTGTGTATGTGCCCCGATTGGTGCGCAACTGAGCGAATAAAGCAGCCCACCCCAGCGGGTTACCTCTCGTAAGCATCAGGGCGCTGTCAAGACTTAACACCTGTCTCCGGTAACGGTACAGGGCTGGAATATCAAACCAGGCCAACGCTCGAACGGTTATTTTGCCAGCTCCAGAAAATATCGGTGAAAGCGGTCGTCTTCTGTTAATTCGGGATGAAAAGATGTTGCCATTAGACGGCCCTGACGGGCAGCCACAATCCGGCCGCCTCCGTTTAGGATGTTCTCCGGTAGTTTGCATAACACTTCCGCCGGAGCATGCGCCTCTTGGATAAGCGGGGCGCGGATGAATACCGCGTGATACGGATGACCTTCAGGGTCTACCGATCTTAATGCCGGAATATCCAGGTCGATCTCAAAGCTATCCACCTGGCGGCCGAACGCGTTGCGCTCGACCACGATGTCCATCACACCCAGCAGCGGCTGCGGACGGCGCGCGTCTTTTGAGAGGAAGATCGCCCCGGCGCAGGTTCCCCAGATGGCGTGCTCTTTCGCGAATTCCTTCAGCGGTTCCATCAAATTGAAAGCGACAGCCAGTTTGCCGATGGTCGTCGATTCTCCGCCAGGGATAATGAGTCCATTCAAACCATCCAGGTCGCCCGGAAGGCGGACCTGGATGGTATCAATTCCCAATTTTTGCAGCGTTGTCTGGTGTTCGGCAAAATCACCCTGCAGCGCCAGTACACCAATTTTCATACGTGTATTACCAGCCTCTTCCAGCGATTAATTCCTGTTCAGGAATGGCGGATATCTGCCGGCCTACCATAGGTTCTCCCAGGTTGCGGCTGACTTCAGCCAGGATCTTCGGATCATTGTAGTGGGTGGTCGCTTTGACGATGGCCGCGGCGCGTTTGGCCGGGTCGCCGGATTTGAAGATACCGGAACCGACAAAAACACCGTCAACGCCAAGCTGCATCATCAGCGCGGCATCCGCGGGGGTGGCAATGCCGCCGGCCGCGAAGTTTACCACAGGCAGACGTCCAAGTGTACGGGTTTCCATGAGAAGTTCATACGGAGCGCCCAATTCTTTGGCAAAGGTCATCACTTCTTCTTCCGGCATGTTCTGCAGGCGGCGGATATCACCGAGAACCTGGCGGGCATGGCGCACGGCTTCCACCACGTCTCCAGTACCGGCTTCGCCTTTAGTACGGATCATAGCGGCACCTTCACCCACACGGCGGAGGGCTTCACCCAGATTGCGGCAGCCGCAAACAAAGGGGACTTTGAAGGCATGCTTGTTCACATGGAAGGCTTCGTCGGCCGGGGTGAGAACTTCAGACTCGTCAATATAATCAATGCCCAATGATTCAAGTATCTGGGCTTCCACAAAATGACCGATACGGCACTTGGCCATAACCGGAATACTGACTGCTTCCATAATGCGGATGATCACTTCGGGGTCGCTCATACGGGCAACGCCGCCGCTGGCGCGGATATCCGCGGGAACCCGTTCCAATGCCATTACTGCGCAGGCGCCGGCATCTTCGGCGATCTTTGCGTGTTCGGGGGTGACCACATCCATGATCACGCCGCCTTTTAACATTTGAGCCAGTCCCTTTTTGACGGCAAAGGTGGCTACTTGCTGTTCCATAACTTCCTCCTGAATGGTAAAAAAGAACCCTGCGTCTCGATTTTACCACGCAGAGACGAACATTCTTTCTTCAGTAATCCAGATTTACAATCCTCGCGGAAGGCCATAGTTTTCGGGCTTCATCCAATAATTCCGGGCGAATGACCACCACCGCCCGCCGAAACTCCCCCCGACGTAATGTGTCAAATGCCTTCACCCAGCCCTGCCTGCGGTAAAACTCAAGCGGCCCCAGTTCATCCACAATCAACAGGTCACATTTCCCGATGCATTCCAGAATTTCATTTCCCCGGGCAAGTACATCAACATCAAAATCCCAGTGATCGGTGGTGATCTCACCCGCGTTTTGGTTCACAACTTTAGCCAGCCGGCTTAGAGTTCCACTGTTCAAGTCCAGCATGTCAATACCTGTTTTTACACCGTCTTCAAAGACAGCGGGACACAACAACCCGGCAATTTGCCATCCTTTGTGCCGCGCCTGCTCCGCAAGCCGCTGGCAGGCGCGTGTTTTCCCTTTACCCCGTCCGCCGGTGAGAATGGTAATCCCTTCCGGCAGTGAAAGAATATCTACGTCCATAACGCGATCCGTTGACCGTCAACCTGAACGATACGGATGGGAATGCCATAGGTATCGGTCAAATTCTCTGCCGTAAAAATCTCGTCCAACGAACCACTGGTCACCACTTGCCCGGCTCGCATCAAGATCACATCGGTTGAAACCGCAGAAGCTACCTCTGGTTCATGTGTGGTCAGTAGAATGGTTGATCCAGCCTGATTAAGCTCGCGCAAAATGGTAGCGAGGCGGCTTTTGTTAGCCATATCCAGGTGCGATGTGGGTTCATCCAGTAAGATCATTTCGGGCTGCTGGGTCAATGCGCGTGCCAGTAACACCAGTTGACGTTCGCCGCCACTCAGGGATGTAACCGCCCGGCTTTCCATGCCTCCCAGGCCGGCCAGAACTATCGCATGCCGCGCAATATCAATATCTTCACGGCGGGGTGATTCGAGTGGATTTAGATATGGAGTGCGCCCGAGAAGAACATATTCCAGGATGGAATAATCAAAGGATATGTTTTCGATTTGGGGAACCAAAGACATGATCTGCCCGGCTTCTCTCCGAGAATACTCTCGTAGATTCCGCCCTTTTAATTGTGTGGTTCCCGCAAGTGGAGTAAGCCAACCCAACATCACATGCAGCAGGGTGGACTTACCCGCTCCGTTTGGTCCCAGAATAGCCGTCACCGAACCTTTATGGATATCCAGGTTTATTTCACGCAGAGCATTCTGACGGTTCCCGTCATACCGGTAGGTGACCTTACGCAGAGAGAGAATGGCGCCGCTCATCGTTGGCTTTTCACCCCGGTCATAGAAAGCAACATAATAAAGCTGATGGCACCGAATAAAGAGGTGATGATCCCCAGAGGAATTTCACCTGGCATTAAAATTCTCGAAAGATCATCACAGAGTAAGGTGAACAATCCACCAAGGATCAAGGTGGCCGGCATTGTTCGGCGGGCATCCGCACCAAAAATACGGCGCGCGATGTGTGGGATGATCAAACCAACCCATGTCACCATGCCGCTGACAGAAATCACGGAAGCCGTCGCCAGTACAGCCGCGCCCAACATGATCCCTCGTTCCACTTTCGGAGACGCGCCCATAGAAAATGAAGCCGCGTCACTCAGGGTCAGCAGATTCAACCGCCAGCGAAGCAGGATCATAACCAATAGGCTGACTGTGACAATCGGTAAAATACTAAAAAAACGATTCCAGGTACTGCCAGATAGACCGCCCAGTAACCAGAAAGTGATTTCGGGCAGTTGAGTTAGCGGGTCAGCCAAATATTTCAATAGACCTACACCAGATGAAAATAAGGCAGAAATGGCAATACCCGCCAGGATCAGCCGAAGAACCCAACCTCCATACCGCAAACGGTGCGCGAGATAATATGATAATGCGAGCCCAAGGACAGCAAATAATGCGGCTGATAATTGAACCAGCCAGGCGGTGTTTTCGAGAAAAATGATCGCGATGGCAGCCCCAAACGAGGCTCCCTGTGAAACACCAAGAAATCCTGGTTCAACCAGAGGATTACTAAAGATCATTTGAAAAACAAGCCCCGCTGTTGATAGTGACATTCCCAGCAGTACCGCGATCAGTATGCGTGGAAAACGCAGATTCATCACCAGCTTTTTTCCCAACTCATCCCCCGCGATCTCAGTTGGAGTCAAAAATTTTAATGAAGGATACCGCCCAATAAGTAAAGACAAACCTATCCCGATAATCAATGTTACTGCAAGAATAAGAAGAATTTTTACACCATTTTTTGTCTTTTCCTCAGGTTGATCGAAATTCATCACATACCTCTAGTAAAAGGATAAGTCACAACTGAGAATGGCAATACAGGATACAGGTCAATTCTGCTGCCCGACTATTTGACTACGCGCGCAAGCGCTCAACCAATCCAACCATCCCTGGATTTGGATTTTTCGGGAATTTAGCACCAGATGATCAAATTCATCTTCAACAGTATGGAAATTCCTGTTTGCCTCGATCTCTTCCAACCAAAGGTGGGCGATGCTTAATTGCTTATGCACCAGTGATCTGGCGGTTTCTGAGTCAATTTTGGATGCAAAGAATAATTTAGCAAGAAATATTTGACGCATCTCACGGCCATGTAATACAGGTTCACGTACCCACTGTTCAAAAACGGTCGTTCCGCTTGATGTGATATGGAATTCCTTGCGTGTGGGAGAATTACCCATCTGTAATAGTTGTGAGAACAGGTACCCCCTGTTTTCCAGTCCATCCAGCATGGCATATAGATTACTCTGGTTAATATGCCAGATCATTGAAATACCCCCAGGCTTATTAAGCATTTTGAATACATCATACCCATGCATCGGGTTTTGATAAATATACCCGAGCAAGATGAATTCCATCGGAGAGACAACTTCTTTTTTTCTGGGTGACATATTCAAATACTCAATTATTGAGTAGCAGAAAAATTATAGCACACGTCTCTATGCCGGTTTGACTCTAATTTTGCTTCCGGTATAATGATGGACAAGGGAAAGGAGCATTGCATGTATGTTGGAATCATGCACTATGCAGCACCGCCGGTCGTTGGGGGAGTGGAATCTGTCATTCTGAGCCACGCGCAATGTATCAGCAGCGCAGGACATTCAGTGCGAATATTTGCCGGCCGCGGTGAAACAATTGATGCGCGATATCCGGTCGACATTTTGCCGCTACTGGATTCCCGCCATCCCAGAGTCTTAAATACAAAGGCATCCCTTGATAACGGGGTTGTGCCGGACGATTTTGAACCGCTTGTTAGCCAGATCGAGCATGATCTTGACCGGGCTCTAACCGGCGTGGATGTTCTCATTGTGCACAATGTGGCTTCGCTGAATAAGAACCTGGCGCTCACCACTGCGTTATTCAACATGTCTCGAAAAGCCGAGTCTCCCCGCATCATTTTGTGGCACCATGACCTGGCGTGGACAACGCCGCGCTATCAACCTGAACTATATGATGGCTACCCGTGGGACCTGCTGCGCACTGCCTGGCCTGGAGTTACGCAGGTTGTTGTTTCAGAAGAACGCCGCAAGGAATTCTCGGCTCTTACCCGTCTTTCTCCGGATGCCATCCATGTTATCCCTGCCGGAATAGACTTACAGAGTTTTCTGGCATTGAATAAACAGGTTCATACACTGGCCACCCAGTTAAACCTTTATCATGCGGCACCGTTGCTCTTAACCCCGGTCCGCGTGACGAAACGTAAGAATCTCGAACTGGCCATGGAGACTCTTGCCCATTTGCGTGAACATCTTCCAGCCGCGCAGTTGGTGATCACCGGACCTCTGGGCGCGCATAATCCGGCCAATGTGGAATATTTAAAGAAACTGACTTCATTACGCAAGATGATTGGCATGGAAGGCTGCATTCATTTGATGGCCGAACATGTACCTGACGGACTCGAAACAGAAAGTGTAGCCGGTTTTTTCCGGCTGGCTGACGCCATGATATTACCCAGCCGCGAAGAAGGTTTTGGAATTCCCATTTTAGAAGCCGGAATAGCCATGAAACCGATTTTCTGCAGCGACCTGCCTCCTCTCCGCGCGTTGGCTGGCGTATGGGCTTCTTATTTTGATCCGGACGAGAAACCCGGAAAAATTGCCCGGATGATCGCGCAAACACTGATGGAAAGTGCCACCTATAATCTGAGAATTAAGATCCGTAACGCTTTCACCTGGGAAGCGATATATCAAACTCGCATTGCTCCGCTCTTAAATAAGGTAAATTGAACATGTCAACAACAAATGAGCGTTTGTTCAGACCTTTTCGAAAGGTTGTCCTTCCCGTTTTTTTTGATACAGATATACCGGCATCACTGGCTGCTGCCGCCTCATTGGGGGTTGAGATACGTCTAGTAGGATTGCTGGTAGTACCTCCCGGCACATCGCCAAGTGAAAAAACCGAACAGGCACGTAAACTTCGTGCACACCTTCAAACCATCGCGGAACGCGAAGGACTGAAAACTCCCCCTGAACTGGTTGTATCACCCCAACCCTGGCGTGACTTATGGAAACTTATCGCCCGTGAAAAAGGCAATCTGGTTCTTCTTGAATACCCAACCCATTTCACAGGCCCATGGGGAATAAAAGAAGAATACATAACCGTTGTTCCCTGTGATCTGGCCATCTTACGGGGAGATTGGCCTTCTAACCTTCCACACATTCTTGTCCCGGTACGCGGCGGACCTTCGGCTGAACTCGCGCTGCGCCTGGGTATGTCTATCCCGAAATCAGACCTTGAAGTGATTCACTTCTCTTCTGGCAAGAATCATCATTCCGATGAACCTTTCAAAGGTTTGGAAAAAATTCTTCCTACGTTGCCGGATGTGATCTTTCATCGTGACGAATCCGAAAATGCGGCTGAATCGATAAAGAATTTCGCGGTGAACAAAGACATCTTAATCCTGGGTGCTTCTGCCAAAGGGGTTCTCCCCTTTGACCCGGCCACCAGTCTATTCCTGCACGCGCCCTGCACTACCATCATGGTTCGCCGTAAGGGGCTTCCCCCGCAAAAATGGAGCGGGACAGAAGGCGCCATGTCCGGCGCCCGGGCGATCAGCCTGCTGGTTGACCGCTGGTTTGCCGAAAACACCTATCACGCCGCTGAATTTGACGATCTGGCGAGGTTGGTTGAAAAGAAGGAAAAACAAAATCTAACCATTAGTCTGGCTCTGCCGGCGCTAAACGAAGAAGAAACCGTCGGCACGGTTATTGAGACGGTCAAATCAGCCTTGATGGAACAATATCCTCTTTTAGACGAAATTGTGCTGATTGATTCCGCTTCCAGTGATTCCACACGAGAAATAGCCCGGAAACTGGGTATTCCCGTTTATATTCATCAGGAATTACTGCCTGATTATGGTCCTCGCCGCGGAAAAGGTGAAGCACTTTGGAAGAGTCTGCTGGTCACCAAAGGGGATATCGTTATGTGGATCGACACGGATATCGTGAATATTCACCCGCGTTTTGTTTATGGTGTTCTGGGCCCTCTGCTCAATAACCCGAAATTGCAATTGGTTAAAGGTTTTTATCAGAGGCCGTTGAAAAGTGAAGACCGCCTGCAGTCTGCCGCCGGCGGCCGTGTTACGGAATTAACGGCCCGCCCGATGATCAACCTGTTTTACCCTGAACTCTCCGGAATCATCCAACCACTCGCCGGTGAATATGGCGGACGGCGTAAAGCTCTTGAACAGATCTCATTTTCATCCGGATATGGGGTTGAAATTGGCATGGTCATTGAGATTTTTGAAAAATTTGGGTTAAGCGCGATCGGGCAAGTGGACCTGCTGGAGCGCATTCACCACAACCAGTCACTTGAAGCGTTGAGCAAAATGTCATTTGTGATTCTGCAGACGATCTTTCGGCAGCTGGAACGCCGGTACGGCCGCTCTTTGCTTGAAGATGTAAATAAATCCATGAAGCTCATCCACTATGCCAGTGAGAACTATTTCCTTGAAGTAGAAGAACTTCCTGAACTGGTACGTCCGCCGATGATAGAATTGCCTGAGTATCGTGCTGCGAGAGGTATTGCGTAATCTGCGCGATTAAAAATTGATGTTTTTGGAAAAGTGAATGACGGAAATATGGCTTATTCGGCACGGCCAGACGGATTGGAATCTGGAAGGCCGGCTGCAGGGACAATTAGATGTCCCGTTGAATGAAACCGGGCTCCAACAGGCTCGTTCTCTGGCAGAAAAGTTAAAGACCACAAAATTCAGCGCGATCTATTCCAGCGATCTATTGCGTGCTCGTCAAACTGCCGGAATTATTTCTAATACGCTGGGATTGCCCGTGATTTATGACCAACGGCTTCGGGAAATCCATCAGGGTGATGTACAGGGTATGCTCTTTTCAGATGTTATCCAGCAGTTTAAAGACACACTGGAAAACCGCATCAAAGACCCTGTGAACTCGCGAGTACCAGGCGGAGAATCAGTGGCAGAACTGGCATCACGCTTCCGTGAATGTGTAGATGAAATCGCATCCGGTGAATACGAGCACCCGGTTCTGGTGGTGGCACACGGGTTGGCCATTGCCACTATGCTTTGCCAGGCGCGCGGCTACCCGATGGAAACCGTGCATTCACACATTCAAGAGAATGCCACAGCTGAAATTATCCGGTGGGATGGTAAAACCTATTCGTAGTATCAACATCAGATAACCGGTTTCTTTTTCAAAAATAATACCTATAATGGTCTAAAGATCACATTTCCCCTTCTAAATCAACTGAATAAAGGATGGAATATGCCTCTGCGTGTATGGAATCGTCTGTTACGGATTGGTTTTATTTCCACTCGGTTGCAAGGAACTGACGGCGTTTCGCTGGAAACAGAAAAATGGGCAAATGTACTGGAACGAGCCGGACACAAATGTTTTTATTTTGCCGGTGTATGTGATCGGCCTCCGGATGTGTGTCACATCACCCCTGAGGCATTCTTCCAACATCCAGAAATCACATATATCAACCATGTGATCTTCAATCAACCGATCCGGCCTCCGGATGTTACCCACCGAATCTTTGAATTGAAAAATCTGCTTAAGGCAGAACTGTATCGTTTTATCAGTGAATTTGACCTTGAACTGCTTATCGCGGAGAATGTGCTGGCCATTCCTATTCATCTTCCACTGGGAATGGCCATAGCCGAACTGGTAGCAGAGACGGGCTTTCCGGTAATCGGTCATCATCATGATATGTTCTGGGAGCGTAAACGCTTTCTCACCAACTGTGTCTGGGATATCCTCAACTCTGTTTTCCCCCCACACATGCCCACAATCCGGCATGTGGTTATTAATTCATCAGCTTCCAATCAACTGGCGCTGCGAACCGGCATTTCCAGCACTCTGATCCCCAATGTGATGGATTTTGATAATCCGCCGCCGCCAGTTGATGATTACGCGCGCCAGGTTCGCCGCGATCTAGGCTTAACGAAAGATGAATATCTGATCCTTCAACCCACCCGCATCGTGCAGCGAAAGGGAATTGAACACGCTATCGACCTTGTCAGCCGGTTGGATTTGAACGCGAAACTGGTCATCTCTCATGCCTCCGGAGATGAAGGATATGAATATGAAAACCATATCCGTGAATACGCGGAACAATTAAAAGTGCCTACTCTTTTCATCGCGGATATTATCAAAGAGAAACGCGGTAAAACAGAAGAAGGCCGTAATATATATACTCTGGAAGACGTATATCCTCAGGCAGAGCTGGTTACATATCCTTCTGATTTTGAGGGGTTTGGAAACGCCTTTCTCGAAGCCCTGTATTACAAACGTCCGATCATGGTAAATAATTATTCCATTTATGCTTTTGATATCCGCCCAAAGGGCTTCAAGGTTATTGAATTCGACGGTTATATCACCCGCGAGACTGTAGAGACTGCCCGTTATTATCTTCTAAACCCGGAAAAGGCAGCGGAAGTAGCCGAATACAACTACAAACTTGCCTCCAGTCATTTCTCTTATACCATGCTGGAACGGCGCTTACACACTATCATCACCGAGATATTCGGTGAATAAAGAAAAGTCAAAGCTATTAATCAAGATTATTCTCGTTTTCCTATTAAAATAGAGCCATGCCTTTACTGACTACCGAGCGCCTTGGCAAGTCCTTTGGCGCCGTTGACTTATTTACAAACATATCGTTAAGCCTGCCAGAAAAAGCCCGTATCGGTCTTGTCGGGCCTAATGGTGTGGGGAAAACCACCTTGATGCGCATCATTGTTGGTGAAGAAGATGCCAGCAACGGCTCTGTATTTCGCGCAAGAGGTTTGCGCCTTGGCTATCTGCCACAGGAATCAAACCTGAACGGTGAGCATACCCTCTGGCAGGAATGCCTCAAACCATTTCAAGAACTGCTTGAGCGGCAAAACGAACTTCATCGGTTAGAAGAAGCCATGAGCCAACCGGGCGCGTCAGACGATCTGCTGGAATCCTACGGTCAAAAACAGCACGAGTTCGAGATTGCCGGCGGCTACACCTACGAAACCCAGATCCGCCAGACCCTCACCGGGCTGGGCTTTTCAGACGCGGACGCGAAACGCCCTATCAACCAGCTTTCCGGCGGCCAGCGGACCCGCGCCCTGCTTGCCCGGTTGCTGCTCAGTCAACCAGATCTGCTGCTGCTGGATGAGCCTACCAACCATCTGGATATTGCTGCCGTAGAGTGGCTGGAAAACACGTTGAAAGAATTTCCGGGCGCGGTACTGGTCATCTCGCATGACCGGTTCTTCCTTGACCAGGTAGCCACCACCATCTGGGAGATGGATAACGGCTTTGAAACTTACCATGGCAACTATTCCGCTTACCAACATCAGCGCGAAGAACGCCGCATCCGTTTATTAAAGGAAGTGGAATCTCAGCAGGAGTTCATTCAGAAGGAAATGGAATATATCCGGCGGAACATGGCCGGTCAAAACACACGTCAGGCACAGGGAAGGTTGAAACGCCTCGAACGCTTCATGGAAGATAAAAAACTTGACAGGCCCATGACCAACGACTCGCTGCGGCTGTCACTACGTCCGTCTGCCCGTTCCGGTGACCTGGTGCTGCGCACAACTGGTTTATCTGTAGGCTATGAAGATGAGGGACGGCCGTTGTTCATTGTGCCGGCACTCACTCTACTACGTGGTGAATGCGCGGCAGTCATCGGCCCGAATGGCGCCGGTAAGACCACACTGCTTAAAACTCTGCTGGGACAGATCCCCGCGTTGGAAGGTGAAGCCATATTAGGCTCCAATCTGAAGATCGGCTATTTTGCCCAGGCGCATGAAGGTCTCAATCCGAAGAATACGCTCATAGAAGAGATTAACCGCAATTCTCCGAAGATGTTGCCCGGCGAAGTGCGCGACTACCTGGCAAAATTCCTGTTTACCGGCGATGATGTGTTTAAGGAAGTTTCAAGCCTATCCGGTGGTGAGAGAGGACGTCTGGCTCTCGCCTGCCTGGCCTTGAGCGGCGCGAACCTGTTGCTGCTTGACGAACCTACCAACCACCTTGACCTGGCTTCACAGGACGCTCTTCAGGATGTGCTTCAGGATTTCGACGGGACAATACTGCTCGTTTCTCACGACCGCTATTTAATTGACGCGTTAGCCACTCAGGTATGGGATGTGATGCCGGAAGAACGCACTATGCAGGTCTTCCCCGGAAGTTACAGCGAATACGCCGCCTTTCGCCGTCAAGAAAAAGAATCCGCCCTAAAACTGGAATCTACGGTTAAAACATCAGCTTCAAAACCGGGTTCAACAATTCACATTAATTCAAAACCCACGAAACCCACCCGCAAACAGCAGGAAACCATGCAAAAGCTGGAAGCGGAAATTTCTCGTCTTGAGAATGAACTTGAAACCATCGGGAAAGAACTGGAAAATCCCCCTGATGACCCACAGAAAGTATTTGAATTAGGAACCAATTTCACCCGCATCCAGCACAAACTGGATGAAGAGATGAAAAAATGGGAGATACTCTCTTCCGAAATGGGATTGTAGGTAGTTTTACGGCAGAAACACCGGCGTGGGAGTCATGGTCGGGGTCATGGTTGGAATGAACGTCGGGTAAACGGTTGGATTTTCTTCCTCGTTAGCCGGTTCTGACTGGTTATAACCGCGTAAAAACAGGAATAACTGGATAATGGATTCGCGCACCTGAATCAGTCCATTCCCGAAATACATATCCCATCCACGTGTCCCCAGATCTTTGGATGCGCGTTTAATGATGGTTTCTGTTTGATCGTTTGTCAGAGGATGAAGTCCTCGCAGCAGCGAAGCCAGACCGGCAACCTGAGGCGCAGCCATAGACGTTCCGGTTTTGTACGAAAAACCACTGTTTGTCAACGAAAATACATTATTGCCCGGAGCGACCAGGTCTATTTCATCACCATAACTGGAATATACTGCCCTGTTTCCCGAGTCGTCGACTGCCCCAACAGCGATTACATGAGGGAGATTGGCCGGAAACATGACGCTCCCACCGGAATTTCCGCTGGATGCCACCACAGTCACCCCGTGACTGTAGGCATAATTAACCGCACACTCCACCAGGTAGGAATACCCACTAAAACCGAGACTCAGGTTGATGACCTTCGCGCCGTGATCCACGGCGTAGATAATACCCCGGTATACATTCAGATCTGAGCCATGCCCGGTGCTGTCAAGAACCTTGATTGGCATGATCTTTGCCGACCAGTCCAGCCCGGCTATCCCGAAACCATTGTTCCCGGTTGCCGCCATGATGCCAGCTACATGTGATCCATGACCGTTGTCATCCATAGGGGTGGAATCGTAGTTGACAAAATCATACCCTTCTACCAGCCGGCCGGCAAAATCAGGGCTGGTGAGGTCAATGCCGGTATCGATCACCGCCACAATCATGCCGGATGACCCGGTGAAATATTGCCAACCTTCCTCCGCATTAATAGCCGCCAGGTTGGACTGCAAGGAATAGAACGGATCATTTGGAACCAGTCCCAGAGCGTACGCGGTATAGACCGGTTGGGCGTACGCCACACCACTTGTTGACTTTAGAAGTTCAGCCGTCTCCAGCTCCTGCCCGGCAGGAACATCCACCAGCACAGCGCCGGCTGCCGTGCCTGAATCTTTGGCGGTGTAGCCCAGGGCCGCCAGCAACGTGGTCATTTCTTTGACGCTCATCCCACTTTTCAACTGGATCAGGACTTTGCCTCCCATTATCGGGTAATCGGTTGGGATGGTGGTTTCTTGTATTTCAGGCTCAGGAGTAATCGTTATTACCGGTGTTTCCGGTGCCAGTGAAATATCTGGAGTAACAATTTCAGTTTCGTTGACGTGCGATTGGGGAGTGCTCTCTACCGGTGTGACATCAACAGGCTGCTCTGTGATATCCGGTTGAGCGTTGGTTTCAGTACCATCAGGCTGCGGCGTTTCTTGTACAGGTGAAGGTCCGGTATCCACGACTGGACTTTCTTCAGAGGCTATTGTCTCCGCCGGAGTTGTCACTTCTTCTGTGACCGGATTTAAAGGTTCTGGTGTGGATGGGTCAACCAGCGGGTCAGACGTCTCAACAGGTTCAAGATCATCGTCAGATACGGGCGGCTGGTCTTCCGGTTCAGGTGTGGACTGCTCAGGCTGACGTACTTCAACAGCCGCCTCCGGTGTTTCACCCTGGAGATTAGCACTGAAAACCCGCGCAGCATTAAGCGGGGAAAGTACCAGCCCTGAAGCCAGTACACCCGCCAGAAGAATCTTGGTAAGGCAATGGTATTTCATGATACGTAACTGTATAAGTATTATCGGCATCCGTCAAGCCATACTGTATCTATCAAATCTGATAGCTATAATAAAAGTGATGGCATCACTGGTTGACGTTCTGGATTCCCTTACGCGCCCTGCCACGCTTGTGGAACAGGCGGAAGGCGGCAGCGTGCGCTGCCTGGCCTGCGCTCACCGCTGCCTGCTCAAACCCGGGCAGCGTGGGATATGCCAGGTACGGTTCAACCGTGACGGCACACTGATGGTTCCACGCGGGTATGTGGCCGGCGCGCAGGTCGACCCGATCGAGAAGAAACCCTTCAATCACTTCTTGCCCGGCAGCCTCGCACTGACCTTCGGAATGCTGGGCTGTAATTTTCACTGTGATTTCTGCCAGAACTGGCTATCCAGTCAGGCATTACGCGATGACCGTTCCACCCGTTCAATAAACAGCATTCAGAAGGTGGAGCCGGAGCAACTGGTGGAGTACGCGCTACGCAATGGCGCAGAGATCATCGCATCGTCTTATAATGAGCCGCTTATCACCACGGAATGGGCAATTGAGATATTCACTCTGGCCTTGAAAGCCGGGTTGAAGTGCGTATACATCTCCAACGGCCATGCCACACCGCAAACACTGGACGCCCTGAAACCCTGCTTGAGCGGTTACAAGATAGACCTGAAATCGATGCAGGAAAAGAACTACCGCGAGATGGGCGGTAAGCTGCAGAATGTGCTGGATACGATTCAAAAAGCGCATGAGTTAGGATTCTGGGTCGAGGTGGTCACGCTGGTGATCCCCGGATACAACGATTCAAACGAGGAATTGTGGGAAGCAGCGCGGTTCATTGGCTCGGTTTCTCCGGATATCCCCTGGCATGTCACGGCATTTCACCCGGATTACCGTATGCTTGACAGACCGCCCACACCGGCAGACACGCTGGTTCGCGCCGCCGAGATCGGGCAGGAATCAGGGCTGAAGTATGTGTATGCCGGCAACCTTCCCGGGCGGGTCAAGTCACTGGAAGACACCTATTGTCCGAAATGCAATACCCTGTTGATCTCGCGTCTGGGTTACACGATCGGGGAGTACAAGATCTCCGCGCAGGGTACCTGCCCGAAGTGCGGGACTGTTCAACCCGGAGTGTGGACGGATAAGCCCGAAAGGATCAATATCGGGGGGAATGGGTATCCGCGCCGGGCAAGGCTGTGACCATCTCTGTCATGCTGACCGAAGGGAAGCATCTCGCACTATGAGAACGCGCACCTGTCCGTCTAATAGTAGTTTACCTTCAGTTCGAGCTCCTCACTGGCACTGTGTGCCAGCGCAAGTGTCGCTTTCGCTCACACTGTCCCGGCATCCTTCCGGGAGGATGACAAAGGCATTGCCTCCCTTGCCGTCTTGAGTCAGGACGGCTACAATCAACCCGTTGATATAAACTAAAAGAAAGAATTATTCGTATCATGTCACCCACATTGGAAGAAGTTAAAACCCTGGCCCGCGAAGCCGGAGCAATTCTGCGCGCCGGGTACGGCCAGGTTCACCAGATCGAAATGAAGGGTCTTACCGACCCTGTGACCGAAACCGATAAAAAATCAGAAAAATTTATCGTTACCTATATTAAGGAACATTACTCTGACCACTCCATCGTGGCCGAAGAATCCGGGGTGTTCAAAGGCACCAACGGTTCCTGTTGGTACATAGACCCGCTGGATGGCACTGTCAATTTCTCACATGGCATTCCCATCTTTTGCGTCTCCATTGCCTATGCCGAAAACGGAAAGATCAAACTGAGTGCCATCTACGAACCCATGCGTGATGAGCTTTTCTCCGCGGAAAAAGGCAAAGGTGCCTGGCTTAATGACCGCCAGATCAGAGTAGCTGAACCCAAAGACCTGATCCGCAGCCTGAGCGTGACGGGATTCCCCTACGACCAGAACTCCTATGAAATGAAACGCGGATTGGAACTCTACAAAAAGTTCAGTCTGAACGCGCAGGCCTGCCGGCGTTTTGGTTCTGCCGCTCTGGATATGTGCTATGTGGCATCCGGCCGTATGGATATCTATTTCGAGATCTCAGTAAATTCGTATGATATTGCTGCCGGCGCGCTTCTGGTAGAAGAAGCCGGTGGTATCGTCACCAAATTTGACGGTTCTCCAGATTACCTCACCGCTCCCATCAGCGTGATTGCCACCAACAAAGAGATCCATCCCACTGTTTTGCGAATGATCCGGGAGGATTGATCAACCATATGTCTGAAGGCCTGCCCCTCGACCGGATATTGGAAGGTGACTGCCTGGATGTTCTATCCGGTCTGCCGGCTGAATCGGTTGACCTGGTCTTTGCGGATCCCCCATACAACCTGCAATTGCGGAATGAACTCCGTCGGCCGGACCATTCACTGGTTGACGGTGTCAACGCGCACTGGGACCGTTTCACCAGTTTTGCTGAATACGATGCCTTTACCCGCGAATGGCTTTCCGCCTGCCGGCGGGTGTTGAAACCGACCGGAACCCTCTGGGTGATCGGCAGTTATCACAATATCTACCGGGTCGGGGCGATACTGCAAGACCTGGGATTCTGGATTTTGAACGATATTGTGTGGATCAAGTCTAACCCCATGCCGAACTTTCGCGGCGTGCGCTTTACCAACGCGCATGAAACGTTGATCTGGGCGCAAAAGGAACAGGGCGCGAAGTATACGTTCAATCACCAGACAATGAAAGCTATCAACGAAGATTTACAGATGCGCAGTGACTGGTACCTGCCGCTGTGTGCCGGCCGCGAGCGCCTGCGCTCCAACGGTGTAAAACTGCATCCCACTCAGAAACCGGCTTCTCTGCTTTACCGTATTATTAACGCCAGCACCAATCCGGGCGACGTGGTGCTCGATCCGTTCTTTGGAACCGGCACTACCGGCGAAGCCGCCATCCGCCTGGGCCGTCATTGGATCGGTATTGAAAAAGAAGAAGGCTACATTGTTGCCGCCCGAGAACGCCTGGCATCGATCAACCCGGAGGCTCTGGGCAATTTTCCAATTAAAGAGGCAGACGTTCGACAGAGAATTCGCCTGCCGTTCGGCGCTTTGCTAGAATATGGTTACCTGCATCCCGGCGACAGCCTGTACCTCGGGGCAGATTCAACCCTTCAAGCTGTGATCTCAGCCGATGGCAAATTAACCATCGACGGCATCACAGGGTCGATCCATTCGGTAGCCACCCGGCTGCTTAAACGGCAGGCCAATGGTTGGATGGATTGGTTCTATTTTGACCCGCAGGATAACCGGCGCTATCCAATCGACAGGCTGCGACAACAGATATTATCCACTCAGGAGAATACATCAGATGACTGATTCAAAAACATACACGCAAAAAGCCTGGTCGTTGAAAGACCTTCTTCCAACCGGTTCCAAAGAAGAAATGGACGCCCTTTTCAATGATCTTGAAAAACTGGGAAAAGACTTTGAAACGGCCCGTCCTCAATTAATCCCGGCCATTTCCACAGAGACTTTCCTCAATCTAATTGACCGGCAGGTGGAAATGACCACCAAAGCCAACATACTGTTCAGCTTTGCCAATCTGCGGTTCGCTGCCGATACCCAGGACCAGAATGCCCTGGCTGTTCTCGCGCGCATCCAGCAATTTACCGCAGAACTGGCCAACCGCACTATGTTCTTCAGCCTGTGGTGGAAAGACCTGGATGATAAAAACGCCGAACGCCTGATGGCCGCGGCCGGTGACAACCGCTACTGGCTGGAAGAAATGCGTCATTTCAAGCCATACACGCTCTCTGAACCGGAAGAAAAAGTGATCAACCTCAAGGATGTCACCGGTTCTAACGCCATGAATACCCTCTACGATACGATCACCAACCGCTACACCTTTAAATTGACGGTCAACGGCGAAGAAAAGACCCTCACCCGTGGTGAACTTTCAGTGTTCATCCGTGAAGCCGACCCGGAATTGCGCAAACAGGCATACCAGGAACTCTACCGGGTTTACGGTCAAGACGCGCCAATCCTCGGGCAGATCTACCAGAATATTGTCCGCGATTGGAACAATGAGCAGCTTGGCCTGCGAAAATTCGTCTCTCCGATTGCCGTGCGAAACCTGGCCAATGATATCCCGGACCAAGCGGTTGATACATTGCTATCGGTAACAGAAAAGAACGCCGGTCTTTTCCACCGATATTTCAAACTAAAAGCCCGCTGGCTTGGGATGGATAAACTCCGCCGCTATGATGTGTACGCCCCTGTAGCGAAATCAGAAAAAACATACACCTTTGACCAGGGTGTAAAACTGGTAATGGATGCCTATTCCGCGTTTGATCCATCCATTGCCGCGCTGGCAAAGCGGGTGATCGAAGAAGACCATATGGACAGTGAAATCCGCAAGGGCAAACAGGGCGGCGCGTTCTGCCTTACCGCGCTGCCAACCCTCACCCCGTGGGTACTGCAAAGTTTCCAGGGCAAAGCGGAAGATGTGGCCACCCTGGCCCACGAACTCGGTCACGCTGTGCATTCCATGCTGGCAGCCGATCACAGCATCCTCACATTCCATGCCTCCCTCCCACTGGCTGAAACAGCCAGTACATTTGGCGAAATGCTGCTGGTTGACCATCTGCTGAAGCAGGATCCCGACGCAGATGTGCGCCGGGACCTCCTGTTCCGTCAGGTGGATGACGCCTACGCCACCATTCTGCGGCAGGCTTACTTTGCGATCTTTGAGAAGGAAGCCCACGAAATGGTTGCCGCCGGCGCTTCTGTTGACGAATTATGCGCCGGGTATATGGCCAACCTGAAAACCCAGTTTGGCGATTCATTGGAGATCAGTGATGAATTCCAGTACGAATGGGTTTCCATCCCTCATATCTTCAATGTGCCCTTCTATGTGTACGCGTACAGCTTCGGCCAGTTACTGGTCTTCTCGCTGTATCAGCAGTACAAAAAAGAAGGCGATTCCTTCAAACCCCGCTACTTTAAGATCCTGTCCACTGGTGGATCAAAGTCACCGGATGAAATCCTCAAGGAAGCCGGCATTGATATGCGTCAAGAATCTTTCTGGCAGGGCGGCTTTGACGTGATCGACGGATTGATCAGCGAACTGGAAAAGATACCGGTTAAAACCCAATAATTAACAAAAAGGAGGCTGAACTTCAAAATTCAGCCTCCTTTCTTATTATTTCGTGAATTAATTACTTACATCGATCGACTTTTTCATCGTGTTATTGCTTTCATTGATCTCATTGACGGAATCAGACGGGTCGATCACCGCTTTGGTGACAATGCCGCTGTACGCGCTGGGATACCCCGGATAAATACAGGATAACACCCGGCCGCCGCCGGCATTGGACCCATCCACATCCCAGGTGCAGCCCGGAGCCGGGTAATTCTCTCCCGGATACCAGTAGACGGTATACGGACCGGAAGCCGCTCCGCCTTTATTCATAGTCTGTATGGTAACAGTCACTGCATTGCCTTTTACCGGCGGGTATGGATTGAATTGCAGGCTGGTGATCACCAGGTCCGGTTTGGCTTCGACAGCCGGTGTGTTTGTTGCCGATTTAACCGCTTTGATCACAACATAAAACGGTACTCCACCGCCCACGCCAAACAGTATTCCTTCCGGTGAACGAAGCCGGAAATATCCTTTGTATGTACCGGCCGTATCAGGCGCCTTAAGCGTCATGGTGATATCCACGGTTCCGCCGTAAGGAACGGTTCCGCCGGTAACAGCCACTGCATCAGGGGCGTTCATGCGGTCGCCGCTGTCAAACACAGCAAGGTAACCCGAGGTCCAGGTACAGGAACCATTATTCTGAATACGCCAGGTTTTGGTGAATAACGTTCCCACGGGGATTTCAGTGCCATCGGGAATGGTCACATCGGTAACAAAAGCTGCCTGATTGCAGGGACGTTGGGTGGGGGTATTAGTGAAAACAGGAGTGGCTGTATGCGGAGGTGTAGGGGTGAATGTGGGCGCGCTTAGTGTTGCCTGGATCTGCGCGGTAGCCGTACTGCCGACAATTTCAGCAATCACGGTGCCGGCTATTTCGGTGGCATTCAACGCGGGCGTTGGTGTTGTGGTAGGTTCACTCTTAAGACCTGCTGGCAAATTACAGGCCAGGGAAACAACTATAAACACCACCAGGAACAAACCGAGGATCTCTCTACTTTGCCGATTCATTTTTTCTCCCTTATAAGCAGGATTCATATTATACATTCTGTATCCAGGTTATACACTCCGCACGTTACTATTCGAACAAGAGATAAAAAAAACCATGCCCGTTGGCCGGACATGGTCTATATGGAGATATTTTTTCTGAGCAAATTACACTGCGGTGGTTTTACCGGCTTTCTTCTTCTTTCGTTTCTCTTTATCCTTCGGACTTTTATCTCCCATGTCAGCCTCTTCTTTCTTTTTTCAGTGGAATAGAATTGCACGTACGGGTGAAGTGATCCTACTAGTAAATTTCAATAACCATAGCACAATTCTTTACTGAAGGCAAGCAGAGGATTCTTTCCTCAGGGACATCTCAAGGTTTGAACCGGTAGATATACAGACCCTGGTATGTGGTCACAACATACAACAGATCATTGCGGTACGCCGCGTCCCACGCCTGAAGGTTGCCGGTTACGCCAATATATTCAGCTTTAGCGATATTCGAGATGTTGTACGCCATTACTCCTCCCAGGAAGAGGTATTTGCCATCAACCAGAAGATCTGGCATTCCACCCGGTATGTTAAGTTCGGCAGCCAGTGAAGGTGACGCCGGGTCAGTCAACTCATACACCAGAACAGTATTGGGAATAACACGGATAAACAACCTTGTTCCATCTGTCGTCAGATCGGATGGCGCCAGATTTTGCATGCCCGGGATGGGTATTACCTGTTTGGCCGCCGGTTTTGCCGGATCAGACAGATCAAACACCCGCAGGCTGATAGGCTCTTTCTGCCCTCCGTTATCCATATCCACTGCTCCGTCGAGGGTATACAGGTGGTCTTTGGCCAGAACCAGTTTCCATCTTTCATTAGGAACATCCACAAAGTTGACAGCTTTCGGCCCTGCCGGATCTATGATATCCACCACCCATAATCCCTTTCCGGGATAGAAGGCGTCTTTCAACCCCCAACCGGAAAGATATGCCAGATTCTTATTGAGTATCACGTCAAAAGCGCCATCCGATGCCGCTTCATCATACAGGGCGCCCACCTGTACCGGTTTTGACGGATTGTGCACATTGTAAATATGGAACGGGTAGTTTCCATCCGAAATGTACGCGAAACCCCCGCTTACTTTCAACCCGGTCGGGTATTGTGTGTACAGGTTCTTGCGTTCATCGTCATACGCCAGTTCTTTCGGGTCTGCCGGGTTTGCCACATCCACCACCCGGAAGCCGCTATTGCGGCCGGTAATATACGCGGTGTTCTGATCGAGCTGTATATTGGTCAAAACATCCGGCAGCGGCGTCATATATTCCCCGGAACGGGTGAGGGTACCTGAATTATCCGTTTCAATCAGCGTCAAACCGTACGCCGGATCTGTAACAAACAAACGGTTTCCGTCAAGCGTCAGGCCTCGTTCGCCATGTTCCTTTACAGAAAACTCCCACCCGCCGACGGCTGTTGCCAGTTGACCGATTTCACGGGGAGACCCCGGATCAGAAATATCGATGACATGTATCCCATCCATATCATCCGCCAGATACACAGTATTGCCTTTCACTGTTAAACCTGATGCTACCTGCGTATCCAAACGGCCGGCGATCACCGGTTTTTCAGGATTCGAGAGATCCAGAATGATCAAACCATCCTGCGCGGCTGCCAGACATAGATGGTCACCGCATGGCCTGACGCTGGAAACTGACCCTCCAGTCTGCCCGCCTTCCGGCAGAGCAGAAAACGGGAACATTCCGGCTTTCTCAATTTTTTGTGGATTATTTACATTGAAAATATCCAATGTGTTATCTGATGTATTTACCACGTACGCATAATCCCCTACCAGGGCAATTGAAAATGACGCCCCGGCGGGTTTCTCTTGTTCGAACAACACTTTCAGGTTTTTCCGGTCAGAGACATCCACAATGAATAATCCGCCGGGATTGCAGGCCATATATGCTTTTGATTCCCGCAAGACAATACCATCACATCCCGGGACTTTTGGAAGTGCTTTACTTACCAGACCAATTTTCCTGTCTTCGCTGATATCCAGAGCATGCAGCCCGCCATACATGGTCACCGCGTACAATGTGGTTTTATCAAGTGCCAGGCCCATCACCAGTCCCGGCAACACGGGGCTTTTTGCGAGCACGGTCGGGCTTTGTTTATCCGTTATATCCAGTGCTACCACCCGGGGACCCTGCCCGATATATACCCGGTCTCCACGGGCTGCCACCGCAACTGTACTGCCCCCCAACTGACCTACCAGTGAAAAACCCCGCGGAACAACCCCTCCGATGTCAACATCCTGCCGTCCACCTCCAAAAAGTCTATCAATTCCATCGGTCAGGGGTTGGAAAACACTTCCACTATCCGTCTGGTCTCGGGTTTCGGGTTCATTCGTAGTATTTACGTCCGATAAGAACCGGCAGGAAAAAATGACCAAATAGACAGCAAGGAATGTGAGCAGCATCTGGTTGGTTCGACGTTTCATACGGCACCTCCCAAAAAGCACTCCCTATTTACTTGTGACAATAATCTATCCCCCAGAATTCTCTTTCATCATAAAGTAGCCGAAGAGTTAATTCAACTGGTCATTTTTTGGTATTGATACGTCATCACCGGGCCAAGTGTTTTTCGCATCAAAATCTCATCATGCCCCGGGATCATATATTCTTTCAAGACCCCAACTTCTTCGTAACCCAGGTGATCATAAATTTCACGAACTGATTCGTTGAAATCAGAATAACACAGGAAGCAATTGGGAGAAACGGAAAAGATTCTGTCTTCTGCGAATTTAATCAACTTTTTGCCCACACCCTTACCGCGCGCAGTTTCTTTCACGCACACAGCCTGTATATATCCCTTTAATGGACCGGTCAGGTCAATCACCAGTAAACCCAGGAACTCATCTTGTACAAAAGCACCATACGCCTCTTTTTGAAGATTGGTCACGGCATCTAAACAATTCTCGTATGTCCGGCCGAATGTTTTCCACGGGTCGGTGCTCATCATCAACCAGGCAGCCGCGTCACGTTCATTAACTGTAAAAAAACGACGGATGACCATAGCTTCTATTTCAACCATTACAAAATCCTGTTGTGATTTTTTGGGGAAAAACGAGACAAAAGATCAAACCGTCATTACATTAATCTTGAGCTCTTCTATTTTTTTGAGAATATCTTTGTTGACTTCTTTTCCAGTGATTACCAGGTCAACCTCATCAAAATGGCATATATTCACAAACGCTATTTTTTCAAATTTCGAATGGTCGCACAAAACGATCACTTCATTAGATGCCTGGATCATCAGTTTTTTTGTCTGAATTTCTTCCACAGAAAAATTCATATATCCGATATTCATATCCACAGCATCTACACCCATGAAGAACTTGTCCGCGTGGATCTGTTTGACCATATTTTCCGTAAAATAACCAGTAAGCGAATAATGATGCTTGCGCAACGCACCACCGAATACTGTTAACTCGATGTCGGTGTTTTGCGAAAGCAGCATAGCACTATTAAGGTCATTTGTAGCGATATACAGGTTTTTCTTATCCATTAAAGCCTTGGATAGCTCATATACTGTTGTTCCGCTATCCAAAAGCAGGGTTTCATTATCCTGCACAAGTTTAACGGCGGCACTGGCAATACGCTGCTTCTCATCCAGAAAGAAATCTTGACGAACTTCAAACGGCGGTTCGTAAGATGTACGCTGTGTGAGAGCAACGGCTCCGCCACGGATACGCTTTAATGCATGTTCCATTTCAAGGTCATACAGATCGCGGCAAATCGTTGACCGTGATGTCTCAAGGCGTTCGGTCAATTCATCAATGGATACAATTCCATGCTCCTTGATCTCTGCCGTGATTAATTCCATGCGCTTCGCTTTTAAGATATCGCCCTCCTTCTCCGGTGAAGGCCGGGATAACCGGCCTTAATCCCGGACGAATGATCTTATTGGTTAATTTTATCCAGATAATCTACGACGATTTTTAAATTATCACAGAAAGAGCCATCTATTTTAAATTTTTTATTGTACAGCGCACTCCCCATTGTAAAACCAAATGGATTGATTTCTTTCATAAAGTCGATACGATCAAAACTATCAATACTACCTGCGATCACTGTGGGAAGTTCAACATTCCTGGTGAATTTTTTGATTAATTCAACAGGATCACCGGTGAAGCGGTAAGCCAGGATATCAATACCATCCGCTCCCATTTCTTTCAGGTGATTGGCATCCGCGATGATCTCATCAATTGTTCCACCCAGTATGGATGGATTATCCCATACCTTACCACAGAAAGGGAAGTATTTAATCTTATTTTTAACCAGATTACCAACCGAAGGGAAATATAACGTTCCCATCAGGCAATCGAAACCATAATCTAAAGCCAGTTTTGCCGCTGCCAGGCAATCCTCTTCTGAATATGTCACCACCTCAAGATACGTGGTTTTTCCGGCATCTTTCATGTTTTTCAACAATGTTTTCATCTGGGGCACAGGTAAACCAATATTTTTAAAACCCCAATGCTGAACATTCAGATCTTTGCAGCTTTCAAAATCCTCAATTGCCGTTTTGACCGTCTGGTCATTATGAGTAAGCATAACAATTAAGTTCAAGATGACACCTCTCAATAATGAATGATTATCTACCTTCAAAAGTATTACTGACGATATGTCGCGTCAAACAATCCATTCAAGTCTGAAAACAACCGTTTGTAGTCTTCGTAACCTGTATCGTAAACTTCGCGATTCCCTGCGTCAGGCATAAAACGGGCTTTTTCTTCGGCCATACTCTGGCAGGCTTTTTCCACACTATCAAACAAACCCACAGCTGTACCGGCAAGAATAGCCGCACCCAGGCAGGCGGCTTCAGAGCATTTAATGGTTACCAGAGGTCTACCGATAATGTCTGCTTTAATCTGGTTCCATAAGGGGCTCTTTGAGCCGCCGCCTGAGGAACGAAGTTCAGAAACACGCAATCCGGCATTTTCCAGGGCTTCGATATTGCGGCGGATGATGTATCCCACCGATTCCATAATGGACCTGATGAAATGAGGTTTGCCATGTTTCATGGTAAAACCAAAAAATACACCTTTCGCCCGAGCGTTTACATCAGGCGCCATTGATCCGCTGAGATGCGGTAGCGCCACCAGTCCATCGCTTCCGGCTGGAACCTGTGCGGCCTCATCATCCATTAGCATATAGGCGCTTTTTCCAGTCAGTTCTGAAACAGATTTTTCCATTTCACAGAAGCTATCACGGAACCATTTGATGGCCATGCCGCCCGTGGTAAAGGTGTGCAGCATATACATATTCGGAATACCAAAATAATGAAGCGGCATCTTCCGGTTGGGGTCAAATAATGGTTTAGATACCGGCGCGCAGATCGCCAGCGCCGCGCCAATATTTTCGGAGAACAGACCTTCGCGAATATTACCAATACCAATGGCCGCGGCTGCCTGGTCAAGCGCGCCAGTGCAAACGACCATGTCTTTCGGCAGGTCTAAAACTTCGGCCACTGAAGGATCGATTACGCTGACTTTTTCGCCAGGTTCCATGATTTTTGGCAACCGGTCTTCGGTAATGCCCAGAAAAGCCAGCATTTCAGGCCACCATTTTTTTGTGATCAGGTTCCAGTAAACTGTGGAGGTTATCAGCGAGCCTTCCGTCACCATCTGGCCCGTGAGACGATAAATAAACCAATCTTCTATCAAGGCAAATGTTTTGGTCTTTTGGAAAATTTCCGGCTGATTTTTCTTCACCCACAAAACTTTGGCCGCAGGCCAGCAGGGATCAAATTGCACCTGTCCGGTGATTTTATAGCAAACTTCATCGGTGAATTTTTCACGTAGTTCCTCTGATTCTTTTTCAGCCCGGTTATCCATCCAAACAATCGCGTCACGCAGGGCTTTTCCTCTGTCATCGAGGAAGAACAAGGTTTCACCTTGAGCGGAAATTCCCAGCGCCTTTATGGATGACTTGCGGTCTCCGATCGTACCCAGCAATTCTGCAAGACCACCGGTAAACGCATCCCAGTAAGTTTCTTCACTACATTCAACATAAGAAGCCTGCCGGGTTTCTAATACATATTCCCGCATAGTTGTGGCCACAATATGCCCGTGATTATCGATAATGGCCAGTTTTATGGAAGTCGTCCCCAGGTCAACGCTCAAAATTAATGGATCCAATTCCCTACCTCCATGTGTGTCTGTAAATCCAAACCGTATGAGTAAAGCCGGAAAAGCACCAGGAAAAAATTTCCAGGATTAATACCGGAAAAGACTGACTGACATTAAATAGACTTTTTTTGAACCAATATGAAATTTATTGAACGTTTTTGACGTTACTTTTTAGAATATAGCACAACGTAAAATGACAGTCAATAGCCAAATCACGATATCACTAAAATTGCACCTGTTTTTTTGAAGATACAGCCCGGCAAAACAAATTCTCCCGAAATATCACCCGAAAGTACCAAAAAAATCTATTGACAAGCCTCAACCCATTCACTATAATTTATTCAGAATTATTCATTTGCGTTCATTTATGCGCATCTCGTTTCAAACTATTGGGTATTCCTTATTTTTAAATTCTTGAATAATTATTTTGGAAGGAGGTGAAATAAAATCTATGCAAAGTGGCAAAATTGTTCATCTGAAAGATACCCCGGCCCGAATGGACGAAGACGAACTTGTCAGGCAGTATTTCTCAACTGAGAAGATTACTTTTGGTATGTCCATTCTACAACCAGGCAAGATCGGGGGTCTGGATCCCGGCCACGCAGAAGCAGATGAAGTATTCTTCTGTGTTCAGGGGCATGTGCTCTGTTATTTCCCTGAGGACGACTATTACTACGAATTAGAAAAAGGTGACGCCCTTCTGATTCCCCCAAAAACCGGGCATAAGTTATTTAATGTTGGAGATGAAGTGGCAATCATCACCTGGAGTTGCGCGCCGCATCCTTAGAGCTAACTGGCTTTAAGGACTTTTTTTCTCCCACCATTCCGGTTAACGTTTCCCTAACATCATCACTCGCTTCAGTAAATCTGTTTTATCCGTGTGGAATACGATACCTTTGAGTATCAACAATATTGGATTTTAGTAGAGGAGAAAAGCAATGAATTTACGCAAACTGGTATCTGTTTTTATGTTGATTACCGTACTGGCCATGACAGCCGGGTGCGCGGGCACCGGTTCCGGTGGTTCAGCCGCTACCGGATCGGATGTGATCAAACTCGGTGTAAACAATGAAATCACCGGTGATAACCCCATCATCGGTTCTTCCGCCCGAAAAGGCATCGACCTGGCCCTAGAAGAGATCAATGGCGCCGGCGGTGTCAAGGTTGGCGACAAAATGTATAAGCTCGCCGTGGAAGAACTGGATAATGAGTTCAAACCCGAAGCGGCCGCGGCTGTAGCCCAGAAATTTGCCGACCGATCAGACATCTACGGCATGATCGGCCCCAACGACTCCGCTGATGTTATGCCCACCATTCCGATCATTGAAAAAGCCAAACTGCCCTCCATTACTCCGTGGGCCACGGCAGTCGCTATCACAAAAGATAACGATTACTTCTTCCGCGCCTGCTTTACCGATGACTTCCAGGGCGCCATTATTGCCAAATTCGCCTACAATGAAGAGAATGCTAAAACCGCCGCCGTTCTTTATGACATGTCCAATGATTACAACGTCGGTATAGCCACCATCTTCAAGAAAACCTATGAAGAATTGGGTGGTAAAGTGGTTGAATTCCAGACCTACGGGCGTGGAGAGAAGGATTTCAAAGCCCAGCTGACCAAGATCGTTGCGGCCAATCCCGATATCCTGCTTCTGCCCAACTTCACCGCTGAAGTTCCTCTTCAGGCTGAACAGGCTCGCAGCCTTGGCTACAAAGGTAAATTTATCGGTTCTGATACCTGGGGCGACAAAGAAATCATCAAACTTGGCGGCGAATATGTTGAAGGCGCTCTGTGGGTAGGTCACTACGCTGTTGACATTGCCTCTGACAAAGCCAAAGCCTTCATCGATGCTTTCACCAAGAAATACAACGACACCCCGAACGATATCGCGGCCCTTAACTACGACACCGTGTATCTGTTCAAGATGGCCATCGAAAATGCGGGTAAAGTTGACCGCGAAGCCATCCGCAACGGCCTGGCAGCCATCAAAGAATATGAAGGTGTTACCGGTAAAGCTCAGTTCAATGACACCGGCGATCCTGTGAAAGAAGCTGTAATCATCAAGATCAAAGACGGTAAATTCACTTACTTCGCCACCGCCAAACCGTAATTTATTCCTTTTACAAGTATGTAAGTAACGAGCAAGAATGGAGGGGCTTAAACCAAGCCCCCCATTCTTATAAAACCACTAATGAGAAATTTGTTATAGTATTGCCATTATTTACATTTTTATTATTTGTAAGAGTAATAAAAGGTAATAAGAGCCTGATGTAAAAAGAGGTCTGATATGGATATGTTTCTCCAACAAGCAATAAACCTTTTGCAACTGGGAAGCATTTACGCCCTGCTTGCAATCGGGTTCTCTATCGTTTATGGCATTGTCCGACTGGTTAACTTTGCGCATGGCGATATTTTCATGGTTGCAACGTATACGTTTTTCTTTATTTCAACCTGGCTACTATCTGTTACCAACTCGTTGTTTGTTGTTTTATTTATTTCATTGGTTCTGGTGGCGGTAGTTATTTCGTTTCTGGCTGTTGGAATCGAGCGGGTGGCGTATAAACCACTCCGTTCTGCCCCCAAAGTTTCGGTAGTAGTTACCTCACTGGCAGTTGGTTTACTTTTACAACACCTGGTTCTGCAATTCATTGGCCCGACCCCTCATCGGGTTCCCCGCCTGGTTCCAGATATCAAGTACCAGATTGGCAATGTCAATATTGAACTCTATCAGATCGTGATCATTGCTGTCGCTTTGTTCATCATGCTCTTGCTGAGCCTGTTCATTATGAAAACAAAGACCGGTATCGCAATGCGAGCCGCCGCGCAAGATGCCACAGCAGCCAGCCTGATGGGCATATCAAATGATTTCATAATAAGCATCGCTTTTGTTGTCGGTGCTACGGTAGCTTCCATTGGTGCCGGTCTCTACGGTATGGCCTATCCCATTTTTGATCCATATATCGGCTCAATGATCAACTGGTGGTCTTTTACAGCGGCCGTTCTTGGTGGTATTGGTGATTTCAAAGGTGCTGTACTCGGTGGTTTCCTTCTTGCTGCAGTAATGGTCATTACACCCATTGTGCTCCCTGTCTCCAGTTACCGTGACATTGTAGCCTTCGGCATTCTTATCTTGATTTTGCTCATTAAACCCAGCGGTCTATTGGGCAAGAAATCTCTACAGAAAGTGTAGGGGTGACAATATGGCTTTCAAAAAGATCGTTAACCTTGGTTTACTGGTAATTGTCACAGCTCTCCTGATAGTTATTGATCATTACCAATTAATTGGCGCGTATTACCTGCAAATCGCCCAATACATAGGAATCTATGCCATCATGGTTCTGGGAATTAATTTAGTGAACGGCTACCTGGGTATTTTTTCTCTCGGACATGCTGGCATTATGGCTGTAGGGGCATACTCATCCGCCCTTCTCAGCAAATTCGTTTTAACAGATCCGGTATTCTTCCCGCTTTGTATTTTCCTGGGCGGCATTTTTGCCCTTTTGGCAGGTTTTTTGATCTCTGTTCCTTCTTTTAAAGTCCGCGGTGACTATCTGGCCATTATCACACTCGGTTTCACCCTGATCATGAAAAGTGTTTTACAAAACCTCGAACTTGTAGGCGGCGCGAGGGGTCTACGCAATATTCCGGCCAATACCAACATTGCCTGGGTTTTCATCTGGCTGGTGGCCGCTGTTGTAATGGTCCGCATGTTCATCCAGTCAAAATACGGCCGGGCAACCCTGGCATTGCAGCAGGATGAAATTGCCGCGGAGCTCGTCTCTGTGGATACCAAGAAAACCAAGATGGTGGTTTTTGGTTTCTCAGCTTTCCTCATTGGGGTTTCAGGCGGATTACTGGCTCATCTATTGAGCTTTACCAATCCCAACACCTTTGGATATGTAATGGTCTCAGAAGGCCTGATCATGGTTTACCTTGGAGGCATCAGCAGCATATCTGGTTCCATAATGGGAGCCGGGTTGTGGACCCTTCTGGTTGAAGTTCTCCGACCCCTGGGTGTCTGGCGGTGGATTATTGGAGCGATCTTATTGATCATTGTGATGATCTATAAGCCGGATGGACTGGCAGGCGGAACTGAATTGACCTTGGAAAAAATAACTGACTTCTTTACCGGGATAAAATACCGCTTTTTCTCCGGTAGCAAAAAATCCATCGCGTCTGACAATAATGGTGGAAAGTAGGCCGATGATGAATAACGAAACAATCCTTTCATTCAAAAACGTTTCCATGTACTTTGGTGGTGTAAGAGCTATTGACGACCTTTCTTTCGAGATCAAACGCAACGAGATTGTCGGCATAATCGGCCCTAACGGAGCAGGAAAAACCACGGTCTTTAACGTACTTTCGGGAGTATACATTCCCACCTCCGGCGATATTTTTTTCAATGGCAACCGAATCAATAACCTTCCCGCCCACACAATAATCAATAGTGGCATCGCGCGAACTTTCCAAAATATCCGACTATTCGGTAAATTAAGTGTGCTTGATAACGTTCGCACGGCTTTTTTTGGAAAAACAAAATATTCTATTCTGGATATATTTCTTAATTCCCTCACTAAACAGAAAGAAGAAATACAAATGCGGGAAGAGGCATTGAAATTATTGGAAGCCGTAGGACTTGCCGATAAAGCTGATGTACCCGCTGCCAGTCTTCCTTATGGCGAACAGCGCCGATTAGAGATCGCTCGCGCATTAGCATGTAAGCCAGAGATACTCCTCCTCGATGAACCGGCTGCCGGAATGAATCCCAATGAAATTGATGAGTTGAACAGAATGATCGTCAACATCAAAGAGAGATTCGGTCTGACCATCCTCCTTGTGGAACATCAGATGCGGTTGATCATGGGTATCTGTGAACGCATTATTGTTATGAATTTCGGTAAGAGTTTGGCCATTGGCACCCCGTCCGAGATCCGCAATCATAAGGAAGTACTCGAAGCCTATCTGGGGAAAGGCCGCAAAAATGAAAAATAATAACCGCTCTGAAAAGAAAAATCCGATCCTTGAGGTGGAAAACCTGAATGTTTCGTATGGAAAGATCAAAGCACTTCACGGTGTTTCCTTTCAGGTTTACAACGGCGAGATCGTATCGTTGTTAGGTTCGAACGGCGCCGGAAAAACAACAACGTTGAACGCGATATCGGGTGTCATTCCCACTCAAGGAGGCAATATCAATTTCATGGGCGAAAATCTTGTTGGTATTAAAGCCCATAAAATTGTTAAAAAAGGGATTGTACATGTACCAGAAGGACGTCATATCTTTCCTGAATTGACCGTGGAAGAAAATCTCCGGATTGCTGGCTATCTGTTTTCTCATGCGGACGAAAAAAAGCTGCTTAGTGAACGCATGGACTATGTATATTCCTTATTCCCAAGACTCAAAGAACGTATGCGTCAGATGGGCGGCACTCTTTCTGGTGGCGAACAGCAAATGCTTGCCATCAGCCGCGCGCTTATAACAGGGGGCGATGTTCTGTTATTGGATGAACCATCAATGGGCATTGCACCTCGACTGGTGGAAGAAATATTTGAGACCATTTTTACTATTAGCAAGAGCGGTCAGACCATTTTACTGGTGGAACAGAACGCCATGATGGCAATGGAAATTTCCGATTACTGTTATGTCCTGGAAACCGGTTCCATTGCGTTTGAAGGTGTGAGTAAAGCCCTCATGGAAAACGACGCTATCGCCCGGGCTTACCTGGGAGAGTCGTTATAGCCGGTTATTTAAATAGAATATATCTCCCTCCCCAAAAAATCACCCTGCGTCGATCGCAGGGTGATTTTGATTAATTCAAACATGATTAATATTCTATTATTTCGCGATCACCGGTTTCAACAATGACCATGTCGCCCCGCCATTGATGGTGCTAACCAGCGCGCTCAATCCCTTTTCGCGCGCGATAGCCCACCCGGTTTTCGGGTCAACAAAAGAGAACTGTCCGTCCCAGTTGACGGTCTTGATGAAGGTCCACCCCTGCCCGGCGGAATTGCTGCGGTAAGAGTTCCTCCCCATCACCAGAATATGCGAATCATCAAAATAGATCAATTGACTCGTCTCAGCGTGTGCTTTTGACGGCAGCGGGAATGACTTCCAGGTCTGCCCGCCATCATCACTTTCATAAAAATAACCGGCATAGATCAGGTGGGGATAATCGAAGCATCCCATCAACACACGAATGGATTGCGATGACAACATAACCGGTGAGTAAGTTTCACAATATGGATACCGTTTGAATAGGTCCGGTTTTATCTGCGGCGCTGGTAGTTCGCGCGATACCCATGTCATTCCGCCATCGGTTGTGGTTTCCAGAACCGGCGGAGCAGGGGCGTATGAGCCGGTTGTTTGAAGTGTGCGCACACCATCATTACCACCAAAGAAAACCATACCGGTGTAATCATCACTATTGGGGCTGTCATACGTCACCCAGGAAAATCCGCCGTCAATACTGCGGAACAACTGATGGTTGTAATGCGTGCCTGCCCCAACATACACACCGCGGATCATCACCCACAGATTCCGGGCATCCAGTACAGAGAACTCCGCCCACATCCGGTCACCAAAGGCTTTGTGCCCCAATGGAGGCCCGGGCATCCAGGTGACGCCGCCGTCGGTTGTATACCATATTCCTTCAGATGGGCTGATCTGATCATCTGCCGAGAAAATCACCCAGGCGGTTTTTGTGTCATAGAAACCGCCATAAGCGGTGGCATTTTTATTGGTCAAGAGTGAAGAAGGTGGCGTCACTTCCACCCAGGTTTTCCCACCATCCATTGTGACCAGAACCGACGAACGGCTGATTCCCCAGCCTTCTTTCGCGGTGATCATCTTGATACTGTCTATCACAATGCTTTGTCCCGGTGAGTAAAGCGCCACAGATGCCTGCGCACCGGATGGTGTTGGAACTGGTGTAGGTGGGGGTATTAATGGGGTTGGTGGAGTTGGTGTGGGGGTGGAATCAGGGCCGGCAGCCATAACAGGCACTGTTGCACCGGAAGCGAAAAGTCCACAAACCAACAGGCAGACAATAACGAAATTGAAAAATCGGACTGGCAATCGGGAATATCGAGTCATCATTGGGCACCTTCCTGCATATCTACTCATTATAGACAGGTTAGCCGGAAGTACCAGTATGGCAAACTTAAAATGACACTGGGTTTATCACCAGCCGATATACTATCTTCAGGCCGTTTTCGTGATTTATAACTCCAGGGTCATGTAGGTGCTGAGGGGATCATCTGTGTAATCGGCGAAGGGTGGGCAAACAATAAAACCGAGTGTCGCGTATAGCTGCCGTGCCGGGGCAAATTCAGGTTCTGACCCTGTTTCAAGAAATAACCGTTCATAGCCGCGGTTTCGTGCCTCATGAATAATATGTTCCAATATCTTCCGTGCAATACCCTTACGCCTGTGACGAGAGACCGTATTCATTGACTTTATTTCACCTTCCGCAGAACCAAGTGCCTTCAACGCGCCGCAACCCATCAGGTCTCCATCATCATCCCACGCAGACCAGAATGTGATATCCGGCTGCTGAAGTTCATTTAGATCTAACGCGTGTACACTCTCGGGAGGCGTTATTTCATACATAAATCTCAGATGTTCCGCCAGCAGGGATTGGATCTCCGGGCTGGTGAGGTCGTCAACTTTGATTTTCAAAATTCCTCCAATTTTATTGTTGATTTTAATAAATCATCTGGGTAGAAAGAGGGTGAATGTATGGGTGAACTTTGTGAATCCAAAAAAATCACCCCTATCAAGGGGTGAAATTAACAAAATTGGTGTGTGAATGTTATCTACATCCGCAGAATAAAGCAACTGTTCCCCAGCATACCCAAACACACCCAGGGTCCTTCGGTGGCCCCTGTGAAGGCGGTGGGTCGTAATTCGGGCACAAACCCGGCATAGTGCCATTCGGCGTAAAACCAGATGGAACCCGGCAGGTATTATCCACACCCCACAGAGCTTTTAGTGGATAATTTTGCGCGTCTTCTTTTATTGGATATCCAGCCTGTTCGAATGTGAAATGATCGTTGTAGTCAAATAATGACCAATCATGCATGCCGGCATCCGTCCATGGAAGCCAGATAAATTTCCCTTTTTCCCCGCCGGTCAATGTGTTTTTGAATGCTAGCAGAATCGCAGCCGGGTCTGATTTTGATAGCTTTGACATGGCGAGGTCTGGATCATTTCCTTTGCCATTATCAAACAAGACTTCATAGTACCCGCGCCCTTCTGTTAGATCAGGATCAGGCCTGACTACCACACTACCACCTACATTGAGATCAGGATTGGAAAGAACCTTTACCGAATCCGTTGACCACTCACTGCTCTTTGGAAGTCCGGTCACAATCAGGATATTTCCCCGGCTGTCCAGATCTGTGTCAATCTCAACCATGAAATAGACATCCCTGGCCGCCTCTTCTGTCAATGGATTATTCACCTTAAAGGTTACATACACCCAGAGGGGATCCGCCCGGTTGAGTTGAACTGAAACCAGATCAGCGTGGGGCAAATAATTCATATCCGGATCAAACGGGCGTTCATATTTACCATTCTTGAAGTCATCACCACCAAAAGCCTGCCGTTGAGCCGCCGTGTTATGGTCGACCTGATCATGAACTGTCTGATTGATGTTCCCCAGAGGAGAACCCGGCCACATAACATGTACAATTTCTGGTTCAGGAGTCATCGTAGGTTCCGGAGGAGTGGAGGTCAAAGTGGGTTCAGGAGAATTTGTAGGGCTGGGAAGGATCACTGCTTCTGTTGGTTGAGGAGCAGGTTTTTCAATCGGCATATTGCAGCCCGTCAACATGATTGTCAGGACCAATACCAAAAATATATTAAAGGATGTTGTGTTATTCATAATTTCACCAACCTTGAATAATCAGAGAAATCTGGTCAGATTCATTATGGAACAACTATTATTAAATTTCAATTGGCAGATTATTCTGTGAAATTTTTTAATAACAACCCGGTTTCATTACTTTATGGGAAATACTACTTTATCAATAACTGAAAGGTCTGAACTCAGCTTTTGAATGAATACATCATGGAATATCAATTGAATATGAAATATCTCAGTATCGATGGTGACCTCATGCATTTCTTTCCCCAACCGTAAAGACCATTCCCCGGCCAGTTCGGATTTCGGGTGGTATTCCAAACCAGGGTACATTAAAGACCAATTCGTTCCCCAAACAATTCCATCCGGTTCACCCGCATTCAACCAATCCTGATAATCAATATACTCTCTTCCCCATGATTTCTTCCAGACCTCTGTATCAACCCGGGTCTCTGTATTTGCTATCACACAATGAGTAAACCAGCATATATAACGGCCCGCATAAGGTTGAATACCTCCAGACTCATACTCAAGGTAATAATCCCGCATATACTGACAAAACCCATGCCGGAATAATGCCACGTCTGTAAGGTCTAAATCCTTCAATTTTTGTTCGATTGTTTTTTCCAAACCAAACTTTTCCTTTTCCTAACAGGACTTTTTTAAATCACCAGATTTATCTATCGCAGCATCCCGGATGTGAAATGCAAGGCCGACGGCAAATACGCGGGGTATGTGGAGTCACCGGCACATCCGGTACGATTACATCCGGGCATTGGCCTGGCATGAGACCAGCCGGAGTAAAACCAGAGGGTACCCGGCAGGTATTATCCACACCCCACAGGGCTTTTATCGGATAATTTTGCGCGTCTTCCTTCAAGGGGTAACCGGCATCGGTGAAATAGATATGGTCATTAAATTCAAACAATGACCAGTTATTCATACCGGCATCCGCCCATGGAAGCCAGATGAATGTTCCTGTTTCACCGCCCGCCAGGGTGTTCTTAAAGGCAATCTGTACTACCGCAGGATCGGTATCTGACAGTCGCGACCATGCCAAATCCGGGTCTTCACCCTCACCACTGTTGAATAGCTCGTTGTAGTATCCGCGCCCTTCCGATAAGGAGATATCCGGCATGACCGGGATCTCTCCACCCACATTCATATCTGGATTGTTCAGCACCATCACGGTATCGGTTGACCATTCGGTGCTGCGAGGCCGGCCGGTGACGATCAGGTAGTCTCCCCGGTTGTTCAGATCGGTATCCAGTTCAACGGCAAAGCTGACTTCTGTATCCGGGTCATCGCTGAAGGGTTTTTGAACCTGAAAGAGCACATACGTCCATAGCGGGTCTTCCCGGTTTAACTTCACAGAGACCAGGTCTGCCAGCGGAATGTAGTTCATGGCCTGGTCAAAGGGACGCTCGTATTTTCCATTACGGTAATCGTCACCGCCAAAAGCCTGCTTTTGCGGGGCGGTTTTCTCATCCGTCTGATCCCACACCGTCTGGTATGTTTTTCCGACCGGCGATCCGGGGATGTCAACATGAACAGGGGCTGGGGTTTCAGTCTCGACCGGTTCAGTCGGAAGTTCGGTTGGAAATGGTTCGGTTGGAGCCGGCTCGGTTGGCGCTGTTGTTTGTGATGGAGAGATGGTTGGAGTAAATGCCGCTGTTGGACGGGCCAACGGCATGTTGCAGGCCGTGAGAATAACTGCCAATCCGATGAAGGCAGAGGTAATTGGAGATGGGAGTCGTCTCATGTCACCCTCCAATTCCGGAAACGGGTTAATTTGGGATGAATTTACTATAGGTGGTGAGAATGGAAAATACAACCGTGAAAATTTTTTCGTGCGAATTTTTCAAAACGAAACTACTTTATAAATACCTGATCAGCTTACCGGAATTAATCATTTCTGGATCGGCACTCGAATGGTGCGTTGACCGGACTTCACACCTTGCCTGATTTATTCATTTTAGACATCAAACCTAAATGAGCGGTCAACACACCCTACATCAGAGTAGATTGTTTTCATTAAACCCTGCGGGGGGTATACCCAGCGCCTGGATCAATCTGGCCCAATAGTTGACCTGAGCCGCCGTGGAGGCCAAAATAACCATCTCGCGTTCGTTGAAATGTGCTTTTACCTCATCGATAAAATCGATGGAAAATCTTAAAGGAGTTTGCGAGATTAAGATAGCATACTGAATCGCCAATACTTCCCGTTTGGAAAAAGTTGTGACTTCGTTCAGGGGTTTGCGTCCCTGCAAGACAAGCAATTCCTCCTCAGTGATTCCAGTTGCATCATATTGATACGTATTCATATCAATACAAAAGTTGCAGGAAGCCGCGTAAGAAGCCTGAATGCGCACGATCTTGAGGATGCGCTCATCCAGCTTTCCATCTTTATGCGCGACCAGCGATTCGAGCACCCCAGACCCGATAGCCGCTCTGGGGTACCATGCCAGAATTCTGGCAGGAAGCAGGTCTCTACCGGTCACCTTCGTTGATATCCATATTCCGAACCTGAGAAATAAGGGGATATTTCGCGGTGGGTCAATAAATGCATTCATGTGTTCGGTTCCCGAAAAATAAATAGTTGCACAAACACTTTAAATTTCTTCTTTCAAGTTTTTTTGCGACCATCTTATACTATTTTTCCGTTACCCACCCGTAATATTCCTGACGGGATACCGGCCTGCTCATCCATGAGACATCCGGTTGAGGTAGTGACACGGCTTTATTACAGGGCAGCCATCCGCCACGCAACGGTATGTCTTTCAACTGGCCGCGCTGGGTTATCCAGCTTATATGCCCGCGTGCTTCCGCTAATCTGGCCACCTCGAGAGTGGTCACCGCGTCTTGCGCCACATACGCCAACACGGTTTCGTACTTTCCCTGCTGCCACAGGATGGGCGCCTGGTCACCGGTGACACCCTCCAGCTTGCCTCTCAATCCCATAGCTTTCGCGGCTTTATCCAGCGCGATGGGGTACCCCGTGCGGCAGAAGAAATCGAACATCATGTCAGTATGGTTCGCGGCCAACTCCCGGCAGCGTTCCCATTCCCCGCTCTCTTCCGCCAGAATATTGAAATCAAACCCTAGCCCGTTCCAGGTGACGATCTGATACCCGCCCGCAACCGCCTGTTCCAGATAATCGACCAGAGTGACCAGATCAATTTCATTCATCCGGCTGGATGCCTGTCCGTTCTCGTTTTTGCTGTACCAGACAAGGGGTTCTTCGTCACCCAGTTTTGTAGCCGCGCAGGTGATCCCCAGCGGGCGGTGACGTTTCCAATCCGAAAAGTCACCGGGCAGAATTTTAGCGATTTCAAGGTCAAATGAAACATACCTGGTTTCAGGCATTGTTGTTCTCCACGCAGACCGCTATTGTTGGCTTTCGATTCTCTCCCACAGCTTATCCAGCGGAGCCTTAGTCTGTGGAGTGATCTTTACCACCTCATCGCTCAGCTCCCGGGCGCGTTCCAGATTCCCCGTTCGAGCGTAGGCTTCGATGAACACAAAACGTTCCATCGGGTCGTTGGGATAATCTCCCAGGGCAAACGCCTGGTCACCCAGGTCAGCCGCCGCCTGCCAGTTCCCCTGATCCGCCAGCAGACTGGCTTTCTCAAAGTAATAGCACCAGCCGCGCGCGGGTTCCGGGCCAAACACATCGGTATCGGGTGAACGTGCCGGCGTCACACTGCTGTTTTCAGAAACGATCACAGAAGGATTACTTCTTTTAGCTGCCTCGCGCATTAGTGGTGAAAGCAACGGGTTGACCGGGTCGTAGTCCGCGTCAAGCACACGCAGGCAGGCCGGCGGTTGGAAGTCGATCATCAGCAGTTGATCACTGCTGCCGGTGAAATCTGAAGCCAGATATCCCTGATAAATTTGCTGACCGGGTTCCAGTTTCAGGGCGCGGTCAGCGCGTACGGATGCGTAGTAAAACATGTAATCCATGGCCGCCGAGTGATTATCCGGCGCGTACACCCAGTTGAGCGGCGCCACCAGTGAGTTATCACTGAAGTAACGCAGCGGCAGATTGGTGCTCACCACCGCCGTACCGGGTTTCAGAGCCGGAGCTCGCCAGCTTAACTGCCAGAACAGGTTGCGCTGTGTGTTCCAATCTTTGCGATAGGCAAAACCGGTTTGTATCTGAAGTCCTATGGCCGCCGCCACCAGCAACGCCGTCAAAACGGCGCGAATACCAATTTTTTGCGGTAATAACTCCAACACGGATGCCAGCACCAGTGACGCGCCCAGAAGAAACGGAAGGGTGAAACGGTCATTGGGGAAACCCAATCCCACAGGCAGACCGGTCACCCAGAAAGGGATGCCCGCAGACAGCAGTCCAACTAGCCCGGTGACTACCGCCGGCCAGCTTCGCTTTTTTCCGTCATTTGCGCCGGTTTTATATACTAGAATGGCAATCAATATTGCCAGAATGACCAACCCGGCAAAATACAGCACGGTGGTTTTAGCACTGAATAAGGCGGCATCCGGCAGGCGCAACACCTGTCCCCAGGCAGTAACCAGAACGGTCCAGATATCCTTGATTACAGTTATTGCCAGAGTTAACAGGGTTTGACATGGATCTGTTTTTAAACCGGTTATCAATACGGGCTGATAATTGTGAGTCTGATGTGGAAAGAGGAACGCCCGCCAGTACCCGGCACCGGCAAAAACCAGCAGAAATGGCAGCCAGAGTGCTGCCATCAGACGCAGGCGGATATTCCGGTCTTTCTTCTCCGGTTGTCTTTCATACAAGGCGGCCCACAGAAATACAGGACGAACAACTTCAAGTAAAAAGAAGTATTCCATTGCCAACAAATTGACCGCCGCCAGCGGCAAACCGGCCAGTATATACCAGGCTTTCCCGCGCGGATTGTTCAACGCATTTAAATTCAGCCAGAGAGATAGTAGAAAACAATCCAACACAATAAAAAAATGCCCGTACATCATGGCGATGGACTGCTGGGTGAATGACGGCCACACGGCGAAGAACATCCCTGCCGTTAAAGCGCGGAATTCCTTATTCGGCCAGGTTGTGCGCGCAATAGCCCATATCAGCACGGCACCCAGCCAGCGCCAGAACAAACCAAACAACTGCCACCGCCAGGGGACAGCCCCGATCAGGCCGGTGGTAAGGCCGTAGATCATGCCCCAGTATGGGCGGTTGGTTTCAAAATACCGTACCAGTCCTGAATTACCCAGTTTATTGGCTATCCAGGTGATCGGCCACTCATCCCAGTACCAGCCAAGAAAAGGAAATAACAGTCCATAGGCGGTAAAACAGACGGCCAACAGTCCGACCGGCGCCATCCATGAGCGATATTTCAGCCTCTCCACAGAATTACCGATCAGAGGCCTTTCCATTTTCCATCAAAGATTCAGGCTCGCGCACCAGATAAACCGGCCGTCCTTTTACTTCCTGGAAGATGTAACCAATGTACACACCGATCACTCCGATGGAGATCATCAAAAACCCCCCCACAATCAGGATGATGAACATTAACGAACTCCATCCGGGTGCCAGGTGACTGATATTACCGGTCACCCAGAAACTGAGCACATAGATCATTTCGATCAATGCGAGTAGTAACATCAAAATTCCCAGTGAAATACCAATATACAACGGCACCAGCGAGAACGAAAAGACCGCGTCCATACTGAGCCGAACCATTTTTTGCAGTGAATACTTCGATTTTCCCGCCATGCGCGGAGGTGGGTTGTAGGGAAGAATGATACTTTTATACCCCACCCAGGCAACCATCCCCCGCAGAAAGCGGTGGTATTCCGGCATGTTCCGCAGTGCTTCTACCACCTGATGTGAAAGCAGTCGGAAGTCTGCCGCACCCGGGGTTATTTGCGTGCTGCCAATACGATTGATCAACCGATAAAACGCCGCAGATGTCCAGCGTTTGAAAGCAGAAATATCCTCCGCGTCCAATCGTTCTGTCTGCACGATGTCATATCCAGACTCTGCTAGTTTTAACAACTCACAGATCAATTCCGGCGGATGTTGTCCATCGCCATCCAACGAAATGACATAATCCGCCTGGGCTCTATCAAGACCAGCCGTTAGAGCTGCCTGGTGTCCAAAATTGCGGCTAAGTTCTACAACCTGAACCCTGGGATCATTCCCCGCAATTTCCGCCAGCTTACTTCCTGTACCATCTTTCGATCCGTCATTGATATACCAGATGGTAAAAATATACGGTAGGTTGATCAGTGCGGCCGTCAGTTTATTGTGAAAGAGGTTTATAACCTCTTCTTCGTTATATACAGGGATGATAAGGTCAACGGTTTTCATAGGATAAATGAATCATACTACAAGGTGCCATCTTGCATATCAAAATTGAAGAAAGAATAAATGAAAATATTTATGACATTTTTCCACCAGATTCAATGACGATATTTATCATGAATTTATTGACTTACTTTATCCAAATGTGATACTCTTCTCGAAGAATGATTACAAGAGTAAAATAATTCTCTTCAGATGAAATTCCAAAGGAAGGATAACTCATGGCTCATAAAATTGATACCGATACCTGCATCAACTGCGGCGCTTGCGAAAGCGAATGCCCCGAAAGCGCGATCTCTGAAATCGATGGTAACATGGTCATCGATCAGGATAAATGCATTGATTGCGCTGCCTGTGTTGATGTCTGCCCCACAGATTCAATTCACCCCGCGTAATTAATTCTTCGTGTCAGACAAATTAGACAGCCGAGAGGCTGTCTTTTTATTTCCCTTCCTACCGTGGGTATAATTCAATCCATAATTTTTAAAAGGATGCCAGTAGATGGATAAATTTATTATCGTTGCCGGAAACATCGGTGTGGGAAAATCAACTCTTGTTAAGCTTCTGTGTGACAAACTCGGCTGGCAGCCATATTACGAACCTGAAACAGAAAACCCGTATCTAACTGATTTTTACAAAGATATGAGCAGATGGAGCTTTCAATCACAGGTATTCTTCCTGTCACGCCGGCTGCAAATACACCATAAAATCTTGCACCATAACGGATCAGTCATCCAGGATCGCAGTATTTATGAAGACGCTGAGATATTCGCCCGGAATTTATACCTTCAGGGCAATATGAGTGACCGTGATTACACCACTTATCGTTCTCTCTACCAGACCCTGACAGAATTTCTTCCAGCCCCTGATCTGGTGATCTATTTACGTGCATCTGTAGAGACTCTTTTGCAACGTATTGCGCTGCGTGATCGTGACTATGAGAAATCAATCAAGTCCGAATATTTGGGTCGAGTTAACGACCTTTATAACGAATGGATATCAACATTTACGATCTGCCCTGTTTTAACAATTCCGGCCGACGAACTTGACTATGTCGTGCGGCCGGATCATCTTGATTTGATTTTAAACAGAGTTCAACAAAAGCTGACGGGTAAAGATGAAGTCGTTTTTACCCCGGCAGAACCCTGAAACGTTTTTTAAATCTATCTCGGTTCGACAATTAATTTAATAGCGGTTCGAACCTTTCCATCAATATCCACATCCACAAATTCTGGAACGCAGACGATAGACACATTTTCTTCTCCGAGGTACCCTTTTGCCAACACCAGAGCTTTAATAGCCTGATTTACTGCGCCAGCTCCGATGGCTTGAACTTCGGCATGTTTTTTCTCTCGAATTACCCCGGCAATTGCCCCTGCAACGGCGGCTGTGCGAGAGGTAGCTTTCACTTTGATGACGTTCATACTACTCCTCCTTCAGAGATAGATTAAGCATGGTTTTTCGTTGGGTTGATTTACTGATAGGGGGCTTATTAATATATTCTTAATGTATCATACAGAAAAGTTTTATTTTATACAAGCGGAAATATACCCTTTTTATGGGTCTAATTGAATTTTTTCGATATATTCCCCTTTTAAATTTTTATTATTTTAGTTTTATTCACTTTAAATAAAATTTTAGTATAAAATTTCAGCACCTTTTGAAGCTTCACAGATGTACACAGCCGGATGCAATCCGGTCTTAGATTCATATTGCGTAGATAACATCTGTGAGAATTCATCAGTGTATTCTTTGCGAACCAGGTTAACTGTACATCCGGCAAATCCGCCGCCAGTTTGCCTTGCTCCCAGACATCCTTTTAATGGTTGAGCCAGACAGGCCATCAAATCCAATTCCGGACCTGATACTTCATAAAGATCCCGCAGTGAGGCATGACATTCATTCATAAGCTGCCCGAAGGCTTCAACATCACCTGATTCAAGCAATGGTATGGAACGTGATGTTCGCGCGATTTCGTACACTACATGCCGGGCGCGCATTTCTGTCTCAGCCGGTAATAATCCCGACAATTTTTCAAAATCTTCCACAGAAATATCTCTTAAAGACTTTAGAGAAGGGATTTTTGTTTTTAGCAAACGAACAGCTTCTTCACATGATTCACGGCGCTTGTTATACGCGCTGGAAACCAGCGTACGCCGAACACTTGTATCCGCGATGACAATCGCAACATCTTCGGGCAATGGAAGAGTTCGATATTCAAGACTTCGGCAATCCAACAGCAGTAAACGGTCTTTTTCCCCGCAGGCTGACGCGAATTGATCCATAATACCGCAATTCATTCCCACATAGGCGTTTTCTGCCCGTTGACCAATAAGGGCAAGCTGCATGGGAGGAATGTCCCATCCTCCCAGTTTTTGCCAGGCTTTGCCAAATGCCATCTCAACGGATGCGGATGAACTCAGGCTGGCTCCACGAGGTACATCCGATGAAAACACCGCGTTCATACCATTTACTTCCAGCCCTTTTTCGTTCAACGCCCAGGCCATTCCAGCCGGATACCGGGACCATTCTGAAAGCATCCTGCCGTTTGAATCCTTTTTATCGAAGACACCCTTCAAATCAAACGTTGTTTCATCATAATCAATATCCAGCGCGACCAATGTAGATTTCTCTGACCCGCTAGAAGAAAAAGCTATCCGGGTTGCCAGATTAATGGCCGCCGGAAGCACAAATCCATCGTTGTAATCAACATGTTCACCCAACAGATTTACTCGTCCCGGCGCGCTGGCCAGATGATCAGGTTTCTTCCCAAATTTTTCTTCGAACGCCCGGGTGACAATTTCTGAGATTTCCATGTTTTATCCTGAATGATAATTATTTGAGTTATTTTTGAATGGACCGGTAATGAACCGTATCCGAAAGTTCACATAATCGGGCCGCGGCTACTTCGGGGGTTATATCGCGCTGAGGCATAGAGAGCAATTCATACCCCACCATGAATTTTTTCACCGTTGCGGAACGCAGCAATGGAGGATAGAAATGCGCGTGAAGAGTCCATTCAGGATGTTTCTCACCATCCGCCGGCGCCTGGTGAAATCCCATCGAATAGGGGAAAGACGTCTCAAACAAATTGTCATACCGTGTGGTAATACGTTTCATCACATCTGCCAGAGCTTCTATTTCTACCGGGGTCAAATCACTCAACCGTGAAGCCGGACCATTGGCTATTACTAATGTTTCAAACGGCCAGATAGCCCAGAACGGAACCAGAGCGGTGAAATGGTCATTCACCGCCACCAGACGTTCTTTGAGACGAAGTTCTTCGGCCGCGTATTCGTGTAACAGGGTTTTATGATGTTCATTGAAATACTGGGTCTGAGAAACCAGTTCTTTCGCCGGTTCATTGGGAATGCGAGATTGTGACCAAATCTGACTGTGAGGGTGAGGGTTTGAACATCCCATCACAGCACCTTTATTTTCAAATACCTGTACATAGGCTATATCCGACCGGGAAGACAGATCAAAAGACTCTTTTGTCCATGTGGCAATGACATTTTGTATATCTTGCCGTTCCATTTCCGGGAGGGTCAGATCGTGACGGGGAGAAAAACAAACTACTTTGCATATGCCGGTTTCCTGTTCGGCTTTCATCAGCGGGTGTGAAGGATATTCCCCATCGTCAACAGGAACAGTCGGCAATAACGAGGCAAAATCGTTATCAAAGACATATGTGCCGGTGTATTTCTCGTTCTTTATTCCCCCCGCCCGTTCATTTCCCGGGCAAAGGTAACATTGAGGATCATACATGGGCAGAGATTCGGATACTTTCTTTTCTACCTGCCCAAGCCAGGGCCGTTTTGAGCGGTGAGGGGATACCAGTACCCATTCACAGGTTAGTGGATTGAACCGACGATGGGAAGATGAATACATCTGAAATCATCCTTGAACTGCCAGAAATACGCATTCTGGACGGATTTTGCGGTTACGTTATCGATAACGGTACTGTATATTTTACATGATAAAGACGATGTTGCACAAAAAAAGAACGATTCCCGCAAATATTGGTTTCCCCAATGTCTGCAGGAAGTATTCATAATCTGCCTTTATGAGCGATTTTTTTATAATTATCTTTTCAGGTTATTTATATTTATGATTCCGTATTATTAATAGAGAGTGGGGATAAGTGGATAACCTGATGAGCCAATCAATATACACCATATATGGGATGAACTATATTTGGATGCACTTTATATAGGGCTTTCAAAATTTCTTTTCTGGTAAATTTTTGTGGATAAAATGCGAAAAATAAATGTAGACCAGTTTTAATTGATTAAAAACGTATCTTCTTGAATTTTCGATGTGGATAGAATACGGAATTTCACCGTTTTATTCTGGAGTATTCCTTCTGATTACGCATAGTTATCCACAGTTAATGTCAGTTATCCACAGATTTAACGGATTTATCCACAGGTTTATTTACTTACTGTGAAAGTCCATTTTCTGAGGCAAAAGTGTCCAGAGTCTCTTCTATTAAATCCAATAGACTGTCAAGCTTTTCCATCACCGGGTCAAATGACTCTTTGATCAGCATGAATTCGGCGCAGGCTCTTCTCCAATTTTCAAGACTGGTGGACCCTTCATCTAAAACGGCGGCTGAACGTGTCCAACAATTCATCAATATCCAGGCGGCTGTTAACGGTTCCTCTGCAGATAATTCTGTGACAGCTTTTACATAGTAGTTCTTACGTGGTAATAAGAGACTGGTTGGAGTCTCAACCCGTTCAGATGTTTCTTTAAAAATTGATTCCCAGGCAGTTATCCATTGTGTCCATTCGATATCTGATAAAGATTGAGGAAGAATAAAATTTTGAAAGTTGGTTAATAAATTTATTTTTCCGGCTTTTTCCAGCCTTGTTGATAATCCACTAAAAAAACGTCTTGTGACAAGAGGCGGACCACTTAATAATGCCAATGAATTTCCCGCTTTTTCTACGGCATCGAGCAATAACAAAACATTGAGAGGGGTAACTTCCTTTTCATTAAGATGAAAATTCATCCAGGTCTGCCGGGCTGCTGCCGCCAGAGGACGCGAACGTTCCAGAACATATTCTGGTCGGTAGAATTGAGCGGCAACACTTGCTTCTGTAAATTCAAACCAGTGATGGGTATCAAACAGAACTTTCGGTTTGGCACAAAGAAACGGTCCCAGCCAGGGATCAGCGCGCAATCGCCTTGGCTGTTGAAATCTCATCTGATCAATATGGGCAATATCCAGTGTGACATCGTCGTTCAGATATTTAACCTCTCGCGCTACGACAGGTTGTCCGGCATGGACAAAAAAAAGATCAATATCCGTGGATCCCCCGATGAACGGATCGTCCGTGAGCATTGATCCTGTCAGGTAGATGCAGACTATACTGTGGTCTTCATTTATTCGAATGGCAGACATATCGCGTGCCAGACGAAGCAAAGAATCTTTCGTTATCCGCATCTTTTTTTCCTTCCTTCAGAAAATTATAACCGTAGAAAGGTCAAGAGATGGGAAGGGGCGGCTGGAACGGACTAAGTTGCAAAGTTTGCCGGATACGGTTTTCTATTATCTTTAGTTCATCCTGTGACCGAATGTAATCCGTTTTTTCCGTATCGATGATCAAAACTGGAAAAGGCAATTTAGAGGAATGGGAAAGGAATTCTTCGTATGCATCTGAAAGTTGTTGTAAATATTCTCTTTCGATCTGCCGTTCGTATGATCGGTCACGTAGAGCAATTCGCTGCAAAATGGTATCCATGTTGGCACGAAGGTATACGAGCAGATCAGGTGTAGGTACCTTTTCGGCGAGCGCTTCATGCACGCGTTCGTACATGGTCAATTCATCCCCCTGTAAGTTAATTCGCGCGAAAATGGAATCTTTCTCAAAGGTATAGTCGCTAATCAAATTTTCATTTTCAGATAGCAAACGTGGAACATTGTTATGCTGTTGGCGGTAACGGCTGAGTAAAAAGAATATCTGAGTTTGAAAAGCGTACCGGGCTCGGTCGCTGTAAAAATCACTTAAAAAAGGATTTTCTTCAAAAACTTCCAATAACAGGCCGGATTGAAAAGATGGCTGCAACAGCCGGGCCAGCGTTGTTTTTCCGACACCGATAACACCCTCAATGGCAATGTACATCACATTTTCCTTTTTTATATACAGTATAAAAACTCATTTTAATATTAAATTATGTGGATATTCCTTTTCATATTTTCATAATAAGAGCACATTGCACGCAAAGGTTATAATACCGATATCAACACTACACGAGGATAAAAATGAAATTTCTCATTACCGGCGGTGCCGGATACATCGGCAGCACAATTTGTTCCGCTCTGGAAGATTCAGGGCATATTCCGGTTATCCTGGACTCATTGATTACCGGACGTGAAGAATTTACCCGTAACCGAATATTTTACAAAGCCGATATCGCGGACCGGTCTGCGGTTGAAACGATATTAAAAGAACATCCAGATATCCAGGCAACAGTGCATTGTGCCGCACTTATTGTGGTGCCAGAATCTGTAACCAATCCATATGACTATTATGTTGACAATGTGTCCAAATCATTGGAACTTTTCAAAAGTTTGAGTGACTTGGGATACCCGCGATTGGTTTTCAGCTCATCCGCTTCGATCTATGATGTGGTACCCGGTTTCAAAGTGACAGAAGAATCCCCTCTCAAAGCAAACAGTCCTTACGCGCGCACAAAATACATGATGGAAATGATATTGAAGGATTTTTGCGCGGCATACGGTATGAAAGGTATCGCGCTTCGATATTTCAATCCGATCGGCGCGGATCCCAAAATGCGCTCTGGGATACATGTTAAGAATCCCACCCATGTGCTTGGAAAACTGGTAGACACCGCTCTTGGTAAACAGGACACCTTTGATATCACTGGCGTCAACTGGCCAACACGTGACGGATCTGGTATCCGCGATTTCATTCACGTGTGGGACCTGGCACGCGCGCATGTCAACGCTGTTACTGATTTTGATGGTGTGTTTGATCGTGCCGGCAATCCGCCCGATAATTATCTGGTAATTAACCTCGGCACCGGTAATGGTGTGACTGTCAAAGAGTTGGTCGCTGCTTTTGAAAAGGTTTATGGAAAAACCATCAACAAACGCGAGACAGAACCCCGCCCGGGCGATGTGGCTGGCTCTTTTACCAATGCCGATAAAGCTTTGAAATTACTCAAGTGGAAAACGGAACTACCCATAGAAAAGGGCATTGAAGATGCCCTGAAATGGGGTGAAATTCGAGAGACGATTATTAAGTTTTAACTGTTTTCAAGTCCATCAAGAATAATTCGATAGCAAGGTCTGCCGGTGTAATACCACTTTTGATCTCAAAATCAAGATCGGAAAGGTGCCGGTAGGCCTTTTTTAATTCATCCATGGTGAATCGCCGGCATTGCGCCATAATGCCATCCAAATTCTTTCCGTAGACTTTAAAACTTGTCGAAATGGAATTTGACGTTTCACCGCGCTGCAGGGAGTCTTTGATCAATAGAAGACGGCGGAAATGACCGACAATACTGGCAAAAATTCGAATGGGGTCATCGGTTTCGAGTACCTGTTGTAATAAATGTAAGGCAGTTCCTCTTTCTCCGTTGGCAATGGCATCATTTAATTGAAAAACGGTTGCCTGATTCTGCTGAATAGAAACCACATCCACATCGTCTTCATTTACCGCGCGTTCAAAGTTAACATAGTTCAAGAGTTTTGTGATCTCAAGCCGGGCAACCTGAGTTTCACTCCCTGTAAATTCAGCCAATTCCGAAGCCGCTCCCGGGGTAAATAGACCACCTTGCTTTTTTGCTTCTGAGATAATCCATCCGGGCATTTCTTTTTGCTCCGGCAACCGGAAACCTTCATCTGAAATTTTTGATGAATTTTCTTTGGCCCATTTCACCAGAAAATGGGAAGAACTTAAGACTTTCCAGCTTTTTTCCCAACGGCCGGTGTCTTTATCTTTTACCCAGGCGGTTTCATCAGGAATTATTAAAACCAGTTGCGTTGAGGGAGGAATCTCGTCTAGTAGCGCGGTAAAACGTTTCTTTTGACTGTCCTGGTTGATTCGAGACAGCGCGTTTTGCACAATAACAAGACGATGGTCTGAAAGAAACGGGATGGCCAAAGCCGCGTTGCGGATGTCATTTTCATCGCATACCCGGCCATCTAATGTGGTCAAGTTAAGATCTGCCAGTGATGGATCTCCCAACAAACCGGACAGAACGTTTACGCGTTCGGTTATTCCGGCCTCATCGTCTCCGTGAAGAAAAAAAATATGAGCGGATGACATAATTCGATCAATACCCGAGTTTAAAACGGTGAGATTTTACTGTTCCATGTTTTGAAATAATGATCTCTTTTACCCGAATATCTCCAATATTCGGATCGGTAGTCACATTTGCCTGAAGGTAAGGACCAAGAGGTTGCGCGCCGATCATTCCCAACGTGACGAGAGAAACGACCACCGGCCAGCGATCTAGCTGTTTCTTAAATGACCGATTGCGGCCCAGCATACTCAACCAGGCCAGACTGCCCGCCACCAGCCCCGCCGCGGCGAAATTCGTGCCGCAATTTGGATGTATCGCCAGACCCGTTTCCCCCGCCTTCAGCCGGGTAATGGCTTCGTTGACGGCCGCCAGAAGCTTATCGGTTTCTACTTCACCTACAACAAGAAATCCAGTCAGATCGGAATATCCGGCTAAACGCAAACCCGGAAATTTGGATTGAAGAATATTAAGACTGGCATGTTCAATAGCATGGTGTTTTCGAACCACAAGCAAAGGATTCATGATCATTTTCCTTTCGGATCAACCTGATCGGTATTTATTAATGATAACCGTAGAGCTTCCTGTAGGGAACGGGCTTCCAGTACTTTTATTCCATCGGGCAAGGATTCCGCGTGTGACGTCCGGCGCGGGATCACAGCCTGTTTGAATCCCAATTTCGCTGCTTCACGCAACCGGGGGATCATCTGGCTGACCCAGCGCAGCTCACCGGACAGACCGATCTCCCCGATCAATACCATATCCGCTTTAACCGGAATATCTCGCATGGAAGAGGCAATAGCCACTGACATAGCCAGATCGGCTGCGGGTTCTTCTACAGTCAATCCACCGACTACGTTGACAAAAACATCTTGCTCCGTCAGGTTAATACCCGCGCGGCGTGTAAGCACGGCAGCATTTAGCATTACTCTATTTATATCCAATCCGTTGGCCGTTCGTCTTGGGTTTCCAAAATTTGTACGCGTGGTCAACCCTTGAATTTCCACCAGCAGCGGCCGGGTACCTTCCATCGTCACAACGATGGCGGAACCCGGCGTGTTGACCAGACGTTCTGCCAGAAACGCTTCGGATGGGTTGGTCACTTCCACCATACCCCGGTCACGCATTTCAAAGACGCCTACTTCTGAAGTTGCTCCAAAGCGGTTCTTCACCGAGCGCAGTAGCCGGTATGACTGGTAGCGGTCACCTTCAAGGTAGAGAACCGTATCCACAATATGTTCAAGCACACGTGGACCGGCGATCACACCTTCTTTGGTGACATGTCCAATTACGAATACAGCTATTCCACTGGATTTAGCCAACTCCCGCAAGCGGGCGGCAGTTTCACGCACCTGCGAAACTGACCCGGCTGATGAACTGAACTCGGGCAAGGTGATAGTCTGGATGGAATCGATCACCACCACTTCTGGTTTGACCTGCTGGATATGCTCAAGAATAATATCCAGATTGGTCTCGGTGACCAATTGCAAATTCTTCGGCGTTTCGGTGATGGCTTCACCGTTTTCCATCCGCAACAGGCGCACCGCGCGCATCTTGATCTGCCGCTCGGATTCCTCTCCGGACACATACAGAACCGGATGATTGCCATAAGCCGAAGATGATATTTCCATGGCCATTTGCAGCAACAAAGTTGATTTACCAATCCCCGGGTCACCGCCTACCAGAATGATCGAACCGGGTACAATGCCGCCGCCCAGCACCCGGGAAAATTCGGAGATGGGCGTCTTGAGGCGGTTTTCCGCGTCACCACTGATCTCTTCGAGGCTCACGGGTTTGGAGCGGGCGGAAAATCCATGAGACTTTCCGGCAGATGGGGAAGACGACATTTCAATGATCTCTTCCACCATACTTCCCCAGGCATTGCACGAAGGGCAGCGCCCAAAGGAGACCGGTGAGGTCCGTCCGCATTGCTGGCATACATACTGGGTGGTTGATTTTGGCATGGTCTATTTTCTATGAGATGTTGAAGGTTGGGACATCAATATACTCTGATTTAAATTGATTGTTTGAGTTTGACTGATCAGAATATATTCCATGCGAATTGTAGGTTGGGTCATGACCCAACCTACGCGGTTTTTCGCAATGCACCGATTAACAAAATAATACTCATAACCAATGTGATGCACGCCCCGGCCAGCAGCAAATTGGTATATGCCGCGTCCGGATGATTGCTGACCACCTTGATCGTCAGGTTGACAGGCGTCACCGAAAAATACTGCGCTGCCACATTGACACGCCACAATTTGAGGTTCTGCCACAGGTCATGGGCTAACAGGAACAACCCCGCAAGCCCTATCCACCGCCATAAAACCGTTACACCTTTTTCTTCAAGGAACCGCTGGAAGCCATATACCGCGGCCAGCATCAATAAAATAAAAGGCAGGGTGACCAGCCGCGCGCTCACCCGCTCACCGTTGATCAACGGGATGGGAATATACATCACGATTTTATACACACTACCCATTGCCAACACAAACAAAACCAGGGAAGGTCCCGCCAGAGTCTTCAACCAGACCGGTGCGTCATGCTTTGAAATCCACCAACCCAGTCCAAAGACGATCAAGAAAATGGCGCCAGTAAGCCCGACAAACAGGTCAAATTCCCACCAGCCGAGGTTGGTCAACTGGCCGGTGTGGGCAAAGGCTTTATCCGGGCTGACCATGCCGGCCAAAGCCGTCCATACGTCCATCACCGATGGATACCCGGAAAGGAATTCACTGTCAAACTGGCCGAGGTGAAGAGCGGGTGGCAGCAGACGGAATGCCGAAAGCAGACCGGCGGCGACGATCCCTGTCATGGCCTGCCAGAAATTATGCCAGCGGAACAGACCAACCAGGCCGGTGAGCATCAACGCCCAGATAAACTGATGAAATGAACCGTTGAGCAGCATGAAGAACAACAGGAACGCGTACCCGGCCAACCAGCGCCATGAATCGCGGCTTTTCAGGCTGAACGGTTTGTCTGATTCGACCATATCCATTAAAAGAACAAACAGGATGGAATATAGAAAATAACCGGTGTAATTGACGTGCCCCACCCCGAAATGTGTCAGAACCAGACCGTTGAAATTAAAAATGAAAAAAAGAATGGCAAATGTCACCGGTGACAGGTGTAACCGCCGCCACAGGCTGACCAGACCCAACAGACCGATGGAATACATCAACCATACGTTGACCAGTACAAACCATCCCACCGGCAGAATTGCCAGCAGCAGCATCTGCGGCGCCAGCATCACATCCGGTAAAGCCATGTAGCGGTCGGTCACATTACGCAGGGCCGATCCATCCGGCATGTGCATCGGGAGTTGCCCGGTTTTTACGGCATCCTGCACAAAGGCGATACGCGGCGCTGATATCTCTGCCCAATCATGGAAGTCAAAAGGGATGGCTCCCCAATTGAAAAATTGTCCAAACAGGAAAAGTCCAGTTAACCACAATACGGCAGCCCATCCCCATTCCTTCCACCCGATTTTTTCAATGCTCCGGAACAACCATGACAGAATCGGTTCAACGCGATGTTGCCACCGTGATTCGAGGGATGTTTCACTTTGAGGCATTTATTCCTCCAATAGGTAAGCCATCAGCCAGCGGGTGGTAGCGGTCAACGCGTCGATGTGTGTTCGTTCGTAATGGTGTGAAGCATCCACACCGGGGCCGATCAATGCCACGGCCATATCCGCGCCGGCTGTCCAGGCAGCTTCGCCATCTGACCCGTAATGCGGGTAGATGTCTGCCCGGTAATCAATTCCGTAGGCTTCTGCCAGGCGGCGGAGCCGGTTGGTCATCACGTGGTGGTAAGGGCCATGAGAATCCTTAATACATATACTGGTGTGATATTCATCCGAATTCTGCCCTTCACCCACAGCGGCCATATCCACGGTAAGCAGTTCGACAACATCTGCCGGGATGCCCGCGGCGGCACCATGACCGACTTCTTCATAATTGGAAAAGAGAATGGTGGTGCGCTGCATCGGTTTTAAACCGGAATCACGCAACGCTTTTATTGCCGACAGAATACACGCCGCGCAGGCTTTGTCATCCAGGTGACGTGAGCGAACAAATCCGTTGGTAAATTCGACACGCGGATCGAACGCCACAAAATCGCCCACATCAATCCCCAGTTTACGGGTTTCTTCGGCACTGGCGGTCTTTTCATCCAGACGGACTTCCATCGTAGAGTCGTCTCGTTTGGCATCTAGTTCTTCTTTGGAATAGACGTGCATAGACGGTTTGTGGAACATCAGACTGCCGCGAACTGTTTTGCCTCCCGAAGTGAAGATGGTCACCCCTTCCGCTTCCACACTGTTCCAGTTTAAACCGCCGACAGCCGAAAGACGCAGCCGTCCGTTATTTTTTATCTCTTTCACAACAGCGCCAAGAGTATCGATATGCGCGGTCAACGCACGGGGACTATTGGCGTTTAAACCCGGCCAGGTGACGGTCAACGCGCCTTTACGGGTTCGGGTTTTGATCATTTCAGAATAGTCGTTCAATTCTTCTTCCAGAAAAGAAACAGCCCGTTCGGTAAACCCGGTCGGGCTGGGTGTATTCAACAAACCGGTCAGTGTGGCAATCAGATCCCCATCATCAATGGATGGAAGTGTTTTCTTAACAATCATTTCCAACCCTCATGTTCAGATATTTTTTTCCGCCATTCATCTGGAATAGGCTGGCTGGTGCGTGAATGATAGTCAAAATGTACCATCACGGTTTCGGCTTTTGTTAACACTTCACCGGTCGAGTCATCTTCGATCTGGTAATCAAGGGTCATGCTCTTATTGCCCAGTTTTGCCACTCTAACGCCTACACGAATCTTCTGGGTGAGGTAAATGGGAGCAAGAAAAGAGACATGCACATCGGCCACGATCCAGCCAAGGTCGAAATACGATTTTCCATCGAAAATCCCCAACTCTTGAATAAAGTTGAAACGTGCGGTCTCAATAAACGTGACGGTATGGGCATGATTTACATGCCACTGGGCGTCAATATCGCCATAACGAACCTGTACGGGTGTATAAAACTTGAATTCGCTCATAGGGAAAATTATACTGGAACGTAACAGTTCTGTATTTGGGATAAAAAGGAAGCACTATGTCAAATGCGTTATCTGCACTTCGGAATTGGATCGACCTGACCCACATCCCCTTCACGGAACGAGGGTCACGCATTCTGGTAATGCGAAATGAAAACGGATTGCTTATCCGTCTGGCAGAACGCTGGTACAAGCTTACACGCAGCATTTCCGCCTACAGGCAGCGGCCGCCAATTGTCGAAGGTTGGATATTCATTGATTCGGATGGAATGGAATTACCTTATGAATTGAACTCACAACCTGACAGAATTGTTTTCCAAACATCTATCGGTGATTTTATTCTGACGTTTGCCGACCAGGAGACCTTATTCCTTGGATTACCCAATACGTGCTGTGGTATCCGTTTCCGAACAAATATGGATCTGGGGCAAACAGACCGGCGGGGAGGTGTTTTACGGGTTACGGGCGACATCCGACGCAATCTGGCGTACACCACCAATCGGTGTATCCTTGAAAACTATCTTGAATCCGTTGAAGGATCAGGGCAACTGGTTACCTTAAAGTTTGGCGAAGGATCAGGCGGTTTATTGATCAACCTCACACCCCGGTTAGGTTTCAATCGATATGTACCTGAATGTCTTACAGTTCTTGATTGTTCAGAAAAACGCTGGCAGAAATGGTTTGACGAAGTTCCACCTGTACAACCTGATTATTCAACTCATTACCTGTACGCCTGGTGGTTGATGGCTGCTGGAATTATTTCAACACGATTTTTTACAACGAGAGAAGTACTAACACCTTCAAAGATACATTATGTAGGAGTATGGCAGTGGGACGCGCTTTTCCACGCGTTAGCTTACCGTCACGCCCATCAACGATTGGCTAAAGACCAGATACGAATTTTACTGGATCATCAGCGTGAAGATGGCATGCTGCCGGATGCTATTCATGACGAAGGCACAATTACCCATCTTGATTTTCCGGTTGAAGCAGATGTCACCAAACCGCCACTGCTGGTGTGGACGATCTGGAAGATTTACGAGACCACAGGTGATCGCGAGTTTCTGCAGGAAACATACGAACCGGCTGTGAAGTGGATCAAGTGGTGGCTGGACCATAATGATCGTGATGGAGACGGCCTGTGCGAGTACGGTCATCCGTTCTCATCCGGTCTGGATGACAGTCCGCTGTGGGACGGGGGTATGCCAGTCTGCTCGCCGGATCTGAACACGTATCTTGTGATGCAAATGCAATACCTGACCCGGATAGCGGCAGAAATCGGAGAGGTATCTGACGCGGAGGAATGGTCACGCAAAGCAATAGAACTTGCGGGGCGGATCGATTCGCTTCTCTGGGATGATGATTCGGGGATGTATCTGGCACGGCGTAATGGTGAAGAGATTCGATTGAAAACACCCTTCAGCCTTTTCCCGTTGTTAACCGGGTTATTATCGGATGAAAGAAAGAACCGGTTATTGAGTCACCTGCGGGATCGATCTGCTTTATCGTCATATTTTCCGGTTCCCAGTGTGTCAATGGATGAGCCGGTTTTTGATGCTGAGCAAATGTGGCGCGGACCTTCGTGGGTAAATGTCAATTACCTGCTGGTGGAAGGATTGGAAAAATCCGGTTTTGTGGAAGAAGCTCGTAAGCTCCGACAGGTGACCTTGGAGAAGCTGATGAAGTTCCCGGATTTTTACGAGTATTACAACCCGCTCAATGGTAAGCCGGGAAAGAAAGCCGCCCCTATCTTTGGTTGGTCTGCCGCGTTGTTCATTGATATGGCGTTACAGGAAACCCGGTCATTCTCCCGGAAAGACGCCGGGACGGTGTGAGGGAACTGAAGTGCCTCACCCGATTGAAAAAGATACATTTCCATACGTGAGTTCTGACCGAATATTACAAGATAATTGACTCAGGTCTGCATGACAAGAGACCTGTTATCCTGAGCGATAGCGAAGGATCTCGTTCCGTTGAGGAAGCAACACTTACATGTGTAATTCCCTCCCCTGAATGCGAGAGATGCTTCCCTCCGGTCAGCATGACAGAGGCTTCGTCATCCTGAGCGATAGCGAAGGATCTCGTCCCGTTGAGGAAGCAACACTTACATGTGTAATTCCCTCCCCTGAATGCGAGAGATGATTCCTTCCAGTCAGCAAGACAAGTATCTATTTTACTGAAAGTCATATAATACTTCTATGAAAGAACGGACTTTCTATGTTTACATCATGGCAAACCAATCCCGAACGATTTATACCGGTATAACCAATGACATCTTCCGAAGAGTACAACAACATAAAGAAAAAACTTATCCCGGATTCACAAGCAAATACAATATCAATAAACTCGTTTTCTATGAAGAATGTCCGGATTCCTATACTGCCATCACTAGAGAAAAACAGATCAAAGGTTGGCTAAGAATCAAGAAAATAAACCTGATAGAAAAAAACAATCCCAACTGGCACGATCTATCAGCAGACTGGTTTTCTCCAAACTAATCCCATTTTCCTGGCACACCTCTTGCAAAATGGTCTGGTGAAAACTTCCGTCAGGTTGTATACTTTTAAATTAATACAAAAATCCCTTTCGAGGAACAGGCATGAAGACCAACGTATCTCAACAGCAGCTGGCTCACGGGTTAGGCATCGTATCAAAAGCAGTAGCGGCTCGCAGCACCTTGCCGGTGTTGAGTAATGTATTGCTGGCCACTGATGATGGACGCCTGCGCCTCTCTGCAACAAACCTTGAGGTTGGTATTACCTGTTGGATCGGCGCCCAGATACTGGAAGAGGGTTCTATTACAGTTCCTGCCCGTACCCTCGCGGACCTGGTTAGCACACTTCCCGGAGATACTGTATCTCTTGAACTGGATACCACCACTCAAACATTGAACGTAAAATGTGGCTCATCCAGCACAGACATCAAAGGTCTTGACGCGCAGGAGTTCCCACCCATGCCTGTTCCGGATCTTGACCGGGCTATTGAATTAAATGTGATGGACTTCCGCGAAATGATTCAACAGGTGGCGTTCTGTGCTTCCAATGATGACGCGCGCCCGGCTTTACAGGGAGTTTCCGTAACATTGAATGGCTCTGAGATCACTATGGCAGCCACGGATGGTTTCCGCATTTCTGTGCGGAAATCTTCCATGTCGAACCCTGTCTCCCAACCTGTTACCGCCATAATCCCGGCTCGCGCATTGATGGAACTTTCACGAATTGCCGGTGACAATGAATCAGTGATCAAAATGGTAGTTCCTCAGGGTCGCGGCCAGGTAATTTTCCACCTCCCCGATGTGGAACTGGCTTCCCAGCTAATTGATGCAAATTTTCCCGATTACAAACTGATCATTCCTCAAAGCTACAAAACCCGAACCGTTTTGCCTACATCCGCTTTATTAAAAGCCTGCCGGCAGGCAGAAGTTATTGCCCGTGACAGTAACAACGTTATCCGGTTGGATATTGTTAATAATGAAAATGAACCCGGACGGGTTGAAGTGCAGGCAACATCCGAAGAAACCGGCGCCAGCGAAATTATTCTGGATGCCAGCGTTGACGGCCCGGCGTTGCCGATTGCGTTCAACGTGCGGTTCCTGCGAGAAGTATTGGATGTGATCAAAACTCCCAATGTGGTGATAGAAACCACATCCAATAACAGCCCCGGTGTGATTCGCCCTGTCAATGACGAAAATTTTTTGCATGTGATCATGCCAATGCATCTGGGATAATCCGACCGGACTATTCCTGCGTGAGTTTGAACGCATACCCGGTCTGGTAATTTTTCGAGGTTCAGGATGACCTTTACCGCAACTTCATCAGACCGTTTACTCAGCATCATGCTGACTCTGGGGCAATTCCCTATTCTCAGTAACCGAATTCGCATTCGTATGCGTCGCGAATTGTTTTCGCGCGGGATCCTGAACCAGGCTGGATTTGAGGCAGAGGTACGCGAAAAGGCCATGTTGTCTCAACGCCGTGAAGGATTGCATAATCCGGTTTATGAAGAACCAAACGATATCTGGGAAACCCGGTTGAATAAGGTACGCGACCAATTAACTGACCTGTACTTCAGCCAGCATCTTTCCTACCCGCATTTCGAACAAATTGTTAACGACGTTCTTAAAGAACGCGGTATAGACAAAGAAGAACAAATGTTCTCCATAAACCCCGAACTGGCACCAATAGAACTTGTGTTCGAACAAGCTATGGCTATCGAAAAAATGCCGGCTGAAGATCGAACACGGTTAGAAGCGCGACTTCAAGAAGCGAAGGTGGTACTGATCCGAACCATGATCAGTGACCAACTACGTTACATCAACATCGCAAAAGAATGGTTGAAACTGGAAGATCTTATTGAGATCCGCCGCCGAAAAATAGGCACCGGACGGATCGGTGGAAAAGCGGCTGGTATGTTGTTAGCTGCCCGGGTAATAAAAGAACGTGGCGGCAACGAACTTCGGAGGTCACTGCGCACGCCCGAATCGTATTATGTAGGGTCTGATCTGCTGTATACCTTCATGGCGATCAATAACCTATTTCATTGGAATGACCAGAAATACAAAACTGAAACTGAAATGCGCGAAGAATACCCCCAGGTTTTAGCGGAATTCCTCGCGGGTGACTTCCCTCCTGATATTTTAGACAAATTAACCAGCCTTCTGGTAAGTGTCGGAAATACACCCTTGATTGTTCGTTCTTCCAGTTTGTTGGAAGATAACTTCGGTACGAGTTTTGCCGGAAAATATGAAAGTGTCTTTCTCCCAAATCAGGGAACGTTGCAAGAAAATCTCCGTGCTCTGACACAGGCAATTTCAAGGGTGTATGCATCCACGTTAAATCCTAACGCCCTGTTGTACCGCCGATCCAAAGGGTTACAGGATTATGACGAACGTATGGCCATCCTCATTCAGACGGTAGTCGGTGAACCTCTGGGTGACTACTACCTGCCCCACGGCGCCGGTGTGGCTTTCAGTCGTAATATGTACCGCTGGTCACAGCAGATCAAAGCCGATGATGGTTTCTTGCGACTTGTGTGGGGACTTGGCACTCGAGCGGTTGACCGGGTAGGAAATGATTACCCGAGGTTGGTAGCGCTCAGTCATCCACTTCTTAGACCATCAACCAGCGCCAAGAACATTCGCCGCTATTCTCAACAATTTGTCGATGTGATTGACCTGAAATCGAACTGCATGCGCACCCTGCCCATTCAAGATGTACTGCAGACCAACTATTATCCACTCCGCTATCTGGTTCAATTAGACGAAGAAGGATACTTTGTCTCACTTCGATCAAGACTGGTAGAAGGCGACCAAAAACGTCTTGTATTGACCTTCGAAGACCTTCTACGACGAACATATTTCGGAAGGCATATGCGAGACATGCTGCACTTGCTGGAAGAAAGCTACCAGGCTCCTGTTGACCTGGAATTTGCCGTTCAACTGGAACCCGGCGAAAACGGCGGAGCGTTACTGAACATTTATTTATTACAGTGCCGCCCGCAAAGTCACCTGGAACGAAGTGAGCAAGTGCCTTTACCGGTTGATCTCCCGAAGAAGAATATTATTTTTTCGACGCAATTTGTTGTTCCCCAGGGACGGGTGGATGGAATTAAGTACGTGTTGTTTATTCCTCCTGAAGGTTATTTTGACCTAAATCCACCCACAGATAGAGTGAAACTGGCACGGGCCATTGGCCGGTTGAATGCCGCTTTAAAAGGACAGACATTTATTTGTGTTGGACCCGGGCGTTGGGGAAGTTCCAACTCTGACCTGGGTGTACCGATCGATTATGGTGATATTTACAACAGCCGGTCACTTGTTGAACTTGCCGGGCAGGGAATCGGTCCAGCGCCTGAACCGTCACTTGGAACACACTTCTTCCAGGATCTAATGGAGTCGAAGATTTATCCTCTCGCGATTTATCTGGAAGAAGAAACCAGTATTTTTAATCGCGATTTCTTCTATAAAACACCCAACCATATTCAAGACAAAATAACCGTCGAACCTGAAATTTTAAAAGCCATCCGTTTGATTCAGGTCGAAGACTACGCTCCAGGTCAATCCATTCGGATCGTAATGGATGATTCAGAAGGAAAAGCGATGGCTTTTATTGAATCAAAAAAGAAAGAAATGCCGGTTCAACCTGAAGCTGAAATTAGTTAAAACAGCCCACAGGAAGCCCGCTGTTAAAAAAATCTTTATGTTTCACGTGAAACATAAAGATTTTTTATTCTCCGGCCTTTGTGAAGGCCTGTCAGATTTTGAGGTTAAAAAGCAATGTTTCACGTGAAACATTGCTTTCGTTATTTGAATTGCAAATATTTATTGCGGTGATGACTACTTCTCGATTTTCTTGAATTCCAGAAATGAGTAAACCATCGTGATCAAAGATGCGCCTATAGCCGAGACCAGAAGCACAAAAATGGAAGCACCCGGAATGAAAACACAGAGAGTTGTCAAGATTCCAGACGTAATAAACAACCACCCGCCAAGCTCGTGTGTCTTTTCCCAAACCGTATCATTGGACAGTGTCCAGGGGGTTCTAATACCAATGAAATAGTTTCGTTTTGCTTTTCGGAGAACTATTCCGGTCACGATAAATAACAATCCAAAACCGGGGGACATCAAACCGGTCATGGAAAACTTTATTCCAAAATTCCATGCAAGGGTAAGCCCTTGAATGTAATACATGAATGTGGCAAAGGTGGCAATCAGGATGTTATATTCCCGACGGAATTTTTCGACATTGGCTTTAAGTGGATCCAGTTTAGGTATTACCACCAGCATAATCGACATGGCCATGGTCAATAGCGGAAGGAAATACATTGCCATAAAGACGCTTCCGTATCCGTCCGCCTCACCTGCGGCATTCCAGTGTGTAGCCAGTGTTTCTCCCGTGTTGCCAATCAACATGTATCCAATTCCCATCATCAAAACACCGACGACCAAAATAATAGTAATTAGAGTTCGTGTCTTCATTCTTTCCTTAGTATTGTCTTCTTTGTTATTTTGTATTCGATTGCCCTGACACACTATTGGATTGTGATAACGCCACCATTCCACTGATACCACCCAGATTCATCGATTCCACCGCGCTGCTGGGCACAATTACCAGTGCCCCCTTCTCTTTCAGACCTTCAAACAACATATTCATGGCACGCAGGTGAAGCGCTGTCGGGTTGTTGATGTAAGCTTCTGATGCTTCAGCAAAACTGGCTGCGATTTGTTTTTCTGATTCGCCAAGGATCACACGTGCCTGACGTTCCCGTTCTGCCTGTGCCTGGCGGCTCATAGAATCTTCCAAATCCTGCGGAATGATCACATCGCGAATTTCTACGGATTGCACCGATATGCCCCAGGGTGTTGTCCGTTCATCAATGATGTGCTGTAAGTCTGAATCCATTTTTGATCGGCCAACCAGAATATCTGCCAGAGCCATCTGTCCGATGATCTCGCGCAATGCGGTCTGTGCCGCCCACGCGATTGCTGCCCGGTAATCAGCTACTTCAAGTGATGCTTTCTCGGCATCCCATACCATCCAGAACAACACAGCGTCAACATCCACGGGAACGGTATCTTTTGTCAGGGTTTTTTCTGCCGCAAATGGTGTGACCATCACTCGCTGGTCAATCCAATTGACCACATTGTCAATAACAGGAACGATCCAGAACACTCCGGGTCCACGCAGGCCGTAAAACTTACCGAACCGCAGGATTACCGCTTTTTCCCATTGATTGGATACTTTCAATGAGAACAAAATGAGAGTTCCGATAAGTGTGGTCACACATACATAGATTCCAGTAATCATATTGTTGACACCGTTGGAATCCATGATTATTGCACCCAGAATGCCAGCAATCAAAAAGATAGCAAAAATAGTACCCGCCACATTGTTGATCCGCTGGTTGTCAATTTTTTCCTTTTTTTCGGGGGAAGTGTTTAATTCATTCCGGTTTGATTGTTCCGTATTATTTTGTCTGCTGGTTTTCATTCTTCTCCTCTTTCTCATTTTCATCAGCCGAACTATTTTGTATTCTCGTCAAGGCTTCTAAAACTTCTTCTCGAGAATACCCACGCCGTTTGATCTCATTAATCATGTCAGTCAGTAAGTTTTCGAGCGCTGCTTCTTTTAAGACATGACGGGATTCCGCTGAAGGTTTTTTCCATATATATGTTCCCCGCCCTCGCTGAGTGGAAATAATTCCGGACTCATCTAACAGCCGGTACGCCCGGGCTACTGTGTTGAAATTAATGCTTAATTCAGTTGCCATCTCGCGTACGGTTGGAAGCTGGTCCCCCTCTTTTAGTTCTCCATTCCCAACCAGATCTTCGATTTGACGCGCAATCTGTAAATAGATCGGCTCGTCAGATCCGAATTCCACTTGTACATGTCTGGATACTTTTTTCAATATCTTACTCCAAATATCAATATTGTATCATTGTATCAATGTAGTATTGTATATTGTTTCAGTGTTTTGTCAAGAGTCATTGGATCATTTATCAAAGAATTGAATAATTCTTTTAAAAATTCGGAGAGTTAACACTGTTTTTAGTATTTTTTACTGACAATTTACTGCCAGTTGGTAATAATCAATACAGATGAAATATTTTGCTCCCTTTCTCATTTATCCGGCATAACACCACTACCATCACGCATCCGGATATTTTTTGCTACTCAGCCCTGAGCGAGAAAAAATCTTATTGTTATGGAGATGGTATGTTCAATTATTTCCGAAATTTGAAGATCACAACTAAATTATTACTGGCTACAGCGATACCCATATTACTGATATCCCTGCTACTGGGCAGTCAGTCATTTTTCAACATGAGCCAGATGACTTTAATGATCCATGAAATTGTTAACCAGCGGGTTCCTACGTTGACAAACCTTGCTCTATTAGATCAGGTTACCTCGCGAACTATTCTTGACCAGCAAAATGTAATCCTGGCTATGTCCGATTCCAGAATGGATATGGCCTCATCAAGGCAGGCAGTTGAAAAGGATCTGGAAGAGATCATTACGACACTTGAAACGTTGGATGGTGTGGCTGACAAATTTAATGATCAAGAACTTCTGACAAAAACCAATGTTGTACGCAAAGTAACCATAGAATATAAGACCCTTTTTACTGAGTCAATTCAGAAAATGGATGAAATGAATGCTCTCACTACAGTAATGGAAGAGAGCGGAGAAAAAGTTGTTTCACTCACTAATCTATACTTCAAAGATTATGCCAACAAAGATGATATTAATGCCAAGTTCTCTATCCCGATTCTGATTGATATCTTGAACAAGACCAGTATGGTCCAATCAAATCAATTCAAACATATGTTGTATCAAAAGGAAGAGAATTGGACCAATGTTGTCAAAGGCCTGGATGAATTGCTCATATCTCTAAATGAATTAAAACGTGTTACGCAAAATGAGACAGACCTGGATCGTATCAGAGAAATGCGTAAAGCAATAGAAGATTACGCCAAAGCTGCCAATGATTGGAATATAAAAAGTGATGAGCTTACAGCTTCTATAAATCAAATGACCACTTTGGGTACAAAAGTTCAGGAGACGGCGCGTTTGACTGAAAAAGCCGGTTGGGCGGCTACAGAAGCCAGTAAAGAGAAATCCAGTCAAATTACGGAACGATCCACTGTGAATAATCTGGTGAGCGTGTTTGTCTGTATTTTAATTGGCGGGGTTTTAGGAACTGTATTACCAAGAAGGATCGTCCGACCGATCAACAAAATTCAGTACGCGGCCAATATGATCGCTGATGGCGATATTGATCAGGACATCACGGTTGAAAGCAATGATGAAATTGGAATTCTTTCAGCATCTTTCCAAAAGATGATCGGATACATGAAAGATATCGCCGCTTCCGCTGTATCAATAGCCAATGGCGACCTGACCGTTGAAATCCAACCCCGTTCGGAAAAAGATCTGTTGGGTAATTCATTAAAAAGTATGGCGGATTCTCTCAAAGAGACGATTTCGCTGGTATCTACCAGCGCAACGAATCTAAATATGGCTTCAGGACACCTGGCTGAATCGGCCACACAGGCATCAGGGGCGACACAACAGATCAGCATGACGGTACAGCAGGTGGCGGTGGGGACAACGCAGCAGGCGGAGTATTCAACACGGACGTCAGAGCTGGTGGAGAAGATGGCCGAAGCGATGAGGAAAGTGGAGCGGGGAGCGAAAGAACAGGGGATAGCGGCGGCGAAAGCGGCGGAACTGACCGCGTCATTGAGTGAAGCGATCCAGCAGGTAGAAGGGAACGCGCGAGCGGTGACGGAGGGGTCAAACCAGGCAACCGAAGCGGCGAAGAGCGGAACAGGGATAGTGGAATCGACGATAGAGGGGATGAACCGGATCCAGGTAAAGGTGGGGGTATCGGCGGAGAAAGTGCAAGAGATGGGGAAGCGGTCGAAACAGATCGGAGCGATCGTGGAGACGATAGATGACATCGCGTCACAAACGAACCTGCTGGCATTGAACGCGGCAATTGAAGCGGCGCGAGCGGGAGAACACGGGAAGGGGTTCGCGGTGGTGGCGGATGAAGTAAGGAAACTGGCGGAGAGGTCAAGCGTGGCGACAAAAGAGATAGGCCAGTTGATCAAGGGGATACAGGAAACGGTGAACGAAGCGGTGAAGGCGATGAACGAGGGAGCGACAGAGGTAGAGGGGGGAGTGGAGCTGGCGAACGAATCGGGGAAGGCGTTGGGGAACATTCTGAAGGCGGCGGAAGCGGTGAGGAAGCAGGCGAATGAGGCGACGGAAGCGGCGCTGAGGATGAACAAATTCTCGGAAGAGCTGGTGAGATCGGTGGATGAAGTGGCGAAGATAGCGGAAGTGAATTCAACGGCGTCGGATGAGATGAAGATGGATTCCGATGAAGTGACGCGGGCGATAGAGAACATCGCGAGTGTAAGTGAAGAGAACAGTGCGGCGATCGAGGAAGTGAGCGCGTCGACGGAAGAGATGAGCGCGCAGGTGGAAGATGTGACAGGGTCAGCGAAACGCCTGGCGGAAACGGCAGAGCAACTGATGTCGATGGTCTCACGGTTTAAATTGAAATAAAGGAAGAGAAACGGAAAAAATATTCAAACGGACGGCCCTGGATTATTTTCTTATGGCAGTAACCACTAGATTTCCACTGGAATTAACGTCAAAGGGTGTGTCAGAAAGCGCCCCGTGCAACTGAATTCGGCAGAATCCTGTGTTTTCCAGGCTTTGAATAAGTAATTCGTGGGTGATTGGAAAAAGCCGGGTCTCCATAACCGATTGTTTCCATTGACCCTCTGGAAGGCGTTTCAGGGTAAGAATATTAAACTGGATATGGCCATCCATAAGAAAATCATAGAATCGCAGATAAATTTTTTCGCCATGGGCGTCCGAATATGATTGAGGCTCCATCCAGCGTTCTTTTTCGGCCAAAACGCGATCAAAATTTCGGTTTTGAAGAATTAGTAAACCTCCCGGATGAAGACAGGCGTAAAAGTCGTTCAAAGCATCCTCTAATTCGGCTTTTCCTTCAACATGGGGCAAAGAATTACCCAGACAAAGAACCACGTCAAAGGGGAGCCCTCTGCCGGTAGGAACAAGTTTAACCCGGTGGGTGATTTCTCCAAAAGCCGCTCTGGTAAAAAAGACATCCACACCGGCAGCGGCCGCGTTTTTCTTCGCGATGTTAATCATTCCTTCGCTAATGTCCGTCCCGGTGACTACAAATCCTTTTTGAGCCAGCGCGATGGCATGCATGCCTGTGCTTGTTGCTGTGTCAAGAATACGTGTTGTTCCAACCGGCCGATCTACGACTGAATTAATCTGGTCTAAAAGGAATGGCATCTCATATGCCAATCTTCCCGGCCAGTTTACAAAATGATCGTATTCCTCACTGAACGTATCGTACATTTCTCTCCAGTTTTCGAAAATGATTAACCAATTATCACATTTTTGGCATTCCATTTCATCAAACCGTATAAAATTTAGACATGACATTATTCGTAGATGTTTTTCACGGCGCCATTCCCGGATATCAGATTGTGCCATTAACACCGGTTGATGAGGACCGTATACAGGAATTCCTGGTGGAATGCGAAGATTACCAGTTTATAGAATCCGGGCGATTTGTTCAGCCGGGAGATGCCAACGCGTTCCTGTTTGACCTTCCACCCGGAAAAACATTGGATGATAAATTCACATTTGCCATAGAGAAAAAATCCCAGATTGTTGCTCTTCTGGATTTGATGCGCGGGTATAAAGATAAAAATTCCTGGTGGATCGGTTTGCTATTGATTTCACCTTCCATGAGAGGTAAAGGACTTGGCCGGATGATTGTGGATTATCTTGTCAAGAACCTATCCGCCATCGGTGTTCATCAGATCCAATTGGCTGTGCTGGAAGAAAACACAGCGGGTTATGCTTTCTGGCAAAAAATGGGATTTCAGCAAATTGAAATTATTCACGGACGGCGGCATGGATTGAAGATACACAACCTGCTGGTAATGACCCGTAATTTGAATTGACCTGCTTATTACCAGTTGGTTGTTGCAAAGCACTTTAATTAATGGTATTATTTTTACCAGTTGACATTACTATGTCTTTTTAGACGAAATCGCTCCACCCGGAGGGATTTTTCGCATTAATGCGTAGTTGATACTTCAGTACTTCAGGGGAAATTCCCGGGCAACAAACCACATCATGATGCAAGGAAGGTAAAATGCCAACCTCATTCCTGACCCGTGAAGGTTATCAGAAACTTCAGGAAGAGCTTGACTTCCTCCGTACAGTCAAACGGCAGGAAATAGCGAACCGCTTACATGAAGCTATGGAAGGCGGTGAATTAATTGAAAACGCCGAATACGAAGCCGCCAAGAATGAACAAGCCTTTGTGGAAGGCCGAATCAAAGACCTTGACGTGCTTCTGGCCACAGCTCGCGTAATTGATGAAGATGCCGTGGCGGCAGATTCCATTCAGGTTGGGACAACGGTCACCATTCAGGAAGAAGGCGGCCCGGCCGAGGTTTATACCATCGTAGGCGCTGCCGAATCTGACCCGGCCCATGGGAAGATTTCCAACGAATCGCCGTTGGGAAAAGCATTAATCAACCGAAAAGCGGGCGAAACTGTTTCTGTTGAAGCTCCGGATGGAGCTTTTACGGTTGCCATTATTAAGGTGGAGTAATCCACGGGGAAAATAAAACCCCGCCCGCGTTATCAGGGGCGGGTTTTTTTATGTCTGAGAGGTAATACCAAATGGAATTGAATGAACTGGAAAGAGTACGACTTGAAAAAGCTCTTCGCATGCGAGAAAACGGACGTGACCCGTACCCCACCCGCACGAATGTTACCGCCAACATCAAGGAAGCAATTACCGCTTTTACCGCGGATGAAACCGTAGAGCACATTTTTACCCTTGGCGGCCGCATCCGTGCCACCCGCCCGATGGGAAAGATCATTTTCGCGCATATCGAAGATGGTTTCGGCCGCATTCAGCTCTTTTTCCGGGTAAATACCCTGGGTGAAGAGAGCATGAAGATGTTTCTTGATGAATTTGACCTGGGTGATTTTATCCAGGCTACCGGCAAGCTCTTCCGCACCCGGACCGGCGAGATCACCGTTGAAGTGACGGACTTTAAAATGCTCGCTAAAGCCATCACCCCGCTTCCGGCTGCGAAAGATGAGGTTGTGGATGGCGAAATTGTGCGTCATGCCACCCTTTCTGACCCGGAAACCCGCTACCGCCAGCGGTATGCTGACCTTGCCGTCAACCCGGATGTGCGCAAGGTATTCCAGACCCGCGCGGGAATCGTGCGTGCCATGCGGGAATTCTTAGATGAAAAGGGTTTTCTCGAAGTGGAAACCCCGATCCTTCAACCTATTTATGGCGGAGCCGCGGCAAAACCCTTTGTCACCCACCATAACCAACTCAAGCAGGACCTTTACCTTCGGATTTCTTTTGAACTGTACCTGAAACGCCTGCTCGTGGGTATGCTCGACCGGGTGTATGAGATCGGACGCGACTTCCGCAATGAAGGTGTTTCATTTAAACATAACCCGGAATTCACACAAATCGAATTCTACTGGGCATACGCCGACTATTTAAAGGTGATGGAACTCACCGAGAATATGATCGCCTACATCTGTGACAAAGTTCTTGGTACCCGTAAAGTCACATTTGACGGCAAAGAACTTGACTTCAACCCGCCCTGGAAACGTGTTGAACTGCGCCAGGGGCTGATCGATGCCGCAGGTATCGATATTTCCGCCCATCCCACCGAAGAAAGCCTCGAAGCGGCCATGGTGGCCAAGGGAATCAAAGTCAAACCTGGTATGCCGCGCGGTAAGTTGATCGACCAGTTGATCGGTGATTATCTGGAGTGTAATTTCATCCAACCGACCTTTTTATACGATTACCCGCGAGATATTTCCCCACTGGCCAAGAACAAACCCGGTGATCCGTCCACAGTGGAACGCTTTGAAGGGTTTGTTGGTGGTATGGAACTGTGCAATGCCTTCACCGAATTGAACGAGCCTATGGAACAGGAAGCCCGCTTCCTTGAGATGGGCCGCGAGTACGGCGCGGAAGATGAAGAACGCCACCCCATGGACGAAGATTACCTCAACGCCATGTCTTACGGTATGCCGCCCTGCGGAGGTTTCGGCATGGGCATTGACCGCCTCACCATGTTGCTGGCGGATAAAAAGACCATTCGCGAGGTCATTTTGTTTCCGCATCTGCGGTCTGTCACTGAAGAGTAAGCGGTTTTCTTATAAATCAAAAGGTCTCCCTATTTGGGAGACCTTTTTCATTAAATTCTGTGCATTATTTCTGGTTTTTTCCTGATTTTCCGTGATCGAGATGGTTACTTTACTCTGAATTGTGAAACAGCATCCTTTAATTGCTGAGCCATCTCTGCCAATGCATGGGCTGAAGCCGTCACTTCTTCCACCTGAGCGCTCATTTCTTCGGTAGACGCGCTCACTTCTTCAATCGCAGCGCTATTTTCTTCACTAACACTGGCAATATTTTCAATGGCATGGGTCACTTCCTGCGAGCCTGCAGCCATCTCTTCTGTTGCTGCTGTATTCTCCTCCACCACGGCCGATACAGAATCCATCGCGTTTACCAGATCATTGGCTGATTTGTTCATTTCATCCATGGCGTTGGCCGCCTGTTCCGTCTGTTTTGCCACATTTTCTACCGCTTTTAAAATACTTTCAAGCGCTTCGCCGGCCTGGGAACCTTTTTCTACACCTTTCTCCACCTCTAATGAGCCTTCTTCCATGGCGCTTACGGCTTCATTGACGGTCTGCTGGATGCCTTTGATCAAATCCGCGATTTCACGCGTGGCATTGGCTGAACGTTCTGCCAGTTTGCGCACTTCGTCAGCTACCACGGCGAATCCTTTACCATGCTCACCGGCACGCGCGGCTTCAATGGCCGCGTTTAATGCCAGCAGATTGGTTTGACTGGCGATATCTTCGATCGTTTCCAGAATCATGCCGATTTGCTCGGAACGTTTGCCCATCTCTTCTACTTTTTGAGCCGAAGCACCAACTTTGGCTTTGATGGATTGCATACCCTGAACCGTCTCTTCCACAATTGCCGTGCTTACACGCGCCGTTCGGGCGGTTTCACTCGAACTGTTTGAGGATAGCCGGGTATTTTCAGCAACCTGTTCAATCGCTTTGGTCAATTGTCCTGTAATGGTTGATGCGGTCGTAATCGCGGATGCCTGATCCTGCGCGCCGCGCGCTACTCCATCTATCGCCCGCCCCATTTGTTCCACGGAGCCCGCTGTTTTACTCACACTTTCACTCTGCATCGTTGTTCCGCGGGCTACCTGTTGGATAGTAGAGGCAATTTGAGAGGTGGCCTGTTCCGCCTGTACCGCTGCCCGGGTTAATTCTTCCGAGGCCAAATCAAGTTGACCGGCGTTGTTCATCACCTGTGAAATTGCCCGGCGAAGATTACTGGTCATATTCACAAAGGCATTTCCCAACGTGTCATCTTCGTCTTTCGGTTGTACCTCTACGGTTAAGTCACCTTCAGCCATGTGTTCAGCTGTCTTCGCCATTGATTTCTGGTAATCGATCATTTCACGGAATGAATTTGCCAGAATTCCAACTTCGTCTCTCCCTTTATGCTTCACTTCCTGGTTGATGTGACCCAGGGAAAGCTCGCGGGCTGTTTTTGCCATGACAGCGATCGGTGAGGAGATCTGCCGGGCAAATAAGAAACCGATCACGGCAACAAGAATTGCGAGTACAGAAATTAGAAGAATCAACCCATCGCGTATCATATTGACCATGGAAAGAGCTTCGTGAATGTCTTGTTCCATGATCAAACCCCAGTTCTGACTGGGAATACGAGTATAAGAGCCGATGACTTCATCGCCGTGGAAATTCTTATATTCGGAAGCGCCTTCATGCCCCGCGAGAATTTCCTGCACGGCAAACGAATCTACCTTTAGCTCGAGTTCAGTTCGATCTTTGATCAACCCCTCAGTTTTGTATTGTTCGGTGAATCGTGAAGGAGATATCATTATTCCTTCACTGTTGATCAGGTATGAGTCACCTGTCTCGCCAATCATGCTCGATTTTAGCAGGTCTTTAATATATGTCATGGGGACTGAACCTGCCACCACCCCAACGATCTGGTCATCCCGTTTAACGGGAACGGCAAAAATCACACTAACTTTGCCTGAGTTACGTGAAATGACAGGTGGCGAAACGTTCGCTTCACCTTTAATGGCTTTCTTGAAGTAATCACGCGCGGAAAGGTCAAGTACACCTTCATTACTATTGGCAACGGTAATGCCATCGGGACCAATGAGAAAGATTCCTTCATACCCGCTCCACTGTTTTACGTACGTGTCGAGAGCTTGCTTGGCGCGTACCGGGTCCATGGATTGAATACGCTCCGCGTTGGCAATCACATTCATATCCTGCTGGATACCGGCTAACCAGTTTTCAATGGAATCCCTTTGAATAACCGCTGACCGGTTAAATTCGGCATATACGTTTGCTTTCAGTCGTGGTTGAGTTTGAAAATACGTTGCCGTTCCCACCAAAATTAAAGGAATGATTGACATAGCCAGAAACAGTAAAGTCAATCTTCCATTTAATGAAATAAACCAATCTGAAACACGATTGGTTTTTCGGGGTGAGACAGATATATTGGCCATATTATCTCCTTTAAGTAGAATCACAATTTAAAGCCGGCATCCATCGTTATCATCGTGATAAATGTGGCCGCTGTGTTTGAGGTCTAACGCCTGCATGGTATTTCCCCGCTTTTTATTCTTGCGGGAACAAATCCGGCAATTATATATAAGCAGAAAAGCGACCGGTTAAAAGTAAAAAGAGAGTAAATTTATCGAAAAAAATGGGTTAAGTCTAGAACGCTTAAGTGGAACAACGAAGGTTTTATGGTCTACACTTCGCTCACTTTGAACAATTTCGGGTGGAGTTAGGATAATTAAAAAAAGCTCCTGTTTGGGGGTTTAAATTGTTAAAAAAGGGTTTACTATAAAAAATTCAGGAAATGAAATTAAAATGTTGAAATTGAACTAAAAAACGATGAATGATACGCAGAATACTTTTCAAGTACAAATCCAATCAATATTCACTATGAAAGTGAAAAAATGATCTACACCCTTACCCTGAATCCGGCGGTTGACCGTGAATTTATCCTCTCGAAATTGCAATTTGATACTGTATTACGCGCAACCGATTCTCGAATAGATTTTGGAGGAAAAGGCTTCAACGTCTCGCGCCAGTTGAAAGCACTCGGGGCTGAGAGCACGGCAGTTGGATACCTGGGTGGTAAAACAGGAGAGATATTGCGTGATGGACTGGCTGCGCTGGGCATAAACACCGATTTTGTTTGGATAAAAGGGGAAACACGCACCAATGTCAGTATTGTGACGTCATCCGACGGGCATTACATTAAGGTTAACGAAAAAGGGCCGCTGGTGGAAGAAGACCGTCAGTATGAATTGATCGAAAAGATCGATTCCCTGGCCCAACCCGGTGACTGGTGGGTGTTGGCCGGAAGCCTGCCGCCCGGCTGCCCGGATGATTTTTACGCCCGCGTCATCAAGGTACTTAACCGGCATGGCGCGTTGACTCTGCTGGATACCACCGGTGAAGCCTTGCGGTTGGGCTGCGCAGAAAAACCCTACCTCGTGAAACCCAATGCCGAAGAAGCCGGGGTTCTAACCGGCTTGCCGTACGGCACAACAGCCGAAATGGCGAGGGTGGCTTTACGGATTCGTGAATTCGGCGCGCGGAATATAGTAATTTCGATGGGTAAAGACGGAGCGCTGCTGCAGTCAGGTGGGGAAACATGGCTGGTTCGCGGTCCTGAGGTGGTAGAGCGGAACCCCATCGGCGCGGGTGACTCGATGGTCGGGGGCATGGTGTGGGCCTTATCGCGGGGTAAAGCGTTGAAAGAAGCCGCGGGATGGGGCGTGGCCTGCGGTGCCGTCACCGCGAGCCTGAGTGGGACAGAAGTGGGGTCACGGGATATGATCGAGAAATTGCTGGAACAGGTTGTATGTGAAAAATGGGTGAATACTGAACATGGATTCACATTTGAGTGATGCAGTCACCCTAAAAAAAAAAAGGATGTAGGATAGGCCAGCTATTGGTGCGTTGACCGCTTCTGAATAAGTGGATATATTAATTGTAGATGTTTATATGGCGTGAATGGGCGGTCAACAGTACCCTACTGACTTGTAAATATTCAGGATGCAGGAATGACCCGGGCATGGTGCGTTGACCGCAACTGAATAAATGGAATTCTAATTGTGGATGGATATGAGATGTGAATGGGCGGTCAACAGCACCCTACTATTGGTTCCCCAAAAGTAGCGAAGCTATTGATGTGTTGACCGCACCTGTATGATTGATATCTAAAATATAGGTGGTAATGTTGTGTAATTAAATGGTCAACAACACCCTGCTCGATAAAATACATGAGCGATGCTCTAAATGATTGGTTCTCCAGAGACTGGATTATCCTGACGCCTTGTCTGATGGACAGAATTTGGAACCAGAGTCGCCACCCGGAAACACTGTAACATACAGAGAATCCAATCGCAAATCTTCGCCTGAATCTTAGCGATTTATACTATTATTAACCTGTATGTAATTCATCGATCGTGCCGGCGTCGAACCAAGTAATAGCGGGGTTATGCCATTCCACCTCCGGATTATGTCGGCGCGGTCATGTTAATTCACGTGTGACAACCCCCGGAGAGAGGGAAATCGCCCATGAATACGATAAGGGTATCATCTTTACCTGCTATTCTTTTCATCCTGTTCGCTTTTTCCTTATTGATAAATCCTCTCACGGTTCAGGCACAGGAGATTGACGCCACCCCCACTCTTGAACCCACGATAGTTCCAACCGATACCCAAACTACTGAACCCACCCCCGTCCCTGAAGAACCCACTTCCACGCCTGAAATTGTTTATACCCCTACAGTCGAACCGACTTTAATACCCTCTGAAACCCCGGTCATTCCCACAGAAACATTCACTCAGATCCCAACGGCAGAACCTGTCTATACAGAAACTCTAAGTCCTACCCCTTTTGTGACGGAATCCGCCACACCCACAACAACTTCAACAAATACAAAGCTACCGCCCGTCGTTCCATTGATCCAACCACAGGGTGTGGAGATTATCCCGGGCCGCTATATTGTGGTCTACAAAACCGCCGGTGCGGAAACAGCCGCACAGATCAATGATGTCTCGGCAATGGGTGTCAGCGTTGACCGCACATTTTCTTCCGTGATCAGCGGTTTTTCCGCGTCGCTTTCACCCGAATTGCTCGATATGCTGCGCCAGGATCCAGATATCGCGTTCATCGAGGCCGATCAGGTCGTCTGGCTGGCGGATGACATCACCATCAACTCTATTCAGTCAACCTCACCCTGGGGTTTGGACCGTATTGACCAGCAAAACCTGCCACTGGATGGAAATTACACCTACTACCAATCCGGCGCGGGCGTGCACGTCTACCTGATGGACAGCGGGATTGACACCGCGCACCCCGATTTTGGCGGCCGGGCTTCCAATGATTTTGATACCGTTGACGGCGGCATGACCGATTGCAACGGTCATGGCACCCATGTGGCCGGGATTATCGGCAGCAACACATACGGCGTGGCGAAAGCCGCGTCCATTCATAGTGTGCGGGTGACAAATTGCGAGGGCAAAGGCTCGGTTTCATCCATTATTGCCGCCGTCGATTGGATCACCGCGAACCATGTCAAACCCGCGGTGGTTAATTTAAGCTATGTCAGCGGAGCCAGTGACGCGGAAGATCTGGCCATCAACCGGTCGATCGCGGCAGGGATCACCTACATCGCGGCGGCAGGCAACGAGAATGGAAACGCCTGCCAGTATTCACCTGCCCGGATTCCCGGGGTTATTACTGTGGGTGCTTCCGATGTGACTGATACAGTTACCGCCAATTCCAATCAGGGCTACTGCCTGGATATTTTCGCGCCCGGTTCTGATATCACCTCCACTTCGATGGGGGGTGGGGTTGAAATCCGGCATGGAACATCGATGGCCGCGCCGCACGCGGCGGGCGCCACGGCTTTGTTCCTGCAATCCCATCCATCCGCCTCCTCTGCCGATGTGACGGCATGGCTGATTTCCAGTTCCACTAAGGGTGTGATCAATGGGTTGGATTCTGGCTCTCCCAATCGATTGTTGTTTACAAGTCCCCTGATTCCGGATGTTCCACCAGCGCCGGTACTTGTCAGACCGGCAAATGGCGCCATTTCAAACTTATCACAACCAATATTTACCTGGAAGATGGCATCAACCGCGGATTCATACACCTTTCAACTATCGAAAGATTTTGATTTTGCCACAATATTAAAGGAAGAAACCGGGAGCGGGCTAACGTACTCGCTTGATACCAGTCTGCCGGATGGATCGTACTTCTGGCGGGTTCGGGCGGCAAACTCCAACGGCGACCCTGCGCCGGGAACCTGGAGCGAACTGTTTGTTTTCACAGTGGATACGCATGGTCCAGTTGCGCCTACACTAATTTCGCCCGCGAATGAAGCGTCACCAGTGGGTATTCCTGTTTTTTCGTGGCAACCGGTCACGGGAACAGTTGCGTATCAATTTGAAGTGGATGATTCGGCGGATTTTAGCAGTCCGATCCTGATGTCGCCGGATGGAACCGTCAGCGGGTTGCCCGCTCTGACTAAAACAAGTTACCTGCCCTCCGGGCTGCCGGTGGAAATTCCCTGTTACTGGCATGTTCGTGGAAAAGACAGCCTGGGTAACTGGGGTGAATGGAGCGATGCTCGAACTCTGATCATCCAGACGGCCATACCTGTTTCTCCGGTTCAACTATCGCCAGCGGTTGGTGCTTCATTTAAATCCAACCCCACACTGGCATGGAATAGTGTGCCAGGTGGAGTTTTTTATGATGTTCAAGTATCGCAAAACGCCCAATTTTCCGGCGTATTGAAAGAAGATTTACGCAAGCCAGCCGGAACTTTTTCTCATCCCATTACGGCCTCTCTTTCTGATGGCACCTGGTACTGGCGGGTACGGGCAGTCAATTCTACCCGGGGTGCCGGGAACTGGAGCGTGGTCCGTTCTTTCATTATGGATACCACCGGCCCGACCGCCCCGATTCTACTATCACCATTGACGGATAACACGCCTCTCAGCATACCAGTTTTCACCTGGAACGGCTCTACCGACTCAAAATCTTATCTGTTTGAAATTGGCACAAGCACTGATAACGGATTAACCATTTCTCCTTTGACGGATGATTCGACCGGTTCGGTGTACGGACAATCTGTTGTGGCAGTCAGTTCATTTAAACCGGTCAAAATTCCAAAAGAAACCCTGTTTTATTGGCACGTTCGTGCGTTTGACGCGCTGGGAAATACGGGTGATTGGAGTGAATCGCGGACAATATCGCTGCAATCCTCATTACCGGCCGTTCCGGTACAGGTCAGTCCGGCAGCCGGCGCGGCAGTCAATGTGTTGCCTGTGCTTACCTGGAACGCGGCAACCACCGCGGAAACGTATGAAATTCAGATATCCAATTCCGCCGCTTTCCCGGCTTCATCCTTTTTGATCACATCCATAACCGACCTGAATAAAACACCTGACAGCCCATTGTCAGACGGTATCTGGTACTGGCGTGTTAGAGGAAGAAACCATACCGGCGGAGCAGGCTCATGGAGTGCGGCGCGGTCATTTGTTATGGATACTCAGAGTCCAGTGGCGCCGGTTCCTGTCTCGCCGGTGACGGGATACCTGTTTACAACACCCGTATTTAGTTGGAAAGTGTCATTAACGGCGACAGGCTATCAGTTTGAATATGGATCGGCGACCGACGCAACCATCGCCACTTTTTCTCCTCTCTATACATCCCCGGTGTTGACAACCGTCACCCATACGCCGCCAACCATCCCGGTAGGGGATTTTTACTGGCATGTACGTGCGCGTGACGCGGCCGGAAACTGGAGCGCGTGGAGTGATTTACGGGTAATCCATATGAACGCGGTGAAAATACCAGCCCCAAAACTGATTTCACCGGTTTCTGGTTCATCAATTAATTCTGGAACCCCTGTTTTGACATGGAATTGTGCGTCTGGAGCTATCGGTTACATCATCCAAATATCCGATAACCTGACATTCAGCGGTGAAAACATGCATACCCTGGATGAGTTGGGAGGAACCTGTACAGCGCCAGTGATGGATGGATTGTTAACCCATAACGGAAAATGGTACTGGCGGGTGGCAGTGGTGAATGTTTCACATATCACTGGAGACTTCGGGCAAGCCGCAAATTTTACTTATGACAACATTGCCCCATCCGCCCCTGTTCTGGTATCACCGGCTGACCATTCTGTTTCGCTTCGGGCGATCCCAACTTTTAGCTGGACTTCCTCTGTCGGCGCCAACGCCTACCAGTTCCAGATCGATGACAATGGATTTACCGGTCCGGTATTCTTTTCAACACCGGGAGAAACAGTTCCAGGTGCACCGATAACTGCTACGTCGTTCATACCGGCGAATTTAAAACCCATGGTCGCGTATTCCTGGCGGGTAAGAGCAAGAGATGAGGCTCAAAACTGGGGCGATTGGTCGCCGGTGCGCAGTATTTCTCTTCTTCCAGCAATACCCGCGGCGCCTGTACCGGTTAATCCGGCAACTGGTTTCCTGACCAATGATCCGCGTCCCAGTTTTACCTGGAATGGCGTTTTTTCCGGTGAAAAGTACCACATACAACTGGATAAATCTGCCGGTTTTACAGCCCCGCTAATAAATGAGACATTGGGAAGTTCAATACGAACCTTTTTGCCTGTTTCGAATATTCCTGACGGTTTATATTACTGGCGTGTTCAAGGTGTTAATGTAAACGATGAACCGGGGATGTGGAGCGCGCCCCGTACCATCATTATCGATACTCAGGCTCCGCCCGCGCCGAAACCGGTATTTCCAGCTAATAACGCAAATACACTGCGAGCCACACCGGTCTTTTCATGGGCTGCCGTCACAGGAGCCAATGCTTATCAATTTGAACTGGATGATGAGAGTGGATTTATCGACCCGCTCATCCCATCCGGCAATTCCATACCTGGAACGTCAATTACCACCATTTCTTATAAAACATCGGCGTTATCCACCCTGATTCCGTATTTCTGGCGGGTTCGGGCTCGCGACGCGGCCGGGAACTGGGGTATGTGGTCAGATACACAAACCTTCACTATTCTGCCTCTGATACCGGCAGCTCCCATACCGGTCTCACCGTCTGCTTCGTTCTACACGCGTACCCAACCGACGTTTACCTGGTCTGCCACGGCGCTCGCAGTGGATTATATTCTTGAAGTTGATGATGATGTCCGTTTCCTTACCCCGAATTTTTCTGAAAAGATCGGGAATGTACTGACATTCACTCCTTCCAGCCTCCCTCCTGACGGACTGTATTACTGGCGTGTGAGGGCGGTCAACGCGAATAACGAAGCCGGCCCGGGCAGCGCGCCGCGGTCGTTTTTCGTTGATACTATGGCGCCGGCTGCTCCGAACCCGGTGGCGCCTCTGGATAACGCGAAAGGTATTCGCACCATCCCATTTTTCACCTGGTCAATTCCTGCCGGCGCGAAATCCTACCAGTTCCAGATGGATGACAACAACTTTTCGGACCCGGAGCATGTTTTTTACACCACCCCGGGTGACACGGTTCCGGGAGTTCCACTGACTACAACCTACGCGAAGCCGGAAACCCTTTCCACATTAAAGGAATACCAGTGGCGGGTGCGCGCGTGTGACGCGGCGGGCAATTGGGGCAGTTGGTCAGCCGTACGCACAATCACCCTGCAGCCTTCACTCCCTCCCGTAACAGTACTGCAAACTCCAGTAAACGGTTTTATCAGCAGGAATGCCAACCCGGTATTCACGGTAAAGGAAACCGCGTCCATCCTCCGCTACGAAGTGGAATTAACCCCCGTTTCGCCTGCCGGGTCAGCGATCTTGATCCAATCGCCTTCCAACACCATTTCTTACACGGGGGAAGCGCTAAAAGACGGGCGTTATTCGTGGCGCGCGCGGATGGTCAACGCGGCGAACGAAGCCGGTGTTTGGTCTGGTTCATTGACGTTCACCATCGATACGCTGCCACCGGATAAACCAATCCTTAAAACACCGGTCAATGGCTCGGCAGATGGACGTGTTGTTCCGGTATTCACCTGGGGTATTGTTCCCGGAGCCAAGAATTACCATATCAATATCGATGATGATGCTGATTTTTCAAGCCCATTATTGACTGACACTTCGTTGACTGTCACCGCGTATAAACCGGCCAATTTAACGCCCCTTACCCCGTATTGCTGGCGTGTCCGCGCTGTCGACACGGCCGGTAATGAGAGTGAATGGTCTGAAACGTTTACAATAAGCCTCTTGCCGACCATTCCAGGAATACCGGTGCAAAAATCACCCGCCAATGGCCAGTTGACCAACGATCCCACACCGGAATTCCGCTGGAACACGGTCACCGGGGTGACCGGTTACGAATTTCAACTTTCCGCTACAGGCACGTTTTCATCATCTGTTCTAACAGGAAACGTTACCTCATATACCCCGCCGGCTTCCCTGGATCAACAGGGAAAATACTTCTGGCGCGTGAGGGCGCTGAACGCGAAAAACGAACCGGGAACCTGGAGCCCGGTCTGGAATTTCTCGTTGGATACCGTACCTCCGGAAGCACCGGTGTTGACTGCCCCCGCGGAGGATGCTTTGCTTCCGGTGGGAACCCCGGTGTTTTCATGGAAAGCGCCCTTTGGCGCCTCGGCGTACCAGTTTGAATATGATAATGACGCTGACTTCAGCAGCCCGGTCTATACGTCACCGGATGGATCGATCTCCGGTCTTGCAGTCATCACGCTGACCAGCGTAAAACCTCCGGCCATGGCGCCGGCTGTGCCGTATTACTGGCACGTCCGCGCGCGAGACGCGGCAGGCAACTGGGGTGACTGGTCAACCGCCCGGAGAATTACCATTCAAGAGTCGCTTCCGGGTATCCCGGTGCTTTCTTTTCCGGCTGATAAGGCATTTACCACCTACCGGCGGCCGGTATTTGGCTGGGCTTCAACACAATACGGGTTTTATTATGAAGTTCAAGTATCAAGATATGCCTCATTCACTGAAATTCTGAAAGATGAAGTCACCATATCCGCCAACCAGTTGACTCTGTCATTCGCGGACGACCTGCCGATTGGCGACCTGTACTGGCGGGTTCGCGCGCTTAATGTGAACGGTAAGCCCGGCAACTGGAGTTTGGTAGGAAAGTTAACAGTGCTGGCTGGTTATGAATTTACCGCGGATTCCACCGGCTGGCTTGCCCGCCCCGGCGGCTTGTGGATAGTGGAAGGCGGAAGTATGTCAACACCAGGGGCTGGCGCAGTTAATGCCGTGTCAAGCGCTGTGATCGATGGTTATTTTTCCGAATTCACGTATGAGGCACGCGTCAGGATGGGCTTTGATGCCGGTCTGCCAACCGGTGTAGTGGGCAATGACCATGGGCTTATTTTGTTTGGATCAGAGTCACTTACCGCACAAAATGACATCGTCAACGGATATTACTTCCACATCGGGCAGAAGATGACCAGCCCCGGAGCGGGATTGGCCCAATTCGGCATTGACCAGGTAATCAACGGGGTAAAGAAACCACTGACCGGCATCGGATACCTTTCGGGACCTGTCAATTTCAACGGGTGGAACGCCCTCAAGGTGGTTTCCCGCGGCACCACGCTGACGTTCTTCATTAATAACATTCAAGTGTATACATTGACGAATACATCGTTTAATTCCGGGCGGTTGGGCGTGTATTCTGTTAGTCACGCGGATCCATCACAGATATTTTCGATGGATTGGGCGCGGTTGTCAGCACCGGAATGAGGCGGGATTCAGGATGGAGGATTTGCGATTAAAAAAACTTGTGTGTCAGTTTCTGGTTATTTTCTGTTTTTGATTAACAAATCTACTTGTTACTCCATAATAAAACTCGTATAATTTGGATAAATAAATAACGTGAATTGCGCGCCGCCAGGGGGAATCATTGAAGCCCAAAAAAGCGGCTCTGGAAGAAAAAAGCATGTTAAAAAAGATTGCTGGGATTGGACTGATGTTCATCATGGCATCTTGCGTCGGGGGAAAAATTGATTCCGCGCAGATTGACAATCATTTTAAAACCACATCTCTTCCCGAAACCGCCACAATTCCATCTACCTTAACAGCCAGTCCGACACCCCTTGAACCTGCTCCACAAAACACATTAAATGTAGTATTCACTCCCGAAGTGAAAGTCACTACTGAATCAAATTCTGGAATCGAAAGCACAACAATAGACATGGCGAAGCCTTCTCCTGATGATTTCAAAATGAAACAGGGGAAGGTTTTTATTGATACAGTTGACTTTGAAAACGATACACTGACAATATCCGGAAATCTACCCACACCCTGTCATATGTTAAGAGCACAAATTTCCGATATGAAGTTTGCCGAACAAAAAATTAATATATCCATTTATTCATTAAGGGACGAGGATTTGATATGTATTCAAAGCCTGGCCCCTTTTAATCTGATCGTACCACTTGAGTTAACTCAAGTGGGAACGTATTCCGTTGTGATTAACAACGAAAAGCGATTTGAATTTAATTGGCCGGAGAACAAATGACCAAGTCAACCGGAATTTCTAAGAGTGTAAATTCAGGAGGGAAATAATGAAAATCAACCGCAGTATTGAAAAATTGTCTTCTGCTTTTTTAATTTTGAGCATGGTTCTGAGCCTTTTTTCCTCACCGGTTATTAACACAGGTGCGGTAGTCAGAGCGCAGGAAGGGGAACCTACCCCGGTACCGACAGAAGTTATGGAACCCACGCCGATTCCTGAGGAGCCAACGGCGATTCCCGAAGAACCCACGGCTGTTCCAGAAGAACCCACAGCTGTACCCGAAGAGCCAACAGCGACTCCGGAAGAACCCACGTTGGAGCCTACTCTGGAACCAACCGTTGAGTCCACCCTTGAACCTACGCAGACTCCGACATTAATGGAATCGGCATCACCTACTCCGACAATTACCACAACGCCTGTGGCAACTGAATTGCCGGAGGTCGTTCCCCTTTTCAGGGTGCAAGAAAACAAGGCAATACCCGATCATTACATAGTTGTTTATAAATCAAATAATCTTGTCAGAGCTTCCGCCGCAGATGGAGATACTGGTTCTGTGATGGGGGCAGATATTGCTTCCGTGGAAGCAATGGGAGGTACGATTGAACAAACATATACCTCTGCGTTAACAGGTTTCTCGGCGGTGATGTCACCAGAAGCGTTGAAGAAATTGCGCCAGAATCCTGATATTGATTACATTGAACAGGATCAGGTAGTTTCAATCACTGATGATATAGAAGTAAATACCATACAGAATAACGCGACCTGGGGTTTGGACAGAATTGACCAGATAACAGGAATCGATGGCAAGTACACATATTATTTGAATGGAACCGGAGTTCACGCGTATGTTATTGATACCGGTATCCTGGCTTCACATGCAGAGTTTGGCGGGCGTGCTGTTATGGATTACGACGCGATTGACAGCACCATGTCTGACTGTAATGGTCATGGAACGCATGTCGCCGGCACGATTGGTGGAACAATATATGGTGTTGCGAAGAATGTCACATTGCATGGTGTTCGTGTTCTTGACTGTAGTGGTTCAGGTACAAGTTCACAGGTATTAGCCGGTATCGACTGGGTAAAAGCTCACCACCAGAATCCTGCTGTTGTCAATATGAGCCTTAGAGGCGATTACAGCCCCGCGGAAAACCAGGCTGTTGCCAGTGCCATTGCTTCGGGTGTTACCTTTGTGGTCGCAGCCGGAAATGATACGGCGGATGCCTGTACGTATTCGCCGGCCAGCGCGCCTGCCGCGATTACAGTTGGTGCAACCGATCTTACTGATTCCCCGTCTTCTTTCTCAAATTATGGTGCCTGCCTGGATATATTTGCTCCAGGAACGGCTATTACGTCCTCGTGGTATAACGGCGGATATAACACAATTAATGGCACATCCATGGCATCGCCGCATGTAGCCGGTGCGGTAGCTTTGCTTTTACAGGCAAATCCGAGTGCCAGTCCGTCTGCGATAACGAATACATTAATGGGCAACGCGGTCGTCGGCAAGCTTAATAATGTGGGAAATGGTTCGCCCAACAAAATGCTTTACACTAAACCATTACCCAATCCTACCGCTCCCGTCCTTTTATCTCCGGTGGTTGGTGCCAGCCTGAATGACACCACACCAACTTTTATTTGGAATACCGTAAATGGAGCTTCACAATACCGGATTCAAATCTCTAATACGGCTGACTTTGCAACGATTTCCCGTGATCAACTGGTAAATGAAGCTACTTATACCGATGCGGGTTTACCGGAAGGATTATTTTACTGGCGGGTAATGTCCAAAAATCCACAGGGAATAGAAAGCCCCTGGAGCAATGGTTCTTCGTTCATTATCGATACCACCGCGCCCTCCGGCCCATTACTGTCATTACCAAATAACGGGGCAAGTGTTGAAGGTACTCCCACTCTTGAATGGAACCCGGTGTCTGATGCGACCGGCTATATGATTGAAATTGATGACAGTAATGTGTTTTCAATTCCGGTTGTGTATTCCAATCCAGTAACTACGGATGGAAAAGCGATTACTGCGACATCCTTGAAACCAGCCACCCTCGCGGCAGGCGTCACGTATTACTGGCATGTTCGTTCACGTGATGCGGCTGGTAACTGGGGAAGTTGGAGTTCAACCCGGTCATTTACTACTGCTTCGCCTGTTCCCCAGGCACCTTCATTGACATCTCCGGTTTCCGGTATTGTTGTCAATACATCCACTCCTACACTTACATGGAATGCGGTCGAATACGGCGCGCGTTATGAAATCCAGATTTCCAGTGATCCCACGTTTATTGGAGCGGATTTTGAAAAGTTGCTGAAAGCTCCCGGTGAACTAAGCCATGTTCCCGCTTCCGGTATGGCTGACGCGACAAAATATTACTGGCGGGTGCGTGCCTTGAATAATACCTCTGCCGCTGGCCCCTGGTCTGAGGTGAGGTATTTCATCATTGATACAACCGGACCAGCCGCGCCAGTGTTAAATTTGCCAGCGCCTGAATCAACATTCATTGGAATTCCCACGTTTACCTGGACGGCTGTGGCAACTGCCAATGCCTACCAGTTCCAATACTCCACCGACGGATTCTTGACAGATCCTCCTGCCTTTTCAACTCCTATTGATACACCGATCACAACCACTTCCTATAAGGATTTAAATATTCCCATCGGGTTTGTTTACACCTGGCGGGTACGGGCCCGTGATGCGTACGGAAACTGGGGAAACTGGAGTGCGACCCGCTGGGTAAATGTGCAGGCTTCTTTGCCTCCTGCTCCCGTTGTGACAGTTCCGGCAATTGGTTTTATCACCAATAATCCAACCCCGGACTTCGCATGGAACGCGGTGACGGGAGCGGTGAGCTATGAGATCCAGATAGATAATCAATCAACGTTTACCAGCCCGGAAATTGTTGACAGCAGCGCCACTAACACTTACACACCTTCTTCTTCGGTGCCTGCTGATGGTTTGTATTACTATCGTGTTCGGGCTGTCAACGCGACGGGAGGCCCGGGAGCGTGGTCGGCAACGCGATCGTTTACGCTGGATACTGTTGCTCCGGATGAATCAGCGCTGATCTTACCCTTGAATGCCGCAACACCTGTCGGAACGCCCACATTCACCTGGAAAGCGGTGACCGGCGCAAACGCGTACCAGTTCCAATATTCAACAGACGTGACTTTTTCCACGATTGATTATTCTAGCCCCGGTCCGGGATATCCCGGAACCCCGCTGGCTGTCACATCACACAAACCAATTACCAATATGCCGGTAGGTATTCCGTACTACTGGCATGTGAGAGCCAGAGATGCCGCCGGTAACTGGGGAGAATGGACCTTCTCACGAATTATTACCATCCAGGCTGCTCTTCCGGGTATTCCGGTGGCAACGGAGCCGGCTATCGGATTTATGACCAACAATACTACTCCAACATTTACCTGGAATGCTGTGGCTAACGCAGCAACCTATGATATCCAGGTAGATAATCTCTCCACTTTTATCAGCCCTGAGATTGCCGAGAACGTAGCTGCCTCCACATTTACCCCCTCTTCTCCACTTCCGGCTGATGGAATTTATTATTGGCGCGTCCGCGCGGTGAATGCTACCGGAGGAGCGGGAGCGTGGTCAGCCGCGAGGTCCTTCACGCTGGACACAACCGCACCGGCAGCGCCGACTCTGACGACACCGCTGGATGGAGCCACCCCGATCGGCACTCCCACATTCATCTGGGCGGCGTCAGCGGGAGCTACCAACTACCAGTTCCGTTACTCAACAGACAACACATTTGGTTCAGTCGATTATGAGACGGCCGATGGGACAGGCGCGGTACAGCCTCTGGCAGTGACTTCACACAAACCAACCGTGGACATGGCGGTAGGAACAACGTACTACTGGCAGGTGAGAGCGAGAGACAAAGCCGGCAACTGGAGTGTATGGAGCGCCATACGTTCCATTAGGACCCAGGCAGCCCTTCCCGGTATACCGGTGGTGACGGCGCCGGCGATCGGTCTGGTGACGAACAACACCACCCCGACGATAGTCTGGAACGCGGTAACGGGAGCGGTGAGCTATGATATACAGATCGATAACCTGGCGACGTTTGCCAGCCCGGAAGTGACCGGTAACACGGCGACGACCAGCTTTACGCCGTCTTCGACGATAACCCCTGACGCGTTGTATTATTACCGGGTGCGGGCGGTGAATGCTACCGGAGGAGCGGGAGCGTGGTCAGCCGCGAGGTCCTTCACGCTGGACACAACCGCACCGGCAGCGCCGACTCTGACGACACCGCTGGATGGAGCCACCCCGATCGGCACTCCCATATTCATCTGGGCGGCGTCAGCGGGAGCCACCAACTACCAGTTCCGTTATTCAACAGACAACACATTTGGTTCAGTCGATTATGAGACGGCCGATGGGACAGGCGCGGTACAGCCTCTGGCAGTGACTTCACACAAACCAACCGTGGACATGGCGGTGGGAACAACGTACTACTGGCAGGTGAGAGCGAGAGACAAAGCCGGCAACTGGAGTGTATGGAGCGCCATACGTTCCATTAGGACCCAGGCAGCCCTTCCCGGTATACCGGTGGTAACGGCACCGGCGATCGGTCTGGTAACGAACAACACCACCCCGACGATAGTCTGGAACGCGGTGACGGGAGCGGTGAGCTATGATATACAGATCGATAACCTGGCGACGTTTGCCAGCCCGGAAGTGACCGGTAACACGGCGACGACCAGCTTTACGCCGTCTTCGGCGATAACCCCTGACGCGTTGTATTATTACCGGGTGCGGGCGGTGAATGCTACCGGAGGAGCGGGAGCGTGGTCAGCGGCGAGGTCCTTCACGCTGGACACAACCGCACCGGCAGCGCCGACTCTGACGACACCGCTGGATGGAGCCACCCCGATCGGCACTCCCATATTCATCTGGGCGGCGTCAGCGGGAGCTACCAACTACCAGTTCCGTTACTCAACAGACAACACATTTGGTTCAGTCGATTATGAGACGGCCGATGGGACAGGCGCGGTACAGCCTCTGGCAGTGACTTCACACAAACCAACCGTGGACATGGCGATAGGAACAACGTACTACTGGCAGGTGAGAGCGAGAGACAAAGCCGGCAACTGGAGTATATGGAGCGCCATACGTTCCATTAGGACCCAGGCAGCCCTTCCCGGTATACCGGTGGTAACGGCGCCGGCGATCGGTCTGGTGACGAACAACACCACCCCGACGATAGTCTGGAACGCGGTGACGGGAGCGGTGAGCTATGATATACAGATCGATAACCTGGCGACGTTTGCCAGTCCGGAAGTGACCGGTACCACAGCGACGACCAGCTTTACGCCGTCTTCGGCGATAACCCCTGACGCGTTGTATTACTACCGGGTGCGGGCGGTGAATGCCACCGGAGGAGCGGGAGCGTGGTCAGCCGCGAGGTCCTTCACGCTGGATACAACCGCACCGGCAGCGCCCAATCTCTCTTCTCCATTAAATAGCGCCATATCAGTTGGTAATCCCACTTTCCTGTGGGGAGGTGTGATCGGCGCGAATAAGTATGAGATACAGCTGGCATTAACATCTGATTTTGCTTCACCAATCAGCCTTACTCCGGGTATGCCTTTAACAGTTACGTCTTACAAACCTACTTCATTATTGAACACGCTTAAAACGTATTACTGGCACGTAAGAGCCGGAGATGTAGCCGGCAACTGGGGGAACTGGTCGGTCGCACGCACTGTTTCCATCGTACCCCCGATTCCAACAGCTCCAGTGTTGCAGTCGCCGGCAACTGGCATATTTGTGAATAACAGTAAACCGGTGTTTGAATGGAGCAATGTACAAAATGCCGAATCATACAAGATCCAGATTTCTAAAGTGGCCACTTTTGCCACAACGGAGTACAACACAACTACTTTTAACAATTCATATCAACCGGGTGTTAGTCTGGGGTCAGACGGACTGTACTACTGGCGGGTTCAAGCGATTAACGCGATTGGACAGAGCAGTGCCTGGTCAGCCGTGCGGACACTTACGCTGGATACCGTTGCACCTGCGGTCCCTGTATTAACAGCGCCGGTGGAAGGTACCATCCTGCCGCCCGGTGTTCCCACCTTTAGCTGGGCCGCGGCAGCTGGCGCCAATGCGTACCAGTTCCAGATGGATGATTTCTTCGGCCATGTTTACAATACACCCGGTGGACCGGCGGCGGAATTCACAGCCGGTACCCCGATCACGGTGACCAGTCACAAACCAGACGAAGACAAAATGACCCCTGCCGTTTTGTATTACTGGCGTGTTCGTGCCCGTGACGCGGCTGGAAACTGGAGCGAGTGGAGCAACTACCGCCGAGTAGTAAAACAGGCGCCTCTTCCGATAGCCCCCACTCTATCTTCGCCTTCTGACAAGATCTGGACCGCCAACCAGTATCCAATTTTCTCCTGGAATTCAGTGGCGAATGCCGTAAATTATGAGATCCAGGTGGATCAATATGCCAATTTCATCGGACTCAATAAAATTGATGAGACTTTATCTTCCGGAGTTCTGTCCTGGACCCCGGCTTCACCAATCTCTGGAGACAGATATTGGCGGGTTCGTGGGATCAATGTAAATGGCTTGCCCGGGCCGTGGAGTGCCGCAAGGAAAATTTCTATTGAATTCACATCCACATTTACTTCGGATGCAGCCGGTTGGGCATACTCCACAAGCCAGTGGACATTGAGTGGCGGTTACCTGGTTGCACCCGGGCTTTCAACCTCCGGCTTCATATCATCAGCCACATATAATGCGATCTATTCTGACTTTACTTATGAAACCCGGATGCGTATGCCTCTTTCCAGTAGTGCACCGGCAGATTACATCGATAATGTTTATGGTGTATTTGTCCAGGCGGGGACATCTTCCAATACGGTAGATTTTACCAGCGGGTATATGTTCCTTATCGGGCAAATACGTGATCCAATGTATGGCGATTGGAGTGCTTATAAAATTTACAAAATCTCCAATGGTTTATGGACGTCAATGTCAGGTCAATACTGGTTGTGGCTGACATCTGTAAATCCAGGAGAATGGGCAAACATAAAGACAATTTCCAATGGCTCAACTCTCGCCTTCTATGTAAATGGAATGCTTGTAAAATCGATCGCCAATGCCGGCCCGAAATTTGGTAAGGTGGGTGTGCTGACCTGGTGGAACTATGATAAGCAATCAGTGTACCTGGATTACGCCTATATGTCACAGGCTCAGGCAATAACATCAACATCTGCTTCGACAACATCAACGAACGGAACCCGGTCAATTTTAGATCCCGGTTTCTATGCCCCCTTTGGAAATTGATATAAATTTGTATTAATAAAAAATCCAAAGGGTGACAATAAAAGGTAGATTACACCTGATGGAAAAAAGTAAAAACAGATACTCGAAAAAACGGGTATCTGTTTTTACTATCAACAGAGAATACGGCAGAACGTCACATTCTTTTCTGTTTTGAAAGGAGTATTGAATTTATTACTTAAATAACCGATGATTAAGAAGGATTTATTTTGCCAGATTCCTGTTCGCTTCCTCCCGGTGAAACAGAGATCGGTTTTTCCTGCTGTTAATCGATTGGGATAGAAGTTATCCGGTCAAACAATCGATGCCTATAATGTGATTAATGGTTGAATTTTATTGGAGCTTTATGAAAATCAGACAAAAAAGAACAACCATTCCGTTGATTGTTTTTCTTATTGTCAGCCTGTTATCCAGTCCCGGATTTTCTTCTACCTCAACCGTAACCGCGAAGTCATTAATCCAGGAGACTGTTCCAACCGAGCCGGTCACACAGGATCCTTTGGAACAGGATTTTCCAACCCCGACCCTGGTTCCAACTGAAATCCCCACGGAAGTGCCGACGGAAATCCCCACCGAAATCCCCACCGAAATCCCCACGGAAGTTCCCCCGGTTGAGATTCCTACCGAATTTCCCACCCCTACTCCGACTGAGTTGATGCCTCAAAATCCATTGGAGACACCAACGGCGACTCCCACCACCAATCTTACGCCCACAGCCCTGACGTTCACTCCCACCAAAACCGTCACGCCGACCCCGACCGAAGCCCCGCTGATCGGAACCTACGCTTTATTTGAATAACTTACCCTGTCTGACGGCACCAGCCTTGAAGGTATTGAAATTATCGGCCCACCCCATCCGCCTTCCGGTTTTGAAGCCGAACGGGCTTCGGTGGATATTGCCGGTGGTCTTTCCGCTCAGGGACTTCGTACTTTGAGTGTTCCGGCATACCGCTGGGTTTTCGGGTGTTCCGCTGTATCCGGCGCCATGATCGCGGGATATTATGACAACAACGGTTTCCCCAATATGTACACGGGGCCATCCAACGGCGGCGTGATGCCTATGGTAGACGGAATGTGGTCCACCTGGTCTGATGGTTCGGATACGTATCCAAATAACCCGTTGATCGCTTCTAAGAATGGTGTAGATGGCCGCACGTCACGGGGTTCTATTGATGATTACTGGGTGCGTTATGGAAGTACGGCATCGGATCCGTTTATTACCAACGGCTGGGCGCAGCATTCCTTCGGAACAGCCATTGGCGACTATATGCATACCAGCCAGTCAACGTATGAAAATAGTGACGGTTCCACCAGGTTCTACAACTATTTATCCGGCAGTTCCCCTCTTTCCTGTGATTACATGGCCAGCGCCGGTTTGCCGGATGGCAGCCTGGGGCGACGGTCTTTCTATCAGGCACGCGGGTATACGGTTTCTGAATGTTATAACCAGAAAACAGATAATCAAGTTTCTGGCGGTTTCTCATTCGCGCAATATAAGGCGGAAATTGACGCCGGTCACCCGGTAATGCTCAATCTGACCGGCCACACCATAGTCGGTGTGGGGTATGACGATGCGTCACAGACTGTGTATATCCATGACACGTGGGATACCAGCAACCATCAAATGACCTGGGGCGGCAGTTATTCCGGCATGGTGATGCAGTCCGTTAGCATTGTGAATCTGACGTCAACCTCACTGCCGGCTCCGTCACTGGTTTTGCCATTAAACACATCCGCGACCAACGTATCCAAACCCACATTTATCTGGAACAGTGTGCCGCAGGCAACAACATACCAGATCCAGGTTTCGAAAGATCCCACATTCTCAACGTACCTGATCGATTCGGAACTCTATGGAACCACATACACTCCGGCAAGTCCACTTCCTTCGGAAGGTATCTGGTACTGGCGGGTGGCCGGTTTGACCTTAGCCGGGCAGATTGGGAGATGGTCTGAGATACGGTATTTTGTGTTTGATGTCACCCCGCCTGAACCGCCGGTGTTAGTATCTCCCGCTGATCTCGCTGCCCCGTTGGGAACGCCGGTCTTTACCTGGACTGCTTCAGCCGGCGCTTCCGGGTATCAGTTTGCGTATGACGATAATTCCGACTTTTCCAGCCCGGTGTTCATTACACCTGATGGAATTGAAGTACCCGGGGCTGTGATCACATCAACCAGTTACCAACCTCCAACGATCACTCCCGGTATCTTGTATTACTGGCGGGTGCGATCTGTAGATCTGGCCGGAAACTGGAGCGCATCCTGGAGCGCCCCGTTCGCGTTCATTTCGCAATCGTCATTACCGGTTGCGCCGGTTCTGGCCTCCCCGGCGGCTGGAGCACTAACAAATATCCAGCCCGTGTTAACCTGGAATAGCGTTCCTACCGGTAACACCTACCAGGTGCAATTATCAACCAATTCGACGTTTTTAACCGTGTTTGAGGACCGAACCAAAAGCCCCGGTGTTCTTTCCCACACCGTGGAAACTCCGTTAACGGATGGATTATGGTACTGGCGAGTGCGCGCGATTAACAGTACAACAGGTGTGGGCCCCTGGTGCGCCGCCCGCACCTTCACATTTGATTCAACCCCGCCAGGGATCCCCATGTTAACTCTACCGGCGGATAATGTGGCCGGCATGCGCGCCATCCCTGTTTTCTACTGGGGAGCCGTAGCCTCGGCCACCGCGTACCAGTTCCAGATCGATGACAACGCGGATTATTCTTCACCCTCTTATTCCACCCCTGATGGATCCACGGTTCCCGGAATCCCCATCACGGTGACAAATGCTAAACCTTCCAGCCTGGATCTGGTGACGCCATATTACTGGCACGTGCGCGCGCGCGACGCGGCAGGGAACTGGGGTGATTGGTCGGTATCGAGAACGATTACTATCTTGCCCCTTATCCCGGTCGCGCCGGTGGTCACATCACCGGTTTCAACCTGGTTGACATCTAATCCGTCGCCTGCTTTTACATGGAACCCTGTAACAAACGGTGTGCTGTACCGAATCCAGGTTGATAACCAGTCTACATTTGCATCACCGGAAGTTGACCAAACCGATTCTGGAATAACCAGCTTTACTCCTGAATCACCTATCACTCCTGATGGACTGTATTACTGGCGGGTACAGGCGTTCAACGCGGCCGGTGAAGCAGGTGCCTGGTCAACGGTACGCTACTTCACCATTGATACAACACCGCCGGCAGCCCCGGTATTGACCACTCCGGCAGATAACGCGGCAGGATTGCGCGCCATCCCCATCTTTTATTGGGGCGTATCAGCAACAGCCACGGCGTACCAGTTCCAGATCGCTGACAACGCGGACTTCGCATCCCCGGTCTTCATCACCCCGGATGGTTCGGCTGTTCCAGGTACACCGTTGACGGTTACCTACACAAAACCTACCGGATTGGATGTGCTGAAGCCTTATTACTGGCAGGTTCGCGCACGCGATGCCGCCGGAAACTGGGGCGACTGGTCTGCAGCTAGAACCGTCACCATTCTGCCGGTCATACCGGCGGCGCCTGTGGTCACATCACCGGCAACCGGATTCGTAACGTCAGACACCACACCAACCTTTACCTGGAACCCGGTGACAGCCGGATCAACGTACCAGATCCAGGCCGATGACCAGTCCACCTTCGCGTCACCCGAGATAAATCAGGCAGACACCGGCGGTGCCACAACCTTCACACCGGATACTCCTTTATCAAAGGATGGGGTGTACTATTGGCGGGTGCGGGCAGTCAACGCGGCCGGAGAACCGGGCGCGTGGTCAACAGTTCGAGCGATTACTATTGATACCACCCCACCGGCTGCTCCGACACTTACATTACCGGTGGATAATGTGGCCGGGATGCGGGCTATCCCCATCTTCTACTGGACAGTGACCGCGACCGCCAACGCGTACCAGTATCAAATTGACGACAACGCTGATTTCTCTTCACCGGTTTACTCGACGCCGGATGGCGCGTCTGTACCCGGAACGCCGATCACCACCACAAACGCGAAACCTACCGGTTTATCCATACTTACCCCGTACTACTGGCATGTGCGCGCGCGAGACGCCGCAGGCAACTGGGGTGACTGGTCCGCGCCGCGGACAATCACCATATTTCCTTTGATCCCCACGGCTCCGGTGGCCGTTTCTCCGGCAACAGCTTTCCTTACCAGCAACACTACCCCGACCTTCACCTGGAATCTGGTCACCAACGCGGTGACGTACCAGTTCCAGGCGGATAACCAGTCAACATTTGCTTCACCCGAAGTCAATCAGACGGATACAGGCGGAGCAACCACGTACACAGTGGAATCCCCCATCGCAGCCGATGGGCTGTATTACTGGCGGGTGCGGGCATTCAACGCGGCCGGTGAACCGGGCGCGTGGTCGATTGTGCGCTACTTCACATTAGATACCACACCGCCTGTTGCGCCCATTCTTTCACTCCCGGCCGATAACGCGGCGGGCATCCGTGCCATTCCCACCTTTACCTGGGCTGTTGCTGCTACAGCCAACGCCTACCAGTTCCAGATCGATGACAATACCGACTTTTCATCGCCGGCTTATTCAACATCGGATGTCACACCGATTGCCATAACCAGTGTTAAACCCACCGGACTTTCCGCGCTCACACCGTATTACTGGCACGTGCGCACGCGAGACGCGGCCGGCAACTGGGGCGACTGGTCAGTTTCGCGGACGATCACAATTCTCCCTGTAATTCCGACGGCACCCGTGTTAACGGCACCGGCTTCAGGCACTCTGACTCGAATCACCACACCCACATTGACATGGAACTCGGTCGCAGGTGGTGTGACGTATCAGGTACAGGTTGACAACCAGTCCACATTTGTCTTGCCTGAGATCAGTGAGGAAGATACCGGTGGAGTTACAGCTTTTACCGCGGCATCTCCCATCGCGGTCGATGGTTTGTATTACTGGCGGGTGCGGGCTGTCAACGCGGCCGGTGAACCCGGCGCGTGGTCTGCGGCACGCTATTTCACTGTGGATACAAATCCGCCCGCGGCGCCGATACTTTCCCTCCCGGCTGACAATTCCGCCGGGTCGCGCGCTATCCCTCTGTTCACCTGGGGTGCAGCCGCCACCGCTTCCGCGTACCAGTTCCAGTTTGATGACAACGCGGATTTCAGCTCGCCAACCTTCTCCACCCCTGATGGCACAACCGTCCCGGGCACCCCGATCGCGGTGACCAGTTATAAGCCAGCCGCGATGGATGTGCTTATACCATACTACTGGCATGTTCGTGCGCGAGACGCGGCTGGAAACTGGGGTCCCTGGTCGGCCGCCCGAACGGTCACGATATCGCCGATTGTTCCCGGCGCGCCCACCCTCGTTTATCCACCTATTTATGGCCTGACCAACGACACTACACCGACCTTCACGTGGAACGCGGTGACGGCTGGCGCGTTATACCAGATCCAGGTCGATAATCTATCAACATTTACCTCGCCTGAGGTAGATGAAACGGTTTCCGGTGGTTTGACCGCTTTCACTCCGTCATTTCCCATTACACCCGATGGACTGTATTACTGGCGGGTGCGCGCCTTCAACGCGCTGGGAGAAACAGGAGCCTGGTCGACACCGTGCTACTTCACGGTGGATACCGCCCCGCTGCCAATACCCGTACTTTCGTCGCCGGCTGATAATGTGGCCGGCTTGCGTGTGATACCGTATTTCTACTGGACGGCTGCTGCCACGGCTACTGGCTACCAGTTTGCCATTGATGATAATGCTGACTTCTCTTCGCCGGTTTACTCTACCCCTGATGGTGTGGACGTTCCGGGTACGCCGATCACAACAACGTATGCCAAACCAACCAGCCTGGTGACCTCCACGCCGTATTACTGGCATGTGCGCGCGCGAGACCAGGCGGGCAACTGGAGTGACTGGTCCGCCGCGCGGACCATCACCATCCAACCGTAGCGAGTTAAACCTGCGTCAGTCCAACCATCGCTCTGAATGCCCGGCTGGCGGAAATGATATCGTCGCCGGTGTATTCCAGGATGCGGGCATTGACGCGTTTGGCCCCGGGCAATCCTTCCGCCCAGTCCGCCATATCTGACCGGTAGAATTCGACGGCAAACGTCACCTTACCGGGAAGGGTGTATGGTTTAATTTGTGAGCGTAATTCAACACCTTGTTTCACGGCTGAAGTGATCACCTGCTGAGCCTGCTGCAATGACAGGCACTCGGCGTTCATGCGGCCGTTGGCTTTTTTAACCTGTGCCGTTTTGATACCCGGAATGAGGATGGAGGCTTCGGCGCAGGCGCTCTGGTCACCGCTTATGGCCACTACCGGAACACCAAAGTGACCACAGCCGGCGGCGTTCATGGCGATCTCACCGGCCAGAGTGCCGTTCAGCCAGAAATTGTGCATCCGCAGGCTTGACCACGTGTGGTCAAGGATGGCATTTCGGGTTCCGGCCATAGCGTGGTACCCGATGAAGACAGCCGCGTCTACACCATCTGCCACCCCCTGGATCATGGATAATGGGGAGGGTGTGCCGTTGATCAGCCGGGCGCGTGGATCCAGCTCTTCGATCAAGATATTCGATCCGTCCCAGTGACCATCTGTCACCACAATTTCATCGGCGCCGGCTTGTGCCGCGCCTTCCACAGCGGCGTTCACATCGGCGGTCATCCAACGCCGTCCACGCGGGTATTCGGAGTGGCCAGGGAGAACATGATCCCAGCAAGTCACACCACTGATGCCTTCCATATCCACAGCAATGAGAACTTTCATTTGATGTCCTTTCTGGTGTAAATTCAAATAAGAATTATACATTCGCGCCGTACACTTTCCGTTATATTGCTGTAGAGCGTGACTCGACAAAAGTTTTTTCTTTGGTAGAATGGATTCAAAGCTTATATAACGGTAGTTTTTAACCGAACTGTTTTCATGGCAGCCTGAGGATATCCTTGAGGCTCGCGTTTATTATGGAGGAGTAACCTTGTCTGGAATGGAGCGATTTACCCAAAGAGCGCGGCGGGTTTTAAGCCTGGCTCACCAGGCGGCTGAACGATTGCAGCAGAATACCATCGGTACGGAACATTTGCTGCTGGGCCTGGTGGAAGAAGACGGTGGTGTTGCCGGCCGTGTTCTTCGCGATCTGGGTTTGGAACCTGAACGGATTCAGGAAATGGTGGAAAAAGTCAGCGGCGTGGGTGATTACCGCGGCGGAAAAATTGACCTGTCTTCTGGCACACAGGAAGTGCTTGAATACGCGATTGACGAAGCCCGCCGAATGGGACACCATTATATTGGCACTGAACATTTGTTACTCGGTTTGGTCCGGCTGGAGGAAGGCGCGGCAGTCGAAGTGCTGCGTAAACTGGGCGTGACGGCTGAACAGATCCGCCGGCAAACCCGCCGGGTACTGCAGGAAGGTGGAACATCACCGGCCGGGGCGCCGGCAGCCACGGCTCCAGCGAAGACACCGGCACAGAAAGAAAAAGAGAGCCGTCCAAAAACCCCTCTGGTTGACCAGTTGGCTGTTGATCTGACCACCAAGGCGGAAGACGGTAAACTCGACCCGGTCATCGGGCGTCAGATGGAAATCGAACGGGTCATTCAAATTCTGGCCCGGCGCAACAAGAACAATCCGGCGCTGATCGGCGAACCGGGCGTGGGTAAGACGGCCATTGTGGAAGGGCTTGCCCAGCGAATCATCGAGGGTGACGTCCCCGCGCAATTGCTTGATAAGCGGGTTTTACAGCTTGATGTCGGTTCTCTGGTGGCCGGTACCATGTACCGCGGCCAGTTTGAAGAACGCCTGAAACGGGTGATCGACGAATTGAAAGCCTCTCAGGCCATTCTGTTCATCGACGAAGTCCACATGCTGGTGGGCGCCGGCGCGGCCGGGTCATCGGTGGACGCGGCGAACATCCTCAAGCCGGCACTTTCACGCGGCGAATTGCAGGTGATCGGCGCCACAACCCTTGAGGAATACCGTAAGCACATTGAAAGTGACGCGGCGCTCGAACGCCGCTTCCAGCCGATCGTGGTCAACGAACCCAGCGTGGATGAGACCATTCAGATCCTGAAGGGCATCCGCAAAGCGTACGAAGAACATCACCGCCTGACCATTTCGGACGAAGCGATCGAGGCGGCGGCACGGCTTTCCGCGCGTTATGTCAACGACCGATTCCTGCCGGATAAAGCCATCGACCTTATCGATGAATCGGGTTCACGCGTGCGCATGTACAAGAGCGAAGCGTCCAAGACCGTGAAGGAGATGATGGTCAATCTCAAGCAATTGCGCATTGACCATACTAACGCGGTGGAAGAAGGCCGCTTTGACGACGCGCAGGCGATCATTGAGAAACAGAACGATATTGAGGCGCAGCTTGAAAAAATGCGCACTACCTGGGACCGCGAAACCAGCCCGGTGGTGAACGCCAACGATATCGCGGAAGTTGTTTCCATGTGGACCGGCGTGCCATTGATGCAGATGGCGCAGGAAGAATCCGTGCGCCTGCTTCAGATGGAAGACGAGTTAAAGAAACACATCATCGGACAGAACGAGGCCATTGAGGCCATCTCCAAGTCTGTGCGCCGGGCACGTTCCGGTCTGAAGGATCCCCGCCGGCCGATCGGCTCATTCATGTTCCTGGGTCCCACTGGCGTGGGAAAGACCGAATTGACCAAAACCCTGGCGAAATTCCTCTTCGGAAGCGAAGAGAACCTCATCCAGCTGGATATGTCAGAATTCATGGAACGGCATACCGTCAGCCGGCTGGTGGGCGCGCCTCCGGGTTATGTGGGTTACGAAGAAGCCGGCCAGTTGACCGAAGCCATCCGCCGCCGGCCGTATTCCATCGTGGTCTTTGATGAGATCGAAAAAGCCCATCCGGAAGCGCACAACATGCTGCTGCAGATCATGGAAGAGGGACATCTCTCCGACGCCAAGGGCCACAAGGTGGACTTCCGCAACGCCATCATCGTGATGACCTCCAACATCGGCGCGGATATGATCAAACGCCAGAGTTCGCTCGGCTTCACCCTCACGCTTGATGAGGAACAGAAGGAACAGGAAGCCTACGAAGATATGCGTAAGAAGCTGATGGATTCGCTGAAACGCGTCTTCCGGCCGGAGTTCATCAACCGGTTGGATAACGTCATCGTCTTCCGCGCGCTGGCCCGCGAGCACATCCGCCAGATCGTCAGCCTGGAGATCGAGAAAGTGGCTGAACGCCTGGTGGAGAATGAGATCACCCTCAAGGCATCCGATGCCGCGCTCGACAAGCTTTCGGAAGAAGGCTACGACCCGGATATGGGCGCCCGCCCGTTGCGCCGGGTGATCCAGCAGAAGGTGGAAGACCCGTTGAGCGACGCTTTACTCGCCCGCGAGTTCAACAACGGTGATGTGATCATCGTTGACCTGAACGGCGACGGCGATGTGGTGTTGCGGCGCGAAGGCAAGGTTGCTGAAGAGCCGGAGACCTCGCTCGAAGCGCCGGTGGCATAGTCGAATAAATATCTGCACAACGCGTAGGTTGGGTCATGACCCAACCTACGCATTTATATATGAATTTGACGCGATCACAATGGACATCTTCACGGCTTCGTAAAGTTCTCTCGTTACTTTTTGATACTCCTCATTGAGGTTTTTTTTCGCAAATCCCATATCGTTCCATGAACCCATACCGCCGAACACATAGGCCTGTGTGGCGGCGGCCATCACCTGACGGGCTTCCAGGTTAAAACCGGTCTCGGGGAGCATGTCCGGGTGGTAGGGCATCAACGTGACCGGTGATTCGAGGCATTGCAATGCCTTCTCGAAAATTTCCGCCCAGTGACCGATGCCAACCTCCGGCTTGCGGGAAAAAGATATGGCGTCGGAAATTGCTTTCCGCAGTTTTGCTTTCACATATTCAACAGGCGGTGACGGGTATACATGGCTGTCTGTGAACATCAATCCCCGGTATTCCACATGCCAGGGTTTCTCCCTGGGTCCGCCCGTTTGCCATAACGGGTACCAGAGTTCATACCCATCGGGAAGGTCAGCCTGGATGGCGCGGGGAACACCACTGGCAAAAGACGCGGCGATATGTTCCGGCATCTCGGGCCTGTGCCAGGCAAAGGCGACATTCCAAAGGCGTGATACCCGGTTGGTCCGCAGAAACGCGAACCATTCGTTGACGCTGCCTGCCACATCTTCACCTTTTGTCTCTTTATTGCTTTTGTAGCGAGCAAACTTTATGGATGACAGATATTGGAATGTGGAATTCGTTGACAGGTCAACATCATTTCCAGCTAGAAAATGGTTACCGTACGCCACCAGAGTTACTACCTGTGCCAGTTCTCCATTCATGGTCCATATTGCTCCCTTGATACGCCTGAAAGTCAATTATTCAGCAATAGCATTGATTGTAGTTGCTTAAGGTAATTTTCGTACGGTTTTATGCAATAAGGATGATCTGCCGTGATTATTCATGGAATGAACCCTGTTTTCCATGTAAAACGTATTCCTACTATAAAATAACAGAAGGAATCATGATGCGTTTTGCATCATGCAATAACTACTTTATAAATCATAGAAGAGAAAAATGACCCAGGAATCATCATCTACATTACGCCACACACGACTATTTGGCTGCATCGGAGTAGCTTCCATTATTGCAGTCTACTCCGCGTTGTACACAACCAATTACCTTTTGCCGGTTGAAAACATCAACCTCACCAGCCGCATCTGGAACTGGTCACAGACCGCCCTTACGTTGACGGCCATCGTTGTCATTCTACTCCGCCTGAAACAGTTAACACTCCGGCCGGTGCTCATCGGGTTGGCGCTCGGACTGGTCAGCGCGGTATCTCACTGGCAGCATGATCCCTATATTTTCTGGTGCGCTCAGGAAGGACTGGCTGTTCTCTTTTGTTTCACCGCCGGTGTTTTGTTGTTCAAAGATCGTGTTGTTATTGTCAACACGTTTGACGCTTCTCCTCTCATTCAATTGAAAAATGCCGGTATCGGTATACTGTTTGCTTTACCACTGGCCGTCTTGAACAACCTGTATTTCTACCTGAATTCCGGATCCATGCAGTTCACGTCACTGGTGACCAGCGCGTTAGAAGCTCTCAGCCCGGCTATACATGAAGAAGTTGTCTTCCGGTTCTTTATTCTCGCGCTGGTTATCTTTTTACTTCGATATTATTTGCCGGATCGACGGGTAATGGCTTTGGCGGTTTTCCTGGCTGTCGTCCCACACAGCCTGAACCATCTACCGGAATTATTCCAACAAAACCCGGTGATGGGACTGGTAATGCTGACCTTAACCAGTCTGCTTTTTGGCCTGCCCATGGCTTTACTGCAGATCAAAAAAGACCTCGGTTCAGCCATCGCTTTTCACTGGTTTATTGATTTTGCCCGTTTCTTTTTCGGTTTCTAATTTCAGCAACAAAAATAGAGTTTTCCCGTATGTGAAGTAGTCAAAGAGAGGAAAAGAAAATGAATAAAACGCTCAAGGTAATTCTCATCATCATCGCCGTGCTGGTCGTATTGTGCTGCTGCGTGGGCACCGCCCTCACATTGACCGGTGTTGTATCAATGGGTACCATCCTGAAAAACATAGAAGCTAATACCACGGAAAATCCGGAAGAAGTTGCCACCATCGCGGCAGGAATTGCTGATTTTGAAGTTCCTGCCGGGTTCATTAATCCATACGGAATGAACATCATGGGATTTTCCGCGGTCGGCTATTTCTCGCCGGACCAAAGCACTCATATCTTCCTAACTGAACTTCCTAAGAACCTGAATTTGAATGTGGAAGAGATTATGCAAAGCATGCAGGAACAATCCGGCAAGGGAAATGTGACCGTTAACGGAGGCCAGTTCACCAGCGTAGAAGACCGGCCAGTCACCATTCGCGGGCAGCAATCCACCCTGATCATCAAAGAGGGCGTATCATCTGAAGGTGAAACCGTGCGGATTGGTACTGTATCGTTTGACAGCAAGCAGGGAAATCAGGCCGTCTTGATGATCTCCAGCCGAGGAGATACCTGGGATGACGCCATGGTCAATAACCTGATCGCGTCCTTCCGATAGAATGTTTACCGGGGTGAGGTCAATTCGGATCTCACCCCGCATTTTCTTTCATCGAATTCTCTTAATCCGTATCCAGACCACTTGGGAGCAAGCATGTCAAACGGTGAATCCACGTTGCCTTCACGTCCTTTTTCGTTACCGTTATACCTGATGATCGTATTCGGCCTTTCATGGCCGTTTATGATCTCTTTAGCCATCTGGAACGAAAATCCCACGGCCAGCCTGGTTTTGAGTTCATTAGCTATGATCATGGTCACAGCGGGAACATATATCTGTGGACGGTGGGTTTTCCGTGATGGATTCAAGAACATGGGATGGACGTGGGGAAAACCCTGGCATTACCCTGCCTCTTTCGCTCTGGCATTATTTATATTCGCGGTACCGGTACTTATTGAGAATCTTTCCGGTATACATACCATTCCGGCCGGGTTGGCCATCTGGCCGATTCTGGGTATATTTATTGCGAAACTGGTGATGACTACCATCCCCGGTTTTGGTGAGGAATTCGGTTGGCGCGCGTATATGCTGCCCCGGTTGATGAAATCACACGGTTCCCGAAAAGGACTTTTACTTCATGGTGTGATCTGGTGGTTCTGGCATTTGCCGGTTATAGTGAAAGTAGGCATCACTACCAGTGAGCCCGGAACACCTGTATGGTTGACGGTTATCGTCCTCGCGTTGATCACCCTGGTACCTTCCATGATGAACGCGGTCTTATACGCGTATGTTTACGCGAAAAGCGGCAGTCTGGCAGTGGTAAGTGTGTACCACTCAATGTATGATGAAGTGCGAGATGCTCTGGAAGTCTCTGTCGGTTTCGGTCCATTGGTCAGCCTGTGGGAGATGGCTTCCACTGCCATCTTGGGTGGATTGGTCCTATGGAAAGCCAACTGGAAGACACTTCCCGGAAGAGAATGATCCGGAATGATAAATTAATGAAAGAAGCGCCTGGTTTATTTCCAGGCGCTTCTTCATGATCGGGGTTACTCTTTGGATTTTGAGCGTTCCACCCGGGTATATAACGACAGGAAGAACAGGTAGATGATCAACCCGATCTGAACCAGGCCGTCAAAGGTGTTGCGGTCCGCGACCTGCGTCAACAGGCCGGAAAGCGGGTAGACGACGGTGAAGAATCCCACCACACCGTAGATCAAATTCCGCAGCAGTTTTGATTCGAGCCGCCGGAAGAGGAAGTACGTTAGCAGTCCGGTGACGATTGTTCCCAGGATCAGGGATCCCCAGAATCCGAAGAAGAAATCACTCACCGAAGCCATGACCATGTAGTAAATACTGTACGCGCCGGAGATCAGCGCCAGATCAAGGAAGTTGACCTTTTCACCACGGATCAGCAGGGTGAGACACAACACTGCCAGCAGCAGGGTGATTCCGTACGCGCTGTTGACCAGCACCTGCAGCACTTTGGCGCCCGGTTGTTCGGGTGTGATCAATGCTACGCCCATACCCGCAGAGGTAATTGCCCGGTCAAGCCGCCATGTAAGTACCGAACCAAGTCTATCGGGTGTTGATTTGATCTCGGTGGGGGTCAGGGCGCCATCCGGGTAGTTCAAGAGCGACACCGGCAGGCGGTCAATGGTCAGGGTAAGTTCAAATTCCTTGATCTCGCGCCTGTTGGTGATCTGGTAGGTAAAGGTATCCATACCGCGGGATGTGTATGCCACTTCAATGGTCGAACGCTGCCCTGGCTGCATATTCACCATCCAGTGCACATTATCGCCAACGTATTGCACCTGTTGGCTGATATCTTTGCCGTCCATCTGGATGCTGAAATTCTCATGCATCGTCTGGTTGGGCGATAGTGGAAAGTCAAATTCTGCCTCAGTAACCAGGTTGGAGTCATTGATCACATCGTACGTGTAATTTGCGTCAATGATGTATCCGCTGTAATAGGCGTATCCTTTTTCGCGGTTGCTCAGCGTCATGTTGACGTTGCCCTTAAAACTCTGCACACTATTTTCCGGGACTTGTTCACGAATCTCTACATCTTTGTAAATGGGCGGCTTGGTCGGGTCTTCTTGTGGAATTTCCTGTTTAACCATCTTACGGATATAGTGGTTGACGTTCAGTTCACCCTGGTAATGGGGGCGTCCCCAGATAGATTGGGCACTGTCTCGGCTGATATCGCTCAGGCTGCCGTGGGTTGAGTAGAAAGTGGACATATTGTTGTTGAGGATTGTCCGGAATCCCCATAACAATCCCAGGAAAAGCAGGGTAACAACAGTCGATTCAACAAAACGTTTCAACCAGGCCCAAAAAGTATTGATCGGCTCGTCGGAACGTGAGTAGGTGGTATAGAAAAGGATCAACGCCGCGATAGACATGAGTAAAACAATTACCGGTTGAACATTCATCCATTCAATAAATCGATCAAATATCATGATTGCCCTCCACTTAATTTTTGATGCAGTCTCACAAAAATGAAAAATCAGTAACATCTGATTCGAAAATGCAAAATCTGAACATTGCGAAACCCAATTGGTTATATTGTATGTAGGTTTATGGCGTTACGTACCCGAATGAGAAAATTCTTAACTAAAGAAAAAAAGGTGCAGTTTTTTTAGATCGGCAATGATGATTGACTTTCTTTTCTATTAAGATATAGTATATCTATAATATCAATATATTAATTCGGGAGGATGCTGATGGGAAACAAAAGAATCTTATTATTTTTAGGTCTCGCTACACTGGTGCTTTCAGCGCTGGCCTGCGAATTCAGCGCTACCACAGCCAACATCAAGGATGCTTACCTGGTTACAGATGAATCGTCAGGCACAAAGACTACAACGTACACTCAGGACCAGCCTTTTGTGTTTGTTGTCGAACTGGCTAACGCACCGGATGACACAAAAGTGAAAGCGGTTTGGTACGCGTATGACGAATCCGGCACGGCCACTCAGTTCGTGGAGAAGGAAATGGTCACCGGCGGCAGCCCGATTACCTTCAGCGCTACGAATAATGGCCCGTGGCCGGTTGGAAAATATAAAGTTGAACTGTATTTGAACGATAAATTGAACAAGACCGTTGAATTTTCAGTAGAGTGATAGGCGGATCACATTAGTTTCTGACAGACCGGCTTGCCGGTCTGTTTTCGTTCCCGGTTGATTATGCTGTTACTCTGTGTTGGAGTAGAATTTTTAACAGGATGAATATTGTGATAAAAAGCTTTCTTCTTATTTTCTTTGCCTTTGCTTTATATGGGGTAATTCATTCTTTGTTGGCCAGTCGTAAGGCCAAGGAGGTTGCCGAAATATTTATGGGGCAATCCGGGTTTCGCTGGTACCGGCTGGCGTACAACGTCTTCTCGTTTATCAGCCTGTTACCGGTGCTTGCTCTGGCGGTCATTCTTCCAGATAGCCCTATTTATGAGGTGCCGTTCCCCTGGGATATCCCGCTGTTGTTGCTGCAGCTTGCCGGAGTCGTTTTCTCCATCGCAGCCTCTGTGCAGACCGGGCTTGGGACTCTCTCGGGTATCACGCAATTGGATAAAAATTACCTGGCGGCCGAAAAGGACCGGCTGGTGACCGGCGGTTTATACCGCTATGTGCGCCACCCCATTTACACCGGGGCGATACTTTTCCTTTGGACATCCCCGCAGCTCACATGGAACGGGCTGGCTTTGAGGGCCGCTTTTACCCTGTACTTTATTATCGGCGGGATTGTAGAAGAAAAGAAACTCGTCGAAGAATTCGGTGACGAATACCGTTCCTATCGTATGAGAACACCGATGCTCATCCCCTGGCTGAAGAAGTCATCATAAGAACGGATAAAACACCACCATGCCGCTCCTCTGGATCTCTGCAGCCTTTATCGCCGGTGCGGCTTGTCCGTTTTTTCAGCCTGTCAACAAACCGGAGATTTCCGTAATCTGCGCGATTCTATTTCTGGCGGGTTTATTCGAAAAACGACTTTTTAAAAATTTATCTGCTTATACACGTCTGCGGAAAAAATTGCCCATTCCTGTCTGCCTGTTCATAGCCTCATTTCTGGGTGGGATCGTTCGGGGTGAAGCGGGGCGGCCGGTATTTCAACCTGATAATCTGGCTTATTATAACGGCCGGGGCGAAGTGACCATACTGGCGGAGGCGTCACAACCGGTGGAAAACCATGATAAAAGCACTCTGTTGACTGTCTCCTCGCGGTTGATGAAAGTGGGTGATGCTCCTGCCGTGGTGACCGGCGAAGCGGTAATACTGCTCCCCGCTGGAAGCGTGTATGAATATGGCGATCTGCTTGAGGTTTCCGGAATACCTGAATCACCTCCGGAGCGGGAAGATTTCTCTTACAGGCAATACCTTGAAAATCGGGGTGTTTATACCTACATGGCCTATCCGCGAATTATTGTGGTGGGTAAAAATTCCGGCAGTCCGATACTCGCGGTGATCTATAAAATCCGCGATCATGTAGCGCAAACTGTAAAACAGATCATGCCGCAACCGGAAGCCGCGTTCTTAAGTGGCATATTGGTCGGTCGAGATGAAGATATTTCGGATGATCTGAAAAAAGCGTTTCAGTCAACTGGAACATCTCATCTGGTGGCTATATCAGGGTTCAACATTACGATCGTGGCCGGCCTCATTCTGGCGCTGGCCGGGCGGCTGCTGCCCAAGCGGTGGTCCGTATGGGCGGCGATCGTTATTCTTACCATATATACAGTGATGGCCGGCGCCAGCCCTTCAGTCGTACGCGCGGCCATCATGGGCGCGCTGGCTATGATCGGACATTTCATTGGCCGAAACCGGACGGCCGTCAACAGTCTGGGATTGGCGGCTCTGATCATGGTTCTGGTAAATCCGCTCATCCTGCGGGATATCGGTTTTCAATTATCTGTTGCGGCTACGGCGGGGATTTTGTTGATCGGCGCGCCGTTGAATGATTGGTTTGTGGCTCGAAAAACCTCTGATGATAATCCGGCTGAAGTCAACACGTTCTGGCGGACTGTTGGTGATTCGGTGGTTATTACTCTGGCGGCGCAGATAACCACGGTACCTTTCCTGTTGTTTCATTTTCACCGATACCCGTTGATTGGCCTGCTGGTCAACCCATTTGTACTGCCGGTCCAACCGGCCGCCATGATCCTCGGGGGGGTAGCTGCCATCGCGGGGATGATCTGGCTCCCTCTGGGGAAATTAATCGGTTATATCGCATGGATCCCACTGGCTTATACCACTAAGATGGTCGAGGTGTTTTCAAGCCTGCGGGGTTTGGGATTGATCAATATTCAACTTGACCTCAGGCAGACGCTCGTTTATATCTCCGTAATAGTCCTGGCGGTTCTCCTTCGGAGTATCTGGTTGACCCGAGGGCGCACCATAGCTCTTATCATAGTTGCCAGTGTACCGGTTGTTAGCCTGTTTTTTCTGTTGAACGCGTTTTTCATGCATCCCGATGGGCGTCTCCATATCCAGATCTTCCGGCAGGGAAATGACCTGTCATCTTTTATTCTTTCTCCTGGAGGGCAGCGTATTCTGGTGACCAATCGGCCGGGTGATAAAGACCTGATATCGTTCGTTGACCGCCGGCTTCCCGTATTCCATAAAAATCTAGACGCGGTGATCATTCCCAATGCCACATCATCATCGGCCATTTTTATCGGTGACGGTCTGGCGCGTTTTAGTCCCGGCTGGTTGCTGGTCAACCGTCAGGCAGGGGGAACTAAAGCGCAATCCCGGCTTGATACAGGGTTGAACGAAACAGACCTGGTTATAACGCAACTGGAAACTGGTCAACGCTTTGACCTGGGTCGCGGTGCGATACTTGAAATAAAAAGTACAAATAACAAAGGAAGCATACTGCGTGTCATCTGGGGTGGACAGATAGTGGAAATGTGTTTTGGAGATTCGCAGAACTACGCATTGGCAGACGCTGGAGGAAATAAAGAAATAAGGGTGTTGGTTCTTGATCATCCAGAAAACAATCGAATCACAGGTAAATCCTCGATCATCTTAATAGTCAAAGACCTTCCCACAGAGGACGAAAATACGGTTGTAGTTGCGGATGGCGCATGGCTGGAAGTCCGCTCGGATGGAGCAAGAATTGATTTATCAGGTGAAGCCCGATAATGTGTATGGATACATTAAAACGATCAGCCCAAAAACTAAAGAAAGAAATCAATGTTCTGGCAGTTGTCTACCGCGATCCGCGTACGCCCTGGTATGCCCGGCTTTTCATAGCCGTCATTCTGGCATACTCGCTCAGCCCGATAGACCTGATCCCGGATTTTATTCCCGTGCTGGGATATTTGGACGATCTGATCCTGGTTCCATTGGGTATCTATCTGGTAATTAAATTGATCCCCGATGAAATATTTACCGAAGCTCATCAGGTGGTTGCTGCGCGGCCTGAAGATGCCGGAATCAGTGGTTGGTGGTTTGCTGTATTGATCGTGTTATTCTGGATTTTTGTGGCATTCTTTTTAATCAAAGCTATCTGGATTCAAAAAAACTAAAACCTATTTTCGTCTTGTAACAAAACCGGCGTATCATTCGTATAATAATTACAGATATTCGGGAACTATCAGGAGGTTTTAATGGCGCGGAAAGAACTCGGCTATGTTGAACTGGAATGGACATGCCCGAACTGCAAGACTCGTAATCCTGGCCTGACCAAGACCTGCCAGAGTTGCGGCGCACCTCAACCGGTGGATGTTGAATTTCAGTCCAAAGCCGATGAGCAATTATTACAGGAAGAGGCCAAAATACAACAGGCGGCAAAAGGCCCTGATATTCATTGTGGATTTTGCGGCGCGCGCAATGCAGCGGATGCGGTCATTTGCTCGCAATGTGGTGGTGACTTGAAACAGGGCAAAGCCCGGCAGGCGGGGAAAGAACTTGGTGGTTTTCGAGAGGGTACTTCTACAAAAATAAAATGTCCGCATTGCGCGGCAGAAAATCCGGCAAACGCGCAGATCTGCTCTGGATGTGGGGCACCATTGAACGCCGTGGAAAAACAGGTTCAAGCTGCCGGCAAGGGGTTGTCAAAAGGATGCCTGGTTGCGCTGGGTATCGCCGGTTTGCTCGTGTTGATCGGGGTTTGCAGCCTGCTCGGCCTGTCCATGAAGAAAACTGATATGACCGGTATTCTGAATGGAATGGAGTGGAAGCGAGAAATTGCCATCGAAGTTTACGGTCCGGTAGAGAAAAGCGACTGGCGGGATAATGTCCCATCCGGGGCAATCATGGGTAGTTGTTCTGACCGGGTTCGCGGAACATCCTCTTCCTACGTGCCCAACTCTGTTGAGGTATGCGGTGAACCATATAAAGTTGACAAGGGCAATGGGGTAGCCGAAGTGGTGCAGGATTGTGAATATGAAGTCCATGATGATTATTGTGATTACACCATCAATGAATGGCATGGCGATGATCCTCTGGTTGCCACAGGCAGCGGGCCAAACGCCACATGGCCTCCGGTAACTTTATCCAGCGATCAACGTGAAGGACGCCGTTCTGAAAACTATTCATTGATTTTTAAAGCCAATGGCGATCAATACAGATATGAAACACAGGATTATGCTTATTATCGACAGGCAGTTATCGGCTCGGAGTGGAAGTTAACTGTTAACGGGTTGGGAAGTGTAGTTTCCGCGGAACCCTTGAAATAGATATGGCAGGTCAAAAAATTGGAGGAAAAAAATGAAGGCTAACTACGGGCTTACTTCCGTTTTGGCTGTGGGCGTTTTAATGTTTTCCGCGTTCATTCCGGTTCAACCAGTGGCTCAAGATTCCACACCTGAACCCGAAGCAACAATTACTCCGGTTGAATTTACTGATGGTTTTGCCGGTAATTGGATTGCGTATAATGTTGTTCCACTCAAACCGGGAGCAAATTCTGGATTGAAGCCCGGAATCCGGTTAAAAATCACTCCTGAAAGCTACTCTTTAGGTGAAAAAACCTGTACAACCCCAAAATACTCAATAAAAATAACCACACGTGAAGAGTTTCTTCAAGGAAATCCCCCACCAAAAACATCTCTTGATTTTTATGAGAATAAATTCTCATATCTTTCCACGGGTTGTGCCGGCTTTGAACCGGCTGAATTCGCGCTGGCCAGCTTTCACTCTTTAGCCGCCCTGGTTAATGATGAATTGGTGTTTTTTGAACCCGACGCGAGTCTTTCAATTGGTGGAATTGATGTAAAGTCAGACCTGGTGTTTGAAACCAACGAAGATCCAAAATTTGAAATCCACGGCCAGGTGCCGGTTATCCAATCTGATTCAGCCGCAGTGCTTAACGCGTTGTTGAAAAAGTCTGTAATGGATGAACTTGATGGATTCAAGAAAAATTTTAAAGACTGGGAAATACCTCCGGAAATGGCAGACCAGTCAAGTTTCATGTGGATCAATTACGATGTCTCTTTGCTAACTCCACGGTTAGCCAGTATACGATTTAATATTGATTTTTATATGGCTGGAGCCGCACATCCCAATCATATTTTCAAGGTAGTTAATTTCGATATAAAAGAAGGAAAGAGCGGTACATTCGCCGGTCTTTTCACGAGCACACCAAAAGCTCTAACCTTTATATCAAAATACTGCAAAAACGAATTGAATAAACCAGATTTTCCCCTGTTTGAAGAAGGTTTGGAACCTAAAGAGGAAAATTTTCAAAATTGGAACTTAACAGAAAAAGGTTTGCGATTGAGTTTTGCTCCGTATGATGTTGCCCCATACGCGGCAGGTCCGCAAGAAGTTCTGATACCTTTCAGCGAATTGCACTCCCTGGTCAACTCCGCCGATGGATTTGGCTCATATATTGCACAAAATTAGCCAGGTCCATTATGAAAGGCTAAGGTAAACCAATGTATACGAAAACTGGTTATAATGCGGCCATGCCTGAAACAATTATCAGAAATGAAAACAATGGAATAGCCGGTTCTCAAGAACCCCGGGACTGGTTATACTGGAAAAGCAGATCATACGAAGAACGTATGGCAGAACTGGAAAAAATCCGGCAATTGCATTACGCGGGCAGGGATAATGTTCCAACCAGACTTCTTGGAGTTGTTAAAATTACTCGACGAAGAGAGAGTTGAGTACCTGATTGTAGGTGGGTACGCGGTTGCCGCTCATGGGCATCCGCGGTTCACCCGCGATCTGGATATCTGGGTTAACCCTACTCTGTCCAACGGGAAGCGGATTGTTTCTGCGCTGGAAAAATTCGGGTTCGGGTCACTGGGCCTTAAGCCGTCTGATTTTGTGTCACCGGATACAGCCATTCAACTCGGGTATCCCCCGGAACGGGTAATCTTTGTTACAGAGTTGGATGGATTAACTTTTAAAGATTCATATCCGCGCCGGGTGGAACGCGTAGAAAAGAAAATTCCGGTGTATTACATTGATCTTCGAAGTCTGATCACCAGCAAAAAGCTGACCGGACGTCCGCAGGATTTGGAAGATGCCGAATTCCTGTCGCATATGCTGGAAGAGAACTGAGCTGGCCGGAAGTAAAAACCCCAAAACGTTCCTTGACGTATCGTCGTCACCCTGATATATTTAGGGTGCGCGTTGAAAGAACGTGTAAATTGATGCCCTCGTAGCGCAATTGGACAGAGCGTTTGCTTGCGGAGCAAAAGGTTGCAGATTCGAATTCTGCCGGGGGCACAGGAACCACCTTGAATGGTGGTTCTTTTTTTCTTACGACATGGTTAATCTGGTTTCCCATAAATTTGTCTTAAATTGACAGGATTTATTGGTACTGTAAGTTGTTTGAAAGCTTGATTAGCCCTGAAATGAACCATGAACCGGTTCACAATTTGTTAAAATTGACTTAAAATACCATAGCGGTTGATGCGAAGATTTTCTGCCGCGAAATCATTTTATTCGGGTGATACAGGATGGCGAAATACATCGGTGGTGATCTGGGGGGAACAAATGTCAGAGCAGGAATTGTTGATACTGAGACCGGTGAAGTAACCAACCTGATCTCCGTGCCGACGATAGCGCGTGAAGGGCAGGATGCTGTTATACGCCGTATGGCGGATTTGTTTCTCAATGTGATAAAAGCCAGCGGATTGAAGGTTTCGGACATTGGTGGAATCGGTATTGGCGCGCCCGGCCAGATCGATATTGAAAACGGCCGCACGATTTTCCTCCCGAATCTGTATGGCAACTGGGTTAACGCTCCGGTGGCCGATAAAATTAAGGAATATACAGGTCTATCCACCTACCTGTTAAATGATGTGCGTGCCATCACATTTGGCGAATGGAAATTCGGCGCCGGCCGCGGAGCCCGTACCATGGCGGTTTATGCCATTGGTACCGGAATTGGCGGTGGTATGGTGATTGACAACCACCTTCACCTTGGTCTTGACGGTACTGCCGGCGAGGTTGGTCACAGCATGATCGATTACAACGGTCCGCTTTGCGGCTGTGGAAACCGTGGCTGTCTGGAAATGTACGCTTCCTCTCCCGCTATCGCGGCGGCCGGTTTAAAGGCTGTGGTTCAAGGATGGACGACAAAAATCGGCGAATTGGCCGGGTACGATTTAAACAAAATTACCGCAAAAACCGTCAGCACCGCTGCTTTACAGGGCGACGCGGTTGCCATGCAGATCTATGAACAGGTTGGTTTTTATCTGGGTATTTCCATTTCCAATACGATTTGCACTATAGCCCCCGACCGTATCGTTATCGGCGGTGGTGGTGCCCAGGCTGGTGATTTATTGCTAAACCCGATCCGCAGAACGGTGAAGGAACGCGTAAAACTGGCGGATCCGGAAAAAGTCACTATTGTGCCCGCTGAATTGGGTGATAATGGCGGTGTAATCGGTTGTGCATTATGGGCGTATCAGCAAAAAGAAGGATAAACAGAATTCAGTTATAAATTAATAAAGGGGGTATTCTTGGATACCAAATTTAAACTCGAAGATTTCCCGAAATTTACAGAGAACAGCCTGCGATTTCACCGGGATCAGACTATTATGAAAGAAGGCGAACCTTCCGATGGAAACCTGTACCTTCTTTATAAAGGCAGTGTGGGCATATATCGAACCGTTGATGAGACGGAGGTTTTCATCGAACGGATTGATGCGATAAATTTCGTGGGAGAAATTGAAATTTATACTGGCGGAGCACGCCTTGCTTCGGTGCGGGCATTAACCGATGATGTAATGGCGTTCCGTATGAGTGTTTCTGATCTCGGGAATTCAATTTTGCCCAACGCGCTGGGTGAGTTGTTGGCACAACGGTTGAGTTTTGATCTTAAAGATTACTCGAACCGGTATTTAAGGTCTGAAGCCTGCGTCAACAGGCTGCTGGAGGAAAAAGAAAGGGCTGGCGAAAATACTATTTTGTTGATCATTGCTATCAATAAAATACTGGATTCGATATCTCGTTCAGCGTTTCTTTCCGAAAATGAAATTGTTTACCTCATTTCACTAAGAGAAATGATCCGTAAATTTGTTGCAACTCAAATGCCCGAAACACATTACCGCATAGAAAATGCCAATAAAGTTGATTTCAACCCGTTGTTCGAAAAAAATATCATACCGGAAATACTATCCGGCATGCTGATATCTCCATACTAATTTTTGATTGAAAAGTAGCAAAAAACTGGTATTTGATAAATCGAAGGCCTGTGTTGTTCGTGAAAAGTATGTCAGGCAAAAACATCGTCATCCGTTGTACGGGTTAAGCCTATGCCCTGCCGGTCAGGCTGACTTGCATCGGCGCGGTCATATTTGTCGGTGAAAGCTCGTTTTATGGAGACTTCAACTCTATCAATATGGTCTCTGATGGACGGTTTTCTGGATTCAGGAGCAATCTTTTCAAGATCAGTCAACATTGCCAGTAAACGGCGGGAAACCTGAATGGATGACGATCCGTAAATGCGGATTTCGTCAACAGCCAGGGCGAGAAAATCATCCCAATCGGGAGTCTGGCAGATCACTCTGAGGTTGCCTGCTTTGTCATAATACCGTGTTTCCATCATGTCGCGGTGTACCAGTACTCGCAGCAGATCTTCCAGGCGATCCAATGACATCACCGCTGTAGTTGGATCATTGATCGCGGGTGACAGAGCCCGTATGGCAATATCGACGATCAGCCGGAACGCGTATTTGGGGTCCTGATCAATTGTGCGTTGTTCACCCATACGTAACGCCCTGACAGCCTGCCATTCTGAAACCTGGCGCGCCGGGCTGAACACTTTCATCACGTCTGCCCCTTCAGGGATCAGGTCTCCTGCGGCATACAGCACTTCGATAACCGCGTCGGATCGTTTGGCCACATTTACCAGGTATTTGATGTTCACGTCTAACAGAGAAGCAGAGATCCCTTCATAGGTGATAACCTGTTGAAGCGGAGGAAGGTCAAGTTTTTCTCCGGGTTCAGCCGAGGTCTCATTACCTGTTATTAAAACAGGATAGTTTTCCAGTATTTCTTTTCGTCCGAAGCGGGTGATCATAAAAAGAACACTGGTGATCTGCAATACCGATATCCGCTGAATCAACGCCAGAAAGAGGATCGCGCTTAATGCGACGGCGGCTATTGAAATGAAAACCGTAATATCCGGAATGGTTTTGTCACCAATGATGCTGGCCCAGGCAATGGATGTGAGTGTAAAAAGAAATGTGGCAGTAAACATTCCGAGCGAATGCTTGATCACGTTGTCGTGCAGGTAGAATGGCGCGAGGCGGGGTGAATATGAATTGCTGCTGAACTGCACCATTACGAAGATCATTGAGAAAACGATACCGGTAAAAGTGATCATGCCGCCCGAAATTGTGGAGAGCAATGTCAATGAAGTTTCTGGGCTGAACACACGCCCGGGGGCCCTGGCAAATCCTTCCCAAACCGGCAGCACAGCCGCCAGAATCAAGGCAAGTGAAATGTATAGAGCGGGAATTCCCCATATCCTCGATTGCGGCCGGATGTGGACAGGTAATAATGAGAACCGCGGCTTTGTTTTCATAAAAAGTTACCTTAATAAGTATATCAACTTGCCGTATAATCGCCTTCATGAAAACGATAGGTCTCCTCGGCGGAATGTCATGGCAGTCTACGGTAGAGTATTACCGGATCATTAATGAAGAAGTAGCCAACCGGTTGGGCGGTTTGCATTCGGCGAAGTTGGTGATGTCATCCATTGATTTCGCGGAGATGGAAGAATTGCAGCATACCAACCGTTGGACGGAAGCCGGAGAGATGCTGGCTGGCCAGGCGCGTGGTTTGAAGTCAGCCGGTGCGGATTTCTTGTTGATTTGCGCCAATACCATGCACAAGGTGGCCGGGGCGGTGGAGGCCGGGTGTGGGTTACCGGTATTGCATATCGCGGATACCACCGCCGATGAAGTAAAAAGGGCGGGAATAAAGAAAATTGGACTGCTGGGCACCCGCTATACCATGGAAGAAGACTTTTACCGTGTGCGATTGGCAGAAAAACATGGCCTTGAGGTGATGATCCCATCGGCCGATGACCGGGCGATGATCAACCGGGTGATCTACGATGAGTTATGCCGGGGAATTACCCGGCCAGAATCCAAGAAGGACTATCTACGCGTTATTCAAACCATGGCGGATGGCGGCGCAGGCGGTATTATTCTGGGCTGCACTGAAATTGAACTACTGGTAAAACCGACAGATTTCTCGTTACCGCTTTTTCCCACCACAAAAATTCACGCTCAGGCGGCTGTTGAGCTGGCTTTAGCCTGACATTGCGCCTGGTTAGAGGCATGGGGGTCCGGCTTTGACCCGCTCTAATACTTCTTCTTCATTTTCCGCTGACCACATTGCTTCCATCCACCATGTCACCCCGTGACGGGCATATATACGCACTATTTCCAGCGTTTCCAATTTGTCTGGATCCGTCTCGCCTTCCATAATGATGTCATATGGTTTACCGTTGGTATGAAGCCGAACATAATCCGCCATTTCTTTCAGTACATCCGGTTCGGGGTGCCCCATTTCCACTTTGCCTGACCGGCCGATAAAGTTAGGCAAAAGTCCGTCAAATTGCAGGGCGCGCCGCATGGATTTTTCATTGGGCCAGGCGCCAACAACCCAAATAGGTATTCGCGGGCGTTGCAGAGGGGCCGGTGGTACCTGAAAATCAGTGGGCTGCAAATGGTAGTGTTTTCCTTCAAATTGAAACGGTTGGCCTTCCCACAAACCGGTCAAGATTTCCAGTCCTTCGTCAAGGCGTTCCGCTCTTTCCTTGCGGTCAGTCGGCAGGCCAAAATTCATAAAACCGGTGTCCACCGCGCCCAATCCTACCGAAAGGATCAACCGTCCTCCACAGTAGTTATCGAGAGAGGCGGTTTCACTGGCCAGCTTCCAGGGTGACAACACTGGCAGGGGTGTCAACATGGTGCCCAACCGAATCGTACGGGTGAATGATGCCGCGGCTGTCAGGCTGACCCAGGCATCCACTCCCCAGACCGGTTCCCAGACAAAAAATCCATTCCAACCTGAATTTTCTGCCTCTTTCGCGCAATCAGCAGCAAAGCGGGCATCTCCTAAGGGTAAAACAAATCCAAAGTTCATTTCACCCTCCTGAATAACCGGTTAATGACTTTGTTTCATTCTATCAGGCGGAATGCCCGCCTGCAATTACCCGGTTCCGTCCTTCTGATTTTGCCCGGTACATTGCCAGGTCTGCTTTTTGAACCACTTCTTCAATATTTGACCCTTCTTCCGGATAAACCGCTATGCCGGCGGAGAGGGTGATCATGATTTTCGCGGCGGATATTTTTAACTCTGTGGTTTCCAGAAATCTGCGAAGACCGTCAACCCGTAAGAACGCCGTTTCAGCGGATGTTTCTGGCATGACAATTAAAAATTCTTCCCCGCCAAATCGGCAGACAATATCTTCTACTCTGAAATTCGAAACGAACAGTTGAGAGAGTTGAATCAGAATCTCGTCACCTGCGCTATGGCCGTAGGTGTCATTTACCCGTTTGAAATGATCAATATCTGCCATAATGATACTGACCGGGTAGCCGTCACGCGTGGCGTGGGCAAATTCGCGCTTCAGGGCGTCTTCCATGTACCGGCGGTTATACAGCCGGGTGAGAGGGTCGCGGATGCTTTCTTCTTTCAATTTGTTTTGCAGTATCTGAATTTCATTGATCCGTCTTTCCAATTCCCGGTTGGCTTGATTCAGAGAATCTTCAATGGTTTTTCGCTTGGTGATATCACGCAGTATTAACAAACTGCAATCGGTGGTGGATTTTGTCCCTTTGATCAATGTCATTCGAACATCAATGAAACGGTTATTGTCACTGGTTTCATGAATAGAAAGGATCTGGGTGTTTGATTGCTTTTTTAGATCTTCACTCGAGGGGCATAATTCAGGCAGCACCGTGGAAAGCGGATCTCCGGGTTTGATAGCATCGCCCCCTTTGATCATATTTCGCGCGCTGGGGTTGATATCGATGATCCTTTGCTGTCCATCCAGTACGATCATGCCGTCAAGCATTTGTTCCACCAGAGTATCTCTGGCAATAGGCACCAGATCAAGCAAACGGAATGTTTGAATGCTCCAGGTAAAAATCGCTCCGGTGAAAAATGTGCACAGGGGCATCCAATCCAGTCCGGGAATGGGTGATATTCCGAAAGTATAGAGAATTCCGGCAATTGCCGGAATCAAAACCGCGGCCAGAATGGTCACTGTTTGCTGTCGGTATGGAGCTTTCTGCAAAAGCAAATCGTGAAATAGAATGCCTATAGAAAAACAAAACAGGCAGAATTGAATAAATGTGTATAAAAGGAACCAGGTTCCGTGTACATATACCAGCGTGTTTAGTTTTGGATCACCCGGATAAAAATCTCTCCAGATCAGTCCGTGAAATTCATTCGTCCATGCCAGGATCAAGGTAATGATGGATATGGCCGCAATACCGATAAGAACGGGTTTCGTGATCCATTTCCAATGATTGGTGTAGGAAAACACAAAAAGAAAGCAAAGCGGAGATGCCCAGACAAAACCCAGATATTCCATTTTTGACCAGAAAATCCGGTTGGCTACTTCTGTGGTTCCTGCTTCTATTCCGGAAAAGAATGACCAGAGAGCAATGGAAATCATGAAAAGGATAAGAATAAATCCAGTAGTTGTGTTGCGTCTGCTCCAGGCCGACAATGCCACAATCAAACTCATTATGGTAGTTAAGAATAAAATCAACGCGTGGGGGTAAATGGTATATATCATGGTTTGTTTATGTGAGGCAGCAATTTACTTTAGTATATATCGGCATCACCGGTGGAGAAAATGAAGGAAACTCATTATATGCAAGGTTTACATATTATTTATCCACCAGAAAGTGGTGTTCCGCGGCATTATTGATACAATTTTCATACCACACTTATGACACTACCTGTTTTGCCCGATCTTTCCCTTCCCGCCTCGTATTCAGGCGATCTTCAACGCGCTCTGAACCGTGTAGCCTGGGAGATGTCTGTTTCACTTGATGCGGATGGATGCCTGGTTTACTGGGTGACGGCGGATGGCCTGTGTATTCCGCTGGTTGCCAGCGGTGGGGTATCTGAAGCCGAACGCGGCCGTATCTTTTCCACCAGTCTGGATTCATCAACAGACCTGCTGGTAGATTATGTGCTAACCCGACGGGTGTCGGTTTCTTCCGCCCGGGTTAGCTCTGATCATCGCATTTCTCCCTCCATTCTGACTGAATTATCCGCTGATGTGGCTCTCGCAGTGCCGATCACCGGAAATAACCGGATCATGGGCATGGTCATCGCTTTCCGGCGCGGCCGGTATGAGCCTTTCACCTTGAATCAAATCTCGCTGGCTGAAGCCATATCCGGTTCTATAGCCTTATCACTGGAGAACGCTCAGCTCTACCAGGCTACACGTGACCGTCTGCTGGAAACCCAGTCTTTGCATCAGGTAACGCTTGCTCTGCTGCAGAAACTGGAGTTGGAAGAGGTGCTGCAGATAGTCTGTACCGAAGCTCAACGGCTGACTTCGGCACGTGGAAGCTCCATCGGGTTGGTTGAAGGCGAAGAATGGCTGCGAATTATGTATTCCACCGGCGAATCGCGTGAAAAAACCGGTAGAGTCCCCATTGGTCAGGCTTTGCTTGGGCTCGCGGTTCGCCGTGGTGAACCGTTGCTTATCAATAACCGTCCTGGATATAAAGATGGTATGACGGCTGAAGCGCCGGTTTCGCTGCTGGCTATTCCGTTGAAAGTACGCGGGCAGATCATCGGTGTACTGGATGTAGTTAACAAAGAACACGGTTTTACCCAGGATGATGTCCGCATGATCGAGTTGTTTGCCAACCAGGCGGCAGTGGCAGTGGAAAACGCGCGGCTGGCAAAGCAGGTGCAAGAGATGGCGGTGGTTGAAGAACGTCACCGCCTGTCGCGCGAATTACATGATTCTGTCAATCAACTGTTATACGGCATGGCACTGTATACCCAGGCCGCGAAAAAGAAACTGGACGGCGGTGACCTGAAAGCCGTGGAAACTTACCTGAAAAATCTGGAAGAATCCACAACCGAGGCTTTAAAAGAAATGCGCCTGTTGATCTTCGAACTGCGGCCTTCGGTTCTGGATCAGGCCGGTCTGCAGGGGGCGCTTAACCAGCGGTTGCGTTCGGTAGAAGAACAACTGGGTTTGGAAACCGCCCTGAAATGGCGCGTGAATGTGATGCTGGATGCTAAAATTGAAGAAATGTTATATGGTATCGCGCAGGAAGCATTGAACAATGTGGTTAAACACGCCCGCGCAAAAAATGTGATGGTTCATGTAATTCAGAGCGGTCACACGGTATTAATGAAGATCGAAGATGACGGAATTGGATTTGACACGGCAGAAAACGGTAAAGGTGGAATCGGGTTGCGCACAATGCGTGAGCGGGCCGAGAGCCTGAATGCCGCACTCGCCATTCAAAGTACCCCCGGAAGCGGGACCAGCCTGACTGTAGAGGTGAAAATATGAGTGAAAATATCCGCGTGCTGGTGGTTGACGATCATCCGGTCGTTCGAAAAGGATTGATCGCCATGCTCGATACCGAGGATGGTATAGAGGTTGTAGGTGAAGCCAGCAACGGCGCGGATGCCGTTGACCAGGCAGTCAAATTGCGGCCTCAGGTGGTGTTGATGGATCTGGTGATGCCGGAAATGGACGGCATCGAAGCCACGCGCCAGATCAAACAAAAAGCGCCGGATGTGAATGTACTGGTGTTAACCAGTTTCAGTACCAATGACAAAGTGCTGCCATCGTTGAACGCCGGAGCTATTGGATATTTACTGAAGGATTCAAATCCGGCTGACCTGGTGAAAGCCATCCATCAGGTTTCACAGGGTGAAGGTTCCCTGCATCCTGCCGTCACCCGGCAGGTGCTGCAGCAATTCCGCGGACCTGCGGAAGAAGAGAAACCGGCCGAAGAGCTCACCGACCGCGAAGTAGAGGTTCTGCGGATGATGGCGCAGGGATACAGTAACCAGGAAATCGCGAAGATGCTGGTCCTCAGTCCGGCCACCGTGCATACCCATGTGAGCCGTATATTGACCAAGCTCAATGTAGCCAGCCGTACCCAGGCGGCGTTATACGCGCTTCGCAAGGGGATTGTCACACTTGATGAAAAATAGATAAACAGGATAACCTGACCACGATAATTTCAAAACAGATCATTTCAAGAACCATACACGCGATTTTGATTTGTCACCTGCTCAAATAAGTTTTCATTGAAAAAATTCAGCAAGCAGAGGATTGGAAATTGAAAATAAAGGACAGGGATTGAAATCTATGTCAAAGCGGATCTTTCAGGGAATTTTCTGGATCAGTGTTTATATCCTCCTCACTTTTGCGCCTCTTTTAATCTTACTTGCGGGACCGCGGCCTGCCGGACGTGAATTTTGGCGTGATCTTTCGGTCGGATTGGGATTTTCCGGCATCGCGATGGTAGGACTTCAATTTGTCCTTACAGCGCGATTCAAAGTGATTAAGGCGCCGTATGGCAGTGATATTGTGTATTTCTTTCACCGCCAAATATCGCTTGTTTCATTTGCTCTGATCGCCGCTCACCCATTACTGTTGTTTATTTTTGAACCTCATTATCTTGGATTGCTCAACCTGGTTACTGCCCCCTGGGCAGCCCGTTTTGGGGTTGTGGCATTGCTTTTTCTGGGCGCAATCATTGGTTTTTCCATTTGGCGGAAAAAACTGCGAATTGAGTATGACCGCTGGCGAATATGGCATGGTGTGTTGGCTACCGCAGCTATGGCGTTTGCTCTGGTACACATTGAATTGCGGGGTTATTACCTGAACACACTTTGGAAGCAGTTATTCTGGGGGATTTATGGAGTGTTCTGGGTTGGTTTATTAGCCTGGATTCGAGTGATCAAGCCAATAATTCTGTTGCGGAGATCATATTTAATCAATAATGTGATCAAAGAACGGGGAAATGCGTGGACAATTATTCTCCGACCCGATAATCATAATGGACTGAGTTTTCAACCCGGTCAGTTTGCCTGGATCACTGTAAAGGATTCTCCGTTTAAAGAACACGAGCATCCATTCTCATTTTCTGGAAGTGCTGAAGAGAAATCAGCCCTGTCTTTTACAATAAAAGAACTGGGAGATTTTACTTCCTCCATTAAGCATCTATCCCGTGGACAACGAGTGTATGTTGATGGTCCGTTTGGAGCTTTCAGCATTGACCGTCATCCACGTTCGCAGGAATTTGTGTTTATTGCCGGGGGGATAGGCATAACGCCAATGATGTCGATGATGCGTACGATGGCTGACCGCGGTGACAGGCGGCCGATAACACTGATCTATGCCAACAAAACCCTTGAGGACGCGACCTTCCTGGATGAATTTGAGAAATTGTCAAAAAGGTTGAATCTTAAACTAATTCACGTACTTGAATTGCCTCCCGAAGGTTGGCGTGGAGAAAAAGGGTATATAACCATAGATATTCTCAAAAATCATTTGCCAACTGATCGTACACCTGATAACGTGGAAGTTTTTATTTGCGGACCGGGACCGATGATGGACGCCGTGGAGAAAGCACTCATTCAGCTTGGGGTTCCTATGGGTGATTTCCATTCAGAGCGTTTTGATATGGTTTAAGGAGGAATTATGCGCCAGCGAGCGGCTACATGGTTGGCTCTATCTATTGGATTGGTTGTCGTTCTTTTGGCTGTGATATTTGCCTTTTTGCAGCAATCATGATTTACAAAATAGTTAATAAAATGTGTCATTTTTTCGGTGTTCGTTAATATCCACAGAAAGGTAATCGGATGAAAACTACGCGGACAATTTTGAAGTTTTTTGAACGATTGATTGTTGGTAGTTTGATTCTAATGATGATAGTGGTGATATTGCTATCCACCATTCAATTGGGCCGCATTCTGGTCATGGATATATTTGCTCCACCCAATTATCTGCTAGAGATTAACGAATTATTGGATATCTTTGGCTTCTTTATGTTAATACTGATCGGTGTTGAATTACTTGAGACTATTCGCGCTTACCTGGATGATCACGAAGTACATGTGGAGATTGTGCTTGAAGTCGCGTTGATCGCTGTTGCCCGGAAAGTAGTCATCATCGATGTGAAAGAATATTCCTATGGAAGTCTTCTGGCAATTGCTGCCATAGTATTGTCGTTAGCCGCGGCTTATTATCTGCAACGAAAAACCAGAAACCAACAAACCGATCTGCTGAAGAACCTGAGCGAAAAACCGTAAATTGTAGTTAATAAATCCACCCCACAATGATGTGAGGTGGATTTTTTTATTAATTCCACGAAAACTGGATACGATGATAATTTAATCAATTTCACCTCAATTCCATGCTTTGCCTTCCCCGGGAAAAGAGAATCGGGGGTTCATACTTTACCGGATATCTTCAGGATTTCCAATTTTTTCTTTCGATCCCGTCATGATCCAACCGGTGACTAAACCAAACAGCAGCATGGATGACACCATTTCTATCAAGTGCGCGTGAGCTACGGGTGCCGGCATGACCGGATTGGGCAGGATCAGCGCGATGGAAGGCAGCAGGGAGAAGCTGACCGCGATAGCGGTAATAATTTGCCAGCGTTTTTCAAACATCACCAGAAGCGGCAGGGCGGAAACTACCCACAATGCGCCGCGGACAATTTGAATGATAGTCAACAGAGGCTGGGCGGTGGTAATGGTGGAGGTGGCGTAGAATTCACGCACCGCCTCGAATTGCCAGGCTACAAAGTAACCAAAAAAGAAGTAAATGACAGGGTAGATAACGGCTATAAGGGCGACCCTGGGCAGGTATTCTTTATTGAATAGAGGCCGGGTCTGGGGATTCGTCCCCTTCCATTTGCCCATCACCAGTATGGCCATAGGCACAAATATCACGGTTCCAACAAAGGCTGTCAAAACAAGCATCAGAACATCCGGCACTGACAGACCGGGAAACGCACTGCCGAAGACGATGGTTTCGATCTGGATCATGAAAGTGGCGATGCCAAAAACCGCCCATACCATATATCCAACTAGTTTCCAGCCGCGTACCACCGTGTTTTCCAGGATAAAGGCGAAGATCAATGCCACCACCAGGCGTTCAACCAGCAGAAGAACGAGGGTGTTCGGATTTCCAGAGTTCTGAGCGGCGCGCACGATTTCCGGTTGCGGGGTGACAGCCGAAGCAATGATTGTCACGATCAGGCCGATGATGGTGAGGGCCAGAATACGGCCAATAAGTACAAATGTCTTTTTCATTTTCTTTTCCTTTCTCGTATTTACTTTTTATTCATCGTCATTTGCTGCATATAAAACGCGCTCCCGGCTTTGGTCACCAGGTTCATAATCTCTTCTTCGGTATCGAACTTCAGCATATTTGTGGCAACGGCCACAGCCAGACCATAGTTGAAGATTAATGACATCAGTGTCAATTCGTCCATGGATTTCTGATCGATCTCCCCAAACACTGATCTCACCGGGGGTTTGAAACCAAGCTGGCGGGTGAGGGCTTCTTCAACTGCCCCTTCTTCCCTGATAGCAAGCGGTTTCTGGCGTTCAATCGCCATAAACCGAAACAGGTTGGGTTCCTGGCGGGCGAATTCCACATACCCAACCGCCAGGTTGATGAACACGTTATCGGTATATTTTCTGGACTGATATTCCGCCATCAACTCCATTGTTTTCAACCGAAGAGCGTCTTCCACTTTATCCATCGATTCAAGCACCCAGTAGATGGGTGTGGTGGAAGAGCCCAACTCTGCCGCAATGCTTCGGGCGGTGATGGCTGCGAATCCATCTCGTTTCAAAATTTTGAAGGCGGCATTCACGATCTGGTTGAGGTCAAATTTCTTTTTTGGAGGCATCATCTTGTTAATCCCGTTGTAAAACGATTGATATATAACATGTGTTGTACAACAAATATAATATAACACGTGTTATATAATGTCAAGAGGCAATTTATGAATCAATCCGGTAATTATTTATATGTACCCGCATTCGGGTAGATTTCATCTGAATCAATGACCGGATTCCCCCCGGATGATGGACGAATTTCGCCTCGAATCTGTCTATACTGAAAGTGAACGTATCAGACGGAGGATGAAATGAAAAACGGAATTATTCGTAATTGGATGTCTTCACCGGTGAAAACTATCAGTCCGGATACCCGCTTGTTTGATGCCCGCAAGATGATGGACGCGGAAAAGATCCGTGCGTTGCCGGTAATGAAAGACGGAAAACTGGTGGGTATCGTCACCCGCCGCGGCTTGCTGCGAACGGATATCCCCGCGTTGAACGAAAACGCGTGGACAACCGACGTAGACCTGAAGGATGCCGTGGTCGAAGAGATCATGACCAAAAACCCCATCACCGTTCCGGCTTCCGGTCCCCTGCCCAAGGCAGCTCGTGTAATGCTGGAAAACAAGATCACCGCCATCCCGGTTGTTGACGACAACCGCGCCATGGTGGGTATCATCACCACCTCTGATATTTTCCGCTTCATCCTGGCTGAACTGCCCGATCTGAAACTGGACCTGCGTGCCCGTGATTACATGACCAGCCACGTGGTCACCCTGGGGCCGGATGATTCGCTGTTGGAAGCTCACCGGTTGATGGGCGCCGAGCGCATCCGCGCCTTGCCTGTTGTGGAAGACGGTCAACTGAAGGGTATAATCACCCGTACCGATCTGCTTAGTAATGACAATTCCCGATTCCTTTCACGGAATAATCAGGAAGAATCATTAAAGGTTCTCACCAATTCGGTATCTCAGATCATGATCACCAATGTGATAACCATAACCCCTGAAACCACCCTGCTGGACGCGGCCCGGTTGATGTTGGAAAACAAATTCCACAGCCTGCCCGTTCTTGATGCGGAAAAGAAACTGGTCGGCATCCTTACGGAAAGTGACCTGTTCCGTATGGTTATCCAACGATTCTTCTAAATCGGATTCAGGCGTGTTCACTCAGAAAAGACCGGCACCACCCGACGATGACCCGCGATGGAAATTGGTGGATGCCACCATGCGCCGGTACGGTTATAACCCGAATGCCGTAATAGAGACTCTTCACACGGCACAGGACGCGTTTGGCTGCCTGAGTTCTGCCGCGCTGAAATATATTTCCGAAAGTCTGAACGTGCCGCCCTCGAAAATTTTCGGGGTGGCTACGTTTTATAACTATTTCAATCTCACCCCGCCGGGTGAACATGTAATCTCTATTTGTACCGGTACTGCCTGTTATGTGAAAGGGGCGGGCGAGATACTGGATTGGTTGAAGGAAGAATACGGACTTGAACCCGGGCAATCAACGCCTGACCGCAAATTGAGTCTGAAATCCGCTCGCTGCGTGGGAGCCTGCGGACTTGCCCCTGTAGTTATCCTTGACGGTGATGTGGTGGGTAAGGTTTCGATGGATGCGATGAAAAAAAGGGTCAGGGAGTGGATCGGCAATGACCAATGACGAACTTCTGACCGTTATGGAACAGGAGCAAGCGGTAAATGCTCAATTTCAACATCGCATTCACGTCTGTGCTGGCACTGGATGTGTTTCTTCACGATCCCAAGAGATACTCGCCGCGTTTGAACGTGAGATCGCGGCGCGCGGGTGGAGTAACACTGTCCGCGTAAAGCAGGTGGGATGTATGGGATTATGCGCCGCCGGCCCGATCGTCTCGATTGAGCCTGACCATTTGCTCTACCGTGAAATGACGCCTGCCCTGGTACCGGCGATTCTGGATAGTCTGGGTCAGGAACCGTTGCGATCGCATTTGATCGATACCGATATCCCGTTCTTTTACCGGCAGGAAAAGAACGTGCTTGAAAACGCCGGTCATATCGACCCCGAACGTATTGAAGATTATATTGCGGCTGGCGGTTATTCGGCGCTGGTAAAAGCGTTAAATGAGATGCAGCCGGGCGAAGTGATCCAGGAAGTGGTCACCAGCGGATTGCGCGGCCGGGGCGGTGCCGGTTATAAGACTGGCTTAAAGTGGAGCATGGTTGCCAAAGCGATCAGCGATGAGAAATATGTTATTTGCAACGCTGATGAAGGCGACCCTGGCACATTCATCAACCGCTCTATACTGGAAAGTGACCCGCACCGTGTACTGGAAGGTATGGTTATAGCCGCCTACGCCGTTGGCGCGTCAAAGGGATATGTATATATCCGTTCCGCCTATCCACTGGCGATCAAGCGCCTGAAACTGGCTATCAAACAGGCAGAAAAAATGGGGTTTGTTGGTCAAAACGTATGCAGCACTCCATTCAACTTCAAGGTGGATATCCGTCTGGGTGCCGGAGCATTCATCTGCGGCGAAGAGACCGCGCTGATCAGCTCCATTTCTGGAGGGCGCGGTGTACCCACCCCGAGGCCTCCGTACCCGGCACAATCAGGGGTGGAACAAAAACCCACACTGATCAATAATGTAGAAACACTGGCCAACATACCTGGCATTGTCAATGACGGTGGAAAATGGTTTGCCCGCGTGGGAACAGAGAACAGCAAAGGGACGAAAGTCTTCGCGCTTACCGGTTCGATCCGGCATACCGGTCTAATTGAAGTTCCCATGGGAATCACCCTGCGGGAGATCATTTATGATATCGGGGGTGGTATTTCGGATGGCAACGGCTTTAAAGCGGTACAAACCGGCGGACCATCCGGCGGGTGTCTACCGGAAGCGTTGCTGGATACACCTGTTGACTATGAATTTTTAAAGAATCTGGGATCCATGATGGGCTCGGGCGGCATGATCGTCATCGACGATTCTTCTACCATGATCGATATCGCCCGCTATTTTATGCAGTTCAGCATGCAGGAATCTTGCGGTAAATGTGTTCCCTGCCGGGTGGGCACTGCCTTGCTGTATAACCTGCTGGGAAAATTCCAGACAGGTCAGGCTTCATCCTGGGACCTGAAGCGTCTGGAAGAACTGTGTGACATGGTAAAGAACACCAGCCTGTGCGGCATGGGGCAGTCAGCGCCCAACCCGATATTGAGTACGCTGCGCTACTTCCGTCATGAGTATCTTAGCCGCATGATAGATAATGAAGAACAAATGGAGGCCGTGGTATGACCGGCCCAATGGTACATTCCATAACGATTGACGGTGTTCAGGTAAGCGCGGCGGAAGGTGAGACGATCCTCCAGGTTGCCCGCCAGAATGATATTGATATTCCCACTCTGTGTAACCTGGAAGGTATTTCCGCCACCGGGCAATGCCGCCTATGCATGGTGGAGGTAAAGGGAACCAATCGCCTGGTGGCATCATGTACGGCCGCGGCCGAAGATGGAATGGAAATTGTCACATCCAATGAACGAATTGACCGTTACCGGCGGATGATCATTGAACTGCTGTTCGCGGAACGGAATCATATTTGCGCCGTGTGTGTGGCCAACGGGCATTGTGACCTGCAGGCGATGGCTCAGAAACTGGGTGTTAACCATATCGAGTTTGACTGCCTTCACCCGGAATTAAAAGTTGACGCGTCACACCCACAATTTGAGGTTGACCATAACCGGTGTATTTTATGCGGCCGCTGTGTACGTGTGTGCGATGAAATCGAAGGCGCGCACACCCGGGATTTCCGCAACCGTGGCATCAATACACTAATCATCACGGATTTTGACACCCCCTGGGGGGAATCGCAGACGTGTACCAACTGCGGTAAGTGCGTGCATGTCTGTCCCACCGGCGCCCTGGCTGAAAAAGGCCGGTCGGTGGCTGAAATGCAAAAACGCCGCCAGTTCCTGCCCTACCTGGTGATGCGTAGAGAAGGTGTACGATGACAGAAAAAATCCGCCTGGCCACCATCTGGCTGGATGGCTGCTCGGGCTGCCATATGTCTTTTCTGGATATTGACCACCGTCTGCTTGAGATCGCAGACAAAGTGGATGTGGTCTTCAGTCCACTGGTGGATGTGAAACAGTTTCCTGAAAATGTGGATATTACCCTGGTGGAAGGCGCCCTGGGAACGGAAGAAGACCTGCGAAAGATCAGAATGATCCGCGAGCGCACCCGCATTCTGGTCGCTTTCGGAGATTGCGCCGTTACAGCCAATGTGTCTGCGATGCGAAACCCGTATGGTTCAGAAGCCACCCTGCGGCGGGTTTATGTGGACCACGATGCCCTCAACCGGCAGATCCCTTCAGAAGGTGTGTCGGCTTTATTGCCAACAGCGCTGCCGCTTCACCAGGTGGTTAAGGTTGATCTGTTCGTGCCCGGCTGCCCGCCTTCAGCCGATACGATTTTTTATACATTGAGCGAATTGATCGAAGGCCGTGTTCCCGACCTGACCAACCTTTCTCGTTTTGGCGCGTAGGTGACCGGATGACACAGAAGATCACCATCGACCAGGTTACCCGCATAGAAGGCCATGCGCGCGTGGATATCTTCCTTAATGACGATGGCAGTGTGTCAGACGCGCGTGTTGCCGTCACCCAGTTCCGTGGATTTGAGAAATTCGTGGAAGGGCGGCCATTCTACGAAATGCCGTCCCTTACCGCCCGCACCTGTGGCATCTGCCCGGTAAGTCACCTAATCGCTGCCAGCAAAGCGTGCGACCATATCCTTTCTGTACGCATTCCGCCTCCGGCCATTGCTTTGCGGCGTATTTTGAACCTGGGGCAATTGATCCAATCGCACGCGTTGAATTTCTTTTACCTTTCCGCCCCTGACCTTTTGCTGGGTATGGACGCGCCCGTTGAAAAGCGAAACATCTTCGGTCTGGCCGAAAAAGACCTCCAGCTGGTGCGTGACGGCATCCGGCTGCGGCAGTTTGGTCAGCAGGTGATCGAACGCCTGGCCGGAAAGCGCATTCACCCCACCTGGGTGGTGCCGGGCGGCGTCAGTTCACCGCTTACACCGCAGGTACGCGAATCGATCCTCGCGGATATCCCGGAAGTTCTGGGGATCATCCGCCGCACATTAGACTGGTTCAAGCCGAATCTCAACCAGTACGCGGAATATATCCGCACCTTTGCCAATTTTCCCAGTCTTTTTCTGGGGATCGTCAACCGGGATGGAAAACTGGAGCACTATCACGGGCACATCCGGGTGGTCACCCCGCGCGGCAGCATTCTGGATGACACGCTGAATACGCACGATTATATGAACTATATTGGCGAAGCGGTTGAACCGTGGTCATATCTCAAAAGTCCGTATTACAAACCAATGGGTTACCCCGATGGCATGTACCGCGTAGGCCCTCTGGCGCGCCTGAATATTGCCTCAGAAACGGGAACGCCGCTGGCAGACCAGGAACTGGCGGAATTCCATTGCCTGGATAAAGGTGCCGTCTTGAGCTCGTTCCATTACCACTACGCGCGCCTGATCGAAATTCTGTATGCCATCGAAATGATCGAAGAACTGCTGCACGATCCGGAGATATTATCTACCAACGTGCGTGCCACCGCCGGAGTCAACAGCCTGGAAGGTGTTGGTGTGATTGAAGCTCCCCGCGGAACCCTGTTCCATCATTATCGGGTGAATGAGGACGGTCTGGTTCAATGGGCGAATATGATCATCGCCTCGGGCAATAACAATCTGGCGATGAATAAAGGCGTTTTGCAGGTTGCCCGGTATTACGTGAAAGCCGACAAATTACAGGAGGGTATGCTCAACCGGGTGGAAGCGGTCATCCGCGCGTTTGACCCCTGCCTGGCCTGTTCCACACATGCTGTGGGGCAAATGCCGCTGCGGCTCAACCTGTTCGCGCCCGATGGGCATCAATTGGATACTCAGGCCCGCACAACCGCATAGCTTTTATCAGGGGCAGCTTTGTTCATTCGACACGCCCCTATCTCCTCAGTCTCCCTCTTCCCCCACGCGGGAAGAGGGAGAGTTTTTAACGCACTATAATTGCCGGCATATTCACGAAATGAGGATGGTATGGCAGACTTTGAAACGATCGTAAAGAAAAACGCAGAATCTCTGGCTGAAATGCAAGATTTCCTGTCCACATTAACGGAATCCGAACTATCCACCCCTATGCCGGCCGGTTGGACCGTTTCTGCCGTCCTCTGTCACCTGATGTTCTGGGATCAACGAGCATTAACCCTGTTGGAAAAATGGGAAAAAGAAGATATCGCGTATTCCACGATCGATACGGATGTGGTCAACGAAGTGACGCGTTTCCTGTGCCTGGCTGTTCCGGCTGAAAAAGCCGTGCAGCTCTTTCTGCAAACGGCCGAAATCCTGGATAAGCGTATCTCCCGGCTAGAACCGGACCGGATCAAAGAAATTGAGGAAAAAGGGAAGAACGTCCGCCTGTTGCGCGCGGATCATCGGGAGATGCATCTGGCAGACATCAAGAAGGTTCTGGGGCGGTAATTGTCACCCGGAACGATATCATGCATCGAATAAAACACCCCGATTATTTCGGGGTGTTTTCTCTGCGTTTAGAATTCTACAGGGTTGCCAGCTTCAAACCGGCCGCGGCCTTTACGTTTGGCGGTGTACATCGCTTTATCGGAAATCTTCAAAATATCGTCTGGGGTGTTAAATTCGGGTTGGATATAGCAGATCCCAAAACTTACACCCACAACCAGAATATTTCCCTGGATCTCAAACGGTTCTTTCATTTTATCCATGATGCGCGAGGCTATCTTGGAGACTGTGTTGGAAGATTGAAGGTCATTCAGAATTATGGCAAACTCGTCGCCTCCCAACCGCCCCACAAAGTCACCAGGACGCACGCAAAAGATCAAACGCTCGGAAAGTGCCTTCAGTAACAGGTCGCCAATATCGTGGCCAAGTCTGTCATTAATCGGTTTAAAGCGGTCAAGATCGAGGAAAATAAACGCTGAACTGATTTTTTGTGTCTCTTTTGCCAGGTCAATACAGGTTCGCAATTGATCAAAGATGTACGAACGGTTCGGAAGTGAAGTCAGAACATCATGACGGCTGTCATGCCAGAATTTTTCCTGCATCTTCTTTCGAGACGAAATTTCCCGTTCGGCATCCGAGATCAAGCGGGCATTTTCTTTCAATACCTGGTTGTAACGGAAAAGCAGCATGATCAAAATACTGCCGGCTCCCGCCGCGATCACCGGAAAAGACAGGATATTCGGGTTGAAGTGACTCCATACCAGAAGCAGGAAGATCAAGCACGTCCACACAGCCGGCAGGGAAAAGTCAGCCTGTTCAATAATCTGCGCGCGAGGTTTTTCCGCGGGGTATGAGAGGAATTCTACTGAGGCGCCGGCGATCCCCATGCACGAGTAACTGATCAGCCAGCATAGATTCATGGCATAGAACAAACCCGGTCCGGGGCTGGTTCGTTGAACCGCGATCAAAATTTCACCAATCACAGTGGCAACGATGCTTCCAGCTACCAGCCAGCTTAATTTTCGGCTGGAAGTATGTTGACGGCGGATCAACAAATCAAACACGGCAAAGACCATTACATAGGTGAGTGCCGTGAACGATTGATCATACAACGGTGCGTTAAAGATAAACGTCGGAATAATGAGAAACACCCAGGAAGCCAGAAGTGAAATGCTGATAATGATAGACATGTCTATGAAACGGCGGGGCCGACTGTTTACCGGTCTCGGAGAAGAAGGTAATAGCCCGATCCCGATGGCGATCAAGGAATAACTGATCATTATGAGCAGGGCGGGAAACGCCCCCATCACATCCATGCTGTAATACACCTGCAAAATGGAAGAGAGATTATCCAGCAGGTAAGCAACTGAAAATAAGATCCAGCTTCCCCGGATATACCACTTTTCTCCGGAACTTTTCAACATGGAATAGATCACACCGGTTGAGGCAAGGATTGAACCGGTGATTAAAAATGGATCACGGACCTGAAATCCACTGGGAAAGTCTGTGCCATACACAACGGATAAAACACTATAGCCGATGATGACAGCGGCAAATAGTGCGGAAATAACATAAACGGGAGTTATACGAAGTGGTCTCACAAAAACCTGGAAAGTAAAATGCCCATTAATTATCCGTATTTTTTTTCGATTCTGGAAGAAAATTTTAATAAATTTTTCCGGTTGTTTATCTGATAATCAAGACCTTAAAACGTATACAATAAGAAGGATTGATTTTGCTCAAACCGATTTTTGAAAAAATTCATTTTAAAGGCTTTTTAATATGTCCAATGGCTGGATACTCACTGCTCTGCTGTTACTGCCAAATGCGCTTTATTTGCTGCTAACCCCCCGCGATGTCCCCCCGGAAACAGACGGCCGCCGTTTGTTCAAGATTCAAGTGTTGGAAACTGTAGAGAAACTGGGTCAAATTGGCAGTTTCACTTTGCCGTTTTTCTGTGCTTTTCGGTTTGATACACCCATTGATGTAGTCTCTTTTGGTCTTTTTGGGGGGCTGATGGCATTTTATTATGCCGGCTGGATGCGCTATGTGGCGGGTGGACGACCGTTTCGATTGTTGTTCGCTCCGATGGCTGGTGTGCCTGTGCCAATGGCGGTGGCTCCGGTGTTAGCCATTCTATTCGCATCGATCAATTTCCACTTCTGGCCGTTGACGGTTGCCGCCGTAATACTGGGTGCCGGGCATATCCCCGTGAGCTGGATGGAATGGCAGCGCTGTCATTTGGAAGCTAAATGAAGTTTTCGATCTAGGAGGAAGAAATGGCATCTTTGTTGGGTCAGAAATTGCAAATCAAACCGAATGTACCGATAACAGCAGTCAATGTGCCTGAAGATGTGAAAATCCGTCTACCCGGGGATTTGCCGGATAACCCTATATCCTTCAACCCTACCGGATCGCCATCCGCCCTGCTGGTTTTCGTGAAAACAAAAGCGGAGGTTGAGCAAGTCGCGCTGCCTCAGCTGGCAGGAAACCCTCCATATTCGCCGGTCTGGCTGTTGTACCCCAAAGGCAAATCCGGCGTTCCAACGGATGTCAGCCGGGATGTACTCTGGAAGATGTTGGAACCGCATGGTTGGGGTCCGGCGCGCGTAATCGCGTTAGACGAGGTTTGGTCGGCCATGCGGTTCACCCCTGTGAAAGATCGATAATCCATTGTTAATCTCCAAAGAATTTAATTTTGTTACAATAACACCATGTTTGAAACCTACTTAAGATTATTTCTGGTTTTTACGAAAGTTGCTCTGTTTTCCTGGGGCGGTGGACCGGCTTCACTGGCACTGATGCAGCGCGAAGTGGTCGCTGAGGGGTGGTCCACCCCGGATGATTTTGCCACCGCCATCGCGTTGAGCAATGCCATGCCCGGGCCGACGGCCCCGCAGGCTTCGGCTTATGTCGGATATAAAGTAGCCGGATTCTGGGGGGCGGTTTTTGCTGTAACCGGAACGGTTATTCCTACAACGATACTGGTTTTGATCTTGATTGCCGGATTCTTTTCCATCAAAGATAATCCCTACCTGCTGGCCATGCTAAAAGCCGTTCGTCCGTTTGTAGTGGGACTGCTGGCATTTGTGGCATTTGACATGTTCCGCACAGTGTGGGGTATACAAAACCTTGGTGTTGGGAAAGCCCTGGCTCTGGGCTGGGACAAAGCTCTGATAGCCGGAGCGACTTTTTTGATTCTGGTATATACAAATATCAGCCCGGTGTGGCTGGTGGTGGCCGCGGCGGGTATCGGTCTGCTGGCGTACCGGTAGGCTGACAGAACCGAAACCGGAGATCGGTTTCGGTTGAATGATTTGCAAAACGCGCAGGGACGGGTTATTAACCCGCCCCTGCGGTCATATTCAGAAGATCTTTGCTTCGTTTTCTTGCTTTACTTATCCTTGATAGCTCAGTATCCGGCCCCATTTCGCGTCCAGGATCAGCGGGGTCTTATCGCCCTGTGACACCCATTCCACGCCCGGGTTAAGCAGGTCTACCCAAAGGCCGTTGGCCGCCTGCTGTCTGGTTAACGCGATTTCCGTCACCCTGTCTTCTGAATTGACCACTACCAATACTTTCGCCGCATCCTTTTCCCTCATGAATGCGTATTGCTGCGATGCGACCAGCACCTGACTGTAGCGTCCGTTTTGCAAGGCGGCGGTTGATAGACGAATCTGTGCCAGCTTTTGCAGATGGCCGGGCAGGTCTGGCTGCGGAGCGGTTTGGATTGCCGTGTTCAGATCGATGTTGGGGCGCAGCGGGTTATCACTGCCATTTGTTTTACGTCCGCCAAAGCCCCATTCGCTGCCATAATACACCGAAGGGATGCCCGGCATGGTGTACATGACGGTATACAGGTTGAACAGGTCAGCCTGAACTTTCAACTGGCTGGCTATGCGGTCAACATCATGGTTATCCGCGAAAGAATATAGACTCAGGTTTTCATACAGTCCGTGGTCACCAAACTGGCGTTTCAATGAGTAGGCGATTTCAAAAAAGTTTTTGTCATTGAAGCTGGAATACAGCCCTTTGTAGGCTTCGTAATTGGTGCATGAGTCAAAACGGCCGGGGCGTACCCATCTGGCATAATCACCGTGGATCAATTCACCCATCAGCCACAGGTCAGGATTGCGCCGTTTGCAAAACTCGGTCAGGTTCTCGATGAAACCCATATCCAACTGGTCTGCCGCGTCGAGGCGGATGCCATCGATGTTGAAATTCTGTATCCAACTTTCCACCGCGTATAACAGGTGGTCGCGTACTTCGGGGTTTTGCAGGTTTAACTTCACCAGGTCGTAATAGCCGTTCCAGCCTTCGTAGGTGAACGGATCGCCGAAGGGACTGGTGCCGTCAAAACGGAGGTTGGCGAACCAGTGGCAGAACGGTGACGATTTCCCATTGGCCTGCACATCACGGAAGGCCCAAAAATCGCGACCCACATGGTTGAATACACCATCCAGTACCAGGCGCATACCCCGGCGGTGAATTTCGTTACTCAGGTTGACCATGTCGTCATCGGTGCCGAGGCGGCGGTCAATGTGATAATAATCTGACGTATCGTAGCCGTGTTTTGTCGATTCAAATACCGGGCCAAGGTAAAGGCTGTTGAATCCCAGGTTCTGGATATGGTCCAACCATGAACCGATCTTGTTCAGGCGGGCGACGGGTGCCGAGCGAAAGTCATTGAATTCCGGCGCTCCGGAAAATCCGAGGGGATAGATATGGTAGAAGATGGCGTTTTCTGTCCAGGATGTCATGGTGTTCCCTTTCTGTTACATACCGGTAGGTATACAAAACCGGTAAAAAAATTATGAATAGATTCCGTGGCTGAACTGGTGCACAGCCAGATAGGTTAACGGGTCTGCGAGGGTGGTTGCCCCGTTCAGGTATTCTCCAATATAGGTGTGGATCATCCCCAGGAAAGTAGCGGAGTACATTACATGTCGGCCGCGCATGTTGCCGTGATCCTGCACGGCCTGAATGAACAGGGATTGCAGCAATTGCTGCTGCTCAAGCCGGTACGGAGAGATCGCATGGAAGGATTCGGAGTCGACGGGAGCATACTGCATGGTGAGCTGCAACCGGAAAAAGCGTGGATTGGCAATGGCGGCTTCGAAATACGTTCGGGTGATCTTTTCGAGTGAATTGGGCAGGTCTCGTTGATAATATGCCGCGACTCTGACGGATTCAAGCAGACTCTCAAAATGACTGGCCAGAAGCGCGTCCAGTAGACCGCGTTTGTGGGTGAAGTAATGGTAGAGGGTGGGCTTGGTCACCCCGGCTGAATCGACAATTTCCTGAATTCCCACTGCGTCGTAGCCGCGAGTTGAAAACAGGGTAAGCGCCCGATCGAGGAGAATTTCACGATTTTCCATGACCCGTAGTATACCGAACGGTATATATAATGTCAAGGGGAGATCAGGTCAGTTTTCTGATTTCGCTTTCGAAACGAAATAAACTCGAAAAAAAGTGAGAAAACCTCCCGCTTTAATTATGAGAATCGGCGAAGAACGGGTGTCAGCCCGGAATAATCGTCGATTCTCTTAAATACGTTCTCGCATAAGGCTGCCTCAATAGTTACTTATTGTCTTTTAAGGCAGCCTCTTTATCAAATTACATCGATTTCTTGATCGGGAACACGATTCGGGTCACCTGTTCTTCTGCCGGAATATCAGGGCCGGTAAGGTAATACTCAATGGATATGCCGCTGGTTTCATGCCCGTTATCCTTAACAAACTGGCCCATTTCTTCATATACCGGCGCCATTTCTTCGTACGGGCCGGTGAATGTTGTCTGTACAACCGGACCAATCGGGAGGGATGAGGATTTGATCTCACCACAAGCGGGGAGTTTACGGGATACCGGGAAGCCCATTTCCACGTCCAGGTTTTGCATATCCAGATTGTAGTAGATCACAAACGGTTCACGGACAACCGGTTCTTTTAATTCAGCCATGTACTGCATGATTGCCCCGTAGGAAGAGCCGATCAAATCTGACAGATTCTCCACCGTAGTAGTTGTGCGGATTGATAATGTGTGGGTTTCGGGTAGTTCAAAAAATTCATAAGTTTGTGACATGGTCTTCTCCTCGCATAAAAATGGATATTCGATGTGATCTGATACATATATTCTATGAAAGGAGAGTGTCAGATTATGTCATAAATTAAACGCTGCTATTTATCTTTTTGCTTCAATATCCTGCGTTCCCAGAAATAAAAGACCGACGGAAGGATTGACATTACAAAATATGCGATCGCGCCGCCTGATCCAACGATTAAAAAGAAAAAGATAAACGCAGATGCAATCATCAATATGGAAGCTGGCTTCGGTTTCCAAAACATCAGGGGGAAACTGACGACCAGGCTAAGTTGAACAATCTGGCCAAACCATACCTCAACCGGTGGGACCGGTTCAGGGGGAAAAAACCAGTACAGATGAGAGACAAATACAAAGCCCCAGATAAGAAACAGGATGAGACACATCAGCCGGGTGGTGACCCTGATCAATCGGAGCGGGGTGAGTGTGGTTTTCATAGGACCCGAGAATTCCTGGTATTGGATTTAGTCAATCTTATCAGGTTTGTGATATACTACTTATATAGGATATATCCTATATAGGAGATAGCATATAATGGCATTGGAGTACGCGATACTGGGGTTCTTGAATTACCAACCGTTGACCGGGTACGACCTGAAGAAGGTCTTCGACCGGTCGATACGGCATTTCTGGCATGCCGATCAAAGTCAGATCTATCGCACGCTAAGCCGGCTTACCGAAGATGGGGCTGTAAAGATGGAAATTGTGGAACAGACAGACCGGCCAGACCGCAAGGTGTATTCCATCACCCCGGCCGGGCGTGAAAGGCTGTTGAACTGGCTGAAGCAGCCTTTCCCAGACGAGGATTCGCGCAGTAAACCGCTGGTTCAAATGTTTTTCAGCGGGCAGATATCTGATGAACGAATTCTGGAGAAATTGACTGAAGCCCTGGAGGGGATGAGACGCCAGATGGCAATGTTTGATCTGGTTCCGGATCAGGTACGCGAATTTACTTCTATGGCAAAAGATGACCGTGAACTGTTCTACTGGTTTTTGACGCTTGAACTTGGCAAACGCAGCCTGCAAACAAATATTGATTGGCTCGAAAGCGTTGTTGACCGCATTAGACGTCAGGATTATTCAACCGAAATTGGTTTTAAAAAGGAGTTTGATTCCGAATGAAAAAACAAATCCCCGTTCGCCAGCGGCCCCGACAGATCCTGCTGGTGGTGTCACTGTTATTATTCCCGGTGACCATGAATTACCTGTCACCGTATGTGGTGATTGATGGCGCTATTCAGGGTATTCTGGCAGCCAGCCCCATAGTTTTTGGTATTCAATTTCTGTCTGCGCTGGTGTTGGGCCGTGCTTACTGCGGTTGGGTTTGTCCGGCCGGAAAACTGCAAGACCTGTGTGTGGATTTCAACAATCAACCAGTGAATGGACGAAAGATCGATTGGGTCAAATGGGCTATCTGGGCGCCGTGGCTTGGAACCATCCTGTTTTTCCTGGTAAAAGCCGGTACATCACTGCGGGTAAATCCACTTCATCTGACGGAAACCGGTGTTTCTGTGGACTCGCCGTTGAAATTTGTAAATTTCTACGCGGTCGCCCTGATCTTCCTGCTGATCGCCGGGCTGGCCGGGCGCCGCGCCGCGTGTCACTCCATCTGCTGGATGGCGCCTTTCATGATCCTGGGTAAAAAACTGGGAGACGCGCTGCGTATCCCCCGGCTGCGTTTGCGGGCAGAAGAGGAGAAATGCACAAACTGTATGACCTGCACAAATCATTGCCCGATGAGCCTTCCGGTTAATGAAATGGTTAAGGTTTCCGATATGGAAAATACGGAATGTATCCTGTGCGGCAACTGCGTGGATGGCTGTACCAAGAAAGCCATACAATACCGGTTTGGTCAGGCAAAATGATGATTTGTTTAAAAAGATCCTAAAATTGCATGGGAAAATGTCAATTTGGTTATTGACTCATCAATAGTATTGATGTAAACTAATCAGAACAAATCCCCCTGAAACACAATCAAGTAAACATGTCTCAAATTTCCGCTTTGTTCGTCCTCGTTCTCGTTCTTATTTCGGCTCTCATTATTATTGAGAGCCAATTTCAATTTCGGGCGAGCGAAGCGAGGGATTAGAAGAAAAAATCCCAATCGAAGTAGATAAGAAAGTACACAAACCGCCCGGAAAGAACCGGGCGGTTTTTTTATCCAATGGAGGAAATTGTGCGCTCAGACAGTATAAAAGTAGGAATTGAACACGCTCCCCATCGAGCACTTTTACGGGCAACCGGTGTTACCAACGCGGATATGTCCAAGCCCTTCATCGCCGTAGTCAACTCCTATGTCGATGTTGTTCCGGGTCACGTTCATCTGCAGGAATTTGGCAAACTGGTTAAAGAGGCCATCCGTGCCGCGGGTGGCGTTCCCTTTGAATTCAACACCATCGCCGTGGATGATGGTATCGCAATGGGGCATGGTGGAATGAAGTTCTCCCTGCCTTCTCGCGAGTTGATCGCCGATAGCGTGGAGACTATGATGGAAGCCCATCGTTTTGATGGTATGGTGTGCATCCCGAATTGTGACAAGATCATTCCGGGAATGTTAATGGCAGCGATGCGTTTGGACATCCCTGCCATTTTTATTTCCGGTGGTCCCATGCCTGCAGGGCGCACCCCTGATGGCGAAACGATCGACCTGATCTCGGTTTTCGAAGGTGTTGGCGCGTATCAAACTGGCAAAATTGATGCGGCCCGTTTGAAAATGCTGGAAGAGAATGCCTGCCCCGCCTGTGGATCGTGCGCTGGAATGTTCACGGCCAACAGTATGAACTGTCTGATGGAAGCCCTGGGTATGGCCCTCCCGTACAACGGCACCGCTCTGGCAAAGACCGCCGAACGCGAAGAAATGGCCAGACGCGCCGGCAAGTTGATCATGGAGCTGGTGGAAAAACAGATCACCCCGCGCCAGATCGCGACCATGGATGCTTTCGATGACGCTTTCGCCCTCGATATGGCCATGGGTGGATCGACCAACACAGTTCTGCACGGTCTGGCAGTTGCCCACGAAGCCGGTTTTGACTATCCCCTCAGCCGCCTCAATGAAATATCCGCGAAAGTTCCGTACCTGTGCAAGGTCAGCCCGGCGGGAAAATGGCACATGGAAGACGTGCATCGTGCCGGCGGTATCCCGGCAATTTTAAATGAAGTTCATAAAGCCACCGGGTTGTTACATCTGGATCGAATTACAGTTACCGGGAAGAATTTCCGCGAAACTGTGGAAGCGGCATCGATCAAAGATGATGATGTCATCCGCCGTGCTGATAACGCGCATTCCGCCAGCGGCGGTCTGGCCATTCTGTTTGGCAACCTGGCTCCCAACGGCTCTGTGATCAAAGCGGGAGGCGTCGCGCCTTCGATGCGCAAGTTCAGCGGTCCCGCTCGTATCTATGAATCCCAGGATGAGGCTTTGGCCGGCATTTTAGCCAAAGAAGTTCAGCCTGGCGAAGTTGTTGTCATTCGGTATGAAGGTCCCAGCGGCGGACCCGGTATGCAGGAAATGCTCAGCCCCACCAGTGCCATCATGGGTATGGGATTGGGTGAATCGGTTGCCCTGATCACCGACGGCCGTTTTTCGGGTGGAACCCGCGGCGCGTGCATTGGCCATATTTCACCTGAAGCCGCTGCCCGCGGGCCGATTGCCGCGTTGAAACAGGGCGATATTGTGGAAATTGATCTGGATGCCCGTACTCTGAATGTCAGACTCACTGATGACGAGATACGGCAGCGGTTGGTCACCCTGCCGCCTTTTGAACCGCGCACTCAGAGCAAATGGCTGCGCCGGTATGCCCGTTTTGTTAAGAGTGCAGATCAAGGCGCTGTGCTGGAATTCTAGTTTTATTCAGGAATAAGGAGAGAGACAGATGAAACTAACCGGTGCTCAAATATTCTGGGAATGTCTGCAGCGTGAGGGTGTAGAAGTTATTTTCGGTTATCCCGGCGGTGCCAGCCTTCCGATCTATGACGCCCTGACAGATTACAACATCCATCACGTTCTTGTCCGCCATGAACAGGGCGCCGCGCATATGGCAGACGGCTACGCGCGTGCCTCTGGCAAGGTTGGCGTGGCTCTGGCAACTTCCGGTCCGGGTGCCACCAATCTGGTTACGGGCATCGCCACCGCCATGATGGATTCGATCCCCGTGGTATTCATCACCGCTCAAGTCAACAGCAAGCTGATCGGCTATGATGCCTTCCAGGAAACCGATGTTACCGGCATAACCCTGCCCATTACCAAACATAATTATCTGGTGACTGATGTGAAAGACATCGCGCACACTCTGCGCGAAGCCTTCTATATTGCCCGAACCGGCCGACCCGGTCCTGTTCTGGTGGATATCACCAAAGACGCGCAGCAGAATTCCACCGAATATGATCCTGATAGTGAACCGATCCATCTGCGTGGTTACCGCCCGGTTGGCACCCCCACTGAAACTGAAATTTCGAAAGCCGTTAATATGATCCATGCCGCCAAACGGCCGGTCATTCTGGCCGGTCACGGTGTGTTGCAGAGCGGTGCGATGAAAGAGGTGATGGAGTTTGCAGAACGGACACAGACCCCTGTCGCCATGACACTTCTGGGTATCAGCGGCTTCCCGGCCAGCCATCCACTCAATTTGGGGATGATGGGTATGCATGGAGAGGCCTGGGTAAACCATGCCATCCAGGATGCTGACCTGTTGCTGGCGTTTGGTATGCGTTTTGACGACCGCGTCACCGGTGATGTTCGACGGTATGCTACCCACGCGCGCAAGATCCATATTGATATCGACCCGGCTGAGATCAACAAGAATGTCAAGGTAGATCTGGGGCTTGTCGGTGATCTGAGCCAGACATTGGAACTGATCCTGAAACAGGTCAAATCCGCCAACCATGACGAGTGGCTGGCCACTATCAATGAAATGAAAGGTCATTCATCTGTCCGCGATATCCAGAACCTGCCGGATAACGGACATCTGTATGCCGCACATGTCATCAATGACCTGTGGAACATCACCAAAGGTAACGCGGTGATCGTTACCGATGTGGGTCAGAATCAGATGTGGACCGCGCAGTACTACAAACAGGATAATCCCTCACAATTTATCACGTCCGGTGGTTTGGGCACGATGGGCTTTGGCCTTCCGGCCGGTATTGGCGCGAAATTCGGCCAGCCGGAAAAGGAAGTGTGGGTGATCTGCGGTGACGGTGGTTTCCAGATGACACAGGCTGAACTATCCACCGCCGCGCAGGAAGGTATCAAGGTCAATGTGGCCATTCTGAACAATGGTTATCTGGGTATGGTGCGTCAGTGGCAGGAATTTTTCTACGATAAACGTTATTCTGCCACCCCCATGAAAAGCCCGGATTTCATGAAGATCGCTGACGCTCACGGCCTCACCGGCATGCGTGTCACCACCCGGGCTGATGTGGAAGCAGCTATACAGACCGCGCGCGAAACCGAAGGCACTGTGGTCATTGATTTCCGAGTGGAAAAAGAAGACAGCGTGTACCCGATGGTTCCCACCGGAGCTGAACTGAAAGAAATGATCCGCCGCCCCATACCGGCTGCGGTAGCGGTTGACCAGTCTGTAAAGGTTGAGGCGTAGACAGGCCATGAACCATACGATCGTAGCCCTCGTGGACGATGTTCCCGGTGTTTTAAACCGGGTGGCTTCCCTGTTCCGCCGCCGTTCCTTCAACATTGAATCGCTGGCGGTGGGGCACACTGAAAACCCCGGCGTGTCACGCATGACCATTGTGGTTGACAGCGACGATACCAGCATTCTGCGGTTGATCGCCTATCTCTACAAACTGGTTAACGTCATCCAGGTGGAAGACCTCACGAACAAACCCTGTGTCACCCGCGACCTGGCTTTGATTAAAGTCAAAGCCGATGGCGAGAATCGTGCCCAGATCACTCAGATCGTTGATGTGTTCCGTGCCCGCATAGTGGATATCTCCAACAGTTCCTTCATTGTCGAGATCACCGGCGATGAAGAAAAGATTGAAGGTTTTATTGAGGTCCTGCGTCCTATCGGCATTATTGAAATGGTGCGCACCGGGCGTGTTGTACTGGCTCGCGGAGCCAATCCGTTGTATGCCAGCGAAAATATCTAGTTGATACCGGATAGCCGGCACCGCTGCCGGCCAGACGATACAAAATAATCATCCAGGAGACAGTAACATGGCAAAAATGAATTTCAGCGGCGTAGAAGAAGAAGTTGTAACCCGGGAAGAGTTTCCCCTCGAAAAAGCCCGTGACGTTCTCAAGAACGAAACGGTTGCGGTAATCGGTTACGGCGTTCAGGGTCCCGCGCAGGCGTTGAATATGCGCGATAACGGCATCAACGTCATCGTTGGTGTTGGTGATAAGAACAAATATCCCGATTGGGCTAAAGCCGAAAAAGACGGTTGGGTTCCCGGAAAGACCCTCTTCTCTGTTGAAGAAGCCTGCGAAAAGGGCACCATCATTCAATACCTCATGTCTGATGCCGCTCAGAAAATCCTCTGGCCTGTGGTGAAACCGTACCTCACCAAGGGAAAAGCCCTTTATTTCTCACACGGTTTTTCTATTGTGTACAAAGATCAGACCGGTGTTATTCCACCCGCGGATGTGGATGTCATTATGGTTGCCCCCAAAGGCTCCGGTACATCTGTTCGGGCCAACTTCCTTGACGGCTCCGGAATCAACTCCAGTTTCGCTGTTGAACAGGATGCCACCGGCAAAGCTCTGGAACGAACCCTTGCCCTCGGTATTGCCGTCGGTTCCGGATACCTCTTCCGCACTACCTTCAAACATGAAGTATACAGTGACCTTACCGGCGAACGCGGCGTTCTAATGGGCGCCCTCGCGGGTATTATGGAAGCCCAGTATGCCACCCTCCGTGCTCACGGCCACAGCCCGAGTGAATCATTCAACGAAACAGTAGAAGAACTTACCCAGAGCCTTATCCGCCTCGTTGGCAAGAACGGTATGGACTGGATGTATGCCAACTGCAGCACCACCGCTCAGCGCGGCGCGCTTGACTGGCGGCATGAATTCCGTAAAGCTACCGAACCGGTGTTTGAACGACTCTACAAGAGCGTTGAATCCGGTGAAGAAACCCGTATCGTTATTGAAGCCAACTCCAAACCCGATTATCAGGTGGGGTTGGATAGAGAACTCAAAGAGATGCGCGAATCCGAAATGTGGACGGCCGGCGCCATGGTGCGTTCCCTCCGCCCTGAGAATCAGAAAAAAGGCTAAACATCATGTCACCATCGGGCAACCGTGTAATTATTTTTGATACCACCCTGCGGGACGGAGAGCAAAGTCCCGGGGCGACCATGACCAGCGCGGAAAAACTGGAAGTGGCCCGCGGTCTTGCCCGCATGGGTGTGGATGTTATTGAAGCCGGTTTTCCTGCGGCATCACCGGATGACCTGGAAGCAGTCCGTAAGATCGCCGATGAGGTCGGAAATTCGGCTGAAGGCAACGCCGCCCCCATTATTTGCGGTTTGGCGCGTTGTTCAAAAAATGATATCGACAAAGCCTGGGAGGCTGTGAAACCCGCGGCACGTCCGCGCATTCACACCTTCCTGGCTACGTCTGATATTCATATGGAATACAAACTCAAGATGACCCGCGAACAGGTGGTTGACCGCGTGCGGGAGATGGTGAGCTACGCCCACAGCCTTTGCCAGGATATCGAGTTCAGCCCGGAAGATGCCGGACGCAGTGACCCCGAATTCCTGTACAAGGTGCTGGGCGTGGCTATTGAGAGCGGCGCCACCACGTTGAATATCCCCGACACGGTGGGTTACACCATGCCGGATGAATTTGGCGCATTGATCGCCGGCATAAAGAAAAACACTCCGGGCATTGAGAAAGCTGTCATCTCGGTTCATTGCCACAATGACCTGGGCATGGCAACGGCAAACACCATAGCCGGTCTGAAAAACGGCGCCCGTCAGGCGGAAGTGACCATCAACGGCATCGGCGAACGGGCCGGCAACACCGCCCTCGAAGAAGTGGTGATGGTTCTGCAAACCCGTGAACCGGTATTCAAGTTGACCCACGGCATCGATACCACTCAGATCATCAAAATGAGCAAGTTGATCAGCAACTATACCGGCATCACCGTGCAGCCTAATAAAGCCATTGTTGGCGCTAACGCCTTCGCGCATGAGGCCGGCATCCATCAGGATGGTATGCTCAAGAACCAGCAAACTTACGAGATCATGCGCCCTGAATCCGTCGGCGCTTCGTTGACCAAACTGGTTCTGGGTAAGCACTCCGGGAAACATGCCCTGCGCACCCGCCTGGCGAGTCTGGGTTACGAGCTGGATGACCAGGAATTGCTCAAGATGTTTGAGCGTTTTAAGATGCTGGCGGATAAAAAGAAGATGATCACCGATTCGGACCTCGAAGCCCTGGTATCGGATGAACTCTACCAGCCGCGCGAACTGTATACCCTTGAAGGCCTGCAGGTTGCCTGCGGCACCATGGGAATGCCCACGGCTACCGTCAAACTGCGCGACCCGGAAGGCGGCTTTCACGTCAACGCGTGTGTGGGTACCGGCCCGGTAGACGCGGCTTTCAAAGCTATCAGTTCCATTGTCTGTTTCCAGAACTCACTGCAAGAATTTGTGGTGCACGCCGTCACTGAAGGTATAGACGCTCTCGGTGAAGTTACCGTCCGTCTGCAGGGTGAAGGGGAAACAGCCACCGTCGGGTTGCAGCCTGACCAGGACCAGCCGCGCACTTTTGGCGGGTATGGAGCGGATACCGATATTGTCGTTGCCAGCGCCAAAGCTTACCTCTCAGCGTTAAATAAGATGCTGGTCGCCAGCGGCAAGTATGGCCCGCCGGAAAAAGCATCAACAGAAGCAATTGTCAATTAATCCAAAGGAGTAGACCATGAACACAGGAAGCAAAGTATTGGTTGAGCCCAGTGTGGCAAAATTGCTGGATCCCTACAGCAATCCACGCACCATCCCGGGAGGCTGGGATGTATCAGCCATGGTTGTAAAAAAGAAAATGTCTGTAAAGAAAAATCCGGCCGTTGAGCCCAACCCGGCCAAAATGCTGGATCCTTACAGCAATCCACGCACGATCCCCGGGGGATGGGATGTGTCTGCCATCTCCTCGCCGGATAGAATGACCACCAACGGCGATGCATCTTTCCAATCCAGTTTCACCGCAGAAGGAAAGAATGGATCAGCCACGAACACTCTTTAATAAAGTCTGGGAAAAACATGTTGTGGCGGAACCGGCCGGTTCTCCGGCGGTTCTGTACATTGATCTTCATCTGGTCCATGAAGTCACTTCCCCGCAGGCTTTCGAGGGATTACGGAAGCGCGGGATAACCGTACGCCGCCCGGATAGGACGGCCGCCACGATTGATCATGGTATTCCCACCCGTACTGACGGTTCTGCCAACGGGCGTCTCGCCTTCGCGGACGAACTGTGTATCAAACAGATCCATCAACTGGAAGACAACTGCAGGCAATTTGGCATTCCCCTGTATGGATTGGATAGCGAGAATCAGGGTGTGGTACACATCATTGGCCCTGAACTCGGATTAACCCGACCCGGAATGACCATCGTTTGCGGAGACAGTCACACAGCCACTCATGGTGCCTTCGGCGCGTTGGCTTTTGGAATTGGCACAAGCGAAGTGGAGCATGTATTGGCAACCCAGTGTTTGCTGCAGCGCAAACCCAAAACCATGGAAGTGCGCATCGACGGTAAACTGGGAAAAGGTGTTACCGCTAAAGACGTCATCCTGGCACTGATCAGCAAGATTGGCACCGGCGGTGGTGTGGGTTATGCCATTGAATACACCGGCGAAGCCATACGCGCGATGACCATGGAAGAACGTATGACGATCTGTAACATGACCATCGAAGCCGGTGCCCGCACAGGCATGGTTGCCCCGGATGACACAACGTTTGATTACCTGTGTGCCCGTCAATTCACCCCGCGTGGGGTTGAATGGGAAAAACTGGTGACTGAATGGCGTGAACTGGCCACCGATCCTGGCGCGGAGTATGACGCCCGGGTGGTGATCAATGCCTCTGAACTGGAACCGATGGTTACCTACGGCACCAACCCCGGCATGGGTATTTCAATCTCACAAAACCTGCCTACCGGTAACGAATTTACGGACGAGAGCCAGAAAGCCGGTTTCGAAAAAGCCATGACCTATATGGGCCTTAAACCCGGTGAAAAACTGGCCGGCCACAAAGTGGACGTGGTCTTCATTGGCTCGTGCACCAACGGCCGTATTTCCGATCTCCGCGCGGCAGCATCCATTCTGCGCGGCCGTAAGGTGGCGGATGGCGTGCGCGTCCTTATCGTTCCCGGCTCCCAGGATGTCAAACGTCAGGCGGAAGTGCAGAAACTGGATGTCGTCTTCAAAGAAGCCGGTGCCGAATGGCGCGAACCAGGCTGCAGTATGTGTATCGCCATGAACGGCGATCAGATCGAACCCGGCCAGTACGCGATCTCCACCAGCAACCGTAACTTTGAAGGACGCCAGGGTAAGGGTGGACGCACCTTCCTGGCCAGCCCGTTGACCGCGGCTGCCTCGGCAGTCACCGGTGTGGTTACCGACCCCCGCACGCTGTTGTAGCAGATAAGTGAGCTTTCATGGAACCTTTTAAAACGATCCATTCACGGGTTGTGGTTATGCCCGTAAATGATATTGATACCGACCAGATCATCCCGGCGCGCTTTTTGAAGGTGACGGATAAAAAAGGACTCGGAAATAACCTGTTCGCTGACTGGCGGTATGAGTCAGATGGCAGCCCGAAACCCGATTTCATCCTCAATCAACCGCAATGCAAAGGCGCGCAGGTATTGCTGGCCGGTGATAACTTTGGCTGTGGTTCATCCCGCGAGCATGCCCCCTGGGCGTTGACCGATTTCGGTTTTCGGGTAGTGATCTCTACCTCGTTCGCCGATATCTTCAAAAACAATTCTCTGAAGAATGGCCTGCTGCCGGTGGTCGTCAAACCGGAGACGCACCATAAACTGGTGGATATGTTCATCGAAGTCCCCAACGCCGAATTGACCATCGATCTGGAAAAACAGGTGATGGTTCTTCCGGATGGGGAACAGGTTGACTTTCCGGTGGACGCGTTCTCGCGAAACTGCCTGCTTCAGGGTACGGATGAACTGGGTTATCTGTTAAGCCTCGAGCCGGAAATCGCCGCCTACGAGAAGAATCACTCCGGCGGATAAAGGATGTCAAACATGATCCAGATCTATGACACCACCCTGCGCGACGGAACGCAGAGGAAAGATATTTCCCTTTCCGTCAGCGATAAGATGAATATTGCTAGCCGGTTGGATGACCTGGGAGTGTCCTTCATTGAAGGCGGCTGGCCCGGCTCTAACCCGAAAGACGTTGAATTCTTCCAACGGGCGGCCAAAACGACCTGGAAAAACGCGAAGATCGCTGCCTTCGGCAGTACCTGCGCGGTTAATAAAAAACCGGCGGATGACGCGAACATCCGCGCGCTGCTGGAAGCGGAAACCCCGTATTGCACCGTAGTCGGCAAGACATCTGTGCTGCACGTGACGGATGTTCTGCGCACCACCAGAGAGAACAACCTGCGCATCATTGAAGAAAGCATTGCCTACCTGGTTTCACAGGGACGCGCCGTAATCTACGATGCCGAGCACTTCTTTGACGGCTACAAGCTGGATGCCGATTATTCGGTGGAAACGTTGAAAGCCGCCATCCGCGGTGGAGCGGAGACCCTGGTGTTGTGTGAAACCAATGGTGGTTCCATGCCGTGGGAAGTCACCGAGATAGTGAAACAGGTACGCGAAAAAGTGAACCATCCGCTGGGTATCCATGCCCACAATGACGGTGAATGTGCGGTAGCAAATTCCCTTGCTGCCGTCCGTGAAGGCTGCGTGCAGGTGCAGGGAACGATCAACGGGTATGGCGAACGCTGCGGTAACGCCAACCTGTGTTCTATCATCCCGGACCTTGAATTAAAAATGGGGTTGAAATCTCTGCCGGATGGTAAGCTGAAAACCCTTTTTGATCTCTCGCATTATGTGGCAGAAGTGGCCAATCTCTCGCCGGATGAACATCTGGCGTATGTGGGACGAGCGGCATTCGCCCATAAAGGCGGCATCCATGTAGCGGCCATGCGGCGCACCAGCCAGTCATACCAGCACATTGACCCCGAACTGGTGGGTAACAAGATGGAAGTGATTGTCTCCGAGCTTTCTGGCAAGGGCAACCTGGTCAGTAAAGCGGAAGAATACGGCATCAAACTGGAAGATGACAGCAAAGCCGTTGAGGTTCTGCAGGTGGTTAAGAATCTGGAAGCCAAGGGTTTCTCGTTTGAGGCTGCTGAAGCATCTGTCGTGATGTTGTTTAAGCGGCTGGAAAAAGATTACAAAGCACCCTTTGAACTGATCGACTTTTCCGCCGAGGTGGAACACCGCCAGGGACGCGGTATCTTCTCTGAAGCCGTGGTTAAGGTAAAAGTGGGTGATGAAGTGGTACATACAGCGGCAGAAGGCAACGGCCCGGTCAACGCGCTTGACCTGGCACTGCGTAAGGCGCTGAAAGCCCATTATCCGGCTATCGACAGCTTCCATCTATCGGACTACAAAGTGCGTATTCTGGATGGCAATAATGCCACCAGCGCCACCACCCGTGTGCTTATCGAAACCAGAAACGGCATCGCCACATGGAACACTGTGGGGGCAGGTACCAACATCATTGAAGCGAGCTGGCTGGCACTGGTTGACTCGTTTGATTACGGGTTGACAGTGGTCCACCCATCTACAGGAGGAAAATAATTTATGCAGGCCAACATTGTTCTGCTGCCCGGTGACGGCATCGGCCCCGAGGTTGTGGCGGCGGCTGTGCGCGTGCTCAAAGCCATTGAAACCAAATTCGGCCATACCTTCACCTTCACAGAAGAGTTGATCGGCGGCTGTTCCATTGACAAACACGGCGTCGCGTTGACCGATTCCGCGCTCAAAGCCTGCCAGGCGGCGGATGCCGTGCTGCTCGGCGCGGTGGGAGGCCCCAAATGGGACGACCCCACAGCCAAAGAGCGCCCTGAGAAGGGTCTGCTCGCCCTGCGCAAAGGACTGGGTGTTTTCGCCAACCTGCGCCCGGTAAAGGCGTACCCGAACCTGACCGATGCCTCTCCGCTGCGTCCGGAAAAGCTGACCGGTGTGGATATGGTGGTGGTGCGCGAATTGACCGGAGGTGTGTACTTCGGTGAACCCAAAGGTCGTGATACCGTCAACGGTGTTACCCGTGCCGTGGATACCATGGCCTACACCGATGAAGAGATCCGCCGCATTGTGGATATGGCCTTCAAGTTGGCCGGCGGCCGCAAAAAGAAAGTCACCTCGGTGGATAAGGCCAACGTGCTCGAGTCCTCCCGCCTCTGGCGCCAGGTGACGGCCGAAGTAGCGAAGAACTACCCGGATATCAAAATGGAAAACATGCTGGTGGATACCGCCGCCATGCGCCTGGTCTCTAACCCGGCCGAATTTGACGTGGTGGTCACCGAGAACATGTTCGGCGACATCCTCACCGATGAAGCCGCCGTGCTCTCCGGCTCTATGGGCCTGCTGCCTTCCGCGTCACTGGGCAGCGGCGGACCCGGCCTGTACGAACCGATCCACGGCTCCGCGCCGGATATCGCCGGCAAAGGCATCGCCAACCCCATCGGCACCATCTTGAGCTCGGCGTTCATGCTGCGCTACTCGTTGAAACTGGAAAAAGAAGCGGCCGCGGTTGAAGCCGCCGTGGAAAAGACCATTGCTTCTGGCACGCTGACCGCCGACCTGGGCGGTAAAGCCAACACGAAAGAAGTGACGGAAAGCATCCTGTCCAATCTGTAGGATGTAGAACTCAGGAGGTATCATCATGGCTTCATACCCGAAATTCGTGTGGATGAACGGCCAGATCGTGGAGACTGAAAAGGCCACCGTCCCGTTCTTCAACACCACCCTGCATTACGGCGCCGGCGTTTTTGAAGGCATCCGTTGCTATTCCACAGCGAAAGGTCCGGCGGTCTTCCGCTTGAAAGACCACATGGACCGCCTGATCAACTCGGCCCGCATTCTGGGAGTGCGCGAATTCCCCTTCACTTCGGAAGAACTCTGCCAGGCGACCAAAGATGTGATCAAAGCGAATGGCTATTCATCGTGCTACATCCGCCCGCTGCTGTATCTCACCAGCCCGCTGCCATCGCTCAACCTGGATGACGGCAAAGCGGCTGTGGGCATTGGTGTGTGGGAAATGGGCGCCTACCTCGGGCAGGAACAGATCGAGAATGGGATGAAAGCCAATGTGTCCTCTTTCACCCGCCACCACCCGAACGTCACGATGACCAAAGCCAAGGTGACCGGCAACTACGCCAACAGTATTCTGGCCAAGACCGAATCGATCCGCTTCGGGTTTGACGAAGCCATCATGCTCGATCCGCAGGGCTATGTGGCGGAATGCACCGGTGAGAACATCTTTTTGGTGCGCAAAGGGCAGTTGTATTCGCCCATCACCGCTGACACACTGGAAGGCATCACCCGCGATTCGCTGATGGCGATCATCCGTGAACTGGGCTATACCGTCACCGAAACGATGGTCGGCCGCGACCAGTTGTATATTTCGGACGAAGTCTTCATGTGCGGCACAGCCGCCGAGTTGACGCCCGTCTCCGAGATTGACGGCCGGGTGATCGGCAGCGGAAAGATGGGTCCCATCACCCGCAAGATCCAGGCGGAATTCCACAAAGTGCTGCGCGGTGAGCATGCGCTTTCAGAAAAGTGGTTGGATTATGTAGGGTAGGAATAAGTATTGTGTGATGTTAAGACCCTTAGGGTTTTATAAACCCTAAGGGTCTCTTGTTTCGGGTGTGTATATACGGTGTAAGCACAAACGAACCTCTATAAAACCAGATGGCGGAAGGTGCCTAAGTTTTTTTTATCGACAGTATGATGCCTGCAAAGCACCTCCTCCAAATCCGCATTTTTGGATTTGGGGGAGGCAGGAGGGGGTAATGGCTGGCTGACCGAGTTGATGGCTGTCCGCCTTAAACCCCCATCCCGGCCTTCCCCCATCTCGAAAAACGGAGATGGAGGAAGGTGACTCCTTGAAATCACCCCTTGCTACCCCTCGGCTTGTGCTAAACTTTCTACATTCACATTATTCCCATCCGGTGGAGCATCCCCATGACAGAACATAAATCAGGCGCCCAGATCAGCGCCAAGGCCTTTCTTCAGGCTGTAGCCATCATCTTCCTGTTAATGATGATATCCGGTATCCTCACTCAGGTCATTCCGGCCGGGTCGTACACCCGCGTTCAGGTTGACGGCCGCGAGGTGATCGACCCTGCGTCGTTCCAGTTTGTAGACCGCCCCGATTACCCGGTGTGGCGCTGGTTTACCGCTCCCTTCGAGGTGCTGGCTACGCCCGATGGCCTGACCAAAGTAGTGCCGATCATCGTGTTCATCCTTCTGGTGGGCACAGCTTTCGGCATTATGGACCGCAGCGGCATATTGCAGGCGGTCATCGCGCGCATCGTGAAGACCTTCGGCGGGCGAAAATACACGCTCCTGCTGGTAATTACCTTCGTGTTCATGGCGTTGGGCGCGTTCTTTGGTATCTTTGAAGAGGTCATTCCGCTGGTGCCGCTGGTACTTGGACTCGCCTATTACCTTGGCTGGGATTCGCTTACCGGTCTGGGCATGTCTGTTCTGGCGACGAACGTGGGCTTCTCGACGGCCGTCTTCAATCCATTCACCCTGGGCATCGCGCACCAGCTTTCAGGCCTGCCGTTATACTCGGGTGCCGGTCCGCGCGTGATCCTGTTCATTGTGGTCTACGCTATTCTGGCGCTGTTCATCACACAGTACGCGAAGAAGATCGAGAAGAAGCCGGAAGCTTCGTTGGTTTACGAAGAAGACAAAGCGGAAAAAACAAAATTCAGCAACTTCAATGTTGACGATACCATGTCGACCGACCCGAAGATGAAGAACGCGGCCATTTTCCTCGGTGTATTCTTTGCCCTCATCCTGCTGGTTCTGGTCGCCATTCCTTTTGTGGAGATCCTGCGCGATATCGCCCTTCCGCTGACCGGATTGCTGTTCGTCATCGGCGGCATCGGCGCGGGGTTGATCTCAGGCGCGGGCAAATCCGCCTGGCGGGCCGCGTGGGACGGGTTCCTTGGCATCCTGCCCGCCGCCCCGCTGCTGATGCTGGCGGCCAGCGTCAAATACATCATTACCTGCGGTGGCATCCTGGATACCGTGCTGCACTGGGCGAACAACGGCCTGCAGGGTACCAGCCCCTTCTCCGCCGCGTTGATGATCTATGGCCTGACCCTGGTGCTGGAACTGTTCATCACATCCGGCTCGGCCAAGGCTTTCCTGCTTATTCCCATCATCATGCCGCTGGCTGACCTGGTGGGCGTCACCCGGCAGATCGCCGTCAGCGCGTATACCTTCGGGGACGGTTTCTCGAACATGGTCTACCCCACCAACGCCGCGCTGCTGATCACCCTGAGCCTGACGGTCATCCCGTACCCGAAATGGCTGCGCTGGATTTTGAAGCTGTGGGTGATGATCATCCCGGTGACCATCGTCTTCCTGGCCATCGCGGTTGCCATGAATTACGGTCCGTTCTAATTATTTCGAGAAATAAATATGGCCACAGTTCCCGAATCGTATACACAATCCCGTTCTCGTTTTCAAGCGCGACTGGATACCGTCACCGCGCGCTGGCCGGAGGCTATTCTTCGCAGCATCCCCCTGGCGTATGACCCGAACCTGACGACGGACGTCATCTCGGCGGATCCTCTGGTTTCGAAAGACCGGCTGATCGTCATCACCACTGGCGAGCATGGCATTGAAGGCTTCCTGGGTTCGGCGGTGATGGAGCTGTTCTTTGAAGAATATCTCACACGGCTTGACCCGCAGACCACCGGCCTGCTGCTGATCCACGCCATCAACCCGTGGGGCATGCACAACTGGGAACGCCAGAACGCCCGCAATGTTGACCTGAACCGCAATTTCATTGACGGCGATTTTGAGCCGCTGAAGAAGACCAACCCCGATTACCCGGCGCTCTCTCCCTATTTCGCGCCGGAAAAACCGTTGAACGATGTATCCGCCGCCTGCCGGGATTTCTTCTTCGCGACCATCAAGAATTTCGCGGCTTTCGGCCCGAAGCGCATCCGCGAGGCGGCGCTGATGGGGCAGTACTACGCGCCGAAGGGCATCTACCACGGCGGGATGGAGTTGCAGCCGGAGACAAAGACCATGATGGAGGTGTACCGGGAGGGGTTTGCCGGATACGCGGATATCGTCCATCTTGACATGCATACCGGCTACGGCCCGCGCGACCAGATGACCCTGGTCACCTCGCCGCACGAAAAGCGCCCGGCGGCTGTACTCTCGGAGAAATTTGGCGCGCCGCGGGTGGCTGCCGCTAACCCCGATGAGTTCTACACCATGCAGGGTGACATGATCGATTGGGAATACAAACTGGTGGAACGCGAGTTCCCGGGCATCAAATTCTTTGCCGCCACCTGCGAATTCGGCACCTATGGTGACTCTATCTTGCAGGCCGCGCACAGCCTGCGCACGACCATCGTCAAAAACCAGTTGAACCAGCACGGGGGCACTTCGCAGGCGAAGGAATGGGTGGAGAAGGAATTCCGAGAGTTGTACCTGCCGTCAGACCCCGCGTGGCTGGTCAAAGCGTTGGCCGACGCGCGAATGTCATTTGATGCGGTGATGAAATAAAGTCAACGGGCGGGGGTAAAAACGCCGCCTGTTTTAAAAATTTTACGTATTCGATTTGAGAGTTCATCCCGGTTCGGGTGTTTCAGTAGGAAAAGGTGATGGAGTGGCAGTGGGAGACGGTAATAGTACCGGATTGACTGTTGGAAGTATAAAATCATGCCCTTGGTTTATTTCTCCCAATAACATTTGTGCCCTCGCATTTTCTGGATCGATAGCAAAGACGATGCTAAGGTGTTCGAATATTGGTTTTAAGAATTTACCCTCTTGATCTACGGAGATCAATAAATTCCATTGCTCATCCCAGAGCATACTTGCTATCCCATTATGGGCATCAATTTGATAGCTATCTAAAGCAAGTGCTTTTTCATAAGAATAAATACTTCTCTTAGAAAAATAGTGATCTACTGCTCCATGGTCACCCCAAGCAACACTATGATATGCATCACCCAACTGAACGTATGCAGTGGCATCATAAGGAGATTGCGAAATAGCATTTTGCGCATCAATTACGGGCTGCCATTGATCAGGAAAAATAGCCTGAAAGATCAAGTTGTTCTTGGTTGTGGGTTCTAAATTCGAAAATTTCCATATAATTTCTTTCCCTTTATATTCAGGAGAGAAAGCTCGTGTCGAATTCCAATTGCACGATATATTCTCTATTGTTGTTTCATAAGGCAACCGAACAATGAAAGTTCCTTTGCCAATTTCTCCATTCCAACCACTACCTGTCTGGAGATAATATCCGAATGCAGCCGTTGCACCCAATGGAACTACTTCAAGCATATAGTGAACCTGTAAACTCACATTTTCTTTTTTAGGAAAGACCACGGGGAATTCCACCCAGGTTGAAGTCTTACAATAATCAAGTCTACGAGAATAGTACGGTGGCATTGGTAGAAAAACGGGTTTCTTTGAAGTAGAAATTCTCACCGGTAGAGATTTCCCGTTAGACATCACTTCAAACTCAGTGGCTTTTGAATAGTCTTCTTCATCGCACCCTAAAGGAAACCGGACCATCATTTCCTCATCCTCTTTTCCATCATTAAACATGGTAAATGTAGCGGTTACCGGAACCGATGAATTTTCTAATCGATTCAATTTCGTCAAATCGAAAATGACAACCTCTTCCGCCATCCTGACTTTGGTCGATTGACCGGCTTCCAGATCGCTTCCTGGCGCCATTTCAGGGGGCGCGGCATCGGCCGCAACGGGTTTTACTCCCGATAGGATTGAGAATACACATAAAACAGCCATGAAAATGTTCAACAGTCTCTTATTGAAGTTGTTTTGCATCGCTTTTACCCCCGCCATGGATTGAAATTCTAATTATGTATTATGCAATAAAAATGTTGTGGCCGAAAACAGACTTCCCAGAAAAGACACCTTGTTACGAAAGAAATAAACGTTAAATCCGGTAGGGGCAAAGCATCCGGAAATTATCCTATCTCCGAAGACGTGTCTTATGCCGGATGCTTCGCCCCTACGATATTTTGGAAGAATCTCGAAATGAAAAAGGAAAATCCCTTATGAATTCTTTACCCGACCCAACCACTCGGTGACCACGGCATTAAACACCGCCGGCTGCTCGATCTGCAGGTTATGCCCAGCCTGATCGAGAATGATATACGCGGCATGCGGGTACGCTTCGATCCATTTCCAGTGGTCACGGTAACCCACATAAATATCCTGACGGCCCAGCAAAACCAGTGACGGTTTGCCGTACGGCTTATCCATGCGGTCGATCGGGAAGGTGAAGGCAAACTTCGGCAAAATGATCTTATCCCACAGCGGGAAATTGGCCAGCTTTAGTCCGCTCAAAATATCGTCCCTGTAGGGTTCCCAGATCTCCCGTGTGTGGAACACGTTGATGGCCATGAACCCGGCGCGGTCTTCTTCCGAAAGTGAAGCAAGCAGCGCGTCATCCTTCTTGAACACCTGTAGTTCCGCCTTTTCGCGGTCCTTATCCAGTGGTTCGCCCACCGGGCAGATCAGCAGCATCCCGTCGACCTGCTCGGGGCGTTTGGCCACCAGTCCGCGTGCCAGGTAACCGCCGTACGATTCGCCCGCTACCAGGAAGTTTTGCTTTGGCAGAACCGCGTCTACAAATTCCAGTACCAGGTCGAGCATGCCATCTGATCCGTTGATCCATTCCGCGCCGGGCGTTTGACCCATGCCGGGCAGGTCAATGTAGACGCGCTGCCAGTCACCTTCGGGGAGGTTGGCAAAAACCGGCTCCAGGCAGCCGCTCATGATGCGGTGATCCGGCCCCCAGCCGTGGATCATCAAAATGGGACGGCCGGTGCCTTTTACTTCGTAATAGAACGGAATGCCGTGAACGGTAACCTGCATGCTTTCCTCCAGAGAAATACGTATATCGAACATATGTATTATATTCAATTTCCAAGGGAAAGGGGAATTTCTTATCAATTTTCCCGAAAACCCTTGACCTGGAGTACACTCCAGGTGCTAGACTATTCTCACGAGGTGTGCCCATGAAGATCGCGGAAGTGAGTGAAAAATACCATGTGACGCCCGATACGCTGCGTTACTACGAGCGCATCGGCCTGCTGAAACCTGTAGCCCGCAATGAAAGCGGCATCCGGGATTATTCCGAAGATGACATACACCGCCTGGAATTCATCAAATGCATGCGCCGCGCCGGGCTGCCCATCGACGTGCTCATTGAGTACATCCACCTGCTGGACCAGGGCGATGAGACCATCGAAGCGCGTATCGATCTGCTGAAGGAACAACGCGTTCTGCTGCAGGCGCGCATCCTTGAAATGCAGGAAACCCTGAAGGTGCTGGATTATAAGATCAGCCTGTACGGTGAAGCCGTGCATGCCAGAGAAAAAGAACTTGCCTGAACCTCAAGATGGGAGACTAACAATGCAAAAAAGAAAACTGGGTAATGGTCTGGAAGTTTCCGCCCTCGGTCTGGGCTGCATGGGGATGACCCATTCATTCCCGCCCTTCCCTGAAAAGAAGGACATGATCGAATTTTTGCACAAAGCCGTTGACCACGGCGTCACCTTCTTTGATACGGCCGAAGTCTACGGGCCGTACACCAACGAAGAACTGGTGGGCGAAGGGCTGGCGCCCTTCCGCAAGGATGTGGTCATCGCCACCAAGTTCGGTTTTGTGATCGGCAATACCCTGCCAGGGCTTTCCGGCGTTGACAGCCGCCCGCAGCACATCCGTGAGGTGTGCGAGGCGTCACTGAAACGACTGAAGACCGATTACATTGACCTGCTATACCAGCACCGGGTTGACCCGGCCGTGCCGATCGAAGACGTGGCCGGAACAGTGAAGGACCTGATCAAAGAGGGAAAGGTCCGGCACTTCGGTATGTCTGAAGCCAGCGCGCAGACCATCCGCCGGGCGCATGCCGTTCAGCCGGTGACGGCCGTGCAAAGCGAGTACTCGCTGTTCTGGCGAAAACCCGAAGAGGATATTCTGCCCACATTGGAAGAACTGGGCATCGGTTTTGTACCCTTCAGCCCGCTGGGGCGCGGCTTCCTCACCGGCAAGATCGATGACAAGACCAAATTTGAGAACGGCGACTTCCGCAACGTTCTGCCGCGCTTCACCGAGGAGGCTCGAAAAGCCAACCAGGTGGTGGTGGATATGGTCACTCGCTTCGCCGAGAAGAAACACGCCACCCCCGCCCAGATCGCCCTGGCCTGGCTGCTGGCGCAGAAACCCTGGATCGTGCCCATCCCCGGCACCCGCAAGCTGGAACGCCTGGAAGAGAACATCGGCGCGGCGGCCCTTGAGCTGACGGCGGACGACTTGCGCGAGATCCGCGAGGCTTCCGAGCAGATCAAGGTGCTGGGCGGGCGCTACCCCGAAGCCATGGAAAAGATGACCAACCTGTAATCACCGGGACCTATGGAAACCGATAAACTCAAACAATTGTTGGAAGGGGTGCAGTCCGGCTGTGTGGATGTGAATTCCGCGTTGGAGGAACTGCGCCGCCTGCCTTACGAAAACGTGGACGGCTTTGCCAACCTTGACCACCACCGCGGGTTGCGCAACGGCTTCCCCGAGGTGGTGCTGGGGCAGGGCAAACAGCCTGCCCAGGTGGCAGCGATCGTCAAACGGCTGGTGGCAAAAAGTGACCGGGTGCTGGTCACCCGTGTTGACCAACTCATGGCGGACGTGGTGCTCGCGGAGAACCCCGGACTCACCTACCATCCCCTGCCGCGCCTGCTGGTGCTGGACCGCTCCGACCCGGCCGGGCGCAAACCCGGCATTCTGGTGGTGACGGCCGGCACGGCGGATATGCCGGTGGCGGAAGAAGCGGCAGTGACCGCCGAATTGATGAATAATAAAGTGGAGCGCCTGTTTGACGTGGGCGTGGCGGGCATCCACCGCCTGCTGGATAAGGTGGATACCCTGTGGCAGGCCCGGGTGATCATTGTGGTAGCCGGTATGGATGGCGCGCTGCCCTCGGTGGTCGGCGGGCTGGTCTCCGCGCCGGTGATCGCGGTGCCCACCAGCGTGGGCTACGGCGCCAGCTTCAACGGCCTGGCACCTCTGCTGACCATGCTGAATTCCTGCGCGGCCGGTGTGGGTGTGGTCAATATTGACAACGGTTTCGGCGCCGGCGTGCTGGCCGGACGCATCAACCAGATGGAGAACTGACATGGACCTTACACAACTGGAACAGACGTTATCTCCTGAAATGAGAGCCCGCTGGGATATGCTGCTCGATTACTTCAAGCAGCGCGGCTCCGCCCTCATCGCGTTTTCCGGCGGGGTGGATAGCGGCCTGTTGTGCGCGGCCGCCTGGCGCGCGCTGGGTGACAAAATGCTGGCGGTGACCATCAAATCACCGGTCGAATCGGAGGGTGACGTGGCCGCGGCGCTTTCGATGGCCGAAACCGTCGGGTTTCATCTGCACCTGGTCAACTTCAATGACCTGGAAACGCCGGAATTCACCGCCAACCCGCCCGACCGCTGCTATGTGTGCAAACTGGCGCGCTTCCGGTTCCTCAAAGATCTGGCCCGCGCAGAGAACTTCGCCGTTATGGCCGAAGGCTCCAATGAGGATGACCGTGGCGATTACCGGCCGGGAAGCCGCGCGGTGAAAGAGACGGGCGCCGTGAGCCCTCTGCAGGAACTCGGATTCACAAAGAATGAGATCCGCGCGCTGGCGAAGGCGCTGCACCTGCCCAACTGGGACAAACAGAGCGCGCCCTGCCTGGCAACACGATTCCCCTACGGCCAGACCATCACTCCGTATGGCCTGCGCCAGGTGGCGAACGGTGAAAAATACCTGCACGAATTGGGGTTCAAGACCGTGCGGGTGCGGCACCACGGGCTGGTGGCGCGCATTGAGGTGGAGCCGGAAAAGATCAAACATCTGGTTGACCTGCACGAGCCGGTCTCTAACTATTTCAAATCACTGGGTTTCCATTACACGGCGGTTGACCTCACCGGCTACCGCCAGGGAAGCCTCAACGAGGTGCTTTAATGAAAATTGCTTATGCCGACTGCTTCTCGGGCGTCAGCGGTGACATGTTCCTGGCATCCCTGCTGGATGCCGGCCTGCCGCTTGACGTGCTGCGGGAAGGAATCGACGCGCTCGGCCTGCCGGAAAAAATCGAGCTTAAATTGACCGAAACCCACAAAGGCGCACTGCGGGCCTCCGACCTGGAGGTGATCGTTCCGCACAGCCACCATCACCGGCATTTATCGGATATTCTGGCGATCATCAACGGCAGCCGGCTAAATGACAGCGTCAAGCAGACCGCCTCGCGCGTTTTCACCCTGCTGGCTGAAGCCGAAGCGCTGGTGCACGGCGAGCCGGTGGAGCACATCCACTTTCACGAGGTAGGCGCGCTTGATTCGATCGTCGATGTGATCGGCGCCGCCATCGGGCTTGACGCGCTGGGCATCCAAAAACTGTACGCCTCCCCCCTGCCGTACGGTTCGGGGACGGTGGAAAGCGCCCACGGCCTGCTGCCTTTACCCGCCCCGGCCACCCTCGAAATTCTGACCAGAGCCAACGCGCCGCTCTCACCCCTGCAGGCGGATGCCGAACTGGTGACGCCCACCGGCGCGGCCATTCTGGCAACACTGGCCGAGTTCGGGTGGCCTGCCATGTCCGTCACCGCCACGGGGATCGGCGCGGGCAAGCGTGACCTGGCCTGGCCGAATGTTATGCGCCTGATCATCGGCGAGACGCCCGACAAGGCCCCTGTCGAGGACCCCGCCGAGATGGTGCAGATCGAGACCAACATCGACGATATGAACCCGCAATTCTACGGCTATGTGATGGACAAGCTCTTCGCGGCCGGCGCGAAAGACGTCTACCTGATCCCCATCCAGATGAAGAAGAACCGGCCGGGCACCCTGCTGGGCGTTATCTGCCTGCGGCGTGACGAAGCCGCCATCGGCGAACTGATCCTGCGCGAAACCACCACGCTGGGGATGCGCGTGCTGCCCATCGGCCGGCACGAAGCCCTGCGCGAGTTCCGCAAAGTGGAAACCCGCTACGGCAACCTGACCGTCAAGCTCAAAGTACTGAACGGAGAGGTAATCCAATCTGTGCCCGAATATGACGAATGTGTGCGCCTGGCCGCCGAAAACAGGGTGAGCCTGGCGGAGATTTATAGAGCCGCAAATCATGCACTGACAGGAGAAGAAAAATGATGCAATACCGCAAGTTTGGAAAACTCGACTGGCAGCCTTCTGCCCTGGGGTTTGGCGCCATGCGCCTGCCCACCGTTGACGGCAAAGCCGGTCATATTGACTACCCCAAAGCCGAGGCCATGATCCACAAAGCCATCGAGGGCGGTGTGAATTATTTTGATACCGCCTATGTGTACCACGAACAGCAAAGTGAAACCTTCGTGGGCAAGGCGCTGGCCGGCGGCCTGCGTGACAGGGTGCGCATCGCCACCAAATCACCCGTGTGGCTGGTCAACGAACCGGGTGACTTTGACCGCCTGCTCGACGAGCAGTTGAAACGCCTGCAGACCGACCACATCGATTTCTACCTGCTGCACGCCCTCAACCGCAATTCCTTCCAGGATAAGGTGGTGAAGCACGATCTGGTCAAACGCGCCGAAGCCGCTAAAGCCGACGGCCGCATCCGCCAGATGGGATTTTCGTTCCACGATAATTTCGAGACCTTCAAGACCATCGTAGATTACACCGACAAATGGGACTTTTGCCAGATCCAGTACAACTACATGGATACCACCGTGCAGGCCGGCACCAAAGGGTTGAAGTACGCCGCGTCCAAAGGACTGGGGGTGGTGATCATGGAACCGCTGCTGGGCGGTAAACTGGCGTTGGATGTTCCTGCCGCGCGGCCGTTGTGGGCTTCGGCCTCGCGTAAAGCATCACCCGCTGACTGGGCGCTGCAGTGGCTGTGGAGCCAGCCCGAAGTGGGCGTGGTGCTGAGCGGTATGAGTACCATGGAGCAGGTGGAGCAGAACATCGCCTCCGCTTCCGAATCCGCCGTGGGCAAGTTGACCGCCGCCGATAACGCGCTGATCGAGAAGGTGCGTGACCTGATGAACAGCCTGAGCCCCATCCCGTGCACGCGCTGTGAGTACTGCCTGCCGTGCCCGAACGGGGTCAACATTCCACGCAACTTTGATTCGTATAACAAGGCGCTGATGTTTGACATCCTCGATGACAGCCGTTTTGACTACAGGGTGTGGATCTCGGACGATTCAAAGGCCGAGCGCTGCATTCAGTGCGACGAGTGCCTGGATAAATGCCCGCAGAAGATCGCCATCAGCACCTGGATGCCTATTGTGGGCGAGGTGCTGGGGTTGGGCCGGGAGTACGTGAAGTCGATTTAGGGATTGAGAGAGGGACCGCGGGGGCGGTCCCATAATGTCTTAATAGCACCTATGAAATTTACAATTTCCCTTAAGTAATAATCCAATTATTGATGATTTCGATACCAAATGTTTGATTAGTTTGGCATTCCAGTAATCATTAGTGGATTTTAGATTTTGTTGGTGCAACAAAGATAATTGCTGCCATTTTTCATTGGTGAAATAAGATAATTAGTGCAATGAAATAAGGAGATAAATTTATTTGTTTAATTTCAGGTCAAAGGGAAAATTTTTTCGCAGGCATCATCCATGTTTGATTATTGTTCTTTGAGTAACAGTTGAAATTTTCTTTGTTCATCGTCTGAATACACGGTCGCAATAATTATATAATTATAATTATTATTAAATAATGCCGATAGGCATAGACCGATAAAACAAGAATGATCGGATAAAGTGCAATCTGGTCTTTTAATCAACATACATGAGCTGGAATATGGGAGAAATCCATTTTCTTGATGTTGGTTGCGCAGACACAACAATCATCAAATCAGGGAAAGCGACCATTCTGATCGATTGTTCATATTTAATATGTACATATGAAAATTTACTACCAAAAAATCATCAGATCGATGCCGTATTCATTACCCATCATCACAATGATCATTTTCAGGGTTTAGGATATCTATTACAAAATAAATATACTATCAAATCCATATTTTATTCTCCTTATGCTTGGCATGAAGGGGAACAAAGTTTTCGTAAAAGCGAATGGGACGATGTTACTTCTTACTTAAACGCTTATGAAAGAAAGGGAACAAGGTTGTATGCTGTTTATCGTCAATCGGATTTTTCTCGTCCTTTATTAGAAATTGAAGATATGAAATTTTATATTATTGAACCCAAAAAAGAATTAATGGTTGAGAGACAAAGGCATATACATGATGGATGTCTTGTAATATTTTCTAAATTAGGTAATTTGAAATGTCTATTCACAGGTGATGCATCTGATGTTAGTCTCAGTCATATCATGAACCACGACCACACTTTCTCCTGCAAAGATGTTGATATTCTTCATGCAAGTCATCATGGAAGCATAAATGGAGCTGAAGAACGGTTTATTCGAAAATGCAATCCTGCTTATACGATAATCTCTACTGGAATTTATAATCAGAATATCAATATTCCTCATCCAACAGCGATCGCACGATATAAAAGATACACCAGACAAAAAGTGTTTAGAACTGATACAAATGGAAGTATTTCTGCTACTTGGAATCCAAACTTGGTATTTCAGGGCGAGTATTTATCTGAATAATGATGATTTATAGTTGGTATTACTTTTGATCCCACCACGCTACTATTCGCCCCCCCGGCACACGTCCGTAAGCTTCATTTCCGGTTTTCCACCCCGGTCATCCGGGTACACGCCCTCCTTAATATACCAGTGAAAACTTGACCAGGGCCAGTCCTTCATGCACATCGTAGGATGGATTGAGGGCGCCTTCCCCGAAATCCATCTTTCTTAAAATAAACGTATCTTTTTCCACCAAACAATTTTCATCCAAACCCCATCCCCTTATATAATTCCTGTATGAATTACCGCCGAAATTATGTTCCCGGAGGAACCTATTTCTTCACCGTCGTCACCTGTCTACGGCGGAAATTATTTGCCAATTCTCAATCGGTACAGATCCTGCGAAACGCGTTCCATTATGTGCAACAGAACCACCCGTTCAAGGTCGTGAGCCACGTAGTCCTGCCGGACCACCTTCACATGATCTGGACTCTGCCTGAAGGTGACGCGGATTACCCCGTCCGCTGGCGGTTGATCAAAGGGAAATTTTCCCGTGATATTCCGTCCGATTTTCTCGATATCCCCGTGTCAGAATCTCGGAAATCCCGGGGTGAAAGCCCCATCTGGCAGCGCCGGTATTGGGAGCACACCATCCGCGATGAACACGATATGGAAAACCATATTAATTACATTCATTTGAATCCGGTCAAACATGGCTATGTGGATCATCCGTTTGACTGGGAGTTTTCGAGCATCAATAAACAGGGTAAAGACCGCGAATCGATACGGTTTTTGATGGAAATGCGGGATTTTGATCTGATGGAATTTGATATTTGATCGGAATGGATTGGTTGCGGGAAAGGCGCCCTCAATCTGTCTACAGATATTTGATTTGAAAATATGAATTTTGAGGAAAATAAAAAAGGATGGATTTCGGGAAAGGCGCCCTCAATCCGTCTACAGATATTTGATTTGAAAATATGAATTTTGAGGAAAATAAAAAAGGATGGATTTCGGGAAAGGCGCCCTCAATCCATTTACAGATATTTGATTTGAAAATATGAATTTTGAGGAAAATAAAAAAGGATGGATTTCGGGAAAGGCGCCCTCAATCCATCCTACGGGTTGTTCTGATTGTTTGGGGTTACATTGGAAAACTTATTTGCTTACCAATTTGCGGACAGCTTCGAGCTGACCGGCGCTGCCCAGCTTGGCGTTCTTGTCGGCGATGAATTTGGCGTATTCCGACATGAAGACTTTGCCCACGGGGCGCAGGTCAAAGTTTTCGGGGTGTTCAATGAAGTATTCGCGGTGAACGCGGGTCCACACCAGGCGGCCGTCGGTATCGATGTTGATCTTGGTGACACCCAACTCGGCGGCGCGGCGGAACTGGGTATCATCTACGCCTTTCGCGCCTTTGAGGTTGCCGCCGGCGGCGTTGATACGCGCCACTTCATCCTGCGGGACGGAGGATGAACCGTGCATGACCAGCGGGAAACCTGGCAGGTTCTTCTGGATAGCGCTCAGCACGTCAAAGTGCAGGCCCTGGGTGCCGCTGAATTTGAACGCGCCGTGGCTGGTGCCGATGGCGCAGGCGAGGGAATCACAGCCGGTGAGTTCAACGAACTTCTTGGCCTGGTCGGGATCGGTCAGTTTGGCGTCAGCTTCGTTGACGGAGACGTGCTCTTCCACGCCGCCCAGTTTGCCGAGTTCGGCTTCCACCACGATGCCCTTGGCATGCGCCGCATCGACCACCCGTTTGGTGATCTCAACGTTCTTTTCGAAGGGTTCGGCGGAGGCGTCGATCATCACAGAGGAGTAGAAACCGCTGTTGATGCAGTCGTAGCAGGTCTGTTCGTCACCATGGTCAAGGTGAACGGCGAAAATGGCATCCGGGAAAACCTGATCAGCTGAGCGGATAAGACCTTCGATCATGATTTTGTCAGTGTAAGAGCGGGCGCCTTTGCTGATCTGGATGATGAAGGGGGCAGAGCTGTCAATGCAACCGCGAAACAGACCCATGGTCTGTTCAAGGTTATTAATATTGTAAGCGCCGATGGCGTACTTGCCGTATGCGGCTTTGAATAACTCTTTGGTGGTTACAATCATGGCTTTCTCCTTAAATTTAACTCCCTTGGGAAAGGAAGAGTTTGCACTCTATTATAGTCCGAATTAGGTCAGGTGGTGTCGCGAGTCCATCTCTTTTTGATAGATGATCTCGGCATGGCATTATTTCGACCGGTTCAAGGCCGTACGCGCAGATTGTCAGCCTCCCGGCTGAGCGACACAGGAAAACCTGATACTATTCAATCGAGAGTGCCGCGGGTTGACGCAGTATGCGCGCTTCACTCTTCCCGGCGATCAACAGAATGCTGGCTATGATCAGCGCTCCGCCAATCCATTGCCCCGCGTTGATCGTCTCTTTAAGCACGAGCAAAGAGAGCAACATGGACGTCATGGGTATCATGCCCGAAAAGGCGGCAGTGGTGTAGGCGTCACAGCGTTTGACGCCCGCGTAGAAGAACACGAACGCCAGCGCGGTGATCACCAGGCCGTACCATACCAGCGCCAGCCAGTCGGCAAAAACCAGTGACGTCAGGGCGGCGGCCGGTTTCGTATAAATGGCCGGACCCAGTGAGAGAGTGAAGGCGAACGCCGAGACCAGCATGGTCTGAACCAGCGGGTTGATATCCGCGCCGGCGTGAGATGGGCTGCCCGCCGAATGCCGGCGCGAGATCACGTTGAAGATCGATTCGCTGGCCGCCGCGCAAAGGATGAGCAGGTTCCCCGCCAGATGACTCCCGTCAAATTGCAGTGATAGGGGATCTACACCCTGCAGCAGCACGATGCCCGTCACCGTGCAGGCCACGCCGAGCACGGTGCGCCGGTTGAGTGCTTCTTTTAAAAAGACGAACGCCAGCACACTGGTAACGGCCGGGGTAGCGCCTGTCAATAAGCCGGCTTCGGCTGTGCTGGTGCGGTTAACGCCGAACAGCAGGAAGACTCGGAAAAGAAAAATGCCGAAGAACGCCTGCAGAATCAACATGCGCCAGTCCGCCCGGGTGAGTGACCGTGCCGTCTGCCACGCCCGGCGGCCGTAAAACGGCAGCAGCGCCAGCAGCAGTATCCCCAGGCTGAGCGCCGTGATCTGGAACGTCCCCAGTTTGCCCGATAAGATTCGCCCGGTGACCACCGACGTGCCGGCCAGTGAGAACCCCAGGAACAGGTAGATTTTTCCTTTAATGTTTTCCATATTATTACCTTTTTTAAAAATGGCCGTTGCGTGTCCGGATGAAACCTACTATACTGGCCTGACTGGTATGGTGTAAGAGCCAGTTTAAACTGATTTCAGGGTACCAGTTGGAGGTTGATTGATGTGGGGTATAACGCTGCATAGAAATGACGACGTTTCGCTGGCAAGGCAGCTTTTTCTGGCGGTCACAGAGCGCATCACAGCCGGGCAGATCGCCCCGGGAGAGGCACTGCCGTCCACTCGTGAGCTGGCGCTTGACCTGGGCGTTTCACGCAACACGGTTTGCGAAGCCTACACCATGTTATGGACGGAAGGCTTCATCATCAACCACCCGGGCGCGGCATCGCGCGTGGCAGATGGCCTGGCGATCGCGACGCGTCCGCCGGAACCCAAGGCTGAGCCGGAACGCGCGCCCGTTCACTACCGCTTTGATTTCAAGACTGGCCAGCCCGACCTGACGCTGTTCCCCTGGTCCGCCTGGAACCGGGATATCGCCGGGGCCGCCGGCCGGCTTAACCCCGGGCAGATGGACTATTCCGGCCCCAAAGGCTATCCCCCATTGTGCGAAGAGATCGCGCGCTGGCTGCTGCGCACGCGCGGCATGGCAGTTGACCCCGCCGATGTGTTCGTCACATCTGGCGCCACCCAGGCGCTCTATATACTGGTGGAGATCCTGCACCGCGAAGGGAAATCGTTCGCGTTGGAAGACCCGTCACACCCTGGTATCCGCGGAGCGGTGATGGATAAAGGCCGAAGTGTGTGCTGGATGCCGGTTGATGACCAGGGCGCGGTAGTATCGTGCCTCAACGGAAAAACGCTTTCGGCGGTGTACGTTACCCCTTCGCACCAGTTCCCGCTGGGCGGTATATTGCCCGCCGGCCGCCGCACCGAGCTCATCCGGCTGGCGCGGAATGGCGGGTTCTACATCATGGAAGATGACTATGACAGCGAATACCGCTACACCGGGGCGCCGGTCAGCCCGCTGTACAGCATGGACCCCTCGCGGGTGGTCTATGTGGGTACTTTCAGTAAAACGCTCTTTCCGGCGCTGCGTCTGGGGTTTGCCATACTGCCCCGCCCGCTTCAGCCGGCCTGGAAACATGCCCGCCAGTATATGGACGTGCAGAATCCGTTACTCGAACAGGCAGCTCTGACAGAGTTCCTGCGCAAACGCCAGATGGACCGGCACATCCGCCGAATGAACAGGGTGTACGGAGAAAAACGCGCCGTGCTGATCCACGCGCTGGAAGAGGCGTTCGGCCGCCGCGTGCAGGTGCGCGGTGACGCTTCGGGCCTGCATGTGGCTCTGCGCTTCCCGGGAATGGAATTTGGTCCGACATTTGAGCAGGCCTGCCGCGGGGCGGGACTACGCGTGCGACCGGTATCGCGCTATTGTGTGGAGACAACAGCTTATTCGGATACGCTGCTGGTCGGGTATGGTCATTTGGATGAAGAGAATATTTGTGAGGGAGTCAGAATATTAAGAGAATTGCTGAAATCTGAGATTCTCGCTTATGAAAAGGGTAAGAAAGAGCTATCTTAACAATAAAGAGACAAAACCGAAAACGGCTTTGTCTCTTTATCCTCAAATTTAACTGTCTTTACTCTACCGTCAGGTCTTCCACTTTGGCATCGGGGGCGTTGGTCTTCACCGATTTGATGCCATTTTCCATGGCGGATTCGGAGGAGTAGGATTCGCTCTTGCCGATGGGTTCACCGTTGCCGGCTTTGAGCACGAAGAACGGTTTGCCGTCTTTGTCAGCTTTGCGCTCGTAGCGGCCGTCGTCTACCGCGTTTTTCTTGACGGATTCGATGCCGTTCAACGCGCTGGCTTTGGCATTGTACTGTTCGCTGGTCAAAATGATCTCACCGTTGCCGGCTTTCAAATTGAACATGAACTTTTCGTTTTTAGTTTTGGTTACTACAAATTTACCTGCCATTACTACCCTCCTGCCAATGTTGGATAAGGTTGTTTTCTACCCTTCATCATACTATCTTTTTCGAACGGGCACAAATCTGCGGGTGCGTTTTTGCCCTTTAAGTGTGGGTTTGAAAATCTTTCGAGAGTTATATATGTCATTGCCTGAAGAAAAGAGCGATGAACATATCTATCATTCTCAACAGTGATATATGGGAATTACTGCTTTGCCAGAGGAATAATGAAAAATAACCCTTAAAGGTCTAATGGATTCAACTGTAAAATTCCCCGGGGGTTTCAACCAATTTTCCCAACGACACTGCCTGAATATTATCCGTCAGTGAATATGAGCGATCTCCCGGGAAAACCGTCAGCAAACGATCCAATTCAAGATCAATCATGGCAGTGCGCATGGATGGAGTTAACCGCGGGGCGTCAATTCGCTTACACTCCACGCCAATCCGTTTTCCATCTTTCAGGCACAACAAGTCTAATTCCGCGCCTGAGTGAATTCCCCAGAAATACACTTCGTCCGGCTGAATGGATTTGATCACCTCTTCCAGGGCAAACCCTTCCCATGATGCGCTGCTTCGCGGATGAAGATACAGGTCTTGTTCTGTGCGAATTCCCAACAGGGCGTGCAACAAACCGGTATCCCTGAAATATATCTTGGGAGATTTTACCTGTCGTTTTCCCAGGTTGGCATACCAGGGCTGAAGCAAACGAACCATAAATAGGTCTTGTAACAAATCCACATACCGGCGGACAGAGCTTTCACCGATTCCAAGCGATCTTGCGGCTTCGGCAGCGTTCCAAACCTGGCCATGATAATGCGCCAGCATGTTCCAAAACCGAAACAGACTTGTGGATGGGATTTTTATCCCGAAACTTGGAACGTCGCGTTCCAGAAAAGTCCGGATAAAATCTCTTCTCCAACCAAAACTCGATTCATCATTGGCGGCCGTAAAGGATAATGGAAACCCTCCACGGCGCCAGAGCGTATTTTGTAATGGAACTCCCACTTCATTAAGGGAAAATCCTTCCATTTCAAGAATAGAGATTCGCCCGGCCAATGATTCGGATGATTGCCGCAATAACTCAGGTGATGCGCTCCCCAGGATAAGAAACCGGGCAGGAAGAGGAGAACGATCTGCCAGCACGCGAAGGATGGGAAACAATTCTGCCCTGCGGTGAATTTCATCAATCACAACCAACCCTTTCAGGTCTTGAAGGGCTGTCATGGGTTGGTCAAGTCGGGCCAGATGATAGGGGTCTTCGAGATCAAAGTAATTTATGGAATCTGGAGGAACCAACATCCTGGCCAGCGTAGTTTTCCCGCACTGGCGTGGGCCGATCACCGCCACAATCCGGTTGTTTTCGAGCCGGTGTTTGATTCTATTAAGTAGATCGTCTCGTTTGATCATAAAAACATAATACCATGAAATTCCACCATGAAGTGGTGGAATTTCATGGTGGATGAATCAATGTATCGCGCCGCTAAACTCCTGGGCGAACCGGGCGGCCGATTCCACCGGCTGACTGCTCCCGCCGATGGCCTTCACACAGGCTGTGCCGACGATCGCGCCATCTGCCATGCCGCCCACCTCGCGGGCTTGCTCCGGCGTGCCAATGCCGAACCCCACACACACCGGAATGGACGTGTGCTCGCGTACCCGGCTGACCAACCCGCCCAGTCCCTCGGCCAATGTTGACCGCGCCCCGGTGACGCCCGTCACGCTGACCAGGTAGATGAATCCGCGCGCCTGCCTTGCCACCTTCTCCATACGTTCCGCCGGGGTGGTGGGTGCCAGCATACGGATCAGCGGCATGTCCCCCGCTGCTGCTTCAAATTCAGCGCTTTCCTCCAGCGGCAGATCGGGGATAATGAACCCGTCGGCACCGGCGGCACGGGAATCAGCCACATAGGCTTCCAGCCCGTAGGCCAGCAGCGGGTTGTAATAGCCCATCAACACCAGCGGGATGGTCACACCGCGTTTGCGCAGTTCGGCCACCGCCGCGAGGGATTTCTTCACAGTGATGCCGTGTTCCAGCGCCACCTGTGTGGCCTGCTGGATGACGGGCCCATCGGCCAGTGGATCGGAGAATGACAGTCCCACTTCCACCAGGTCGGCGCCGTTTTTGGCCAGTGCTTCGATCACGTCAATGGAGGTTTCGATATCGGGGTACCCGAGGGGAAAATATGGCATAAAGATCGGTTTGTTGGTAAAGGCTTCGTCAATTCGGTTCATTTTAGTTCCTGTAATGGCGGTTCAGATGTTGAACCGGTGTCCTTCACTGAGTACAGTGCCCAGGTCTTTGTCACCCCGGCCGGAGAGGTTGACCAGCACGGTCTGGTCCGGGCGCATCTTCGGCGCGCGTTTGATCACTTCAGCCACGGCATGTGACGATTCCAGCGCGGGGATGATCCCCTCAATCTTACACAACGTGGAAAACGCCTGCATGGCTTCCGCGTCAGTGGCAGAGGTGTAAAAGGCGCGTTCCATATCGCGCAGCATCGAATGTTCAGGACCCACCGCGGCGTAATCCAGCCCGGCGGAGATGGAATAGGTGTCGCTGATCTGCCCATCGCCATCCTGCAGAACCATGGTACGCGTGCCATGGATCACCCCCACGCGCGCCTTTGACGGGTCGCCGAAGCGCGCGGCATGTTTTCCGCTGGCGATACCCGAGCCGCCGGCTTCCACACCGATCAGTTCCACGTCTTCATCGTCAATGAACGCGCTGAAGACGCCAATGGCGTTCGAGCCGCCGCCCACGCACGCGATGACCGTATCCGGCAGCCGGCCCACATCCGCCAGCATCTGCGCGCGGGCTTCCCGCCCGATGACCGACTGGAATTCGCGCACCATGGTGGGGTACGGGTGCGGCCCCAGCGCTGACCCGAGCAGGTAGTGGGTGTTGTTGACGTTCGCCACCCAATCACGGATGGCTTCGTTGATGGCGTCTTTCAGGGTTTTTGTACCAGAGGTCACCGGGCGGACTTCTGCGCCGAGCAGTTCCATGCGGTGAACGTTGGGTTTCTGGCGTTCAATATCCACGCAGCCCATGTAGACCACGCACTCCAGCCCGAGCAGCGCCGCGGCGGTCGCCGAAGCCACGCCGTGCTGACCGGCGCCTGTTTCCGCGATGACACGGGGTTTGCCCATTTTCTTCGCCAGCAGCGCCTGTCCCAGCGCGTTGTTGATCTTGTGCGCGCCGGTATGTGCCAGGTCTTCGCGCTTGAGGTAGATCTGCGCGCCGCCCAGCTTTTCGGAAAGCCGGCGCGCGTGGGTGATGGGCGTCGGCCGCCCGACGAAGGTGGCCATCAGGCGGTCAAATTCCGCCTGGAATTCTTTATCTTCGCGTGAGGCGACGAAAGCTGCCTCGAGTTCTGTCAGCGCGGGCATCAGGGTCTCGGGGACGAACTGTCCACCGTAAGGCCCGAATTTCGCGGGTAGTAATGTTGTCATTGGATCTCCATCATTGTTTGTAAATTCATGCCATTTTCCGGGATTGCCCCTCACCCAACCTCTCTCCGCGGGGGAGAGGCTTTGGTTCGAATCGCATACCGTAGGTTGGGCAAACTGCCCATTGACCACAATTCATTTCTATTTGATCGTTTTTTGACGATTATGGAGTGGCGGTTTGCCCAACATGGCTATGGCGACCATCAAACCTTTCCATAAATTAGGAGCCTATTTTCCGGGATTGCCCCTCACCCAATCTCTCCCCGCGGGGGAGAGGCTTTTGGCTTTTATCCTTCTCCCTTGAGGGAGAAGTTAGATGATGGTGAGGCAAAGCTAACTACCAAACCCGTCCATTCAAATGTATCCTCATCACCGTGCCATGTTGGACGAAACGCACTATGTGATGGGATGGTCTTGTGTGGAATTAATTGTCAATGTTCAATCGTTTCGTCCAACCTACAAAATTGTGTCTTTTCCGAGCCCTGAGCTTGTCGAAGGGCGGTTCGCCGCGACCTGGGATTCTGGCTTCGACAGGCTCAGCCAGCGGAGGGGTTCACCCCGTCGGCCGCCAACCGTATTCCGCCAGCGGAATTTCAAAGTTCACCGTGTTGACTCCCACCGCGTCTGCTTTCAGACGGCGGCTATCCACCTCGCGGACGGCCTGCACGAAATCCACCATCTTCGCGGCATCTTTCATGCCGGGGCGGGCTTCCACGCCGGAGGCTGTATCCACACCCCATGGCTTCACCCGTCGAATCGCGTCTGCCGTATTTTCCGGTTTCAAGCCGCCGGCCAGGAACACCGGCATGGCTTCCGCCAATCGCGCGGCTGCGCCCCAATCCGCGGTGACGCCCGTCCCGCCGTATGCTCCCTTCACCGACGCGTCGATCAGGCAGGCCGGCGGGTCAACCCGGGTCAGTCCCGCCATGTCCGAAGGGATCCCCCGGAAGGCTTTGAAGGCCCGTGAACCCAACTGGCTCAATACCTCGGGACCTTCGTCTCCGTGCAGTTGGGCCAGGTCGAGGGAGCAGGTCTGCATCAGCGCACGGATATAAAACGCCGGCGCGTTGACGAATACCCCTACCTTTAATATAGAAGGAAAATCGCGGTTCAGCACGGCGGTGATCTTCTCGCACTCTGTCACATTGATATGCCGGGGACTGTGCATGTAGAAATTGAAGCCCAGGCAATCGGCGCCGGCTTCGACGGCTGCCAGCGCGTCTCGCAAAGAGGTAATACCGCAGATCTTGATAACGGTCATAGTGTCACTCCTTCCGTTTCATACCCTGAAAGTTCCCGCACCCGCCCGGCGATATCCGGCGTGGTGACTAAAGCCTCGCCCACCAGCACGGCGTCGATGCCGCACTGTTCCAGCCGGCGCACATCCGCCGCGTGGAAGATGCCGCTCTCAGCCACCACCGCGATTCCCGCCGGTATCAGCGGCCGCAGGGCTTCGGTGGTTTCGAGAGAGACGTTGAAGGTGTCGAGGTTACGGTTGTTGATGCCCACCATCTTCAACCCGGGGATTGTCAGCACCCGATCCACCTCCGATCGGTTGTGTATTTCCACCAGCGGGGTCAGGCCGAGTTCGAGCGCCAGCGCGTGCAGGTCTCGCAGGTACAAATCATCCGTCAGCGCGGCGGCGATCAGCAGGGCGGCATCCGCTCCGTTGACCCGCGCCTCGTAGAGCTGGGTTTCGTCGATGATGAAGTCTTTGCGTAATAGAGGCAGTTCGATCTGATGCTCGTAACGCAATTTCCGCAGGGTTTCCAGACTGCCCTGAAAGAACGTTCGGTCGGTCAGCACGCTGATGGCCGCCGCGCCGTTCGCCGCGTAGATCTCCGCCGCGTCCAGCAGGTCAAGATTGGGAGCCAGCAGCCCCTTTGACGGCGAGGCGCGCTTCAGTTCTGCGATCAGGCCGGGCTGTTGGCCAATCCGCCGCTGTTGCAGTAACGCGAGGAAATCGCGGGGAGACGGGCTATCCTTCGCGGCGGAACGAAGGACAGCCGCGTCCAATTCCTCCACCTCGGCGTGTTTTTTCGCCAGAATTTTTGTCAGAATACTCATGGTCTGTCTATGCCACCGCGCGGCTGAATTTAACCAGGTCGTTCATCTTGGCGAACGCCAGTCCATCATTCAATGACGCGGTGACCTCGTCCAGCGCGCTCTTGAAGTCACCGGTTTCGGCGGCCAGGGTTCCGGCGGCATTCAGCAGCACGGCATCGCGGCAGGCGCCGCCGGTGCGCCCGCGCAACAGGTCGCGCATCATGGCGGCTGCTTCTTCCGGCGAGCCGCCGTGCAGGTCGTCAATCGTGGCGCGTTCGAATCCAAGTTCCTGCGGGTCAAGATCATACGTGCGTACCGTGCCGCCCATCAGGTGGCTGACCCGGTTCGGGCCGGCCGGGGTGAGTTCGTCGGTACCACCCGCGCCGTAAATCACCATGGCGGCGGTGGAACCGAGGTCTTTGAGCACATTGGCCAGCGGTTCGGTGAGTTCAGGCGAATACACGCCAATAAGCTGCACATCCGCGCCGGCGGGGTTGGTGAGCGGCCCGAGCAGGTTGAAGATGGTGCGCTGCCCCAGTTCCTTGCGTGGACCGGCGGCGTATTTCATTGACGGGTGGAATTTCGGAGCGAACATGAAACCGATGCCAATCTCTTCGATGGCTTGCTGCACGCGTTCCGGGGGCATTTCGAGGTTGACGCCCAGCGCCGAGAGCACGTCGGCACTGCCGCACTGTGACGATGCCGCGCGGTTGCCGTGTTTGGCCACCTTGCGCCCGGTGCCGGCCACAATGAAGGCCGCCGCGGTAGAGATGTTGAAGGTGAACTTGCCGTCGCCACCCGTGCCCACGATGTCATACACGTTCTGGTCGGCCACGTCCGGCTTGATGGTCACCGCGTTCTCGCGCATGGCGCGCACCGAGCCGGTGATCTCGGCGATGGTTTCGCCCTTCATACGCAGGGCGGTAAGATATGCCCCGATCTGGGCCTGCGTCGCCTGACCGGTCATGATGATGTTCATGGCCTCCTGCGCTTCGGTATCCGATAAGTTACTGCGGTTGATGACTCTGGCGATATATGGTTTTAACATGAGGTTTTCTCCTTCTTACTGGCGGATCTCAAGAAAATTCTTCAGCAGTACCCTGCCGTGTTCGGTCAAAATGGATTCGGGGTGGAATTGCACCCCGTAGGTGGGATGGTCACGGTGCTTCAACGCCATGATCTCGCCGTCATCCGTGGAGGCGATGGTTTCGAGGACTTCCGGCGCGGGTTCGTAGACCACCAGCGAGTGATAACGCATAGCCTGAAACGGTGACGGGACGCCCGCGAAGATGCCTGTGCCGTTGTGTTTGACCGGCGACGTCTTGCCGTGCATCAGTTTTGGGGCACGGCCTACTGTTCCGCCGTACACCGCGCCAATGGCCTGGTGGCCGAGGCACACCCCCAGCACGGGTATCTTGCCGGTGAAGTGGCGGATGGCCTCGGGTGAGATGCCGCTGTCGTTTATGGGTTCACCCGGCCCGGGTGAGATGACCAGTTGGTCCGGATGAAGCTCGTCCAGTTCGTTCACGGTCACGCGGTCATTGCGGAACACGCGGATATCCGCGCCCAGTTCGCCGAAAAGCTGCACCAGGTTGTAGGTAAATGAATCGTAATTATCGATCAACGCGAGCATGTCTCTCTCCTCTCAGCGGTTCGATTCCACAAGGTCAAGGGCACGCAGCAGCGCGCCGGCCTTGTTGATGGTTTCCTGATATTCACCGGCCGGGTTGGAATCGGCCACGATTCCGGCGCCAGCCTGCACACTGTAGCGGTCACCGCGTTTGACCAGCGTGCGGATAGCGAGGCAGGTATCCATACTGCCGTCAAACCCGAAGTAGCCCACAGTTCCCGCGTACGCCCCGCGGGCATCCGGTTCCAGCGCGGCGATGATCTCCAGCGCGCGCACTTTGGGCGCCCCGCTGACGGTGCCCGCAGGGAAAGCCGCGCGGATCAGGTCGAAAGCGGTCAGGCCGGGGCGCATTGTCCCCTGCACATGCGAGACGATGTGCATCACATGCGAGTAGTATTCAATGCTGAAGAAATCGGAGACCTTCACCGAGCCGTATTCGCATACTCTGCCCAGATCGTTGCGGCCGAGGTCCACCAACATCACATGCTCGGCGCGTTCCTTGGGGTCGGCCAGCAGGTCTTTTTCCAGCGCGGCATCGGCGGCGGCATCTTTCCCGCGCGGGCGGGTGCCGGCGATCGGGTGCAGTGAGGCGGTGCCGTCTTCCAGCCGCACGAACATCTCGGGTGACGAACCGATCAGGTGCAGCGACTCACCGTCCACTTCGCCGAAATCGAAGAAGTACATGTAGGGTGACGGGTTCAGGCGGCGCAGCGCGCGGTACACGTCAAACGGCTCGGCGTTGGACTGGCGGGTGAAGCGCTGTGAAAGCACCACCTGGAAGATATCTCCCGCGGCGATGTGCTCTTTGGCCGCCGTGACCATGGCTTCAAATTCGGGCTGCGTCAGGTTGGATGTGGTTTCAGATGATACGCATGCGATTCGTTCAACATCAGGCAGCGGCGCGGCGATGCGCGCGGCGATCTCGTCCAGCCGGTTTTCGGCGGTATCCGGGTCGCCATCCAATACGGTGGCGATCAGGAAGATCGTGCGGCGGACGTTGTCAAACGCCACCACGGTATCGGCCAGCAGGTAAATGCCATCCGGCACGTTGGCGGACTGCATCTGGTCCATCAGGGTGGGCTCAAAGTAGCGCACCGACTCGTAGCCCAGGTAGCCGATCAGCCCGCCGGTGAAGCGCGGCGCGCCCGGTAGGCGGGTGGCGGGAAAGCGGGCGATCTCTTCCTGCAGGAAGCGGGTGGGGTCTTCGCCCGGGGCGAGGGTGACGGCTCGGCGGCTGTCACCTTCGATAACTTCCACCTGCCCGTTGCGCAGGATGTATTCGGCGCGCGGACGGATGCCGATGAACGAGTAGCGCGCGATGCGCTCGCCACCTTCCACCGATTCGAGCAGGAACGACGCGCCCTGCCCGCGTAATTTAAGATATAAGCTGACCGGGGTCTCCAGGTCGGCGTGAACTTCACGAATAATGGTTTGTACTTCTGTGGCTTCCAGTAACATCAGGGTGGCTCCTTCGCGGTATTAACAGACAGATCCCTTTCATCCTATGGGACGAGAGGGATCTCGCGGTGCCACCCAGGTTACGCTGTTATTAACAAAAATCCCTGTTGTGATGCAACAGGGAGAAGAAAGCCAGCGTCACTTTGTTCAGGTACGGCCTTTTGCAGGCTTATACCCTTACCCTGTAACGGGAGTTCCCGGAGCAGGCTACTCATTGCTTTTCGCCTGTTCAACTCGGAGGTCCATTCGGTTTCTGCGCTTTTGCCGGGCTTTCACCACATACTGCCTGGCTCTCTGAAAACCGCTTTGAAACGTACTCGTCCTCGTCAACGTTTTTATATGAAGTTAGTCAGTATTATAGGGAGAATGCGGAGAAGAGTCAAGGAGTAATTTTTTGTAGTAGGTTGTGTCATGACCTAACCTACAATCTGATTGACACACCTCTCTCAATTTGCTACAGTCAATATCATTGGAGGGAAAAACCCATGACTGAAGAAAAAACCACCATCCCACCCGCCGTCAACGCGACGATGCGGTTCATCCTGCGCTCACCGCTGCATGGTATGGTCAGCAAAACCATCACATTGATCACCTTCACCGGACGCAAGAGCGGCAAGACATATTCCACGCCGGTCAGCTACTCGCAAAAAGGCAGCCAGGTGACCATCTTCACGCACGGCGAATGGTATAAAAACCTCGCTGCTGGCGCGCCGGTCACTTTGCGCATTCGGGGGAAGGACTATACCGGCCAGGCGGATGTGACGGTGGCTGATAGCGCCGCCAAAGCCGCCGGATTGACGGATCACCTGAAGGCTGTACGCAATGACGCGAAATTCTACGGCGTCACCTTTGACGAGGCGGGCGAACCGCATAAGGACGAGATCGAGAAAGCCGTCAACGATGTGGTGATGATCCGGGTGACCTTAAATTAAATGTAGAGGCTGACCCAAAAGTCAGCCTCTTTACACATTAAAAAGGGTGTGATTCAATAGGGGAATGAAAAGACGAGAAAGCCGCCCAGTATTTAAGCCGTACATCATGAACCAACCGAGCCTGATACCACCGAGTCTGGATGAAATAATCCCAGAAGGGCACATCGTAAGGGTAGTGAACGAAGCGATAGATCAGATAGACATAGACAAGCTGATCCAAAAATATAAAGGGGGAGGGACGAGCAGTTACCATCCGCGGATGATGCTGAAAGTACTGGTGTATGCATACACACAGCGGATTTACACATCGCGACAGATCGCGAAAGGATTGAGAGAAAACATTCAATTCATGTGGATCAGTGGGCGGAACACGCCGGATTTTCGGACGATCAACCGGTTCAGGGGGAGCCGAATGAGAGGAGTGATTGAGGATGTATTTGGGCAGGTGGTGCAACTGTTGAGAGAGATGGGATTGATCCGGCTGGAGAACTATTTTGTAGACGGGACAAAAATAGAAGCAGACGCGAACAAACATCGAGTAATATGGGCTAAGCGGACAGCGGGATATAAGAGCAAGTTGGAGCAGAAGATCCATGAGTTATTTGAAGAAATAGAAGCCGTCAATGAAGCCGAAGAAGAAGAATATGGGGACAAAGACCTGGAAGAGATGGGAAATGGCGGCCCGATAAATAGCGAACTGATCCGGGAACGGATGAAAGAGGTAAACGAACGGTTGAAGAGGGAACCGGGGAACAAAGAATTGAAAGCGGCGGAGAAGAAATTAAAGAAGGATTATCTGCCGCGAATGGAGAAATACGAAGAACAGGAAAAGACCCTGGCAGGGCGAAGCAGCTATGCCAAAGCTGATCCAGATGCCACGTGTTTTCGCATGAAAGAGGATCGGGGTTCCGAGAAGCCGTTACCATTACCGGCCTACAACGTTCAATGTGGCACAGAGAACCAGTTTATTGTTGGCTTCAGCTTGCACCAACGGGCAGGAGATACGGCCTGTTTCATTCCACATATGGAGCACATTCAGGCGAACCTGGGCATCCTGCCAGTTCGAGTAGTTGCCGACGCGGGATATGGAAGTGAGGAGAATTATGCTTATTTGGAGAAGAACCAGCTCGAAAATTATGTAAAACACAATCTATTTCACAAAGAGACAACCCGAAAATATCGGAACAATCCATTCGTAACCGGGAATCTTCCGTATGATCCGCAGACAGATAGTTTCCATTGCCCTGGACAAAAACAATTGACATTTCTTTACACAAAAAAGGTCAAAACAGATAATGGGTATCTAAGTCAGCGCAAGGTGTATGGGTGCGAAGATTGTTCCGGGTGCCCATTTCGACCAAAATGTTTCAAAGCAAGAGGCAACCGAAAGATCACAGTCAATCCCCAACTGGATGCCTATCGAGCTCAGGCAAATCTGAACTTGCGTTCGGAAGATGGTATTCGCTTGCGTGTTCAACGCAATACGGATGTAGAGGCTGTTTTTGGCATAATCAAGCACAACCGAAGGTTCCGGAGATTTCATCTCCGCGGGTTGGATAAGGTGAGTACCGAATGGGGACTGGTCTGCATTGCCCATAATATATGCAAAATGGCGGTCAGATAGCCGCCATTTTTTTGTCTCATTTTTGGGGAACGATTCTAGATTAGTTTTGAGTCGTCCTCTACTACAAAAACATACACAAATCCCAATTTTTTATATCAGATCCATCATCGGGTGCTCTTTAGTAAGCACCTCATAGCGGTACGAACCGCCGGCGTATTTCACCAGCAGATCGCCCACCTCCACGCAGATGGCTTCCACTTCGCTCAGGGTGAAGGGCGGCAGCGCGTCAATGTTGACCTCGACCGCCGTGGTATCCGCCACCACCAGGCTGTGGTTTGACTGCCGCCACGTCCAGCGGCGGGTCATCACGGTCTGACCGTCGGCAAAGATGATCTCGCCGGGGGCGGGGTGTTCCAGGGTATCGGTGCCAAAGGGGATGAAGTCTTCCGTCCCGGTGGCGAAGCGCAGTTCGATGTCACCCATCAGGTGGTCAATGGCGTGCGCGCCGGTGGGTAAAAGGTGGCGGATGGTCACCAGTGTGCCGATATCCACCAGTGTGCTGATGGGAGCCAGCGGTTCGCCGCGCAGCACGCGCCGCGCCAGCGCTTCCACGGACGGGCGGAATTCGGTCGGTTTGATGCCGATGGAGCGGTACGCTTCGCGCCAGCTCGCGATCTTTGGATTTTCGAGGATGGTGTCTATATTCAGTATAGACGGCAGAACTGCTTCAGCTTCGCGAATAGCCGCGGTCAGTTCGTCACACGCGGGGGGATTGCTGAGGCCGGTGGCCACGACCACGCCGCGGCGGAACTCGGGGAATTTCTCAAAGACGTCTTTGGATATGGAATAGTGTTTGGTCATGGAGGTGCCTCATGGGTTGGGTTGCGGTTAATGGTACTGCATGAATTCGGTTCTGTGGGATTGGACGGGTGAATTTCCCGACGCGAATCCCCCCACCCCCCCTTCACGAAGGGGGGCAAAAATCGATTTAGGGTTAGATATTGGACTTGATTTCAGTTTCGCAATTTTAAACATAAATTGGAGCCAAAAATTTAGAGAATTATCCTGAATGGACATATACAAAGCCCTCCTTCACGAAGGGGTGGAAACCGATTTATGGATAGATATTGGACTTAATTTCGGTTTCGCAATTTGAAGCATAAAATGAAGCCAAAAATATCAAGAATTCTCCTGAATGGAAATATAAAACGCCCCCCTTCACGAAGGGGGGAATCAAAGAGGGGATTCAATTCACCAGCACGCGCGCATCCACCGTGAAGATATCCTTGCCGTAACCCTTCACCGGGTTGAGGTCCAGTTCCTGGATTGACGGGAAGTCCGTCACCAGCAGGCTGATGCGGATAAGGATGTCGCGCAGTGTGTCCATATCCATGCCTGGCTCGCCGCGCACACCCTTGAGCAGCGCCAGCGAACGGATGGACTGGATCAGCCGGCTGGCCTCTTCGTTGGCCAGCGGTGCCAGCGCGAATTTGACGTCTTTCAGCGCCTCGGTGTAAATACCGCCCAGGCCGAACGCCACCAGGTGACCGTACCCCGGCTCGCGGTTCGCGCCGATGATCACCTCGGTGCCTTTGACCATCTGCTGCACCAGCACGCCGGTGGCATCCTTGATCTTCAACAGGTCGTCCCATACCTTTTCGGCTTCCGCCAGGTCCTTGATGCCCACGCGCACGCCGCCCACGTCACTCTTGTGCAGCGGACCCATCACCTTGAGCACCCAGGGGAAGGCGAACGGCACGCTTTTCAATCCGGATTTATCCGTCAGCTCGATCTGCCCGGGGAAGCGGATGCCCGCTGCCTGCAGCACCTCGCGGGTGACCTGCGGGGTCAGCGCGCCGTGACAGCCTTCGAGCAGCGCAGCGATCTTCTTCTTGTCGTACCCGGCTGCGGAGGTTTCCGGTTCGTAAATGCGCGGCCGGTTGACCACCCGTCCCAGCGCGCGCGCCAGTTCGACTTCATCTTCAAAGTAGCAGCCGCCCATTTCTCGGAACATCTTCAGTGGTTCTTCGGATGACAGCACCGAAACATACGAGGGGATCACCGGGATGGGGCTGCTGTCCATATATTTCTTGGCTACCCGGTACAGAGCTCGGTTATCCATCATGCCGGCATCGCCGTTCATAACCACGATGTAATCGATCTGATCTTTCTCTTCTTCGATAAGGATGTTTAGCACCTTATCCAGGTTCTCCGCGCCACTGGTGGGCAGCGTATCCACAGGATTGCCCGTTCCCGCGCCAGCCGGCAGTACTTCTGCCAGTTTCTGGCGGGTGCTCTCTTTGAAATGCGGCACCTCAAACCCGAGCTGACTGAGCTCGTCGCATAACATCACACCCGGGCCGCCCGCGTCGGTGACGATCGCCACGCGCTTGCCGTCGGCTTTGCCTTTTACCAGCGTTAGGATGGCTGCCACATCGATCATATCCTGCCGGGAATTCACCCGGATCACGCCGGATTTGTCAAACAGTGCCTGTACGGCGGTGTCATTGGTGGCCATGGCGCCGGTGTGGCTGGCGGCCGCGCGGCTGCCGGCCTGGGTTGTGCCGGCTTTGATCCCGGCGATCAGTACACCCTTTTTGTTCAGGCTGCGTGAGGCTTTAAGGAATTTCTGCGGGTTGACAATGCTCTCCTGATAGGTGATCATCACCTTCGGGCTGTCCGGCCCGTGACCCGCGTCGTAGATATCCATCAGATCGGGTACGCCGCTCTGCGCGGAGTTACCTACAGTGAGGAAAGAATTAAATTTGAGTCCGCGGCGGATGGCGTGTTCGGCCAGAAAGTCAACCGTGGCGCCGGAGCCGCTGATGAAATCAATACCGCCCTTGACCAGTTCGAGGGCCACGCCGGTGAACTTGCTGGCGTGAGCGTAGGTCATCACGCCGGAGCAGTTGGGGCCAAGCAGCAGCATATTGTGTTTGGTGGCGATTTCCGCCAGCGCTTTTTCTTCCGCTTTGCCTTCGGCACCCTGCTCGCCGAACCCGGCGCTCAAGACCACCACGATCTTCGCGCCTTTATCAGCCAGTTGTTGCAGGGAGTCACGCACAAATTTGGCCGGCACACCGATCAACGCCAGTTCGGGCGCTTCGGGAAGTTCGGCAATGGAGGTGTAGGCTTTCACCCCCTGGATCACCCCGCCTTTGGGGTTGACCAGGTACAGGTTTCCGGCAAATCCTTTGGTCAGGATGTTCAGGGTCAGCCGCCCGCCAGGTTTGGTGACGTCTTCGCTGGCGCCGATGACGGCGATACTTTTCGGTTCGAGTAACTTTTGGAGCATGCGGTCCCTCCCGGAAAGATCAGGCAATTACTCTGGCATTTTTTACCACTTCGCGCCCGGCCTGGAACGCGGCGGCGTTGGCCGCCCAGATAGACGGTTTCGCGTTGACCTGCCTTAATGCTTCGATCCAGGCGGCTTCGGGGATGCGGTCAAACGGATTGACGGTGCTGAGCACGCCCATCATCACCACGTTGGCCACGCGTCCGCTCGAATCACCGAGTTCCAACGCCTTCCCGAGTACATCCACCAGTATGGTCTTATACCCTTTGAGGTTCGCGAAGATCTGTTCATCCGCGGGATATTGCTCTTTCGGGAACCCGATCGGAACAATGGCGGTGTCGGCCATCAGAACAATTCCGCCCGGTTTGAGCTGAGCAAGGAAATCGGGACGTAATACTTCGCTTTTTTCCATCACGATCAGGCAGTCGGTGGTTCCGGGTAGGAAGACCGGGCTGAATGTTTTTCCGCAGGCGAAAGTGCTGATCACCGGCCCGCCCATTTGCGCCATACCGTGGGTCTCACCTTTAATAATATTCTTTTTATCATATCCGGCCAGGAAGGCCAGTTTAGAAAGCACCGCGCCAAAGAACAGGTTGCCCTGACCGCCCACGCCGCGGATGGCTACCGAAATGCGTTCCGGCATATCTTTCACGGCCATATCTTTTTCCGCGAAGCGCGCGGTTGGCACGGGGTATTCCGGCATAGACTGGCGTTTCAGGTCTTTCAGGTCAACGGCGTGCAGTACGCCGGTGGGGCACATCTGAACACAGGCCGGGCTGCTTCCACCGCAGCCAGTACACATATTGGTGACATGCGGCACACCGTTTTCATCAGCTTCGATACCCGGGCAGACAAGGCAAGCGCCGCATTTTTTGCAGACTTCGGGGTCAACATACACCCGCTGGGTGCTCTTCTGTGCTTTCTGGATGCAAACGCCTTCCTGCACCACGATGGTGGTGTAGGCGCCTTTGGCGGCTTCTTCCAGCGCGCTCTTCAGCGCGGCACGCAGACCTTTTCGGTCATACGCGCCAACTTCGATCACGTTCGCGCCATGCGCGCGCAGGCTGGCCGGGAGGTTGAACTTCATTGGCTGGCCGGACAGGTTGACCGGCGACGTGGGAGTGGGTTGCGCGCCGGTCATACCTGTCCAGGAATTATCAAGGATCACTTTAACACCCGGCACATTGCGGTACACCGCGTTGCGGGTGGCATCCATACCGGTGTGGCATTCGGTGCTATCACCCACCACAGTCAGACAGCGGGCCGCTTCTTCCGGTTTGTCCATCACATAACCAATACGCTGACCTTCGCTGGCGCCCATGGCCAGCCCGGTATCCAGCGCGTTCAAAAAATACAGCAGGCCATTACAGCCAATATCACCGAATACCGTTCCAACCTGTTTCTTCTTGCGCAGAAGTGCCACTTCCTGGGCGAACAGGCGGTACGGGCAGCCGGCGCAGAAAGATGGCGGCCGTGGTATGGGTTGCACGTCAACTTTGTTATGGGTGACAGGCTTGCCCAGTTTTTCCGCCACCAGTGCCGGTGTCCATTCGGTCAGGTTGCTGAAAGCATCTTTGCCGATGGGGTGCAGGCCGGCCTGCATCATGGCTTCCTGGATGAAACGGTAGCCATCTTCGATCACATACACGTCACCGTCGATGGAATGGTAGAATTCAGTGATCAGGTCCATCGGGAGGGGATTGGTCCAGGCGAGCGAAAGGATGTCAAAATCGAGCCCCAGAGCTTCACGCACTTCGCGCACGTACAGGTCGCTCATCCCGGCGGTGACCACGCCCATCTTGCCGGAACCTTTTTCCCAGATATTTAATGGGCTGGATTCAACCATTTCCTGCAGCGCGGGAACGCGCTCGCTCATGGTGGTGTCATAGTGTTTGCGGGCGAAAGCCGGGAACACGTTGAAGTCTTTCAACGAATCGGGCATCTCCACCGGGTCGCGGTGCAACGGCTCCATCAGATTGATCAGCCCTTCGCTGTGGCACAGGTTGCCGTTCGGCAAAATGACCACCTGCGTGTTGTACTGCCGGGCGATCTCCACGGCAATCGCGGCGGATTCATGCAATTCCTGGTGGCTGCGTGGTTCAAAAACGGGGATAAAGCAGGATTTGAACAGGTAACGCGGGTCGACCACGTGCTGGGTTGAACTGGGAGTGAAATCACTGGCGATGTAATACACCAGCCCTCCGCGTTTTTGCGTGAAAGACGCGCCGCTGGTAAAAATGTCACCTGCCTGGAACAGGCCCGGGATCTTCATGGTGACCACACAATCGCGGCCGGCCAGTGTGTGACCCACACCCACGGCGGATGCCACGGCTTCATTCACCGACCAGTCCACATGGATCAGGTCTTGAACTTCCGAAAGGCCGCGGTCAATCACTTCACTGCTCGGTGTTCCGGGGTAACCATCCGCGGCATGAATACCGCCGCGGACACAGCCTACGGCAAATGCGATGTTCCCCTGCAGCACTTCTTTTTGCCCTGCCGGAGCTTCACATAAAGCACGTATCGATTCGCCCATTCATTATCTCCTGTAAAAAAATCAAATTATTAAATAACTCAACTCAAAGCTACTTCATAGAAGTTCTATTTATTTCGATATAGCCCAGAATTAAGACCGGGATTGTCAAAAGTCCGGCCGTCATCCATCCCATAGACTGCGCCATCGCGCCAAACAGCACCGGGCCAAGCAACTGTCCCAGGTTTTGTCCGATCAAGACAACAGCCAGCCCAATACCGGCGGGCAAAGATTTGCCAGTCAGCGATGGTATGACTGTAAATATGCAGGTGGGGATGGCTCCGGCCAGAATACCCTGCAGAACCATGGTGACCGGGATCATCCAACCGGTTACCGTGAACGGCAGAGCCATAAAGCCAGCAAGTGCCACAAACGACCAGAGGATGATCCGTCGGGGGGAGCCAACTTTATCAATGATCCATCCAATAAGCGGAGCGGTGATGATCACTACGATCATCTTGATACTGGTCATCTGTGAGGCTTCCGTGAGGGTAAAGCCATGGATTGTTTTTAAAAATGTAGGGTAGTAGGTGGCAATCACGCCAATAATGGCGTAATTGAAACAGCCGAAAGCCAGTGCCAGCCGCCAGATATCTTTGTGCTGCAATCCTTTTTTCAATAAAGCCAGATCAAAGGATCCCGGGGTCTTTTTGACATCCACAGATTCAGGCGGGAGTCGGAAGAAAATGGCAAATAAGAACGCCGCCGCCCCTGTAACCAGGGAAGACATCCACCATACCGCGAAAAGACCTCCAGAAGTTTCGACAACCGGTGCTGCGTTGTAGATCAACAGGCTGCCCAGTGACACCCAGGTAGCCCAGATGCCCATCGGCAGACCGCGGTTTTCTGACGGAAACCAGGCGGCAATGGCGGCCGGACCAACCAGCCCGATAAGCGCCATGCCGATGCCTTCGACAAAACGGCTGAATAACAACAGGCTGTAGTTGTTGGAAATAGCTCCGAGAAGCGATCCGGCCAGCAGGCACAGGCCTGCGGTCAGGCCGGTCATTTTTAAGCCGAACCGCTGCAGCAAAATCCCGGATGGTAGCGCGAAGATCAAGCCGGTGATCGCAAAAATTGACATCAACAGACCGGCTGATGTCAGGTCAATGGAAAAATATTCCATTAAAACAGGCATCACCGGTGGTATTTTAAATTGGTTGAATGGCGCGCAAACTCCGATTAGCAAAGTAACAACCAGAATCACCCAGGCATATCCCGGGATGCTGATGCTTCCCTTTGCCTGGCTGACCGCTGGATCCATCGTGTTTGATTCCATTCGCGTACGGCCCGTTTTCTCAGTTATTCAACAAACAATCCTGCCACCCATTTTCCGGATTGGACAGGAATATTTTTTAATCGCAAGAATTCTTCAAGCGTGAATAGAAAGTCCATCATATACTCTCGTTCCGCGGCTTTACCCAGATGACCTACCCGAATGACCTTGCCAGTCAGCTCGCCAAGGCCGCCGCCCACCGCGATACGGTGGGTATCCATCAGCCATTTCACCAGTTCGTCGAGGGTGAATTCCGGCCGGGCTTTGACGGCTGTGGCGATCGGTGACGCGTAGGTTTCAGGAACGAGCATCTCAAAACCCAGGCTTTCCATTCCGGCGCGCATGGCTTTGCTGGCGCGGGTGTAGCGCGCGACGTGTTCTTTAAGTCCGCGGTCGAGAATTACACGGATACCTTCGCGGGCAGCCAGAATCACATTCGTCGGCAGGGTGACGGGTGACGGATGCCAGCTTCCCCATTCCTGCAGGTAATGCCGCCAGAGCTTCAGGTCAAGGTACCAGCTTCCGGGGCCGGGGTGACTGTCGATCACCTGCCAGGCGTGCGGGCTGACGCTGATGAAAGCCACGCCCGGAACGGCCTCAATGCATTTGTTGGCGCCGCAGATGCACAGGTCGATATGCCAGTCATCCACGGGGATATCCACGCCGCCCAGCGAGGAGACGGTATCCACAATGGTCACCAGGCCGGCGTTATGAGCCACAGCCATCAATTCTTTAAGCGGGTTGAGTACCGTGGTTGATGTTTCATGATGCACCATCGCGAATGCGACGGCATCGGGGTTTTCTTTGATCAGGGCGCTCAGGGCATCGGGTTCCAGTGGTTTACCCCAGGCGGCTTCCATCAAAACGATCTGAAGGTTGTGGGCTTTGGCCATGTCGATCAGACGGGTACCGAAGTATCCGTTGGTACCGATGATGATCTTCTTGCCCGGTTCAACCACAGAACCGATGGCCATATCGAGAACGGCGGATGCCGGGCCGGGAACAACATACATGTCATTTTTTGTCTGGAAGAGTTTATGGAGGAGCGCGTCCATCTCTTCGTGCACGGGCAGCCAGTCGGGACCGTAGTGACGCATTACCGGCAGGCTGAGGGCCTCGAGCACTCTGTCATCAACATCACCGGGACCGGGGGTGAATAATTTGATATGTTCTGTCATGATGAAATCCTTCATGGCCATACTCAGGTTGGCCGGCTGAAATGAAATAAACGCCAGTTATTGGCCTTTAAATCCTAATAGGTATGAAGGAAAAATAATGTAGTGATAACTACAAAATACGAAAAACAGGATGAAAATCACCTGTCAATGGCTTCAACCAGGTTCAGTAATTCAGGGAAATTGGTGATGTCCAGACATTTTCGAGTGAACTGACGGATGATCCCTCGCCGTTTTAGGTCACTCACAGCCTTGGTCACGGTGACACGGTGCACCCCCATCAACCGGGCGATATCCAGCTGGGTCATATCCGGCACGAAAGTCACCCGATTCTGGCCGCTTTCTATTTTGACTTCCTTGAACCGCACCAGGTAAACCAGCATCTTGCATACTCGGGTGAATTCATTGCTGATCAACTCATCCGTGAGCAGGTCAGAAAACATCCGCGATTTATACGCCAGGATCTGTACCAGTTCGATCATCTGCCCGGGATACTGAGGCGCGATGACTTTTTCGATGGTTTCTTTCTTAAAGTAATACAACGTGGTGTCAGACCGGGTGCGGGCGCTGGCTTCTTCGGCATCACCGCCCACAAAACATGAGACTTCCCCGAAAATGCACCCCTTGCCTTCAATGAACAGCACTTTTTCCGGGCCGTGGACGGTATGTAGGTTGATCTCGATCGAACCATCCATGATGTAGTACAGTCCGTCAACGTTATCGGGTGTAAAGAAGATGCGGCTGCCCTTGGCAAATATCTCGCGCGTGCCGAGGTGCAACACCTTCTCCCATGATGGGCACAGGTTTTCAAAAATAGGAAGCTGGTAGAACATGGTTAGATTATGCCCCATGGATGGGGCTTCGGCAAGCTCAGCCAGCGGACACTCCCGCACAATTCTGTCCATGGCTTTGAGTGAGTTCCGATCCCTGAGCCTGCGTAAGGGCTGCATTGTTTTTGTGCAGTATCGAAGAGATGCCCACGCCGCGCAAGAATCTGGCTTCAACACATGCATGTCAAAAAGCGACATTCAGTGCAGGCATGCTCAACCAGCGGGTCGTGTTACGAGACCTTTAGGTTTTTTGAAACCCTAAAGGTCTGTTTTCACTTTGTAGTGGAAATCTGCCGGCTGCTGCATTACTATGAAGATGATAAAATGCGTCCGCATTTGATTCCGGAGGGATGAGCAAACTTATGACAGACAATTCTTATGATGTGATCATCGTTGGCGCGGGACCCGGCGGTATTTTCACCGCCTATGAGATCCGTGAGAATAATCCTGACCTCCGGGTGTTGCTGATCGAGAAGGGGCATTCCATTGAAAAACGCAAATGCCCAAAACGTAAGACCGGCATCTGCGTCAACTGCCAGCCGTGTAACATTACCACCGGTTTTTCAGGCGGTGGCAGCTTCAGTGACGGCAAACTCTCTATCAATGAAGACGGCGAAATCGGCGGAGACCTGGCCCAGTACATCGGCACCGAAAAATTCCGAAAGATATTGCACTACACCGATGCCCTGTACGTCGGTTTCGGGGCAGATCCCACCATTTACGGCACTGAAAACACCCCCACTGTGGAAGCCATACGGCGCAGCGCGGCACAGGCCCACATGAAACTGATCGATTCTGGCGTGCGCCACATGGGAACCGAAAAAGCCTACGATATTTACTCCCGCATCCAGAAGGAACTGGAAAAGCGCAAGATCGACATGTTGTTCGACTCACCGGTGACCGATTTCATCATCGAAGAGCAGCCGGACGGCGAAAAGAAGGTTAAGGGAGTAGTCATTACGGATGGGCGGGTATTCACCGCCGAACATGTGGTGGTGGGTATCGGCCGTGAAGGTAGCGAATGGTTGAACGGCATCTGCCGAAAGTACGGCATCCATTCGAAGGTAGGGCCGGTGGATATCGGCTGCCGCATTGAAACGGATGCCGCCATCACCGCGCAAATTGACAACTCCCTGTACGAAGCCAAGCTGGTGTACTACACCCCCACATTTGAAGACAAGGTACGTACCTTTTGCTGGAATCCACGCGGTGAGGTGGCTGAAGAGAAATACGGCGAAACCCTGGCTACGGTCAACGGTCACAGCTATAAAGATGAAGCCTATAAGACCGGCAACACCAACTTCGCGCTGCTTGTCTCGAAAAATTTCACCCAACCGTTTAAAACACCCATCGAATACGGGCGGTATATCGCTGAAATGGGCAACATGCTTTCAGGAAATAAAGTGATGGTCCAGCGGTATGGTGACCTGAAACGCGGCCGCCGAACCACCATGGAACGCCTGGCCAAAAATATCATCCGCCCCACACTTAAAGATGCCGTGCCCGGTGACCTGAGCCTGGTGCTGCCTTACCGCATCATGGTGGATATTATCGAAATGATCGAAGGGCTGGATAAGATCATGCCCGGCCTATCCGGTGACAATACCCTGGTCTACGGAGTGGAGGTCAAGTTCTATTCCAACCGTATTGTGGTGGATAAACACTTTCAGACCAACATCCACAATCTGCACGTGCTGGGTGACGGCGCCGGCTTGACCCGCGGATTGATGCAGGCCAGCATGAATGGCGTTTGTATGGGGCGAATTCTTACCGGTAACTGGTAGAGTCAGCTCTTCAGTCGGGCGGCAAATTTCTTGCGAAACTTGGCCACCTTGGGGCTGACAACCATCTGGCAGTATCCCTGTTCGGGATTATTGGCAAAATACTCCTGGTGGTAATCTTCTGCCGGGTAGAAGGTGGTAATGGGCGTTACTTCGGTGACAATTGGATCTTTCCAGATTTTTTCTTCCGATAATTCCCGGATCACCTGTTCGGCGACCTGTTTTTGTTCCGGGCTGTGATAGAAGATGGCGGAACGATACTGTTCGCCTACATCAGCCCCCTGCCGGTTCAGGGTTGTTGGATCATGGATGGAAAAGAAGACTTCCAACAGGTCTTTATACGTGATCACATCCGGATCAAATTGGATTTGAACCACTTCGGCGTGCCCGGTCGTGCCGGCGCATACCTGCCTGTAGGTGGGGTTTACGGTTGTTCCACCGGTGTAACCGGAGACGACATCCGTCACCCCCTGAAGGTTATCAAAAACGGCTTCCAGGCACCAGAAACATCCGCCGGCCAGCGTGGCGGTTTGAGAGTCTTGTTGGGTCATAATATTTCTCGCTTTCCCGTTCGTATTAAGGATATTTTTTATTAAAAACTCTTACCTTTATTCTAATTGACGTATTATTCTGTTTCTGTCTGGCGGTTTAGGACCGGGTCGCGGAGTAACCCCAAACTTACGGCAGATACCCATACCAACAATACCGGCAACGAAATATACAATGCCAACGTTAAGATGGAATTATTCACCAGATAGCTGAATCCGCCAGCCAGTATTACTATGGTTAGAAATAAACCAGTCCACCGTATCCAGGGATGAAAAGAATTGGTCGTGAACATTTGATTGGATGCAAGAAAAACCATCATGGCAAGCGCTGTCAATTTGGATGTGTCCAGGTATGAAATGATACTTAAGATAATAAGAGGTGATACATTGCTGCTTGCTAACACCGTCCCGGTAAGTACCTGTTGAAATGCTCCCTGTACCATTGATACAGATGCCACAATTAAGCCGACACCAAACATCGAAACCAGAATGGTTTTGTTATTATTTTGATGAAAGTGGAAAAATCTCGCCAGGCCGGAAATGAAGAACATAATGGCAATGGCCGCTGCGCCATCAATTAAAAATGCCTGGATAATATGAATAATGTTGTGCGACTGATAATATGCTGTAATATCTTCAACAGATGAAGATAAACCTGGAGAACCGGGTTCGAGTATTAATCCGATGATCCAAAAAAGAACATAGGCCAAACCGGCATATGCTGAAATCTTTATTTCTTTCATGAGTACCCCTCCAGGATTGAAAAAAAGCAAATCTTTTTAAATTAGATATTAATACTCTAATTTATTAATTCAATTATGGTTATACAAAAACACAGATAGGTTCAGCGAACAATTCTAATGTGGAAGGAAAACCGCATACACCCGGCGGATACTTCCCCCCGGCCGGGTGACTTCCTTTTCGAGGTGCATACCCAATTTCAGGGCTACTTTTTCAGCAGCGATATTACCGGGATCAACCAGCGCGATAAGCCGGTTGACATTCCGGTATTGATACGCGTAATTCAATAAAGCGCGGCCAATCTCGGTGGCGTATCCCTTACCCCAGGCTTTTTTTGCCAGAACGTAGGTTAGCTCATATTCGGTCAGATTATCCACTTCCTTGTCAATCACACCGCAGTGGCCCACCAGTTCTCCGCTTGATTTTTCTTCCAGCGGCCAGAGTACAAATGTTTGTTCCAGTGGATTATCGGCAATTTTGATCAGCTCTTCCCTGAGGCTGGCAACATCTCGAGGCCCTCCCAAAAAACGGGTGACCTCCGGGTCTGTCCACAGGGTAACCAGAAAGGGAATGTCTTCCTGTTTCATGTAGCGCAACTGAAGCCGTTCTGTTTCAAGAATGACCATGCTGCCCCCGATCGAACTGACCGTGATTAACTTCTTCTATATATATACAACAAAATCAGGTTCAAGAGGGCAATAATCGCGAAGACAATCGCCTCACCTTGCAAACCTGTCAGGAACAGACAAACGGCCGCCAGCAGGAATAAGAACACTTTAACAAGGGTTAACCATGGGTCACGCAGCCGGGTTTTAGATGCCGGCGCGAGGAAAATTCCCCATACGATCGCGATGACCGCCGGAAAGGCGACTGCCAGAAATATTTTGACCGGTATGGTTTGTCCTGCTGACACACCCACATACCCGAATATCACCAGCATCACCAGTTCAAGGAGAAAGGCTAAGCCCAGATTTATCATCTTAATGGTCGATGGTTCTTTTCCTGTGTCCATATTTCTACAGTCTCCTGTTTTCAGCCTACTGGAAAGTATGAGTGAAATCAACAGCGTTATACAGACCGGGGAAAAATATTTAAAACCTACGGTTTCCTTAAGCGCCGGCATTCAGTACAATAAAACTGATAGCTTTTGAGTGCTGGAGGCCGTTAAGCTTGAGGACAGGTAAGTATATGGTCAGCCTTGATAAGATCCGCTTCTACGAATTGACCCTGCAGGAGCGCAGCGAATACCTGCGTAAGCAGACCGAACTCACGGAAGGTGAGATGGACGCGCTCACCGGCCTGACCGGTTTAACAGCCGCCTCTGCCGATAAGATGGTGGAAAACGCCATCGGTGTGTACGGCCTGCCGATAGGTATCGCGCAGCATTTTGTGGTCAACGGCCGCAAAGTGTGGGTACCGATGGTGATCGAAGAACCTTCGGTTATCGCCGGGGCGTCTTTTATGGCTCGGCTTGCCCGGGCTGGCGGCGGATTTACCGCTTCAGCCGATAAGCCCTGCATGATCGGGCAAATGCAGATCCTCGACACAAAGGATCCGGCCAAAGCGCGGCAGATATTGATCGACCACGGCTCTGAACTGCTGGCGGAAGCCGCGAAGATTGATCCGGTTCTGGCAGAACTCGGCGGCGGCCCGCGTGAGCTTGATGTGCGCCTTATCGAAGACAGCCCGATTGGCCCCTTCCTGGTACTGCACATCATCATTGATGTGCGTGACGCCATGGGCGCGAATGCCGTCAATACGGCGTGTGAACGGCTTGCCCCCCGCGTGGAAGAGTTGACAGGCGGCCGGGTTCATCTGAAAATCCTTTCCAATCTGGCAGACCGCCGGTTGGCCCGCGCGCGGTGTACGATACCGGTCAGCGAACTGGCATTCGAAGAGTACAGCGGCGAGCAGGTGCGTGACGGCATCATTGAAGCCTGGGCGTTTGCTGCGGCAGATCCGTACCGCGCGGCGACCCACAACAAAGGAATCATGAACGGCGTAGACGCGGTGGTGATGGCCACTGGCAATGACTGGCGCGCCGTGGAAGCGGGAGCGCATGCCTATGCCGCGCGAAGCGGTAAATACACCAGCCTGTCAACCTGGGCGCGCAATACCGATGGCGACCTGGTGGGTACGCTGGAAATGCCGATGGCTGTGGGAATTGTGGGCGGGGCTACCCGTGTGCACCCCGGGGCAAAGGCAGCATTAAAGTTATTGGCCTGCAAGACAGCCGGCGAATTGGCTGAAGTGATCGTTTCGGTAGGTCTGGCGCAGAACATGGCCGCCCTGCGGGCGCTGGCCACGGAAGGTATTCAGCGCGGACATATGACGTTACATGCCCGGCAGGTGGCTGCCGCGGCCGGGGCGGAAGGCGGTATGATTGATGCCGTGGCTGACCGGCTGGTTCAGGAGAAAAATGTGCGCATCGATCGGGCGGAGGCGATATTAAAAGAAATGAAGCGGTAATGCTACAGTATGGGTAGATGCCGTTGAATTGAGAATCCCGAAGGCAGTGCGAGATCCTTCCCTTCGGTCAGGATGACAAAAAGGCCTTTACTCGTCATGCTGAGCGATAGCGACACTTGCGCTGGCGCGCAGTGCCAGTGAGCATCTCGCACCGAATAAATTTGAACTATCCTAATCGAGCAAAACTCACGTAGAGCGGAAACACAATCATCCGGAGACACAATGACCGAAGAACACGAACACAAGAATGGCTTACTCAAACCCTCACGCCCGGTGGGCATCATCGGGTACGGAGCATACGTACCGCGTTACCGCATCGCCGGATCTGAAATATCCCGCGTGTGGACGGGTGCGGCTGGCGGCGGACCCGTCAAGGAAAAATCTGTTCCCGGGCTGGACGAAGACGTGATCACCATGTCTGTTGAAGCCTCGCGTAATGCTTTAGCCCGCGCCGGGATAGACGCGGAAGAATTGCGCGCTGTGTGGGTTGGCTCAGAATCGCACCCGTATGCCGTCAAACCGACCGGCACTGTGGTGGCGGAAGCCATTGGCGCCACGCCGGCCGTCTCGGCGGCTGACTGGGAATTCGCCTGCAAAGCCGGTACCGAAGCCTTCACCGCCGCCATGGGACTCGTGGGTTCTAAAATGGCGAAATACGCCCTGGCCATCGGTATGGATACCGCCCAGGGCCGCCCGGGTGACGCGCTGGAATATACCGCGGCGGCGGGCGGCGCGGCTTACATCCTCGGCCCGGCCGAAGAAGCCCTGGCTGAAGTAACCGCCGCGTTTTCCTACGTCTCTGATACACCAGACTTTTTCCGCCGGGCAGAACAGAAATACCCCGAACACGGTCAACGTTTTACCGGAGAGCCGGCGTACTTCACACACATCACTTCGGCGGCGAAATCGATGCTGAAAATGGCCGATGCGAAACCGGAAGACTTTGCCTTTGCCGTTTTCCACCAGCCAAATGCCAAGTTCCCTCAGCGCGCGGCAAGCCTTTTGGGTTTTAAACCCGAGCAGATCACCGCCGGACTGCTTTCACCTATGATCGGCAATACCTACGCGGGTGCCGCCCTCATCGGGTTGAGCGCCGTACTCGATATCGCCAAACCTGGTGACCGAATCCTCGTAGTGTCATTCGGTTCCGGCGCGGGGTCAGACGCGTTTGACATACGCGTGACCGAAAAGATCACCGAGCGTCAGAAGCTGGCACCATCAACACAGGATTACATTGCCCGCCGCACGCCCATCGACTACGGTACCTACGTCCGCTACCGCGGCAAACTGGCGATGAAATAGGAGCCGCGCATGAGAGACGTCGTCATTGCCGGCATCGGGCAGACGCCCGTCGGTGAACACTGGGATATCAGCCTGCGAAGCCTGGCCGCGAAAGCCATGCTGGCGGCCATCAAAGACGCCGGCGGAGTGAAGCCGCAGGCGCTGTATATTGGAAACTTCCTTGGACCCACGCTTTCGCATCAGGAAAACCTGGGCGCGTTGCTGGCCGATAACGCCGGTCTAACCGGCATCGAAGCCTTCACGGTGGAAGCAGCCGGCGCGTCGGGCGGGGCTGCCCTGCGGGTGGGCTTCAACGCCGTGGCTTCCGGCTTTGTGGATACCGCCCTGGTGGTGGGCGTGGAAAAAGTCACCGATATGGTGGGGCCGGAGGTGGAAGCTGCCGCGGCGCTTTCCACCGATTATGATTACGAAGCCATGACCGGGTTGACGGCCCCAGCGCAGGCCGCGCTGCTCATGCAGCGCTATCTGCATGAGTTCAATCCGCCGCGCGAAGCGTTCGGAGAATTCGCGTTGGTTGCCCATGCCAACGGAGCGAACAACCCGAATGCCTTTTTCCGGAAAGCGATCAGGAAAGAATTGTACGCGGGCGCCGAGGTCATCAGCGATCCGTTGAACCTGTTTGACATGGGGCCGTATGCCGATGGCGCCGCGGCGGTGTTGTTGACCGCGCGCGACAAAGCCCCTTCCGGGCTGGACCATCCGCTGGTGCGGGTGAGCGGCTCCAGTGTGGTGATCGATACCCTCGCGTTGCACGACCGGCCCGATCCGCTGGCGTTTGACGCCGCCCGCCTCTCGGTGGAGCGCGCCTGCCGCCAGGCTGGCATTTTACCTGCTGACGTGGACCTGTTCGAAGTGTGCGACGCGTTCAGTATATACGCGCTGCTCTCGCTGGAAGCCGCCGGCTTCGCGAAACGCGGTGAAGGCTGGAAGCTGGCACAAAGCGGCGATCTAACGATCAGCGGCAAACTGCCCGTGTTGACCATGGGCGGGTGCAAGGCGCGCGGAAACCCGATCGCCGCTGTGGGCGTGTACCAGGCGGTGGAAGCCACGCTGCAGCTGCGCGGACAGGCCGGCGCCAATCAGGTAAAAGACGCCCGCCGGGCGTTGATCCAGTGTCTGGGCGGACCCGGGTCAACCGCGGCTGCACACGTATTGGAACGCCTTTAATTATTTAAGAATATTACACAAAATCCCTGATTCTGGATGAAATCTTCACCCGGGATCAGGGATTTTCCTATTTTTAAAACGAATGCGATAAGGCTACGTTCTGCGAACAGCCGGGAGATTAGCGGGTTAAACTCCGGTATTTGATGCGCTTTGGCTGGTCGGCATCCGTTCCCAGACGTTTGTGCAGGTCAGCCTCGTAGTCAGACCAGTTGCCCACAGACCATACGATGTTGCTGTCACCTTCGAATGCCAGTATGTGGGTGACGATGCGGTCGAGGAACCAACGGTCATGCGAAACGATGATGGCGCAGCCGGCATAGTTTTCCAGGGCTTCTTCCAACGCTCGGAGCGTATTGACGTCCAGATCGTTGGTTGGCTCGTCAAGCATCAGCACGTTACCCTGGCTCTTCAGCATCTTCGCCAGGTGCAGACGGTTGCGTTCACCACCGGAAAGCACCCCCACCTTCTTCTGTTGTTCCGTTCCCTGAAAGTTGAAGGCGCTCACATAGGCGCGTGAATTACGCTTCAGGGTGCCCAGGGTGATGATCTCTTCTCCGTCGGTGATCTCTTCCCACACCGTTTTTTCTGGATCCAGAAGTTCATGGCTCTGATCGACATAGGTTAGTTTAACCGTTTCACCGATGATAATCTCTCCAGAATCAGGTTTTTCCTGTCCGGTGATCATGCGAAGGAAGGTAGTCTTACCGGCACCGTTCGGGCCGATCACGCCGACAATAGCGCCGGGAGGAATACTCAGCGTAAGTTTATCGATCAGTAATCTGTCTCCATAAGATTTGGAGACATTGTTGAATTCGATCACCTTGCCGCCCAGGCGAGGACCCGGCGGAATGTAGATTTCCAGTTCTTCACGGTGTTTCTCGGTCTCCTGGCTGAGCAGGTTTTCATACGCCGTGTAACGCGCCTTGCCTTTGGATTGCCGCGCCTTGGGTGACATGCGGATCCATTCAAGTTCGCGTTCCAGGGTTTGAATGCGTTTTGATTCGCTCTTTGCTTCCTGACGCAGGCGCTCTTCTTTCTGTTCCAGCCATGAAGAGTAATTACCCTGCCACGGAATGCCATGTCCGCGGTCCAGTTCGAGGATCCAGCCGGCCACATTATCGAGGAAGTAGCGGTCGTGGGTGACGGCGATCACCGTGCCTTTGTACTGCTGCAGGTGACGTTCCAGCCAGGCGACCGATTCGGTATCCAGATGGTTGGTGGGCTCATCGAGCAACAGGATATCCGGCTCGGTAAGCAGCAGGCGGGTGAGGGCTACGCGGCGGCGTTCACCGCCGGAGAGGAGTTTTATGGGAGTGTCACCCGGAGGGCAGCGCAGAGCGTCCATGGCGAGGTCGAGATGGTTTTGAAGGTTCCAGGCATCATGTTTATCCAGTTCTTCCTGCAGTTTTCCCTGTTCGGCGATCAGGGCGTCAAAATCGGCATCGGGTTCGCCGAATTTTTCGCTGACCTCGTCAAATTTTTTCAGCATGTCCACCAGCGGCTGGACGGCTTCTTCCACAATTTGTTGAACGGTTTTATTCGGGTCGAGCTGGGGCTCCTGTTCAAGCAAGCCTACGGAATATCCGGGGGAAAAGACCACGTCGCCCACGTACTGGTCATCCTTGCCGGCGATGATGCGCAGCAGGGTGGATTTTCCCGCGCCGTTGAGGCCGAGCACGCCGATCTTGGCGCCGTAGTAGAAGCCCAGGGAGATGTCTCGCAATATCTGGCGGTTGTTCGGCTGCACGATCTTGCCGACGCGCACCATGGAAAAGATTACCTGATTGTCACTCATGTATCACCTTTATTCCTGTAGAAGTAGTCTGATTTTACACGTTGAAAGGGTTTAAATGGCAACATTCCATAGGTTGGGTTGACCGCCACTTCACGGTTTTTGATTGATGGAAATGATCAATTCCATACCCATAGTGCGGTCAACCCAACATGGCTGTGGATGGTATTAACGCGTCTATCACCGGCATTGTTGGGTAAAACGCTCCCAACGATCAGCCGTCTTCGTTTTTGGAGTTGAGTCTCCTCTATACGCGTTTTACCCAACCTACATAAGCCTGCGCGTAAAAGTCACCTTCCTCCATCTCGGTTTTTGAGATGGGGAAAGGCCGGAATGGAGGGCTGCTCAGATAAGCCATCAACGAATCCAGCCAGCCAGGCCCCCTCCTGCCTCCCCCAAATTTATAAAACAAAATTTGGAGGAGGTTTCTGTGTTCGGTTTTCCAGACGTTTATAGAAATTCCAGCGTCACCTTCCTCATCCCGGTTTTTGAGATGGGGAAAGGCCGGAATGGGGGTTGTTTTAATTTATCCGATCTTCTTCAGATCATTCAAAAACTCATCCACCACCTGCTCGGTGATGGCCCACGAAGTGACCAGCCGGACGGCGGTATTCGCTTCGTCCATTTTCGCCCAGTCATAAAACAGATAATCCTTGCGAAGCGTCTCAATCACGGCATTGGGGAAAATCGGAAAGATCTGGTTGGTGGGTGAATCGGTCATAAAACCGTAGCCAAGGCTTCGAATGCCGTTTGTCAATCGTTCTGCCATCACATTGGCATGCCGTGCCAGGTCAAAATACAGGGTGCCGGTGAACAGCTCGTCAAACTGAATGCCCAGAAGGCGCCCCTTGGCCAGCAGCGCGCCGCGTTGTTTGATGCCATAGCGGAAATCGGGTTTAAGCAGCGGATTGTTGATCACGATCGCCTCACCGATCAACGCGCCGTTCTTGGTGCCGCCGATGTAAAAGGCATCCACCAGCGAACAGAGTTCTTTCAGGTCAAGGTCGTTGCGGCTTGAGGTCAGCGCGGAGCCCAGGCGGGCGCCGTCCATGTACAGGATCAAATCCAGCTTTTTACACAGGGCGGATATAGCGCGCAACTCGGCCGCGGAATAGATGGTACCGATCTCGGTGGATTGGGAGATGTACACCGCCCGGGGTTTGACCATGTGTTCAAAATAGTGCTCATCCACTACGGCCTGTATTTCGCCGGGGGTGATTTTACCGTCAACGCCCTTCACCACATTGACCTTGTGTCCGGTGGCTTCTACCGCGCCGGTTTCGTGCACGCAGATGTGACCGGATTCCACGGCAATCACCGATTCCCACGGTTTCATGAAGCATGAAAGCACCAGCAAGTTAGCCTGGGTTCCTCCGCTCACGAAGTGGACGTCCGCATCCGGGTTGCCAATGGCGGCAAGGATCTTTTTTCGGGCGGAATTGCAGATTTCGTCTTCCGAATACCCTACTTCCTGCCGAAGGTTGGTCTTTGTGAGGGCTTCCAGTATCCGGGGGTGTGCCCCTTCGGAATAGTCGTTTTGAAAACTGTATTTGAACATGGTTGATCTTTCTGTGACGCGGTTTGCGAGTTTTTTATCGTGTGTAATTCTACGTTCATTCCGCCCGGCCGGGTATAGTGACTTTTCCGATTTTTCAACCCTGTACAACGGATTTCATCTGAAAGGTGATATCTGGTTAAATAGCGTAAACCGTTGATAAAAAACCGGACAAACCAGAAGTTTCTGGACTGGCGGGTTTTATATGTATCTTTTCTCCTGGAAAAACATCTAAATAATTAAGTTATTACTGGTTTCACGGAGGCACCATAATGGACAACACGGCATACATTGACGCAGTTGACGATCAGGTTGATTTGAATCAATATGATGTGATCATACTGGGTGGGGGGCCGGCGGGATCGTCGGCGGCTATCTATACGTCGCGAGCTGGCCTGCGTACCCTGGTGATCGACAAAGGTCTGACAGCCGGGGCGCTGGGAATTACATCGAAGATAGCCAATTTTCCCGGTATCGTGGGCGAGATCAGCGGGGCTGAACTGGTTGAACGCATGCGCGAACAGGCTACAAGTTTTGGCACCCGGTATGTGTCTGACCGGGTGATCGGGGTGGATCTGGGCGGTGAGGAAAAAATGGTGTTTGCCAATCAGTCCACGTACACCGCCAGAGCCGTCATCATTGCCACCGGGTCCATGGGGCGCGGAACGCGTGTCAAAGGTGAGGATGAATTGTTGGGACGCGGTGTTTCATACTGCGCCACCTGTGATGCCGCCTTCTTTCGCGGACAGGATGTGGTGGTAGCTGGAAGCAGTGATGAGGCGATTGAAGAGGCATTATTTCTTACCCGTTTTGTAAATAAAGTGTTTTTCCTGTCTCCGGCCCCGGAGTTAAAAGCTCCACAGCGGCTGATCGAAGAACTGGAAGCGAACAAAAAGGTCGAATTGATCCGTGGCGCCAGCCTTCAGGAGATCATTGGCAAAGACCGGGTTGAATCAATCCGCTATGTTAAACGCGGTGAACCGTCTAAGGTCGTTCCAGTATCTGGAGCTTTTGTGTACCTGCAGGGAGGCAAACCTGAAACTGGATTTCTGGCCGGTATGCTGGATCTGTCTGAATCAGGATGCATTTCCGTTGACAGGGAATTCCAGACCGGTATCCCGAATGTGTACGCGGTTGGCGATGTGGTTTGTGACCATGTAAAGCAGGCAGTGATTTCTGCCGGTGAAGGCGCGCTGGCTGCCATAGCCCTTGAAAAAAACCTGCACCAGCGAGACGTGATGACGGTCGACTGGTCAAAATAAGACGGGCTACTTCTTTTCTTCCATTCCTTCAACGTACAGAGGGAGAACAACATTGAATGTGGAACCCTGACTGAGAACAGAGTCCACCCAGATGCGGCCGTAATGTGTCTCTACAATACTCTTGACAATGGCCAACCCCAGGCCAGTGCCTGAAGCTTCTCCTGAAGCGTTGCTCGCGCGGAAAAACTTGTCAAAGATGAATGGCAGGTCCATTGGTGGTATGCCTACACCGGTATCTTTGAATTGAAGGATCATCTGATCTTCTTCCAAATCCACTTTTATAAAGATCTGCCCGCCGGGCGGTGTGTACTTGATGGCGTTTCCCAGCAGATTGTCGATTACTTGAGCCAGTAGTATTGGGCTGCCCCACACCGGTGGTAAATTGGGCGGTATTTCCACCATAAGACGATGCCCTTTATACGCCAGTTGGTCTTTCAGGTTCTCGCACGATTCGCCTATCAGGCGGTCTATGTGTACAACTTCTTTATGTTTGTCAAATCCGGCTTCAATACGTCCCAGGTTCAACAGATCGTTGACCAGGTTTGAGATATTGTGGACGCTCATCTGAACATGCCGGATGTATTCGCGCTGCAGGTCGGTAACGGGCCCCACCCGTTCCACCAGTTCAACGTACCCCAGAATAGTGGTCAGTGGTGTGCGCAGATCATGTGAGACTGTGTTCACAAAATCGCTCTTGGCGCGGTCTAACTCTTTGAACATGCTGATGTCATGCAGCGTGATCACTGTGCCTACGTTGGCAATCTCTGTCACCTGCGCGTCCATCACACGGCCTTCGCTCAGGTTGATCTCTGCCCGGGTGGTTCCCCGGGTGACCAGATCAAGGATCTCGTTGATCTGAACGGTCGCGTCTGTTGACTGGTATGACAGGTCTTCGTCACTTAAAGCCAGGGCTTCTCTGGCTCCCTGGTTAATGAAGACAATTTTCTGCTCGCTATCCAGGATGATCACACCGTCTTGAACTTTTGTCAAAATCGTTTCAAGGCGGGCGCGTTCATTATCGGTATCGCTGAATGTGCGCGCGTTCTCAATAGCAATAGCGGCAAAATCGGCCACAGCCATTAAGAGACGCACATGATAATCATTGAAAGGTTTTTTTAGATTCCGGTTGTCAACGCCCAGTACTCCTACTGTGCGATCATGAGTTCTGAGAGGCACGTAGATCAATGAATAGACCAGATAATCCGTCTTGATCTTTTTCAGGTTTTCTTCATCCACCAATACCGGTTGCCCGGTGCGAATGACCGAACCTGCCAGAGAGTCGGTGATACCCATACGAAATTCCTGGTTGGTCTCTTCGTTGTTGAAATTACGTGAAGCGCGCAGATACAACTCGCCGGAGGTTTCATCTAATAACAACAGGCTGCTTTCTTCCGCCCCGGTAAGCGATACTGCCGTATCCATCACAGTAGAAAGCACACTATCCAGGTCCAATTGGCTGGTTATCGACTGACTCAGGCGGCTCAGGGTTTCCAGGTCGCTCATCTGGCTGCGCAGGTTGGCTGTGGCCAGCCGGGTTTCTTTTTGCATCCATCCACGCCGGCGGTCCCCGACAGCCAGTCCGTTGCGAACCATTTTCAAGAAATTTTCACCGCTGATGGGTAGAGTGAATGTGTCTATTACTCCCGCTTGAATCGCCTGTTTTAAAACCGATGTGGATTCTTGATAAACAAACAACAGTACCGGTGTTGTGGCTGTTATCTCATTAAGTTCACGGGCAAATGCCATTCCGCTGCCATCTGGAAGCCGTTCCCCCATGATCACCAGACGTGGTAGTTTTTCGTTAATCGCTTTCCGGGCTTCAGAGATTTCTGAAACAATCTTGATATTGAATCCTTCCGGCTGCAACAACGTTTCCACCAGGGAATTGATCTGTGGATCAGCGGTAAGTACCAGAATAGGATCACTAAACGAAGCTGTCATAACACCATAACAGGTTGTGAATTATTAGAGATTCGAATTGTTTCACGGGAAAGGTCCAGAAAAAAACCTTTCAGAAGTTTATGATAGCACAATCCCGAGAACTCAAATATTGAACCGATACGTATAAGTTGCATTAACTTTACATAAGATATTTGTCTCATCACTTGACTTTACCTGAAAGTAATGAATACAATAATTTTATGGATTATAAAGATTATTACAAAACATTAGGGGTAGAACGTACTGCCAGTGCTGATGAGATAAAAAAGGCTTATAGAAAACTTGCGATGAAGTATCACCCTGATCGAAATCAGGGGAATAAGCAGGCGGAAGATCAATTCAAAGAGATCAATGAAGCCTATGAAGTCTTAAGCGATCCGCAGAAACGCAGCCGATACGATATGCTGGGTGATTCATATTCATCCTGGCAGCGTGGAGGCGCGCAGGGTGGATTTAACTGGAACGATTGGATAAACCAGGCTCAACAGAGCGCCGGACGCGGTGGAACCACATACAGGGTGGATGCCACCGGTTTCGAAGACCTGTTTGGCGGCGGTTTTTCCGATTTTTTCAACGCTATCTTTGGCGGCGGAATGGCCAGCGCGGGAGGGCGAACCGCATCCGCGCGGACAGTCAACACGGCACAAACAACCCGTTTAGATCCACGAAAAGCCGCGGCGGCTTCTCTGGAACAACAGGTATCTATCTCACTGGATGAAGCGTTCCGCGGGACACAGCGCATTATTCAGGTGGATAATCGCCGGCTTGAAGTCAAAATCCCTCCCGGTTCGAATAACGGCACCCGAATACGCGTGGCCAGTGGAAGCAATGGATTAAAACAGGATATCTACCTGGTAATTGAAATGCTGCCGGATTCACGCTTTGAACGTAAAAATGACGATCTGTACACAGAAGTGCCGATCGATCTTTATACAGCCGTTTTGGGCGGGCAGGTCAATGTGGGTACACTATCAGGAAACGTGATGTTGAAGATCCCGGCCGGTACTCAGCCCGGACAGACATTCCGCCTGGCGGGCAGGGGAATGCCCCATCTGCGAAACCCGCAGAGCTTTGGCGATCTCTTCGCGAAGGTCAAAGTGCAGTTGCCAAAATCATTATCTCAAAAACAGAGAGACCTTTTTGAACAGCTTTCACGGGAGAAATAATTAGCGGTATTCAGGAATAACACATGCGTCTAAAAAAACTTCTGCCGGCAACCTTCGTACTTCTGTTCAGTGTTGTTGCCTGTCAGTATTCATCCCGGTTATTTGAGAACACCGATACGGCTTATGTTCTTCCGACTTTACAGTCCCCGAGTGTGTCGGTCATTCCTGTCTCTTCCGTAAACCCGAACCTGGCAGCCGACCAGGATCTGTTGGTTCGGTTGTATGAAACGGTCAGTCCTGGTGTTGTTTTGATTCAACAGGTAGGCGAAACGGGAAGCGGACTGGGATCTGGTTTTGTCTACAGTTCTGACGGGTACATAATCACGAACTTTCATGTTGTAGAAGGCGCCACTGACCTTGAAGTGGATTTTCCCAGCGGGTATAAAACCCGGGGGGTTATCAGAGCCACTGATCTCGATTCAGACCTGGCCGTTATTAAAGTGAATGCTCCCGCGGAAGAGCTTCGGCCGTTACCACTAGGCGATTCGGATTTAGTAAAGGTTGGTCAAACAGTTGTTGCCATTGGAAATCCTTTTGGTTTAAATAACACCATGACCATGGGCATTATTTCTGCCAAAGGCCGAACCCTGGATTCTTTACGGCAGACAGAAGATGGAGGATTCTATTCAACCGGAGATCTTCTGCAAACCGATGCGTCGATTAACCCCGGAAATTCCGGCGGTCCTTTACTGAATTTGAACGGGGAAGTTATCGGTTTAAATCGTTCTATCCGAACTACCGGGAAAAACTCTGACGGCGAACCCGTCAACAGCGGTATCGGATTCGCGGTTTCGGTCAACATTATTAAAAGGGTTGTACCAGTTTTGATCCAAAAAGGCGTATACGATTATCCCTATCTGGGCATATCCACTCCTCCCGGTGGTGACCTGAGCCTGCTGGAGCGTGAAGAATTAGGTCTTACCACCACCACCGGCGCGTACCTGGTGGAGGTTTTGGCTGGAGGTCCTGCGGATAAAGCTGGCCTGATCGGAGGTCACAAAACCACACGTATTCGAGGTTTAAATGGCGGTGGTGACGTGATCATTGCGGTGGACGGCCGCCCTGTTAAGGTATTCGGTGACCTGATGAGCTATATTATGACTAACAAATCCCCGGGCGATTCCATAACTGTTCGGGTAATTCGAGATAACCAGGAGAAGGAGTTCACTTTGACTCTGGGCAAACGCCCCTGATATATCGAGCGCACGCCGCACTCGAGACAATCCAACCATCTTCTATATGAGGAGGCTGTCATGTTTACGGACTATCAGTTGAAAGAATTGGCAGGAGTAACCACCAAGTCTACCGCGCTGACCGTGTACCTGAACACCGATCCGGCCATTGGGAGCGCTGACACCATCAAGCTCCGATTGCGCGCATTATTGAAAGATGTTGAATTGGAGCAGGATGTTGCTGCTGTACTTAATTATTTTGAAACCAATCATCCGTTTACCGGAAGAGGAATTGCTGTTTTTTCCTGCGCGGGCGATGGAGTTTTTCGAACGATCTCTTTAGGCGTTCCTGTGCGCGACCAGGTATTTACCGGTAACCATTTCAGCATAAAACCACTGGCGGATGTATTCGATATTTACGGAAATTATGGTGTAATCCTGGTGGATCGCCAGGGAGCCCGCGCCTTTTATTTCCATCTGGGTGAGTTGGTAGAACAGGAAGGCGTGCTGGGAACATTGGTTAAACACACCAAACTTGGAGGGGCTTCCACCATAGCCGGGCAAAGAGGGGGGACTGCCGGGCAAACCCACTACGAGGATGAAGTGGTGGAACGGAATATGAAAGAGATTGCGGCTTTCTCTGTTAAATTCTTTGAAGACAAACATGTAAGGCGCATATTAATTGGGGGTACCGATGATAATATCGCTTTATTCAAAGCACAATTGCCGAAAACCTGGCAAAGCCTGATTTTGGGAACTTTCCCGATGAGCATGACGGCCACTCATGCTGATGTCTTCGCCAAAGCCATGCAAATAGGCAAGGAAGCAGAAGCCGCGCGCGACTTGAAGATGGTGCAAACCGTTATCGCACAGGCTGGCAAGGGAAACGGAGCTGAAATCGGACTTGAAAAAACCTTTCAGGCTGTATCTCAGAATCGCGTACAAACCCTGGTGGTGACAGAAGGTTTTCAACAGGCAGCTCACCGTTGCACCGGCTGCGGGCGGCTTACTCTGCATACCAATCCTCTGTGCAAAGATTGCGGTGGCAAGATCGTTCCGGTGACTGACGGTGTAGAACTGGCTGTCAACGCGGTAATTCGTTCCGGCGGCGATGTGGAAATTGTGACCACCAACCCTGAATTCGCGAAAGCGGGCAATATCGGTGCCTTGCTGCGGTATTAATGTCACCTGTCGTTTTGTATACTCCCCGGTTTCTTCCGGGGAGTTTTTATTTCCTGGAAGCCTCCAAATAGGCCGCATATTTCCGATCGGTTTTTCCGATGTGATTGATGATCCATGTGTAAACATCGGTAAGCCCGTTCCGGAAGACAGTATCATCTTCAGAATCAAGGTGCGAAAGTGTTGCTTCCATCGATTGCCTGAATTGGGCGTGGATTTTTTTGTGTTCCTCAAGTTGAGGATAACCGATATCCTGTAAAAAAGCTTCTTCATGGGCAAAATGCTGTTCGATAAAAGCAGACAGAGTGTCACGGAAAAAATCGCGGGCTTTCGCTTTTTCATTCTCCCTTATAAGGATGTGAACTTCATTCAACATATTGACCAGCCCCGCGTGTTCTTTGTCAATTTGTTCAATGCCCAGTTTAAATTCATTGTCAAAATTGAATAATTGCATTTTTCCCATCTACCTTTCAGGAAGGTGACATTAAATAATAGAAATGCATTATATCAATAAGCTAATGATCATCCGTTATATCTGAAATTACACAAAAAATTCGGCATAGAAAAAACACAGTCATGGTTATCTGTGTGTCAGGTCTGTCAGAACCATGGATTGTAGGATGAGATGACTTCTGTCCGATTTTCTTTATAAAAATCTTGCCATTATCCAATCTGTTTGCAAGTCGTGACCGAGCTGAAACCCCTGTTCACCCACTTTCTCAAAGCCCCACTTTTGATAAAAGGCAATGGCGCGCGGATTCTTTTCCCACACATCCAGCCAGATGACGTCGCAGCCGCGCGACCGGGCTTCTTCCAGGCAATCTGACATCAGTGCTTTCCCCACACCGCGGCCGATCATTTCTTTGACCGAATAGATCCGTACGATTTCAATCGGGTGTACTCCGGAAACGCAGTCGGGCACGTTGCCTTCACGCAGTCGGGTGTATCCTACCGGCAGGCCGTGTTCTTCGGCAATAAGAAAAAGGGTGCCTGATTCTGCTATCTCGGCTGCCTGTTTTTCGGGGCTGAACGAGAGTGCCAGGTACTCGGCCATATCTTCAGGGGTGTTATCGGCAGCAAAGGAGTCCGCGAAAGTGCGGGCTCCCAGTTCTGCCAGTAGGATTGCGTCAGAGTAATTGGCTTTTCGAACTATCACTTACTTCTCCTACGTGATTCATTTCCTATTTAACTGCACAGGCTTATTTGCGTTTGACCATCTGAATGATACCCTGAACGGCATCAATCGCAGTGACTATGATCAACACGATCAGCAGAGCTTTTATTCCATAGCCAACTCCCGTATAAATTCCGGCTATCTGACTGCCGGTTGGTCCCATGGCCATTAATTTGTCTGCTGCATCGGTTACTATTGAGCGACCGCTTACCATGCTGACCAACAGGGCGATCGACAGGGCATCCAACCCGATCTTGAACCATCTGGTCCAGGGCTGCCATTTGCCCGCGCGGATCAAGGCGATGCTCAATACCAGCCCCAGAACCCAGATGAGATTGATGAGCGGAAGGTAGCGGAAAAATTCTGCTGATAATGCCGGAATGAACACTGGCTGACCGGCTGCGTCGTTGAAGTATGCTCCAATCTGATGGCCGAAAAGATTTAATACAATCAGAGAAAAAATGGTCAACACAATATCCGGGACCTGGGAGAGCGGTTTGACGGTGTCAATATCCGTCTCATTCTTCAGGCTGGTTGGATCCCAGGTTTGTTCATCTTCCGGTTTGGCCAGTGAAAGCGCCCATTCAATACAGGCAAAGACAAAGACTATATTGCCAAATACAGAGAGAAGTGAGCCAATAATCTCCAGTACTTTTTTCAATATAAATTCAATCCCGGTTTCGATGGTCAGAGTTTGCTGGAAAAGTGAAACTGACAAAGTAACGATCCCTACAAGCAAAACGATTCCCAGGATGATCTTTGTCAGCATGATGAAAGTGGGATACAGGCGGGGCCCGATGAGGTAGCGCGGCGGCAGATATGAAGCGGCAACTTTTGACGGTGACCCGAATTCTTTCAATACAGAAACGACCATTTTTTCATCTAAAGGGTGGCCTTCGGCCTGACTGCGGCTTTCCAGAGTGTCTTCCAGAATGGAGCGGATTTCCTTCAGAATATCCTCACGGTCTTTACGGGGCAGGTTTTCACCCACCTGCGCGATATATTTATCCAGTAATTCCATTTTTACCTTCCAATCATTGAAATGTTCTGAACGGCTGAGACGATGGCGTCCCATTCTTTTTGGAGTTTTGGCAATACTTGACGTCCGAGCGGGCTGATGGTGTAGTACCGTCTGGGACGGGCTTCTTCCACGCGCCAGTTGGATTCGAGCAGCCCCTGTGATTCCAGACGTCTGAGTAACGGGTAAAGCGTACCCTGGTCAACATCCAATCCGTTTTCCGCTAACAGACGGAGAACGGAATACCCGTATTGCTCCTCCTGAAGCAGGTTGAGAACGGCCAGAACAATAACGCCCCGGCGCATTTCAAGTGAGATTGTTTCTATTCCAATATCGTTCATAATATTATATCCTTTAATATATAATACTGTGTAATATACAGTATGTCAAGTAGATTTAAACAATAACGGACTTCAACAAAAAAAGAGCGCTTGAAAATAACAAACTTTTTGGATATACAATATCGGTATATCTGGTATCGATTTGATCTAAACAGGGAGTAAATGATGAAAAAGTCAACCATGATGTTGTTATTCGTCCTTTTCCTTACAGCATGTGGATCATTGTCACCTTCCGGCCAAACAGTAGAAAAACCTCAAACACCTGATTCCCTGGCTGTTTCAACACAGGTATCCCCATCTGCGCTGTCGCCTGCTGTTTCTACAGCAGAAACAAAGACGGGACCATCCATTGACGGCGCTACCCTCCTGGAGGAACGCTGCGCGGATTGTCACAGTGCCAACAAAGTAAAACAGGCTCCGCGTTCAAAAAGCGACTGGGAGGTTACGGTCAACCGGATGATTCAAAAGGGCGCGAAATTATCGGACGAAGAAAAACAGGCGCTGGTGGAATATCTGGCAAAAACATATGGAAAATAATAAAAGAAGAGTGGGTTCACAATTGAACACACTCTTCTTGTTTTCAAATTATCCACAGGAGAAAACAAGTTTTCAACCCGTTTAATTGTTCTGGTTTATCCGCGTATATAAAGCAGCCACAGGCAGGCAAAATAAACAATAACCATCAGCGTTGAATCGATCTCAAATTTCCAGAGACGTTTTTCAATATGCGCCAGGTTGCCGACCAGCCCGATCCCGGTCATGATAAGCCCTACCATACCCACCAGCAAGAATGACGGGTCAATGGCCGCCAGGAAACGTCCATCGGTGAAGAAGAAATCTGTCAGTCCCAGGGCAAACATGTTAAACATGTTACTTCCAAACAGGTTACCAATGGCCATGTCAGACGCCCCCAGCTTTATGGCGGCGATAGTGGTGACCAGCTCCGGGAGTGACGTTACCAGCGCGACCAGGGTGGTGCCCACAAACGTGGCTCCCAGTCCTGTGAGTTCAGCGATCTCATCGGCACTGCGTACCATGATGGGAGTGATAAAAATCAGGAACAATGCGGCCAAACCAAAACCGATTAAACCGGTGCGTAAACTGGGGGTTCCTTCCGGAATATCTTCATCTGGTTCGTCATGTGACGCCTTCGATTCGTTCCCGTGAATCAACCGAACAGCCACGACATACGCGGTAATGATGAGCAGACTGTCCAACCCAACCCAGCCGATCTGGAAGGGAATATTGGCCAGCATGAAGAACACAACAAGCCCGATCATGAACACTGTCAGACTTCCGGACAGGGCGTGTTTTAGCGCGGCGTTGCGCAGGATGCGCTTATTACGGTTGGCCATATCCACCAGGGCAAGAAGCAACATGTTAAAACCATTGCTGCCCATTAAATTGCCGGCTGCCAGATTGGGTGAGTTTTGCTGCAGAGAACTGATAGACGTCAATAGTTCCGGAAGTGAGGTAGCTCCGGCCAGTAACAATAGTCCGATGAACATTCCCCCCAGGCGGGTGCGGACGGCTATTACATCACCGTATTTCGCCAATTGATATGCCGCGAAAACGATGGCTGTAGATGTCAGAATAAATGTTATCCAGACCATGTAATTCCTTTCATTTCTTCCGTGACAATGGTATGCCTTTGGTGTGTGTCAACGGCCAGGCGGAAAACACCCCGGTATTCGGATTGTCCAGATCGCCAACAACGCCCTCAATTTTTTGCAGACAAATATTAACCGTTTCTTCATCCGGTACGATCGTAAAGATCGTTGAGTTTCCTCTTTGAATACTGGAATTATCTGAGAAAGTATATGGGAGCGGAATGCGTTTGGCCAGATGACGGTATGACCCGGTGCTATCAAGGATGGTCACCCCGGAAACGCCTCCTTCATTCAATGCTTCCAGAACGGCATCCAGTTGATCTGTATCGTCGAGAACAAAAGAAACCATATACATATTCAACTCCTTGGTTGAACTCGCCGATCGCGTGATGTATCACCATCATAGCGATTGGTTGGGGTTTGGATTCTGAAGAAAACCCTTCAAAATTGTGTTTGGTTTTGCATAATCCCGGTGCGTTCATTCATTTTACAGGGAATTTTTATCTTTTTTCGAAAAGAATCGGCGAATTTACCTGCAATTTACCCGGCAGAGCGAGACGGGTAAATTACAGCCATCGGGTAACCCGGTGGCTGGGCCTGCCTGCACTTTATGGATTTTTTCACCATGAAAGTGTCGAAGCCAAACCCCGGCGCGAAGTGACCATCACTTTATTACGACGTTCACTTCCTGTTGTTCATCCCTTCAGCAGGCTCAGGGATCGGGATTGCTGGCGGATTATGTGCTGCCCGTGTCCAGTAAATCGCCTCCACATTGAATAGAAGCTTTTACAGGAGGATCGCGTTCGATCCCATTACGGCATGCAATACCTCAATACATTTCCATGTAATAGCTTCCGCCAGTCTAACTCGCGTTGGGTTGAACACGGTCGCATGACGTTATAGATTTTCAATATCCTTTATGTCAGCGAATGGGCGTTCAACCCAACCTGTAAAACCTTTTTACACCGCATCGGGCAGGTCACGCTCCACATTACGCAGAGAAGGAACGCATAACCCGATAAGTCCTGTCAGGCATCCGCCCAGCGCGGAACAGGCAAACATCAGACCCATTCCCGCGCCGGGGCCAACGCCTGAAATCCACCCGAACAGTGGTGACATCCACCCATCCGGCATCATTCCCGGCTCAAAGATCCTGTCCGCTAACGGACCTGCCATCAGAAACCCGATGGGTATGGTGACCATCTGCAGCATTCCTCGAAGCGCGAACACCCGCCCCTGCAGCTCAGGCGGTGTTTTTGCCTGCCACACAGCCTGGTTGGGTGAACTGATATACGGTACAGAGAGGTTTGAAATGAATCCGGCAAGCATCCACATCGGCAGAGAACGCCCGAAGGCAAAGCTGCCGTCACCCAATATGAAAGAGATGGCTGTTGCCAGCAACAGGAATGGTACACGTTTTTTAGGACCGCCCCACAGTGACAGCAAAATACCGCCAACCACGCCGCCCACCCCGAGAGATGCTTCCACCCAGCTCAATGCTAGTGTGTTGTTCCCCGAGCGCGCGAGGATCATGGGTGAAATGATCGAGTAATACGTGAAGCCGGCGCACAGATTGATGAACGCGAATAAAACAACCAATCCCACCAATCCAGGGCGGGTGCGAATGAAATCCCAACCCGCGCGGGAGAAGAATTCCGGTCGGGGGTTTTCTTCTCGCGCGTGAGTTTTTTCCGGTTGAGGGATGGGAGAATACGCCAGATTGATAAAGGCAAAAATAAATGTAGCCAGATCGATCAATAGAACCGTCTGTATACCAGTCAGCGGCAGGATCAACCCGGCCAAAACTGGCGCGATAATGCGCGACGAAGAATCTGACAGCCCGGTCATGCTGCTGGCACGGGTGAAATCATCTTTGGGAACCAACAGGGTGATGGAAGCCTGATAGGCGGGATACTGGAAGGCATCAAAGAAACCGGATAGTACTTCCATCGCATACAGGTGCCATATCTGTAAATGCCCTGTGATGTACAGTAAAAGGATAACGGCGCTGGTTAATGCCGCGCCGGTATCTGCCAGCAGCATTACATACTTGCGATTAAACCGGTCAACAATGCTGCCCGAAAATACGCTGGTGACAACCAGTGAACCATAGCCAAAAAATCCCAAAAGCGCCAGGGTGGTGGCGGCGCCAGTCTGCTGGTAAGCCCAGATCATAAACGCGAACCGGCTCATCGCGGTGCCGATCAGCGACACGGTCTGGCCGAACCAAATTCGATAGAAGGTTTTCCAACCAGAAGAAAGATATTTGAATTTCATTTTGACATTCCTGGCGGGCTGACGGGCAGCCCGCGAAAAAAAAGCGGGCGATTGGATCGCCCGCTTGAAAATAGCATAAACCAGATAAAATTTATCTAATAGAAAGCAGGCGCGTTTAACAGACCCCCTGCGCTCTGCACATGTTGACGGCTGCCTTAAGATTCACGAACTCATCCATAATGGCGTTATTTTACTCTTCCGTCAGCCTGTCGGCAAGGTCACAGGTCTTCTTCCGTGCGCAGGGTGATGCCTTCCTGCCGGCACATCGCCGCGAAAACCCCATTACCGGGCACGAGTGCACCAAAAAAAGTGCCATCATAAATCTGGCCGGCTCCACATGACGGGCTATTTGCCTTGAGGATCGCCCCGTAAGCACCAGCTAATCTGGCCAGTGCCAGGCATTCCCGCGCGCCGCTCTCAAATTCGGCTGTTAAGTCCAACCCGTCTTTTCGCATTACCCTCCCGTTGACGATCTCGCAGGGCAGCCGCGGGGTGGTCAACCTGCCGGCCTGTTCGGGGCATACCGGAATGGCCTTCCCTTCGGCCACCAGGCGCATTACCGTTTCATTTGATATGCACCATATCGTTTTTCTCATAGCGGTGCCTGTCTTTTCTTTTGGAAATCAGGTTGCATTTGGTCAGCGATAGAGAATGTTTTAAAGTAACAATTTAAAGTCCGAATAACCGGCCCTAAAAATTTCAACCGTCGATTTACGTCTTATAAAACACCCGGCTGCGTTATGCCCCAAAACGAGATAAAATACTGATACATACATCATAATTTTTGTTCCATTTATGCGGGGAATAATATGGAAATGATTTGTATTTTGCCCTTATTCGCCTTATTCATCATAGTGGGTATTTTGGGCAATCATCAAAATAATCACACTCCTCTGCATGGAGCAGTTGATGATGAACGGGACTTTATTGAAGATATGATCCTTCTGGACATACTCTCAGATGACGATAACTGGTAAGAACAGAGGCTGATCTGGATCCAAATCCATCAAATCAAAACTCCGAGGTTCTACCAGTAGAAACCCGGTTTTATTTTGTGTATCATGGAAACAAAATCATCCAAGTTTCGTTGCTGATCAAAAAGAGTGAGGATAGGTATGGAACGAAACCTGGCTACGCTTCAAAAAGTCAAAGAATTAGATGACAGCCAGATCCAGAACTGGCTTAACCGCATAGGTGAAGGCAGTGTGCGGGAGCTGGGTGTGGCAATGATCGGCGCGGATAAGGAGGTTCGTGATCGGATCTACAGGAATATGTCGCGCCGCGCGGCCGGCATTCTGCGTGATGATCTGGAACGCTTTGAACGCACCCCGCTGGATGACCAGACGATCATCGGTTATGCAGTTGAACTCGAGAAATTGATCGACCGCTTCAGCTAATACGAAACATTGTCCTGGCTTTGTGGGAGGAGATTCAATATGAAAGATAAACTTCGGCAGGCGGCTGTGATCGTGTCTATATTGATCACGCTCATCGTCAATACATTGGCCAATGCGCTTCCCCTGAATGGGTTGAACACAGGTCAAATATCAGACCGGTTCCAGGTTTACTTTGTACCGGCGGGATACGTTTTCTCGATCTGGGGGCTGATCTATATCGGGTTGATCGCTTATGGCATTTTTCAGTCGCTGCCCGCGCAGCGTGAAAACCCCCGGCTGCGTGCCACCGGTTGGTGGATCGTGTTGGGCGGACTGGCTAACAGCGCGTGGATCTTCCTCTGGCATTACGAGCAATTCCCGCTGACTCTGCTGGCCATGTTCACGCTGCTGGCTGCGCTGATCATCACCTATTTGAAGCTGGGAACCGGGCAGAGTAAGGTGTCTAAGACCGAAACCTGGGCGGTGCGTGTTCCGTTCAGTGTGTACCTCGGGTGGATCTCGGTAGCCACCGTCGCCAATGTGACCTCTGTGCTGGATTATGTCAAATGGGACCGCTGGGGGTTGTCACCGGAAGGCTGGATGGTGATCATGCTGGTGGTGGTACTGGCATTGAGCCTGGCGATGATCATCACCCGCAGGGATGTGGCTTATACATTGGTCATCTTGTGGGCACTGGCCGGCATTGCCATCAAGTTTGCCGGTGTGCCCGTGGTGGCGAACACCACCTGGGAAGTCTTCGCGGTCATTGCGCTGGCGTTGATCTGGTTCGCGTGGGTGCGCAGGGTGAAGCCGGTAAATGTGGAATGATATAGAAAAGTGATGTATCTATGAAAGCGTAGGGGCGGATCGTATCCGCCCCTGCATAAAGATCTTTATTAATCCAACTTCATCAAACAAAATCACAATTCATTTCACCGGCACCACCGGGGTCAGGCTTTCACCGCCAAACACCAACTGCGGGAAGACACCTTCCGGGGTGAAGATGAACTTATCCGTGCTCTTGATGGCAGACGCGTTGGCCAGGGCGGTCAAGTACCGCGCGTACGCCGGATTGAGGGTGAAAATATTCGCGGTGGCCATATCTTTTGCCAGGTCCGCCTGGGCTTTTTCCGCCACGGTACTGGCTAATGCTTTGTTGACTTCCAGCCCTTTCTGGGCTGCCAGAAGGGCATTGGCTTTTTCCGCTTCGATCACTTTCTGCTGCGCTTTCAACTTATCCTGATTCAACTGGGCGAGGGTCGTCTATTGACGGGTCTCTTCCTGAATATAGGAAAGTGTTAATGAGATCAGATATACTTCTCTCTGTTTCCCGTTGATTGTGTAAAGCCCAAAATCAATACTCGGGGCATTTCCCGGAATACACTTCTTTCACGATATTCCACAGCTTTCCTGTATCCACTTTTCCATTGGCATCCCATACGCCGCCATAATCCGCGTTGAAGGTATCGATATTTCCGCTGTAATAGACATAGTCCATTTCCGCGGCCATGGCATAAAACTCCTTTTGCACTGAACATCCGCAACGCATGCCGCCATAGAACTCCATCCCATGGGTCAATTCGTGGGTCAGGGTGGCGGTTATCTGCACATCGCTAACGCCGGCCATTTCAGCCCTGGGTAGATAAACCGTTCCGCCCCAGCGTTGATCGCAGGCTTCTTTTACAAAGCAGGCCAGCGCGTTGGCTCCGCACGGATTTGAATCGACCACTTTGATCTTTGTCCATCCGGCCAGATTATCTTTTACCACCTGATTTAAGACCGGCAAATTGGCATCTGAGATCATGTAGAAATACTTTAGCGCATCCGCGTCAACAACTTCTTCCGGAGTGGCCGGGCGATTGGGGCGGGGATTCGTGTTAGCAGACGTTCCTCCGGCAGGTTCCGCCGGTTGGGGTTGTTGTTTGTCGATGATCTGAAAATTCGTTGTGCGTACCAGTTCGCCCTGCAGGTAAAGGTTCAATGTATATTTTCCGGCTAAAAGAGGAGTGTCATCTGAAAGACTGGTGTAATGCATACCATTGGCTGTATCCTCCCATGGATACTCCTTACGGGCCAGGGTCTGGCCGTCACGCAGCCATTCCGCTGTATATGTCATTTCAGGGGTCATATTTGAATAGGCAAAAACCCCGACCACTTTGGATACACCATAATTGAACACTTTTGCGGGCTCAATGGGGAACGCGTTATCGGCCGCATCCTCTGCTATTGTTATTGGACCAAATGCCGGAAAACTTGCCTGCCCGCTTTCCGTCTTTCCAGATTGGCTTGCATTTTCTTTTTTTACAGTAAACGAAGCTTTCTGTACCTGATTCTTGCCTACCAGTATCTCAAGAGTAAATTCACCGGCTAATCCATTGGGATCATCCACGGAATAAGCCACCCAGCCTTGAGCGCCGTTATCCCATGCCTCATCGCGGGTCTCATCATACAGGTCACCATCCTGTGTCCAGATTCGGCTCCATTTCTGCCCGTCTTTCATTCCTTCGTAAGTGAAGTAGGCGTACACGGACGATGTACCCGGTGGAAAAGAATTCCCTTTGTCAACACATTCACCTTCATCGGTGACATCAGAACAGAACGAGATTGTACTGATCTTTCCCGAGTTGCCGAAAATGTTCCCGGTAAAAGAACAGGCCATGCTGATAACCAGAAAGAGCGCAAGTAGAAGCAAACCTGTTTTCATTTTTTTCATTTCAATACCCTCCTGCTGAAAATGAGGTAATCTATACAGCTTTAATTTCCCGGTTGTTCAGGTTATTTAACTGTAGCATATTCAAAAAAATCGGATTTCTAAAAAAACAGGTGACCAAACGCTGAATTATGGTTATGAAAAAGCGCGGAGGATCACAATTCAACTGTCTTTATTAAATGAAATCTGAAACCGGACGTCTGGTTTGCGGTATAGTTAATCCATCTGTTGACCTGCCTGCCGTTCGGGGGAACTCATGCCAGCACCTGATTCCATCAAGCAACTTGTTGACCGTTTTGACCAACAAAAATCATCGTACCAGTCAGCCCGCTACAACGAGACGGAAACCCGCCGTGAATTGATTAGCCCGTTCTTCCCGAAGACGGATCACCATCAGTCTCTTCCTTTAGTGAGAGGTTTCTTTTTATGATCGGCCTCACCGCGGATGAGGTCAAGATTGTAGAAAGGGAGACGTCATAATCGCGTAGGGGCAAAGCATCCGGCACCAGGTATATCTTCGGAGATAAGATTAGTCCCGGATGCTTTGCCCCTACCAGTCGCGAGAAAAACATGTCCGAAATCATGAACCCGTCACCCCGCGGGAAAAAGACATGCTCCAGCGCCAGATCGCCGTCACCGATCGCGAGATTGATTATCTTGTGTATGAACTCTACGGTCTCACCGCGGAAGAGGTCAAGATTGTAGAAGGGGAGACGTCATAATCGCGTAGGGGCAAAGCATCCGGCACCAGATATATCTTCGGAGATAAGATTAGTCCCGGATGCTTTGCCCCTACCAGTCGCGAGAAAAACATGTCCGAAATCATGAACCCGTCACCCCGCGGGAAAAAGACATGCTCCAGCGCCAGATCGCCGTCACCGACCGCGAGATCGATCACCTTGTATATGAACTCTACGGCCTCACCGCGGAAGAGGTCAAGATTGTAGAAGGGGAGACGTCATAATCGCGTAGGGGCAAAGCATCCGGCATCAGGTATATCTTCGGAGATAAGATTAGTCCCGGATGCTTTGCCCCTACCAGTCGCGAGAAAAACATGTCTGAAATCATGAACCCGTCACCTGTTGTGAGAGATACATGTCCGAATTATTTGACCATTTCTAATAATTGAGGGGGCAGATTTCATCATGACTTATAACCCCGCACTTGATCACCGCCGTTCTATCCGGTTGTCGAATTTTGACTATTCACAACCCGGTGCGTACTTCATTACTATTGTCTCCCATGAACGCCGTTGTATTTTCGGCGTCATCGAAAATGATTGCTTAACCCTGTCACTCGCCGGGCAATGTGTGGATGCAATAATTTCTGCCTTGCCGGAACATTTTCCGGTTGAGATCAACCATAGGGTTGTAATGCCCAACCATATTCATATACTACTAACTATAAATTCAAATGAGCCAGAAATTCAGAATGTCAACATCAAGCCTCTCAGAGGTTCCCCCGCGCAGACAATTTGCGCGATTATGCAGAACCTGAAGTCGAATTCATCGCGGCATATTCACCGGATGTGGAATAATAACGAATCTGTCTGGCAGCGCAATTATTATGAACATGTTGTTCGTAACCAAGATGATTTTGACCGTATCTATTCATACATCGAAAACAACCCGTTGACCTGGCAAAAAGACGATTTGTGGAAATGATGTAAGCTATTTTGTAATATATAAATCGGTAAATTATTTTGGATGTGAACCGGTAAGGTTTGGTAGGGGCGAAGCATCCGGCATAAGGCTTGTCTTCGGAGATAGAATAATTCCCGGATGCTTCGCCCCTACACGACTATGGATGAATCTTGATTAATCAATCATTTCTACCCCACCACTTCCACCACGCTGACGGCCTCACCGGCGGCACAAAATTTCACCAAGTCAGCCGGCGCGATGACGTACCTGCCGGGCACGTCACCCGGTAGAGCCAGATTACCCAGGCCGTCAGCCAGCGCAACCTCCTTTACCTCGTCATTTACCCGCAGTGAGACTGAATCTTCCCCCGGGCATTCCACCCGCACAGTGATTGTTCCCGGACTCAAAGGTACTTGAATTGTTTCACCGGAACGCCCGTCAACCGAAAGGCGCAGCCGGCGGGCATATTCGGCGAATGGTAACGCTACTTCTTCCAGCGTTTCGCCGGGTTCAGGTACATACCCGAGGGCTGATTCCATAAACGTTTTGATCTCCATTGAGTTGTTGCGAATCACTACTGTCATATTGCTTCCTTTCCTACCGCCAGGCTTGAATGCGCCAGTATCCCGAACCGGAATAGCGGCGTGTGTTCAGGCATGTGCTGTATCCGCTGTAATTTCCGCTTGTGGCATAAATATTGGTTGCGTTCCATCCAAGGCACGAGACCCCGTACCCGATGGACACGGTATTTACCTGCACCAGTTCATCGCTGGCCACCGGATTCGCATTGGTGGCATGCAGCAGCACAACCAATCGCGGCGCCTGCCCCAGATTGTGGGCACGGGTATAGGTTTGACTTTCCGCCACGGCAAACCAGCCCGAGTCGTAATCTGGCAGCCCCAGTCCCTGCAGGGAATACGTGTAAACAGAAGACGCGTTGACATTGCTGCCGTCCCAGTAGCATTGACCGATCAGCCTTGTATCCGTGCTTTCTACCGGGCTGGTGTTGACCTCCAGTGTGAACGCGGCCGAACCGGGGTTGCGCCGGGCAAAGATATACCAGGTGGCTGCCGTTCCGCTGAAACACCCCGCCGGAAGGTCAACATTGGCGGCGGACTGGCAAAGGTAGCCGTTGATCATCAGAGTTGGCGGATTGGTTGTCAGGTAGGGAACGCGGAGGCGGTTGACGGCCAGGTATTCGATACGCACTCCACAAATATAGCGGGTGAAAAACTGCCCGAGCGTGCGAGAATCTTCGGGTGCGGCACCCAGGGTCAGCGCGTCTTTACGCAGGTTGTTGTATTGCGAACTGGCTGTCGGTTGGCCGGGGGATACATCATTGGATAACGGATAAACCGGTGCGCTCATATCTTTACCTCCAGTAAGTGTTGGACCAGGCCATCTGCCCGGTGTAGGTGCTGCCGTCTACCCAGAGCGATTGCACAAACCGGGTAACGTCTACCGGTTCGAAGGCGCTGCCCGTGTTCGACATCTGCACCGTCACCAGGGTGACATCGGGATAGTGGATCTCGGTGGCGTAGTGCCCCGCGGCGAAGAGCCCGCTGAATGAACCGGTGGGCGTCAGCAGCGAGAGACCGCTATGTTGACCCAGAAAGCGCAACAAGGCGGCATACATCTCCGCGGCGGATTCGCGGTGGGTGGTGTTGTCCGGATTGGGCAGACCGTCACCCAGCAGTACGGTGAAAAAGTATTTCTGGTTGTCGGCGTAGCTGCCGTCATCCTGTTTCACGGCCTCGCGCTGGATGGATACCGCCGGCCCGGCGTCTTTGCTGTCATCCAGCAGAAAGCCGAACGGAGCGCCGCCATTCACCTGTGGATGACTGAGCGCGATATGGCAGTCAACTCCCGGTGTGGTCATCAGTCCACCCCGTGGACGGGCCGCCCGACCGGTTTTGATGGTGTCCGCACAGGTTTATCCCACCATGGCCGGCGTTCGGCGGCAACAGTTTTGGGCAGGCAGGCGGATGGTGCGCGCCCTGGCACGGCAACGGTTGGCAGGTGAGTGGCAGGCAGCGCCGTGAAGTTCTGTCGGAGCTGACGCTGGATATCCAGATAGATGCGTGACTTACCGACTGTGTCGCTTATGGCGGGCATCAAAATGGTGAAACGAGTCGGCGCGCTGATGGTGGACTGCAGGCTGCACCGGCAGGTGATTCCGCAGTGCAGGACATGCGAACCGGGCATGATTGTGTTTTGCCATTCACCCAGCGTGCGCACCTCACCGGCCAGTTCGAGGCAGTCGGGACAATGCGGGCCCGACCCGCGGGAACCCAACATCCAGCGATGGGGTATCTCCTGCAGATCCAATTCCATCAAATTGACGGCTTGCGATTCGGGTGTGGAAAGGGTTAACACGATTCCCATGCGTCCATCCTCCAGGCTGGCTGTGTTTCTGCCGGTGAATATTGCCGGCGTAATTTGTCCAATTCTCGCTGAAAGCGCTCCAGCACTCCATCCGCCCAACGCTGCAGCAGAGCGGGTTCGGTACGCCGGCTGCCATAGCTGCGGTTTTCCACTTTATCCAGCGCGCGGAACAACGCGGCATAGCCTGCCGAACCCTGGATCAACAGAGCGATGTGGGTCAGTTGAATGGTGCTGACCTCCGCGCCGTCCAGCCCGCCGATGCTGTGACCGGTGATATAGCGCACCAGCAAGCTTTCGCCTTCCATAGGGTTGGTTCCGGGCAGGGTGCGCAGTTCCAGCGTGTTTTTGTCCATATCGCGCCAACAGCGCCACCCGGTGACCCGATTCGCAGGTTGAAGGGCTTCCGGCCGGTCTACCGCGTACGGCCAGCGCACGGCAGTCACCCCGGCCAGGCCGGGAAGGCTGCCAAGGTCCAGGTCGCCGCGCGCGGGCATCGTTAACACGGCGGATTGTTCGCATGGGCAGGCTAACGAGTAGACGGTCAGCGCCTGCCGGATGGCTTCATCGAGGATGGCCTGCGGCCAGATCTCTTCGCCGGTATCCATCAGCATTAAGGAAACACGGGTGCGCATTTCAGTCAGGGTAAGGGCCATAGAGCGGGATGCGCCCTCCAGAGGCGGTCTATCTTCTCCTGCATACTGACTTCAGGTGCCGGTTTGGTCTTTCCGGCGGCATAACACGCGAAGACCTCGTCGGTACACAGGTTCATGTCAACGCCGCGCGAGTCACAGCCGTAGTACGCGCCATCGGCCGCGTTGGTGTGCTGCCAGAACGCGTAACTTTTCCACGGCGCGGGGATATGCGGCTCGTTGACTTCGTAGTTGGCGATCCATAACGGGTAACCACCCCAGAAGGCTTCCGGGGAGCCATAGGTCTTCCAGAAGTTCGGGCTGGTGTAGATGGCCGGTTTGACGCCCAACTGGTATTCCACCGCGTTGAGAAAACGCCCCAACCGCATAAGCGCGTCACCGGGGATGCCGGCGCGTTCTTCAAAATCGGCTACAGGGGGCAGTTCGCCCGCATCTTTTTTGAGCAAAGCGCAGAAGGCTTCCGCCTGCTCCAGCGGGTCGCGGTCCCACACCAGGTAGTGATAACCGCCGCGCAGCATACCGGCTGCTTTGGCCGCCGGCCAGTTCTGGAAGAAGAGCTTGTCGGCATACAGCCGCTGGCTGACCTTGATGAAGGCAAAACGCACGCCATTTTTGGCGGCCTTACCCCAGTTGACATTGCCCTGCCAGGCGGAGACATCCATCCCCGTGATCATAGGTGTGCCTCCTTTTCCCGGCGGCGGGTTGAATTGGCTTCGGTATTTTTGGTCTGTGAAATCGCCGGCAGGCAGAATGAATCGCGGGCATTTTCCAGTTCCACCGGCGAGAAGACAAATTTCATCCCGTTGGGTGCCACCACAGCCAGGCTGCCGTCAGCCTTCTGCGCGATACCCTTCAGGTCTTCGGGTCTGCAATTAAGGATCAAACCCGCGAGGATCCGGTTTTGATCGTCCATGTTGTACTCCTTTCTCTGTTTATGGAAAAATCATTTTGGATGCATGTCCATCACGACACGTAGGGGCAAAGCATCCGGGAATTACCTTATCTCCGAAGACATGCCTTATACCGGATGCTTTGCCCCTACATAATTGGCGGAGAATCACATCCATGGAAATTGACTGTTTTTCATGGGGCGGGTTCATCACCCGCCCCATGGTTTGCTACGGTCACGGCTTCAACATCTTTATCCCGTCAGCCGCGGACGAGATGGCCGTTCCCAGGATATAGGCGGCCAACACCGCCACCAGGTTGGTGATCTCCTCTTCGCTGATGGGGAAATCCGGCCGGTAGGCTTTCAGGATGATCACAGCCAGTCCCACCAGGGCCGCCCAGAACTTGCGGGATGACATCAATTCGATCAGTTTCTGCATGGTTTTTCCTTTCATGAATAAATGGAGTAGATTTTTTCGGGCTGTCTCCCCAACCCCAAGGGTCTCAAAGACCCTTGGGGTTTTACGGACCGGGATCATGAAGAAATCTAGATGAGAAGTCTGTTTGACTATCAATCGCCCCTCACCCAACCTCTCCCCTCCGGGGAGAGGCTTTTAACCGGCCACGTTTGACTTATGCAGCGGGCGGAAGTCATTCACCCACACGGCCAGGAAGTGGCGCACCTTCAGGCGGTGCTCGTCGTGGGTGAACACAGCCGGGCTGAGTTCGTCACCTGCCAGGAATATCTCGGGCATGATGCCGAAACGCTCGCCGATGAAAATCGCCGGCGCGATGCGCGGGTCGCAGACTGCCGCCCAGTTGGTGGCATCCGTCCACTCCGGTACGGTGATCACGTCACCCGGCTGGCCGCGCTGCATGTTCTCACTGTAGATATTCGCCGCGTTTTCCAGTGACGGGTACAGGATCTTCATGGCTGCCAGTTGCAGGGCGCGGGGAACCAGCAAATACTTCGGGTTGACGGCCATGCGCGGGCCGCTGCCATACGCGCCGGAGGCGTTCTTCACCAGCATGGGCTGGTTGTAAACAGCCGTGCAGACGGTATCCCACTCGGCGGCCGTCAACGCGCCGGTCAGCAGATTCTTGTGACCGCCCGCCGTGGTGACGGCTGTGGCATTGAATAGCGCGCCGCCATCCGCCAGGTTGGGGCCGATGCCGCTGTTGGCGGTGAATACGCCCGAAACCAGGCTGGAGATCTTGCGCAGTCCGGCGGCTGCCAGTTCGCGCGGATAGGCTTTCAACTTGCGGGTTTCGTCACGGTCAATCAGTTCCAGCGTGAGCGGGATGTACCCGCCGTATTTCTTCCAGTCGGCGGTCTCGGGGGAGTCACCCACCACCAGTTCCTGGTACTCACCACGTTCCGCCACCTCGGGCAGGTCGCCCACGGTGCCCACCAGCGTTCCGGTGACCTGCTGCAGGCTGTCAAAGTGCTCCACACTCGCCACGCGCTGCCACCAGTTGTAGCCGGCTTCGCCCAGTTCCTTCCAACGGTTGGCGATCACCTTGTTCAGCGAATTCTTGACCAACCCCGAGAAGTCAGCCGTGGTGGCCAGGCGGGCGCGTTCGGGGTAGTAGCCGCCGTGCATGTCCACGTCGCCGGTGAGGGCAAGGTACAGTTCGCGGATGCCGCTCAGCTTTGCCGGTTTGAGCCCGGCCAACTGCGGGTCACGCTCCGCGCCTAAAAGGTCATCCGCGGCAGCCTGAAGCTGGTCACGCGTGTCAAACATGGCGGTGACGCGCCCCGGCCCCTGCACCACGCTGCCCCCGGTCAGCCCGGAGACCAGCGCTTTGGCTGAGTCAACAGCTTTGTCCAGTTCGTCGGGCTGAAACACCTTACCGTCAAACCGCAGGCGGATCTGGTCACAGGCCAGAGCTGGCAGTGCACTGGCCGTCAGGCGGGCATCCAGCAGGCGGCCGCACAATTCCAAAGGGGAGGGGTCGGACATCGCGATTGCATCATCACTCATCAGGGGTTCTCCTTTATCAGAACAGGGTCGGGTTGGGGCGCCGTCACTCAGCGCCTGTAAAAAAGCTCCTCCGCGGGCCGGGTTGTGCACCAGGTCCACCGATAATACTTTGACGATCTCACGCACCTCCTTTGGCGGTTTCTCTGATAGGTCGGCTCCGGCTCTCAGCAGCAGATCGGCGGAAAATCCTACATGGGGAGCGGCGCCGGCAGAACCAAGCATTTCTTTTCCCACAGCTCGCAGCACGTCCGCGGATGGACCGGCAGGTGTCAACTTCAGGCGGATTCCCTGGCGGATGTCGTCCCATTCTGGTGACGAGAACGTGCCGCCCAGGTCACGTACCGAACGTCCGTAGAAGGCGGCGCCCGGATCGGCGTGATCCACGAAGCAGTCGATACCGTCCCACAGAGCGAGCGAGCGCTGCAGCACCTCTGGCGTGAAGTTCCACCCGTTGCCGTTTCCGGCGGTGATCGCCAGGATCAGGAACCCTTCACCGCCTTCCACCGGCTCGGGCGGACCGGTCACATCCAGTGCCAAACGTACGGTTTGTTCCTCTTTAATGGCTTCCATCTGCCTCCTTTCCATGGCTCTTTCCATGTCTATCCACAGGTCAATGCACAGCTTTTCAACATTGAATCGGGGGTTATCTGCCGGATTCCGGTGACTTATCTACAGGGTTATCCACCGTTTTTGGCGGGTTATCCACAGCCCGGCGTAAAATTTCGGGGATGTCAACCACCTCGCCGGCAAATCGGTAGGCCATGCGCAGCAGTTCGGCGTCATCGATCAACCCGCGGGCATGCAGCCCGGCAAAAGCGGTGACGATCTCCGCGGCGGCCCCGGCCAGTTCACTGTTGTCACGCGCGGAGATATCGGTGCCGCGAAGTTCAATATTGGCATTCGGGTCAACCGGCCGGCCGCCGCGCGCTGCCCGCGCGGTGACCACCTGAAGCAGGTCGCGCAGCATCCACAACACAAATTCCTGGCGCTGTTCAAAGTGACGGAAGGTCGGCCCGCCGGCGCTTTCGGCTGTGGTGCGGGTGGCGCTTTCCGGTTCGGCCAGAAAGTGCAGGGGAATACCTGCCCCGGCGGCGATCATCTTTTTAATGGCCAGCCCGTCTTCGTTGGCGTCAGATGACTCCAACTTTGGAGATAACGTCTCCCAGGTCTCCGCGTCATCCTTCACCAGCAGGCTGCCGGGAGACGGCGGATTCAGATTGAGTTCTGCCTGCCTTTTGATGCGTTCGGCTGCCGTGGAGCCCTTGAGGGTGACGGCAAACAGGAAGGTGGTGCGGAAACGGTTCAACCGGGCGCGGTCTTCCAGCCAGCCGGAGTAGCGGGCCAGCCACTTGAGCAGCGGCGCCAGGTCGCTTTCACCGTGCTGCGCGCCCACCGGCCGGTTTATGGCGTAATGCAGAATGAACGGCGCGGCGCCATCTCCGGTCAACGCGCCCTCCCGGCCGGGGTACACCCGTCCATCCTTCAGCGTGAACAAGAGTTCCTGCTCAATGTCATTCTCCGCGCAGGTGATCTCCGCCACATCCAGCGCGGGGATACCGCGCACGAAGCTCATCCCGGAAATATCCGTGGTGACCAGCAGGAACAGCTCGCCGGAGCGGGTGAGTTCGTCGCACCACTCGAAGATACGGCTGTCCAACCGGTTTAACGGATGTTCGCGGAATTCGCGCAGGAAACTGGCGGTCGCCTCGTGACGGCAGTCCACGCCGATACCCCCGCCCACCACATACTGGGTTGTAAGTCCCACAATACGCCGGGCTAAAGGATTGGTCCGCCAGGCATCCATTGACTGCCGGAGCAGGTCTTCGCGTTCCCCATCGGAGCGGTCACGGGTGCTGCTCATGGGTAATGTAGAGAAGAGAGGCCGCAGGCTGCGGTCGCGTGTGTCGTCATAGTCCGCCATGGCCAGGCTGACCTGCCGGCTGATCTCGCGCCGGAAAAGGCGTTCGGTGAGACGTGTAATCAGATTATTTGATGGTGTTTTCATCAGAATTCCCCCCTGTCGATATCGAAGATCGGGTCCGACGCGCGCACCACCAGTGCCGGTGATGGGTCATACCAGGCGATGCCATCCAGCACGGCGCTCAGGGCGGCGCTGATCAGCAGGTCGTCGTGCAGAGGCTCGCCAGTCAACGGGTCTGACGTACCGTCGGGCACGCTCCAGCTCATCAGCCGGCCCGGGCTGTCTGACACGCTGTACTGGCAGGCTTCCACCTGACGCCAGAACATCGCCTGCAGGTTGGACTGATCATCAATCCCTGCCACATCCGGCTCCTGCCAGCGGCCGGAATCGCACACACTCAAAAAATCCCAGCCCAGCTTTGACTTGCTTACATGGTTAAAAAGGAAGGGCAGTATCTTCGATGGGAACCGCTTTTCAAGGAAAGACGCCAGCCCCGCGCCGATGCCCGTGGCATCCATCACCACAACGCGCGGCTGCCAGGTTTCGATCAGCCCGTGCAGTTGACCGTACAGCGCGGTGTGTTTGACGCCCGTCCACAGACGGCGGTGCACACAGCGGTAGGTGGGCGCGCGTAGCAGGTCATCACGAAGGGTCGAGAGGTCGACCTCCACGATGGTCAGGGCAGTGGAATCGCGCCGCCGGTTGACCAGGTTCGCGCTGCCGGTGGACGCGGATTCGTCCTCGCCGGCCACGTCCAGCAGCATGGCGTACAGGCAGCCGGGCTGCGGAGCGGTCTGACAGGCATGCCGGCCGCGCATCACGTCACGCCGCGCGGGCGGGAACATACCGCCTTCCGCGTCGATCTCTTCGGAGTAAAACTGGGTCTTCACCAGCGGATGGTCACGCCCCAGCCGGGCGGTTTGTTCAGCCACAAAGCGGCCGTAGGCTTCCACCTCGGCGGCCACTTCACGCGCGGTGAGCACAAACGCCCGGCGGATGCCATCCGCCGCTTCGGCTTTGCGGGCGGCGCGCAGTTCACGCGCCAGCAGGGTGCGGTTGGTCCATGCCGTGCCCCAGAAGACGCGCGTGGCATTGGTGGATGCGGCCATGGGGGCGATGTCTTTGTCAAACTTGGCGATAGAGACATCCTGGGCTTCGTCCACTTCCAACAAAGTACCGGCTGTGGCGCCCACAATGTTGGCTTCCGGCGCGCCGGAGAAGAACAGCATGCGCGCGTTGCCCACCCGGTAGATATAGCCGCTTTCCTTGCGCCACATGCGTTGGGTGATGCGGTTCCGGCCCAGCACCCGCTCCAGCCGGCGCATGGCATTCAGTGACTGCGGCTTCCAGGTGGGCGATATCTTGACCATCTCCGCCGGGGTGCGGGAGAGCAGCGCCAGCAGGTAACATTCCAACTGAGCCTGCAGTTCGTTCTTACCGGATTGGCGGGGGAACATCACCACAAATGACAACCCCTGACGGCCAAGCACCGAACGCAGGATGGCCTGCATGGGACCGCGCTGATAGTCGCGGAGTTTAATGCCGCCTGTGGTTTCGGTAAACTGAACCGGGTCGCGCAGCAGGGCTTTCAACGTGTGCAGTGTGTGTTGTTGAAGCATCATCCACCTCCCAGAAAACTGCGGATCAACGCGGCCAGCGCCATCAAACCCGAGCCGCCGGAGGCCAGCCCGGCCCACATTTTGAATTGCGTCACCCCGTCCGTGTCCGCGCGGATGCGCAGCTCGTGGTCGCGTGACGACGTCTCAAGGCTGCCGAGCCGGTGATGGCACATTTCCATGTCATGTTCGTGAAGTGCTCGCAGCGCGTTGACTTCCGCCCGCAGTAAGTCCAACGCGTGACGCATCTGTTCGGCAAACAACGCGGCCTGTTCTTCGGTTGATGGTTCAAGCGGGTTCATGGGTAACCTCTCATTCTTCCGGCTGTTTAATGAATGCCCGCCCCTACGGGCATGGAGATACGATTTTTTTTTGAACTTGGCTCCCAAACAACTGGTTCCCAAACCATAAGAGTCTTTGAGACCCTTAGGGTTTTTGGCACGGCTGAAAATCCAGCCTCTCCCGTCCCCCCATCCGGAGTATTTTCCAGATGGGGGGACAACAGGGGGGCAAAGCAGCGTCTCAGCGGGGATGGCGCAGGGATCCTTGTAAAGATTTGGCATCCATCACTAATCCGGTGAGCGGCTGCTTTTCGATGGGGCGCGGTCTGAAGCCGCGCGTTTCGAACCGTCTCCCAATTCCTGAACCACCTCTGCCAGTGCCTGGTTGAGAAAATCCGCCAGGTCTTCACCACCGGCCAGCACCTTGCGGTCTTTAAGCAGCGCGCTCAACCGATTGGATGTCTTTCCGAGAGTATCCAGCACCTGCAGCAACAACCTCAGGTTGGTCTCATCACTGGCCAGGTCAATCACCTGCTGCATCAGGTTCTGCATGGTAGCCACGGTGCAGTGCAGCGCGGTTACGGCGTTATCCTGAATGGCTTCGATCTGCGCGGCTGAATCCCTCGTTTTTCTGGCTCTGGGCATATTTTCTCCGGAAATGGAATATATGTTCTATACTTTGCTCAGTATAAATAGATCCGGAGAAAAAACAACCTGTAAAAAGTGGCAAAAATCCCCCGTTTTTGCCAAAGTGGGGGGATACATCTTCCCGAAATTGGTATAAAATTATGGAAACGAAAGGGCGGCTTTACATTTTTGTTGGGTTCACCCTCTTTTTATTGACAATTTGATTTTCCCGCCTTATTGTAGGATTGGACTAATTTCATCCTGTTTTATTTCCGGGGCTTGTTCCAGAATGTTGTTACAGAAGGCGTTTCAAAGTATTCGAGAAAACCGGCAGAAAGCCCAGTCATTTGTTGAACTGGCTATTGTGCTGCCCATCCTTCTGCTCATCCTTCTGGGGTTGGTAGAAGTTTCCTTCTTTATCGCCCGTTACCTGGATGTGATGGACCTCACCCGTGAAGCCGCGCGTTTCGCCTCCATCCGCGATCCGCAGCTTGGTGAACCAGATGCAACCTGGATTCCAAATAAATATGACTGCCAGAATGCCACACCGTTTAATTTTTATTACCATACCGCATGCATCTTCTCACCACCGGCAAACTCTCCTATGTGCCCGGCGGCTTCTCGTTTCTGCAATGGTTTAAATCCCTTAGTCTATCTTGACCCTGCTGTGGATGATGTGGTCATCAAGATATTTACCATTGAAGGGTCAAAAAATGTAACCCACGTATATCCGGTATCTCCGGAGTCGTTGACAGACGGCTACTGGGCATTTTCTGATCATGACGAAGTGGATACCACTCATAATGGCAACTGGAAACGTACCTGTAATCCGGACGATCTGGTTACTGAAGTAACCACAGAAACCCACTACACAAAAACTGAAGTGGAAAAAGAGCTGGTTACGGGTTCACCCTTAAATAAAGGGTTTGTTGCCATCGAATTTTTTTATTGTTACCATCAGGTGTTGAACCTGCCGATAGCCAACTGGTTTATTCCCAACCCGATGAGGATCCATGCGTACACTCTTATGCCGCTTCCGGCGGCGCAACCCTACCCGACACCAACAACAGGACCGTAACCTGAAGTCACAGCGCGGACAGGTGATCGTGATCTTCGCGGTCACCCTGCTGTCCCTGTTGTTCTTTGCCGGTCTCGCCATTGATGCCGGCTCTTTATATGTTACCTACGGACAGTTGCGCCGTGCCATTGACGGCGCGGCGGTAGCCGCGGCTAATGACTATAAAGCGGAATACGGGATGACCCTGAATACGGACCGCATGACCAAGGCAGCATTGGAAATTCTCAAGCTGCATGATCTGGATCCGGCGAAAATGAACATGCACATCTACATCTGCGATAGCGCGACAAAGCCCGCGGATTTCGCGGTATTGTGCCCGACATCGCCCACCGAGTTGAAACGCAAACTGGTCTGGGTGGATGCCACGCTGGAAGCCCCGTTATATTTTTTAAGCCTGCTGGGGTTTAATAATGTGCCGTTACAGAGCCATACCATCGCGGAAGCGGCGCCTATAGACCTGGTGATCATTATTGATACCTCTGAATCCATGGCCAGTGAGACTCCTGGTTATTCCACTCCATATAACCCCGCCGGGTGTATCGCCGCGAACAACTGCCAACCCATGCAAAAAGCGAAAGAGGCGGCCAAGGGTTTGATCGAAACCCTGTTTCCCGGCTATGATCAGGTGGCGGTCATCGGATACGATGTGGGTGTTAAACCGCTTGCCAGCATTACAATGTACAACGACCTGGATCTGGCAAAAAATGCGGTCGATGCGTTGCAGGTTCATGATGATCCCCCCTACACCCATATCATAAACCGCTGGAATTCTGTGTATAAAGGCGGTGTGGACCTGTTCGGTTTCAACCCGGTATACCCCGAAGACCGTGACGGCGACGGCGCCGATGATGATAGCGATGATCCCATGGATCCGACCGACGTCGCGGCGGAATGCCGGACTATTTCCGATACGATAGCGGAAGAGCTCTGGGACGATACCCTCAATCTTGGATTGGATTCCCTGGGCGGCCCCTGTGACAATCCCTATTATCTCGATTCCTATTACTGGGGTTTAGACCGCGATGGGGATGGAATTGTTACGATCAAAGACGAAAACCTTACCACAAAAGAACAATTATTCCCCACCCCGGAATGTGATATTTCTACTGATCCCCCCACCTGCCCCAAACCGACGTGGATGTATATGACCCCGAACTCCACCTGCACCGGCTGCGGCATCCGCGCTGGCGCGCAGGTGTTGAAACGCGATGGGCGTCCTAACGCGGTATGGGTTATGGTTGTGCTCTCCGATGGTCTGGTCAACCTGAGTGACACTCCGGCGTCCAATCCTAACATTCCTTCCAAATTCCCATTGGGTTACTGTACCGGCGGTATTGGCAGCTACAACTGGGGGTTTGGTTGCGAGGACAAACGAAAAGATGCTACATTAAGTCCCCGGTATTGCCTGGATACCAATCCCGCCACCTGCCCGCCCGGATCGATATCCGCCCTGGGAGACCCTTCTCTGTATTCCGTGTACGATTACGCGCTGGATATGATCGATTACGCGGCGTTGCAAAAATCTACCAATCCGGCTGAAGAAACCGGCTCGGATATATCCATTTATGCCATCGGACTGGGCAGCGCGGGCAGTGTGCCGTCTGGTGCCAGCGGTCCGATTGGTGAATATCTGTTGCGTTACGCGGCTGCCGTGGGGGATGACGGCGAACGTACCCCGGATCCCTGCGCCTCTACACCTACAAAAACAAGCTGCGGGCAATATTATTATGCCCCGAGTGGAAACCAGCTCGGTGAGATTTTTAACGATATTTCCACCCGTATTTATTCAAGGTTGACCCAGTGAGGTACGTATGAAAACAAAAGACCGAGGCCTGGTACATTGGATACTCCGCCGGTTCAAGGCGGCTCCGGCTCAAAGTATGGTGGAGTTTGCCATCGCTCTCCCCGTGCTTTTGCTGCTCACCTTTGGTGTCATTGAGTTCGGCCGCCTGTTACAGGCCTGGCTTGCGCTGGAGAATGGCGCCCGTTTTGGCGCGCGCTACGCCATCACCGGTGAGTACAACAAAGCCTATTGTGGTGCGGCCGGCGCTGCCCTGGGTTATGCGGCAGAAGACGCGGCGGATGGCGAGGTGGACTGCAAAGTCACTGTGGCCGATCCGGCAACCGCGACAGACGCGGAAAAGGAAACTGCCCGTGACCATACCCAGGAACTGCAGGACTGGGCGCGTATGCCTTCCATTCGTGACGCCGCTCTGGCTGGAGCGAGTGGTATAGCCCTGGACGAATCGGTTTCCGGTGATTACCTGCAATATCTGGTGGATGCCGAAACCCACGGTACGACCTTCAGCGCGGATTACCGCGGTGACCCGAGTCAGCCCGGCTTCTTCATGATCTCCATCTGTTCTAACCGGGTGGGTGAACCGCTTCCTGGCGTTTCGCCGGCCACCTTCCCTGTTTTTCTGATCAACGATCCGGTGCTGGATCCAAGCCTGGCCCGTTATTACCCCGGTCACGACGGACAGGACGAATACCAGTACTTCCCCACATTGTGCATGGCGTATAACAAGGTCGAGAACGGTACCAATCCGGATGGCTCAAAAAAATACCTGACCGTTCCACAGTATTACATGGACGACGCTGGTGGTCCTGGTGATCGTGTACGTGTCACTCTCACGTACCGTCATCCGATGATCATGCCGTTGTTGAGCGCTTGGTGGCCTACCCTTCGCCTGAACACCTCCCGCGACGGCGTGGTGGAAAAATTCCGCACGTCCCGCGTCACCGGTCTGTCTGAGGGGAACATGAACCCGGATACGCCCACATACACGTCAACCCAGACGGCGACGTTCACAGATACTCCTACCGTGACTGACACCTTTACACCCTCGGCGACGTTTACAAACACGGCGACATTTACCCCGACAAGTACCTTTACGGCGACGGCCACATCTACTAACACAGCGACCAGAACGGCGACGGCTACGAATACAGCCACCCTGGCAGCCTGCCCCAGCTCCGGTAACGGCTTGCGGGCAGAATACTACAACTGGACGGGAGGAGCCCCGCCGGCGAATCCGTTCAGCACCAGTCCGCTCGTAGTTCAGATCGTGCCAAAAGTGGATTATTATTGGAACAACTCACCGGTTGCCGGCATAGGAGATAACTACTTCGCGATTCGCTTTGTTGGAGAAGTTATGCCCCTGGCAAGTGAAGAATATACCTTCTATATCGCCACTGATGACGGTGGCCGGCTGTGGGTGAATAATCAGCTTTTGGTTAACCGCTGGCAAAATCAAAGTGAGACGGAACGCTCCGGCAAGATAACCCTTACCCGCTGCCAGCGCTATCCGATCGTTTTCGAAATGTATGAAAACACAGGTGGCGCGGCGGCAAGGCTCAGATGGTCCAGCGCGAGCCAGGTAAAAGAGATCATCCCGCAGGTTAATCTGTTTGGCGAATTGACCAGCGGCCCGAATACAGCTACCTTCACATCCACCAATACACGCACCGCGACGAATACGATTACCAATACGCCCACCATCACTCAGACCCCGAGTAGAACGCTGACACCTTCCATAACCCTCACGCCGTCCCGGACGTTCACCCGAACGGCAACGTTTACCCGCACCAATACCAGAACAGTGACCAGAACGCCAACCATTTCCAACACGCCCACGATCACGAATACGGTGCCTGCCACAAATACCTACACCCGTACACCGACGCGTACTTCGACTCGAACCAATACGCCTACAAATACCAACACCGTCACCAACACTCCGGCGCCCTCCAATACCTTCACTCGCACGCCGACGCGTACCAACACAGGTTCCCCCACTCCGACCAACACCCCCAAGGGTATCGGTGGTTGATCGGGCACTGAAATAGAACAGGATCCGGCAGGTCAGTATGACTGCCGGATCTTTGTGCCTGTACGTGCTACTTGCGGTTCATGCCTGTGAACGATAGAATCACCGCATGAACCTTACCGTATATCATGAGTTTTCTGACGATCTGGCCGGCGAGTGGCTTGACTTGCTGGATAAAACCAACGGCCGCTCGCCCTTTCTGGAATTTGACTATCAAAAATTGTGGTGGGAAACAAAGGGCGGAGGCGAATGGCCGCGAGCTGACCTTTTGCTCTTTGCGGCTCGGATGGAAGGAAAGTTGGTCGGCCTGGCGCCGTTGTTTTCTACCCCCATACCTGATGGGACTGTTGGCCTTTTCAACGTGGGCAGCATAGAGGTCTCCGATTTTCTCGATGTGATCGTTCTGCCGGACTATCGTGACGAATTTCTCACTCGTCTATTGGGTGAAATTCAGGCATTGGATCTGCCCGGTTTCAGCCGATTGAGCCTGTGTAACCTGCTGGATTCTTCCCCCACTCTGGCCGCGCTGACGATCGCCGCGGAAAAAACCGGCTGGCAGCTAACCATTGAAAAATTGCAACACAGTCCATGCATTACACTGGCAGCCGACTGGGAAACCTATCTGGCCGGCATTGACAAGAAACAGCGCCACGAGATACGCAGAAAAATGCGCCGCGCAGAAGAATCAGAGATACCAGTGGACTGGTACATTGTCACCGACCCGGCCACTCTGGACACGGAAGTCGACGCGTTCATCGAATTGATGGAAAACGACGGTGATAAGGTCGCTTTTCTTAAGCCGGAGATGCGCGAATTCCTCCGCCGGGTGGTTCACTTTGCTTTTGACTGCGGGTGCCTGCAACTGGCTTTCCTCACGGTGGACGGTCAAAAGGCGGCCGCCTATATGAGCTTTGACTACCAGAACCGTATCTGGGTATATAACTCCGGCCTCAATCGTAATTTTCAGAGCCTGTCACCCGGTTGGGTGCTGCTGGGTCATCTGCTGCAATGGGCGATCGAACACAGCCGCTCCGAATTTGATTTTATGCGCGGCGATGAAGACTACAAATACCGATTTGGCGCTGTTGACCGATTTGTTATGCGGGCGGATTTACAGCCGCCGGTAAAGTAATTTCAAATAACGTATTCGGAGGATCGTAATGGAACTATTCGCAATTCCTGTTGAAAAGCCGGAAGAGATCAATTTTGTTCTCGGACAATCACATTTCATCAAGACTGTAGAAGATATTCATGAAGCCCTGGTTTCATCAGTTCCCGGTATTCAGTTTGGCGTGGCGTTTTGTGAGGCATCCGGAAAGTGCCTTATCCGCTGGTCCGGAACCAACGAAGCGATGATCGAACTGGCCAAAAAGAACGCGGCTGCCATCGCCGCGGGACACAGCTTCATCATCTTTCTGGGGGAGGGATATTATCCGATCAATATTCTCAATGCCGTTAAAAACATTCCCGAAGTCTGCCAGATCTTCTGCGCCACTGCCAATATGGCCGAGGTACTGGTAGCCGATACCGGTAAGAGCCGCGGGATCATCGGTGTGGCAGACGGATTTAAACCCGCCGGAATTGAAGCGGATGAAGATATCACCTGGCGCAAAGACTTCCTGCGCATGATAGGCTATAAAGCGAAGTAAAATGGTGGCATTTTTCTTGCAACAAACCTCCCGGACGTATCTATTGCCCCGCCCGGGAGGCGTTTTATGCGAAAAATTACCACCACCCTTATATTGATAACATTCTTATTATCCGGTTGCAGTGTTATCCCCGCGATGAAGCCCACCATGTCGTCGGAAGAAATGGCAACAAAAGTAGCTGTGCTTTTGACCGCCATGCCGACAGAACCGGGCGCAATGCCTGTTGTGCCTGAGACAGATATGGGGATGATGGAAGTAACCGTTCCGCCGTTGCCAGAAGAGATCGGCGTGCTGGCCACTCCCACTGAACCGGGTGTGCCGGGGTTGCTCACCCCCACCATGGATGAAACCGCGTTCGCGGCATTCCTGGGCATGACGGCGACTCCTGAAACTGTGCCGGTTGAGCCTACACAGACAGAAGCGGTGGATGCCGCGGCTACTTTACTGGTGGAAGCCACAGCCACGTCAACAGCCACTCCGCCCATCGCCATGCCCAGTGCCACACCTACCGATACCGCCACCCCCACATTTACCCCCGGACCGCTGCCCCTTACCGATGCTCAGTTGACGGCTACCTTTGCGCCATTTGATCCGCGCACCATCCTGCCGGTCCCCACCTGGTCTGACACCATGGATAATGGCAAAAACTGGCCTCTCGGACCCGATAAATTCACCACTATAGACTTCCAAAACGGTTTCATGATGTTGACCGGCCTGCAGAAAGATAATGGATGGCGTCTGGCTTCTACCAACGCGGATAACGCCTACATTGAGGCTACCGGCAAATTTGGCGTCACCTGCCATGGTATGGATAAATGGGGCATAATGGTTCGTGTTCCAGATAGAGCGACCGCCGATCAGGGATACTGGTTCAATATCACCTGTGACGGAAAATATGCCTTCCAGAAATGGAACGCCAATCCCAAAGATAACGAAAAATCCGTTGACAATTTGATCGCCTGGACATCAAACTCTAACATTAAACCCGGAGGGAATGCGCTGAACCGGGTTGGCATCTTGCTCAACAACGATCACTTTACCTTCTATATTAATGGCGCCCAGATCGGAGAATGGACGGATAACAGTTATCGTCATGGCGGATTTGGCCTGCTTATAGGCGCGCGTGAAACCGACCGTCTCACTCTGTATGTGGATGAAATGCACATGTGGCTTAACCCGCCCATGTAATTTCTCATTTTTATAATCTTGCTTTCAGGAGCGGACAATTTCGTCCGCTCTTTCTTTTGAACATCGCGATGCGTACGAGCGGGTTCCTAACCCGCCCTGGCCTGAACTTTACACATGAAGACTGGTAGAACGACTAACACACATACTTTCAATAAATCAAACCCATGTTCGGCACGTAGGGGCGGGTGCCACCCGCCTCTACAGTTACTCTCTAAAATTCCGGGTAAAAAAGGCTTTTCCTGTTTTCCTCTGGCAAGTCTCTTGCATCCTGAAGGGAATGAAAACGATACTGCCTTCTTACTACAGGGAGCCAAACCATGGTTAAACCTGTAACCCGCGTTGTAAAAAATGTGACCAGCCCGATGACCCCCGGGCGAGCGACAAAAAAACCTGCTCCACAAGTAAAAAAAGATACCCGCCGCCAGCCGCATGTTTCTGTACGTGCCGTCAATAAAGTCAAGACCGGCAGGGTATGGAATTACTTAAAAGCTGCCCTGGTCAAAATGCCCAAATGGAGCGACCTGCCAAAAGACCGCCAGTTAGATTTTATCGGTGCCGGAATGATCGTTATTGGTCTGCTCACCCTGCTCAGTCTGATTACCGAACAGGAAGCCGTCGTTTCTGCTCAATGGGTGGTGGTGATCGGCCGCCTGGCCGGGTGGGGAATGTACGCCCTTCCATTCGGATTATTGATTGCCGGGTTCTGGCTTGTCTTCCGCACGTTAGAAACGATTCCACCGCTAACCGGAAGCCGTGCCGCCGGGCTATTTCTGCTGTTCTGGAACCTGTTGACCTGGGTTCATTTGCTCGCAGGAGGTGGTTGGGAACTGGCACTGGAAGGAAGTGGCGGTGGATTCATGGGAGCCTTCTTTGAAAGGCTATTGATCGAGGGCCTCGGTCTCCCGGGAACCCTGTTGATCCTGATAGTCTGGATGATCATTTCTGGTTCCATGTCACTTCAATTGCCGCTTTCCTTCTTCCGTGATGGCCTCAACAGCTTTCGTGACCAGGTGCGCGATGTTGTCGAAGCGTCCCCCATGGCTGCCATGATGGATACCGGTATAAACGCGCCCATTTCCCACTCTCCGTCGCAACCCGGCACGTCTTCATCTACAGCTCCGCTGCCGCCAGGGTTTCATCCATTGAATACTCAGTCCGGTCACCGATCGGCCGTAAAGCGTGTCCCCGCGCCGCCTGTCCGTCGGCCGGAACCGGTAAAAGAAGAGACTGTGATTCCCCCTGTGCAGACGGTGGAAAAACCCGGTTCAGCCTGGGTTCTTCCATGCGTGAATGATGTGCTTGACCCCGCTGAGCCCGTGTTCATTCAGGGCCACGTTGACACGGACCGCGCGCGAAAAATTGAAGAGACGCTTCGCCTGTTCAGCGCGCCTGTCCATGTCGTTGATATTCAACGGGGCCCCACTGTTACTCAGTATGGTGTTGAACCTGATTTCATAGAAAACCGCAACGGCCGCACCCGTGTGCGGGTTTCAAAAATTGTCAGCCTGGCAGATGACCTGGCACTGGCATTATCCGCCCAGCGCATCCGAATCCAGGCGCCTGTTCCAGGCCGTGGTTTCGTGGGTATCGAAATCCCTAATGAAGAAACCAATAAAGTGACCCTCCACGAGATGGTGGAAAGCGAAGCCTTTAAAAAAGTTCGCAGCCCGCTGCGCATCGCTCTCGGGAAAGATGTTTCTGGCAAACCAATCGTGGCAGATCTGGCATCCATGCCTCACCTGCTGATCGCTGGTACCACCGGGTCTGGTAAATCGGTCTGCGAAAATTCCATCCTGGCCTGCCTGCTCATGAATAATACGCCGGATACCCTGCGTCTGGTTTTGATTGACCCTAAACGGGTAGAAATGACCGGTTACAATCATTTGCCTCACCTGCTGGCTCCGGTTATCACCGAAGCGGCCAAAGTCCCGGCGGTTCTTCAATGGATGATTACCGAAATGGACAGCCGTTACGAACGGTTCGCCAAATCGCGTGTACGCAATATTACCGAATTTAATAATGCCAATGTGGATAAACTACCCTACATCGTAGTGGTTGTAGATGAACTGGCGGATCTGATGATGGTCGCCGGAGAAGAGGTGGAAAAGTGCATTACCCGTCTGGCGCAGCTGGCACGAGCCACCGGCATTCACATGATACTCGCCACGCAGCGACCTTCCGTCAATGTGGTCACAGGTTTGATCAAAGCCAACTTCCCGGCGCGTATCGCGTTCTCCGTCACGTCCAATACCGACAGCCGGGTCATTCTCGACCAGCCTGGCGCCGAGCGTCTGCTTGGACGCGGTGACATGCTGTATCAGGCTCCCGACGCACCCGCGCCTGTCCGCCTCCAGGGTGTATACACCGCGGATGCCGAGATCAATCGCCTGGTTGACCACTGGCGTATCAAAGCGGCCGACGCCGTGGAAGCCGGTCAAACGGCGGCTCCTTTATCCGTCCCTATGCCCACTCTCCCTTCCACACCGCTGCGTCAGCCGGACCTGTGGGGCAATGATGGCAGCAGTGCTGCGGTTGACCCGATGTACGATGAAGCGCTTTCCGTTGTCCGCACACTCGGGCGCGCGTCCATTTCCATGCTGCAGCGCCGGCTAAGCATCGGCTACAACCGTGCCGCGCGGTTGATCGATACTATGGAAAAAGAGGGAATCATTGGCCCATCCGAACCCGGGAGCCAGACCCGGGAAGTGTTAGATTATGGAGCTGGTGCGCCGCCAGCGGATGAAGAAAAGGATTAACCGCTTCATAATCCCGGCTGATCATTTTTTTGGAAATCACACAAAAAGAACGTTATAATACGCCTTATTAAAGATGAGGCGGTTGCGGTCCGTCTGCAACCGCTTTCTTGTATAGTATAGAGAGCGATGTTGAAAAATACCCCCGAAAATAAAAAATATCGTCGACTGATAAGTGGACTGGTACTTATACCCGTCATCCTGTCTGCCTGTCAGCCCGCCGCTTCGGCTGCCCCGACTCGGGTATCCACCCCAACGGTGGGAGTCATCCCAACCTTTGTTCTGCCCACAATTACTCCGTCTCAGCCGACAGCCGCACCTGCGAAATCGCTCACGGTTTGCCTCGCCCAGGAGCCGGTTTCATTGTATCCATATGCCAGTCCGACCGAATCTGTGTGGAGCATACTGGAAGCCGTCTATGACGGCCCCATCGATCAAGTGAAATTCACGCCATCTCCGGTCATCTTGAATAAATTACCCTCCCTTGCCGATGGTGACGCATCCATTGAATCTGTCTCAGTAGTGGAAGGTGAACCGGTTCTAACGCCATCTGATGAAGTGAAAACCCTTGCCAAAGGGCTCACCGTCTTTCCCAGTGGATGTACGTCGTCTGAATGCGCCGTCACCTGGGATGGCACAAGTGAATTGAAAATGGACCGCCTCACGGCGAAATATACCCTGAAAGATGGCATCACCTGGTCTGATGGACAGCCTTTGACCGCCGCCGATTCAGTGTATTCCTTCCAGCTGGCTTCTGACCCGGCTACACCGGTCAACCGCTATGTGGTTGACCGTACATCCACCTATATCGCGGCTGACGAGAAAACCGTTCAATGGACCGGTATCCCCGGGTATCTTGATGCCTATTATCAGCAAAACTACTTCCTCCCGCTTCCCAAACATGCCTGGCAGGATATCAAACCCGCAGACCTGTTGACCTCTCCTGTTTCTTCGGAAAAACCGTTGGGTTGGGGAGCGTTTGTCATCTCGGAATGGGTAAAAGGTGACCATATCACCCTTAAAAAGAACCCGAAATACTTCCGGGCTTCTGAAGGATTACCGAAGATCGAAACCCTGGTCTACAAATTCCCCGGCACACAGGCGGACAATAACCTGGCCGCCCTGCAAAAAGGCGAATGTGATGTAGTCGACCCCTCCGCCGGATTAGAATCGATGCTTGAACAGGTGCTTGACGCCCAAAAAGCCGGTAAGATCGCGGCTCATATCGGACAGGGACCCGAATGGGAACAGATCGTGTTCAATATTGTTCCCGCCTCTTACGCAGATGGCAATTACCCGGCCACCGGCGACCGTCCGGATTATTTTGGCGACGCACGCACCCGTAAAGCGTTTGCCTATTGTTTTGACCGGGACCGGGCTGTAAACAAACAACTTCTTCAGCAGTCAGTAATACCGGATGGCTTCCTGCCACCGGACCACCTATTACTGGCATCTGACCTGACCCACTACTCGTATGACGTGGATGCCGGTTCGAAATTACTGGACGAAGTAGGCTGGAAGGATGACGACACCAATCCGGCAACACCCCGTGTAGCCTACGGCGTTCCCGGTGTGCAGGATGGTACAAAACTTTCCGTAAATTACCTGGTGACCAATGCGTATCTGCGGCAGGAAATCGTCAAAGTTCTGGTGGAATCCGCTTCCGCGTGCGGTATCCAGATCAATGTCAAAACAACCGCCCCCGAAACGCTTTACGCGTCTGCTCCGGAAGGTGAGTTGTTTGGCCGCAAGTTTGACCTCGCTCAAATTGCCTGGCAGGCTGGCCAGCGCCTTCCCTGTGACATGTTCACTACCTCTCAGATTCCCACCGCGGCCAACCAGTGGATGGGCATTAACCTTGGCGGCTACTCTAACCCGGAATTTGACACACTATGTCTGCAAGCCCGATCTACCAAAACCGATAAGGCTGATAGTGTTGCGGCTGCCGTGTCAGCTCAGAAACAATTCTCTGATGACTTACCGGCTATTCCTCTATACTTCCACCTGAAAATCACCGCCACCCGCCCAGACCTGTGCGGCCTGGTTATGGATGTTTCATCCAGGTCTGCCCTGTATGGCATCGAATCTTTTGATATTGGGCAGACTTGCCCCAAATAAGGGAATTGTATGGAAAAATCCGATCCTCTTTTACAAGTCAAAAATCTGCGTACCTACTTCTATACCGAAGATGGTGTGGTCAAAGCAGTGGACGGCGTAGATTTTGACGTTTTCCCGGGGGAAATTCTGGGTCTGGTTGGCGAATCCGGCTGCGGTAAAAGTGTCACATCTTTCTCGATCATGCGGTTGGTAGGAATCCCTGGAAAAATTGTTTCCGGTGAGATCCTTTTTGAAGGTAAAGACCTGCTCAAACTGCCTGAAGATGAAATGGTGAAAATGCGTGGTAACCGCCTTTCAATGATCTTTCAGCAGCCCCAATCCAGCCTGAATCCGGTCTTTACTGCCGGTGACCAGGTGGCCGAGGTGTTGCAAATTCATCAAAAAATGCCCAAAGAGCAGGCATGGGAACGGGCTGTTGAACTTTTACGGCTGGTCGGCATTCCGGACCCGAAAAGCAAAGCGCACGCTTTTCCGCATGAAATGTCTGGCGGCCAGGCCCAGCGTGTGATGATCGCTATGGGGTTGGCATTGAATCCCCGCCTGCTGATCGCAGATGAACCCACTACGGCTCTCGATGTGACCATCCAGGCGCAGATTCTTGATTTGATGCTGGAATTACGCGAAAAAACCGGTACATCAATCATATTGATCACCCATGATCTCGGTGTAATCTCGGATATGGCCGACCGCGTGGCCGTGATGTATGCCGGTCACGTTGTAGAACAATGCAAAGTCGACGTGTTGTTCGAAAAACCTTACCATCCGTACACTCAGGGATTGATCGGTTCCATCCCGGTCCTCGGGAAAGTTGCCGACCGACTGGAAGTCATTCCGGGTAATGTACCCAATCTGGTTAACCTTCCCGCTGGCTGCCGGTTTGCTCCGCGCTGCCGCCTGTGTGAACAGTACAAAATGGATATCTGTTCACAACAGAACCCGCCCCTGGTTGAAGTTCAACCCGGCCATTTAGTCCGTTGCTGGCTTTATCAGTCAACAGAAGGCCACAAAGCCCCCATTCAGCTTTAGTTTTTGGAGAGACACATGGCAGAGCAGTCACATGCCGATCGACCGGATCTGATCCGGGTGGAACATCTGACAAAGCACTTCCCGGTGCGGGGAGGGATATTTCAACGAGAAGTCGGCCGTGTGCAGGCGGTGGACGACGTCTCCTTCACCATCAAGAAAGGTGAAACCCTCGGAATGGTGGGCGAATCCGGTTGTGGAAAGACGACCATTGGCCGAACCATTCTCCGCCTGACCGAACCCACATCCGGCCGCATGGAATTTGATGGCAAAGATGTTTTCAGTCTATCGGCGAGTGAGATGAAACAGATCCGCCGCAATATGCAGATCGTCTTCCAGGATCCTTATGGTTCGCTAGATCCTCGTTTGCCAATTGGCGAATCGGTCATGGAAGGATTGAAAATTCATAACATCGGTTCATCCCGGGAACAATATGATGCCACAATCACCATGCTCAAGCGGGTTGGTCTGGAAGAATACCATGCCCGGCGCTACCCTCACGAATTCTCTGGAGGGCAACGCCAGCGTATCGGTATCGCGCGCGCGCTTACCCTTCGCCCAAAATTCATCGTATGCGACGAACCCGTCTCCGCGCTGGATGTCTCCATCCAATCGCAGGTTTTGAACTTGCTGCGTGACCTTCAGCAGGAATTTGGACTCACTTATTTGTTCATCGCGCACAACCTTAGCGTGGTTGAACATATTTCTGACCGGGTTGCCGTAATGTATCTTGGCAAGATGGTAGAACTGGCCACACGCGAAGACCTGTACCGTAAACCGCTGCACCCTTATACCAATGCTTTGCTGTCTGCCATTCCCATTCCAGGAGCTCGCGGTAAACGGGAAAGGATCATTCTCAAAGGCGACGTCCCCAGCCCTCTTAATCCTCCCTCTGGCTGTCGTTTCCATCCACGTTGCCCTCTGGCTATGGATATCTGCCGCCAGCAGGAACCCGTGTTTACCGAAACGGAACCTGGTCACTGGGCAGCTTGCTGGAAAGTAAATCCGCAATAGCCTACTATTGTTTATAATAGAGTTATGAAAACCCGGCGTATTCTCATTGTTGATGATGCCCCTGAATTCGCCAACATGGTGAAAGATGCGCTTTCAACCATGGAAATCCCTCTGCAGGTAACTATTTACCTCTCTGCGGAAGAAGCCTGGCTGGAAGTGCTTAAAACCCGGTTCGACCTGGTGATCACAGACCTGCGACTGCCGGGAATTTCCGGTACCGAACTGGTACGACGTATTCGCCAGCGTTTCCCCAAGATTAAGATCATCGCCGTATCCGGACTGGCGGAAGCCGGCCTGAATGAACGTACCCGTGCCGCAGGTGTTGACGCGTTCTATCGCAAACCGGTTGAAATGCCTTTATTGCTGACAAAGATCGACAACCTGCTTTCTGACTTGAACAATGAAGAAGAGCCAGTTGTCAATGAACGCCCGCAAAAGGCGGAACTTGTTTCTCGCCTGGTGACAGCCCCGCTGGGGTACACGCCGCCTCCGGCTTCGGAAGAAGCGAAAGAAGCGGCTGCTAAAACTGCTGCACCGCAGCCACCACCCGCGCATCCAATATTGCCTCCCGATCCGGCAAAAAACCAGAAACCTACCCCAAAACATTCACCGGAAGATATTGCCAGTATGCGTGATCTTGAGCAGCGCTTGCTCAAGTTGATGCGCGAAAGCGGAGCCCAATCAATTGTTTTGACTACCCAGACAGGGCAGGTCTTATATGGCAGCGGCGTATCACCTGATTTCCATTTTTCACCGGAACTGGTGAGTGCCTGTTCCAGTCTGGTGCAGTCACTGAAAGAAGTCGCCCGAACCCCTGAAGAGACCACAACCCTGGGGGTGCTGGTTCTGGCTGGAAACAACCGCGACAGCGTGGTGGTCAATGTAAGTAAATTCTTTATCTGGCTATTGTTTTCCACCGGAAGCCAACCCGCTGAGATCAGCAAAGCCACTTTCGCGGTCTACGCTTCTAAAGACAGCCTTCAATTTATTTTAAATATGCTGGCCTTGCTTCCATTACCGGTACACCCGCATCCTCCCGTTGAAGGGGAGCAGGCAAAAATTGAAAGAATGGCTTCTATGAATACAGATGAATTAAAAATTGCGGAAAAAATCAGTGAAAAATCTGTTGATAAAAAAGACGCCGATGCGTTCTGGGACCACGAAGAACAGATCAAACCAGAAATACCCGGTGAGACCATAGACTTCGATAAAGCGGCCAGCATGGGACTCATCCCCTCAGAACATCCCAAAAAATAACCGGATTAAGGGGTTATCCATTCCTCATTTAACAGCCCTGACCAAACTTGTGATAAAATCCAGCCTACCGGGTAACCGGGCTGATTTGGGGCATAGTGCAATGGCAGCACACCAGACTTTGGATCTGTGGATCTTGGTTCGAATCCAGGTGCCCCAGCCTGGCATTTCTTTTCAAAGCTTCGCGGTTACCGCGGGGCATTTTTTATCTTAACAGGTGATTGATATGAGCAAAACTCCGGTAGTTTCAGCGGTTATTCTGGCAGCCGGGCAGGGAACGCGAATGCGTTCCAGCCTGCCGAAAGTCTTGCATCCTCTTTCTGGCCGTCCGCTGATCCGGTATTCGCTGGATGCCGTGAAAGGCTTAACATCCAATCCTCCGGTGGTTGTCATCGGGCACGGCGCTGATTCCGTCCGCAAGACAGTGGGTGAAGATGCCCGCTTTGTCGTCCAGCAGCCGCAGCTTGGCACAGCTCATGCCGTTATGACCGCCGAACAGCTTTTAAAAGACGAAGCGGATCTGCTGGTGGTAACCACGGCAGATATGCCCTTGATCCGGCCGGAAACATTAAAAGCCCTGGTGGATATGCAACAGGCTAACAACGGTCCCATCACCATGCTCACTGGTTTCGCCGACGATCCACGGGGTTTTGGCCGCATTGTTCGCGCGGAAGACAACTCTGTACAGGCTATCGTGGAAGAAGCCGCCTGCACCCCGGCGCAGCTGCGTATTCATGAACTCAACCTGAGTATTTATTGCTTTGACGCGAAATGGTTGTGGGGTGCCTTGAAACGAATCAAAGTCTCCGCGAAAGGCGAATATTATCTTACCGATGTGGTTGCCATTGCCCGCGAAGACAACCTGACAGTAAACGCCATCAGCCTGGAAGATTTCAATGAAGCCATTGGGATTAATACCCGTGTACATCTGGCAGAAGCGGAAGCTATTCTTCGTGAACGCATTAATCGCCAGTGGATGGAATCTGGCGTCACCCTGCAGGACCCGAATACCACATATATCGCGCCCACCGTGCGTATCGGCCGTGATACCACCATCGGGCCAAACACCCACCTGCGCGGTGACACGATCATCGGTGAAGGGACGGTTATCGGCCCCAATTGCATCATCGAAGATTCCGCGATCGGTAATAACTGCACGATATTGGCCGCTGTGATAGAAAGCGCCATTGTCGAAGACGGTGTTTCTATGGGCCCGTTTGCCCATTTACGCAAGGGTGCTCATCTTATGACAGGCGTTCATATGGGTAACTTCGGCGAAGTGAAAGATTCCACCCTGCGTCCGGGGGTAAAGATGGGGCATTTCTCCTATATTGGAAATGCCGATATTGGAGAGAACACAAATATCGGCGCCGGTACGATCACCTGTAATTTTGATGGTGTTCATAAAAATCCAACCGTCATTGGCGCCAATGTGTTCATTGGTTCCGATACCATGCTTGTGGCGCCGTTAACCATTGGAGAGAACGCCCGTACAGGCGCGGGTTCGGTGGTCACACATGATATACCGGCTGGCGAAGTGGTGGTCGGTGTGCCGGCGCGGCCGCATAAAAAAGTAGAGAAAAGTGATTGAATCATTCAGTACTGTCATAGTTTTGATTGTTCTGGCTGACCTTCTGGTCAGCGCGGCGTTGGCTGCCGAATCTTCAGCCAGTGTGTATTCGGCAGGGCTGCCCCAGGACCATGCGGAGGCCGTTATCAGTCTTCGCAAAGGGGCTGATGATACGGTCTTTACCCTGCATGTTCTGCGCAGTTTTTTGCATTTTCTGCTGGCGGCTGTTCTGGGCGGTTTTTTAATCATTTTGACTGTCCCAGTCTGGTGGGCTGTAGTTTTGACCGCGCTGGTAGCCGGTAGTCTGGTCGTGCTTATGGAAGCCGGAACGGCCGCCATAGTGGCGAAACGTCCGTATGTCTGGCTCGCGCGACTGCAATTCATCAGCCGGCTGTCCATTTTCCTCTTCCGCCCTCTGGGAGCCTATAACCATATCTCAAAAACCGAAGATGCCGAAGAGGAACCGGGGCAGACTCCCGTAACCGCGGAAGAGCTGCAAAATTGGGCGGCGGCCGCCAACGAGACCGGAGGACTCGAGCCGGAAGAACGCCGCATGATCCAATCGATCTTTGAATTCGGTGATATTCTCTGCCGTGAGGTGATGGTCCCCCGGTTGGATGTCAAATCGCTGGATGTTGATACTACCGTAGGCGAAGCCATAAACGAATTCATTCGTACGGGCCATTCAAGAATCCCGGTATACGAAAATGATCTGGATAACGTTATTGGTATTTTATATGCCAAAGATCTACTTCCGCATGACGATCACACAACCTCCATCCGCTCGTTGAAGGGTTTGCTGCGTGACGCGTTTTTTGTTCCTGAAACAAAAAAGGTCGATGAATTACTGCGCGAAATGCAGGAGCGTGGCGTACATATTGCTATGGTTGTGGATGAATACGGAGGACTTGCCGGGTTGGTCACCCTGGAGGATATTCTGGAAGAAATAATTGGTGAGATCCGAGATGAATACGATCCGGCAGAAGAACAACCATACCAGGAATTGAGCGAGGATTATTATCTTGTTCAGGGGTGGATGGGAATAAATGAATTTAATTCCGTATTTGAAACCTCTTTGACCCCCGATCTGGGGGAGACCATTGGCGGACAGGTGACCGCGTTACTGGGGCGGATCCCGGTCGGTGGTGAAGAACTGGAATTGGAAGACTGGCATATTAAAGTGGAACAGGTAAGTGGAAGACGAATCCGCAAGCTGCACATTCACCGGCAGGAAGAAAAAAAGGACACGGAGGTTAATTAATGGCACTGGAACAGGCGGCAAAACTGGAGTTGGTAAAACGAGCGGCTGAAGTGCGTCAATTCGCGTACGCGCCCTATTCCAAATATCAGGTGGGAGCTGCTCTGCTTACCACTACAGGGAAAATCTATACCGGTGTGAATGTTGAGAATATTGACTTTACCGATGGCAACTGCGCCGAACGGACGGCCGTTTTCAAAGCCGTGTCTGAAGGTGAACGCTCATTTACCGCGGTCGCGGTAGTAACCAGCAATGGCGGTACCCCGTGCGGCTCCTGCCGTCAGGTACTGGCAGAGTTCTGCGAAGATATGGCTGTGATTTTGGGAACACCGGACGGCACGATCCTGCGTGAAACCACTCTGTCTGCCCTGTTACCTGAAGCGTTTCACCCCGGGCAGTATCAACTTCCGTAAGTATTCGTGGCCGCTTTAGAACGTTCATTAAAAACCGAAGCCGTTGTCCTCCGTCACAATGATATGGGAGAGGCTGACCGGTTACTCACGTTGTTCAGCCGCGATGCCGGTATTATTCGCGCGGTGGCTAAAGGCACTCGGCGTATCCATTCCAAAAAAGCCGGTCACCTGGAACCCTTCACACGGGTGAGCCTGATGCTGGCGCGCACCCATGATTTGTGGCTTGTCACTCAGGCAGTGGCAATAGACCTTTTTCTGCCGCTGCGTGATGACCTTGTACTTACAGGTGAAGCCGCGTACGTTTTAGAACTGGTAGACCGTTTCTCGTATGAAGAGGGGGAGAACCGCAACCTTTATAACCTGCTGGTGGAAACCCTGGAGAGGCTTTCTCGTGGTGACCCGGTATTCACGGCGGTGCATTATTTTGAATTGCACATGCTGGATTATGTGGGTTTCAGGCCGCAATTATTCAATTGTGTGCATTGCCATGAAGAGATAAAACCTCAAGACCAGTACTTTTCCGCGGCGCAGGGCGGGGCCGTCTGCCCGAAGTGTGGCGAACTGGTGGCAGACGCCCGACCGATCACCATGGATGCGTTGAAATATCTGCGTAATTTTCAGCGAACCGCATACACCCGGCTGATACAGGCTGTTCCATCCGCGCAGGTCGAACGCGAAGTGGAAGCCATTCTGCAATATTACAACGCGTTTCTACTGGAACGCCGGTTGAATACCCCCCGGTTCCTCGATGAGGTAAGAAAAAACCGGGCGGCTGGTTAAACCGCCCGGTCTCTGTTTATTTTACATCCGTCTCTTCGTATCGGAGGTTGAGGGTCAGATTGTCAGCGGCGATCACTGTGCCCTGGATGACCAGTTCTTTTTCTTCGTTCGGGCGGCGGAAAGCCATGCTGAACACATTATCGGTGATGGTGGTCAGAAGTTCGTATTCTTCCAGACCTTTGGCTTTGGCGTCTTTCCGGTAGAACTCAATAACCTCATCCATTTTCATGGAAGTGGATGCGATCACCATTTCCGGCGTGGAGGTGATGATCTTGGCGTCAGCAGGGAGTGGGAAGGCGGATTCGGCTTTCGCAGGTTCCGTGGCGGCTGGAACATCGGTCGGTTTGGCCGGTTCGGCAGTGGGTTCCGCTTTCGTTGGTTCCGCCGTGGCTTCCGCTTTGGCTGGTTCCGCTGTGGCCGCTTTTGTGGCTTCCGCCGTGGGAGCGCACGCCGGAATCAACAGTACAAACACACACAGCACAGCAAGGACGGTCAACAACTTCTTATTCATTACTTTTTCCCCTTTCAGGAGCGAATTGGAGTTAGAAAAATAATTATGACAAACATGTCCTTTTTCTACAACTACGCTAATCTTAAAATACTCGATTATTTCTTGAAATAATCGGTTTTTTGACAGGTGATTCGAGCGGTATAATTCTCTGCCAATAACGTTCGTGTCTGGAGTCCGTATGTCAAAACCTCTCGATTTCCAATCGATCATGCTCACCCTGGAAAAATTCTGGGCTGAGAAAGGCTGCCTGGTCTGGCAGCCGTATTACACCCAGGTAGGCGCCGGTACCATGAACCCGGCTACATACCTGCGTGTGCTTGGCCCTGAGCCCTGGAATGTTGCTTATGTGGAACCGTCTGTCCGGCCGGATGACGGCCGTTACGGTGAAAACCCCAACCGCTTGCAGCAGCACTACCAGTTTCAGGTTATCCTCAAACCCGATCCCGGAAATCCGCAGGAGTTGTACCTGGATTCCCTGCGCGCGCTGGGTATTGACCCGGCAGAGCATGATATCCGCTTTGTGGAAGACAACTGGGAATCCCCCGCGCTTGGAGCCTGGGGCCTGGGCTGGGAAGTCTGGCTTGATGGGCAAGAGATCACCCAGTTCACCTATTTCCAGCAGGCGGGCGGAATTGTGCTTGACCCGAATGCTGTAGAGATCACCTACGGTCTCGAACGCATCGCCATCGCTCTACAGAAAGTGCGCAGCTTCCGAGAGATCCAGTGGAGTGCTGATCGCACGTATGGTGAAGTCAACCTGCAGGCAGAGCGTGAGCACAGCAAGTACTACTTTGAAATTGCCGATGTGGAACGCCTGCGCCAGATGTACAACCTGTTTGAAGCCGAAGCGGAAGCCTCTTTGAAAGAAGGTCTTGTCCTTCCCGCGCATGACTATGTGCTGAAGTGCTCGCATACCTTCAACATTCTGGATACCCGCGGCGCCGTTGGCGTGACGGAACGCCAGGCATTGTTCTCCCGAATGCGCGACCTGGCCCGCCGGGTGGCGGAAGCCTATGTGGCACAGCGTGAAGAACTCGGATTCCCCTGGGGTAAAGTTGACAGCGCTACCGTCAACGCGCAGCACCCTGCCACCCCGGTTGAACTTGACCTCAAAACCGCGCCGAATAAACCGGAAACCTTCCTACTTGAAATTGGTACCGAAGAACTTCCGGCTGCCGATCTGCAATCCGCGTTGGCGCAGCTTTCCGAAAGAATGCCCTCCTTGCTGGCAGACCTTCGTCTGGAACACGGTAACATCTCCGTCACCGGCACGCCCCGCCGCCTGACCGTGCTGGTAGAAAAACTGTCACCGCGCCAGCCGGATAAAACCAGCATTATCAAAGGTCCTCCGGCTGACCGTTCCTTTGACGCCGATGGAAAGCCCACTCCGGCTGCCTCCGGCTTTGCCCGCGGCAAAGGCCTCAAACCGGAAGACCTGAAAATTATGGAAATTGACGGCGGCCGGTACGCGGTGGCCGAAGTGCATGAAACCGGCAAGTCAGCCGGCGAAGTTCTCATGAACGCGTTGGCAGACCTGGTCGCCGGAATCAAGTTTGATAAGGTCATGCGCTGGAACGAAAGCCAGGCTGGCTTTTCACGCCCGCTGCGCTGGCTTCTGGCTATGTTCGGCTCACAGGTGATCCCCTTCCGATATGCCGGAATGACCGCCTCCAATAAAACCCGCGGTTTGCGCTTCAGCGCCGCCGAAGAAGCCGAAGTCAAATCCGCCGGCGATTATCTTGCTCTGCTCAAATCACAGGGTATTGTTATTGACCCGGCATCTCGCCGCTCTACCATCGCGCAACAGGTATCTAAGCTGGCTGTGTCTGTGGGCGGAAAATCCGAAGTCGATGAATCTCTGCTGGACGAGGTCAATAATCTGGTGGAGCGCCCCACCGCGCTGTTGGGAAAATTCGATCCTGAATCGCTGAAACTCCCTGCCGCGGTTTTGATCTCGGTTATGAAGAAACATCAGCGATATTTCCCGGTGATCAAACCCGATGGCGAATTGCTTCCGTATTTCATTGCCGTGCGCAATGGTGACGATCAGTCCATTGACGTGGTAACCGATGGCAACGAACAGGTCATTCGCGCGCGTTTTGCTGACGCTGCTTTCTTTATCAATGAAGATATTCGATATAAACTGGAAGATTTTGTTCCTCAGCTTTCCACCCTGATCTTCCAATTTAAACTTGGTTCAATGCTCGACCGCACCAACCGTATTGAAAAGCTGGTGGGTGGGCTCAAAGACAAACTATCTCTTTCCGCGGCGGAAGAAAAAATAGCCCTGCGCGCTGCTCACCTGTGCAAGGCTGACCTTGCCACCCACATGGTGGTTGAAATGACATCCCTTCAGGGGGTAATGGGTGGTTACTACGCCCGTCTCTCCGGTGAAGATGAAGCCGTAGCCAAAGCCATAGTAGAACATTACCTGCCCAAGAGCACCGGTGACGCTTCGCCCTCAGAAAAAACCGGACTGGCTGTCAGCCTGGCAGATCGGCTGGATATGCTCTCTGGTCTGTTTGCGGCTGGCCTTGCCCCCACCGGCACCAAAGACCCGTATGCTCAGCGCCGCGCCGCGCTTGGACTCGTCCAATCCTTGATCGCCTGGGATCTTGATTTTGACACGCTCGAAGGGCTGAAACTGGCCGCCAATAACCTTCCCATTCCCATGAGCCCTGACGCCCTGACTGCCTGCCAGGAATTCATTGCCGGCCGTCTTAAGGGGTACCTGATGGATATGGGCTTTCGGTACGACATCGTGGATGCCGTTATGGCCAGACAGGGTGTCAATCCGGCTGGAGCCGCCCGTGCCTGCAAACAGCTTACTACCTGGGTTAAACGAGCAGACTGGAACACTACCCTCCCGGCATTCTCACGCTGCGTGCGCATCACCCGCAGCCTGAAAGAAACCTTCACCGTCAGACCGGAAAGCCTGAAGGAGCCTTCCGAAAAAGCCTTATTTGATGAGATCGTCCGCATGGAAAAGGTTCTGCAAAATAGCTCCTCTGTGGATGAATTTCTTAATGCCTTCACTCCGGCGATCAAAACCGTCAACGCCTTCTTTGACGCGGTCTTGGTGATGGCCGAAGATCCGCAGGAAAAGGCCAACCGCCTGGGAATGCTTCAGCGCATCGCCCGCCTGCCAGAGCGCATAGTCGACCTCTCGTGCCTCGAAGGGTTCTAAACCTAATAGTGATTTTCTAAAGGGCAGCCAACCGGCTGCCCTTTTTTTATTCTGGTAGGTTGGAGAAACCGCTCAATTCCAGATCATATTTTCCATCTCCGCCTTCATTCCGCCGATAAAGTGCGGTTTCTCCAACAACGTCTATCGGAAATGCACTTTGTTTGAAAAAGTCACCTTCCTCCATCGCTTTTGGATGGGGGAAGGCCGGGAAGGGGGTGATGTTTCGGGATTGATTCATTTGGACACGCCCGTTTCGCCACAGGCGGTGGTGGGTTGACCGCGCTTGCGTGATGGAAAAAACATCCGGCTGGTTGTGTAAATATTGGAGCCATGCCAGCAACCATTCAGAATGGCAAAAGTCACCTTCCTCCATCGCTTTTGGATGGGGGAAGGCCGGGATGGGGGTGTAGTTTATCGGGATTGATTCATTTGGACACGCCCGTTTCGCCACAGGCGGTGGTGGGTTGACCGCGCCTGCGTGATGGAAAAAAACATCCGGCTGGTTGTGTAAATATTGGAGCGGTCAACGCCACCCTACATTAGCGGGGGAAGGCCGGGATAACTTTTTTTGTCACAAGATTTCCAATAAGAAATTTAACAAAACATATACTTTATGGATTTTTGAAAAATTTCCCGGTTTGGGGCATAATGTAGCAACTTCTTTTGCAAAAGATTGTTATAACCATCACATGACAGCCGTAGATGAGATCAAAAGTCGTATCCATATTGAGGAACTCGCCAACGAGATTCCGACTGTAAAACTGCGCAAATCGGGTAAGAATTACACCGGTTTTTGCCCATTCCATGAAAACAAACGAACTCCGGCGTTTGTTGTATTCCCCGATTCTGGTACGTGGCGTTGTTTTGGCGCCTGTAACGAAGGTGGCGACATCTTTAAGTTCGTCATGAAGCGTGATGGATGTGACTTTTCACAGGCGTTAAAAACATTGGCGGTTAAAGCCGGTGTGGAATTGGAACCGCTAACCCCGCAACGCAAGGAAGAAGACGCGCATCTTGACCGCATCCGCCAGTTGCTGGAAGAATCGGTGTTGCTCTACCAGCACCACCTGACGCGCAACCCGGCTGGTAAACCCGCGCTGGACTACCTGATCAAACGTGGACTGACGGCTGAAACCATCGCGTCCTTCGGGTTGGGTTATGCTCCTGCCGGGTGGGACACTCTGATGGCGCATTTCACAGGCCGCGGCTACACCATCGATGAGCTCAAAGAAGCGGGTCTTGTTTCAGAAAATCCGGAAAAAGAACGCGTCTACGACCGCTTCCGCAACCGCATCATGATCCCCATCCGTGACACTCAGGGGCGCATGGCCGGATTCGGCGCGCGCATCCTCGACCCCAACGACGTCCCTAAATTCTTGAATTCCCCCCAGACATCCCTGTTTGATAAAGGGCGGCTTTTATTCGGCATGGACCACGCCCGCCGGGCTATTCGTGAGAAAGACCAGGCGGTAATCGTAGAAGGCTACCTGGATGTTATCATCCTTCATCAGGCCGGGTTTACCAACACCGTCTCCCCCATGGGGACCGCGTTGACGGAAGATCAGTTGCGTCAGTTGCAGCGTTTGACGCGCAAAATCATCCTCGCGCTCGATGCCGACGCCGCCGGTGCCAAAGCCACAATGCGCGGCCTGGAAATCGCCCGACAGTCGCTGGATCATGGTGACGAGATGGTCTTTGACGCGCGTGGACTTCTGCATGAAGAATCCCGCCTGCGCGCTGACCTGCGTGTGACAGCCATCCCCGAGGGCATGGACCCTGATGAAGTGGTATTACGCAGCCCGGGAGAGTGGGAATCAATCCTGAAGAATGCTAAACCCATCGTGCAGCATGTAATGGATACCATGGCCGCTGCCAGCGACCTTTCTGACCCCAAAGAAAAAGATGCGTTAGCCCGTAAGATCATTCCATTGATTGAAGATCTGGCCAGCCCCATTGAGCGTGATACCTACCGCTCACGGTTGGCAGTTCTGTTGCGTGTCAACGAAGAATCCTTAATGCAATTGCAGGGGGGAGATTCTGTCAGGCAAAAACCCACCGCACGGCGCCGTCAGAAACCGTCGAGGCGCGAAATACCCGGTGTGAGCGAGATCAAGAATCCATTGCGCCCGCTTGAAAACCATTGCCTCCGCTTGCTGATGTTTAAGCCTGATCTCTTTCTTGCGTTGGAAAGCGAATTGAAGAACAGCAAATTTGAACCATTAAGCGTGGATGATTTTCAATCCGCGGAAGCGCAGGAGGCTTTTCTGTTATTGATGGAAGCGATTAACCAACAGGAAGCCAGTGTAAATGATTTTCTGATTGATCACCAGCCTGAGACATTAACCGAATTTTTGCGACAGATTAACGCGGGTGTCAATCTTGAAGGAACCCCCGATGAACGGATCTATGATGATCTGTTTGATACAATAACACGTTTGCGTCTGGTACATATTCGAGAGGCGATAGATTCAATCCGTTTTCTCGTCACCGAGCTGGCCGGGTGGGAGAAAAATCAGATTGACGAACGCGAATCGCTGCTTGAATATAATAAGAAGATGACGGAATTGACCGGTGAACGGCTTCGCCTTGAAAAAGCCCTACAGCCGGAGATAAATTTCCAATAACCCCCCTTATGGTATAGTTAACCCATGTCTCCTCGTCCAAAACCACAAACCGAAACGCCCGAAGTAATGCCGGAAGGCTCAACAACAAAGCGTGCAAAAAAAAAGGCTGAAGAAACGCCCGTCAACGGACGTCGAACACGCCGCAACGGAACGAGCAATGGAGTACCCAAACCAATTCTCCCGCCTGGCGACGAAGACCTGATCAATCAGGAAGAACCGGATGATTCTACCCTTGCGCAAACCGGTGACGAATGGTCTGAATTCGCGCTTGAAGACCCATTAAAGATATTGGAAGATCCGGCGGTTGCCGTAGAGCTTTCAGAAGATCCTGTTCGTTTGTACTTAAAAGAAATCGGGCAAATACATCTACTCGATGCCGATAGTGAATTCCGCCTGGCGGCTATGATAGAGGCAGAACGTCTGGTTAGCACCCTGCAGCAGCATGTTGCGGGGGGATCAGGAGCGATTAATTATGAAGCCCTGTTTGTTAACCTGTCTGAACGAGCGATATTAAGTTGGAATCGTCTGGTAGAAGACGCGAGGGGCTTTAATCAGGGCGATCCCCCTGATCTCAGCCTGGTACTGGCGGAAGCCCAGCAGTTACGGCGCACCTGGCAAATTCCAGAGCCCTCATACCTGCGGCATTACCTTGATAATGGCCAGTGGGGAAAAGATTCCCTGTGGGACGCCCTGGCCCGCAACGCGTTCAACCTGTTCCTCACATTGCACCTGATGCCGGCCTCTCTGGCAGCAAAATTGTTGGATGAGATCCGGAAAACCGGCCAGATGCCGCCCATTGAATTCTTTACAGAAAATTTTCCACCGAATGACGACCTGAAAGACGAGGTGGAAGACGTAAAATTCCGATCGGATGAAGCCAATCAGCAGTTGATTCGGGCTAATCTTCGCCTTGTGGTTAGCATTGCAAAACGTTACCTTGGACGCGGCATCTCCTTCCTTGACCTGATCCAGGAAGGCAACCTTGGTTTGTTGCGAGCCGTCAACAAATTTGACTCCACCCGCGGCTTCAAATTCAGCACTTACGCTACATGGTGGATCCGACAGTCTATCAGTCGGTATATCGCGGAACAGGCTCGAACCATCCGTATCCCTGTCCACCTGTTTGAAGCCATCACCCGCCTTCTGCGTGTGCAGCGGTCACTGGTACAGAAGCTCGGGCGCGAACCAACCAATGAAGAACTCGTGCTGGAATCAGACCAGTTGGAAAAGAAAGATGTGGATGCCATCCGCAAATTCCTTGGTGGAGATGGCGCCCTGGACCCGGATATTATGCGCCGCTGGGTGGCCGCTACCGCAAAAGTCCAGCGCATTCTGCAATCCGCCGAAGAACCAGTCTCCCTGGAACGGCCTGTTGGTGATGAGGAAAGCAGTCAACTGGGTGACTTCATCGAAGATGACGACGCTCTTGAGCCTATGGATGCCGCCGCGCGTGAAATGCTGCGTGAACAGGTACAGAGCGCCCTGGCGGCCCTGTCTGAGCGTGAACGCCAGGTTCTGGAGTTGCGCTTTGGTTTGATCGATGGCAAAGACCACACACTGGAAGAAGTAAGCCGGTATTTTAATGTGACCCGCGAGCGCATCCGTCAGATCGAAGCCAAAGCACTACGCAAACTGCGTCACCCAACCCGCAGCCGGAATTTGCGAGAATATTTATCATAATGATTTTGAGCGGGCTTATACCCCGCTCTTTTTTTATTTAATCAAGTATCCCTCGCAAGGCGTAGGGGCGGATGGCATCCGCCCAGTGTGCGCCGGAAATACTGCCATAATCCTGTGTGACCACAAAGCTTCATCGAAACACAGTTCCACGCTTCATGCGCAAGGGCGGGTTTCAAACCCGTCCAGGTCTGCCGGGTCAGATACATTTCCATATCTCGTTATGAAAAGTACATTGATGGAGAAATATCACCCGAGCCATCCGCCCATTTGAGTGGATTTTCCTAAATGTAATCACGAACGCGATTCAAATCAAAATCGTCTCGAATGACGTGTTCATAGTAATTTCTCTGCCAGAACGTATGATCTGTTTTACCAAGCAATATATTTATCTTCTTTGCCGAGAATGTCTTAAATCCCCTCACGATTTCTGATATGGAATATGGTTTTTCATTCTCGTGAAGAATAATAATCCCATGAAAATGATCAGGCATCACAACAAATTCATCGATTTCAATCTGTGGGTAGTGATCCGGCAGATGGGGTATATACATCGACTACTATGAGTCCGAGGTCCGAAAGTAAAACTTGATCATCGACTATAGAGCTTAATATTCTTGACCGGTTCTGAAGATTCGTCGTTATAAAATAGCCACCTGGATGCGAATAATCAAATCCCTGGAGTCGGATGGTCTTTCTTCGGTGGTTCTCTGGGTTGTTGACCTTGCAATAATTCTCGCTTTTTTTATGCAAGGTGTTTTTGATTACAGGCAGGTACTATGATTAACTTACGAAGGAAGGGAAATGGAAAATATTTAATGAACCTCCAACCAAGTATTAAACTCATTTATATAGAAAGAAGTTGGATGTTGATAAAATAGAATCCAGTTCCCACACCTTCTACAAACTTTGTGAAATAACGCACATGATTTTTCGTTATGATATACTCCTAAATAAGACTGGACTGGTAGAGATTAGACATGCTTATTGATTACCTCCCAATTGCTATCATGCTTGTTCTCGCCACCGTGCTTGGTTTTCTGGTCATTATTCTTGGGGCGATTTTCGGCCCCAGGCGCCCAACCAGAAGAAAATCAGCGCCCTATGAATCCGGCATGGTTCCGTATGGTCCCGGTACCCGGCGGCTTTCCGTTCGCTACTATCTGGTGGCTGTCCTGTTTATCCTGTTTGATATTGAAACTGTATTCTTCCTGCCCTGGGCGGTAGTCTTCCGTCAGCTGGGGTGGTTCGCTCTCTTCGAGATGCTGGTTTTTATTGGTATCCTGCTTATCGGTTTTGTGTATGTCTGGAAGAAAGGAGCGCTTGAATGGGAATAGAGCAGAAAGCCGGAAATATGGGCATCGTCACCACCACGTTGGAAAATGTGGTCAACTGGGCCCGAACCGGATCGATGTGGCCGATGCTTTTTGGACTGGCATGCTGTGCCATTGAGATGATGGCGGCCGAAGCCGCACATTATGACATGTCGCGGTTTGGCATGGAACTAATGCGTGCCAGCCCGCGTCAATCAGACCTGATGATCGTTGCCGGACGCGTGAGCCGCAAAATGGCTCCCGTTGTCCGCCAGCTATATGACCAGATGCCCGATCCTAAATGGGTGATTGCCATGGGCGATTGCGCTTCCTGCGGTGGTGTTTTCAATAATTACGCCATCCTGCAGGGTGTGGATGAGATCGTCCCCGTGGATGTGTATGTGGCTGGCTGCCCGCCGCGCCCCGAAGCTTTGATCCACGGTGTAATGACCCTGCATGAAAAAATTCACGGCGAAAAATTAAGTACCTGGGCATAACATTTTTTACGCCCGGTGACATTCAGGATGACACAAAACATGGATTCTAATCTGCAAAAAGTGGTTGAGTGTCTGGAAAAAGATCTGTCGGGAAAAACTTCTGAGTTTCGCGGCGAGGTGACGGTCACCCTGTCTGCAGATAAACTGATTGACGCGTTTACCCGCCTTCGTGATGAGTTTAAATTTGACATGCTCGAAGCTGAAACGGCTGTCGATTATTGGCCGCAAATCACGCCGCGTTTCCATGTGGTGTATCAGTTGTATTCCATGGAAAAAAATTTGCAATTGCGTATTCGAGTTCCCTTGGACGGGAATGCTCCATCCTTACCCACTATTGAGAAAATCTACCCGAATGCCAACTGGCATGAACGAGAGATTTGGGATATGTTCGGTATCCGATTTGATGGGCATTCCGACCTCCGCCGAATTCTGATGGCGGCTGACTGGGCAGGTCACCCGTTGCGGAAAGATTACCCGCTGGGGTATGAAGAAGTTCAGTTCACTTTTGACGAAAAAGAGATTATGGTACACAAACCCAAACCGGGTAAATAGACTACCAGGAAAAATTAGACAGATGATGCATGACTACTGCAATTTCCATACACGTGCTGATAACAAGTCTAATTTTTCTTCATGCCTCCTGAAATAATGGAAACACGCTGGAACATGTGAATAGGCTTGAACAAGTATACGGAAAAATGACAGAAAATACTTCCAATTACCGCGAAACAAATATTGATGAATTGCGTCACCTGATCTCAAGCCGGGCGCTTTCTGGCGAGACTATGTTGCTGAACATGGGTCCACAGCACCCCAGTACGCATGGTGTGTTGCGTCTGCTTTTGGAACTGGATGGCGAAATCGTGCTGAACTGCATTCCAGATATCGGGTTCCTGCACACCGGCGTCGAAAAAAATATGGAATCGAAGACCTACCAGAAAGCCGAAGTGATGACCGACAGATTGGATTATCTGAACAACGTCGGTAATAACTTCGTGTACTGTCTGGCTGTAGAAAAGCTGGTTGACCTGGATGTGCCTGAACGTGCTCAGGCAGTTCGTGTCATCCTCGCGGAGTTGACGCGTATCGCCTCACACCTCATCTGGATCGGAACATCCGCGCTGGATCTGGCGGCTATGTCTGTTTATATGTATGCCTTCCGCGAACGCGAATATATATTGGATATTATGGAAATGTGTTCCGGTCAGCGCATGATGACCACCTACATTCGCCCTGGCGGTCTGTGGCGGGATGTTCCTGCCGGATTTGAAGAAGCGGTGCGAAATTTCGTTAACATGCTGCCCAAACGGTTGGATGAATATGAATCCATGCTTACAAAGAACGCCCTGTTTTTAGAGCGTACAGTGGGCATCGGCCCTATCAGTCAGGAAGACTGCATCCGCTATGGCATTACCGGACCTATCCTGCGGGCTACCGGCAAAGAATTTGACCTGCGCAAGATCCGTCCATACAGCGGGTATGAACAATATGATTTCAACATTCCAACTCAAACAGCAGGAGACGTGTACGCGCGCTACCTTGTTCGTGTGCAGGAAATGCGCGAGTCTGTACGCATCATCGAACAGGCGATTAATAAATTACCCGGCGGGCCTTTCCGCAGTAACAACCGAAAATTTGTGCCGCCGCCGCGCTCGGAGATCGGCACCAATATGGAAGCCCTGATCCACCATTTTAAACTATGGACGGAAGGTTTTTCTGCTCCGGTTGGCAGTGTTTATGCCACGGCTGAAAGTCCGCGCGGCGAGATCGGTGTATTCCTCGAAGGAGATGGCGGTCCAAAACCCTGGCGCATTCATTACCGCACGCCATCATTTGTCAATTTGCAAATTATGCCGCTGATAACCCGCGATCATTTTGTGGCCGATATTGTGGGAATTATTGGAAGTCTCGATGTAATTCTGGGAGATTCAGACCGGTGAACGAGTTCATGCTTCAGCACACGGAAGAAATTCAAACAATCCTGTCTGCCTATCCGCCGGAAAATAAAAAGTCAGCGGTGATGCCGCTGCTCTATCTGGCCCAACGGGTTGACGGCTATATTCAAAAAAAGACGATCGAAGAAATTGCTGAAATCCTTGACATCACATCTACCGATGTATCCTCTATTGTCGGTTTTTATACTCTATACCATGACCAGCCAGAAGGCCGCTACCGCCTTCAAGTCTGCACAGATCTCCCCTGCGCGTTGCGCGGAGCGGAAAAATTCCTTGAAGACCTGTGCGGAAATCTTGGCATAAAAGTAGGCGAGACCACCGAAGATGGCCTGATAACCATTGAAGAGGTCAAATGCCTGGCCGGTTGTCATCGCGCGCCGATGTTCCAGTTGCAGGGTGACGGCAACCTTTCGTATCACGAAAACCAGACGGTTGATGCCGCGCTGGAGCTGATCGCTGAGCTGAAAAAGAGAGCCTCTGAACGGGAAGGGAAAAGCGAATGACCGGGTACATCCTCTACCGTCACCGAGATATAGCGGATATCAATAAGCTTCCTGTTTACCGCAAGAATGGCGGTTTTACCGCCTTTGAAAAAGCCGTGAAGACTATGGATCCAGGGGCCGTGTTGAATGAGGTGAAATTATCAGGATTACGCGGGCGAGGCGGTGCCGGCTTCCCTACCGGTATGAAATGGGGTTTCCTGCCGAACAATTTATGGCCGCATTATGTTGTGGCTAACGCGGATGAATCGGAACCCGGTACTTTCAAAGACCGCGAGATCCTGGAATCCAATCCTTACCAGTTTCTTGAAGGGTTGATGCTGGCGGCATATGCCGTTCAGGCCAATGATGCCTATATCTACCTGCGCGGTGAATTCTGGGAAATTTCCCGGCAGATCGAAACCTGTATTAAAGAATTATTGGAAGAAAATATTCTCGGAAATAATGTATTTGGCTCCAGTTATTCTTTGCGTCTGCACGTGCATCTGGGCGCCGGGGCGTATATCTGCGGTGAAGAGACGGCGCTGCTCGAATCTATTGAAGGTAACCTTGGTCAACCGCGGCTTCGTCCACCGTTCCCTGCCGTTTCTGGCTTGTTTGGGAAACCGACGGTTATCAATAACGTAGAAACCCTTGCCAACCTGCCGCCGATCATCGAAAAAGGCGCGGCCTGGTATAAGACTTTTGGCACTGAAAAATCACCCGGCATAAAGATTTTCAGCCTGTCTGGCTGCGTGAATAAACCCGGAAATTATGAATTACCCCTTGGCACAACCTTCCGTGAATTGATATTTAACTATGGCGGCGGTGTTCCTGAAGGGCGTACGATAAAGGCCTTCATGTCTGCCGGCGCTTCTTCTGTCATCGTTCCGGCGAATGACATGGCATTGGATACTCCTATGGATTATGAATCCACCGTGGCAAACCTGAACGCGCCGTTAGGGTCTGCTTCTGTGATCGTTCTGGATGATTCAGTCAACATGGCGAAACTGGTTGATAAAACAGTCAACTTTTTCCGTCATGAATCTTGCGGAAAATGTACTCCTTGCCGTGAAGGCACATACTGGATGAACCATATTACCAGACGCATCGTGAATGGTAAGGCAAATATGGATGATATTACTCTGCTGGATTCTGTTGCCCGGCAAATGCAGGGCAAATGTCTGTGCGCACTGGGAGAGTTTTCAACAATGGCTGTTACCTCTGGGATTGAAAAATTCCGTGCTGATTTCGAGCAGATGGTAAAGAAATAAGAAGGGTTTTCGAGCGAATGCCAAAACAAATTACCCTCACAATTGATGGTCAGAGCGTTACGGCACCTGAAGGTACGATGGTGGTGGACGCGGCCAAACTCATCGGGATAGATATCCCGGTATTTTGCTACCATCCCAAAATGGAACCGGTTGGTATGTGCCGTATGTGTCTGGTAGAAATTGGCCGTCCAATGGTAGACCGTGCCACCAACGCTCTTGTATTGGATGCCGACGGCTCTCCCCGAATTCAATTTTCCGGCAAGCTGGAAACGGCCTGCACCACTCCCATCAGCGAAGGCATGGTTGTAGTGGGTATGTCGGAAAAAGTGAAAGAAGCGCACAAAGAGGTGGTCGAGTTCCTGCTCACCTCGCACCCGCTGGATTGCCCGGTGTGTGATAAAGGCGGTGAATGCCCGTTACAAAACCTGACCATGGCACACGGTACCGCAGACAGCCGTTTCTTATTTGATGAAAAATTTCATGCTAAAAAGCATGTTCCCCTTGGCGACCTGATCTATCTTGACCGCGAACGCTGCATCCAGTGCGGGCGCTGCGTACGCTTTCAAAAGGATATTGCCGGTGACCCTGTTATTGGTTTCTACAACCGTGGACGCAAGTTGGAGATCATGACCTGCTCTGAACCAGGGTTTGACTCGATCTTTTCCGGTAACAGCACGGATATCTGCCCGGTAGGAGCATTGACCACCGCGGATTTCCGCTTTGGCGCCCGTCCATGGGAGATGAACAGTGCCGCCAGCCTGTGCAACCACTGCCCGGTTGGCTGTAACACCACCATCAACGTACGCCGCGAGGCAAAATCTGGCGGGAATGTGACCATCAAACGCATCATGCCCCGCCAGAATGAAAGCGTAAATGAGATCTGGATTTGTGACAAAGGTCGTTTTGCTTACCACTTTGCCGATAGTCCCGACCGCCTGAAATCACCGTTGGTACGCAAAGGCGAAAACCTGACGGAAGCAGGTTGGGATGAAGCGTTGAATTTTGCCGCCGGTAAATTGAAAGAAGCCGGTTCGGGGCTGGTGACTCTCGCCAGCGGACGGCTCTCGAATGAAGACCTGTATAATCTGCGTAAATTGACCGAATCGCAGGGTGGTTTATTTATCGGCTACAGTCGTATGGCTGGCGGCGATGTGGTCAATCGTTATGGTATGCAACCCGGTAGCAATCTTGGCAGCCTGGGAAAAGGGTCAGTCATAGTTGTTGCGGCCTGCGATCTGCATGAAGAAGCTCCGCTCTGGTGGTTGCGAGTACGCGAAGCCGTCAAGCGCGGGGCACATCTTATTTTGGTACACACCCGTGCCAGCCGGCTTGACCGTTCTGCCGCGACCGTATTGACTGTCGCAAATGGGAATGAAATAAACACCATAGATCGTATGATGTCCGGTGAACTGGCCGATACCCTGAGGCAGGCGGAAAACCTGGTGGTTTTCTACGGAAGTGACGGTCTGGGGCGTGAAGCCACCGGAGAACTGGCACTGGCCTGTGCCCGGCTGCTGGAAAACAGCGGTCACGCGCATAAAGTGAACAGCGGCATTATCCCCGTATGGGAACGAGGTAATACCCAGGGACTGTGGGATAACGGCGCTGTACCGGCGGATGACATTGTGGATCGGATTGCCAGAGCTAAAGTCTTATTGATAGCCGGGGCAGACCCGGCAATTGACGACCCGCTGTTCGAGCGCGCGCTGGAAAAAAGCGGGTTCGTGATCGTTCAGGAACTCTTCAAAACCGCCACAGCACAAAAAGCGGATGTGGTACTTCCGGTATTGGCTTTTACTGAACGCGAGGGGACATATACTTCCGGTGAACGGCGCGTACAGCGATTCTACCCGGCTGTTCCCGCGCCCGATGGTCTTAAAGCAGATTATGAAATTGCCGCTGAGTTGGGCATGAAACTCGGTTTGACTCTCGAATCAGACGCGGCTTCTCTGGTTTTCCTTAAGATGGCATCTGAAATTTCTCAATACAACGGACTTGACTACGCCAGGCTATCGGAAACGACCGATCAGTGGCCGATTATTGGGCGTGCTGACGTCTATTACGGTGGTACTACGTATGATAATAAACAGGGATTGGGTGTTCAATTACCCCTGCTGCCTGCGGATGATTTCACCATCGAACCCAGAATCAAAATCGAACCTTTACAACCGGATTCCCATGAACTGGCTGTGTATCCTTACACCCGCCTGTTGGATACCGGCGTAACGGTAACCACATCTCCACTGCTTTCCGCCCGACTTGCGAAAGCTGACCTGCGTATCAACCCGGTCACCGCGAAAAAAATGCTGCTGGCACATGACATGCATGTAATGCTGCCAGTGGACGGCGCGGCGTATCCTGTACGCATTGTGCTGGATGAAAAAGTACCGGAAGGCACAGCGTTAATCCCACGTTCGGTGGGCGTTCCCATTCATGAGCCTCAGGTGGCACAGGTGGTACCCGGACGAGGTCACAATGATTGATGCAGCGTTGATCTGGGAGTGGGTAATAAAAGCCGTGGTCATTCTACTGGTAATGACCGGTGGATTTGCTTATGTCACCTGGTACGAACGGCGAGCTTTAGCTCGTATGCAGGTGCGTATCGGCCCCAACCGAGTGGGCTGGCAGGGTTTGCTCCAACCGGTGGCGGATGGCATCAAATTGATCTTCAAAGAAGAATTGATCCCGGAAGGCGCGGATAAGATCATCTTTGTTCTGGCTCCGGTCATTACCGTGATTCCCGCGCTGATCATCACCGCCGTTGTTCCCTGGGGCACCAGCGTGACCATCGCCGGGCGGGTTATTCCTTTACACCTGGCGGATATCAATGTGGCGGTGCTGTACATCATGTCCGTCACATCGATTTCCATATACGGAATCACGCTGGCAGGCTGGTCCAGCAACAACAAATATGCCATGCTGGGCGGTCTGCGCGCTACCGCTCAGATGATCAGTTACGAACTGGCGCTGGGTATGGCCTTTGTTGGCCCCATCCTGTGGGCGGGTTCCATGAGTCTTTCCGCCATCGTAGAGGCTCAGAAGAATCTATGGTTCATTATCATTATGCCGCTGGGTTTTGTCATTTATTTGATCGCGAGCCTGGCGGAAGTCAACCGCTCACCATTTGATATGCCCGAGGCCGAACAGGAATTGACCGCCGGCTATCATGTGGAATATTCCGGTATGAAATTCGCGTTATTCTTCATGGCGGAATATATCAAAATGATCGCCGTTTCCATGATCGGCGCCACACTTTTCCTGGGCGGCTACCAGGGCCCCTTTGTGGATGTTTTTCCCTGGCTGGGGCCTGTCTACCTGTTCATCAAGATTGTGCTCTGGCTGTTCTTTATGATTTGGGTACGGGCAACCCTGCCCCGGTTCCGGTATGACCGGCTGATGGCGTTTGGCTGGAAGATCCTTGTTCCCCTTTCACTGTTGTATATCCTTATCACGGCAGTGCTGCGGTTATTGGTTGGAGGCTGATCCATGTTTCGCGGATTGTGGACGACATTCAAGTCAATGTTTGAAAAACCGGTAACGATCTCGTACCCCGAGGTTAAACGCCCGGTGCGCGAGCGTTTCAAAGGGCGCCATATATTGAAACGCTACGATAACGGTCTGGAAAAATGTATTGGCTGCGCGTTGTGCGCCGCCGCGTGCCCGTCAGACGCCATTTTTGTGGAAGCTTCAGAGAACACAGACACCGAACGCTATTCACCCGGTGAGCGCTACGCCAGTACATACGAGATCAATATGCTCCGCTGCATCTACTGCGGATTCTGTGAAGATGCCTGCCCGACCGAAGCTATTGTACTGGGCAGTGACTACGAACTTTCGTTTGTGGATCGGGCGAAAGCCATTTACAACAAAGAGATGCTGCTTGAGCCTGTCCCACCAAATGGAAAGCCCACCCCGCAGGTGACCGAACCCGGCCTGTTCACCCGCTCAGTTCCTGAGATGAAAGATCCTACCGATTAATGAGGCCTGAAAGATGACTGGTATTCTATTCTTTGATTTTGTGGCCGTGATCGTAATTGCCTCCGCCATCGGCATGTTGATCAGCCGGAATGCCGTGTATGCCGCGTTGTTCCTGGTATTGAACTTCGCCAGCGTGGCTGTGTTGTACGTCACACTGGGAGCGCCGTTCATCGCCATGGCTCAAGTGACGGTATATGCCGGCGCCATTATGATCTTGTTCCTGTTCGTTATCATGTTACTGGGTGCTGAGATGCTTCAAGATGAAGCCTCTAATAAAAAGACCCGCGTTCTGGCAGGTATCCTGGCGGTTGTTTTTCTCGGTGAAGTCACCTGGATGGTTCTCTTTCAGGCGCGCGTACCACAGGCGGTTCTGACCATGCCGGCCAGTGACTTTGCCAGCCCTGCGCAGATCGGCCTGACCCTGTTCAGCAATTATCTGCTGCCTTTTGAAGTGACGTCATTTATTCTGCTTGTAGCCATCATTGGCGTGATTGTGCTGACCAAGTCTGACAACCCTTTGTACCGGCGGTTTCGCCCCGGGAAGGAACAATAAAATGGCGCCCATTTCTTTCTATTTGATGCTTTCCGTAATCATGTTCTGCATTGGAATTCTGGGTGTATTGATCCGCCGGAACGCGTTGGTGGTTTTCATGTCGCTTGAAATGATGTTCAACGCGGCCAACCTGGTATTTGTGGCTTTTTCACGACAATACGAAGCGTTGAATGGACAGATTTCTGTATTTTTTGTGATGACGGTTGCCGCGGCAGAAGTGGCCATCGGTCTCGCGTTGATGGTCGCCATTTTTCGCGCGAAACGTAGTATTGATGTTGACCAGATGAACAATCTGAAAGGCTGAGTGGTGAGGCCGTATGCTCTTTCGTGAAACGTTATCCGATCCTACATTTGCCCTTGTCCCCTGGGTAATCTATTTCCCGTTGGCCGGTTTGTTGTTAAATCTACTCTTCGGCCGCCGGTGGGGAGAAAAAATGACCGCCCTCACAGCCTGCCTGGCATCTGGCGGTAGTTTTGTCATCTCCGTGCTGTTGATGCTGGGGCTTACCCGGAATCCGGAAGGTACGGTATTAACACTGTTTGAGTGGATCCACACCGCCGCTTTTCAAGTTGACTGGACATTTCGGGTGGATACTCTTTCGGTGACCATGATGCTGGTGGTTTCCGGCGTGGGTACCCTCATCCATGTATACGCCGCCGGCTACATGCACTATGACGTGCGCTTAAATGGCGACCCTGCTCGCTACAGCCGCTTCTTCATTTTCTTCAACCTGTTCATCATGGCGATGATGATCCTCGTATCGGCCAACAATTACCTGGTGTTGTTTGTCGGCTGGGAAGGGGTTGGGTTGTGTTCTTACCTGTTGATCGGTTTCTGGTTTGAAAAAGGCACTGATGGCATCGCCAACGCGAAAGCAGCTAAAAAAGCCTTTCTGGTCAACCGTATCGGTGATTTCGGTCTGCTGATTGCCCTGTTTATACTGTTCTGGAATTTCGGCAGCCTGGATTTTGACGTAATTTTCTCCCGCGCGCCATTGGTGGCACAAACTGCCCCGGCAATTATGCTGACGGTAACCCTGTTCATGCTTCTGGGCGTGACGGGTAAATCCGCTCAGCTTCCACTCTACGTCTGGTTGCCTGATGCCATGGCCGGCCCCACGCCGGTCTCCGCGTTGATTCATGCTGCCACCATGGTGACGGCTGGTGTGTACCTGATCGCCCGTTCGCATGTGCTGTATTCGTCTGTGCCTGCGGCTCAGAATGTTGTTATGTGGATCGGAGCTCTGACAGCCCTCTTCGCGGCCACCATTGCCGTGGCACAAAATGACATCAAGAAAGTGCTGGCCTATTCCACCATCAGCCAGTTGGGCTTCATGGTGACGGCTGTCGGCATGGGCGCTTTCACAGCCGGTATGTTCCATCTGACCACTCACGCGTTCTTCAAAGCGCTGCTCTTCCTGGGTGCCGGGTCGGTCATTCTGGGAATGGAGGGTGCGCGGAATATCGATAGTCACTCGCATGTTGAACAAGCTCACGGCGCGCATTTCGATCCTCAGGATATGACACTGATGGGCGGCTTGCGGAAGAAGATGCCGGTCACCTTCTGGGTGTATCTTGCAGGCGCGCTGGCGCTGGCGGGTATCGCCCCGCTGGCCGGTTTCTTTTCAAAAGACGAAATTCTGGCGGCTGCCAGTCATTCACATGCCGCCATCCTTATCGTATTACTGGTTGCCGCATTTCTAACGGCGTTTTATATGGGTCGGCAGTTGATCATGGTTTTCTTTGGTAAACCGCGCACAGAAAACGCGGAGAATGCCCGCGAGAATATCCCGTTGATAACCCTACCGCTGGTCCTGTTGGCTATCCTCAGTATTTTTGGCGGTCTCTTGAACTTACCCGGCAGTCTGTTCATGGGCCAGTGGTTGGAACACACACTGGGCGGGGCAAAAGAAGAAGGTTTTAATATTGTGATCGCCTTTATCTCTCTGTTGATCGCCCTCACCGGACTGACTCTTGCCTGGCTGCTCTACCGCCGCGAACCTGTTCGTTCAGATGGCAGTGATCCGCTGGAAAAAATGCTGGGTCCTGTCTATCGGGGCGCGAAAGCCAAATGGCGTATTGACGAAGCTTACCAGTTTCTGTTTGTTAAACAACTGACCGAACTGGCGGATGAATGGGCTGGAACAGTTGACCAGGGTATTATAGACGGCGCGGCTGTAGGGCTGGGTTCACTGACCAAAGCCGTGTCTCATGGTTTGCGAAAACTACAAAATGGACTTGTCCGTACCTATGCCCTGACAGTATTCGCGGGTGTGGTTTTGATCTTCACCTGGCTGGTGACGCGATGACCAGAACTGATCATTTAAAGGGAAACCTATGATATTTGGAATGCACCCATTACTACTACTTACATTCCTGCCGCTGGCCGGAGTTGCCGTTATCGCGCTGCTCAAAGAGGAACACAAAACGGCCATCCATTGGACGGCGTTGGTCACGTCGTTGGTCACTTTTATGTTGTCAGTTGTGATCATGCTCAACTTCAACAGAGAAAATGCCGGCGTGCACATGCTCTTACGCGTCCCCTGGGTAACGATGGGCAATATTACGATTAATTTTGAGCTAGGGCTAGATGGCATCAGCCTGCTGATGATACTGCTGACCACGCTGCTTTCTGCTATCGCTATTCTCTCCACCTGGACGGCTGTTCAGGAGAGAGTTAAAGGCTTCATGATCGCGTTCCTGTTATTGGAAACCGGAATGTTGGGTGTGTTCCTTTCATTGGATCTGGTGCTTTTCTATATTTTCTGGGAATTCACCCTTATTCCCATGTACTTCCTGATCGGGTTTTGGGGCGGTGACCGTCGGTTATACGCGGCGATCAAATTCGTGTTATTCACTATGGCCGGATCACTCATCATGTTGCTGGCTATCCTGTTTGTCGGGTTGACAGGCAACACCTTTGATTGGGTTCGGTTAAAAGACATGTGGGCGGTATTCGCCCCGAATGCGGTATGGCTGTTTCTGGCATTCGCGCTGGCTTTTGCCATCAAAGTTCCCATGTTCCCCTTGCATACCTGGCTCCCGGATGCTCACGTTGAAGCACCTACCGCGGGTTCGGTCATTCTGGCCGGGGTGTTGTTGAAAATGGGTGCCTACGGTTTCTTGCGTTTCAACCTGCCTTTATTCCCGAAAGCCTCCATTGAGCTGGCACCCTGGCTTGCCGGGTTTGCTGTGATGGGTATCATGTATGGCGCGATCACGGCTTTCGCCCAGAAAGATGTCAAGAAACTGGTAGCGTATTCGTCTGTCAGTCACATGGGATTTATTATGCTCGGCATATTTGCCTTCACGCCCCAGGCACTTTCGGGCAGTGTGCTCCAGATGGTCAACCATGGAATCAGCACCGGCGCGCTATTCCTGATCGTTGGTATGCTGTATGAACGGCGTCACACCCGTGAGATGGCCGCTTTCGGCGGTCTGTGGAAGGTCATGCCGGTGCTTGCCGCGCTCTCGCTTATCGTCACCCTGTCATCTGCCGGCTTGCCCGGAACCAATGGATTCATCGGCGAATTCACCATTTTGCTCGGTTCATTCGGTTCGGGTGTGCTGCGCTCCTATCTGTTTGCCGGATTTGCCGCTACCGGTGTTGTGCTGGCGGCCGTCTACCTGTTGACCATGTTTGAAAAGGTCTTCCTCGGTCCGGTACGCATCGAAGAAAATCAAACACTTCAAGATCTATCCCTGAGAGAAATCTTGATACTCACCCCGCTGCTCATTCTTATTTTCTGGATCGGTTTATATCCTGCACTGTTTTACTCGCTGATTAACCCCACAGTAGAGAACCTGTTGTATACCGTGCAGATGGCCGCGCAGGTCTTACCGTAGGAGAGGCTTAATATGCCAACACCCAATGATTTCCTTGTCACTCTCCCCGTACTGGTGCTGCTCGCCTGGGCGCTGCTCGTTTTGCTGGCAGACCTGTGGATACCGGAATCCAAAAAGAATCTGACGGCTGTATTGACCGCCGTCGGACTTGTGTTTTCACTTGCTGTGACAGTGACGCAGATCGGAAAAACCGGCTCGGCCTTCAACGGCATGATCATGCTGGATGGCTTTTCAACTACATTGTCCATCCTGTTCATGATCAGCGGTCTGGCGGCTGTCGCGCTGGCGGTTGACTACCTCAAGCGCAATAACGCGGAACGCGGCGAATACTATACCCTGCTGTTGTTTTCCATTGCCGGTATGATGTTGATGGCTTCTGCCGCTGACCTGATCATAGTCTTCCTGGCGTTGGAACTGCTTTCCATCCCATTGTATGTACTGGCCGGTTTCTTCCGCCCCAACCTGGCATCTGAAGAAGCCGCGCTGAAGTATTTCCTTATGGGCGCGTTTTCTTCCGCGTTTTTATTGTTTGGTGTTGCCTGGGTGTATGGTGCCACCGGACATACAGATTTCAAGGGTATCATTGACCTGACAGCTGCTGGAAAAGCCAATCCGATCCTTATGCTTGTTGGCGGCGGATTGATCCTCGTCGGGCTTGGATTCAAGGTTGGCGTGTTCCCCTTTCATGGATGGGTGCCTGACACGTATCAGGGAGCACCTTCTTCCATCGGAGCGTTCATGACCGTGGCTACCAAGGCGGCCGGGTTTGCTGGATTGTTGCGGGTGTTTGCACAGGTTTTTTCGGCGCAATCGCTTGCTACAACCGACATTCTCTGGGTTCTGGCGGCGGCCAGCATGATCTATGGCAACGTGACAGCCATCGCCCAGGCGAACGTCAAACGCATGCTGGCGTATTCGAGCATTGCCAATGCCGGATATATCCTGATGGCATTCGTTCCATTCGGTGGCGCGGTGATCCTGCAATCGCTCTCTTCTGCCGTGTTCTACCTCATGGCTTACGCGTTGACATCATTCACCGTCTGGGCTGTGATGATCGCTATCGAACCGGCTGGTTCAGACGGCCTGACGTTTGAAGATTTCTCCGGTCTCGCGAAGAAGAATCCATGGCTTGGCGGCGCGCTGCTGATCAGCATGCTGTCATTTACCGGCCTGCCTCTGACTATGGGATTCTGGGGCAAGTTCTACCTGTTCAAAACCGCCGTTGACGGCGGTTTCAACAGCCTGGCCCTTATCGGTCTCTTGACCTCACTGGTCTCCGCGTATTATTACCTGCGGCTGGTGATGTTTGCCTGGTTCAAATCGGGCGAACCCGAGTTGCAACCCGGTAAATGGGCAGGTAGTGTGGCGATTGTTATGGCGGCCGGAGTGCTCCTTTTAAGCCTTTTCCCGAACCCGCTGTTCCAGGTGTGTGTCAATTTGATGACCGTCATTCGCTGATCGTGGTGTTGACGCAAGAAGGTAAAATAAAGGGACGGGCTGTCACAGCCCGTCCCTGATCATTTTTACCAGAATAATGGTTTCATGAAAAAATACCTGACTTCCTCCCCGGTGATTACCATCCTGTCTTTCGCGGCGTTGACCGCGGTGTTCCTGTTTACGGTATATGCCCGAATTCCGGTGGAGATCCGGACTATCGGCGCGACGGTACGATACAGCTTTATCACCACCTCCATCGGAGTTCTGGTTGTTTTCTACCTCATTCTGCGGTTGCCGGAAAAATGGCGCGTACCGCTGGCATTCGCCGCCGGGGGCGCGGTGTTCGGCCTCGCATTGACCGGACTGTGGGCCAGTGGGCAGAGCGAACCGTATGTGGTCAGCGGGTTGATCCCCTACAATGACGCGGCAACGTATTACAACGATGCCAACCGTCTGTTAGATGGTTCGCTGTTATCAGAAACATCATCCCGGAGGCCTCTGTCAATCGGCTTTCTGGGCGCGCTGCTCGGGCTGACAGGGCGCAATCTGCAGAACGCGCTGGCTGTTCTGGCGCTCATTGAAGCGGCTGCCTGTGTGTATATGATGCTGGAGATCCGCCGCGCGAAGGGGCCCTTCGCCGGTGCGTTGACCTTCTGGATCATTTTCCTGTTTGCCCGCCGCTTTATTGGCACCACCATGACGGAATCGCTTGGACTGGCTTTCGGGGCGCTGTCACTGGCATTCTTTTGCCGTGGAACTTTCAGGCGGTCATTGCCGCTCATCCTCGCCGGCCTGTTCCTGTTGACTGTCGCGCTGAACATCCGTGCCGGGGCGTTCTTCATTCTCCCCTTGCTAATCCTCTGGGTTGGCTGGCTGTTTCGTATTAAGGGATGGATCGGGTGGAAACCAGCCGGTCTGGCTGCGTTGGCTGTCATCGCCGGGTTCGGGGTCAACTCACTGGTTTTACGGCTGGTGGGTACACCCGGCGGCATGCCGTTCGGCAACTTCGCGGAATCGCTCTACGGTCTGGCTTCCGGAGGCGAACGCTGGTCTTATGTGTATACCGAGATCGAAGAAGCGCGAACCATGCCTGAAAAAGAACGCTTTGAATTGATATACCGTAAGTCATTTGAATTGATCCGCCAGAATCCCATGGGCATTGTTCAAGGTTCGCTCTATCAGTGGAGTCTCCTGTTTTCAGATACCTGGTTCAGTGTGTATGCCTATGTGGGCGGCGAGAACGCGGAGGGCAACCGATATATCCACTGGGCTTTATATGCCCTGTGCGCTATCGGTCTGGTTCAATCTATCCGAAAACGCCGGGAACCATTGTATTCATTCCTGCTTGTCGCCATTGCCGGTATATTCCTTTCTGTGCCCTTTGTCCCGCCCGGTGACGCCCATAAAATGCGCGCCTTCGCCGCCACCATTCCGCTGCTGGCACTCCTTCCCGCGATCGGACTTTCTGAACTGGCAAATATTTTTCCGTGGAAATACATCAGAGAAACCCCGGTTGACGGCACATCGGGACATGGAATTTCTGTCTACTCCACCGCGTTGACGGCTTTCTTGCTCATCGCCCCGTATATTGCCATGAAAACCGCCGTAAAGCCTGTGGTCCAAACGCCGGTCTGCCTGCCGGGAGAAACGCCGGTCAACGCGCATTACGCGCCGGGTACCTCTGTCAGATTGATCCGCGAAGATGTGTTGCAACTCGACTGGCTTCCCGAATTCCATTTCGGCCGGTATAAAGTGTTCATCCATAACCTGCCCAATGATGAATCCATTGCCATTTTGAGCAAGGTGGAACCGCCGGCTACCTTGATGCTGGGGTATGACATCACCACCGGAAAGCGGGCGTGGATCCTGACTGGAACAGAAAAGATGCCGCAGGAATACGGCATCCTTCAAATGTGCGGCAATTTTAGTGACACAACCGACCCGGATATTCTGCGCTACGGATTCTATTACCCACGCGAGATCCGCCTGCAAAACTAACGCATCATTCTTCCGGAGTGGCAGTCAACGGGATATTTGAGTACGAATCATCCCGGTCATAGAACACGCCCCACAGCCCAAGGCGGGTGGTTTCGGCGGTCAGGGTGGCGGTTTCCACATTCAACCGGGTGGATACTTCCTTACGCCAGCGTTTCAGATCGGTATCCCAGTAGTACAGGCTGAGAACCCTGATCTGACGGTCTGTCAGGCCAGTGACATTTGTTTTTACAGTCAACGTGTACGGATTTTCCGGTTTGACGGAAGTTTCGTTTTTCCAGGCGCTGTTGCGGAAGAATGAGCCAACTTTTACCAGTGTGGGTTCTGGCCCGATGGGAGTGTTAATGGTTGGCAGCGGCTCATGGCGGAAGTCGACCGCGGAACCAAAGGTATCCGCGGAGATGGTCACCTGTACATTATCTGCGGCGGATTTTAGTGAACCACCGTCCGCCGGGATGGCGGCTTCCACCGGGGGGGTATAACGCAGCACCAGTAAGCCGTACGGATAATCGGCTACATAAATATTGTTGTCCTTAACCGCCACATCCCACGCGCCGCCATAAGTGTTGTATATGGCCAACGGAATGGGGTTCTTTGGGTCAGACACGTTGACAATCCGGATACCGGCGCCTTTTTCACACAGGTATGCAAGGTTATCTTTAATAACCACTCGTCGAAGGAAATCAGAGGTAGGGAGGTTGGAAAGAACGTCCGGTTTGGCCGGGTCTGACAGGTCGACGATTTCCATGCCGCCTGAACCCAGGGCTATGTAGGCTTTCCCGCCGGTAACTGTGACGTTTTCCGCCGCCGCGGTTGTCTCAATCGTGCTCACCAACCAGGGAGTCTCGGGTCTGGAGATATCCACCACATGTACGCCTTCTTTTCCCGCGGCTACCAGAGCCAGATTGCCGTCCGCGGAAACCTGCCGCGCGAAGCCTTCCAGCGCGAGCTGGCTGATAACCGGCATGTCGTATGGCTTGGTGGTATCAAGCAGGGTCAGGCCGTTTAACCCGGTGGTGACGATCAACGTGGTCCCTGAAAGCGCCATACCGAAGGCGCCGCCGTTAATGGGGTGGCTGGAAAAGATGGTGGGGGTGGCCACGGTGATATCAAAAACACGCAGGCCTTTTTCCTGCTGCGCGGCGTACGCGTATTGGCCATTGACTACCAGGTCGTAGATATAATCTGTTCGGAACTTCTGAAAGAGTTTCAGAGACTCTGGATTCAGGTCTACCACACTGAGCGAGCTGAATGTGGGATACAGATAGTTGTCATCCATAGCCAGATTATCTGTTTGATAATTGGCACTGGCTACCAGTCCGATAGCATCTGTAACCGGCTGAAAACGCTCACCCTTGACATTGGCATAAACAGGAAGCGCGGTAACCAAAAGGAAGAAGACTGTTAGTAGCAAAAAAGACCGGGTCAAAACGGTTTTAAGTTTCATAGTATCAATTTTACTCCGCTCTATATCTACGTACCATGTTTGTATACTGTTGCAAACCGCTTGACAACAGTATGGAATGTGTCATAATAGAACATAAATACTATATATCATCCCATCGGCCATGACACACCTTATACTGATTCAAACTGACCAGACATTTACCTACCGGCAGATATCTCAACCGGCAAATCAAGTCACTCGGGATGTAAAGATGGTGGGCTCGCTGCCGGATTATATCAAAGCTGACAATACCTCCGGTAAACCATATGTAAAATATACTGCACATAGCTGGGATGATTGGGTGGTATTGATACCGATCGATATTGTCAACGATGGTGACAATATCAAACGGCTGACTCGCCGTCAATTGGATGTATTGATTGGTCTTTCACAGGGGTTGACCGGTAAACAGATTGCCGGGCGGCTGAATATCTCACGGCGTTCTGTTAGCATGCATATCGCGGGTATAAAAAGCTGCCTGTCTGCCAGCACTCAGGCGGAGTGTGTACAAAAAGCCACCCGGTTGGGAATTATCAACCGGGTGGAGAAATAACCAAATTTGTTTGAAAGCCCGTTACACGCGACCCAGGCGTTTCCGTTCTTCTTCAATAATGCTGGCATCCAACTTCTTGAACAGCGGCTGCGGGTTGACGAGTTCCTGTCCGGGTTTCAGTGTTGAGGGTTCCCAGCGACCAGCCGCCCCGTCAGGATCGTAACGAAGGGCGGTGTGAGTGCCCAGATCATCTGTAATAGTGTCAATGTACTGTTTGCCGAAAATAGGGCTGGAGTTGCCGAAGAAGCCGTTCAGGCGTTCACTGGTGAACGGTAAGAATGGCGCCAGCAAGATTTTCAACGAGTCTATGGCCTTCAGAGCGGTGAAAACAGAACGGGCGGCGGCGGATTTGTCCGTCTTGATCGTCGTCCACGGAGCCGTTTGGTCAAGATATTTGTTGACTTCTGTCGCCAGCCGCATGGCTTCGGCCAGCGCGGCTCGAAGATGCACAGCCTCAAGTTCGGCTGCCACAGTATCAAAGCCTTTTTCAACCTGAGCCAGCAGATCTTTATCCATGTCAGTTAATTCACCTGGATCAGGAACTTTATTTTCCCAATGTTTACAGGTGAAAGAAAGTACGCGGTTTGCCAGATTGCCCCAGGTGGCTACAAGTTCGTCATTATTGCGATGGAAGAAATCTTCCCAGTCCCAGTCGGTGTCTTTCGATTCCGGCATGTTTACAGTCAGGTAATAGCGCAGAGGGTCCGGGTCGTAACGGGTGAGAAAATCGCGTCCCCAAACAGCCCAGTTACGGCTGCCAGAGATCTTCTGGTTTTCCAGATTCATGAATTCATTGGCCGGAACGTCATAGGGAAGGTTGAGCGGTTTTGGATCTGAAACCCCCATCAGTTCGTCAAACGCCTTGCCGCTGCCAGCCAGTTGGGCAGGCCAGATGACGGCATGGAATGGAATGTTGTCTTTGCCAATGAAATAATACGCTTTAGACTGATCGCCGTGCCACCAATTCGTCCACGCATCCGGGTTACCGGTTAATTTGCTCCATTCAATAGACGCGGATAGGTACCCGATCACCGCCTCAAACCAAACGTACAGGCATTTACCTTCCCAACCTTCCAGTGGAACCGGGATACCCCAGTCAAGATCGCGGGTAATGGCGCGGCCGTGGAGGTTATCTGCCAGTATCTGACCCAGGCTCTGGCGCAGTACGTTTGGCCGCCAGTAGCTTTCACGCTGTTTCAAGAAGTCCACCACAACCGGCTGAAGTTTACCGAGGTCAATGTAAGTGTGTTCGGTTTCGCGCAGTTCCGGGGTGGAACCATCCACCTTGCTGCGTGGGTTTTTTAATTGGGCAGGGTCAAGTAGGTTGCCGCATTTGTCACATTGGTCACTGCGTGCGTTTTCAAAGCCGCAGATGTAACAAGTGCCTTCCACGTACCGGTCAGGAAGAAAGCGCTGCTGACTGGGAGCATACCACTGCATTTCGCGGTCTGTATACAGGTAACCGTTCTTTTGCAGAGCCAGGAAGATCTTCTGAGAAACGTCAAAATGGTTGGAGGTATGCGTGCTGGTGAACAGGTCATAATTCAGACCGAGCCCCATAAATAATTCAAGGAAACTGTTATGAAACCGCTGGTAAACGTCCAGAGGAGTGGTCTTTTCGGCATCCGCGCGCACGGTGATGGGTGTGCCGTGTGAATCAGAACCTGAAACCATAATGACCTTGCGCCCCCTCAGGCGCTGATACCGCGCGAAGATATCCGCCGGCAGATAGGCGCCGGTAATATTCCCGACATGGATTTCCGCATTGGCATACGGCCAGGCGACAGATACCAGAATATATTCCGTCATAAGGTCCTCACATCAATAATATCAAGCGGATTGTAACACACCCTGTTAAGCAGTTAGTCGACAGGTTTTCCTTCTTAATGCCATTTGAACGCTTCTTTGTTTAGGCCGATAAACACAGACTGTTCTATTTTGATACAATCAATCAGGGTGTAAATATGGCTGTTCAAATCCTGATCGTTCTCACTATTCTGACATTGTTCCTGGCAGCGATGATGTTGATCGCGGCGGTCCGTTTTGCACGCCCGCTTCCTGATTACCCGGTAGTTGATCTGGAAGAAGTGGATGGCAACATTGTAGCCGAACACCTTTCAGAGGTTATTCGCTGCCGCACAATCGCGGCGGAAGAGTTGACAACCACCCAGCGGGATGATTACTTCAACCTGCACCGTGTTTTGCTTAAGCAATTCCCCCGGGTTCACACGACGCTTGAAGTGCGCTCCAGCCAGGATCTATCTTTGCTGTATATCTGGCAGGGACGAAACCCGAAACTTCCGGGTGTTCTGTTGAGCGGTCATTACGACGTACCCCCCGTAGACCCAAAAACCGTGGACCAGTGGAAGTCGCAGCCATTTTCCGGGCAGATCAAAGACGGGTTTGTCTGGGGGCGAGGTGCTTTGCAGGGCAAAGGACAAATGGTGGCCATACTGGAAGCTGTGGAGACCATGCTGCGTGCCGGTTACAAACCGGAACGCACAGTGTATCTATCTTTCGGGCATGATTGTCTCTCCGGTGGAAAAATGGGTGCCTGCCGGACGGCCGTCTATCTAAAGAAGGCAGGGGTGAAGCTAGAAGTGGTTTTGGACGAGGGCGATTGGATTGCCAGCGACTACTTCCCCGGAATGACCGGCCCCGCGGCGCTCATTGGTGTGACGGAACGCGGGCATATCCGCTTTGAATTCAAAACCCAGAACATTGGACGAAATGAAAACCGCATAGAAATTCTCTCTCATGCGCTATCTAACCTTGCGGATAATCCACTGCCGGCTTCATTAAAAGAGATCCGTGAGTCATACCGCGGGCTGGTTGGCGCGATTGGCTACCCGCAGCAAATATTATTTGCCAATACATGGGCTTTTTCTCGTCTCGTTCGCCGAATGATCCTCAACCACCCTGAAGCTCAGATGCGCTCGACCACTCAGTTCATTCCGGTTATGTTCAACGGTAGCCTGGAACAGGCCCGGGCGCAGGTGGATGCCTTCCTGATGCCGGGCGCGACCATAAAAGAAATCAGTGAACATATCCGCCGTTCTGTAAAAGACGACCGCGTGGTTTTCCAGGCACAATCAGAGCGAGCCTGGGAAGCGCCTTTGGTATCGTCATCCGATTCTCCAGCTTACCAGACCATTGAGCGAGCTGTGCTGGAGATATATGACGGTATACCCATCGCGCCGGTCGTGCAACCCTGGCCGGGTGACGCGCGGTTTTACACGTCTGTCTGCCGCCACGTATTCCGTTTCACTCCTTTATTAATCCCCCGGGAAGATGATTTAGAGTTGGACGGAATCAATGAACGGATACGAATAAAATCACTGGTCAAGATGACCCAGTTCTATATACGGTTATTGCAGATCTGGGGTGTTTCGACGATCAGTTAAATTCCCACAGGTCCACATTCTGGAATGTGCAGCGTGTACCAAAACTATTGTTAGATCCAGAGGCAACGGCAAAAGCCAACCCGCCGCCGTTCAGCCGATCATCCTGGAAGCGTACAACCTGTTTCCCGTTCACATAAAACGTGAGCCACTGGTAATCTACCACCAGCATGATGCGGGCTTTATCTGCCGGATAGTTGAACTTGCCGGCATAATTGCCTTTCAAGTTTGTGATCACGTTCTTCTCAGTGCGGTAATTTCGCACGTACCCGTCCATTGAAAGAAATGAGACGTGAAGATCGCTGGCGCCATTTTCATGGAACACGAACCCACAGCCTGATTTTGAGGGATTCCCCATCGGCACTGCCGATTCCCAGCTCACATCAGCCCGAATGGCAAAGTTCGTCGGTTTGCGGTTCAACGGCCACCAGTGGTAATAGCTCAATTTGGCCCATTCCCCGGTGAAATCCTGAACACGGTAATAAGTTCCTTTTGAACTGCTGACCAATTTCTGCCCGGCCAAAACCTGAACTTCTTTTTTCATATCCTCTTCGCGCGGGTCAATGGGGGTGGGCGTCTCTGTTTTTTTGACGGCTGTCGCGGTCATGGTTCCCACAACCTCAAGAGGTTGTGCCAGCGGCATAATGGTTTCCGTGGCAGGCAACGGGGTTTCCGCTTCTGATGTAGCCAACACAGGTTCCGATGTGGAACACGACGTTAGAAGAATGACGCCTGTCAGAATCAACAACAAGCGTAAGGAAATGGACCTGGAGGTCAAATTTTTTGAATGGCTCACGGGAATGATTATAACCAAACAATGCATAATCGTATGGCGCGATTGTAAATTGTGACTTTTTTTTACTTGGTTCACACCAGTCCGGCTTCAGTTGTTAATGCGGTAAAATTGATTTTCTTACTGGAAAGGGTAAATTTTTGTTCGAAATTATTTTTCTCGGAACATCTGCTTCCGCGCCTTCTGCCCGCCGAAATTTGCCTTCACTTGTTATCAAACATGACGATCAACGCTACCTGGTCGATTGCGGTGAGGGCACTCAACGTCAAATTCTTCAGAGCGGCATTGGTTTCAAGCGATTAAATCGAATTCTGATCACACATAGCCACCTTGACCACATCCTCGGTCTGGCTGGTTTACTTTCCACGTATATGCGTTGGGAAACCATTGACAAACTGGAATTATTTGCCGGAAAGAATGCCCTGGACCGGATAAAAGATCTCCTTTATGGTGTGGTTTTACGCGGCGCGTCAGCGCCAATGCCCATATCCTTCATCCCGATTTCCAACGGTGTGATCATTGAAGATGGCGACCTGACCATCAGCGCTTTCAGTGTGCACCACCGCGGACCGGATTGTTACGGCTATGTTTTTGAAGAAAAAGGGCGGCGGCCCTTCCTACCAGAAAAAGCGGAAGCGCTGGGTATTCCTCAGGGTCCCTGGCGCCGTGACCTGGTGGACGGTAAACCGGTCACTTTGCCGGATGGGCGAACCATTGACCCGGCTGATGTGCTGGGAGACTATAAGCCGGGTACCCGCCTGGTTGTGGTGGGTGACGTGGGTGAAGTTGACGATCTTGTAGAAATTTGCCGCGGTGCCGACGCGCTGGTGATCGAAGCAACATATCTGGACGAAGAAGCGGATATGGCGCGTGATTTTTCACACATGACGGCAAAACGTTCAGCCGACCTGGCTGTACGCGCTGGAGTGCGGGCCTTATATCTGACACATGTCTCACGCCGTTACCGTGAAAAAGACATTATCGCCGAAGCTCAATCGGTATTCCCTGAAGCCGTGGTAGCCCGTGATTTTGATACCTTTCAGGTTAAACATTCGGATTAATGAGGAGTATTCAAACATGGAAATGACAGTTGATTTTCCCGGCGGCGTGAAAGTGGATGCCCATTTTGGCAATTTCACCATCTCAACTGACCAGCCAATAGCAGGTGGCGGAGAAGACACCGCACCATCACCCTACATACTGTTTCTGGCTTCTCTGGCAACCTGTGCCGGTTATTATGTGCTGAGTTATTGCAAGCAGCACCAGCTTCCTACAGAAGGAATCCGGTTGGTACAATCCATGCAAGCCGATAGGGCAACCGGCCATCTGGATACGGTAACAATTGAGATACAGGTCCCGCCTTCCTTCCCTGAGAAATATTACAATGCTCTGATTCGTTCCGCGGAACAGTGCAAAGTCAAGAAATCCATTGAGAACCCGCCAGCGTTCGAGGTTCATACAAAAGTCATCGCGTAACCTTCACCATTATCCGTAGGGGCTGACGGCGTCAGCCCGGGAATGGTTTAACATAAGGTTTACGCTTATTGGGTTTTCAGGGGATATCCGGTCGGTTCACATACCTGCCTTTTGGCAATATGTATTATCAGTCTGGAATAATTGGTGCGCTTTTCTAGTTGACAAATGCAATTTCAAATTGTGCCACGGTAGGTTGAACGCGTCTAATCGAAGGTTCTACGGTCTGATAAACCACTTGAGCCAATGATTGTGCGTTCAACACCACTGTATAAAACCGAATTTGATAGAATCCCTTAAAATACACAATCATCCGGGAGGGCACCATGGCCGTTCGCGCCTGTGAAGAAAAAGACATCCCTGCTGTTGTTTGCCTGATGACCCAGCTTGCCGAAGTGGCCACCTGTGGATATGAATTTGAAACAGACCGCCTGCGCGACCTTTTTGTCAAAATGGCAGCCCGACCCGACACCTATGCCAACTTCGTGTATGAAGATGAAGGCAAAGTGGTCGGGTTTCTCTCAGAAGTGTTTTATATGACCTTTTTCCACCGCGTGGGCACGGCGCAGGTTAACGAACTGGTGGTGGATGATAACTATCGCGGTAAAGGCATTGGCCATGCTTTAATGAAGGCGGCAGAAGAAGAAGCCCGCCGGCGGAATATGGACGAACTGGAAGTGGGAACTGAAAGTGACAACCTCAAAGCCCAGGCGTTTTACCGCAAATATGGCTTTGATGGTGAATATATCCTCTTCGGATTGGAATTCGACAGATAAGCTCTATCCACCGGCCAGTGGGGAAAAGAAATCCAGACGGTCACCGTTGCGGATAATCGTCTGTAATCCATCTGGAAGAGCATAAATGTCCCGACCATTCAACACAACCAGGACATGCGCTGAAAGCTCTTCATCTTCCGTGACCCAGTATTTGTGTAAAACCGGATACCGCTCAACGATCTTCAGGATGGTTTTCCCAACGGTTAGACCTTCATCAAGCTCAAGATTAAATGTCTTAATCCCGGCTTCCACATAGAACACTCCGGACAGATTGACTGTGATCACAGGTTGGCCGGGATAATGAACGGACTTTTATCCAGTCCATCCAGTGGAATACTTCGTAACGGAACGTTAAAGGCAGAACTGAGCGTGTCAGTGGTCAAAACATCCTGCGGCGAGCCGGTCGATTCAATCTCGCCATGTACCATCACGGCAACCTGATCGGCAAAATGTCCGACCAGATTCAGGTCGTGGAGAGTCATCAATACGGTTAATGACGGATCTTTGCCATCAAGCCCGCCGTTGCGCACCAGATCGCGCACCAGACCGAGAAGGTTCAACTGGTATTGCAGATCCAGGTGGGTTGTCGGTTCATCTAACAGCAGAATTGGCGCTGTCTGTGCCAGTGACCGTGCCAGCAGCACTCGCTGCTGTTCTCCGCCAGAGAGCTCTCCGATGCGGCGTGCGGCCATATCCAGAGTGCCGGTCTGTCGCATCGCTTCTAATGCCAGCTTGCGGTCTCGTTCATCAAAATGCCCGAGCCAGTTAAGATGCGGCGTGCGCCCCATCATTACAGTTTCAAGGCAGGTAAACGCGCCGGGAAGGCGGCGGGCTTGCGGCACTACCGCGATCAGGCGGGCGCGTTCCAGTACAGTCAACCTGGTCAGGTCTTTATCTCGGAAACGGATTTGTCCTTCAGCCAGAGGTATTGTGCCGCTAACAGCCCGCAGCAAAGTGGTTTTACCGGCTCCGTTCGGCCCGATCACACCCAGGATGGTTCCTTCTTCTACCGCAATATTGATATTCTTTAATATTGGTTTGCCACCCATCCGGATGGATAAATTTGTCATGGTCAACATATTCACCACACATTCTGGCGCCGTGAACGGCGCAAGATAAACAGAAAGAACGGTGCTCCAGTGAGCGCGGTAATAATTCCCACGGGGACTTCCTGCGGTGCGGCTACCCGGCGTGCCAGAATGTCAGCAGCCAATAATAGCGCCGCTCCACCCAGCATGGAAAGGGGGATCACTTTCCGGTAATCTGATCCCCAGAGAAGACGGATCAGGTGAGGCACAATCAATCCCAGAAACCCGATAATGCCGCTGAATGAAACGGCTGCAGCCGCCGTCAATGTGGCGGCAAACACAATGATCCTTCGCACGCGTTTCACATCCAGACCGAGCTGTTGTGCCTGTTCTTCTCCAAATTGCAGCACATTGAGCGCGTATCCGCTGGCAGTCAGAATACCCGATCCTACCAGGGTGTAGGGGAGCATGGCCAGAACCGGATCCCAACCGCTCATTGACGCCCCGCCGAGCAGCCAGGCCAGCGCCCGGTGCATCTCTTCATTGGAATACAACATCAAATAAGAGGTTAACGCGGTGGCGAAACTGCTGACAGCCACACCGGCCAGTATCAGATTTGTTGAAGGCAGGCTTACGCCGGTGTGAGCCAGTAAATACGCTGTATATACAGTTATCAACCCACCGGCAAAAGCGGCCAGAGGTACAAAATACAGGCTCTTTACCGGTCCGCTCCACGGTGAAACCATGGCCAACACCGCACCAAGCCCGGCTCCGGAGGCAACACCGATCAGGTACGGGTCAGCCAGAGGATTCCGAAATAAACCCTGGTAAGCGCCACCGCTGCCGGCCAGGGCTGCGCCGGTTAAAGCCACCAGAATTGTTCGGGGGATTCGCAGCGATAAAAGAATGGTTGCCAGCGGCTGCAAATCAGCCGGTATTGCCTGTCCCCGAATGGAGATCCAAAGGATCTCAAGCACCGTGTTCAATGGAATAGAAACACTGCCGATGGCGGTTGATACCAGAAGGCAGATGGCAAGGACTATGCCTGTGAAAAGGAATGGGGACAATTTTCGCATGTTTACTGGAATAGCTCCGGATGGATTGTCTTAGCCAGGGCTTCAAGACCGTCAACCAGGCGCGGGCCCGGGCGGCTGACAAGGTCATCGTCAAAGACGATGATCTTGTTGTCTTTCACCGCTTTGATGGCATCCCAGCCAGCCCGCTGTTTGACGGTTTCCGCGGTAACACCGAATTTCGCGTCTCCCAGCAGAATGATATCGGGATTCTGAATGATAAGTTCTTCCTGGCTGATCTGTGCCCATTCCATGGGCAAAGTCTCGCCGGCATTAATTCCCCCGGCCTGTTTGATCATTGTGTCCATAAAAGAACCAGGGCCGGTCGTCCAGGGTTTGGCCGGGTCTGAACCGTCTACTTCATAGAAAACTTTTGGCTTGGAGTTGCTTTTCTTTACAGTTGAGTCAACATATGAGACACGGTTTTTCAATGTTTCTACAAGAGAAACCGCTTCATCATAGTGACCGGTTAATTGTCCGACGGTTTCAATGTTGGCAAATAAACCGGAAATATCTTTAGGATTTTTAAGGTAAAAAACAGTCATGCCCAGTTTTTCAAATTCCGCCATCAGATCCGGCGAATTGATATCCGCTGCCAGGATCAAGTCGGGTTGTAATTTGGTGATCAACTCCTTACTACTCCCAAATGATGGCCCCCCGATTTCCTGAACAGATTTGGCCTCTATCGGAAAATCGCTGTAACTGTCGCGTCCCACAACTTGTGAGCCGGCACCGATGGCAAACAGGATTTCTGTATTGGATGGCGCGAGCGAGATAATCCGTGCGGCTGGTTGTTTCAGGGTAACCGTTCGACCCAGTCCGTCTTCCAGAGATATCGCGGCATTCGATTGGCGCGTGGCTTCAGGAAGTGCAGTGGGAGTTGATGACAGTGCAATTGGAGAACAGGCTGTGAGAAGAAAACTTGAAACAAGCAAGCCGGCCAGAATGGTTTGAATAAATTTTTTCATGAAGAGCTCCTTAAAAATACAAGACCTGCCGCAAGCAGGTCAGAGAGAAAAATAAGCCGGTCAGCCGGTTCACATCTCCCATCTGCGAGGTAGCGGTGAACTCTTCATGGGCGGCGACCTGGCTTGTCAGTAGATCTGACATACAGTTGCGCAACAGCACCGGACTGGCCCTGGGGCTTAACCGGTTTCGCATTTCAGCCTGTCCATCCGGGGATCAGGCCTCCATGAAGATTAATTGGATTCTATTGTGTACTAAAGGATTAGTCAATCATCCGTGAAAATTAAGATTTTCTTCATTGACTTCAATAATTTGTTTGTCTATACTACAAATAGGAAAATCGATATCCTATGCGAGAGTTTATTTTCATCCCCATGCAGTGAATTAAAAGCACGCAATCTTTGCGTGCTTTTTTCTTATCCTGTTATTAGAAAGGATTTGCCCCATGGATTATGGAATGATTGGAAAGATCGAAAAAGCGAAACGTTACGCTCAAGAGCGCAACCGTATTCACTTTAATGCCCTTACCGTTACGTTTGATGGCGATAATAATCCACATACAGTGAGTTACGATCACGGTACATGGTCTTGCGATTGTGACTTCTTCCAGACCCGCAGCCGTTGCAGTCACACCATGGCTATCGAGATGATCCTCGAGAGCATGATCCCGGTCACTGAAAAAGTTTAATCTGTAGAAATCCAGGATCCTATACAGTTTTAATAATCCTTCCACGGCAGGAGAGTTGTCACCTGCCGTGGAAGGATTTTTGTTTTGGGGGAATTTTGCTATTTTGAAACATTTTTGCCTGCTGATCGTATCTAATTTAGCGTGTGATAAGACGTAGATAAGCAAAATGAACTATCCCGGTATTTGCCGCTTGACATATTGTTTTGTTTATACTATTATCAAGTTAATAATACTGAAAAACAAAACTATTTGAATAATTTAATAGTTTAAAGAAATAGAAAAGGAGGTCGTTTTGACTGAAAACGATGTACAGCAACGCAAATTCCAGAAAGAGCTGCATGCCGGTATTACGTCACTGATCCTGCTGGCTGTGTTGGATAAAACCGGCGAACCTATGTACGGTTACCAGATTGCAAAAATTCTGGGCGGAGAGTTAAGTGAATCCAACGTCAAACAGGGGGTGTTGTATCCCGCGCTGCGGTCACTGGAAGGCAGTGGATTGCTAACCAGTATTGTGGAACCCTCTGTTTCAGGGCCGCCGCGCCGTTATTATCAGATCACGGAAGCCGGGCGCGATAGCCTGACTGCCTGGAAGAAAATATGGGCGAATACCCGCGATTATGTTGACGGCATCCTTCAGGCGAAGGGCTAGTTTTTGAAAGGATATGGAATGATCACAAGTATTAATCAATACCTGGATGAATTAAAAAGCAACCTGAATGGATGCGATCCGGCTACACTGCGTGACGCGCTTTCTGATGCGGAAGAATTTTTACGAAACGGATTGGAGACTGTGCGTGAAAGTCAGCCCGGAATCAACGAAGCGGATGCCCTCGCCGAGTTAATTGAAGATTTTGGAACGCCTGAAGAGTTTGCTGCCGATTACCGCATCATAGAAGCCCGCGTAAAACCACTGCAATCACCGGTCAAAACACCGGCGGCAAAGAACTCCCTGGTGAATTCCATGTTCGAGGTTTTTGCTGATCCCACGGCCTGGAGTTCTCTACTCTTCATGATCGTTTCGCTGGTGACGGGCATTCTGTACTTCACCTGGGCGGTGACAGGCCTGTCACTTTCTGCCGGACTTATCGTGTTGATCATCGGGCTGCCCTTTATGGGACTGTTCTTCCTGTCCGTACGCGGGATCGGACTGGTGGAAGGTCGTGTGGTAGAAGCTTTGCTGGGTGTGCGTATGCCGCGCCGGCCGGTCTTTGTCGATAACACCGCGGGATGGTGGGCGCGTTTCAAACTCCTGTTCACCAGCCGTCACACCTGGTTCACCATGCTCTATATGATCCTGATGCTGCCCCTGGGAATGATCTACTTCAGCCTGTTCATCATCCTGATCGCGCTTTCACTATCATTTGTGGCGGCTCCGTTTGTGCAATTCTTTCTGCCTTTCCCGATGCTCACTATCGGGTATGACCAATACTACCTGACCCCTGTACTGGCTATTCCCTGTATTCTGATCGGGTTCGTCTTTTCCATTCTGACATTGAAACTGGCCAGACGTATTGGCCGCTGGCACGGTTCACTGGCGAAAGCCATGCTTGTTAGCGAATAAAAAATAATCCATTGGAGGAAACATTGAAACGGTTTTTTGTTGTACTTTTACTTTTGGTGACCGGAGTGTTCGCATTGAGCGCCTGCGGTTTGAGAATGGTCCGCGGCTCCGGCAAAGTGGTCGAAGAATCCCGCCCGGTCAGCGGCTTTGACTCGGTAGCGTCATCCGGTTCCGGTGATGTGATCATTACCCAGGGTGACGAAGAGAGCCTCAAAATTGAAGCGGAAGAAAATTTAATGCGCCACATTCGCACAGAAGTACGCGGCAATACCCTGCATATCTATATGGATCCGGCGGGCGCGTTTTCCATTCAGCCCACCAAACCGATGAGATTCTATGTTTCCATGAAACAGGTCACCGGATTGGACCTCTCAGGCTCGGGTACGATCAAGTCCGACCGGATTGAAACAGAAGATCTGACCATGAATGTGAGCGGCTCCGGCAAGATCGATCTAAATGAACTCGTGGCCGATTCCCTCAGGGTGGATATTTCCGGTTCCGGACGCACGATGGTGAAGGGGGTAGCGGAGAAACAAAAGGTGGTCGTCTCCGGTTCAGGGCGCTGCAACCACGAAAAACTGGTCACCCGTGACACTACGCTCGATTTGAGCGGTTCAGGCGGGGCATATATCAACGCTGCTGATACACTGACAATGAATGTGTCCGGCAGCGGTGATGTGGAATACACCGGCACAGCGAAAGTCACCCAGAATGTGACTGGCTCCGGGCGGATCAGCTCGAAATAGTCTGTTCCCGGTTAAGCAGACCCTGCCCGCAGAAATCTCGGGCAGGGTCTGTTTTATATATCAATGCGGCAAATACATCTTTAACGGTTGGGTTGAATGTCTTTTTTACATAAGTTGGTAGTTGGGATTGCGTTTGATCTCACATAACTGAATTGAGGCAGAGAGGGCTGCTTGCGCCGGTAGGTTGGGCTGAACGCCCATTCGCACCCCAACGCAAGCATATCGACCTGAAGTGTGAAAAACCGCGTTCAGCCCAACATGGTCTGCCGGAATTGGTTTAATTCTCACGAAAATAAAAAACCCCATATTGAAGGGGAGATTTAAGGCGGAGAGGGCTGCTTGCGCCGGTAGGTTGGGCTGAACGCCCATTCGTATACTTACGCAAGCATATCGACCTGAAGTGTGAAAAATCGCGTTCAGCCCAACATATCCTGCCGGAAATGGCTTAATTCTAACGAAAATAAAAAAGCCCCATTATTGAAGGGGGATAAGGGGAGATTCAAGGCGGAGAGGGCTGCTTGCGCCGGTAGGTTGGGCTGAACGCCCATTCGCACTCCAACGCAAACATATAGACCTGAAACGTGAATAACCGCGTTCAGCCCAACATGGTCTGCCGGAATTGGTTTAATTCTCACGAAAATAAAAAACCCCATATTGAAGGGGAGATTTAAGGCGGAGAGGGCTGCTTGCGCCGGTAGGTTGGGCTGAACGCCCATTCGTATACTTACGCAAGCATATCGACCTGAAGTGCGAAAAATCGCGTTCAGCCCAACATATCCTGCCGGAAATGGCTTAATTCTAACGAAAATAAAAAAGCCCCATTATTGAAGGGGGATAAGGGGAGATTCAAGGCGGAGAGGGCTGCTTGCGCTCTGTAAGAGTGGGATTCGAACCGGATAATAATTAAAGTAAAAGGCGGAGAGGGCTGCTTGCGCTCTGTAAGAGTGGGATTCGAACCGGATAATAATTAAAGTAAAAGGCGGAGAGGGCTGCTTGCGCTCTGTAAGAGTGGGATTCGAACCGGAAAATAATTAAAGTAAAAGGCGGAGAGGGCTGCTTGCGCTCTGTAAGAGTGGGATTCGAACCGGAAAATAATTAAAGTAAAAGGCGGAGAGGGCTGCTTGCGCTCTGTAAGAGTGGGATTCGAACCGGAAAATAATTAAAGTAAAAGGCGGAGAGGGCTGCTTGCGCTCTGTAAGAGTGGGATTCGAACCGGATAATAATTAAAGTAAAAGGCGGAGAGGGCTGCTTGCGCTCTGTAAGAGTGGGATTCGAACCGGATAATAATTAAAGTAAAAGGCGGAGAGGGTGGGATTCGAACCCACGGTGACCCTAAAGCCACAACGGTTTTCGAGACCGCCCCGATCGGCCGCTCCGGCACCTCTCCGCGAGAGCTCAATTATAGCAGGAAACTAGGGAAGAACCAGCGAAGAGCCTTCTTCCGGGTATTCTACTGGGGCCAGTCCGTTTTCCGCGAATTTCTTTACCAGCGCGCTTTCCGCGTCCTGCTCTCCATGAACCAGGATGATCTTCTTCAAATCGGGCCCGGCTGCTTTCGCGTAACGCACCAGCATATCCTGACCGGCATGCGCGGAAAGACCACCGATTGTCGCAACTTCTGCCCGGCGAACGTAATGTTCGCCAAATATCTTGACCTGTTTTTCGCGTTCCGCCAGCCGACGACCCAGCGTGTAGGGCGCCTGCCAGCCCACGATGGTGATCGTATTTTTCGCATCTTCGATATTATTAGCCAGATGGTGTAAGATCCGACCGTTTTCTGCCATACCCGATGCGCTGATGATGATCATTGGATCGCGGCGTTCGTTCAGCTTTTTAGATTCATCCACATTCTGAATATATGTAAGCATCGGGAAATCAAGGGCAGGGTGGTTCCCCTGACGGATGAATTTCTGGGTTTCATCGTCAAAATACTCGGTATGTTCCTTGAAAATCTTGGACGCGTTGACAGCCAGTGGACTATCGACAAAAACTGGAACGGGTTTCAACTCACCGTCACTGAACATACGATTCAGGCTGTAAACAAGTTCCTGTGTGCGGCCTACGGCAAACGCCGGGATAATGACTTTTCCTCCGCGTTTGATGGTTCGGGCTACCACATCACGGAACTCACGGTAGGCATCTTCAGGGTCACTATGGGGTTTGTCACCATAGGTACATTCCATCATCAGGTAATCTGGTTTATCGGGCAAAACGGGGTCAACCAAAAGGGGAAGGTTTTCGCGGCCGATATCTCCGGAAAACCAAAACCGGTATTTCTTCCCGTCTTCGCGAATATCCAGCACTACGGCCGCGGAGCCCAGAATGTGACCGGCGTCTACCAGATGAGCGGTCACACCGTCAACCGGTGAAAATTCCTGGTTGTACTCTTTGCGGGCGAATTGACCGGCCACGCGCTTCGCATCTTCCTGGGTATAGATCGGTTCCATAGGCGGTTCGCCTTTGCGTGCCCGCTTGAAGTTGACATATTCCGCGTCCGCTTCTTGAATATGACCAGAATCCTGAAGCATAATATCTGCCAGCATGGCTGTGGCCGGAGTAGTATAGATGGGGCCTTCATACCCCTGTTTGACAAGGTTCGGCAGATTCCCGCTGTGGTCGATATGCGCGTGAGAGAGAATCACCGCGTCAACCGTGCGGGGATCAAAGGGAAACTTCAGGTTCTTTTCATACGTCTCGCCCCGTTTACCCTGGAAGAATCCACATTCCAGTAACAGGCGTTTTCCGTTCACATCCAATAAATATTTTGAACCGGTTACAGTTTGAGCTGCGCCAAAAAAAGTGATCTTCATGCTTGCTCTCCGGGTTGTAATGTTTGAATTATCTCATGGCCGAACTGTTCCAGCCGCCAGGGGAACTGCACCATGAGAGCGGATAATTCGCCCATGGAACGGGGATTCACACAGGCTACCTGTTCAACCACCTCACGTGGAAGAATAACATCCGATTCCACATGAAACCTAGCGGCGGTCTTCTTTCGCCACGATTTTAACGATTCTAACCGCGTAATTAGCTCTTCATCTTTTCGTGGGCTGTGAGGGCGGCGGGGCGGTTCACTGTTTAGCCCTTTGGATACACATTCCAGAAGATTCGTTCCGTGCCGTTCGCGCAACCTCGGTGAAAGCCCGGTGATCGATTCCAGATCTTCTATTTGTTTGGGCAAAGCCTGAGTGATGGCAACCAATGTATCGTTCGATAATATCTTGAAGGGGGGGAGGTTGGCGCGCCTGGCCTGGCTGTCACGGTATTCATACAATCGTTGAAGCACTGCCATCTGGCGCGGAGTGATATCCGTACGTCCAACAATCTTCCAGATCGTGTCTTTTTCCCCGTTTATTTGTGGAACAGGCGTGCGTTCCAGCCGGTGAAAATCTTCTTCAGCCAACGCTGTTCTATCATTATCCACAAGTTCCTGATACAAAATATCACGTAAAGGGATCAAGAAATGGGAATCCATTCGGGCATACGCCAGTTGCGCGGCCGGTATGGGGCGTATCCCCCAATTGGCTCTCTGCCATTTTTTATCCAGCGTTATGCCGAATTCCGCTTCAAGCATGGCAGAAAGCCCCACCACTTTACGGCCGAGAATGCGCCCGGCAATCATCGTATCAAACAGATTTCGGAATTCAAAGTTGTAGTCACGCTTCAGACAGATCAGGTCATATTCTCCGGCATGAAAAACCTTTTGAATGCTCTCATTTACGAAAAGCGGCCTGAGCGGTGACAGGTCTTTAATTGACAGGGGATCGATGACATAATCGTCACCATCAAAGGTTGTAATTTGAACCAGACAAACCTGTTCCCGATAGGCATACAGACTGTTCGATTCTGTATCCACCGCGAAAGCCGGATCATTAGAAAGTTTTTCTGCCAGATTCTTTAATACCGGTAATGTGTCGACCCATATCGGAACTCGTAATTCATCATTAGACATGTGGCTGATTATAGCCCCAAACATAGCAATAACTCCTGCCCGGCGTAGTAATAATGTTGCAGAGCAGGAGTAAGCGAGGATTTTTATAAGCCTGTAGCTGGTTTTACGATGTCATCTGTTGATAAAGATCACCAGCACGATTCCTGGAAAGAGTAGAAAGAGAGTGTATCCTCGCGTATTTTAAAGGTTCTGACGGATCATTATTCCAGATCGTCCAACCGAGAAGACGTAACAGGAACTGCGGGACATACCCGGTGATCACCTGTGAAGCGCCCAGGTTGCCAAACGAAGCTACATGTGTCTGATGCGATTTCAGAGCAATCCGAAGATCATCGATACCGGTTCCCGGGAAATACGTTGCGCCTTTACCGATCATCGAAAGGATATGCGCGTCACTGTTTCCGGTTCTTGCTACGGGTAGATGGGCTGAATTGACAACAGCCGGAGTGTTGCTTCGTGTGTAAATCAATCCGCCATTGAAAGCTTCTACCCCAACGAGTATCTGCCGCGCAAACGGGTGGTCCAATGCTGAACGGATATCTTCAAAACTCAGGCTGCTGGTTCCCCGGGCTTCAGGATGCGCCGCGATAGCCAGTCCGCCCTGTTCACCGATCCGCAGCAGCGTCTCAATGAGTGAAAGCCCGGCAGGAATGCGATTATTCATGAACAACCCGAGCAGATGTCCCTGGGCGGTTGATATTTCGCATCCGGGGATAACTTGAAGTCCGTATTTCGGTGCCAGATCCATAGCCTGCTTAACCCCATTGAGCGTATCGTGGTCGGTAATGGCAATGACATCCAGATCTGTCTTTTCCGATGTGTATTTTAGAATAGCCGGAATACTGGCGGTTCCATCATGGCTGTAGATACTGTGGATGTGAAGATCGGCAAGTCCCATTTGATCTTTTCCCTGGTTTGTATGGATTCATCATACGTTATTTACAGGATAGGGCTTAAATATTTACCGTCGGCTAATGATGTGTAAAGATAGTGTTATCTGATTGTTTAAGTCCGTTAACGTTAAAACCAGATTAAAAAATGTAAGGAAGTATGTAAGCTGTCATGATGTGAGGGTGACATACATCACATTCTGCTTGACTTTGTTTTTAAAGCACTTATACTAATTATGAGAGCGCTCCCAATTTTCTCATCACTCTCAGAAACGGATTTTTTCTTTGCCCGGAAACGGGCAAAAATAAATTGCCAGTCTGAGAGCGCTCCCAAACCCCGGAAAAACCACCAGATCATGACCCTAACCCTCGAAGACATCGCCCGCCTTTCAGGCTGTTCCCGGTCCACGGTATCACGTGTGATTAACGGGGATGCCAACGTGAGTGAAGCGACCCGGCAAAAGGTTAAAAAAGTGATCGCGGAGTTGAATTTTCAGCCCAACCTTGCCGCGCGTGGACTGGCTTCCGGGCAGACACACATCCTCGGGCTGATTGTGCCGCTCAGTGTCACCTCCATTTTTTCAGATCCGTTTTACCCGCAGTTGATCCAGAGCGTCTCCAAGACGAGCAGCCAACGCGACTATTCCATCATGTTATGGCTGGCGTCTCCAGAGTTCGAACGCCGCACTATCCACCAGGTCCTTTACAACGGGCTTATTGACGGTGTCATCGTGTCTTCCATGTCACTTAACGATTCCATTATTCAATCACTGGCAGAAAGTAACCTGCCCTTTGTAGCCGTGGGTCGCAACCCGAACGATGACAAAACCTGTTTCATTGATGTGGATAACTACAATGGGGCCCGTGCCGCTGTGGATCATCTGTACAAAATGGGACGCCGCCGTATTGCCACCATTGCCGGTCCGAGCAACGTGATCGTGGGGTATGACCGCCTTCGCGGTTACAAAGATGCCATTCTGGAGCATGGTCTGGAGTATGACCCGGATCTGGTGGTGGAAGGTGATTTCTCCGATGCCGGCGGTTACATCGCTACATTGAAACTTATCAATAAACATCCAGATGGAATTTTCGCCACCAGCGATGTGATGGCTGTCGCCGCCATTCGGGCACTGGTAGAAGCCGGTTTGAAAGTTCCAGAAGATGTGGCTATTGTCGGGTTTGACGATATCACCCTGGCTTCTCGTTCCATTCCGGCGTTAACAACGATCCGTCAGCCCATTGAATTGATGGGCGCCAGTGTTGTAAATATGCTGATTGACCTGATCGAGCACCCGTCAACGGCCACTCGCAGCCTGATTTTACCGACGGAACTGGTCGTCCGAGCCTCATGCGGTGAGGAATTGGTCAAAGAAACTTCTCTTACAACCTGACCTCAATCTGAATTCCGCGAGAAAAGAATTATCACGGTTACCCCTTATTTCTTACTGGAGATAGCAAATTAATGTCCATTGATCCGAAATTACATTTCATTCCCTGGGAAGAGCGCCCGGCCGGTTGTTCTGATGTTGTGTGGCGGTACAGTCAAAACCCTATCATCCCGCGTGACCTGATCCCTACATCGAACAGTATTTTTAATAGCGCTGTGGTTCCCTATAATGGCGAATTTCGCGGGGTTTTCCGTGCCGATAACAAAAAACGCGAAATGAACCTGCACAGCGGTTCCAGCAAAGACGGCATCAATTTTACGCTCTCGCCGGATCCCATTGAATGGATTCACGAAGATGCCGAACTGGCAAAATACGAATACCGTTATGATCCCCGAGTGGTCTGGATAGAAGATCGGTTCTACATTAGTTGGTGCAACGGGTTCCATGGTCCCACCATTGGACTGGGTTATACCTATGATTTCGAAAAATTCTATTTTATTGAGAACGCGTTGCTTCCTTTCAACCGTAATGGTGTGTTATTCCCGCGCCGTATCAACGGCAAGTATGTGATGTTTAGCCGCCCGAGCGACAACGGACACACACCGTTTGGCAATATTTACCTGAGCCAGAGCCCCGATATGATCCACTGGGGCGAACACCGCTTTGTGATGGGCACCAAAGGCGGCTGGCAGAGTACCAAGATCGGCGCCGGCCCCACACCCATAGAAACAAAAGAAGGCTGGCTGCTTTTCTATCACGGCGTCATTACCTCATGCAACGGTTTTGTCTACAGCTTTGGTGCGGCCCTGCTTGATCTGGACAAACCCTGGAAAGTCATCTACCGCACAGCCCCGTATCTGCTCTCTCCACAGACAACGTACGAATGTGTGGGCGACGTACCCAATGTGGCTTTCCCGTGCGCGGCTTTGCACGAAGAATCCTCCGGAAAGATCGCCATCTACTACGGTGGAGCTGACACAGTCACCGCACTGGCTTTCTGTAAGGTTGATGAGGTTATTGATTTTCTCAAGAAAAACTCAGAATTATAAAAACGGTTTCATAAAGGAGGTGGTTCTTCCGAACTGGCCCTCAACGGGCTTAGTACACAGCAAGCAAAGGAAAAGGAAAAGGGATGTGATGTTTAGTTAAATGGCGTTGGCAATATTCTTCCCGGAATCAACGCCCGGTCGGTGGAAACAAAACCGGAGACAAACCGGAAGTTTCCAAATTATCTGGCAATAGATTTTTCTTCAAAATAGGAGAAGTCGTGATGCAGAAACTACCTAAGACATTGATTTTCGTCGTCGTCGTGCTCGCCATGGTTTTAACCGCTTTCCTGCCCGCCGGCGCCGCGAAGTCACCCGCTGCTGTTGAATATCCCCGCAATGAGACCCTGTACACCTCCGGTACCCAGTGGGGTCCTCCCTCCAGCTGGAACCCGTTGAATGGCGGCGGTTACGCCATGGGAACCCTGGGACTGTGCTACGAAACCCTGTTCATCTATGATCCTCTGGCTGACAAATTCACCCCCTACCTGGCTGAATCTGATAGCTGGACCGATGCCACCACCTATGTCGTCAAACTCCGCAAAGGCATCAAATGGACCAATGGCCAGCCTCTGACCGTTGATGACGTCAAATTCACATTCGACATCGCCGACCCCAATGGTGAAACCAAAGCCGGCTTGAACTACACTGGCCTCTGGAAGTTCCTGGAATCCGTTGAAGTTAACAAAGACACCAACGAGATCACCTTCAAATTCAAAGCTGATCCCGCGTACCAGGAAGTCGGTTTCTACATGTGGCAGACCCCCATCCTGTCCAAAGCCCTGTTCGGTAAACTCTCTGTTGCCGATCTCACCGGTGGCGCCAATAAACCTCCGGTAGGCACTGGCCCCTACAAATACCTGACAAACGACCAGGACCGCATGGTCTGGGTTCGCAACGATGCCTGGTGGGGTAAAGACGTCTTCGGAAAACTGCCCGCCCCGAAATACATCGTTGACATTGTCAATGGCTCCAATAACGTTGCCCTCGGTAAAATGCTCCAGGGTGGTCTCGATCTGAGCAACAACTTCCTGCCCGGTGTCGCTTCACTGGTCAATGGTGGTTACGGTATCAAGACCTACTACAAAGAAGCCCCCTACATGCTTTCCGCCAACGTAGCTGCCCTGATCATCAACGAACAGGTCAAACCCCTCGATGATGTCAAATTCCGCCAGGCTCTGGCCTGGATGATCAACGTCAACGACATCGTTGAAAAAGACTACACCGGTATCGTCAAAGCCGCTGATCCCACCGGTCTGCTCCCCACCTGGGATAAATACATTGACAAGGATCAGGTTAAAGAACTCGGTTGGTCTTACGATCCCGAAAAAGCCAAAGCCATCCTGGCCGAAGCTGGTTACAAAGATGTTGACGGCGACAAATTCCTGGAAGCTCCCGATGGTTCCAAGATCGCTTTGAAAGTCACCTGCCCCTCCGGCTGGACCGACTGGATGGCCGCCATTCAGATCATCTCTCGCGATGCCAAAGCCATTGGCCTGAACATTGAACCCGACTATCCGGAATATGGCGCCTGGCGCGATGCCCAGTTGAAGGGCACCTTCGAACTCTCACTGCAGAACGAAGCCCAGATGTCCTCAACCCCGTGGTCATACTACAAGTGGGTCTTCCAGAATCCTATCGCCAACATCGCCACCGCTCAGTACGGTAACTACGGCCGCTACGACAACGCCGAAGCTTTCGCCCTGGTTGACGAACTGGATAAAGTCAAAGTCGGCGACGATGCCAAGATCAAAGAGATCGCCAGCAAACTGCAGAAGATCACCATGACCGAAATGCCCACCATTCCGTTGTGGTACAACGGTCTGTGGTCACAGGTCTCAGAAGCTGTCTGGACCAACTGGCCCAGCGCTGATGGTGACAATCACTTCCTGCCCGCCACCTGGCGTGGATACTGGAACATGTCTGGTATTCAGATGCTCCTCGCTCTGGAACCTGTTGCCAAGAAATAAACTGTAATACTTCACCCCTCCTTCCCCGGATTTCCGGGCGAAGGAGGGGTGGTTTTTTTATAAGGCTTGTGTATCAGAGAGGAGGTTCCGTGAGGCGCTATTTTGGACGAAAGTTATTGATTTATGCGCTCACCTTTTTTATCGCTGTGACGATAAACTGGATGATCCCGCGCTTCATGCCCGGAAACCCGGTTGATATCATGATCTCCCGGGCTGGCATGAGGGGAGAGTCTGTTAACCTGATGTACACGTATTACATGGACGCATTTGGTTTGGACCTCCCCGTCTGGCAACAATACTTAAATTTTTGGAAAGCAATCTTTCACGGTGATCTGGGTGTCAGTATTTTCCTGTTCCCAACCCCGGTTTTGCAGGTAATCAAAGAAGCTTTGCCGTATGACGTTGCCCTGCTTCTTCCTTCCATTGTTTTAAGTTGGTTTGCCGGAAATAGATTTGGGGCCATGGCTGCCCGAAATAAAAAGTTGGACAACACACTCTTACCGATAGGTTATATCCTGACAGCTGTACCCTATATGTGGCTGGGTATTCTTCTGGCCTGGGTATTCTGTATCGTCCTTCGAATATTCCCGCTTGGCGGCGGATATGATTTCTCCATGCAACCCAGTTACTCTTTTGAGTTTTTTGGAAGTCTGGTTAATCACTGGGTCTTGCCGTTCATTTCGCTTTTCCTGGTGCAATTTGGTGGTTGGGCGATCGGAATGCGCAACCTGATCATTTATGAACTTGAAGCAGATTATTCCCATTACCTTGAGGCACTGGGCGCGCCGCAGAAATTGATCCGCAATTACGCGTTCAAAAATGCCATACTCCCGCAGATCACCGGTGTGGCATTGCAGATCGGCGTGATTGTGACCGGAGCGCTGGCAACCGAGGTGGTGTTTGCCTATCCCGGAATTGGTTACCTGCTTTTGCAGGCAATTCAAAGCCATGACTACTTCTTGCTGCAGGGTTGCTTCCTCTTCGTGGTCATTGGAGTTCTATTGGCAAATTTCATTGTCGATATCGCGTATGTGATCGTTGATCCCCGCACCCGTGCCGGCATGACAGGAGGCGCGGAATGAAAAAGAAAAACGAACTACTCTATTTTGCCTTTCGGAACACAAAACTCCGCATTGGTCTGACCGTGCTGTTGATTTTTATCCTGTTGATGATCATCGGCCCGTTCCTGACAAAATACAAACCGGCTGATTTTGTAGGTCCATCATCGGTACCTCCATCCGCAGAGTTCTGGTTTGGAACCACCACCTTTGGCGAAGATGTATTTACCCAGTTTGTGTACGGTCTGGCCCCCACCTTCCTGGTCGGTATTGTGGGCGGCAGCATTGGTACTCTGCTTGGGATGCTGATCGGTTTTGTGGCCGGTTATCGCGGCGGTTGGATCGATGAAATTCTCAATGTATTGACCAATGTTGTTCTCACCATACCTGTTCTGGCCTTGCTGTTAGTGCTGGTAGCTTATATTCCAGTGCGTGGTGTTTTGATCGAAGCTGTTTTTATCGGGGTCACGTCCTGGCCGTGGGCAGCGCGTGCCATTCGCTCGCAGACTTTTTCGCTGCGTGCCCGTGACTTTGTCGACCTGGCAAAAATGAGTGGCATGAGTTCATGGAAGATCATCTTTACCGAGATCGCTCCCAATATGGCTTCCTACTTATTCATGACGTTTATCCTGATGTTTGGTAACGCCATTCTGAACGCGGCAACACTGGACTTCCTTGGTCTTGGCCCTACAGAAGGCGTCTCTATGGGAACCATGATGAACCTGGCTGTTCAATGGAGTGCCCTGATGCTTGGCGTATGGTGGTGGTTCATTCCACCAGGTATTGCCATCACAGCCATCGTCGGTAGTCTGTATGTGATGAATGTCGGGCTCGACGAAGTGTTCAACCCCAAACTTCGGGAGATGTAATATGAGCCTGAAAATTGAAAACCTCACAGTTTATTACCAGACGATTGCCGGAAACGTCCGCGCCCTGGAAGACGCCAGCTTCTCACTGGCAGATGGTGAGATCATGGGTGTGGCCGGTGAATCCGGCTGTGGTAAATCAACTCTCAGTAACAGCCTTGTCTACCTTCATGCCCCGATGAAATTCATCCGCGGCCGTGCTTTTCTGGATGGTGAAGAGTTGTTCATCCAGGACAAAGTGAAGATGGACGCGGTTCGGTACAAAAAGATCTCTGTCATTCCGCAATACGCCATGAATGCCATGAACCCTACCAGCAAGATTGGTGTGATGATCAAAGATCTGCTTACGTCCAAGGGAGAAGATTTCGAAAAAATCCTTCCTGAATTGAAGAACCGTCTCGACCTGGTGAAACTTTCGCCAGATGTGCTGAACCTGTATCCGTTTGAACTCTCAGGCGGAATGAAGCAGCGCATGGTTATGGTGATTTCTACATTGCTAAATCCTTCACTTCTTCTGGCCGACGAAGTCACATCTGCTCTGGACGTTTCAAGCCAGAAGGCAGTGGCAGAGATGCTTGTGGGTTTCCGCGATCAGAAGATCGTAAAAAGCATGATGGTTATTACACATGATATCTCCATCCTTTACCAGATGGCCAATTCCATCATGGTGATGTATGCCGGTCAGTTGGCAGAAAAAGCTTCTACCGATACCATCATAAATTCACCGCGGCACCCGTATACAAAATTACTTATTCAATCACTTCCCACAGTTGGCGTACGGTTCAGTGAATCACGATTGGCCGGTATTCCCGGCAATCCTCCGCTTTTGTTAAACCCGCCTACCGGTTGTCGTTTCCGTGACCGTTGCCCCGTGGCGTTTGCCAAATGCGCTGAAGTCCCGCCGTTTGTCGAAGTAGAAAAAGGTCACTTCCTTGCCTGTTGGAAGGAGGGAAAAACCCATGCTTAAACTGGAAAATGTTTCAAAAATCTACAACACCGGGACCTTCGGCGGCAAACAATTCAAGGCCGTAAGAGACGTCAATTTTGATATCAAAGATGGCGAAATTGTCTCGTTGATCGGTGAAAGCGGCAGCGGTAAAAGCACAATCGGAAAAATGATACTGCGGCTGATCTCAACCAGTCAGGGTAAGATAACTTATGACGGATTGGATGTCTCCAAAATAAAAGGAGATCAGGTTAAAGAGTACTACCGCCGGGTTCAAGGTGTTTTCCAGGATCCGTTCAGTACATACAACCCCATCTTCAAAGCCGACCGTATCTTTGAAATTCTGCACGAAGAATTCTATCCGTCGATCCCGAAAACCGAATGGGATGACCGGGTGAAGACCGCATTGAAATCTGTGGGAATGAACCCGGCTCATGTATTGAATAAATTCCCTCACCAGCTAAGCGGTGGACAGTTACAACGGTTCTTGATCGCCCGAACCCTTCTGCTGGATACAAAATTCCTGGTGGCGGATGAGATCATCAGCATGCTTGACGCTTCCACGCGCATCGACGTGCTCAATCTGCTGGCTGACCTGCGAACTAAAGGTCTTTCTGTTCTCTTTATTACTCACGATCTTTCCCTCGGGTATTACATCAGTGATCGGGCTGTCATCCTGTACAAAGGAAGTGTGGTCGAGATCGGCGATACCAAGAAGATCTTTGACAATCCGATCCATCCGTATACTCAGATGTTGATGTGTTGTGTTCCACGTCTTGACCAGAAATGGGAAGAAACAGAAGTGGAACTTACCGAACGTAAACCGATGACCCCTGATGGTTGTGTTTTCTACGAACGCTGCCATTCACCGCACCGCAGGGAAGATTGCGGACACCGCACTCCCTCCCTTGTGGAAGTTGAACCAAACCATTCTGTAGCCTGTGTTTGCTGTGGAGGATAATGCCTGACAACCAGATGCTATGGGGTCTGATTTTCTTCAGACTCCATAGCCTGGTTGGATTTCGAAATTATCAGGCGCGTGGTACTGTAAATACAACAAAACAGTAAAGCATGTTTATGGGAACAATTAAACAGGTCGATAATTGGAACTTTCTCATAAACTTTTACGGGTTTTGTCTATCTGTTTCAGTAAAGCGGTAAAATACCGCCTGGTTAATCACCAGAAGACGATTGAATTTGTTCCGAGGAGGACTTCATGCGTTATGGATTTTTTGATGACAGAAATAGAGAATATGTCATCACTCGGCCGGACACTCCCCTTCCGTGGTTCAACTACCTGGGTTGCGAAGAGTATTTTGGGCTGATCTCACATACGGCTGGCGGTTATTCCTTTTATAAAGATGCCAGGCTCCGCCGCCTGATCCGATACCGCTACAATAATGTTCCCATGGATATAGGCGGCCGGTATGTTTACCTTCGCGATACCGAAACCGGTGACTTCTGGTCTCCCACATGGATGCCGGTACGAAAAAAATTGGATGAATACACCTGCCGTCATGGCATTGGCACAACAACCATCGCCTCAACGTATGCCGGTATTTCAGCTGAAGTTCTTTATTTTGTTCCCATGGGACAGAATCTGGAGATCTGGCGATTGCGCGTTAAGAATTTGCGTGAAAAACCGGCCAGACTTTCGTCTTTTGCTTCTGTTGAATTCTGCCTTTGGGACGCGTATGACGATGCCACCAATTTTCAACGCAACTACAACGTGGGCGAAGTGGAAGTGGTTGACAATGTGATCTACCACAAGACGGAATACCGGGAACGCCGAAACCATTTTGCCTATTTTACTTCCTCGGCTCCCATGAAAGCCTATGATACCAACCGGGAGAAATTCCTGGGTGTATTCAACGGTTGGGAATCTCCTCAGGTTTTGGTCAGTGGAGAATGCACGAACAGCATCGCGCACGGCTGGGCTCCGGTAGGCGTTATCCAGAGTGACATTGAACTCGCCCCTGGTGAAGAACGTGAAGTTATCTTCCTCCTCGGATACACAGAAAACCCGCGAGATCAGAAATTCTCTGACGAAGCCAAACAGGTGATCAACAAGACCCGCGCGATTCCTGTGATTAAACGCTTCATCCAGCCGACTGAAGTGCAAAAAGCCTTAGATGAACTGCGCAGCTATTGGGATGGATTGTTCTCCCGCTTCCAGGTCAACACCCCGGATTCTGATGCTAACCGAATGATCAACATCTGGAACGCTTACCAGTGTATGGTCACGTTCAACATGTCACGTTCAGCCAGCGGCTTCGAAACCGGTATCGGCCGTGGCATGGGCTTCCGCGATTCCACGCAAGACCTTTTCGGTTTCGTTCACATGGTGCCTGAGCGTGCCCGTGAACGCTTGCTTGATATTGCTGCCACTCAGCTTGAAACTGGCGGCGCGTACCATCAATACCAGCCATTGACCAAACGCGGCAATGATGCTGTGGGCGGCAACTTCAATGATGACCCCCTTTGGCTCGTGTTAGCTGTTTGTGCCTATGTCAAAGAGACCGGTGATACGGCCATCCTGGATGAGCCTGTTTCATATGACAGCAAGCCAGGCAGCGAAAAACCTCTGTATGAACATTTGCAGCGTGCCATTCAGTATATTCTTGACCGCAAAGGTCCCCACGGCCTGCCGTTGATCGGCCGCGCAGACTGGAACGACTGCCTCAACCTGAACTGTTTCTCATCCGAACCGGGTGAATCTTTCCAGACCACTACCGGTAAAGATGGTAAAGTGGCTGAATCTGTATTCATTGGCGGTATGCTGGTACTTGCCGCTGATGAACTGGCTGACCTGGCAGATTTTCTGGGTAAAAAATCGGATGTTGACTTCTACCACAGAGTCGCCCGCGAGATGGAGCCTGTTGTCACCAGTCATGGCTGGGACGGTGAATGGTTCCGCCGCGCTTATGATGATTACGGCAATCCGGTCGGTTCTTCTACCTGTAACGAAGGACAGATCTTCATCGAACCGCAGGGTATGTGCATCATGGCGGGTATCGGGTTAGAAGATGGAAAAGCCCTTAAGGCACTCAAATCTGTAGAAGAACGCCTTGCAACCAAACATGGCATCGTGGTAAATAACCCCGGTTACTCACAGTATTATTTGCACCTTGGTGAGATCTCATCGTACCCGCCCGGTTATAAAGAAAACGGCAGCGTCTTTTGTCACACCAATCCATGGATCATGATCGCGGAGACAAAAGTTGGAGATGGCGATAAAGCGTTTGACTACTACAAACGAATTTGCCCCTCTGTTCGCGAAGCGATCAGTGAGGTTCACCGCTGTGAACCGTATGTGTACGCGCAGACGATAGCCGGCAAAGAGGCTGCCACTGAAGGTGAAGCCAAAAATTCCTGGCTAACCGGCACAGCCGCCTGGAACTTTACCGCCATCACCCAGTATATTTTAGGAATCAAGCCATCATACAAAGGCCTGATCATGCAGCCCGTCTTCCCGACAGACTGGAAAGAACTATCTGCCCGACGCCTGTTCCGCGATGTGGTATATGACATTCATATGCAGCGCGTGGGTAAAGGCAACGCGGTTGAAATAACCGTTGACGGCAAGAAGATTGACGGAAACACCATCCCGCTTCCCCCGAAAGGCACCAAAACCGTGAAGGTTGAAGTGCTGGTCGGCAGCAAGTAGGATCGGGAATAATTTGAAATCAAAAGGCCACCCCAACAAAAGGGTGGCCTTTTGTGTAGGGGCGGAAGGCTTCCGCCCCGGACACGGACTTGTAGGTTTGTGGCGGAAGAGACCTCTTACTAATATGTTGTGGTGGGTTGAACGCAGCCCATAATTTTTATTTAACCTGTCCTTCAATCATGTCAGCGAACGGGCGTTCAACGCCACCCTACCGAAAAAGCCAATGAATTAATAATTGTTTAAATCTCAATAACTTCGTCACTATCGAATGTCTTGAAAATCAGTAGAATTGTATTGTGGTAACTCTTTCATGCGAGGGAAAAATGACCGAAGAAGATCCCCGTGTTATACGCTTGCGTGAGCTCAAAGAAAAAGCCACGCAGGCAGGTGGTGAGGAACGGATTGCCAGACAGCATGCAAAGGGGAAATTGACGGCCCGCGAACGCCTGGCTGTTTTACTGGACCCGGGTAGTTTCCAGGAACTGGAACCATTTGTAACCGCCCGGTTAGAGGTCGGTTCCGAAGAAGAAGCTTATCTGGGTGACGGTGTGGTAACCGGTTATGGACGGATAGACGGCAGGCAGGTGTTTGTGTACGCCCAGGATTTCACCGTGCAGGGCGGAGCGGCTGGCGAAATGCAGAGTCACAAAATATGCCGGGTGATGGACCTGGCGGCACAAAACGGTATGCCTATCATTGGTTTGATCGATTCCGGTGGGGCGCGTATTCAGGAAGGAGTTCGAAGTCTTTCGGGATACGCCGGAATATTTCGGCGTAACGCGTTGTATTCAGGTATCGTTCCTCAGATCAGTCTGATCCTGGGGCCGTGTGCCGGCGGCGCGGCATATTCACCCGCGCTCACCGATGTAATTATCATGGTGGAGAAACAATCCTATATGTTTCTTACCGGACCTGATGTGATCAAATCTGTCACCGGTGAGGTGGTGGATGTGGAACAACTCGGCGGGGCAGAAACCCACCTGAACATCAGTGGATTGGCGCACCTTATGGCTCCTGATGAACGAGCCGCGCTGGATATCTGCCGTAAAACACTCAGTTACCTGCCTTTAAATCACCTGGAAAATCCTCCTTCCGGTAAATCGGAAGACCCGAATCGGCTGTGCCCTTCACTCAACAGCTTTATTCCACTGGACGCTTCACAGCCATACAGTATGCACACCATTATTCATCAGATAGTGGATGCCGGTACATTTCTTGAGATGCAATCCGGTTTTGCCGGCAACGCAATTGTTGGCCTGGCACGCTTTGACGGACAGGCGGCCGGTATTGTAGCGCAGGAACCTTCTGTCATGGCAGGCGTCATTGATATTGACGCGGCGGATAAAATTTGCCGCTTTGTACGTATGTGCGATTGTTTCAACATTCCACTGGTCACACTGGTGGATTCTCCCGGCTTCCTGCCGGGTGTAGACCAGGAACATCGCGGCATTATCCGTCACGGAGCAAAAGTGCTGTATGCCTATTCCGAGGCCACTGTGCCAAAGGTCAGCATCATCACCCGCAAAGCGTATGGTGGCGCGTATGTGGTTATGTCCAGCAAATATCTTGGGACGGATATCACCTATGCCTGGCCCAGCGCGGAGGTCGCCGTGATGGGCCCCGAGGGAGCGGTCAATATTCTGTATCGCAAACAGGTCGAATCTGCCGCGGATCCAGCCGCCGAACGTAAACGTCTGACAGAAGAATACCGGGAGACATATCTGAATCCCTATTCCGCGGCTTCGCTTGGCGCCGTGGATGAAGTCATTGAGCCGCAAGAAACCCGACAGAAGATTATCTCCGCTCTGCGGGTATTGCGGACAAAAGCCATCAACTCGCCGGTTCGCCGGCACGGTAATATTCCGGTCTGAAAAGGATCAGTATGAATCTGATAAATCAGGGTTTACTGATTACTGTGATTGGTATGGGGCTGGTATTTCTCGCCATTGTTTTGCTCTGGGGATTAATGGCTTTGATGGTGCGCCTTGGCGTCTTGTTAGAAAAAAAGGGTTCATCCCCCTCTCTTGAAATCATGGCGGACGAAAAAACGGAAGCGGAAAATAATTCCTCAAACATTCGAAAACGTCAGGCCGCCGCGGCGGCTGTGGCATACGCGCTTGCAGAACGCGCAAATAAAAAACCGAAAGTTGCGCTTTCCGATGATCTTTGCCGTAATGCCTGGCAAATCGCGCAACGGGCACAGGTATTGCAAGGCAAAACAAACATCTTCGCCAGCCGGTCATCACGGAGGTGACATCATGGTCTATGTGGTGAGAATTGGTGATCAGACATATTCGGTAGAGATAAAAGACCTCGACTCCCGTCCTGTTGTGGTATCCGTTGACGGGGAAAAAATAGATGTGTGGCCGGAAGAAAACCCGCCCGCTTCCGAAAGTCAACCTTTGAATCCGCCGCCCGGCACGGAAAAAACAGCCCCCATGCCGGTTGAAAGGCTGCCGCAGAGTACCGGTATACCGCAGGCGGCATCATCTCGCGCTGTAACTGCCCCCATCCCCGGTGTCATTGTGGAAATATGCACCCGGCCTGGCCAGGTCGTAAAACGAGGCGATGAGCTTTGTGTTCTGGAAGCCATGAAGATGAAGAATTCCATCAAAGCCGGCCGAGACGGCACGATTTCAGGTATCAATATTGCCGTGGGTGACCAGGTACGGCACGGGCAAGTTTTATTCGAATTTTCCGATTAAAGAGGCACAATGGACTTTAGCGGACTGGTTGCTGAAATAGCCAGAGGTTTTAGCAGCTTTTCCTTGGGTAATGCTGTGATGATCGCGGCCGGTGTCTTTTTAATCTACCTGGCTGTGGCTAAAGAATATGAACCGGTTTTATTATTACCTATCGGTTTCGGGTGTATCCTGGCCAATGTGGGTATGTCAAGCGAAACCGGCCTGTTTAAGATTCTGTATGATGCCGGCATAAAAACCGAATTATTTCCCCTGTTGATCTTCATCGGTGTTGGCGCGATGATCGATTTCAGTCCGCTGCTGTCTCAACCGAAAATGGTTCTGCTCGGTGCGGCCGGGCAATTTGGTATTTATGCCACATTATTACTGGCTCTTCTGTTGAAATTTCCGCTTAATCAAGCCGCATCCATCGGCGTGATCGGCGCCATTGACGGCCCTACCGCCATTTTTGTGGCATCCAAACTGGCACCTGAACTCCTGGCGCCAATTGCCGTGGCGGCATATTCCTATATGAGCCTCATTCCTATAATCCAACCACCTATCATGCGCCTGATGACCACGCGCAAAGAGCGGCTTGTGCGTATGGAATATGCCCCGCGGCCGGTTTCGCCGCGTGTTCGCATCGCGTTCCCGATCGTGGTCACCGTCATAATCAGCCTGCTGGCGCCGGATGCCGCGCCGCTGATCGCCACCCTTATGCTGGGCAATCTGCTGCGCGAAAGTGGTGTGGTAGACCGGTTGAATAAAGCTGCTCAAAATGAGATCATCAATATCGCCACCCTTTTCCTTGGACTGACCATCGGTTCCACTATGACGGCCTCCAGTTTTTTGAACTGGCAAACGTTCTATATCCTGCTGCTCGGTCTGCTGGCATTTGTGATCGATACAATTGCCGGATTGTTATTTGGCAAGTTAATGTGCTGGTTGAGCGGGTATACGATCAATCCATTGATCGGCGCCTGCGGTATCAGCGCGTTCCCCATGGCGGCGCGGCTTTCGGCAAAAATGGCTCAGGAAGAAGATTTTGAGAATTTCATCCTCATGCATGCCATGGGCTCAAATACGGCCGGTCAACTGGGTAGTGTTATCGCCGGCGGTTTGTTATTGGCATTGGTGATGGCATTTCATTAATTAAGGGGATAACGTATGCCTGTATTGCCTTCCGGTAAAAAAATCGAATTGATTCCGCAGATGCGGCAAATCAATTTCATTGATGAACTACCTGCTCCCGGATTCTTTTGGATTGATACGCCGGAGGATATCCGTGAATCCAACCTTCCCGGAGAGACTGAGATTAATCGGCCGATGAAACAGGTGCCGTTGCCCAAATCCATTGATGAGTTCTTGCAATACATCAGCATTGTCGTTGTTGACCAGTCTGGTTTTCCCGAGATCACCGATTTCACATTGAAAGATTTTCCGCCCAAAGGATACTTGAACCGGACAGACCACGGCGTGTGGACAAGTTGGATTCGCAGCGAGCCTGTCAGGTTATATCTAGAAATTCGCATGTCCGAGTGTTTTGACCAGGTAGAATACCTTACCCGGCGCAACCTGTGGGAAGCGGCTAATCCGAACGCGGAGCGTGGAAAGCAATCACTGGTCAAACGCTATGATCTCTTCCTGCAAAATGAAGCACCGGAGGAAAAAAAGAAACGCCATGAGCGCAATATCAAGCGCGCGCGGGAGTATATAGACCGTCTGGCCGCGATGGAAGTTACCGACCGGAACGCACAGGTCACCTGGGTAGACCTGCTGCTGGAGCAGCTGGCTGTCACCCAAACCTGGTATGACGGCGAGATATTACTGGCAAAACACTGTGCCGCTGATCCCAAACAATTGGCTTATCATATCGGCTACCTGAAGTGTCTGTTTGAAGAGCGCAAATTCACCGAGGTGGAAAAAGATGTCTGGGAAGCGCTAAAACAGTACCCAAAGAATATTGAGTACTGGCAGATATTGATCAATATATTCTTTTATCAGCAAAAATATGACGACGCCTTGCAGATCGTGGCCAGCGCGCAGGCTATAAATCCTGATAATCAGGATCTATTAGACTTACAATACCGCATCGAAAAAGCCATGAAAGGAAAAGACAACCAGTGATCAGCCGTGTATGGCATGGGTACACCACCCCCGATAATGCCGATGTGTATGAAAATCTATTAAAAGAAGAGATTTTTACCGGGATTGATGACCGTCACATAGAGGGATATAAGGGTATCCAGTTGTTTCGGCGTGACGTGGCCGGTGAGGTGGAATTCATTACCGTGATGTGGTTTGATTCGATCGATTCTGTCCGCGCGTTTGCCGGCGACGATTATGAAGCCGCCGTTGTTCCTCCCAAAGCACGGGCTGTATTAAAACGCTTTGACGACCGCTCACAACACTATGAGGTGCGTGAAACAAGAGGGAGTGAACAATAGTTTTTTTGATCGGTAGTGATACTACCGGTCTGTACTTTCATTGTAGATAATCGAGTTCGGTTATCTGGCAGGAAAAGAGCGGTTTGATTTAATACTCATGAGTTTCTTAATAAAATGTAAACAGATTCTGCAATCAATCTAAATAAAATCTATACAAATACGTGATAATGTAGACACCAGAGATATGGTATACCGGTTTGGAGAGAATTATGTCAAACAAAATTCTGGTGGTTGACGATCAAGCCAGTGTTCGGCAATTACTTCATGATTACCTGACGGAGCAGGGTTTTAAAGTGATCACGGCAACGGATGGACAAAGTGCCATTTATACCGCGCGGCACGAGGAACCCGACCTTATTCTACTGGATATCATGATGCCGCGCATGGATGGTTATGATTTCCTTCGTCAATACCGTCAGGAACGCCAGACACCGGTGATCATTATCACCGCGCGTGAAGAAGAGACAGACGCTGTGGTTGGCCTTGAACTGGGCGCCGATGATTATGTGATCAAACCCTTCCGCATGCGCGAATTGGTTGCCCGCATCCACGCCGTGCTCAGGCGCAAAGATGAAGCGCCGGAAAAGTTCAACCTCTACCGTGAAGGTGACCTGGTGCTGGATGAACGAACCCATTCGATTACGTTAAAAAACAATCCTGTTTCGCTTACACCTATCGAGTTCGATCTCTTGCGTACCATGATGCGCTCTCCGGGGCGAGTTTTCTCACGCTCGGAACTGATAGACCATTTGGTAGACAGCGGCTTTGCCGGCCTTGACAGCACACTGAATGTGCACATCCGGAACCTGCGCACCAAGATCGAGCCAGATCCGGCTAATCCTACCTATATTGATACCGTATTTGGTGTAGGGTATCGGTTTATAAAATCAGAATGAAATTTTCACGCAAATCTCTTTATTTCAAATTGATTCTCAGCTTCATTGGTGTGGCTTTTTCTGCCACCGCCATTGCGGCGATCTTTGTGCGCTTTACTACTACTGACAGTCTGGCGCAATTCCTTGTCGACCAGCAGCGCAGCAGCATGGTTCAGTCATTAATTAACTACTATACCCTTCATGGTTCTTGGGATGGTGTGGAAGAAAGCTGGGATGATATGCAGCGGCAAACGATTCCCACCCCCAATCCCCCGTCACCAACCCGCGAACCGGTTCCGGCACCCAACCCTCTGGAAGAAAAACCATTTGTCGAAAAATTCCATCGCAACCTCTTCGGGCTGGCGGATATGGAGGGTAATATCCTCGTTTCTGTTGACCCGGATTACCTGGTGGGTTCCCATTTACCGCCAGAAACGTTCTCCCAAAAAACGGTGATTGAAGTTAATGGAAAAGAAGTTGGCACCATCTTGACCGCCCGACATATTTCACGCTTCAGTCCCGAGGAAGCCCTTTTTCTTGAGCGCACCAATCAGGCTTTATTGATCTCCATTTTCACTGGTCTGTTAGTGGCTGTAGTAATTGGCACGGTACTGGCCAGAAAATTAACGCTTCCTCTGCGAGACCTTACGAAAGCTTCTGAAAAAATCGCTAAAGGCCAGCTTGAACAGGAAGTGAAGGTTACGTCAAAAGATGAGATCGGGCAACTGGCGGAAGCTTTCAATCAGATGAGCCGCGAGGTGGCGCGGGTCAATGCCTTACGTCGGCAGATGACAGCCGATATCGCTCATGACCTTCGCACCCCGTTGACGGTCATCGCCGGATATATCGAATCGATGCAGGATGGTGTGCTGCAGCCCACCCCTGAACGATTTGAGATGATTTATAAGGAAATTGCGCGCCTGCAAAACCTGGTGGGTGACCTGCGCATGCTTTCGCAGGCGGATGCCGGTGAGCTTTCGCTTCAACCGCAGGAAATCCAGCCGAAGAATCTGCTGGATCAAGCCGCGGCTTTATTCCAGCATCATGCCGAACGCCATTCGGTAAACTTACGCGTCGACGCGGCGGATGATTTGCCCACAATTTATGTCGATGAAGCCCGAATGATGCAGGTGCTCGATAACCTGATCACCAATGCCCTGCGTTACACACCGGAAAACGGTCAGATCGTGCTGGGCGGCCGCCTGGTTAATGGCAAGGTGGAGCTGAGCGTGGAAGATAACGGCTGCGGTATCGCTGCCAAAGACCTGCCGCTGATCTTTGACCGCTTTCACCGGGCGGATAAATCTCGTCACACCGATGAAGGCGAGTCCGGGCTGGGGCTGGCGATCGTCAAGGCACTGGTGGAAAGTCAGGGCGGCACGGTGTGGGCTGAATCGGAAGTTGGTAAGGGTTCCGTGTTTAAAATGCGTTTCTGACGCACCGTCGAAAATTATTCGAGTAGACTCCTCACCTGACCCCCTGTAAATAGGGGTGGGTGAGGATTTTGTTCTATGTGATTCCACATCTGGGGGCATTTTTTATGCCAGATGAGAAAACTTAATAAATCGAAAACTTTAACCCGTCCGTCCGGTTATCCACAATGATAATAGCTATAATTTTTAAAGCGTTGTGGAACCGATCATTCGTAGGCGGTTGAAAGATCAGGGGAAGCCGGTGTAACTCCGGCACTGTCGCGCAACGGTAATAGTCCGGATGCCTGTCCACAAATAAAACACCCTTCGCGTAAAAGGGTTGGCATGAGAACGATGGGACGATGATAGTTCCTTTTCGTTGGCGGCCATCCTTAACAGGGTGAGCTGAATACAACAATCTGGAGCGAGTTTTGAATCCCCATATTGACTATAGTGATAGTGGTATAGCCAATCTCAAGAACCGTGGGGGAAATACTGCATAAGGGTTTGTGTGTAAAAAAAGCTGGCGCAAAACTTGTAACTCTGTCTGTGAGCACGTCACAGATCCTTAACAGATAATTTCATACGTTACCTGGTTTCACCAAATTCACGTATCAAGGACGAGGGAAGAATATGGATATGAATCCGTCTCAATTAATTCCAGTTGAAATTGCCCAATCGGAGATTAAACAACCGTCCCTTGAGCGTGTTTTTTCGTCCATCCAGAAACGGGATGGACGTGTGGATGATTTTGATATTGATAAGATCGCCATGGCGATCTATAAAGCCGCCGAAGCGGTAGGCGGCCATGATATCCGCACGGCCCGCTATCTGGCGGATCGCGTGGTGGATTACCTCCACCAGAAGAACATCCTTATTCCTTCCGTGGAAGAAGTGCAAGATGCCGTTGAAAAAGTGCTGATAGAGAACGGTCATGCGAAGACAGCCAAAGCTTACATTCTTTATCGTGACCGCCGCACGCGCATCCGCGAGGGAAAATCCGAACTAATGGATGCTGTGGCGGAAACCCTGGTGGAGACCAACCGCGAAAATGCCAACGTGGGCAATTCTCCGTCTGCCAAGATGCTGCAGATCGCTTCTGCCGCCAGTCGGCAGTATTACCTTTCCCGCCTGATTCCCGAAGACATGGCACAGGCGCATATCAACGGTGATATCCATATCCATGACCTGGATTTTTATGCCAAAACCCTGACCTGCGTGCAGATCCCGCTCGGGCGACTTCTGCATACCGGATTTGACACCGGACACGGCTACATCCGCCCGCCCCGCCGGCCGGGTTCTGCCGCTGCCCAGGCAGCCATCATTTTGCAAAGCTCGCAGAACGATATGCATGGCGGCCAGTCTTTTGCCTTCTTTGACCGTGATATGGCTGAATTTGTGGCTGACGCGGAAGAGAATGAGATCTACCAGGCCATGGAAGGGTTGGTCTATAACTTAAATTCCATGCACAGCCGCGCCGGAGCACAGGTGCCGTTTAGTTCCATCAATCTGGGCTGCGAAACCAGTGAAGCCGGGCGCGCGGTCACCCGCAATTTGCTGCTGGCCTATGAAAAAGGTCTTGGCCGCGGTGAGACCCCCATCTTCCCCAACATTATTTTCCGCGTGAAGGCTGGCATCAACCTCAATCCGGGTGATCCGAACTACGACCTGTTTCAACTGGCCATTCGCACGGCGGCTACCCGCATGAATCCCACCTTCTCTTTCATGGACGCGCCGCACAACAAACCATTCGGTTGCGAAGTGGCTTACATGGGCTGCCGCACCCGCGTTATCGCCGATCGCCATGGTAAAGCCATCAGTGACGGACGCGGAAACCTTTCATTCACCTCGATAAACCTCCCGCGGTTAGCTTTGCGCGCTTCTGGTGATGTCACTGCGTTTTACGGATTACTCGAAGAAACCCTTACTCTGGTTGCCCGCCAGTTGATGCACCGTTATCAGATCCAATCACACCTGAAGGTGAAGGATATGCCCTTCCTGATGGGGCAGGGCCTGTATGTTGACTCGGACCATTTGCAGCCCAATGATGACATCGCCGAAGCCGCGCGGCATGGAACGTTATCTATCGGTTTCATCGGTCTGGCAGAAACATTGACCATCCTCACCGGGTCAAACCACGCGCAGTCACAGGCTTCCCGTCAGCTCGGGTTGGAAATCGTTGGCTTTATGCGCCAGTTGACAGATTACTTTGCTGATCAATATGACATGAACTTCACACTGTTGGCTACCCCAGCCGAAGGCCTTTCCGGCCGCTTCCTGAAGATAGACCGCAAAGTGTACGGTGTCATCCCCGGGATTACCGATAAGGATTACTACACCAACAGTTTCCATGTACCGGTCAGCAGCGATATTTCCGCTTATGAGAAGATGTCCATCGAAGCACCATACCATGAACTGACCAACGCCGGTCATATCAGTTATGTGGAACTGGACGCGCCTCCGGTGAATAATCTGAGCGCCTTTGAGACCATTGTGCGCACCATGGGTCAATTGGGTGTTGGCTACGGCGGTATCAACTTCCCGATCGATGAATGCCGCCTGTGCGGTTTCAGCGGATTGATCGATAACGAATGTCCGAAGTGTGGTTGCGGTGATATCCGCCGCATCCGCCGCATCACCGGGTATCTGTCCACTGTGGACCGCTTCAATGCTGCCAAGCAGGCTGAACTTCACGACCGCCATTCGCACTTGCATTAAGCCAATGCGGGTAAGGTTGGCCGGCCTGTCCCGGGAAAGCGTCACTGATGGACCGGGGATGCGAATCACTGTGTTCTTTCAAGGCTGTGAGCATCACTGCCCCGGCTGCCATAACCCTCAAACCTGGGACCGGGAGGGCGGGACGGAATATGAGCTGGCAGACGTGTTTGACCTGCTGCGCGACAACCCGATGATCTCGGGCATCACCCTGAGCGGCGGTGAACCTTTCCTTCAGCCTGAAGCTGCCCTGGAACTGGCAAAGGACTTCCACGCGCGCGGCAAGGATGTATGGGCCTATACCGGCTTCCTGTGGGAACACCTACTTAAAGAAAATGACCCTTTACGTATGGCCCTGTTACGCGAATGTGATGTTCTGGTCGACGGCCCGTTCAAACAGGCGGAACGCGTATCCGGGCTGGTCTTTCGCGGTTCAGCCAATCAGCGCATGATCGACGTCAAATCCAGCCTGCAACGAAATCAGATTATTGAATGGATTTTGCAGGTTGGGTAAAACGCTCAATTCATTACCCCCACTAAAACCAAGAATCACCCCAATCGCATAGTGCGTTTTACCCAACATGGCCTGCCGGACAAAATATATGGCAATTCAAAGTAATATGACTTACTAATTCTCTCTGGAAACCCCTCAGTACCCACCTGCCTATAAACCCCTCGGCAAATTCCGCAACAAATGGTTCGCTCCCTCAAACCGGGTTTGGCAAGAATCAGATTTCCCCACTTGATATCTATTGGTGGTTTTGTAAAATGATTTTATAACATCACATTCACAGCTTTATGACCCGTTATCAACATTCCTGTGGAATGTGAAACGGCTATGAAAATTTTTATAGATTTCCGCAGATGGTTCCAAATTTTGTTGGTGGGTGTATTGATTCTTTCGCTGGTTTCATTTGCCCCCGCCGTTCCACCAATTCAAGATGAATCTCAGGGATACTGGGATCTGTTTGACGAAGAAACCGCACATAACTGGATCAGGGATAACTATCGGGGATTAAAAGCCCGGTATACGCCATTCTTTCCGTCTGATTACAGCATTGGCGCGACATACGAAGAACGGAATATCCAGTTTAAAAAAGACGTCGAACCCGGCATTTTCATAACAGAACAGGCGACGTGCAGCCTGAGTGGGTATGATCTGGAAAAGCATAAACTGTTAAATCCCGGTGACGCCATTCCTCTAACCCTGGGTGTTCAGGCTTCTATGGTTGGACCCGGTACTGTTAAGGATGTGCACAAAGCGTCTCTGCGATTTCAAAATTTTGATGATAATTCGACCAACCAGAATATTCTTTACGTGGAATCATTCCAGGAAAAAACCACAACCGCTGATATCGTGGATGATGCTCCAAAAACAAAAAGTGGAAAGTGGTTGGTGCCCGTCGGCAAAAAAGCCGGCGAGGTTCGGGTGTTGGAAATGAGCTGCTTTGTAGCCGGGGGAATAGTAAAGGTATACAAATATTTTAAATACCGTTGGGTCATTCAGGAGACCGAATCGGATGTGGAGAATAATCCCCCTGTCGCTCCGCCAAAGGAACCATCTGTACAGATTACCGGAACTACTGTCACAAAATGTCAGCCTCCATATAATGGAACCCCGCAACAAAAATTACAGGAGATACTTAATCGCTATTATAAAAAAATCAAGGTAGGCGTTTACAGTTCCGGCGCTAAAAATAACGCGATGAGCGTGCTTCCGGGTTATGGTCATCTGGCCGTATTCCGGTGCGGCGGTTATCAGGGCGAGGTCTTGAAATTATTGGAAGAGATCAAATTTGACACTGACCCCTGTGTGGCCGGATTGCTGGATGATTATGATTTTGGCCCCATTCAAGCCTGGTTTGGCGGTCACCAGGCGGTAGTGATCTATCCAACCGGTAAAGACTGGTTATCTGCCGGACTTGTCCTCGATCCATGGATGAATCAGAAACCCGAGGTTTATACTATTCAAAAATGGGCGAAGATGTGGAGCCAGTTCAAAAGTTATGGAGGGATTGGTCCAAGTAACGTGTACGCGCCAAATTACCCGACGCATGGCGGGCGGTATGTGAATCCAAAAGGAACCAAACTGACACCGGAACAGCAGAAGTACATTAAGAATCTGCCTAAGAATGTCCGCGACAAGTATGACAAAATGGAATCGACCGACCAATTAGAGTTCCTTCGGCGGCATGCAGATGATATTCAAAAAGGGAATAAATTCATGGTGCAGTCTCCGCTGGCTGTGTATGTGATGGATGATGAGGGCCGCAAATCCGGGATGGTAAATGGATTGCTCACCCGTGAAATCCCCGAAGTGTATTTTTCCGCCTTCCCGTTGCAAGATGGAACGGTTATGAGCCAACTGGAATACCCGCCGGATAAGCTCTATAAACTGATTCTCGTCGGCACAGGTGACGGCGCGGCGCATGTATTTTCCAGCTACAGGTCTACAGCCGATGAGTTTGCTGATCCCCAATCGTTTGTGTACACCTATTCCGCAACGAAAGAAACAGAATACATGATAGAGATGGAACCCGGCTCGCCACTTACCGGCCCGCAGGGAACAATTAAAGGCAGGGTTTTGGATGCCAGTGCCGAAACGATGATCAAATCCCTTCCGGATATCCAATCCCCGGAACCTTACTCTATTAAACCCGAAAAGGTAACGGATGTTAGCACCGAAGAAACCGGTGACGGAGGTCTTATCCTGGGAGTTGGCGCCGGGATAGCGTGTTTGTGTGTCATCACACTGGGCATCGTTCTGGTCATTGTGCTGATACTCTTCCTAAAGAAGAAGTCACCTGCCAACCCGCAGGTTGGGTAAAACGCCTGAACCATTAACCAAAGCGAAATCAACAATTACTTCCATCACATAGTGCGTTTTACCCAACAAAACTCGCCGGGTACAGTACCTGGCAAGTTTTCGAGCAATCATGATTTATTAATTCTCTCTGGAAGACCCGCCCAGCAGCCAACCGCTGACAAACCCGGTGGAGAAATTCTGCAGAAAAATCTCCACTCCGCTGGCCAATAATAAAATTGCCGGCAGACTGCCCGCCTGGAATAATAGAGGCACTATCCCGCCGATAATGAATAATATCAACCCGGTGTTTACAGCCATCCGCGTCCGGTTGGTTCGATGGAACAGCAGGAAAGGGACTACCGACAGTACGATTAGCGGCGCGCGGATCAGTTCAACAACCAGCACGGTCAACGCGGGCGGCACGGTCAATCCTCCGGCATGGGTTTCATAATATGGCCGGGTGACCAATGCGTAATTCAACGTCCCGAACACGTAATAACAGACCACATATACGGCCGCGCAAACCAGTAACCGCCAGAAAAATCCTAACCCATTCTGTGAAAAGGGATTTGAAATATTCTTCCCCGCGAAGGGGCGGGACGCGAACAGCAGGCTCACAGCCAGAGCCGTCAGAATTGCGACAATGAATTGCTGAACCAGCAGAACTGGCACAGGCATCGTCACCTGTTCAGGGGCGAAATACGCACCCTCCAGCATTACCGAACCCAGGTTGAGGAAAATAATGCTTCCCCAGATTAAAACATGGTCGATAAGCCGCGCATTGACCTGTTTCGCGAACAAACCGAGTGTCAAACCCATCACCACGGAAGCAAGGAACATCCAACCGAGCATGGCGCTGCCCTGGTTGGAAGCACTTCTAATCAAACCAAGCAACCCCAGAATCATGCCTGCCAGTATCTGCGCGATGATGAATACCAATCCAACAACTATGGATTTCAACGAAAAGGTCATGACGCGTTTAACAAAAAGCATATTGATCATCCGCTAAAAAAGGTACAGGGTGGAAAACGCAGGTCATTCCAATGAAAATTCGAGGTACTTCTGTGTGGCATTTTCCATATCAGAGTAATACCCGCGGTATTTGGCCGGAAGAAGCGCGGCGATCTGATACATGATTTCGGTCGTCATCATTTCGCGCTCATCTCTGGATGGCAGAACGCCATCGTATTTGAGGCGGAACGGTCTACCCACGCGCATCGTGAACGGAGTGCGGCTGAAACCCTTAATGTTGTGCCAGAAGACTTCGCTTCCAAAACTGGCAATTGGGAGAATCGGCGCGCCTGATCGAATGGCCAGCGGAACAATGCCGGGCTGGCCCTTTTGCAGCCGTCCATCGCCGCTACGTGTCCCTTCGGGGGCGATGACCAGTATCTTTCCTTCTTTTAATACTCGCAGGGCTTCGCGGAAGGCACCCATATCGGCTTCACCCCGCCGAATGGGTATCGATTCCCACTGGCTGAACAGCATACCGATGAACGGATTGTGCCAGGTTTCCACTTTGGCCAGCGGCACAACCCTTCGAGGCTGAAGGTGGCTTAAAAGGATAGGCGCATCCAGAAAGTTGACGTGGTTCCCGGCCAGTATCAGGGGCCCTTCTGTCGGAATACGGTTCAGCTCGGTATCATCAATTTCACAAATGGTCCGAGAAATTCCACGCAGGGTGAAATTAACGACACCGGCAACAGTCATTTCAGTTCCTCAATCCCGGCTGGTAGATCATATCCAGCTTTCCGGGGTGTAATTCAATCCGGATGGCATTACCTTTTTCGCAGACTGTTTCACCATCCGCGTGAGCCGGGATGCTGCCGTCAAGTGCCTGGATATCCAGATGATCGGTACGCAAAAAGGTGACGGCCGGGTCGCCTTTCTGCGATCCTTTGGTGAACTTGCTCACCAGCGGCAACAGTTCCCGCCGGCGCACCTGTCGGACCACGCACATGTCGAACTTGCCATCTTCTGGATTGCTTTCGGGCGCCATATAGAACCCGCCCCCCATTCGGATGCCGTTCATAACGGATACCATCAGGTAGCGCCCCACATGTTCCCCTTCTGCGGTCACCAGTTTTAATTCCGGCGCGTTGAAGTACAACAGAGTGGTTTTCAGGGCAGCAACGATATAAGACGCAAAACCTGTAAGTAATTTCAATTTCAATGATTCAAAACCTACCACCGCGTCGAAACCCACACCTACGCCATTGGCAAAATACCGGCCATTGGGAAAGTTTTCTCCGTATACACGGCCAACGTCAATCGCGCGGCGGCTGCCGTTGGTAATACATTGGCAGGCTTCCGCAACTGTCGGCGGAATATCCATGCTGTACGCCAGGTCATTGCCGCGCCCGACTGGAATGATGGCCATAACCGGTTGAAATCCTCGAGAATGGTCAGCTTCCAGAATGCCATTCAACACTTCGTTGGCGGTACCGTCACCGCCGGCAGAAACAATCACATCATAACCGGAAGAATCACGTGCCAGCTCAAGGGCATGCCCCTGTCGTTCTGTTCTGATCAACGTGAAATCAAGTCCAGCAGAACGGAAATGTTCTTCAATCTCAGGTATGGAACGTTCTCCATGTCCGCGGCCTGAAATGGGATTGACAATAATGAGATATTTCACGTTTTGCTCCGGTTGGCAGAGTGGATAATCTGTTTTTAGTGATGTCTTGAGATGAAGAATTGAATTATACAGGATAAGTCAGGTACCAGATTATTACCCGATTAATTCAATACGCTACCCGGGATTTAATTAAGAAAACCCGAAACAATCGAAAGAGTTGCCACTGATCGAAAATTTGACTATTGAACAAATTCTATATTTTTTGTAGAATATGACCTAAATAGATTTCCGGTTACCCGTACGGGTGACTCAGATCTGAATTCTGTTTTTCCCACTTCGTATTCAATTCACATAGTTTTGCTACAGGTAGGTTTACATGGTTGTAAATCCTGACTTTTTCTATTATCTTTTCTCGGGTGGAACAGGTCTCAGCAAATCCCTGTTTACCCGGGTAATAATAAAAAGTACCCATTCGGGTAATACCCGTGTAAAGGAAAAAAACTATAATCGGAAAATGGGTTCCCTCCCTGACCGGAACCTTTCATTTTCTCTCCCCTTTTCCCCGATGTTGAAACACACGACGACCGCATCCCTAGATGTCTGCCATCCTTTTACTGTAGTTCGTGGCGGTGGGTTCGCCGGCCGTGCCGGTTGGTTCAACTCGTGGGCTGCGGTTCTTCTCGTCTCCTTCTGACGTTCCCCCAACCCGGCCTTAACCATATCCCACCCTTTCGGGTGGTACTTTGTTATATCTACCGCGTAACGGTAAAACTCGCCCAACAGGAAGACAGCCATGAATACATCCGTCAAACGAGTCCCCCCCCAACCACCCCGGAAACAGGGATTGTATGATCCCGCGTATGAACATGATTCTTGCGGAACCGGTTTTGTGGTCAATATCAAAGGGACACCCTCCCACGAGATCATTGCCCACGCGCTGACCATCCTTGATAACCTGTATCATCGGGGGGCCAGCGGTTCTGAATCCAATACCGGTGACGGAGCTGGCGTGCTGATCCAGACACCGCATAAGTTCTTCGCCCGCGAATGCAAAGCGGCCGGTTTTGCTTTACCGGGTCCACGGTATTATGGTGTGGGCGTATTGTTTATGCCAGTCGATAATAATCAACGCCAGACTATGGAGAAGCGTTTTGAAGAGATCGTGGTGGAAGAAGGACAACAGGTTCTTGGCTGGCGAACTGTACCAACGGATGGCAGCATGCTGGGCGCTACGGCGCAGTCAGCGCAGCCGGTGGTGCGCCAGGTGTTCATTGAACGCAGCGCTTACCTGAAAGACCGCATGTCTTTTGAACGAAAACTCTACGTCATCCGTAAACGCGCGGAACAGGCTTTACGATATAGTGACGTTCCCGGGCATGAGTACTTCTACATTTGCAGCCTTTCGTATAAGACGGTTGTCTACAAAGGGATGTTGACATCCACTCAAGTTCGGAATTTCTACCCCGAGCTTTCAGACCCGGCGATGGAAACCGCGCTGGCGCTGGTACATTCCCGCTTTTCCACCAACACGTTTCCCTCATGGGACCGTGCCCACCCGTGCCGCTACCTGGCACATAATGGCGAGATCAACACCCTGCGTGCCAACGTCAACATGGTGGAAGCCGAGCAGCGGCATTTCCAGAGCTCATTCTTTGGCAGTGATATGCCCAAGATCCTGCCGGTGATCAATACGGATGGGTCCGATTCAGCCATCTTTGATAACGTGTTGGAACTGCTGGTACTCACCGGCCGTTCTTTGCCTCACGCCATCATGATGATGATCCCTGAGCCGTGGTCACGCCATCAGACAATGAGCGAAGAGAAGAAAGCCTTCTACGAATACCATAGCTCCATGATGGAACCCTGGGATGGACCAGCTTCGATGGTCTTCACCGATGGAGTGGGCATTGGCGCCACCCTGGACCGCAACGGGCTGCGCCCCTCACGGTATTATGTCACCAATAATGACATGGTCATTCTGGCATCTGAAGTTGGCGTTTTGGATCTGCCGGCGGACAGTATTGTCAAGAAGGGCCGTCTTGAACCCGGCCGCATGCTGTGGATTGATACAGAAGACGGCCGCATTGTGAGCGACGAAGAGATCAAACACGAGATCGCCACCATCCGCCCGTACCGTAAGTGGCTGGAAAAATATATGGTTGATCTCGAAGACCTGCCTGATCCGCAAACTCCACCGCTGAGCGGTATCGGCCGTGATCAAGAAGGCGCCGCGCGTGAAAAACGCCTGCTCCAGTATCAGCATGCTTTCGGGTATACCTACGAAGACCTTCGCACCATCCTGGCGCCCATGGCAAAGAACGGCATGGAACCTGTTGGATCAATGGGAAATGACGCTCCATTGGCTGTGCTATCCGATAAACCACAGTTGCTTTATAACTACTTCAAACAGCTATTCGCCCAGGTGACCAACCCGCCGATCGATGCCATCCGCGAAGAGATTGTCACCTCTACGGAAGTAATGCTGGGTTCCGAACAGAACCTGCTCGAACCGCGGCCGGAAAACTGCCGCATGATCAAGCTGAAATCCCCGATCATCGACAACGAAGAACTTGAAAAGATCCGCAATCTAAACCGCCTGTATTTCCGATCGGTCACCCTGCCGATCCTTTTCAACCCGGCCAACGGCGGCCAATCTCTTGAACAGGCGCTAAAAGACCTGTACAAACGCGTGGATGATATTATCGCAAACGATGAAGCCAACATTGTCATTCTCTCGGATCGTGACATTGATAAGGACCACGCGCCGATACCCACATTGCTGGCCGTTTCCGGGTTGCACCATCATTTGCTGCGCAAGGGGACGCGTACCCAGATCGGTCTGGTGGTTGAGTCGGCTGAACCGCGTGAAGTGCACCACTTTGCCATGCTCATCGGCTATGGCACACTGGCCATCAACCCGTATCTGGCATACGCCAGTATCGAAGGCATGATCAATCAGGGTCTGTTGACCGGAATCGACTACTTCACCGCGGCTCATAATTACACCAAAGCGGTGGTCAAGGGTGTGGTCAAGGTGATCTCGAAGATGGGTATCTCGACCATCGCCAGTTACTTTGGTTCGCAGATATTTGAAGCCATCGGGCTCAGCAAGGAATTTGTTGACCGCTACTTCACGTCCACGCCAACCCGCATTGGCGGTGTGGATATTGACGTGATCGCAAAAGAAGCGGCCATGCGTCATAAACACGCATTTCCCGATCGGCCGGTAAACGGCCGCACTCTGGATACCGGCGGCAATTACCAGTGGCGCGCGGACGGCGAAGAGCATCTGTTTAACCCGGATACCATTTACAAGCTGCAGCAGGCTGTGCGGACCAATGATAAAAAGACCTATCAGGCCTATGCCGACTTGATCAACAATCAGGCGGACGGACTGATCACCCTGCGCGACCTGCTGGAATTCAAGTTCGCTGATAACCCCGTTCCGCTAGACGAAGTGGAACCGGTGGAGTCGATCGTCAAACGCTTCAAGACCGGCGCCATGTCATACGGTTCTATCAGCAAGGAAGCGCATGAAGCCCTGGCCATCGCCATGAACCGCATTGGCGGCAAGAGCAATACCGGCGAGGGCGGCGAAGACCCGGCGCGCTACGAAGAAGATCCGTCAGGCGATTCGCGCAACAGCGCCATAAAACAGGTAGCCTCGGCACGATTTGGCGTGACCAGCAATTACCTGATCCACGCGCAGGAATTGCAGATCAAAATGGCACAGGGCGCCAAACCTGGCGAGGGTGGTCAACTGCCCGGTAAGAAAGTCTACCCGTGGATCGCCAAAACGCGTCATTCCACACCGGGCGTGGGCCTCATTTCTCCTCCTCCGCACCACGATATCTATTCCATTGAAGACCTGGCTGAACTGATCACTGACCTTAAAAATGCCAACCCGAAGGCACGAATTAATGTCAAACTGGTTTCGGAAGTTGGCGTGGGTACCATCGCGGCTGGCGTGGCTAAAGCCCACGCGGATGTTATTCTCATCAGCGGCCATGATGGCGGCACCGGCGCGTCACCGCTTTCCAGCATCAAACACACCGGCCTGCCCTGGGAACTCGGCCTGGCTGAAACCCACCAGACCCTGGTGCTGAATAACCTGCGCAGTCGAGTGACCCTGGAAACCGACGGACAGCTTCGCACCGGCCGCGATGTGGTAATGGCTGCCCTGCTAGGCGCGGAAGAATTCGGTTTTGCTACCGGCCCGCTGGTAGCCCTGGGTTGTGTAATGATGCGCGTTTGCCACCAGGATACCTGCCCGACGGGTATTGCCACTCAGAACCCGCAATTGCGTCGAAATTTTAAGGGTGACCCGCAGCATGTGGTTAACTATATGTACTTTATCGCGCAGGAAGCGCGTGAATGGATGGCGAAACTCGGTTTCCGTACAATTGATGAGATGGTCGGACGGGTGGATAAACTGGCTCAGAAAAAGGATATTTCGCACTGGAAAGCACGATATGTTGACCTTTCTGCTCTTTTCCAGCCTCTGGATGTTTCCGACAATATTGAACGTCACTGCACCATTCAGCAAACCCATAATTTAGAGAAAGCATTGGACCGCAAGATACTGCTGGACCTGTGCAAACCAGCGTTAGAGAACGGCGAGCATGTTGAAATTGACCAGCCCATCCGCAACGTCAACCGTGTGGTGGGTACCCAGGTTGGCAGCGAAATTACCCGGCGCTATGGGCCGAACGGACTGCCCGATGATACTATTCGGATGACCTTCCATGGTTCGGCTGGTTTGAGCTTTGGCGCTTTCATTCCCAGAGGAATGACGCTGATACTGGAAGGCGATTCCAATGACTATATCGGAAAGGGGCTTTCAGGCGGCAAGATCATCGTCTACCCGCCGGCCGGGTCAAACTTCGCCTCTGATGAAAACATCATCATTGGCAATACAGCTTTCTACGGTGCCACTTCGGGCGAAGCCTATATTTCCGGCGTAGCCGGCGAACGCTTTGCCGTGCGTAACAGCGGTATGACGGCTGTCGTTGAAGGAGTGGGCGATCATGGTTGCGAGTATATGACCGGCGGCCGCGTGGTGGTGCTGGGCCACACCGGGCGAAATTTTGCCGCGGGCATGTCGGGCGGAATTGCCTATGTGATCGATTGGGATGGAGAGTTTGAAACCCGATGCAACCGTGAGATGGTCGAACTTGGTTATCTGGATGATCCGGATGAAGCTGATGAAGTCCGGTCTATGATCGAAAAACACGCTCGTTACACATCCAGTAAACTGGCACATCGTGTTCTGGCTAAATGGGATGATACCCGCCAGCGGATTGTCAAGATCCTGCCCAGAGATTACAAACAAGTCCTCGAAGCCATCCGTCAGGTAGAAGCCGCCGGCCTTTCTGGCGAAGAAGCCGTGATGGCCGCGTTTGAAATGAATACACAGGCACTGGTTCGCGCCAGCGGCAATTAAGGAAGAGGAGATATATCATGGGTAAACCGACCGGTTTTATGGAATACCAGCGTGAGATCCCCTCGGATCTACTGCCGGAAGAACGCATTTTGCACTGGAAAGAATTCCACCGCCCGTTCCCCGAATCAAAACGCCAGGAGCAGGGTGCACGCTGCATGGATTGCGGTACACCGTTTTGCCACACTGGAAAGATTTTCAATGGGGCGGCTTCTGGCTGTCCGATTAATAACCTGATCCCCGAATGGAATGATCTGATCTTTCGGGGGCAGTGGCAGCAGGCGCTGGAAAGGCTGCTGCGCACCAACAACTTCCCTGAATTCACCGGGCGGGTTTGCCCGGCGCCATGCGAAGGATCTTGCACCCTGGGCATCTCAGACCCGCCGGTGACAATTAAGAATAATGAACTGGCAATTATTGAGAAAGCTTTTGCCGAAGGGTGGATGAAACCCGAACCGCCGGCTGTTCGTACCGGTAAAAAAGTGGCAATCGTGGGTTCAGGCCCTGCTGGACTGGCTGCCGCTGACCTTCTAAATCGAGCCGGCCATACAGTGACCGTTTACGAACGCGCTGACCGCGTAGGCGGGCTGCTGGTTTACGGAATCCCCAATATGAAGCTGGACAAAGCTGTGGTGGAACGCCGGGTGAGTATTATGGCGGCGGAAGGTATCAATTTTGTCACCGGTGTGGAAGTGGGCAAAGACCTTCCGGCTGAAAACCTGACCACCGAAAATGACGCCGTAGTGCTCTGCGGCGGGGCCACCAAACCCCGTGATCTACCCGTGGAAGGCCGCGATTTACAGGGTGTTCACTTTGCCATGGAATTCCTCACGGGTAATACGCGTAACCTTTTAGGCAGCACACTGGAAGACAACCGCATGAAAACCATCTCCGCTCGCGGCAAAGATGTTATCGTTATCGGCGGTGGCGATACCGGTACAGATTGCGTGGGCACAGCCCTGCGGCATGGCTGCCGCAGCGTCACCCAGTTTGAAATACTTGACCGGCCGCCGCTGGAACGCCAACCCGATAACCCGTGGCCCGAATGGCCGCGGGTGCTCAAGACAGATTACGGTCAGGAAGAGGCCATTGCTGTGTACGGCGAAGATCCACGGGTGTTTGATATCCAGACCGTCAAATTCGTGGGTGACACGGATGGCAAATTGAAAGAAGTCCACACTGTTCTGGTGGAATGGGTGGAAGCTAATGGGCGCAAGGAACCAAAAGTAATCCCTGGCTCTGAAAAAGTATACCCGGCGCAGCTGGTGCTTATCGCCATGGGTTTTCTTGGACCGGAAGATCAGCTGCTCGGCAAATTAGGGATTGAACGCGATGCCCGCAGTAACGTCAACGCGCCATACGGGGCGTATACCACCAATATTCCCGGTGTTTTCTCGGCAGGTGATATGCGCCGCGGACAAAGTCTGGTGGTATGGGCTATCCATGAGGGACGCGGCGCTGCCCGAGAGGTGGATAGATATCTGATGGGTGATACCCAGATAAGAGGATAAAGATCGTAAAGCTGGCGAAAAGCCAGCTTTATATTTTTAAGGGAGGTACAAGATTCGTCCAAAATCTTATAAGGGCGGGTTACTAATCCGTTCATACGACAATCAATAAAAAAAAACAGTGGAAAAACACTTCCTGACAATTTAGTATGATAAACATCAGCCATAAATCAGGATAATCATTCAATTATTCCGGGGCGTTTGTCAAACAAAAAACCACTATACTAATAGCAGAAATCAAACTCGGCCAAACGCCTGATGACAAAAAAAAAGAACCTGCTGGTTGTTGACCAGGATCCGAAACACATAACTTTGATGCGTCAGATTCTCTCGGGAACCGGTTTCCGGGTTATTGCCGCGCGTACTGGTGAAGCCGCCGTAGATCTGGCCGCGTCAGAACAGCCTGAATTGATATTTATGGAAATAAATTTGGAAGGTGAGATCGATGGTTGTGTTGCCGTCAGGCGAATACGCGATTTTTCCGATGTGCCGGTCATTTTTGTGTGCGCCAGCGATAAACCGGAAGACATCCTGCAGGCATTTGAATCCGGCGCAGATGACTATATATCCAAACCGGTGCATAGTCAGATTTTGCTGGCGAGGATGCGAGCCGTTATTAAACGCGCCTCACGTGAGGGGATGGTGCAGCATTACACGGAGATCACTTGCGGTAGTTTGAAGATCAACATCCCGGGCCGTCAGGTGACAATCGACGACCGTGAAGTGTATCTGTCTGAAACGGAATTCAACCTGATCCTTGAACTGGCGAAGAATCAGGGCAGGGTATTAATGCACGAACAATTGCTCTCTTCTGTCTGGGGTCAAAAGTATTCAAACGAAATAGATTATCTGCGGTCTTATATCCATATTCTTCGCCGGAAACTGGAAACAGACCCACAGCATCCACGATTGATCTTAAGTAAACCCGGTGTCGGTTATATGCTTGCATCGGAACCGGCCGCCTGGCCAGGAGCGAGAGAATGAATTCAAAATCCACATACAATATTTTTGAATCGGCTCAGAAACAGTTTGACCGCATAGCTGACCTGATCAACCTTGAACCGGCTCTGCGGGAATTCCTGCGGGAACCGCGCCGTGAATTTTCCTTCACACTGCCGATCCATCTGGATGGGGGAGAACCGATAATCTTCCGTGGATTCAAAGTGCAATACAATGACGCCCTTGGCCCTACGAAGGGGGGAATACGTTTCCATCCGCAGGAAACCATGGATACCATACGTGCGCTTTCCATGTGGATGACCTGGAAGTGCGCGGTCACCCGCCTGCCATTAGGCGGGGGCAGCAGCGGTGTCGCCGTGGATACTCACAATCTGACACCCCGTGAACAGGAACGGTTGTGCCGGGCGTTCGTCCGCGCGACGGCTTTCAATACCGGGCCGGAGTGGGACGTGCTCGGGCCGGATATCATGACCGGGCCGCAGCACATGTTGTGGATGCTGGATGAATATGAAGCCATTCACGGGGTCAAAAGCCCGGGGTATATCACCGGAAAACCGGTGGGTCTTTCCGGTTCAAAGGGGCGCAAGGAAGCCCCCGGATTCGGTGTAATGATCAATGTGCGTGAAGCCCTCAAAGAGATGGGATTGGATATTTCCAAAACCACAGCCAGTGTGCAGGGTTTCGGAACCGTCGGGCGTCACGCCGTGCAGTTATATACGCAAATGGGCGGCAAGGTGACCTGTATCGCCTGCTTGAATCACATTGACCACAAAGCGTACACCTTTCGTAAAAAAGACGGCATTGAGTTTGATAAGATCGCGGCCATTACGGATGTGTTTGGCGAGATCGATAAAGAAAAAGCCATTGACATGGGCTTAGAATGCCTGCCCGGAGAAGCCTGGCTTGAGCAAGATGTGGATATTCTGGTGCCGGCAGCCGTAGAAAACCAGATCCGGCCGGATAATGTGGAGAAGATCCACCATAAAGTAAAGATACTGGCAGAAGCCGCCAACGGTCCCACAGACCTGGATGTGGACGATTATTTGAACGGCCGGGGCATCCGCATTATTCCAGATATTCTGGCAAACGCCGGTGGTGTGGTTTGCAGTTATTTTGAACAGGTGCAATCGAATATGAATTATTACTGGAGTAAGGATGAAGTGTTGGGTAAGCTGGATAGTCACCTTACCTCCGCGTATGTCGACGTGAGCACCTTTGCCCGCAAGAACAATATTCCCATGCGCGATGCCGCGTATATGGTAGCTATCGACCGCGTAGCGCGGGCCTGCCAGGACCGCGGCTGGGTCTGACCGTGGCGGAGCGGTTCCATTTTATCGGCCTCCGGCAGGGATATTCCGTGCTGGAGAATATCTCTGGCGTACGAGACGAGATCGGCGGGAAAGCCCACGGCCTGTTTTCCATCCGGAACGCGGTTGACAGGTTGGAAGGTCAGTTTCCCGGAATACATATAGATATTCCATCCCTCACCGTACTGGGTACCAGCGTGTTTGACGCCTTTATGGAACGCAATGGATTGGCGGAGATTGCCACCAGCAACTTACCGGATGATCGTATTGCGTTTGCCTTTCAGAACGCTGATATGCCGTTTGAAGTTCTGGGTGAACTGCGAAAATTGGTCACCGAGGTCACCACTCCGCTTGCCGTCCGCTCATCTGGCTTACTGGAAGATACCACTCATAGGCCGTTTGCCGGGGTTTACGCCACAAAAATGATCCCCAACAACCAGCCCGATCTGGATATCCGCTTCCGAAAACTACTTGAGGCGATAAAGTATGTGTGGGCTTCCACCTATTTCAAGGTAGCCAAAGATTATTTCAAAGCCACCTGTTTGGAATGTGATCACGAAAAAATGGCCGTGGTATTACAGGAGATGGTGGGTCGCCATCATGGATTGCGCTATTATCCTGAGTTGGCCGGTGTAGCCCGGTCTTTCAATTATTACCCCATTCAACCGGCCAAACCGCAGGATGGAGTGGTCGATCTTGCTCTCGGATTGGGTAAGACCATTGTGGATGGCGGAAAAACCTGGACATACTCACCGGCTTTTTCTCGACGTCCGCCGCCATTTGAATCTGTAGATGAAATATTCGCGGAGACACAGAATGAATTCTGGGCAGTAAACATGGGTGAGCCGCCGGAATACAACCCCGTAAAAGAAACGGAATTTATGCAGCAATATGACCTTCAGGCAGCCGAATCAGATGGCTCGCTGCGCTTCGTGGCTTCCACTTTTGACGTCCAATCAGAGCGATTTTCCGCGGGGGTTGCCGGAAAAGGACCGCGGGCGATCACGTTTGCCCCATTGTTGACAGCGGAAGAACTTCCGTTTAATCGGGTGGTGAAATCTGTCCTGACGGAATGCGAAAAGGAACTGGCAACACCTGTGGAAATTGAATTCGCCATGACATTTAACCCACACCATTTCGCGGTGCTTCAGGTGCGTCCTATGGTAGTGCCGGCAGGCAACCTTGAAGTGAGCGACAGAGACTTAAGTCACCGTCATAACCTGGCAGCGTCCGAACTGGTTCTGGGGAATGGTGTGGATGAAGATATAACCGATGTGGTATACGTCAAACCGGACAAATTTGAACTGAAGCATACCCGCCGGATCGCGGAAGAACTGGAGACAATTAACCGAATATTGCTATCGCAGAATCGACCGTATATCTTGATTGTCTTTGGCCGGTTGGGAACTTTTGATCCCTGGCTGGGAATCCCCGTAGCCTGGGGGCAGGTTTGCGGGGCCAGAGTGATTGTCGAAGCCACCCAGGAAAATGTCAAAGTGGAACTAAGCCAGGGGTCTCATTATTTTCATAATTTGATCAACCTGGGCGTTAAGTATTTTTCTATGCCGTTTACCCGGCCTTACCGGTTGGATTGGAAATGGCTGATGAAACAGCCCGGTGTACACGATATGGAATTCATCCGGCATATTGAAATGCCCTCTCCGTTTTTCGTTAAAGTAGACGGTCGCAGCGGCCGGGGAATCATTCGTCGGCCGGAGTGACCTTTTAATAAAATTTTCATTTTTTAGCCGGCATTTTTTATAAAATTTCAATTTCCTTCGTGGTATAAAGCTGTATTTGAATCTACAACCGGGGATGGGAAAAATGACTGTCATTCAAGATGTACTGGATACGTTAAATGAAAAAGATGCCGGGCAGGTTGAATTTCTGCAGGCAGCAAAAGAAGTCTTGACTTCGCTTGAACCTACCGTTGATAAACATCCGGACTTTGTCAAAGCGAAGATTTACGAGCGTATTGCCGTTCCAGATCGCGCCATCTTATTCAAAGTTCCGTGGGTGGATGACAACGGCGAAGTTCAGGTGAACCGCGGGTTCCGCGTTCAATTTAATAATGCCATTGGTCCATATAAAGGTGGCTTGCGTTTTCACCCGTCTGTTAATATCGGAATCATTAAATTTTTGGGTTTTGAACAGATATTTAAGAACTCTCTTACCACCCTTCCTATGGGCGGTGCTAAAGGCGGTTCCGATTTTGACCCCAAGGGAAAATCCGATGGCGAAGTCATGCGCTTCTGCCAGGCTTTCATGCGTGAACTCTACCGCCACATCGGCCCGGATACTGACGTTCCCGCCGGTGACATTGGAGTGGGAGCCCGCGAGATTGGTTACCTGTATGGCTACTACACCAAGATCGTCAATGCAAACGTCAGCGTTTTAACCGGGAAGGGACTGGAATACGGCGGCAGCCTCATTCGCCCCGAAGCCACCGGTTACGGCTCTGTTTACTTTGCGGCAGAAATGCTCGCCACACGTAAACAGGAAATTAAGAATAAAACCGCCGCTATCAGCGGTTCTGGCAACGTGGCACAGTACACTGTCGAGAAACTGATCCAGCTTGGGGCCAAACCCGTCACCCTTTCCGATTCAAACGGTACTATTGTGGACGAATCTGGCATTACGGCTGAAAAACTGGCCTTTGTTTTGGAACTCAAGAACTACCGCCGCGGCCGCATCATCGAATACGCCCAGAAATTTAACGTGCCGTATTACGCCGATAAAAGCCCGTGGGATGTGATCAAGGAACAGAACCTTAAGGTAGATCTTGCCTTCCCGTCTTCTCATGAAAACGAGATCAGCGCCGACCAGGCGGAAGCCATGGTTAAGAACGGCTGCTTCTGCGTCTCCGAAGGCGCCAACATGCCCACTTCGCTGGATGCCGTGGATGTGTTCCTGGAAAAAGATGTACTTTACGGTCCCGGAAAAGCCGCCAACGCCGGCGGAGTGGCGGTATCCGGGCTTGAGATGTCACAGAACAGCATGCGCCTCACCTGGTCGCGTGAAGAAGTTGACCAGCGTCTGCAGGGTATTATGAAAAATATTCACCAGTCTTGCCTTGAAGCCTCAGAAGCGTATGGTTATCGCGGCAACTACGTGGTGGGCGCCAATATCGCCGGCTTCTTGAAAGTGGCGAAAGCCATGGTGGCGTACGGAATTGTTTAAACCTTTTTTCCTGTGTAGTGTGGTGGTCAATGATCGGAGTGGAACACTCCGATCATTAATTTAATCTCATCGTAGTGTTTTATAATAAATACCAGTAAATCTCAAAAGATAAATAATTCGAGGAAAGATGAAAGTACTGATCACAGGAATTAGTGGATTCTTATCCATTAATATGGTTCGTCACCTTCTGGCGAAAGGGTACACCGATATTTCGGGTATAGATCTGGTTGATTTTGATTATCCTGAGCGAGACAAGATCAAGTTCCTGCAGGGTGATATCCGCGATCGCGCGGCGGTGAAATCTTTAATGCCCGGTGTGGATGTGGTTATTCATACCGCAGCCGCGCTGCCGTTATATACACCCGAAGAGATATATACCACTGACGTGGTGGGCACAAAGATTTTGCTTGAAGAGGCCGCAGCCGCTGGCGTCAAACGCTTCATCCATATTTCATCCACAGCTGTCTACGGTGTGCCCGATCACCATCCCCTGTTTGAAACCGACCAGTTGATCGGCGTCGGCCCCTACGGCCACGCCAAGATCGAAGCGGAACAGGCCTGCCTTGACGCGCGTGCCAGAGGGATGTGCGTTTCGATTATTCGGCCAAAATCCTTTGTCGGTCCTGAACGCCTGGGGGTATTTGCCATTTTCTATGAATGGGCCAGTCAGGGAAAAAACTTCCCGAACATCGGCAACGGCAAGAACCGCTACCAGTTGTTTGACGTGGAAGATCTGTGTGAAGGAATCTTCCTGTGCATGACAAAAGAGGAAGCAGCCGTCAATGATACGTTCAATATGGGCGCCGAAGTATTCACCACCATGGCCGAAGATTACCAGGCCGTTCTGGATGAAGCCGGTTTTGGGAAAAAGATCATCTGTTTTCCGGCTGAACCGGTTATTCTGGCTTTACGGATTCTTGACAAGTTAAAGCTTTCTCCACTTTACCCGTGGGTCTATGAGACAGCGTCAAAGGATTCATTTGTTTCCATTGATAAAGCCAAAAAGCAACTTGGCTGGCAGCCGAAGTACTCCAACAAAGAAGCTCTGATACGAAATTATCGCTGGTATCTGGCGAATAAAGATTCAATATCGAAAGCCACCGGTGTTACCCATCGGGTACCCTGGAAACAGAAGGCTCTCAAAGTAGTTAAAATTTTCTTCTAGAAACATTTACTTTTCACAACGTAACAATCAAAACGGACCACGCGGTCCGTTTTGTTTTTTAACATGACGGTTGACGATTGTTAACTCCTTATTATTCAACACTTAAAGTTCATACAGGATAATAAAAAGGCAATATCTTTCATTTCTAAATTACAAGGAATACCTGATGAATACCTGGAAAGACAAAGCTCTATTCACACCCGGCCCGTTGACCACAAGCCGAACGGTCAAACAGGCGATGTTATGTGATCTTGGTTCTCGTGATACTGAATTTATTCAGATGGTTAGAGAAATTCGAGCCCAGCTCATAAAACTCGCTATGACGTCTGAAGACTTTTACACCTCGGTGCTTATGCAGGGCAGCGGAACATTTGGTATCGAATCGGTCATTTCCAGTGCTATTCCGACAAATGGAAAATTGTTGATTCTGGTCAATGGAGCATATGGTGAGCGGATGACCCATATGGCGAAAATCCACAATATCGAAATGCTTGTTCAGGCCTGTCCAGAAAACCAGACTCCGGATTTGAGATTGCTCGAAAACACGTTGATTGCCAACCCGGATATCAGCCATGTGGCGGTAGTTCATTGTGAAACAACCACAGGAATCATCAATCCAATCGGTGAGATCGGTCGGTTGGTGAATACATACAAACGTGTCTATATCGTAGACGCCATGAGCTCTTTTGGGGCATACCCGATACCTGTAGAAGATTTTAAAATTGATTTTCTTATTTCATCTTCGAATAAATGCATTGAAGGTGTTCCCGGTTTTTCATTTATCATCGCCAGAATTGAAGCATTAAAGGCCTGTAAAGGCAACGCGCGCACACTGGCTATGGATCTGTTTTCCCAATGGGAGGGACTTGAGAAGAGTGGACAGTTCCGCTTTACGCCTCCGGTTCAGGTAATTCGTGCCTTTCGTCAGGCTCTGGTTGAACTGGAAGATGAAGGAGGTGTATACGGCCGCGCAGAACGATATCGTCAGAATTATGTACTCACCCTTTTGCATCTCACAAAGCTGGGTTTCATTCCATACCTGCCTCCCGAAAACCGGGGTTATACCATCACATCCTTCCGATACCCGGATTACCCCAAATTCAACTTTGAAGAGTTTTATCAGCGCCTTAGCAATAAGGGTTGTGTGATCTACCCCGGAAAACTAAGTCACGCGGATTGCTTCCGCATCGGTCATATCGGCCGGTTGGATCAATCGGATGTTTTTCTCCTGATTTCCGCTATCCGAGAAACCTTATCTGATATGGAAATTACACTTGAACCGCAAGAAGAATGGGTCAAAACAGGAGTGGCATGATGGAGTTCAATATTCACCGGAAATACAAGGGAAAACTCAAATTCGCCATTCTGGATTGGGCTGGCACCACTGTGGACTATGGTTCCTTTGCCCCCACGGCTGTTTTTTTTGAATTATTCGCCAGCCGGGGAGTTCATATCACGGCTGAACAGGCTCGCGCTCCTATGGGGTTGATGAAAAAAGACCATCTTCGGGCTATTGCCTTCAACCCGGATGTAACTAAGAAATGGATTGAAGTCTACGGCTCACCGATCACGGATAAAGATATTGATTGTATGTTCGATGAGTTTGTTCCAATGCAGACCAAATGCCTGAAGGAATATGCTGCTGTCATCCCGGGTGTGCCGCAGGCGATTAAAGAATTTCGCCGTTCAGGAATGAAGATTGGCTCAACTACCGGTTACACACGTGACATGATGGAAGTGTTGGTTCCCACGGCGAGAGAAAATGGATATTCACCTGACTCGTGGGTTTCTGCAACAGATGTGCCTACGGGGAGGCCGGCTCCCTGGATGATTTACCAGAATGCCATCAATATGCAGGTATTCCCGATGGAAGCCGGAGTAAAAATTGGAGACACCCTGGTGGATATCCAGGAAGGCTTGAATGCTGGAATGTGGACAATTGGCCTGACCGTGACCGGGAATATGTTTGGTCTGACACAGGATCAGGTAAAAAACCTTTCAAAAGCTGAATTATCTGAAAGGCGCAGGGTGGCATCGGAAAAAATGTATGAAGCCGGTGCCCACTATGTTGTTGATAGCATGGCTGATTGCCCTGTCATTATTGAAGAGATCAATTACCGGTTAAAAAGAGGTGAAAGCCCGCGGGAATAAAAAAACCGGATCGCAATTCCGGATCATAGGTCCGCCTACACCATACCCGGCAGAGCGGATGGCAGGGAAACCGGCCGTCCGCTCATGCGTTAAAAAAAGCCCGTATCCATCACAATGGAAACAGGCTTCTAAGGGGAAATGTCGCGAGAAATTTAAAGTAACCAGCAGGCTTCTATTGGGAAATGGAAAGCGTACATATCGCCCACGCGGGGAATGGTTAACCGATAATCGTTGAATTGATCCATAATGAAAACCGATCCGTTGGAATTTACCCGAATGCGAATAATTGAACCCAGGTAGTGGATACTTTCTACCACGCCATTTAAATTATTCTGCCCTTCTACATGACCGGGGTTGATCTCTTCCGGTCGAACGGCCAGGCAGGGCTTTTCGGGTGAAAACTTTTCTGCGATACGTCCATAAATTATTGACAAACCATTAAGATCCGCGCGTTGTTCTGAAGGATTAAAGCTTTTAACTGGCAGCAGGTTTAAATGCCCCACGAACGAGGCGACAAATTCCGTAGCCGGCATTTTATAGATCTCATACGGGGTGCCAACCTGTTCCATACGTCCCTGGCTCATCACCACTATTCGGTCAGAGAGTGAAAGGGCTTCTTCCTGATCATGGGTCACATAGATTGTGGTGATTTCAAGTTGTTGTTGAATACGTCGGATTTCCTGCCGTAACTCTACACGGATTTTTGCGTCTAACGCGGAAAGCGGCTCATCCAGAAGCAGTGCCTGCGGTTTAAAAGCCAGCGCCCGTGCCAGCGCCACGCGTTGTTGCTGCCCGCCGGAAAGCTGCGCCGGGAACCGGTTGGCGAATTCTTCCATGTGAATTAAAACCAGCATATCATCCACCCGCTTTCTTATCTCGCTGCGATCGGTGCCGGCGATCTTAAGCCCGTATCCGATGTTTTCCGCAACCGTCATGTTGGGAAACAGCGCGTACGACTGGAAAACCATACCCACTTTGCGGCGATTTGGCGGAGTGAATGTCATATCCTGGCCGGCAAGAGTGACATTGCCCGATGTGGGCAACTCAAACCCGGCGATTATTCGCAGGGTGGTGGTCTTTCCACAGCCACTCGGCCCTAAGAAAGAAATAAATTCTCCCTGTTCAGCCTGAAGGTTAAAATCTTCCACAGCCACTCGTTCAGCAAAAGCTTTTTTTACATGGGTTAATTCAATGAAACTCATTTTGACCTCGCTTTTTCTTCTTTTTCAACGACCTGTCAACTGTTGACTGGTGCCGCCGCGGCTGAACCACTGGATCAGACCAAGGCAAACCCAGGTAAGGGCGTAACTGATAATAGCAAGAGCAGCCGGCTCATAGGCACGAGAACGCCCGACCAGTACCATATAAGGTCCCAGAGCCGGGCGAACCAGAAAATCACCCAGGATCAATTCACCGATCACTGTGGCGAAACAGATCAGTGAACCGCTTAAAATGGCAATGCGCATGTTGGGAATGATCACATTGAACATAACCTGAAGTCCATTGGCACCCAGGCTTTGGGCGGCTTCTGTTAATGTGCGCACATCTATGGAACGCATTCCCACATCCACCGCCCGGTACATATACGGCATGGAAAGCACCACATACCCGGCCACCATGAGGATATCGGTTGTAAATGGATGCAGAGTCATCTGCAGCGGCGGCCGGCTGAACGTGCGGATAATGCCAAACACATAGACGATCACAGGGATAATGAACGGCAGAATGGTAATGATCTCAATAACCGGCCGGATTTGTGGAAATTTCAGGTGAACCCAGTACACAGTGGGTAAGAAAATCGCCAGACTGATGACTACTGTGATCATGCCCATTATCACGGAGTATTGAAAACTCTCAAAAAATTTGGGATCTGATAAGACAATATGGTATGCCTCGAGGCTTATCTGCCCTTTGATCATCCGCAGAGAAAAATCAAGAGTTCCATATAGCGGGATAAAGAAATACAGCATACCCAATATTGCCCAAAGAATGCCCCATAAATTGCTCTTTTTCTTCTGGTTTATGATTTCAGCCATTTTGTTGTCCTGTGTTGCAAAATGGAATACCCGGCGATGCAAATGGCCATTACAACAACCATCCCCAGTGCCAGAGCGTAACCTTCGTTGGGGTTGTTCAATACATCACCACGGATCTGCTGTCCGATGAGAATGGTTACAAGGTAAATACTTCCTCCTGTGAGTGCCTGGGCAGTGGCAAATGCGCCAAACGCGCTGGCAAATAAAAGCATCATGGCGCCCAGAAATGACGGGAAGAGAATGGGAAAACCGACATACATCCAGTATTGGATTGAGTTTCCGCCCAGATTATCTGAAGCTTCCCGCCATTCACGCCTCAGCCCTTCCAGTGCCGGAGTGATGGTCAATACCATCAATGGGAATTCAAAATAGATGTATGTCAAAGTCAAACCGGTAATGCTGTACAGGTTGAAACCCGTTTCATACAAGTTGAATGGACAGACATTCGCGCCGCCAGTTCCTGTAAAACAGATGTTTTTCAGGAACACAGTGATGAACCCGGTATGACCCAGAGTGGCGATGAACGCGAACGCGAGTGGAACCCCGCCAAAATTGGCAGCCAGGCCGGAAAACGTCATGATGATATTCCGCATCCATTGCGGTGCTTTCCCGATGGTAATGGCATACGCCACAAAAAAGCCAAAGATTCCACCTGCGATTGATGTAATGATGCTGACTTGAAGACTGATGGAGAAGGATTTCAACACATACGGGTTCGTTAAAACTGCAATATTGCTGAGTGTGAAGTTACCCTTTTGGTCCATAAAAGCGCCGGCAAAAAGATTGGTTGATGGCATAACCACAAAAGCGAAAACAAACAGAAAGAAAGGCAGCACACCGATCCATTTGATTAATGGGTTTGCCCGGATCGGTTTGTCGGGAACCTTTCTTTCCCGGGTATTTTCAATGATCGTCACTCTTTAATGCTCCTTTGCTGGCTGGTGTTGGTCTTAAAAGGTATGGGGGGTATAGTGTGCGGCGTGACCCGGTAAGACAGAACCGGGTCACGCCTTGGAGAAGTGCCTAAAACGAAAACCTAATTATTGGCTTTGATATCGAGACCCACAACCGAATCCCACTGTTCTTTAATGATGGCGCGGGCTTTTTTGAGCTGATCACCATTGGGAACGATGGAATCTTTGAGCAGAGCAGGATCGGGCAGCTTGGCTTTGAGTTCGTCAGAAACAACATTGCGGGCGGTCAGGTCGGCCAGGCGGGATGGAGCGCAGTATCCTTTGATCCAGGTCAACTGACCTTCATCGGAGTACAGGTATTCTTCCCACAGGCGGGCGGCGGCGGGGTGCGGGGCGTATGCGCTGATCGCCTGGTAGTAGTATCCACCCCAGTTGACGTCAGTCGGGTAGACAATTTCAATATTGGGATTGCCCTTGAAGTTGTCTTTATTGGCGTACGCCAGATAACTCCACTGGAAGGTGATGGGGGTTTCGCCTTTGGCGATGGGGCCGGAGTCAGCGATGAGCGGAAGCAGGTTGCCGGCAGCATTCATTTCTTTGAAGTAATCGAGGCCGGGCTGGATGTTATCAAGGGAACCACCATTGGCAAGCGCGGCGGCGTATACAGTCTGCGCGGCCTGATTGGAGGCGCGGGGATCACCGGCGAGAGCAACTTTGCTCTTGTACTTGGGATCCAGCAGGTCTTTGAAGGTTTTCGGCAGGTCAGTGACTACATCGCTATTGATTTCGAAGACCATAACGCCGCTGTAATCCACAAAGAAATGGCCATCTGGATCATTATTGCCAACGATGGTGTCCCATGTGGCTACTTTATAGGGAGCCAACAGGTTTTCTTCTTTGGCGCTGGGTCCATAGGCGGGGCCGATATCAAGAACATCCGGAGCCTGAGGTCCTTTGTTTTCTTTGTTATCTTTGATGGCCTGGATCTCGTCAGCGGAACCACCATCAGGATTGAGCGAGTTGACTTTGATGCCATATTTCTTAGAGAAATTGTCCATCATCTCGCCGTAGTTACACCAATCGCGGGGCAGGGTGATGACGTTCAGTTCGCCTTCGGCTTTGGCGGCGGCAATCAGGGCATCCATACCGCCGGCTTCCTCGGCAGATTTCACGGTGTTGAAGTCAACTTTAGTCGGGGAAGATTTTGTCGCGGCTTCGGCTTTGGGTGCTTCTGTCGCGGGCGCGGCAGTTTCAGCGGCCGGCGCGGTGGTTGGAGCAGCGGCGGCAGGGGTGGAGGGCGCGCAGGCAGCTAAAACCATGGATAATACAAGTAAGACAAAAACGGGCATAGAAACCTTGTGTTGCATCGATTTATCCTTCCTTCTTCTTTTGGCGATTTGGTTATCTATGACATGATACAGAGTGTTCATTAACCCGTCTTTTGCTATGAATTAACGGGAATTAACATCGAGTTAAGGGTTGTGTAGTCAATAACCCTGAACGCGGAAATATGCGTTTCCAAAAGCGGCAATTAACCAGATATTAACCCGGGATTCCTGATCGCTTAATCAAAATACCGGACAATGTATTTATTCTCGGAATGTTTCTGAAATAAATTCTTCGATACACTATTCCTATCGGTAAAGGGAGCCTGTTACATATATGACAATAGCGATCTTTGACCTGGATAACACCATTCTAGAGGGGGATATTGAGTGGTTGTGGGGAGAATACCTGATCCAAAAGAAGGTAGCCGGTCCTGAGTTTCTTCAGAATATGATGTATTATTTTCAGTTATACCAATCGGGAACATTGGAAATTCGTGATTATCAACGCTTCTTTCATAGGCCTTTGACCCGGTTGGATAGTACAACATTACAAAGAATGCTTGCGGATTTCTTCAAGACAGTCGAAAAATTATGGCGGCCGGCCATGCTGGAACGTATTCAATGGCATATCGATCAGGGTCATACACCGGTTTTGGTAAGCGCATCGTCCAGCTTCCTGGTGGAGCCGGTCTCAAAGAAACTGGGATTCCCCTATACGATCTGTTCTCAATCCGAAATGCTTGACGGCGTGCCCACCGGTGAGATCACCGGGATACCGGCTTACCAGGAAGGCAAAGTTCAAAATTTGCTGATCTGGCAGTTGGATCATGACGTTTCACTGGATGGTAGTTGGGCTTACAGCGATTCGTTGAATGATATTCCGATCATGGAAAAAGCGGATCACCCGGTGGCAGTCACCCCTGACCCGGCATTACGCAAATACGCCGCACTGAAAGGCTGGCGTATTATGGACCTGTGATCCTGCAATTATCGAATTTTAAAATCCAGCACGATAGCCAGCGATGAATTTCCGATTCAGAAAAATAATTAATCAGGAATTTACGCTTTTTTAATGTTTTATTTGATGAATTGGATAGTATTGTCGTTATTATTGGGGATAGAAAATGGGGAAAGCTCTTTGCTCCTCAAAATAAGATTTTAGAATTCTTAACCACCAGGGTGGGGATATATGCGTATTGGACTAAAAACCAGATTGTTAATGTTGGGTATTAATAGCGTAATTATCACGGTTGTGGTGTTGATCGCTGTTGCGGTATGGCAGACAAACAGCTCATTGGAAATTTCCGATCAACAGATCGATACCTTCATCAGCCGGAACATCACCCAGATTTCCACAGATATTTACAACCTTATTCAATCACAGGACGAATCGCTCAAGAACCAGGTAACCAGTGCTATGAATGTGATGGGCAACCTGGTTACTACATTTGGCGGTTTCTCAGAGGGTGGTAACACTGTCACGTGGCAGGGTGTCAATCAACTGACCGGCGAAACAAAAGAGTATGAGATACCCGAACTTTTGTTGGGGGAAACCCGGATTGAGAAGGTGACTGAACAAATAAAAACCGCTCCGTTGGTGGACAAGTTAAGCTCCCTGACGGATGTTAAGGCGACAATCTTCCAGCCATTGCCCGGTGAAGCCGGATTATTGAGGGTGGCATCTAATGTAATTGGTGCTGATGGTAACCGGGCTATCGGTACATTTATTCCCGCGAAAAATGCCGATGGAAGCTCGAATGATGTTTACGCGGCCGTAATGGGTAAACGAGATTTCATGGGGTTGGCGTATGTGGTAGATGCCTGGTATGTGGCAAAATACCACCCCATATCAGACAGTACGGGTAAAGTCATCGCCGTTTTGTTTGTGGGCAAAAAAGAAGAGAGCGTATCCACATTAAGGTACGCTATACAAAATACAGTGGTGGGTGAAACCGGTTATGTGGGTATCGTTTCAGGCGCTGGAGAGAATAAAGGGCGTTACATCATTCCACCATCCGCATCCAAAAGTGACCAACTCCTTTCTGATGAAGCCGCCGATGATCAGAAAGCTGCCTATTCAGATTTGCTGGATAAAGCTGTCACCCTTAATGCCGGGGAGACGGTATCTCAAACCATTAGAGACCTGGAAGGGAATGAACGTATCGTTCAGGCATCCTATTATTCCCCATGGGGGTGGGTGATTGTAGTAGATGCCAATCTGGCTGATTACCAGCCCTTCTTCGGCGCTTTAAAAGACAACCAGAACCTGATGATCAGTCTATTTGTCCTTATTGGAATCGCGTTGATCATCATTAATTACTTCATCATTGCTCCAATAACCCGCAGTCTCTCTGAACCGATCCTGGCGTTAACCCGGGCTTCACAAAAATTATCCGCCGGTGAAATCGATCAACAGATCACCATCCACCGGTCTGATGAAATTGGTGACCTTGCCGATGCGTTCCGGGGGATGATCGGGTATCTAAAAGATATGTCCGCCACGGCGGCAAAGCTTTCTACCGGTGACCTCACCGCCCAGGTAGCCGTGCGCGGAGAAACGGACGAACTGGGTCAGGCTTTCAATTCGATGATCAAGGAGTGGAAGTCAGCCGTTTCTGATCTTCAGAAAAACGCGGTCGCTTTGAATGATGAATCCATCCAGCTAACCCGTGGGGCTGACCAGATCACCGAAGCGACCACACAGATATCCACTACTATTCAAGAGATTTCCCGCGGCACTATTCAGCAAGCAGAAAGCGTTAATCAATCTGCTTTAACGATCACCAACTTGAGTCAATCGGTAAACATAGTAGCGCGCGGTTCGCAAGATCAATCCGCCGCGGTTGAGGAAGCCGCTTCACGCGTGAATGAAATTTCTTCGGCCATACAAAAAGTAGAAGAACACGCGAATACTGTTCAAGATCAGGCTGGTAAAGCCGCGGATTCAGCCCGCGAGGGCGTGAAGACAGTGGAAGGTACTCTTGTGGGAATGAACCGGATAAAGGAAACGGTAAACCTTTCAGTGACACGCGTGGATGAAATGGGCATCCATTCACAGGAAATTGGCAAGATCGTTGAGACCATCGATGATATTGCTTCACAGACCAATCTGCTGGCGTTGAATGCGGCTATTGAAGCCGCCCGCGCCGGTGAAGCGGGAAAAGGTTTTGCCGTGGTAGCCGATGAAGTTCGCAAGCTGGCGGAACGTTCCAGCCAGTCAACGAAAGAAATAGGCGACCTGGTCAAACGCATTCAAAAAACCATTCAAGACGCCATAACCGCCATGAATGAAAGTTCAAAAGAAGTGGAATCCGGCGTGGCTCAGGCGGAAAAGTCTGGCGAATCGCTGAAGCTGATCCTGGACGCGGCGGAGCAGGTAAAAATCCAGGCAGGGTTGGCGGCCAGAGCCACCAATGAGATCCGGGTTTCATCAACCAACCTGGTTGAATCTATTGACCGCGTAGCGGAGATCGTGAAAGGCAATACCGGCGAAGTGGAAAAAATGACCGCCAGCATGGTCGTCACCCACGATATGGTGGAAAATATCGCCAGCATCAGCGAAGAGAACAGCGCGGCAGTGGAAGAGGTTTCCGCCTCCACCGAGGAAGTCAGCGCGCAGGTATCTGAATTCCGTAATTCGGTACAGAGCTTATCTGATATGGCGGGGTATCTGCGACAGATCGCGGATAGATTCAAAATCGGTGATTAAGACGTAAAAAATCAGGGTGGGAGTCTTTTCCCACCCTGTATTGTTTTATCCCCGGGAACCTTTTTCCAACCTGTCACAATACACGTCTATCGCCTGTTTCATAAAGAGAGCCAGCCCCTTCCTGACCTTCTCGTACATGGTTTTGAAGCGTGGGTCATCGACATACATCTGCCCCAGACCGCGCATTCGCTCAATGGATGGATCGTAGAAATATTTCAAATGCTGATGCCAGCGGGCGACGGCTTCTTGTACCTCCGGACTGTCAGGTGGAAGATACATCAGGAACGCCATTGACTGCATATTGGCTTCACCTTCGGCAATGATTTGCGCTTTTTTCTCTTTTGAATAACTGTTCCAGTCGATGACGTCATCCATCGCGTGTTCCCCGTACTTTTCGCGAATCTCTTTCTCAAATTCAGGCTGTTTTTCTTCCGTCCAGCCTTCAAAAAACTCTTCATTTCTCATCGTTATTCTTCCTTCCAGATAATCGACCGTTCTGTCGATGGTGTGAATCAATGTGCCCAGGCGTTTTGACCTCTCCTGCAGCGAGGCGCGGTGGGCTTGCAGGGCGCGCACCACATCAAAATCCGGGCGGGTGACAAGGTCACGGATTGTCTCAAGCGGCAAATCCAGTTCACGGTAAAAGAGGATCTGCTGCAATCGTAAGATCGACTCTTTTCCGTACCGGCGGTAACCATTAGCGCCGACCGCTTCCGGTTTTAAAAGCCCGATCCGGTCATAGTAGCGCAGCGTTCGGGGTGTCACGCCTGCCAGGCTGGCCAGTTGCTTTACCGTGAGGTTTCCTGTGTCTGTCATGCTGACAGTATAAAGTATGACGTAACGTTAATGTCAAGCCTTATTTAAGAAATATTTCATGGATTACTCTGTACCTGTTGATCCGGAACCATTGGGGTACGTTAGTTTTGCTTATTGACAGTATGACGTAATACTGGTATTATTACAGTGTAACTGTAACCAGGAGAAGCTTAATGCAAGAAGAGCAATATCAGATCAGTGAGTTGGCGAATATTACCGGGCATACAGTCCGGACAATCCGGTATTACATGGATGAAGGCCTTTTGCCTCAACCGGTTATTCAAGGCCGCTATGCGTATTTCGGCGATTCATATATACCGAGACTGAAGCTTATTCAACGCCTGAAGGATGCTTATCTGCCTTTACGTGAGATCAGGCGGATATTGGACTCCCTGAATGATGAGCAAATTAAAGATTATGCCGAAAAAGATGACCTCAGCGAACTGGGTGTTAGTGCTCTCATTCCACCGGCTACCCTGGGAGCCGTGGGATACATTGAAAGTGTTTTAAAGAATCAAAACCGTGAACGGATTCGCGAATCGCAAAACCGCCAGTCATTTCTTTCCTCGAAGTCAAACGCGGTAACCAATGACTCCGGCAGATCCTCGAACCGGTTGGAAAAGGAAGGAACCCAATGGCGGCGAATTGAACTTCGCAAAGGGATCGAATTACATATTGACGAACGGACCATGTCAATGGAAGGCGACAAACTCCTTTCGATCATCGAGCATTTCAAACGGGTTTTACGCAGTGAGTTATAGGAGGGAAGAATGGCTACAGAGATGGTATTCGAATTAAATACAGACAAATCAGTTGTTGTGGAAAATGGATCATCGCAACGGGTTGTTGAATTGCGGATCAAAGCGCCCTTAAAGGAAAGCGTCGGTACAAAGATCCCGTTGAACCTTGCCCTGGTGATAGACCGAAGCGGCTCCATGAACGGCGTCAAACTGGATTTTGCCCGCCGGGCCGCGTTGCACGTGATCGATCTTCTGGATGAATCAGACCGTTTAGCATTGGTGGCATATGATGACGAAGTCAACCGGATTTTTCCCTCTGTGCGGCTAACACCGGAAAACCGCGCGGATCTTCGAAAAGCCGTTCAGGGAATCACATCAGGCGGATCCACAAATCTCTCAGGCGGTTGGTTGACCGGCTGCCAGGAGATCGCGGAAACCCAGGTGGAAAATGGTCTTAACCGCGCGCTGTTGCTGACAGACGGTCTGGCCAACGTGGGGATTGTGGATCCGGTGGAATTGGGTTATCACGCGTCACAATTGATGGAACGCGGCATTTCCACCACCACGCTGGGGATTGGAATGGATTTTGACCATTTTCTACTCGAAAATATGGCGGATAAAGGCGGCGGCAATTATTACTTCATTGAAGACGCGCCATCCATCACAGCAATTTTCCAGAAAGAGTTGAGCGAACTGCTCAATATAACGGCAAGGGCAGTGGAAATTGTCGTACGAAATCCATCAGGAACGAGAGTGCAAGTATGCGGTGGATGGCAGTCACGGGTGGATGATTCTGGTACGCACATTCAACTCGGTGACCTGGCTTCAGCGCAGGAAAAGCGTGTGTACCTCCGGTTTGATGTTTCTGCGGATGCTTCGGGGGAACCTGTGGTTCTACCGGTACTGGTCCGCGCCCGTGGTGAACAGGACCAATTATTTGAATCAACAGCGAATTTGGAATTCGCCTGTGTCAGTAACACCGAAGAAGCAGTCGCGAGTGTAGATGAAGCTCTGATGCAGCGTTTTGTTGTGATTGATACGGCCGACGCGGCACATGAAGCATTGATCATGGAACGGGAAGGCCGCCGCTCACAGGCGCGTGATCTATTACGCCGGCGGACGCAGGTAAATTCTCCCTATCTTTCCAGGAATGATGTCAGCAGTTATGAGGCGCTGTCTCAACGCATGGAACATGGAATGGATGAATTTGACCGTAAGAGTTCACATTACAACGGAAACCTGCGACGCAGAATGCGCGAACAATAAAACCAGGATCATTTCACCGGCAGACAGGGGACTGCATTTACACCTACAAGGGGGAAGAGAATGACCAGCCGCAGGCTGGTCATTGGTGTTTTAATCTGAAAAAGAGGTAACCGCTTTATTTTTATCCGGGTATCAACCAGGCGGGCATCCAGAATGTTCCGAAATGAAACACAACGCTCAATATGATCGATGCGATCAGCATCACACCGGTAAAAACCAACAGGACAATATCCCGTTGACGGAAGTCCGTTTTTTCGAGCCAGGTGCGTGGTTTAATGCCAAAACAGCGCAGGTCCATGGCATTGGTCACATCTTCGCCGCCGATGATCGAGTTCATTGTCACCGGCACAATAAGCGGGGCAACCTTGGCGATCTGCGAGATCAGACCGCCTTCCACCCGTTCTATCTCATATCCGCGGGCGCGTTGCGCGTCAAGGGTGACACCAAAATCACGCGCCAGGGTGGGAACGTACCGGAAGGCAAGGTCCATGGCGTATGCCACGCGATCCGGCAATCCTAATCCCTTGAAGGTGAAACCGTACAATCGCGGGTCCATGGAATAGGGGATAATAATAAAAACGGCTGAAATGGCAGTTACCCGCAAAATCTGCGCCAGGGCGAACCACAGCCGTTCATACGTCAACCGGAACATAATGGGCCAGCCGGTCAACGGCACAGTCCAATTCCAGATGACCAACGGGTGAGTGTTTTCTGGTAATATGCCGGCTGCTCCACCACCGGTGATGATCGTACCGATAAAGATCATCATGAACAATAAGAAACTGATCAATATCCAGGCGCGCTTTGTCTCTTTTAAAGGCACGCGGGCTGAACCGTACCACAGAAAGGCCAGAACAAAGAAACCAGCGAGAAACCGCACATCCCAGAAAAAGGAAATGGACACCAGGAAAATCAGTGAAAAGATCCAGCGGGCACGCGGATCAAATGTTTCCATCAGACTGTTGCGAATGCGGTATTGCCAGGTTACCAACATAATCTACCCTGTAAGAAAAGTTCCCTGCGTAACTCCGCAGGGAACTTATTATAACGTTGTATTAGCGTCCTGACCTTGACGCGATGGCGTCGTAAGCCACCAGCAGGATCGGAACTAAAATTAATCCGTTCAACAGGTTGGGGATGACCGTAGGAATGAAGTTAGTGGCAATAGTGGTGGGCACGTCCACACCGGAGACCCAGATCTCGGAGATGGCGGCTTCGGCGGCGGCTACAAGGACGGCGAGGACAATGAAGCCTTCAACTTTGAGGATATTGCTCCAGCCTTTGTATCCTTTCAGGCCAACCAGCACCACAAGACCGGTGATCAAACCCATGAGACCGTTCATGAGGTCCCACCAGATCCAGAAGCCGTAACCGGAAAGCAGATCGCCAATGATATTGCCAAGGAAGCCGGAGATGAAGCCGACGATCGGGCCAAAGACGACGCCGAAGAACATGGGGATGGCTACGGCCGGGCGGAATGCCACATTACCGGCAGCAGGGATCTGCAGGAAGTTGGTAGCCCATGAAAGCACAGCGTACAGGGCTGCGCCAATGGCCGAATAGACAACTTCGCGGGTGCCAAATTTCCATAAAGATTTTTTGTTCATGACCTTCTCCTTTATGTACAACAAAAGAAATCTGCCGTGTGGACAGTCAATGAGTGATTGGCAACCGTTTGCGATGGCTGCCAATCAGTATTTTAATATTAAACTTAATTATTGGCGAATAGTTACGACCGTTTTTTAAATTGCTTTTGCCAGTTCTTCCGCGCGCAAAAACCGGCCGGTTTTATCAAAATACTTTTCATTGACTTCCAAAAGCGAAGTGGGCAGCACACGGCAGTGTTTCAATCGTTCGCGGTCTTTGAGCACTTCCGCGGGCGTGCCATCTGCCACGATCTGTCCGCCATACACAAGCAAAATGCGGTTGGCATACACCACGGCAAGGTCAACATCATGGGTGATAAATAATACTGAATCAAAGCCGGGCATTTGTAAAATGGCATCCATGAACTGGTTGTAGTTCCAGTAATCCTGCCCGGCGGTCGGTTCGTCCATCATTAAAATACGTGACCGCATGGAAAGCACTGAAGCAATGCTCACCCGCTTTTGCTGCCCGAACGATAGCGCCAGTGGCGGGGTATCCAGTTCGGCTTCCATGTGCACCGAACGGATGGCCCAATCCACGTTCTTGTCTATTTCTTCGGCTGGCAGGCGCAGGTTGTGTGGACCGAACGCCAGTTCTTCTTTGACCGAAGGAGCGAACAGCATCTGAGTAGGGCTCTGGAACACATACCCGATGGTATGCGCCGCCTGTGCCACGGTTATCTTGTGGGTATCTTTGCCTTCCAGCAGAACTTTTCCACCGGTGGGTTTGAGCAGCCCCAGCGCGTGTTTGACGAGTGTCGTCTTGCCGGCCCCGTTATGCCCGAGGATGGCGATCACGTCACCTTTTTTCACATCAAAGCTGACATCGTGCAAAACATCCGGCAGATCTTCACGGTAACGGAAGCTGACGTGGTCAAAGTGAACCAGCGGGTCGCTATTTTCCGGTTTGAGTAAAGGTTGAAATTCAATCACCGGTTCCTTTTTGGCACGCTGCATCACCACATCGGCCGGCAGCTTAATACGGTGATAATCCACCACGTCCATCAAGCCGGCTGAATCACCGTAATACACCTGCCGGCCTTCATCAATATACAGCACCCGGTCCGGATTGATGCTCAGCACATCTTCCACCCGGTGCTCCACGATCATTACAGCAATACCTTTATCTGCCAGATCACGGAAAATGGCAAGAGCTTCACGCGCTGATGCCGGGTCAAGACTGGCGAGGGGTTCATCCAGTAGCAAAATTTTGGGTTGCATGGCCAGCACACCCGCCAGAGCGACTTTTTGTTTTTCTCCACCGGATATGGAAAAAGTCTCACGATCTCGGAGTTTCAGTATGCCCAGGTAATCCAGGGTTTCATCTACCCGCCAGTTTATTTCATCCCGTGAAAAACCAAGGTTTTCCAGTCCAAACGCCACTTCGTTGCGCACATAGCTGCCCACGATCTGACGTTCCGGATCCTGCAGAAGAGTTCCGACGGTCTGCGATAGATCGGCCATGCTCATCGTGGTGACGGGTTGCCCGAGCAGGGTAATCTCGCCCTGCATTTCACCCCGATAGGTATGCGGGATTAACCCGTTGATACAGCGCATCAGGGTGGTCTTTCCGCAGCCGGAAGAACCGGCGATCAACAGCACTTCTCCCGGATATACCTTAAAGGAAAGATCAACTATAGCCGGCTCTGTGCGGCTGTGATATTGAAACGTCAGATTGTTTACGGAAATGTAGGGGTCTTTCTCCACAATCACTCCTGAAAAACCAGATCAAATTCAGTGCCAACACCTGCTTTGAGGCGGTCCGCGGCGCTGCCCTGTGACACGGCAATTTCGAGGCTGCCGCTGTCATCCAGCAGGCAGATCAGGCTGCCGGGTTGGGCGACGCCGTATGTGGTGGTGAGGTTGTTGATGGTAGTACCCTGAATTTGAAGGGAAAAATTAGACCTTCCTTCGAGATGCCCGGCGGTAAGATTACTGGTCAGGTTGCCAAAATGATCCACATGCAGCAGAGTTCCATGCCAGCCATTTTCCAGCCGGGTGGGAACGGGCATATTCAAGAGAACAGGGTCGACAACAGGCGACCCGAGGGCATTCAATGGAACACCGGCGGCGATATGCGCGGCAACCGGAGCGAAGATATCACGCCCGTGAAAGATATGGGTGACGTTTGGCAGCCAGTATATTTCGTTTTCGAGCGCGTAGTATTCCACTGGCAGGTCTTCTTTTCGCGCGGCTTCTACCATCAATGTGCACAGTCCATTATCCGGCCCGACAAAAATTTGCCTGCCCAACCGGGCAGCGAGTCCACGCCGGCTGGTTCCAACACCGGGATCAACAACAGCAACATGAATGGAGTATTCTGGAAAATACGGTGTACAACGCGAAAGGATCACTGCGCCTTCCAGAATATTGAAGGGTGTGATGTCATGAGTAAGCACAGAAATCCGGGCTTCGGGAGCAATCGAAAGAATCACACCGTTTAGAACCCCGGCATCATAATCTCCAGTTCCAAAATCGGTTGTGAGAGAAATCACCGGCCGGTTCATCATGGCTGGTCTCCGGTGGCAGTCTGCACTTCCACCAGGTCACCTGGTTTGATATTATACTTTTCCGCCGCGTTGCCCTTGACTACCGCGACAATCAGGTCATTATCGGTACCGATCATGGCTGCCAGTTCGCCATCAGGCCGGTCTTCAAAGGTTTGTATTAACCCGGTTATTGTTTGACCGGCAATTTTGATAGTGCATTTCTCATTGCCCTGTAAGTGCTTTGAGCGGATATTCGTGGCGATATTACCGAAATTATCGATGGTCAACACTTCACCCAGCCATCCATTTGACTGTCGGCGGGGCTCCGGGTTTGACAGGCGTGTCGGATCGGTAAAAGGGGTCCCCATTTTTTCGAGCGGTACACCGCTGGCGAGATGCGCGGCTGCCGGAGCGAAAATATCACGCCCATGGAAAACCCGGCTTACTTCCGGCAGCCAGTATTCTGGTTTATCAAGTGTATAAAACCGGCAGCCAACACCGCGTTCTTCCGCTTCTGAAAACACAAGTGAGAAAAGTCCATTATCCGGTCCGACATAAAAGTGACCATCAACTTCGGCGGCCATTGGTTTGCGATGGGTTCCTACCCCGGGGTCAACAACGGCAACATGGATCGTGCCTTTGGGAAAGTAGCGGGTGGTTCGCAATAACGCGATAGCGCCCTGACGGATGTTTTGCGGTGGAATGTTATGTGTAATATCGGCTATTTGAGCATCCGGGCATATCTTCCAGATGACACCTTTCATCACACCCACATAGCCGTCACGCAGGCCAAAATCCGTCAGAATTGAAATGATTGGCATTTGAATTCTCCCGATAACAATAAATTCTAAATTAATGATTATTGGAATTATATCTCTTCCAATCCAGATGTTAGTCCTTCATTCTGCTATTGTGAATTCGTATATAACTCGGCTTTTGAACCGGCAGATAAATCCAAAAAGTTACAGGATGCGGTACCAAATTTGTATTTGAAGTTGGAACCTATTAATAGACAAGAACAGGCATTCCGGCCTGTTCTTGTATTGCCAGTGATTATTGAAATATCCGTGATGATTGGTGCGCTAAATAAAGATAATCTGAGCGCCTTCCGTCATATCCATGAAGTCGCTGGCGGTGACGATGTCCTTTACCCCATCGATGAAGTCTTCTTTCTTAAGGCCGAACATATCAACCGATAACTTACAGGCGTACATATTGGCGCCGGCATCCGCCATCATTTCCAGGTATTCGCGAACCGTTGGAACACCAAGTTTCTTCATTTTGTCATTCATCAACGCGGTGGCGATCGGTGTCATACCCGGGAAAGCACCCAGAAATTGAGGGATGCCTACATAGCCCGGTACGCCCATCAGATTCATTTTCATACTGGCATTACCCACCGGCGGTATCTCAAGGTGGTCAACACGGGCTTTATTGATCATATCCATTCCCCAGAAGGTAAAGAAGATGGTCACATCAATCCCGTTGCCGAGAGCAGCCCAGCCCATTACCAGGGCGGGATACGCCATATCCAGGTTGCCTTTAGAGCAAATAAAAGCGATCTTGCGTTGTTCTTCAGCCATTTATCCGTCTCCTTATAGGTAAAAAACTAAACACAACCTTCCGGTTTACCCAGCCCGGCGATGCGGGCTACTTTTTTAGCAGGCCCTTTGGGAAATAGGGCAAACAGCTCTTTGGTGGAAATACCGCTGCCAGTGGTAATGGTTCGCAATGTTGGTGAAGCCCCGTTGGATGCCGCGCTGCTGCGTGAAAATTCGATCACCTTCCAGTGCGCTTCTGTAAGAGGGTCAATGCCCTCTTCTTTGGCGATTTCCACAGCGATCTCTTTGGTCCATTCAGCCGGGTCCGTGAGAAACCCTTCTTCATTGACCTGAACCGTTTTGCCCGCGATTGTTCTTGTAGCCATATAATCATCCTCCATATTACATGAATGTGTGGAGCAAAAAACTTATCGTTCTTTTCCTGCCATGCTGAATGCGCTTGGCAGCGGAACATCAATACCCTTCATCATCATATACCAGTACATATAGCGGAAAAAGAGCTTTCCCCAGTGGTTGATGGTGGACTCTTTAAGCAGGGAGAAAGGCCCGATCCCGGGGATCGGATATTTCCCCGGTAGTGGTTCTACGTCATAGCTAAAATCGATCAGGAAAGCTTTATTGAAGCCGGATTCGATGTAACAGCTTGCGTGACCGTCAAATTTGGCATGCATTTCCCTGCCAGCCATGTGCGCCAGCATATTTTCCACCACATATTCCAACTGGAAGTGGACAACAGCGCCGGCTTTGGATGCCGGAATATTGGTCGCGTCACCCATAACCCAGATGTTGGGCCAGTCTTTAGCCTGCAGAGTGAATTTATCCGTGGGAACCAGGTTTAGATTGTCGCCCATGCCTGACCGGGCAATTAGATCAGAACCCTTATTGGTCGGGATTGTGATCAACACATCATAGGGAATCTCGCGCTCATCAAACGACTTGAGAACGTTGTTGACCGGGTCCACCTCGCCGGTGTTGAATTCGGTTTCCATGATGATATTCTTAGAAGCCAGCAGTCCGCCCAGCGCTTCAGCGGATTTCGGTTTGGTGAAAGCGCCAGTCAACGGGGTGGCGTAGATCATTTCGACCTTATTGCGAATACCGCGTTTGGTGAAATAATCATCCGCCAGGAACAGAAATTCCAGAGGGGCAACCGGGCATTTGATCGGATTCTCTACCACGTTCATTACCAGGCGGCCGCCCTGCCACTTCTCAAAGAAGGGGCGCAACGCGGAAGCGCCTTCATACGTGTAAAAGTCAAAAATGTTCTTATGCCAGCCCGCGCCCTTCAGCCCCTCGGTTTCTTCGGGATGGATATCTACACCGGTGGCAATGATCAGATAATCATAGCTGATCACCCGGTTATCTTTCACCAGTTTTACCCGGCTGGCAGAGGGTTCGATAACCTCAATATCTGAAATGATAAATTCCACATTTCCCGGGATAAATTGACGTTTGGGTTTTACAACCTGGCCTTCCGTGTATTTCCCGAAGGGGAGGAAAAGGAAACCCGGCTGGTAGTAATGTTTTTCATCTTTATCTACCAGAATTACTTTCCAGTCATGTGAATCCAGTTTGGAAACCATTTTCCGGGCGATCATTGTTCCGGCTGTGCCGGCACCCAATATTAGTAATGTCTTCATACCATTCTCCTCAGGGAATCTGGGTCAGGTCCGCGATCTTCTTCAACCGGTGAGAGAAGGCGGATCGTTCCTGCAAAATACTTTCGAATGCCCCGGCGGCTGCTTCCGCCCAGGTATCCAATTTTGACTCCTGCTCCAAAGGAAGCACCGGCGCCTCCTCATAAGCTCTTTTTATTTCTTCTTCTGAGAATCCTTCATTGATAAATGCATCCATATTGAGGGATGCTGTTTTGTTATCAGAGCGATATCCGCCAACGATTAACAGGGCGGTAACCTGCTCACCAGAATGGACAAACCGACCGGCGTAATGCAATCCGGCATGGCAGGTAAAACGATTTTTCCCTTTAATTGCCTGTTCGAAGAATTGTTGGTGTGAAGCCTGGCAGGCCTGGAGGATGTTGAATGAAGATGAGCGCATCTGGCAAAAGGAACAGGGGTGTGAGATTGAGGTGATCATCTCTCCCCGCGGGTTGATCAACACAGCGGAGAGTTGACTTACCGTAGAAAAAAGATCCTGAATAGTCTGGAAACAGTGGACCGGTAAACTGGCAGGCAACCCTGGTTCGGTATCTGCGGTACCGCTCAACAACCGTTCCACTTCCTGGCGGGGGAAGCGCCATTGTTGGCCGATCTTGGTTCCTTTCAGGCGGCCGTCATTTAACATTCGGTAGATGGTGATGCGGTCTACCTTAAGCAAATCCTGTGTCTGTCGTGATGTTAAAAAATCATCCATTGTTATAACAACCTATAACAATAGTATATACGATGTATCAGATAATACAAGTGATATTTATCACAAAAGGCAATTTTTACAGGAATTTAATGAATAAAAACCTACCCCTGAATATCCAGGGGTAGGCGAAAAACATTACAGGATTCTTTGACGGAAAATTAAATCGGGAGTTTTTAATGATTATTGATTTATTCTTTTGCTTTTACAGGGTTTTACACATTTTGCAAAGCTTGATCCAGATCCCAGAGGATATCTTCAATATCTTCCAGACCGATGCTCAGGCGGATGAAGTCTGGTGACACACCCGCTTCGATCTGCTGTTGTTCATTGAGCTGCCCGTGCGTAGTCGTGGCAGGATGTATGGCCAGGCTCCGGGCGTCACCCACATTGGCCACATGGCTGAAGAGTTTCAGATTGTCAATAAATTTCCCTCCCGCCGCGGCGCCGCCTTTAATGCCAAATCCGAGCATGGAGCCGCATCCGTGGGGAAAATACCTTTTCGCTCGTTCAAAGTCAGGGCTCGATTTCAAACCCGGGTATGCCACCCAGCCAACTTTGGGGTGTTTTTCAAGGAATTCGGCTACTTTTTCCGCGTTTTGCGTGTGGCGTTCCACGCGTATACTGAGGGTTTCCAGACCCTGAATAAAGAGGAAGGAGTTAAATGGCGAGATACATCCGCCAAAATCACGCAGGATCTGAACACGGGCTTTTGTGATGAATGCCGCCGGCCCTACGCTGGCAAACACGAGTCCATGATAACTGGGATCAGGTGTATTGAAATTGGGGAACCGGGGATTGCCTTCCCATTGGAAGTTACCACCATCCACAATAACACCGCCGATGGACGTGCCATGCCCGCCGATGAATTTGGTGGCAGAGTGGGTAACAATGTTCGCGCCCCACTCAAACGGGCGGAACAGGTACGGAGTGGCAAAAGTGTTGTCAATCATAAGCGGGATTCCAAATTCCCGCGCAATTTTTGCCACTTCCTCAATTGGGAACACATTGATCCGCGGATTGCCCAGGGTTTCGCCGTACAGGATCTTGGTATTGGGTTTGATCGCTTTGCGGAAGTTTTCCGGGTTGGACGGATCAACAAAGGTCACATCGATACCCAAACGGGGGAAGGTATACGCAAACTGGTTGTAGGTTCCACCGTACAATGTGCCCGCAGAGACGATATGGTCACCCTGCTGGCAGATGGCCAGTATCGCCTGCGCCTGGGCCGCATGCCCTGAACTGACAGCCAGCGCGCCAATGCCGCCTTCCAGTGAGGCAACACGCTGTTCAAACACATCGCTGGTGGGGTTCATGATGCGGGTATAGATATTCCCTGACTCTTTCAAAGCGAACAGATTGGCTGCATGTTCAGTGCTGTCAAACGCGTAAGAAGTTGTCTGGTAAATCGGTACGGCCAACGATTTCGTTGTCGGGTCGGCAATTTGACCTGCGTGCAACTGCCGGGTGGCGAAGCCGAATTTCCGGGTGGTCTCTTTTTCTGTCATTATGGTTTTCCTTGCTTCATAACACTAATACAATGAATTCGTTGGATGCAGTTGCATCACAAATACAGGATACGTTCATTTTCGACACATACACATGCTCATGGCTATCCTCCTCCCCGGCGCAGGGATCTGTCTGTGGTGTTAGCTCAGCTCGTCCAGGTTGTACGGTGTTTCTTCGTACACGCAGTAGTTCAACCAGTTGGAAAACAGCAGGCTGGCGTGACCGCGCCAGCGCACAACCGGCGTTTTGGTTGGATCATCATTCGGGTAATAATTTTTAGGGATGGCGATCGGTAATCCAAGGTTGACATCACGGTCGTATTCGCTTTTTAATGTCAACGGGTCGTATTCTGAGTGGCCGGTGGCAAAAACCTGTTTGCCATCATGTGTTGAGACAAGGTAAATACCGGCATCCGGTGATTCAGCCAGAATTTCAAGCTCGGGTACCTTCTCAATATCTTCGCGGCGAACTTCGGTGTGCCGTGAATGCGGCGCGTAGAAAACGTCATCGAAACCGCGGAGCAGGTTCGTGTTCTTCGTCGAGATATAGTGTTCAAAAACGCCGAATTGCTTTGCCGGGAGAGGATATTTCGGTATGCCATACTTATGGTACAGACCGGCTTGCGCCCCCCAACAGATATAGAACGTGGAAAACACATTATGCGCGGACCAATCAATAATATTGGTCAGTTCATCCCAGTAATCCACCTCTTCGAAGGGCAGGTTTTCCACTGGCGCGCCGGTTATGATCAGGCCGTCAAAGCGCTGGTCTTTCACCTGCTCGTGGGTCTGGTAGAAAGATAGTAAATGTTCGGCCGAGGTGTTCTTGCTCTGGTGGGTATCTGTACGCAGAAGAGTGATATCCACCTGGAGGGGAGAGTTCCCAAGCAAACGAAGCAATTGGGTTTCTGTGGCGATTTTGGTGGGCATCAGGTTCAGGATGGCGATCTTTAACGAGCGAATATCCTGATGCAGTGCGCGGTCTTCGTCCATCACGAAAATGTTTTCGCTATTTAACGTTTCACGCGCGGGTAATTTATTGGGAATCTTAATGGGCATGGCTTTCTCCGGTATAAAAAAATCCTCTTCTTTTGAAGATAAGAAGAGGTGCGAAAAAGCCACAGATCTCCTCTCATCTCCCAGAATACATCTTCTGCGGGATTTGACACCATGCCTTTCGGCTGGTTGTCGAGGTATCATAGGGCCCGTCCCTCCACCTCTCTGGATAAGAGTGCATCAAATATTCTTTTGTTGTAGATAGCGTACTTTCGACGGTGTTTACAGAAAGTATTAGTCGTTATATTACATCGTGAACAAACAAAAAACAAGCCCCCAAAATTATACATTAGAGAATTCTTAACATTTAGCCCTGCATCATCCTGACACGAAAGAAAACTGTTATTCGATCACGAAAATAGAACCAGTGGTTATAATTCTCCCGGTAAGCGGCTTGTTATTTCTTTTAGAAACGCCATAATTATTCTATGCTTGACCGGATTCTCCCCCCTGATAATCAACTCTTTGAACTGGCTCGCCAGGGTTCATTAGAAATTCCACGTTTTAAAGACCGTGTCTGGCAAAAAATCTGGGAAAGCGTCTATCCACTGGCTGTTTTTTTCTTCGCGGCCTGTGTTCCCATACTGGCTTCGTTTTGCTCCGCTCCAGTTATTGTAATTAATCTGGCTTCTGAGAATTTTTCCACCTCAGCGTTTCGCGACCCTATGGCTTCCAATTCACCGTTAATTACGGCGATGTTTCTGTTGTTCAGCTTCACCCCTTTTTTTATGTTTATCTGGGGTTGGCTGGGCATCATGGAGAAAAGGTCTTTTTGGACTACGGGTCTTGAAAAAATCAATATCCGTCGGAAATATTTTCGCGGTGCCGCGATTGGCTTTCTTATGATGGTTCTTCCCGTTGTGGTTCTCTGGATTTTTGGGTATATGACCATTGAATCGGATCCAACGGTGTGGTCTGGATTTGCCGCCATACCGGGGGTTTTGATCATGTTGACTGGCTGGCTGATACAGGGAGCGGCAGAAGAAACCCTGACCCGCGGATTCCTTTTACCGGTTTTTGGAACACGCTTCGGCGCTGTCTGGGGGATTATCGTATCATCCGCGCTTTTCTCATCACTTCACTTGCTGAATGACAATATCAACTGGATCGCCATGATCAATCTGTTCCTGTTTGGCGTTTTTGCCTGTATCTATGCCATAAGCGAAGGCGGGTTATGGGGTGTGTTTGCCATCCACAGCTTCTGGAACTGGGCACAGGGGAATGTTTTAGGACTTGAGGTCAGTGGATCGTTCATTGGTGGTACCACGTTAATAAACCTCAAAGAAGTAGGCCCGGATTGGTTGACAGGGGGGTTATTCGGCCCAGAAGGCGGACTGGCTGTTACACTGGTATTGATTACGGGATGCCTCGCGGTTATTTATTTTCAAATTAAGCGCCACAAATCAACATCATAGAATTCGGAAAAAATAACTCATGAAAAAGAATCCATTGTCAATGCTAATTTTGAGCCTTTTGCTGACCGGCTGCTCGTCATTATCTTTTTTATCCCCCACACAGATATCGGTTGAACCGCTGTTTGTAGGCCCAGAAAAAGTTATCTGCATTAATCCATACCACAACAACCAGTGTTTGCAGATCAAACACTCACCGGAAGCGCAATGGGAGTTGTATATTGGCAGTATTGTTGGATTGACATACGAACCCGGCTATATCTACCAATTGGAAGTTTACAAGGAAAGCAATGCCAAACCCGCTGTGGGTGATCCGCCGGTGCAATGGGTTTTAAACCGAATGATCAGTAAAACAAAAAGTGGAGAAGCTGTTTTTTCTCCGGCTTCCATTCAGGGTATTGCCTGGAGTATGACGCAATATGGTGACCCGGCCGGTCTGACGAATGCGCGGGGTGAGCCGAAACCGGCAATCCTCTTCCAGGCAGACGGGAAAATCACCGGTTCAACCGGCTGTAACATGTTTACCGGAACATATTCCATCAATAATGACCGGATTCAGTTTGGATCTTTGTATCCATCCAATACCAAATGCGCAACTCCGGATCCGGCTATACAGGAGCAGGAACAGGCATTACTGATGATCCTGCGACAGGCCGATCATTTTGTCATTGAACCGACCCGGTTGCAGATCATTTCATCTGGTAACAACCGGTTAATAGTCTTCAATAAATAGATCTGGTCAAGAATAGAGAAAGCCGTTACATCCCCCATTCGGGTGCTTTTTACATTGTACGCAAAAACTATGTCGTACTTCCTTGACAAATACCGGGAGCATGATATAAACAAAACCGTAATCCCTATTTTCCATTCGGAAAAGACCCTCCCCCAGACAACTACCAATGACAAAATGGCATCCAGGCAACCGGTTATGCGTATTCCGGCTCAGGAGAGATATTATCCAGAGCTGGTACGAAGGTGCCTTGAACTCAATGCTTTTCTGGCAGACCTTGCGTTCCAATGCGGCTGAACTTTCTGCCATTGTGAATCGAGACGAGAAGCGATCCAGGCGTGAGGCTTGGGGATTGAAGTCCCCCAAGTCTCACTGTTTTATATAAACCGGTAGGTTCCAATCGAACATTTCGCCCGATTGTGCTTACCGCAAATCGGGTGATTTGGGTTAAGAAAGCCCTCATGGCAGAGAATCGGAACTTTGACCATGTTAGCTGAAAGAAAGAAACAACACCGAGGAGGAACAGAGAATGAAGAAAGTCAAATTGTTTTCCATAGTCATGCTGGTTGTGCTTATGGCCGGTCTTCTTGCCGGCTGCGGACAATCAAAAACGATCAAGGTCGGTTTTGTCGCCCAGATGACCGGCCCCGATTCCTACATTGGCCAGGCAGCTAAAGTTGCCCTTGAGGATGAGGTCAAAGCCATTAATGATAAAGGTGGTATTCAGGGTTATAAAGTTGAACTCATCACCTACGACAGCCGCTCCGAAATTCCGGATGCTGTAGCGGCCGCCAAACGTTTAATGGAGCAAGACCAGGTCAACGCCATTATCGGACCTGAATGGTCCGGAGCGGCTATTCCGATCGCCGCCATGGCTGATACCGCGAAAGTTCCTGTGATTGCCACAACCGCATCCAACGTAAAGGTCACGGTTGATGATAACGATAAAGTCCATCCCTACATGTTCCGTACCTGCTTTATCGACCCGTACCAGGGTTATGCTCTGGCTGATTTCGCCTACAAAGAACTTGGCAAGAAGAAAGTCGCCTTCATCACCGATGTGACATCCGCCTACTCTGTGGGCATTCAGAACTTCTTTGAAGATCACTTCAAAGAACTTGGCGGCGAAGTTGTGGCCAAAGAAGGTTACCAGGCTAATGACACTGAATTCCGCGCCCAGATTTCCAAAGTAGCCGAATCCGGCGCTGACCTGCTCATGGTCCCCACCGGTACCTATCGCGATATCGCCCTCATCTCCAAACAGGCTACCGCCCTCGGCCTGAAGATCCAGTACCTGGGCGTTGACGGCTGGGTGGCGGATGAACTGCTCAGCATGGCCGGCCCCGAACTGGAAGGCGCCTACCTCTCCAGCGGTGTTTCTACTGAATCACCTGAATTCCAGGAATTCAATGCCGCCTTCGAAAAGGCTCACGGTCAGAAAGCTTCTGTATACGCGTATTACGCCCTCGATGCCCTCAAGATGATCGAATACGGTGCCGGCGAAGCCATCACCAAAACCGGTTCTCCTTCTCCCACCGCTATCCGCGATGCTATTGAGAACATGAAAGACGTTCCGGTATTCACCAGCAAATTGACCATTGAACCGGATACCCACAATCCTCATAACAAACCGGTCATCATCATGAGCATCAAAGATTCCAAGTGGAATATCGAAAAGACATACGAACCCGAAAGCTAGGTTCCATCCGCTTTACCGGATTTCTGGATAAATATTTCTAGAAATAATCGGATCGTTCGTCAAATGAATAACCCGTGTAGGGGCGGGCATTTGCCTGCCCCTACAATGATGTCAAAGATTGTTGTTTATCCGTATTTCACACTTTTCACACAGGTCAGGTTCTCTCATCAACCGGACTGTTGATTGGTTGATCCCGGAATTTTCGGGAGAGGAGAAGTAATAGTGACACTCTTTCTTCAGCAAATTGTCAGCGGTATATCCATCGGGGCTGTGTATTCACTCCTCGCGGTGGGGTACGCGCTGGTTTACAGTGTGTATAACTTTACCAACTGGGCGTTTGACGCCTTTATGGTTGTGGGCGCTTTTGCCGGGTTTTATGCCATTACAAGTTTTTTCATGCCGGTATGGTTAGCGCTCACCTTATCTATCGTCATTACAGTCGCGCTCTCATTATTTGTCGAGACCGGCGCATACCGCCCTTTACGTATGCGCAATGCCCCGCGCCTGTATATGATGATCTCTGCCATGGGCGCGAACCTGGCGATCATCAACATCGTTAACCTGGCATTCGGCGGCGCGTTCCGCAAATTCCCAGAGATACTTCCCGGCACGATCAATGTGCAGGGAGTGGCATTCGGCAAGATGGACCTGGCCGCGGCTATTATCTCGTTTGTCGTTCTGGGGTTGCTCTGGTTCTTCCTGATGCGCACAAAACAGGGACTGGCTATTCGCGCGAGCTCGTTAGATATGGTCACTGCCGGAATCATGGGCATTAACAACAACACAGTCGCCCTCACAATATTCTTTATCACCGGTGTTCTCTCATCAATCAGCGGTGTTTTTTACGGTATCAAGTATGCGGTTTTCCCATATCTAGGCTCTGTAACCACTAAAGCCATGATCGCCAGTATTATCGGTGGACTCGGCAGTCTGCCCGGCGCGGTGGTCGGCAGCCTGCTTCTGGGTGTGCTTGAGACGTTAATCTCCGGGTACATCTCGTCTGTGTACCGCGATCTATTCTCGTTCACCTTCCTGATCATCATGCTGCTATTTCTCCCGAATGGCATGTTTGGTGTGAAAACGGAAGAAAAGTTGTAGAGGAGCGCATCCATGGGTTATATCAATACAATCATGATCCTGGGCGGCATCAGTGTGATTGCCGCGTTGGGTGTTGCCATCCTGACAGGTTACACAGGGCTATTCTCTATCGGGCACGCCGCGTTCATGGCCCTTGGTGGTTACGCGGCCGCGTACGCGTTTATGAACTGGCATTTTCCGTTTGTTGTCGCGTTGCTGTTTGGTGGACTGTTTTCCGGTCTGTGCAGTTTGATCATCGGCTTCCCAACTTTTCGGAGTAAATTAACCGGTGACTATTTCGCCATTGCCACATTCGGATTTGCCGAAGCCATCCGGCTATTACTGAACAACACCTACAAATCGTTGGGCGGCGCGTTTGGTTTTACCGGCATCCCCCAGTTGACCACCCTGCCGATCGTTTTGATCTCGGTGGCATTGGCTGTGTTTTTCGCCCACAGTTTTGTCACATCACAATATGGTAAGAATTGTATTGCCGTAAAACAAGACGAAGTGGCCGCTCAGATGATGGGTGTAAACCTGATGAAAACCAAGTTGACCGCCTTATTTATCAGTGCTTTCTTCGGGGGTGTGGCGGGCGCGTTGTTTGGGTTCTATATGGCTTATCTGGTTCCTTCTATGTTCACGGCCACGCGATCCTACGACCTGCTGGCGGCGGTCGTCTTTGGCGGTATGCAGTCACTCATCGGCCCGGCCATTGCCGCGTTTGTTCTGGTGGCTGTTCCTGAACTGCTGCGCTTCTTCACTGAATGGCGTCTGATCATCTACGGTCTGTTGTTCGTGATCATCATGATCTTCAAACCGCAGGGGCTGCTGGGCTATACTGAAATGAATTTCACCTACACATGGTCAGTGCTCAAGAATTTCTTCAAGAAAATATTCGGTAAGAAAGAACCAAAGACAGAAGGAGGTGACCGGTAATGGGCGCTCCTGTTCTATCTCTGGATTCTGTCTCCGTGTCATTTGGCGGTGTGAAAGCCGTGCGTAATGTAACCTTTCATCTCGAACCCGGCGAGCTGGTCGGGCTGATCGGTCCAAATGGTGCCGGCAAGACGACCATATTTAACCTGATCACTGGCTCGGTTAAACCGACCGATGGGGTGATCTCGTTCAAGGGCACAGATATTGTGGGAAAAACATCAGACCAGTTGTGTCACCTGGGGATAAGCCGCACGTTCCAGAATATCCGCCTTTTTCCGCAGATGTCGGTCTTTGAGAACGTCGCGCTTGGACTGCACAGCGAACCGCATTATTCCATTTTTGAAGCCTTTGTGCGCACACCCAATGCCCGCCGCAAGGAAAAAGAAGTAGAAGAGCAGGTACATGAATTGCTTACCTTGGTAGGGCTTGAAGGGTACATTCAACAGAAAGCTGGCATTCTCCCCTACGGTTTGCAGCGCCGGTTGGAACTGGCCCGTGCCATGGCAACATCACCGGAATTGCTGCTTCTCGATGAACCGGCTGCCGGGATGAATGAAGATGAATGTGCTGAATTGATTAAAATGATCCGCAACATTCATGAGCTGAAAAAGTACAGCATCATCCTGATCGAGCATCACATGAATGTGGTGATGGATCTGTGCCGCAATTCTCGGATCATGGTTCTGAACCTTGGAGAGACTCTGGCGATTGGGTCTCCGGCTGAAATCCAGAATAATCCGAAGGTTATTGCGGCATATCTTGGTGAGAAAAGAGAGCGAAATGGCAGAAAACGTTCCATTTCTTGATATCGTTGACTTAAACGTACACTATGGCGGTATTCACGCCCTGCGGAATATAAATTTACAGATCGCGAAAGGCGAGATCGCTTCGGTGATCGGCGCCAATGGTGCCGGAAAATCGACCCTGTTGAAGACCATTGGCAGCGTGAAAGCCTTCACATCTGGCAGTATCAAGATTAACGGCGCGGAAATCCCCAGACAATCGTATCAGGTGGTTAAGGCAGGCGTCACACTGGTGCCGGAAGGACGCCGGATTTTCGGACCTTTGAGCGTAAAAGAGAATTTACTGCTGGGCGCGTATTCAAAATCAGATACCGAACAGATCGACCGCACTATGGAAGAAGTGTTTACCCTTTTCCCCGTGTTGCGCGACAGAGCGAAACAACCCGGTGGAACACTTTCCGGCGGTGAGCAGCAAATGTTGGCTATCGGCCGCGCGTTGATGTCTGAACCGCAATTGTTGCTGCTCGACGAACCCTCATTGGGGCTGGCTCCGTTGATCATCGACCTGGTTTTGGATACCATCGTAAAATTGAACGAAGAAACCGGTCTGACCATTCTTTTGGTGGAACAAAATGCCAGCCTGGCGTTGGAGATCAGCGACCACTCCTTTGTTCTGGAAACCGGTGAGATCAAGATCCGTGGACGCGGAATTGACCTGCTGGATGATCCACGCGTTAAGGAGAGTTATCTGGGTCTTTCGGCTGCCTGAAAACAAGCGATATCGAGGATAAACATGATAGAAAAGCGTAACCTGGTTTTATTTAATGGTATTTTTCATACCCTGAATGACGCGAATCCTCTGGCTTCCGCGGTTGCAGTACGCGGCGGCAAGTTTATCTATGCAGGTAATGAAGCCGGAGCAAAAGCCATTTTCAGTACAGAATCGTATGAGGCAGTTGACCTGAAAGGCGCAACCGTTGTCCCCGGCCTGACAGATGCCCACCTGCATTTTGAATACTACGCGATGATGCTGCAAAACATCAACGCTGAATTACCCACCGCTGACGATGTGGTGGCCGAAGTGGAAAAACGGGCAAAGACCACACCCGAAGGAAAGTGGATCACTGGCTTTGGCTGGAATCATAATGTGTGGGGCGGCAAATTCCCCACGGCGGACATGCTCGATAAGGTGGCTCCGCGGCATCCTGTCTCGTTGCAGGCAAAGAGCGGCCATGCTATCTGGGTAAACAGCGCGGCATTGAAAGCTGTGGGTATCACAGACCAGACTCCTGATCCGCACGGCGGGCAGATATTACGAGATTCTTCCGGCAAGGCTACCGGCGTTATCCTGGAAGAAGCCATGTGGCTGGTTGACCGCAACATCCCTGCACCTACCACGGAAGAACTTGCCGAAGCCATTGAATACGCGCTGGAAACAGCCAACAAGATGGGCCTTACCGGTGTGCATGATCTCGACCAGCCGAGTGTATTCAAAGCCTTCCAAAAGCTCCACAAAGCCGGAAAACTGACCTTACGTGTCAATAAAGGGATTCCACTTGCCTACCTAGACCAGGTCATATCTGCGGGCCTGTACACCGGTTTTGGTGATGACATGCTGCACCTGGGACCGGTCAAAATGTTTGCCGATGGCGCTCTTGGCCCGCGAACAGCCTGGATGCTGGCCGGTTATGATTCAGCCCCGCAAGATACAGGTATCGCCACAACGGATATTGAGGTTCTTTGCGAAAGTGTATTGAAAGCCAATGCCAATGGACTGGCTGTGGCCATCCATGCCATCGGTGACCGCGCGAACCGTGAAATTCTTGATATCTATGCCGAAGCGAAAAAGCAGTTACCGGATACCGGCTTGCGTAACCGTATCGAGCACGTGCAGTTGCTTTCTCCGGAAGATATCGGCCGGTTGGGCGAATTGGGTGTGATTGCCTCCATGCAGCCGATACATGCTACATCTGATATGGAAATCGCGGAAAAGCACTGGGGTTCACGGCTTTCTGGCGCGTACGCGTTAAAGTCACAACTAAAGCACGGCGCTGTTCTGGCGCTGGGGTCTGACTGTCCGGTGGAGACAGCCGACCCGCTGGTAGGAATCCACGCGGCTGTAACCCGGCGCCGAGCCGATGGCACCCCGGGGCCTGAAGGCTGGCTGCCGGCAGAACGACTGACGGTGGAAGAAGCGGTTAAAGGTTACACACAGGGTCCGGCGTATGCCTGCGGCATGGAAGACCGTCTGGGAACCATCGCTGAAGGTTTCCTGGCTGACCTGACCATTCTGGATAAAGACATCTTCACCATCGATCCCATGGATATATTAAAAACAAAAGTCCTGGGCACGGTGGTCGACGGCAGATTTGTCTGGCGAAGTAGCGAATTATAAGTCTCGTCAAGAATCAAGAACGGCACAGGCCTGAGGGAATGCGGCCTGTGCCATTCTTCTTATAGAGCTACCGGTAAAAACAGTAAACTGATGTAGTCAATTTATACGGCTCATCCGGCCAATTTGGCCGTTTGAACTTTTTCCTCTTTGCTCAAGATCTGGTCCAGATTCAACAGAATGATGAGTTTCGATTCAATGCGGGCAATACCGGCAATGAAACTGGAATTGATGGTGGTCACAATGGCGGGCGCGGGTTCTATGACCGAATCGTCAATGGTGAGCACCTCTGAAACTGCCGTGACGATCATACCAACCTTTGTGTTATCCAGGCTGACCACGATGATACGGGTATCATTGTTACGTTTTTGCTCGGCAATACCAAAGCGTTTTGCCAGATCAATTACCGGCAGTACAGTTCCGCGCAGATTTGTGATTCCTTCAACAAAATCGGGGCATTTGGGGACGCGTGTAATTTCTTGAATTTTTATAATGCTTTCAACGTGAGATATCTCAATCCCGTAGGATTCATTGGCCAGTTCAAATATGACTAATTGTCTTTCCATACTTTTCTCCTATATCTAATACTATCGGTTTTCCTGACGGTTGCCAATAAGATGATTTTTGGCTGGCACTATAATCAGGCGATTGAGCGAAACCGGCTAAACCGCTTTTTTCAATTCATCCAATACATTGATTACATTCCTGGATGATTCTTTCAACTTTTGTAACACGGGTAGTGATTGTGTTGCTCCACCTTCATAATAGCTCTTGACGAACTCTTTTAATAGTGCGTGGCACTTGATGTGATACTCTTCCACATTCTGAAATTCTTTCAAGTTGCCGTATTCGTTTTTCCCTACGCCGTAATACCAACGACCAAGAGAACATTGTTTTTCTGAAGGCAACTGAGCGGCGTCAAGTTTTTCGCCCCCTTCTTGCATCGCTTCGGCTTTCTTTAGCCAGTTCAAATGCGCGGTCTTAAATATCTCAATTTCGTCCAACGTCTCTTCACGGGTTAAATGTGTCAGCCGGAAGCGTTTAACGATCTCTTGCAGCACCTGTGCCATCATTGCCAGGGATTGAGCGGAGGCTGTAACTTCCTCTACCTGGGCAGTCATCTCTTCCGTAGATGCAGAAACTTCCTCAATGGCGGCGCTGTTTTCCTCACTCACACTGGCAATACTCTCAATTGCCTGGGTCACTTCTGTTGAATTGGCAGACATCTCTTCTGTGGCGGCGGTGTTTTCTTCCACAATGGCAGAAACCGAATCAACCGAAGAAACCAGCTCTCTGGATGATTCGCTCATTTTTTCCACAGCCTGACTTGCCAATGCTGCCTGATCATTGACAGCCTGAGCGGCTTTTAATATTTCTGCCAGCGCTTTTCCGGATTCGTTGGCTCGCGAAACACCCATTGCTACTTCCTGAGAACCCTCGTCCATTGCCCTGACAGCTTCTGAAACAGTAGTCTGTATTCCGGCGATCAATGCACCGATCTCTTTGGTTGCCTGCGAAGAACGTTCGGCCAGTTTACGTACCTCATCTGCCACAACCGCGAATCCCTTGCCATGCTCTCCGGCGCGGGCTGCTTCAATGGCGGCATTCAACGCCAGAAGGTTGGTTTGAGAGGCAATATCTTCAATGGTTTCAACAATAGCTCCGATTTCGCTGGAGCGTTGACCCATTTCCTGCACTTTTTTAGCTGAAGCACCCACCTTTGTTCTGATACTTTCCATGCCGGTTAGGGTGTCATTCACTGTGACAGCACCGCTTTTGGCTGCCTCAGCCGCGGCAGTGGAATCACGTGTGACAGACGACACGCTATCATTCACCTGTTGAATGGCATTGTTCATAATGGTTGTGATTTCAGCGGCTTTAGAGATAGCCTGGCTCTGTTCTTGCGCGCCTTTAGCTACACCTTCAATAGCTTTTGACATTTGTTCTGTAGCAGACGCGGTTTTATTTACCGCGTTTGCTTGATCTGACGTTCCTTTAGCCACCTGCTGGATGGTAATACTGATCTGGTTTGTCGCCTGGCCGGCCTGTTTGGCGGCATCTGCCAGTTGGTCCGATGCCGCTGTTAAATTAGCCGCGTTTTCGGTGATTTCGGATACTGTCTGACGTAATCCGTTCACCATGGTCAGGAAAGCGTTTCCAAGTTCATCTTTCTCTGATTTTGGTTGAATAGTCACCGAGAGGTCATTGTTGGCGATTGTATGGGCTACGTCACCCATGTTCTGCAAATATTGGATCAATTTTTACAATGATTTAGAGATATCGCCAATCTCATCCTTCCGGTTTAACATTTTTTCTCGGGCTTTGGATTCGATTTTCTTTATTAGCGAACCATCTTTAGAACCGGGAATATCTACCATTGCCGTGGTGTCGGAATCTCGTAAGAGATCACCCTCAGAAATTTTCATCAACGCGCCGGTAGTCTGTGCCAGCGGAATAGCGATATTGCGGGTGATGGTAACACCCATAATAATGGCCAAAATTATGCTGAGCAGGGCTATCCCGATCAACCAGAATTGGGCTGTGGCAAAAGTAGAATCGCTGCTATTCTTTTCCCCATCTGCTTTATTTACCGTCAGATCAATGACTTTTTTTGTGGCAGTTCCGACGGCCTTGCGTGCGTTTGACAGGTCCCCACCATCAGACGCGCTTTTAATGGCTGTTTCGTTCTCACCCTTGTCAACGAAAGAAATGAACGTGTCTAATGTTTTGTAATAATTTGTGATAGCATCTTCCAGTTCTCCCAAAGCTCTTTCTTGATCTGATGACAGGTTGGCTTTTCGATACTCGCCAAGATAATTTGCTATGGTAGTCTTTTCAGATTCAATTGTTTTTAATATATCCTGTCTTTGCGATGAAATAGCCAGATATTTAAACGCGTCGCCCCGCATGGATAGCAGAGAGGATTCCGCATTTTCAATATTGATGATGGGCTTTAATCCATCATTGTACAGGGTGGTTGTGCCCCTGTTAAGATCCTTCATATTGAAGTAATTGAGGATAGAGACGGCAATAATGATCACCACAACGATCATAAAGCCGCCAATTAATTTGGCACCGGTCTTGATATTATCCAGAAATTTCATTTTTTCTCTCCCTTTTTCTGATATTTAACTGCCGGTATATCCGGTTGAATTCACCAACTGGCTGCCGTGATCGTTTTCGTAATGGTGATATCAAATTCAAGAGGGTGCCTGTATCTCCCCTCTATACAATGCGAAGGTTTTGCGCTAAAGCAGACCATTTATCATAGTAAGTGGAATTGTGTAAAAATTCAATAAAAAACCATAAAAATTACCTATATTACGAATTCGAATCTTAATTAAAAACCGGGTAGTCATCTATTAACTACCCGGTTATGAAAAATTTTACCTGGAATTATCTGCTAATTGTTTTTACAATTCATGATTCAAGGTTATCCGACAGCTTGAACCGGTTCGCTATTCCCTGCAATGACTTGGCCAGTTCCGCCAGTGACTGCGCGGAAGCTGTCACCTCTTCTACCTGGGCGCTCATCTCTTCTGTACTCGCGGAGACTTCTTCGATAGCCGCGCTGTTCTCTTCACTCACACTGGCAATACTCTCGATCGCCTGCGAAACTTCAGACGCGTTGGCCGTCATCTGCTCAGTGGCAGCGGTGTTTTCTTCTACAACGGCCGAAACGGAGTCAACCGAAGCCACCAGTTCACTGGAGGCTTTATTCATTTCATCCGCGGCTGCCCCGGCCTGTTCGGCAAGCTTGTTGACGGTTTGCGCGGCTTCCAGAATATCAGATAACGCGGTTCCGGCTTTATTGGCGCTGGCTACACCCGCTTCCACTTCCCGGGTACTTTCATCCATTGCTTTTACCGCGTCGGAGACAGTCAGCTGAATACTGGAGATAAGGTTAGCAATCTCTTTGGTTGCCTGTGAAGAGCGTTCTGCCAGCTTTCGTACCTCATCGGCCACTACCGCAAAACCTTTACCATGCTCACCCGCCCGGGCGGCTTCAATGGCCGCGTTTAACGCCAACAGGTTGGTTTGAGAGGCAATATCTTCGATCGTCTCCACTATCGCGCCGATCTCACCGGAACGCTGACCCATTTCCTGTACTTTTTCTGTTGAAACACCCACTCTGGCTTTGATGTTTTGCATCCCCCGAAGAGTCTCTTCTACCGTAGTCACACCACTCTGAGCAGCTTTTTCAGAATTCTTTGACTCGTCTGAAACGGTTTTTATGTTACTGCTTAATTGAAGAATGGCCGCGTTCATTTGAGAAGTGATTTCGGCAGCTCTCTCAATAGCCCGGCTCTGTTCCTGCGCCCCTCTGGCGACACCTTCAATTGCTTTGGTCATCTGATCTGTGGCGGAGGCGGTCTTGTTCACACCGTCAGCCTGATCGGATGTGCCTCTGGCTACCTGTTGAATTGTGAGATTGATCTGGTTGGTTGCCTGCCCTGCCTGGTCGGCCGCTTCTGCCAGTTGCCCGGCCGCGGCGGAAAGATTATTGGCATTGTCGGTTATCTCACCGATGGATTGACGCAGGCTTTCGAGCATGGTGGTCAAAGACTGTCCGATTTCGTCTTTTTCGGAGCGCAGGGTGACGCCTACCGTTAGATCATTACGTGCGATACTTTCAGTGATCACTCCGATTTCTTGCAAGTACTTGATCATAGCGATGATATTCCGCCCGAGATCGCCAATCTCATCTTTGCGAGAGATTACCAGTTCGCGCTTTTTCGCGTCCATATCTCGGATCAAGTCACCCAGTGAGACTTTTCGCGCGGAATTTGTGGCAATGGATAACGGGAGCGTAATATCACTGGCAATAATGAATCCGAGCGTTACTGAAAGCGCGATGCAGATAACGAGGAATCCGATCAATAACCACAGGGAGTTTTTATAAGTGGCATCTCCGGATTGTTTGGCGTTCTTCGCGAATTGATCGTTGAGACTGATCAGTTTTTGAAGATTTTCACTGGCTGAAATCCGGGAAACGGCGGCTTCTCCGCCATCAGAAATGCTTTTAATGGCTTCGTCATCGTTCCCTTCGGCTATGTTCTGTTCAATGGCATTGACCGCCACATAGAAATCATTCACATCCGATTCGAATGCTACAACTAATGCCTGCTCTTCTTTTGTGAGATTGGAGCTTGACCGGAACATCGATAGATTCTGTTGTATGATTCCTTTTTCTGACTCCATCGTCTTTTTAATGGCCGCGCGTTGGTCTGGAATCAACATGAATTTCATCAGGTCACCGCAATACGACATTAATGCTGAATCCATTTTCGCCAGTTCCTGGATGGGTACGGTACGGTCTTTATATATACTGGTCATCTCTTTATTAATGTTCTGCATTCCCATCAAACTGATGACACCTACAATAACAATTAATAAAGCCACAACCAGAAAACTGCCGATCAGGCGGGGTTTGGTTTTTATAGTGCCAAGAAATTTCATTGTCAACCTTTCATCTAAAGAATTATTTCGATGTACCAAATGTTCGTTGGTTCAACAGCAATAGAACAACATGGTTTGCAGGCAATAGTGCATATTCTTGATGATCCCCGTCCTCCTGGTGCAGTGATGAAGTTGAATGCGTTGATGTTGGAAATCCCCCAAAAAACTGGAGGGGCTGCTATTATGTTAATTTGTTGCTGATGCATTTGAAATTAATAGCAGATAAATAACAGATAAAACCCGGTTAAATAACGGCCAGAAAAAAAACCACAACAGCATCAGGTTCTGGTATACTGAACACCAAGTAAACTTTCATTTTCTCCCCAATGTATATCGCGGAAATACCGCCGTGTGCCATTCGCCCGCCTTGAGGCGGTCTGTTGGTATTGAGGAAAAATGGAAGGTAAACTGACTGTAATTTTTGAATCCCCCTTCTGGGTGGGGATTTTTGAAAGAATAGAAGCGGATACTTATCAGGCAGCGCGCTTTGTCTTTGGGGCCGAGCCGACAGAACCAGAATTGCTGGAATTCGCGTTGACGGTTTTCTCATCATTGAGGTTTTCACAACCTGTCAGGATGACTAAAACCGAATCGAGAGAAGTAAATTTCAAACGCCGGATGCGTGAGATAAAAAAGCAAATGGCGGTTCCTGCCGGGGCTACCCGCGCTCAACAGGCGCTTAAGCAGGAATACGAACTTTTAGCCCGAGAACGCGAAGCCGATAACCGGGAAATGCGTGATGCGGAAGAGGATCGTAAATTTCGCCTCAAACAGGCCAAACGGGCGGAAAAACACCGGGGTCATTAAAAAAGCCTCTCCCCGGTGGGGAGAGGTTTGGTTTATTGACGGACTGACCAGACCGTCACTTATTCTTTCTTGAAAAAATTATTCCAGCATTTTAATCGCGATGTTCAACTGTTCAACCACGGCGTCGCGGGCGGTTCCACCGTACACATTCCGCCGGTTGACAGACGCCTCAAGGCTGAGCGCGCCAAACAGATCTTCACCAAACGATGGATGGATGGACTGGTAGTCTGCCAGTGTCAATGTATACAGGCTTTCGCCCTTCTCTTCCGCCATCCGAACTGCTTTGCCTACAGCTTCGTGCGCGCTGCGGAAAGGCACACCTTTTATCACCAGGTAATCAGCCAGATCGGTGGCCAACACAGCCGGATGTATGGCTTTGCGGCAGCGTTCCGTGTTGACCGTTAATGTGGAGATAACTCCCTCTACTACCGGAAGAAGCACTGACATGGTGTCAGCCGCTTCAAACACGGCCGTCTTGTCTTCCTGTAAGTCCTTGTCATACGCGGAGGGCAAACCCTTTAGCGTGGTCAAAAGGTTAGTCAGAAGACCAACAAAGGTGCCTGCCTTGCCGCGGGTTAATTCCAACATATCGGGATTTTTCTTCTGGGGCATCAGGCTTGACCCGGTGGAAAACTCGTCGGCCATAGTGACAAACCCGTACTCTATGGTGGAATACAGGATCAAGGCCTCAGCCAAACGGCTGAGGTGCACACCGGTCATCGCGCTCCAGAACAGGAATTCGGCGGCAAAATCTCGGTCAGAGATGGCATCCAGTGAATTCTGTGACGGTATCGAAAAACCCAGGTCATTGGCCAAAATGAAACGGTCAATGGGAAAGGTTGTTCCCGCAAGAGCCGCGCTGCCCAACGGCAAAACGGACGCCCGCTGCGCCAGCTGGTTCAAGCGTTCGCGGTCGCGCTGCAGCGCCCAGAAATGACTGAGCCACCAGTGGCTTAGCAGGATGGGTTGTGCCTGCTGGAAGTGCGTGTAACCCGGCAGGATAACATCCATATCCTTTTCCGCGCGTTTGACCAAAGCCTGCTGTAAACTTTTTACTGCAGCATCCAGGTGTTTGGTTTCTTCCAGCATCCACAGACGAAAATCTGTGGCAACCTGGTCATTGCGGCTGCGGCCGGTGTGAAGCTTACCGCCAGTAGGTCCAACTAACTCTGTAAGCCGGCGCTCGACTGCCGTGTGGATATCTTCATCCGCTTCCAGGAACTGGAAGGTTTCGGTTTTCATCTCTTCTAAAACTGATTCCAGTCCCTTGACCAGAATATCCATTTCGGCGGGAGTGATCACTCCCGCGGCAGCCAGTGCCCGAGCCCAGGCCTGGCTGCCGCGGATATCTTCAGCAAAGAGACGCTTATCCACCGGCAGTGAATTATTTAACACGGATGCCAGGGAATCAAGCCCGGCGCGGAAACGGCCCGACCAAAGCGTCATAGGTTTTGCTCCTTAGTCACGGATAATTTTGTCAGCGGGTACCGGCGGAATACCCTCGCCGAGACCTTTCATCATAGCCTGTACCTTGGAAGGAAGGCCGAAGAGGCGTATGAAACCGGCGGCATCGGTGTGGTCATACACTTCGGAATGGCCGAAAGTGGCGAATTCTTCACGATACAGGCTGTAGGGGCTCTGGCGTCCGGCGACGATCATATTGCCCTTGTACAATTTTACTTTGATCGAACCGGTGACGACCTTTTGCGTAACCTGGAAGAACGCGTCCATCGATTCGCGCAACGGGGTAAACCACAGTCCAAAGTACACGAGTTCGGCATATTTATGAGATAGTACATCTTTGTAGTGCATGGTTTCGCGGTCAAGGGTGATAGATTCCAGTTCCTTGTGGGCGAAACTGAGGATGGTGCCGCCGGGCGTTTCATAAACACCCCGAGATTTCATACCTACGAGGCGGTTTTCCACCAGGTCAATACGTCCTATACCGTGTTTGCCGCCCAGTTCGTTCAACGTTTCAACCAGTTTGACCGGCGCGGTGGGCACGCCATTCAGGGCTACCGGTTCACCCTGTTCGAAGGTGATCTCCACTGTTTCCGGCTCGTTGGGAGCATCGAATGGTGAATGGGAGAGCACGAACATATCTTCCAAGGGTTCGCTGTTAGCATCTTCCAGGTTGCCGCCTTCATGCGAAATGTGCCACAAATTGCGGTCACGGCTGTAGAAGGAGGGATTCTTTGACGGCGCGGAAAGGTTGCGTTCCGCCAGGTAAGCCAGGGCGTCTTCACGTGACTGGATGTTCCACTCGCGCCACGGGGCAATAACTTTAAGGCGGGGATCCAGCGCGGTGAAAGCCAGTTCAAAACGAACCTGGTCATTGCCTTTACCGGTGCAGCCGTGGGCTACGGCGTCGGCGCCTTCAGCCCAGGCGATCTCTACCTGCTTCTTGGCGATAAGCGGGCGGGCGATCGATGTTCCAAGCAGATATTTGCGTTCATAAACCGCGCCGGATTTCAGCATTGGCCACAGGTAGTCTTTGCAGAATTCTTCACGCAGGTCCAGTTTGATCAGTTTCGCGGCGCCCTGCTCTTTGGCGCGCGGTTCGAGGTTATCCAGTTCTTCCGCCTGGCCAACATCAGCGCAGTAGCAGATAACTTCAGCGTTGTAATTCTCTTTCAACCAGGGGACGATCACCGAAGTATCCAATCCACCCGAATAAGCCAGTACCACTTTCTTTATTTCTTTCTTTTCTTTCATTGATTCCTCCGGGAAAATAATAAAAAAACCCCGCCGGATTGGCGGGGTTTGCGTGTACTCAGGAAAAACTTTCTGACGAATTCCGGAAAACGAAACTTACCCTACCATCCAGAGATGTGGGAGAAAAAGTTTCGTCGGGCTCGCAATTCAGATTTCATTGCCTGTATTGTACCGTAAAACGGCACAGCGTCAAGGATCACATGGCTGACGAAAGTCTGTCAGATTAGTTTAATCGGGCAATGGAGCGGCTGATGAGAGAATTGTATAGTACATGACTGGATGGATTATTAATCAGGAAAGCTGAAAACTCAGGGTCAACAGTATAGATTGTTGATGTCGCAAGTTTTTGGGCCTCCAGTTCACCCTCTTCCTCTCTATTGTTCCGGGTGAATTTCATGCCGCTGGAACCGGTTTTCTCTGTGAATATCCGTTCATCTTCCGGCCCTTCAATTGGCCATGGCACCCATTCATCCTCTGGCGGCGGGTATTCATCCGGATTATCTGAAGGAGGAGCTTGAGGATTTTCATCGGTTGATGGGCTGACGGGCGCCGGGCCATCGGCAAAAACGACCGATGATAGACATATTGCTACTGCCAGAAACGCGATGATTACCGCCATGAAGAACTCTCTAAAAATGTGAGCACTACTCATGGGTTTGTCCTTTCCCGCACATTTTCATGTGTCTTCCAGGACCGGCATTTTATTGTGGCGATGTCAAAAGAAGTCGATCGCTGGTCGACTTGATAAAAGATCCCATCCAATTTGCCACACCGGTAAAATTATTCAAACAATGCTGGTTTCGATGATTCCGCCAGCTTCAGTGTCGCGGTGAAATAAAGTTGCAACCTGAATCAACTATACTCTTTCAGACGAGCAACTTCAATAACTATTTCTTGTTTATACCAATCCTTCACCCGCGAAGAATTCGTCTGATCATTGGTGTTTTAACCGAGATGGCTTCGTGCGGGCAAATTTCCTGGCAGCAGAAACAGCGGATGCACAGGCTGTAATCATATACCGGGGGTTGTTTTCGCCCATCTGCCCATGACAGGGCTTTGGGTTGCGCCGGGCAGATCTCTTCGCACTTGCCGCAGTGGGTGCATTTGGCCTGGTCGATCACCGGGCGCTGTGACACGTACCGCCGGATCAGGGTGGATAGAAAAACGTTCCGATTGGTGTTCAAACCGGCTGGTTGGCGATTGACGTTAAAATCGGGAGTGATGAACGATTCAATGGGGTCACCCAGAAGTTCAACTTTGGCGGTTCCCAGGCCAAATTGCTCACCGAATACTATGGTATCCACCATTTTTTCATCGAGGTTAACCAGGCGGCAGACGGTAGCGTCCAGCGCTACGGGGTCGGTTGACATCAGGATCACGCGCATCTTTCTGGGCGTCCCATTACGCGGACCGTTCCCTTCCATGGCCATGATGCCGTCCATAATAAACAGGCGGGGTTTGATCAGACGGTTCAAATCAACCAGCATACGCGAGAAAACCTGCGGGTTGGGAAGTGACGCGTGGAACTCTGTTTTTAATACACCGGGAACACACCCGAACTGATTCTTAACCGCCCCGGTGATGCGGGTGAGGGCATGGCTCTTAAGTTTGCAAAGGCTGATCAATCCATCTGTTTCAACTACATCTTTTACCAGAGTGAACTGTTTGATCAAATTCCCATCCGGGAAGGGGACTGTTACACTGGTCTGAAAATCAGCCATGGGAACGCCAAGGTGTTCCGCCGGAGCCAGCAAGCCGGAATAGCGGGCGGCAAGAGCAAGGCTTCCAACGGCCGGGGAATCACCATATGAGAGGTTAGCCCCGGTTGCTTTGAGCTCTTCCAGAACTGCCTGGAATACGCTCGGGTGTGGACTGACACACTTTTCCGGTGGATCGCCCACAAGCAAATTGGGTTTGATCAGTATTTTTTCACCGGAAGCGGCGAACTGACCGGCACCGCCCAGAAGGTTGAGTCCACGTTTTACGGCTGTCCGTACAGATTCGATCTCATATGAATCGCACTGCACCACAACGACTTTTGATATGTTCTCCATGAGGATCTCCACACTCGCTCGGTCCGGTTTTAATCCGGTGAATATGTGCCTGAAGATAAAGATTGTACTTCAATCCTGGTGTGATGAGCTAAAACATAAAGAGCCGTCCCGAAAAACTCCCGGAAACGGCTCTTTACGAATAATGAAGCAGCAGTGAACTACAGGGCCATCGGCGTTCGGCCAAACAACTGGTCGCGCAATTGCACAACCTGACGGCGAAGATGATCGTCACGTTCGATCAGGTCGGCAACCTTTTCACAGGCATACATAACGGTAGTATGGTCGCGGCCGCCAAGTGCCTGCCCGATTTGCGGCAGAGAAACATTGGCGACTTCCCTGAGCAGGTACATGGCTACCTGGCGGGGTAATGCCACGCCGCGTGAGCGGTCGCGGCCGAGCATCTGTTCTGTGGTGATGCCAAAGGCGCGGGCAACGGTGTTGACCACCTGGCGGGGTTCCATGGAGCTGTGTTGGGGCAGCATATCGGCCAGGGCAGAAGTGACCAGTTGCGGAGTGAGCGGCATACCGCTCAAATCAGAAAAGGCCAAAACACGGGTAAGGGCGCCTTCCAGTTCGCGAATGTTGGATTGTATCTGGCGGGCGATAATCTCGATGATCTCATTGGGCACCTGGCGGCCGGCTCGATCAGCTTTTGACCGCAAAATAGCCATGCGGGTTTCCAGGTCTGGCGGTTGAATATCCACCGTCAGTCCCCATTCGAAGCGTGAGCGCAGCCGTTCTTCCAGTGTGACCATGGCCTTGGGAGGGCGGTCAGAAGAAATTACAAGCTGTTTGTTGGCTCCATGAAGTGCGTTGAAAGTGTGGAAAAATTCTTCCTGGGTTGATTCCTTACCGGCGATGAACTGGATATCATCGATCAGCAGAACGTCTGCTTTGCGGTACCGGTCACGGAACTGGTTGGTGGTATGGGTGCGAATGGCATTGATCAGGTCGTTGGTAAATTCTTCTGAAGAAACATACAGCACTGACAAATTTCGGGTGTTTGTCGAGTTGCCGATGGCCTGCAGCATGTGGGTTTTGCCCAGTCCTACTCCCCCATAGAGAAAGAGGGGATTGTAAGCGCGGGCGGGGTTTTCGGCTACGGCAAGGCTGGCCGCGTGAGCCAATCGATTGCTGGCGCCGACTACGAAAGATTCAAATGTGTAGCGCGGATTCAGAGTTCGGTTGGTGCGTACTTCAATTTCGCGCTGCTCTTCTTCGAGTTCGTTTTCAAGTGCGGTTTCATCCACCGCCGGTTCAATATTCTTCTGCCAGACGACAAACCGTACCGTTTGGCTGGCATCCATTAGACCCGTCAAAATACGCGATACTGTGCTGGTCAGGCGGGTATCAAGCCAGTCTCGCGCGTATGCGTTCTGAACACCAACTGTGAAGGTGTTTTTTTCGTAGTTGATCAATTCGGTGCTGCGTACCCAGGTATCAAAATTGGCTTTGGGCATTTCCATTTGTAGTTGACCTAATGCCGCCTGCCATGCAGATTGTGGGTTCATCATTGATCGGGCCTCCAACAGAGATTGTGTAGCGGTTTGAAAAAAGGCAATAGTTAAGAAATCCCATTGCACCGCAATGGGAAGGAAAATGTTTGGTTTTTTGGTAACTGCCGGTGAGAATGCCTGAGGGCGTTTCCCTCTAATTTACTTCCAAATTCTAACAAAAAGAGAAGGTGCAAACAAGGTGATTCCGCTACGGCAGCCTAAAAAAACCGGATGTTTTAAGGTTATTAATCTTAACAAAAGCGACACGTGTTGATTTTTAAGATAGTAGTTTCGAATACCTGTTCGTGCCATTTCTGGTTTGAAAAAGTTGTCCACAACCCTATATATGGGGGCAAGTGCCTTAAATTTGATTCATCCCCCCAATTAAGGGGGCTGTGGATAAAGAATAATTACTAGAAGAAACTCGAATCGGCATAGAGTCAGCGATTCATATTTGAGTCGCCGTCATGATCATTCGCGCAGTCCGGCGTCCGATCTCAACGGCAAAATTCGTTCCGCGATCCCACGGGTAAACCTGGCTCATGCTGGCGAAGAAAAGGCCGGGTATGGGCGTCTTGATATCCGGAATATTTTTGGAATGGTCTACCAACGGAACCGGCTGGGCGTATTTGGTGCGGAACAGCCAGGCCTTACGTACCCAATCCGGTTTAAATTCGGGGTTGACTCGCTGAAGCGCCGGGATGAACCGCTGTAAAAGTTCTTCCTGCGATAACTGGAAGTATTCATGGTCAGTATCCAGGTAGTCACCGCAGTACAGAAGGTGGTCACCGTTGTAGTTTTCTTTCGGCAAGAAGTTCGTGTGTTCCACCAGTGCCAGGAATGGGAATCCAGCGGATTTTGGCAGGTTGAACCAGTAATACCCCTCTTTTGAAAGAGGGTGTTTGATGGCCAACACCATAACCACAGCGCCTATACTTTTCAGATCCAATAATCCTTGCAGGTATTCTTTTGGAAGATCAGGTGCCATTCTGGCCATCAGCGCGGGTGATGTGGTGACCATGCAGCGTTCAAAGGTGTGCGTTCCATCGACTGCCGTCAGGGTGAGCTGTCCATCCTTGCCCTGGCGGATAGAGTCCACACCGGTGTTAAAGTGGATGATCACGCCGCGTTTCTGCAGCTCGGCCGCCAGAGAATCGGCAAATGCCTGGAAGCCGCCTTCAAAAGTGGCCAGTCTGGTTGTGCGGCTGTGCAACCGCGCCCACATCCAGGCCATGTTGACCTGCCGGGCGTACTTTTCACCGAATTTGCCATCGAGCATGGGCAGCCACATCGTATTGTAGGCTGTTTCGCCTGCATACTTGCGCATCCAGGCGTCGACCGTGGTGTGTTCCATCGGCTTCCAGTTGGAGGTCAGCCGAATGTACAGGGTAGCCAGGCCAAAGCGTATCTTGTTTAATCCCCAACCCAACCCGGGATACAGGGCAGCAGATACGATAGAATCAAACGGATAAAATCTCCCATCATGATACATCACCGTTTTCGGCTGTTTGACGACTACGTGGTCTTCCCACCCCAGTTCTTTGATCAGACCGAACATGTCTTTATCAGAAAGGAACCAGTGGTGGTAGAACTTTTCCAGCGACCACTTCCATTCCGGCTCCTTAAAACCGCCAGCCAGACCACCGGGTTCTCCGGCAGCTTCAAAAATTTCTACCGTATGTCCGGCGTTGACCAGGTCAAAAGCGGCTGACATTCCGGCCATACCGCATCCTACGATCGCGATCTTCATTCCAGTGTCTCCGGTTTCTCACCCCATTTCAAACCTTCGCGGGTGAAGTAATACGCGCCCAACGCGGTGATGGGCAGCCACAGGGCTACATGCAGCAACAGGGTATACCCGGCAGCCACTTCGCCGGAAACGCCGTAAGCGGTCAACAGGGCGATGCCGGGAGCGTCAAACGTGCCCACATACCCCGGCGCTGAAGGCAGGGTGGTGGCGAGATTGACGATACCATTCATCAACATCAATGCGAAAAAACTGACCTGGAATGGGAAAGCGTGCATCACAAACCAGTATTTGCCGGTTTCGAGAAGCCAGATGACCACGGAGGTGAAAAAAACCATTAACGCTTCTCGCGGGCTGCGCAGAGATTCAAGCCCCGAAAGGAAACGTCGGGTTAACCCGAGAGTTTTCTCGCGGAAGCGTTCCGGCAGGAAGCGCACAAAAGTCTTTTCAAATATCTTTTCACTGGTTGTGGGGAATGCCGCGGCTAACAGGAATACCACTAATGCGCCGATAAAGGCGGCCGCTCCCCAGATTGACAGGTTCTGGATATTGCCCACAAATCCCGAATCGGTTTGCAGCCGAGTCAACTCGGGTAGATTTAAAAAGACAAATCCCAGCATGACCACGCCGTCAAACACGCGTTCGACAAAAATCGTGGCCAATGATGCCGATACCGGTACGCTTTCATGTTTCTTCAGAACAAAAGCCCGCAAAACTTCGCCTGCCCGCGCCGGATAAATATTGTTCCCCATATATCCAATGGTCACGATCGGGAACATCGTGCGGGTTGAAATGGGTTTCAACGGCCTGAGCAGGTAATGCCAGCGCCAGGCACGCACCCATACCCCGATAAAATACACCAGCACTCCAGGGATCAGCCACCAGTAGTTGGCTGATTGAAGAGCCGTCCATACCTGTTCAAGATGAAGACCTCGCAATGCCAGATAGAGAAAAGCTATACTGATGATAAGGCCAAGCCAAAATTGCCAGCGTTTCAATGAATCTTCCTGTGTAGTCTGGATCTTAGATAATCATCCCTGAATTTTCCCCGAATGTTCAATGGGCTATCAATGAAATGATCCAGGATATGATCACCAGAATAGCCAGCAGGTTGAATACGATCTGTTGTATACGTCTCTTGCGCTGTTCAGAATTGGGTGCCGTGCGCGATTGTGTTTTTGCGGGCATAGAACTCCTCCAACGAGGTAAATTGTACCATTCCCAATTGATTAAAAAAGAACGGGAGCATAAGGCTCCCGTTCATGATTTGTCGGGTGACTTAATTTGAAGCCGCGGATGACGTCTCCGCTGGTTTAGCAGGAGCAGTCGATTCAACGGGCTTTGATTCTGACGCGGTTGACTTCTCTTCACTATGCGAGTTGCTCATTCGTCCCTGGCCGGATGGGGAACGGTGATCGGTAGCATAAAAACCGGATCCTTTGAAGACGATTCCGACCGGGGTGTAGACCTTGCGCAATTCCTTCTTTCCGCACTCTGGGCAGCGGGTGAGAGGAGAGTCGCTGAATTTCTGCGTCTTCTCAAATTGAACTCCGCAACTTTCACACCGATAGGTATAAACTGGCATAGCAACAACCTCCAATCTAACTGAGGACCATTCTGATTCAACTAGTGAATATAGCACCGGATTGTATATAAATCAATAGAAAAAGTACCGAATTAAGGATTCTTACGAAATTCTTATTTTTCTGGCTTATTTGATCTTCAACGGAATCCCGGCAGCCATCAGGTAGACTTCATTCGCCAGACTGGCAAGCCGTTGATTGGCGCGTCCCTGTACGTCGCGAAAAATTCGCCCCATTCGTGATTCTGGCACTATTCCCATTCCTACTTCATTACTTACCAAGAACCAGGGTTCAGGACGGTTATCTATCGCGGCAAAGAGATCTGCCATGGCATCTTCACCGGCACTAAAGAAAGCATCTTCACTGGAATCTTCCGGTATACAACTGAAGGATTCACCCAGCATCAGGGTGACGCAATCCAGCAGAATAGCGGAATAACTGTGGGGTATGCCTTTCAATGCCGTCGAAATGTTCTCCGGCGCTTCAAGGGTAGACCAGGCGGCAGGTCGCGCGGCTTTATGCGCGGCTACCCGTCGTTCCATTTCTTTATCCAGCACACGGGCCGTCGCGATATATAACACATGGCTGCCCGTTTGCTGCGCCAGTTTGACCGCGAATGAGCTTTTACCGCTTCGCGCGCCCCCGATTATTAAGGTGACTTTTTCTGCCATTTTCTAACCTCTCAGGCGTGCAACACTATTTTCAATGACCTCAATCGATGTTTCCAGGTCACTTTCCGAAAAGATTTCCAACGTAAATATGCCTTTGTATTTTTTCTCCACCAAAAACTGGATCAGCTCATCCATTTTTTCTCTTGCCACTAATTGTAGCGATTCATGGTCGCGTTTGCCGATACCATGTACATGCATAATGGTGGTTTCTTCCAGACGGTCTTTCAGGTAGGGAATCGGATCGAGACCGTCAAGCCAGAGATGACCGATGTCAATACAACGCGAGCAACCTGCTGTGTGGATGACCGCGTCATTAAATTCCAGCGGATAGCCTTCCAGATTTTCCACAGCGATTTGACGGATATCTCGGCAATACCCCGCTGCCTCACGCAGTGACTTCACTGCCTGATCCCGCCAGGGTGACAAGACCGCTGGGTCAGATGAGAGTCGTTCTTCCTTCCCATCCAGATGCACCACATACGCAACCGGGTTTAGGTCGCGGGTCGATTCCATCACCCGCCGGGCTTTCACCATAGAAATATGAGTTCCTTCTCCAATAGCTGCCAGACGCAGATCAAGAGGAAGGTGGACGGAGTATGTCAAATCATGACAATGGGACAGTTCGTTCAACTCGTCGATCACCCGGTGGTCCGGCAGGTTAGACTGATCGTCCAACTCGAAGAGCACCAGTTGGATATCTCGCACCTTTCCCGCCAGATATCGGGCATTGGGCAGGATATCATCCGGAATGATATATGATGTTGTGCCAAGTCGAAAAGGAAGATCAGAGAGCCGCATAGGTCAACAAGATCGTTATCTCAGATATTTCAATGGTCAGTCCCAGAACATCTCCGGTAACACCACCGATACGCTTATGAGCCAATACATAGATTCCCGCCGCCGCGGCAGTGGCCAGAATGGCTGAAACCGCTGCCTGCCATCCACCGGCGAGCATCAGAACCAGGGGAATGATCGCGGCAGCGATGATCGATCGATTATTCAAACCGGCAGCCAAATCGGCTGCCATACCGTCAGTTCGCGCCAGAGTCAATTTCGACACAATGAGGATCAGCCAACGGCTGAATGATGCCGCGAAGATAAGAATGAAAAAGGTGTCTGTGGGCGGCAGTGTGTACAGCGCGGAAAACTTCAGCCCGAGCGCCAGGATCAGACCTACAACACCAAATGTACCGATGTGCGGATCCGCCATGATCTTCAGGCGTTTTTCTGGAGACGCGGCACACAGCAAACCATCAAAACAGTCTGCCAACCCGTCAAGATGCAGGGCGCCGGTCAATACAACCCACAGGATGATTGTGAGTACATCCGCCGCGATTAATGGAACCATTAATTTGAAGATGCCCCACCCGATAACCGTGGTAAAACCGATCAGCACGCCAATCAGGGGAAACCAGAAAGCGGCCCGGCCGGTGTCACCGGGTTCGGGTTTGTCCATGTCACCGGCCGGAATAATGGTTAATAGTGAGAGGGCGTGCTTCAGGTATTTCATTCTTTGTCAGAAACACCGGCGGATTCAAAGGTAGCCATATCGTTAAGTATACGCACAGACGCTTCAATGAGATGAAAAGCCAGCGCGGAGCCCGTACCTTCACCCAACCTCATACCCAGGTCTAACAACGGCTCAATCCCCATTTTCTCCAGCATAGCGCGTTGGCCGATTTCCACTGATTTGTGAGCGGCGATCAGGTACGGTTGGATCTTCGGCGTAAGTTCATAAGCCAGCAGCGCGGCAGCGGTAGAGATGAATCCGTCAACTACCACTGTCACTCCACGAGACGCGGCACCAAGAACCAACCCGGCAAGTCCGCCGATCTCAAATCCACCAACCTTCGCCAGCACATCGATAGGGTCATTTTTATCCGGTTTATTTACCTGGATGGCTTTCTCAATGATACTGATCTTGGCAGCGAGGCCCGCGTCATCTACACCTGTACCCCTCCCGGTGACCTGTGCCACTGGTAAGCCGGTTAAAACGGCTGCGATAGCGGAAGACGGGGTAGTATTGCCGATACCCATATCACCGGTCGCTATCAGGTTTGCTCCCCGGCCTATTTCCTGGAATGCCACTTCCATACCGCGTTTTATCGATTGTTCGGCTTCCAGGCGTGACATCGCCGGCCCGGCGGCTATATTGCCGGTTCCACGAGCGATCTTACAGTCGATCACGCCGCTGTTTGCCGGAAAATCCGCCGCAACTCCCATATCCACTACACATACACGTGCTCCAGCGAGCCGGGATAGCACGTTAATGGCCGCGCCGCCCTGAAGGAAATTATGCACCATTTGCGGGGTGACATCTGATGGATAGGCGGACACACCCTCGCGGGTTACGCCGTGGTCACCGGCCATTACCACCACCACCTTACGGGAGACATCCGGCCGTATAGAATGTTGGGCGGCGGCGAGTTGAACGGAAAGTTCTTCCAATCGTCCAAGGCTGCCTGTTGGTTTGGTCAGCATATTCTGGCGCTGGCGGGCTTTTTCAGCGATAGATGCGTCAGGTAATGGAATGGCAGGGAGCTGAAACATAGATCATGTATTTCCTTTCAGGATAATAAAACAGCCGGCCGGCGGACCGGACGGCTGTTATTGAATCTGACAAGGTGCTTTATCTCTCTGGTCCGGAGAGAATCAGCGTAATGTTCCTGAGGCAGGTATCCTGACTTGCGGCTTTAAGCCGTTCACAGTTGCGGCACAGCGCTGGAATGTTCACCAGCTTCCCTGATTTCCCTTGGGAGGAAACCTCAGAACAGGGTAAGTGTATGATACGCGCGCAGGTTTGTCAAATCTTCCAGACAGAACAAAACTATTCTCCAAATTTCTTAATGAACCAACTTTTCACCACCTGTGTTAACAAAACATAGGCAATGATCATAGCGGCAAGATACAACCAATAGGTTGGCGGTAGTGTGACAAACCCTAGCGTTGCAGCCAGAGGTGATACGGTCAGCCCGATCCCAACGGCGAGAATGATGAGAGATGTGGTAATCAGCGCCCAACTGGCCCGGCTTTGTATGAAAGGAATCTTGTTGGTGCGAATTACATGGATGATTAATGTCTGAGAGACCAGACTTTCCACAAACCAACCGGTATGGAACAAAGCCGGGTTATTCCAGGCATTGAATACATACAACATCAAGAAGAAGGTCAGGTAATCGAAGATGGAACTGATTGGCCCGATGAAGAAGATGAAACGGCGTATCTCTCCGATCGTCCACTTACGAGGTTTCGCCAGCCATTCTTTGTCCACTTCATCGGTGGGGATGGCTGTCTGCGAGAAATCATACAACAGGTTGTTGGTCAAAACCTGAATGGGCAGCATGGGTAGAAAAGGCAGGAAAATGCTGCCTCCTAAAACGCTGAACATATTTCCGAAATTGGAACTGGCGGCCATTTTGATGTATTTAATGATATTGCCGAATACGCGGCGGCCTTCCAGAACACCCTCTTCCAGAACCAGAAGGCTGGTTTCCAGCAAAATGATATCGGAAGACTCTTTCGCGATATCTACAGCAGTGTCGACTGAAATTCCAACATCAGCCGCTTTCAATGCCGGGGCGTCATTGATACCATCACCCATAAACCCGACAACGTGGCCGTCTTGTTGCAGGGCTTTGATGATGCGCTGTTTATGGCTGGGTGACAGCTTGGCAAATATCGTGGTTTTTTCGGCTTCCAGAGCCAAAGTCTTATCGCTCATCTCATCGATTTGAGAACCCAGCAGAATTGATTCGACTGGCAGGTTTACCTGCGCGCAAATACTGGCGGTCACGGTATCATTGTCACCGGTAAGAATTTTTACCTTAACATTATTGGTCTCCAGAAGAGACAGGGCTTCCGCGGCGTCTTGTTTGGGAGGGTCCAGAAAAGCCAGGTAGCCAAGCAGGGTCAGGTCAAACTCGTCATTGATAGAGTAGACCTTATCATGCACTTCTTTTTCAACCATCTTGTAAGCAATGGCAATCACTCGAAATCCCTGGGCGTTCAATTCCTGAATCATTTTTCGGCGCTTGATATCATGTTCTGGTAGAACCTCAAGTACCTCACCATCCAATTCAACATGGCTGCACAGCCCCATGATCTCTTCCACGGCACCTTTGCAAATAAGGATGTGGTCATCTTCGTGGTCTTCCACCACAACCGACATGCGGCGCCGATTGAAGTCAAAGGGGATCTCATCAAGCAGTTGGTAGTCACCATTAAGTACAATCTGCTCTTTAAGGTCTACATGGTTCAAAACGGCAATATCGAGAAGGTTCTTCAAGCCGGTCTGAAAATAGCTGTTTATATACCCGAAGTGCAATACTTTAACGCTGGGATTACCGCGAGCGTCAAGATGCTTTTCGAGAATGATCTTCCCCTGTGTTATTGTGCCGGTCTTATCCGTACATAGTGTATCCATGGCACCAAAGTTCTGGATGGCGTTCAAGCGTTTGACGATAACCTTCTTCTTAGACATGGACAGCGCGCCTTTTGAAAGGTTTACCGTAACGATCATGGGCAGCATTTCTGGCGTAAGCCCAACTGCGACAGCCAGCGCAAATAAGAAGGCTTCCATCCAGTTCCCCTTGCTTAGCCCGTTGAAAAGAAAAACAAGCGGTACCATCACAATCATGAACTGGATCATCAACCATGTGAACTGGTTGATTCCCTTATCGAAACTGGTCAATTCACGTTCGCCAGTGATGCTGGAAGCCAGAGAGCCGAAGTATGTCTGGCGGCCGGTAAAAAGTACTACAGCTGTTCCGCTGCCGCTTTCCACATCTGAACCGAGAAAACAAATGTTTCCCAATTCCAAAGGATTATTTACATCCTTATCTGAATGGTTGACAAATTTTTCCACTGGCACGCTTTCGCCGGTAAGTGAAGCCTGGTTAAGGAACAGGTCTTTTGTTGCCAGCATACGCACATCTGCCGGCACCATGTCTCCGGCAGCCAGAGTGATGATATCGCCGGGAACCAATTCTTTCAGCGGAATTTCCAGTTTTTTGCCATCACGGATGACAGAAGCCGTAGTGCTAACCATCGCCTGGAGCTGCTCTGCCGCGTTATCTGCGCGGGCTTCCTGCACGAATTGCAAAACCACACCCAACACAACCATTGATCCAATAACAATGGTCGCCCGTATATCACCGGTGATATACGAGACTACAGCTAACCCTACAAGGAGCAATACCAGGGGATTTTTGATGTTCTTCCAAAGGCGGCTAAATGGGTTGAGTTTTTTCTCCCGGGCCACCTCATTAAGACCGTATTTCTTCTGGCGGATTTCTGCTTCTTCTTCCGAGAGTCCCATTAGGGTTACGGAATTGCGTTCCAACACAGCTTTCGTTTCCAGGAGAGAAATTTCAATAAGCGTATTGGCGTAACGCGCGCCATTGGTCAACCCTGGTGTGTTCGCAATAATTGAGTTGATGATTTTTGTGTCGCGAATATTCATTTTCGGCCTCTATTACTCTCTGCTAATTATGGATTCAACCGGCCAAAAAGGGCCATCCCAATCAGGTCAGCGAGTGCATAGGGGGACACGTCCACGGGCTTTGTAAGGTGATATCGTGTGTTTTCCGAAAAAGGGCAGGATCAATTGCCTGCCATAATTCACAGCGCCTATTAAAAGTATTTTTCTTTTGTGAAGAGCAATCAGAAACCAGCACATAGAACTATTCCTGTTCAAAAAAAATCCTGTACCGGGCAGGCACAGGATTAGTTCAGTACTGGATAACAGGCAGAACTGACCTCAATCGGCTGTCCGGGGGAAAGACTGGCTCATCGCCAGAATAGATAGATAAGGGTCAGATGTTTTATTCATTGTTTATTTCCTGGCGACATAATACGTCTTATTCTGCATGATGTCAATAGATAGATGATGAGAGATTGTAAATTTAAAGACTCAGCTATTTTTACGCAAAATTAACTATGAAATATCTATTGATAAAAGAATTTAGACCGAAAAGAGATAGTAGGCTGGTGCCTTCTGGCGGGGAGGCCTGAAATGTATATTGGAACAGATCAAATTCGATCGCTCGTTAAAGCCCGAAGGTTGCTTTTATTGGCAAACCAGGCGGCTAATCCGCGCCCAGACGTAAAAAAAGAAGGTCCGTCTTTTAAAGATATCTTGGAAAATGGAAATGTATCATCAACTTCTGGACCAGAAAGTAAATCATCTGGTCCATTATCCGGTTATTCAAAACCCCAAGAAGATTCCACCTTCGAAAAATTGACGTAAAACATCCGGCTTTCCGGATGTTTTTTTTACCCGAAACGCCCGGTAATATAGTCCTGGGAGCGTTGGTCTTTCGGATTGGTGAACATAATATCTCCGGAGGCGTATTCGATCAACTCTCCCTGCAGAAAGAATGCGGCCATATCGCTGATGCGCGCGGATTGCTGGGTATTGTGCGGGGCGATCACAATGGTATATTTTTCTTTCAACTCGCGCAGCATCTCCTCAATTTTTGCTGTCGCCAGCGGGTCCAGCGCGGAAGTGGGTTCGTCAAGCAATATAATTTCAGGATGCAATGCCAGTACTCGTGCTATACCCATTCGTTGTTGCTGTCCGCCTGATAAGGCAACCCCGGGATCGTTAAGGCGGTCCTTAACCTCATCCCATAAAACTGCCTGGCGTAAAGCCTGTTCCACGGCTTCATCCAGCTTCTTTCGATTTTTCATGCCGGCCATCACCAGACCATAGGCAACATTCTCGTAAATACTGAGCGGAAGAGACACCGGACGTGAAAAAACCATGCCTACCTGGCGCCGCAACGCGTTGACATCTACGTCAGGATCCAGAATATTCTTGCCATTGATGCGAACCGAGCCTTCAAGAGTGGTTACATCAGCCAGATCATTCAGGCGGTTCAAGACCCGCAGAAGAGACGATTTTCCGCCGCCAGCTGGACCAAAGAGCACGGTAATTGTATTCGCCTGAATATTAAACGATACGTTCTTCAAACTTTCTGTACCGTCAGAATATGTTAGCGTGAGATTTTCAATAACGATCTTATCCATGTTTTACCACTGCCTGCGAGCACGTGCCCGTGAGCGGACAACCGTCGCCGCGATGTTCATGATTAGAACGAATATCAATAAAACCAGTACAGTCCCATATTGAATACGGATGGGCATTCCCGGCACCTGAGTGGATATAACGAACAGATGGTATGGCAGAGCCATGGTGGCATCAAACATCGATTGCGGTAACCGGGGAAGGAAAAACGCCGCACCGGTAAACAGGATGGGGGCTGTTTCTCCCGCGGCTCTTTCTAACCCCAGGATAACGCCGGTGATAATCCCCGGTAAAGCTTCAGGCAATACAACCCGCCTGATCGTTTGCCATCGGGTGGCACCAAGCGAAATACTGACCACCCGGAATGATGTGGGTACCGAGCGTAGCGCTTCTTCGGTCGTGCTGATGATCACCGGTAGGGTCATGATGGAGAGAGTTAATGAGGCTGCCAGAATACTGGTTCCGAACTTCATGAAGACAACGAACAATCCCAACCCGAAAAGTCCGTACACAACGGATGGGATGCCTGCCAGATTAATAATTGCAATTCGGATCAGACGAGTCCATTCGTTGTTGGGCGCGTATTCCGCGATATAAATAGCCGCCGCGATCCCCAGTGGGACGGCAAAAATCGCGGTTCCCAATGTGAGATACAGGGTTCCGATGATCGCCGGCCATAACCCGCCGGCTTTCATTCCGTCCGATGGCATGGAGGTCAAGAAATCCCATGAGACAGCCGGACTCCCCTGCACGAAAATATAGATCACAATAGCGATAATCGGCGTGACAGTGATCAAACTGATCAATGTTATAAAGCCAAACCCCAGCTTTTCCATTCTTCTTGGAGGGATTATTTGATTGTTCACGATCCCACCTAAGAGAGCAGCCTTTCACTGCGTGTTGCCTTCCGCGAGGTCAATGTGAAAGCGATAACATTTACAACCAACGCGATGATAAAAAGAATTATTCCAATCAGGAATAAGACGCTGTAATGTACGCTACCGGCGGCCACTTCGCCCATTTCTGAGGCGATAGTAGCTGTCATAGTGCGAATTGGTGAGATGAAAGCGTCCAGTCCTTTAGGCAAAACAGGCGCGTTCCCGGTGACCATCATCACGGCCATAGTCTCTCCCATGGCACGGCCCATACCCAGCAATACGGCCGTGATCATTCCGGATTTGGCTGCTGGCACGGTGACACCCCATATCGTTTGCCAGCGGGTGGCGCCAAGGGCCATCGCTGCTTCACGATACGATTTGGGTACGGTATTCAGCGCGTCTTCTCCCACTGAAACTATCGTTGGGATCGATATCATCCCGAGTAAAATTGCGCCGGTAAGTGTGGTCAGCCCTGTGGGTAGATCAAAGAAGCGGCGAATGAACGGCACCAGAACTTGAATGCCCAGAAAACCCAGTACCACCGAAGGCAGCCCTGCCAGTAACTCTACGAGGGGTTTGAGAAGCTCCTTTGTCCACCGGGGAGCGATCTCAGAGATATACACAGCGGTTCCCACACCGAAAGGAACCGCCACAAGAGCAGCGCCCAGGGTAATCAATACCGAACCAAATACCAGCGGCCAGATACCGAAATAACTTTCAGTGGGATACCAGCGTGTTCCCATCAGGCTGGTCAGATCGGCTTTCCATAGAGCCGGTATGCCTTCACTGAGAAGGAAATACAGGATCAGTAAAACAAACAGGATGCTGGAATATCCGCATACCTGAATGACGCGGGTGACCAGGGTTTCTTTCCAGACGGGCATAGAACGTAGATCATCCATCTGTTATTTCCCTGCCATTTTTACCGGAACAAAACCGGTATCTGCCACGATTTTTTGTGCTTCCGTATCCAATATCCAGTCCAGATATGCTTTTACATTATCCCGCGGCTCTCCATGCGTGTAAATATAAAGGTCGCGGGAGATCGAATATTTATTCTCGTTTACAGTCTCTACCGAAGGGATCACGTAGTCAGATTGATCATCTTTGGCTATGGCCAGCAGCTTGACTTCATGTGTGATATATCCCAAACCATCATATCCGATGGCATTGGGGTTATCGCGCACTTCAGAAATGATACCTTCCGATGATGGTAACAGCAAAGTGTTTTCAGAAAAAAGGTCTTTGCTTTTCTTGTCACCTAACCGGATCACGGTTTCCAGGAAATAAACATGTGTACCTGAATTTGATTCACGTGATAACCGCACAATCGGACGGTCCTCACCGCCGACTTCTTTCCAATTCTCTATTTTCCCCTGGAAAATATCAGAGACTTGCTTAAGTGTTAATTGGTTGACCGGGTTGGCCGGGTTGACAATCACTCCAATAGCATCACGCGCGACCACAAATTCAACTGGTTTAAAGCCGTGACTTTCTGCTTCCTTCATTTCTTCCGGTTTTATTGCGCGAGACGCGTTGGCAATATCCACTGTATTGGTCATCAACGCGGTGATACCGGTTCCTGAACCGCCGCCGGTAACCGAAATGCGAATACCGGGATTCTCTTTTTGATACGCTTCTGCCCAGAGTAACGCCAGGTTAACCATGGTGTCTGAGCCTTTGTTTTGTATATAAGCAGAAGTATCCTTTTCTGCTTTATCGCTGGGCTGCGCGGGAGCGCAGCCGCCGACCAAAAAAAGTGTCGCTAGTAGTAAAACTGCGGCTTGTTTCATGGTCGCAATTATATCTGATGCCGGCTGGACTTTAATACCGGATTTTTAATCTCATCCTGTATAATGGAAAGAACCCGGCACAGGTAAGGTATATGGATACGATACTAATTCTTGATTTTGGTTCACAGTACACCCAGTTGATCGCCCGCCGCATCCGCGAGCTACATGTATACAGTGAAATACTTCCATGGGACGCACCTGCAGATAAGATGGAAGCACTTCACCCCGCGGGCATAATCCTTTCCGGAGGGCCTTCCTCCGTCTATGAAGAAGACGCCCCCTCGCTAAACCCGTATATTCTGCAGGCTGGCGTGCCCATTCTGGGCATTTGTTATGGCATGCAGGCGTTGACTCGTGTTCTGGGCGGGCAGGTTATCCCGGCTGGCGAACGTGAATTTGGTCCATCTCAAATTCATGTGATAAATGAGAATCCTCTGATACCTGACGGTATTCTGGATGTGTGGATGTCGCACGGCGATCGGATCAATGTTATTCCCGGCGGATTTACCGTACTTGCCGAAAACCCGAGTTGCCCTTATGCCGCTATGGGAGACCCCAACCGCCGGATTTACGGTGTCCAATTCCACCCCGAGGTACGTCACACCCCTCAGGGAATGGAGATTTTGCACCGTTTTGTCATCAATATCTGCCGGGCAAAACCCGATTGGACGCCCGCGTCTATGATTGACCTGGCGGTTGACCGTATCAAAGAACAGGCTGGAGACTCGAATGTGCTCTCTGCGGTATCCGGTGGGGTTGATTCCAGTGTGGCTACCGCGCTGGCAGCGAAAGCCATTGGCAGCCGCCTGAATGCCGTATTTGTTGATCATGGGCTGCTGCGAAAGAACGAACGTCTGTATGTAGAGCAGGCGTTTAAACCCATCATGGGCGACAAATTTGTGTGCATTGATGCCGCCGACTGGTTCTTGCAATCTCTGGTGAATGTCACCGATCCAGAAGCAAAACGCAAGCTGATCGGTGAAACCTTTATCCGTGTTTTTGAAAACCATGCCCGCAGCCTTGGGCAGATCGACTACCTGATACAGGGAACCATCTACCCTGATGTGGTTGAATCCAGCGGGCCAGACCGTAATAAAGCCGCCCGGATCAAGTCTCACCACAATGTGGGAGGGCTTCCCGAGGATATGAAGTTTAAACTCATTGAGCCTCTGCGATATTTCTTTAAAGATGAAGTCCGGCTGGTGGGAGAAGCTCTGGGGCTGCCAAAAGAACTGGTCTGGCGGCAACCTTTCCCCGGACCCGGATTAGCCGTCCGATGCCTGGGAGACATCACCCGCGAACGGTTGGACCGTTTACGCGAAGCCGACGCGATTTTCACTGAAGAACTGGCCACATCGGGTTGGTTAAAAGCAGGTTCTGTGAGTGAACAAGAACGCGCGGCACAGGCTTTTGCCGTATTATTGCCGGTCAAATCTGTTGGCGTGATGGGTGACTACCGCACGTACGAAGAGGTGGTAGCCCTTCGTGCGGTGACCACCGATGATTTCATGACGGCTGATTGGGCCCGTCTGCCAGCAGACCTGCTTGCCAGGGTGGCCAATAGGATTGTTAATGAAGTTCCCGGCGTCAACCGGGTGGTCTATGATGTCACCAGTAAACCGCCTGGAACCATTGAATGGGAATAACCCGGTTAATTTAGCCGAGAGAACTGCGTGGCAGACATTATGGGCCTCGGTAGAGCTTTGATCGCAGCCATTGGCAATTCTTATAAAAGCCGAATTCCGGCCGCGTTATTTGCCCGGTCTGGCAGAAAAACAGGCTTTAACCTGGTCATTTTCGCTTTCCTGTTGATGTGCGTTTCGGGTCAGGTGGCTGGTGTGAACACGGTTCTGGCACAGAACGAACCCCGGGTAAAGATCAACAGATTAGATCCGTCAAAATTCCCAAATATTTACCTTGAAGCCGATATTTACCGACCCGATGGCAGCTTTATATCAGACCTTACAGAAGCGGATTTCCGAGTTGCCGAAAATGGAACGATACGTCCGGTAGATGAAGTACGCGAAACACCCAACGCAGTTGATTTCATCGTGGCAGTCAACGGCGGCCCGGTCTTTGGGAACCGAATTTCCAGTAAGACAAATCTTCAGCTGATCAAAGACGCCCTGCTGGATTGGGTACCGCAGGCGAAATCGCTCGGAAAGGGAGATTCGGTCACCCTGGTGACCAACGCCGGGGTGAAAGCCGCGCACCTTGATTCTCCTGATAAATGGACGGCCGCTTTCAATACACTCAGTCCGGAACTGATCAATGCCGTTCCCAGTCTGACCAGCCTGTCGAAAGCGGTTGAACTGGCGACAGGTTCACCGGCTAACCCTGGCATGAAACAAACTATCTTGTATATAACCCCATTGATTTCTTCGGGGCTGGCAAAAGCGGTAGATAACCTCGCGGAGCAGGCGGCCGGAGCCGGAATCAAGATCAATATCTGGCTGGTTGCCCCGCTTTCAGCCAAACAACCTGAATCTGAGAAAGCCATTCAATCACTGGCAGACCGCACCGGCGGAGAAGTCTACCGGTTCACCGGGCGCGAAGCACTGCCACCGGTAGAAACCTACCTGATGCCCCTGCGCAGGCAATACGAGGTTGTTTACCGTTCCCGGGCCAACAAGAGCGGTTTGCAGAACGTGACTCTTATTGTTCAAACCGATGTTTTTCAGGCGCAATCAATGGAAGAGAGCTTTGATGTAACGGTCAAAGCGCCCAACGTAATGTTTGTTAACCCACCCGAACAGATTGACCTGAAATGGAACAGGCAGGAAAACGGAAGTTACACGCTGGAACCTTCAGAAATACCTGTCGATATCCGGTACGAATTTCTTGATAGTCACCCGCGCAACATTCAAACCACCCGCCTGCTGGTTGACGGTCAGGCAGTGGACGAACGCAATGTACCCCCGTTTGATAAATTGAAATGGCCGGTGACTAAGATCAAAACCGGCGGAACCTACAGCCTGCAGGTGACCATTCGCGACGAATTGGGATTGAACAATCAAACTGTTGTACTGCCGTTGGAAGTCACTGTTCCCCCGGTACCGGCCGCCAACTGGCTGGAAACCATCTCTTCCGAGCGGCTGGCACTGGCCATTGGAGTCATTATCCTTATTATTGGCACGGTACTATTCACACAATACCGCATGAAACAAAGACGGATAAAATCAACGCTGAAGCCGGCTTCCACCCGGGCCGATACGCGCCCGGTGGAACGGACTGCCGTAGTAGTCAACCTGTTAGAGGGGAAAACAATCCCTTCAACACTTGTGACGCCGCGTGATACCACTGGCTGGCTGTTTTCACTCGGTGACGGTGACAACATCACCACCCAGCCGGGAATCAGATTGAGTGAAAGTGTGATGACCCTGGGGAGCAGCCCCATCCGTGCCAACGTGGTCATCCCTTCACCCAGTGTGGACGGCCTGCATGTGCGAATTTTGCACCGCCCCGATGGCTACTGGTTGGAAGATGTTGGATCGGTCTCGGGAACCTGGGTAAATAGCACACCGGTCTCCAACCTGGGGACGGCCCTTCACAACGGAGATATCATTCGAATGGGGAAGGTAAGCTATCGGTTTGAACTCCGCGGGTAGAACACAATAATTCTTCCTGATTGGACGGAGTTATGATAAAATGCTCGTCTCGGGAAGGATGGCCGAGTGGCTTAAGGCGCCTGTCTTGAAAACAGGTGTGGGGAAACCCACCGTGGGTTCGAATCCCTCTCCTTCCGCCTGAAAGCCAGAAGGCTTTTGATTAACAACATGATATTGGGGAGGTGCCAGAGAGGCCGATTGGGCTCGCCTGCTAAGTGAGTGCTGGGGTTCCTCAGCCGTGGGTTCGAATCCCACCCTCCCCGCCATTGTGAGCCTGTCAATAATACAGGTTCTTATGTTCTCGACCAGGGCCCTCGATTGGGGATAATTTCCGAATCTAATCAACTTCCATTGAGAATGAAGGTCTGTGATAAGCAGACCTTTTTTGTTCTCATTTTGGGACCCTGGAAGGGGATAATATCCGAATCCCGCTTTCCCCGTCAGCGAGAGTTAGTGTTTGTATATTATTTAATAAGCCTTTTTTATGATCAAAAAATGGGGCGTAATTTTTCTACACTCTGAAATGCAATTAAATTCACAATTATCGTAGATTTCCGAGATAGCGTGATACAAATTATTTGCATTTATGAATCCAATTTTTATTGATTGTTTAGCGATTAACACGTTTTTTTAGAAAATGTATAATTTTTATATTGTTTTTCTAATCAAGGGCAATCAAGGAAAATGTGGATGAAACCTCAGAATGAAAAAAAGAGTTTTTTTTCGGGTCTATCAGCCAAGAAATTGTTTACTGTGTCACTAATAGCATTTATTTTTGATTTGGTTGTTGCAATAGCCACCCAGGGTTTGCGTCCAACATCAAAAATCGAGGCAATATTGCCAGGTTTACTAATGGGTATCTCTGGCTGGGTGTCTATCGTATTCTTGTTTGCCGGAATTATTAAATGGCTTACTTCTCTAAATTCCAGAAAGGATAAGCCGCATCAAAACCTCGAACTTGTCAAACCTGTAAATGACTCGACCGCAGAACCGATATTAGGAAAAGCTACTGCATTATATTGCCCTAATTGTGGAAAGCAAATTTCACAGGAGGAACAAACCTGTCCTAAATGTGCTGAAAATCTAAATAATCCAATCCTGTCTACTACTCAAGAAGAAAAGCCAAGGAAAAACTCCAAGATGAAACCAATTCTGGCAGCGATTCTTGGAGTCATAGGTGTTTTGCTTTTCGTCTGGTTTGTATGGCCATCTTCTTATGATTATAGCAATATGCAATTGGGTATTTTAGGGGAGCAAGAAATCAGGACAGATCGTTTTTCCTCGGAGACATGGATCTGTAGTAGTGGGAACTGGCAAACTGTATCCCTATCAAATGGAAAGATCTCTTTTCCTGAAGGAACAACCCTTAAGATTGGCGTAAAAGGGAATTGTTCTCATACACACTGGTCGATTTTTTTGATTATTGGAATTATTGGAGTGGTTTTTATTAGTTTGATTTTTATATCTTTGCGAGAAAACTCAAGGAACAAGTCTCAAAAATCAGAACCCAGCGCCTCTTCGAGGCAGATCAAAATCACACGATTTTCTCTATTAAGTTTACTTGGTATCCTTGCCTTGGTTGTGGGCGGCTTTATAATGCTTCCTTCATTAAAAAGTTATTTGTTTGCCAACAATGTCTCTGTATCGATTCGGGTGGTTTCGCCTGAATCGGAAACTGTAGACAAATCAACACTGGATAAGATAGCTCAAATTTTAGAAAAGCGATGCAAGCACTTGGGATATTCCGGAGTGAATTTTTTAGTTACAGGTGACCGTCAAATAACTGGAAAAATTCCTTCAAATATAAATGCGGATGACTTGCTTGAAAAAATAAAGAAAATCGGATTGATAGAGTTTGTCGATTATGGCGAAGAGTCTGTAAATGTAGGCATGTCTATAAAAACTGACCTGACAAATGCGAATTTGACTGAGGGGGCAGGAAATATTAAACATACATTGATGACAAATACTGATTTTGAATCTGTCAGTGTCTCTCAAAATAATGTTGGAGGATATTTTATCAATTTCAGCCTTAATGAAACTGGAAGAAAAATTTTCTATGACTATACCAGTCAAAATATTGGTAAAGTACTGGCTATTGTTTTAGATAAGGTTGTAATCTCAGCACCAAGAATCACGTCAGCTGTTTCAGGAAATGAGGGCATAATTTCAGGTAGTTTTACAAAAGATGAAGCTTATAAAATAGCTGCTATTTTAGCCACTGAACCACTACCGTTGCCTATTGAAATTGATAAAGGGTCGAAATTAATAACACCAACACAAAATGAAGGCATAACAAAAAAAGAAAATCAGGAAACCCCGATTTCAGTAAACAGAACCCCAAAAGTAGGCCATTGGGAAGGTGACCAACCATACGTGTCTTTTGATATAACTCAAGACGGAAACATAATCAATTTTGTCTTAAACGCACCTTTTGTTACCGACCCGTGTAACATTCAAATAAGTGAAATCCAGGTTGTAGATAATAGATTTACAATGGATATGACGACTGCGAGCCAACATGAAGCATCAATTGGGATTTTCACTTTACAAGGCCAGTTTGATACAGGATCTGTAACAGGAACACATAGAATAGAATTTTGTGGAAGAACAAAATCTTTTAACCCTGTAGAAAAAACTTGGCAAGCCAAATGGGTAGGTACTTTACCGCCCAAGTCTGTAGTTTCACAACCTACTGTGAAAACTGTTAAACCAACAGAAACCATAGAACCTACCTCAAGCTATTCCCCGCAAGGGGTAGAAGGTACCTACCTTTCAAAATTCACTCCTTTAAAAGTAGTCTTACCTTTTGGAAAATACTCCGTGGGTAAATTTGAATTCCCGTCTCCATATTCAGAAGATTCAATTCGTAAAGGAGATCCTATTGTGTTCAATGACACTCATTACACGCAAGGGATATTTGCCCATGCGCCATCTAAATTGGTCTACGATATAGGTGGGAATAATTTCACAAAACTTTCTGCGCAACTGGGTTTAGTAGACTCGATAAATAATGGTAATAGATGTGGTGATGGCGTCAACTATGTTGTTTTAATTGATGGAAAAGAAGTATTCCGTAGCCGCCGGCTTTTTATCGGGTCTGAAATAGTAAATTTGGAGGCTTCGATTTCGGGAGGTAAAGAATTGACTCTTATCGTTGAAGATGGTGGCGCTGATGACTTCAATTGCGATTGGGCGATATGGGGTGACCCAATTCTCCGATAAATTACAGAGGCTGACTTTTGGGTCAGCCTCTTTTTTGTCTCATTTTGGGGGAACGATTCTAGATTAGTTTTGAGTCGTCCTCTCAGCTAAATGCACTAATCTTGAAACCCGGGGTTGAGTTAACTTGGAACTGGATTTGAATCCCACCATCCTACTGGAAATCAAAAAGTCGGCGAATTCGCAAATCTTTTTAGAAATTCCCTTCAATGAGGAGTTGTTAGAAAAGGATAGGTCTTAATAAACAGCTTCCCGCTTCCCACAATCCAAAATCACTTCACAAAGTACACCACCGCCAACGCCAACCCCACCGTTACAATGACCCATCGCAGCACCCCCGCGTTGACTTTGCCCGCCACCCGGCCGCCCAGCAGACCGCCCAGCAGCGAACCGGCCATCATCACCAGCGCCACCGGCCAGTTAATTTGGCCGGTGAATGCAAAGAACACGGCGGCAGCCGTCCCGGATACCAATCCGATCACCTGTTTGATGGCGTTCAGACGGGTAAGAGTATCTTCCAGCACCAGCCCGGTGACGGCCAGCACGATGATACTGGCGGCCGCGCCGAAATATCCCCCGTAGATGGTGGCCAGGAAAACCGGAATAACAACCCAGGCATCCGTAAGGTGAATATGCCCGGCTTCAGAGCGGCGCATAAGCCACCGGCGGATGGTATCTTGCGCGGCCAGCAGTAAAGACGCGATCAATATGAGGAACGGAACGATGTCATTGAATAACCGTTCGCCTGAACGAATAAGCAGCCAGCCGCCCAGCAGTCCACCCAACACTGAAACCGGTAATGTCAGCATCAACCGCTTTTCTTGCCCCTTCAGGTCTTTGATCTGCGCCAGAGCGGCGCCAAAAAAACCGGGCATCAAAGCGATCTGGTTGGTCACATTGGCGCTGACAGAAGGCAAACCGACAGCCATTAGCAGCGGGAATGTTAATAAGGTACCGCCACCGGCCAACGCGTTGATGGCGCCGGCAGCAACCGTCACCGCGAAAATCAGTAAGAATTGTTCTGGCGGAATTATGGATTTTCCTCTATCATATTAATGAGACGTTAACAACGTCAGCATTGGTTTCGTCCTTTTATATCAGATAATTCGAAATAGACAACCCGCAACATCAACAATTGAAAACCTCATACATAATAATAGGCGGGTCAATTTAGCCAAAAATAACGAGATTTGGGTAATTGTGAAACAGGGTTTATTGGCTCCACTGTCAGGTTAACCTGGTATCTACATCACCTCGAAGCACGCAACAAATCCGGGTTGGAAGAAGGAGGTTGATTTGAAAACGAAACCTTTATCCTTTACTTCCATATTCGATCTGGTTTTATGTATATCTGAAGCGGTTGACCTGGTGAGCCCACTGGTGGCTGATCATCACCGCCGGACCGTACAGGTGGTTTACAATCTGGCATCCCATTTGAAAATGCCGGAAACGGAAATCCGCGACCTGGTTATGGCGGCTGCCCTGCATGATATTGGCGGGCTCTCACGACAAGACAGGCTTGGAGCGCTAGATTTTGAATACAAAGATCCCTATGGCCACGCCGTACGAAGTTACCTGCTTCTGCGTACATTCGCTCCATTTAATCGGGTGGCTGATATTGTCCGCTTCCACCATGTACCGTGGGATAACGGAAAAGGCGCTCAATTGGATGGCATTCCTGTATCGCCATCATCGCATCTATTACATCTGGCAGATCGAGTTGCCATTCTCATTAACCCCAATGTCGAGATATTAGACCAGGTAGAAGGAATAATTCAAAAGATCGAACCTGAATCTGGTCCCCGGTTTGTACCCGGTCAGGTAGCTGCGTTGAAAGAAATCTCGAAGGTAGAAGCATTCTGGCTTGATACCATTTATTCGTTATCTCTGAACACATTGAATCGACGGTTAGCCTGGCCGAAAATGGAAATTATGGATGATGATTTTTTAGGGTTGTCTAACCTTTTCAGTCGGATCATTGATTTTCGTAGCCCGTTTACCGCCACTCATTCAGCCGGAGTAGCAGCCTGTGCCATTAAATTAGGAAAATATGCCGGTTTTGATGATTCAGATTGCCATTACCTGCATCTTGCCGGTCTGCTTCATGATCTCGGAAAACTGGCGGTGCCTTCTGAGATACTGGAAAAACCGGGCGGGTTGACCCCTCTTGAATACGATGTCGTCCGGCGGCATACATATCACACCTTCCGAATAATGGAGACTTTGCAGATACTGGACATCGTCCGGGAATGGGGTGCATACCACCATGAACGTTTGGATGGTTATGGCTACCCATTCCATCTTGAAGAAAAAGAAATTCCTCTGGGTTCAAGAATTATTTCTGTTTCCGATATTTTTACGGCCCTGATAGAGAAGCGTCCATACCGTGAAGGGCTTCCTCCCCGGGAAGTCATGGAAATATTGAATAAAGCATCCATTGAACATCGAATCGATCAAAAAATCGTCAGATTGTTGGAAGAACATCTGGATGAGATCTATGATTATGTGAAAACAAGTCAGAACGAAGCTGCCAAACGTTATTCAGAATTTATTCAGATGTCGGATAAATTGACACATCAAGAATAAGATAGACACAGGACAGACATAACAGATTGGCCGGATGAGCGAGACTGCTCATCCGGCCAGGAGAAAGAGACAACGTGAAATAAAACCGGATTACCCTTTTACAGCACCGGCTGTGAGACCCGCGACGATTTGTTTTTCCGCGAACATATAGAAAATAATGGTTGGAATAGATGACAACGCGACAAAGGCAGAAATCAGCGCGAGGTCAGTGCTGTATTGACCCTGGAATTGCATTGTGCCGAGTTGAAGAGTCCATAGATTGTTGCTGTTTAACACAATCAACGGAACGAGCAAGTCATTCCAGCTGACGATCATGACGAGAGATGCAACGGCTGCAAGTGCCGGTTTAACCAGCGGAAGCATGATCCGCCAGAAAAAATCAAAATTGGTGCAACCGTCAATATACGCAGCATCTTGAAGTTCTTTGGGGATCGCAGTGAAAAATCCCTTAAGGATCATAATATTACCGGAAAGCTGAAATGCGACCTGAACCACGATGACACCGAGCAGGCTATTGATCAAATGCAAACCGTAACTATCCAACTGGCGCAGAACAAAATACACCGGCAAAATGGCAACATTAATCGGGAACATCAACCCGAGAGTGAACAGGTTAAAGAAGAAATTCTTACCACGGAATTCCAATCGGGCAAAGACAAACGAGACAAGAGCACAGATGAACACTGTGGCCGTAGTGGTTGAAACCATAACGATCAAACTGTTCCCCATCATGGTCCAGAAGCTGGGAGTCTTTAAAATATTGATGATATTTGACCAGTTAGGGTTGGTAGGAAAGTCGTACGGGTGAGAATACATCTGCCCGGTAGTTTTTACACTGCCAAAAATCAAGATAATGATCGGCACGAAAATTAATATCGTAGCAATTGTTAAGACAAGATACTGAAAGAACCGGGGAACGGCTTTTCTCATCCAGACAGGTGTGGGAAGGGGCTTGCTCATAAAAAAAATCCTTTCTATAGACCGGTGAGGTAGTCGGGTTCTCTGGTAAGTGCCTGGTAAATCAATGAGAAGATAACACACAGAATAAACATAATGATCGCTACGGCAGAACCGTAACCAAGTTGGAAACGCACAAACCCGAAGCGGTACATATATGTGGCCATCGTCTCACTGGCATTTACCGGTCCACCACCGGTCATGATCCAAACCACAATAAATTGCTGTATGGAACCGAGGACGGACATGTAAACAGATGTTTTTATGGGGCTGCTGAGAAGCGGAAGTGTGATATGAAAGAAGTTCTGGAACGCATTTGCTCCATCCATACGGGCGGCTTCTTCAATTTCTGTGGGAATATTCTGTAACCCGGTCAAATACAACAACATGTGGAACCCGAAGTACTTCCAGGTAAGAGTGATGAACACAGCAAAGAGGACAATTCTCATGTCTCCAAGCCAGGCGACCGGCTGCTTACCCAGAGCCACCAGAATACCATTAAACAACCCCCTTTCGGGGTCTGGAGTAAAGAGCAGCAACCACATGATCGCCGTGTTGACTTCAGAAAGAACGTAAGGCAGGAAGAAAATGGTTCGGAACATACCCCGGCCGGGAAGATCGCGGCCTACCAGAACCGCAAGCAGCATTGCCAGAGGCAATTGGATGGCTAAAGAGAAGACAATAATGAATAAAACGTTCCTGACAGCTAAAAGGAAAACACCATCAGAAAGGATCTTGATGTAATTTTTAAGGCCAACAAACTTGACAGCCGGTCCCAATCCGTTCCAGTTAAATGTACTGAAATAAACCGACCGGAAGATGGGATAAATTACGAAAAGAAGAAAAAGGATAAGTGCAGGGGCCAGGAACAGGGCAATCACAAGTCCATCTTTGGTCCGGCGGGAAAGAAACGGAGATGAGGCTGCACTGGATGATTGTCGATTGGGAGGGAGGGGAATTGTCGGCATTTGTTTCTCTTTCTCACAAGAATATTCGGATGTGAATTGTCTGGTGAACGTCCGAATATTTTCCGCGGGCAAAATTTTGATGCGTAAACCTATTTATATTATGCATTAAGCCAGCGGAAGGGCGTAGCGTAATCAAAATAACAGGTGCGGGATAGTCCTGTTATGGTCTATCCGCGCACCTGTTTACATCAGGAAAATCCTACTTCATATTCTCTGCAGCAGCAGCTTCGATGGCTTTGGCAACTTCTTCCGGAGAAGCGGTGCCAGCGAACAGTTTCTGGACATTGTCGTTGATGGCGCCACCAACGGCGGAGGGCAGGAACTGATCGTAGTACAGCTGGAAGTAAGCAGCTTTGGCGAATTTTTCCTGGACCAGTTTCATGTTGGGATCTTTCAAACCAACTTCAGCGCCTTTGACTACGGGGATACCGGAGCCCTGGGAGGCGATGAGGGTCTGATTTTCTTTGTTGGTCAGGAATTTCACGAAATCGATGGCTTCGGGGGAAGCGTTCTTGCCAATGGCGAAACCATTGCCGCCACCGACAACATCGGAACCATCACCAGCGCCGCCTTCAACAGCCGGGAAACCGAACAAGCCGAGATTGGCAACACCCTTGCCATCAGCGCTCTTGGCAGCCTGAACGGAGGGAGCCCACTGGCCGGAGAGTTCCATGGCGGCTTTGCCGTTACCGAACGCAGCCTGCATGTCATCATGAACGGCACCCAGGTAACCATCCTGGAAGGGTTGCATGTCGATGAGTTTCTTGAGTTCTTCACCGGCTTTGACGAACGCGGGATCAGCGAATGAACCAGAGCGATCGAGGGCAGCTTTGAAACCTTTTTCGCCGCCGATGCGGGTGGCCAGGTATGACCAGATGTGCATACCAGTCCAGGAGTCTTTTTCACCCAGGGCGATCGGGGTAATGCCAGCGTCTTTCAGTTTCTTGACGTCAGCCAGGAATTCAGACCAGGTGGCGGGTTCTTTGTCGATGCCAGCTTTTTTGAACAGGTCTTTGTTGTACCACCAGCCAACCATACCCATATCCCACGGCACGCCGTAGTTCTTGCCATCTTTGCTGAAGACAGCCAGGGCAGCGGGAGCGAAGGTGTTGCGCCACTCGCCATTATTGGCATCCAGATCAGCGGTGATGTCTTTCAACAGACCGGCATCGATCTGTTCGGACAGTCCACCACCACCCCAGCTCTGGAAGATATCCGGAACTTCACCGGACTGCATAACGGTGGTCAGTTTGGTTTTGAAGGCTTCGTTTTCCAGAACGGTGATTTTGATCTCTACGTTCGGGTGAGCTTTCATGTAGGCATCGGCCATATTCTGCCAATCGGTTTTGCCGGGATCGCTGGTAGTGATGTGCCACCAATTGATAACGACCTTATCGGCTTTAGCGGGGGCGGCGGCAACGGCGGGGGCCGGGGCGGCAGCCATAAGCAGGACAGCAATCATGATGAAGCTAAAGATTTTTACGATTTTGTTGCTCATTACATCCTTCTCCTTTTTGATTTTTGAACTTCAAATATGAGAAAAAATCCTTTAGAGCCTTAATGGTTGTAGAAAATCACCTCCTTATCAACGATCAACTACGGGGCGGTTGGCATGAATCACGTATCACCAGACCTGTCGGCAGTTCAATTCGTTTTGACGGAATATCAGGATGTTTCAATAGATCCAACAGCATTTGCGCTGCAACGCTGCCCATATTGCGCAGTGGTTGGCGTACGGTAGTGAGAGCCGGATGTATAGCCCCGGCCTGGGGGATGTCATCGAAACCGATAACAGAGATATCTTCCGGAATACGTTGACCGGTTTCGCGGACGGCATCCATGGCGCCGAAAGCCATCACGTCATTCGACGCGAAGATCGCCGTCGGCGGGTTAGGGAGGGTCAATAGTTCCATGGCGCTTTTATAACCGTCAAGTTGCTGGAAGGTGCTTTCGCGGACCAATTCTTCTGAAAAGGGAATGTGGTGGGTCCATAATGCCGCTTTGTACCCTTCAAGCCTGTCAATGGCGGAATCCAGGTCCATCCAGCCGGTAATTATTCCAATACGTTTGTGTCCAAGCTGGATCAAATATTCTGTGGCGTTGAATGCTCCCTGCCAGTTTGTGGCAGAAACAGCCGGACATTCATTCCCCCAACCTTGATGGTCGATCAACACAAAGGGGAAGTGGCGGGAATTTAAAATGTCTATGTAATCTCTTGGGTTCCGGGGAAGCACTAGAATGAGGCCGTCAACCATGCCCTGGGCAAGATTGGCCACGTAATCCGCTTCTAACACTGGCGTGCGGTGGGTGGTATACAGCATCAGGTCGTATCCTGAAAGCTGCAACTCCGAATCAATCCCCTGGATGATCTCGCCGATATACCCGGTCCCCAGGTCAGGCACCAGCATGCCGATGATGTGAGTCTTTCCACCGGCCAGACTGCGCGCCTGGCGATTGACAACGTAACCCAGGTCTTGGATTACCCGGTTGACACGCTCGCGTGTCTCTGTTTTGACATGCGGATCATTGTTTAAGACCCGTGATACAGTACCATACGAAACGCCCGCTTGCGCGGCGACTTCGAAAATGGTCACATTGCTGGTGGCTGTTCCCGGGTTTCTCATAGGCGGAGCTGGTTATTTCCTGGTTTTTTGCGTAAGCGTTTACGAAAAATAAACTGACGAAATTAAAATCACCAGAATAATCTGGAGGAACAATCATATAACCGGAAAAATCTAAAACTATTGACCTGGTTTTTCGTAGATTGAGTTATTGCATTACCTTCGGGAGTGTTTTATTGTGGAAGCGTTTACAAGATTATTATAGCAAGCGATTTATTCGTGTCAACTATGAATGTTGGGTAAACAAACAAATTAGCCGGTTTTTTCAAGAATCAGGAAGAATATCAATGACAAATATACCGGTGTCACCTGCTGAATCTCCTGAAATAGAAGCTCCACCACCGCTATCGGTGGTGGAGCTGATGAAGGAGCAGGCTATACTCCGTTCAATTTCATTTACACAAGATTGAACTTGCCTTCCAGTGGCGCCTGAACTCCCAGGTCTAACGCTCGTTTGCACGGTGAACTTCCACCGACATAAAGCTTGAATTCTCCGGCTTCCAACACCGATTCGCCATCATCATTAACCAACATCATCATTTCAGGCGTTACAGTATATGTGATCGTTGTCGTTTGTTTCGGCTCCAGGCGGACACGTTTGAAACCGATCAGTTTGTGTAAGGGCACTTTGACTGATGCCTTAATGTCGGTGAGGTAGATTTGCGCGACCTCTTCTGCTGTGATATCGCTTTTGTTGGTCAGCGAGAATGTGACATCCACCGATTCGCCGCTTTTAACGGATGATTTGCTCAGGGAAAGATCACTGTATTCAAATCTCGCGTAGCTCAGGCCATACCCGAACGGATAGAGCGGCGTTTCCGTGGAGTACCGGTAAGTACGGTTATCCATGCTGTAATCTTCAAAATCTGGAAGTTGCGATGTTGAAGCAGGGAAGGTGAGCGGCAGCTTGCCGGAGGGAACCGCGTTTCCAAAGAGTACATCCGCGATCGCTCTACCGCCTTCCATACCCGGATACCAGACGTGAACGATGGCTTCCACCATGTTTTCCAGTTCACCCAGCGCGACCGGGCTTCCACTGAACAAAACCAGCACAATACGGGCTCCAGCGACTACCAGTTTTTTAATGTATTCCACCTGTTGAACCGGAATTTCAATCTTTTCTCGGTCGCCACCTTTGGATGAAAGCAATGCGTCGCCTTCTTCACCTTCCAGTACAGGTGCCAGTCCCATAAAGGCTACCGTGACATCGGCTTCGGCGGCTGCCGAGATTGACCAGTCGAACGGGTTAGCGCTATCCTGAGCCAGCAAAACACCGTGTTTATATTCAAGGCGCATACCCTCAGGCGCGCGCTGGGCGATGCCTTCCAGAGGGGTGATCATGTTCTCGCCGAGTCCGAAATAGCTTCCCAGCAGGCAGTCCAGATTGGTGGCGTTCGGCCCAACAATATACAGGCTGCGCACGCTGTCTTTCAATGGAAGTATGTTGTTCTTGTTCTTGAGCAGAACCATTGTCCGCACTGCCGTCTCATACGCCAGTTTCCGGTGGGCTTCACAACCAACCACGCTCATCGGCGTATCAGAATACGGGACCATTTCCTGCGGATCGAACATGCCCAGCTTGAACCGCGTGGTCAGAGTGCGGGCCAATGAACGATCGATATCCGCTTCGGTGATCAACCCGCGGTCAATCGCTTCACCCAGATGATCGTACGTACACTGGCAGCTCATGTCACAGCCGGCTTTGAGTGCCACCGCGGCGGATTCCACCACATCTTTGGTATATCCATGACCTTTGTGCAGGTCAGTCAGGGCGGAGCAATCTGATACAACATGCCCCTTGAATCCCCATTTCTTTCGGAGAATTTCGTCTAGAAGAAATTCAGAGGCACAGCAGGGAACACCGAATAAACGGTTATACGCGCCCATTACCATTTCAACGTTGGCTTCAACCACCAGTTTTTTGAAAGCCGGCAGATAGGTATCAAACAGTTCGCGTTTGGTCACTCTCGCGTCAAATGAGTGCCGGCTTTCTTCCGGACCGCTGTGAACGGCATAATGCTTGGCGCATGCTGCGGTTCGCAGATATTTCGGGTGATCGCCCTGCATACCGCGAACAAAAGCTGCACCCATTTCTCCTGTCAGATACGGGTCTTCACCCCAGGTCTCCTGTCCGCGCCCCCAACGCGGATCGCGGAAGATATTCACATTGGGTGACCAAAAGGTCAACCCCTGGCAGTTGATGGTATCACCGCAACGCCGTATGGTTTCATGGTACTTTGCCCGGCCTTCCAGGCTGATGGCAGTGGCTACTTCTTTGATCAAATCCGGGTCCCAGGTGGCTGCCATACCGATTGCCTGAGGAAAGACTGTCGCACGGCCATTTCGACCGATACCATGCAGGGCTTCGCTCCAGAAATCATATTTTGGAATATTCAAATGTTTGATCTCTTCTGCCGCACTGCGCATTTGGCCGATTTTTTCTTCCAGAGTCATGCGGGAGAGCAGATCTTTTACCCGATCTTCTACCGGTTTCGAAGGATCGAGGTATAACGGCGTTTCTTTCACGGTGTCAGTCATAAACAAACATATCCTTGTTCTATTGATAAATTACAGGGAAGACAGGGCATTGAAAGAGGGTTTCAAGGCCGGATACAAAGCGGTGTACTGGCGGTAATACTGCTCATATACTTTGACGGTTTCACTGTTGGGAGCTGTCTTTTCCATGGTCTTTATTGTGGCGGTGCAGCTTTCTTCCACCGTTTTCCAGGTTCCGGCACCTACACCGGCCAGCAGGGCGGCACCAAACGCGGCGCCTTCAGTGGTATTCACGGTGACCAGTTCGCTGTCCATCACATCAGAGAGCATCTGGCGCCATAATGGACTGCGAGCGCCGCCGCCGGAGACTCTCACCTGCTTGATCTCGCCCAGGCCGGCTTTCTTGATCAGTTCCATAGAATCGCGGAGCCCGTATGAAACACCCTCGATGACGGAGCGGGTAATATGCGCTTTGGTATGGCGCACGGTAAGACCAACGAACGCGCCGCGTGCCAGGGGATCAGGATGAGGTGTACGTTCACCGGTCAGGTAAGGCAGGAAGAGTAGTCCTTCACTTCCAGCGGGGATATCTGCCGCCGGGGCCAACAGTTCGTCATACCCCATGCCGGGGGCGAAGGTATCACGGTACCAGCGTAATGAACCGGCTGCGGAGAGCATCACGCCCATAAAGTGCCATGTTCCGGGAACCGAATGGCAGAAAGCATGCAGGCGGCCTTCGGGTTCAACCAATGGTGATGGCGTGCTGGCAAAAACCACTCCGGATGTACCAAGGGTCAGTGCCACAATGCCCGGGGTTACAGCGCCTACGCCAACGGCCTGGGCAGCCTGGTCACCGCCGCCGCCAACCACAGGTGTTCCGGCTTTCAGGCCGGTCAGTTCCGCTGCTCTGGCAGAAACCACGCCGGTCACCTCGCAGCCTTCGTATGTCTTCGGCAGCCAGCTTTCAGGGATGTCTAGAATGTTCAGTAATTCTTTTGACCAGGTGCGTTTTTTGAGATCGTAGAGGATCATGCCGGAACCATCGGCATGGTCAACCGCGTAATCACCAGTCAACTGATAGCGCACATAGTCTTTGGGGAGAAGAATGTGGGCGGTCTTTTTGTACACTTCGGGCTCATGGTTTCGCACCCAGAGGATCTTGGGAGCCGTGAAACCGGTGAGGGCTTTGTTGCCGCAAATAGCCAGTAATTTATCAAATCCGACTTTACGGGTAATTTCGTCACATTCCTCGGCGGTGCGCTGGTCGTTCCACAGAATGGCCGGGCGGAGCACGTCGCCTTTTTCATCCATCATCACCAGTCCATGCATCTGGCCGGTCAACCCTACCGCTTTGACCGCATCGCCGGTCACACCGGCCTGTGCCAGTGCTTCGCGGATGGATTTAGCCGAGGCGTTCCACCAGTCCCGCGGGTCTTGTTCAGACCATAGGGGTTTCGGAGTGGAAATCGGATGCTCGTTGGCCGCGGAGCCGACTACGACGCCCTTTTCATTGACCAGTAACGCTTTGGAGCCTGTGGTTGAAATATCTATTCCGAGAAATAATGATTCCATATTCGTTATTCCTTGCTGATGTGTGGGATTGCGTTTCTTTTAAGGATGACCTGTCAATCATCCATTGTTTCTGCTGTCTGCCAGATTACGGCAGGAATCACGTAAAACGAGCCTGGTGGGAAGTTCGATCTTACCGGGTTTGATCTCACGTTCAGACATCATCTCAACCAGCATCCGGGTAGCTTCGCGGCCCATCTGTTCCAGCGGCTGGTGCACGGTTGTCAGCCCGGGCATGGTTTGGCTGGATTGAAAAATATCATCAAAGCCGACAACCGAAATATCGCCGGGTATCTTTAATCCTTGATCACGAACGGCATTCATGGCTCCAAACGCCATCATATCATTCGAGGCGAAAATAGCGGTAGGTCGGTTAGATAATGAAATCAGTTTCAACGCTTTTTCATATCCGGTGGTTTGTTCAAAGTCACCTTCCACAATCCATTCCGGCTCTATCTGTAAAGCGTGTTTTTTCATGGCTTCCTGGTACCCTTTTAGTCGTTCTTGTGAACAACCCAGGTCCATGCTGCCGGTTATCAATGCAATTCGGGTATGACCCAGTTGGATCAGGTATTCTGTGGCATCAAAAGCACCCTGGAAATTGGTGGCTCCTACGGCGGGGCCGCGGTCATCGATGCCCTGATGGTCAACCAGAACGTAAGGAAAGTTGAGCGAGCGTAATTTTTCCAGATATTTGGCTGGATTGCGCGGCAGGATGAGGATTACACCGTCAACACCGCTCTGGATCAATGAAGAGATATATCCAGCTTCTTTGGTTTCACGCCGGTGGGTGGTATAGAGCATCAGATTGTAACGCGCTGTCTCCAGTTCCATATCAATACCGCGGATGATCTCGCCTATATAGGCTGTCCCCAAATCCGGTATCAACAGGCCAATAACATGAGATTTTCCACTCACCAGGCTGCGAGCGCTGCGGTTGCCCACAAACCCCAATCGGTCGATTACCTCTTTTACTTTCTCTCGGGTTTCCTCCTTTACATTAGGCGAATCATTAATTACCCGGGAGACCGTGCCATACGAAACTCCAGCTTCCCTGGCCACATCGATGATCGTAATATTTGAAAATGGGGTTTTTTCCTTTGTATTGACCATAAGGGGATCGCTTTCTTGTGTAAACGTTCACATAACATTTTAACCAAATTATTAGGAAAGTCAACATTGATATGGAGTAATTTTAAAGAAGAATTTAGAAGTCAATAGCCCAACCTGATGAATAAAAACACCTGGCTTTCGAGCCAGGTGTTTTTGAAAAAAAGTGAGATCAGGCTTTCAAATTTACACGATAAGAACTGATAAACACCGCGAGGAACATAACAATGCCGCGAACTACATATTGCGTGTAAATATCAAAATTCAGAAGAGTCATACCGTTAGAGATCACGCCAATAAAGATCACCCCCCACAGTGTTCCCCAGACCTTGCCGATACCACCGTTAAAGCTTGTGCCGCCGATAATCACAGCGCTTATCACATCCAATTCCCAGCCGCGGCCGAAGGAGAAAGAACCTGCCAGAAGCTGGCCGGATGTCATGAAACCGGCAACAACCGCCAGTATTTGAATGGTCACAAAACAAATGATCTTGGTTTTGCCAACATCAATACCGCTCAATCGGGCTGATTCTGCATTTCCACCGGTGGCGTACACTGAACGCCCGATGGTGGTATACCCCATTACGTAGTAGACAAGACCAAAGGAGATGATCAGCACTATTGCCGGGACGGGGATACCATCAATGTTGCCGCCTCCCAGGGCATTTATCAACCAATCGGGGATGGGAATACGGGCGCCGCCCAGATAATTGAACCATTCTGGAGCTTGATTGGCAATCGGAAATCCCTGGCTAATGATACCCGCCAGACCATACAACAGGTTGAGGGTCACCAGTGTGACAATGAACGGAGGCATGCCGGCTTTGTGTGTGGAAGTCCCGTGAATCCAGCCGACTAGAACAGCTATGGCCAGCGAGATGGCTATGCCGATAATGCAGGCGGTGTTGACATCCATGCCGGTTGCTATGGGGAGATCACGGCAGCAACGCGCCACAATCACACCGGCCAACGCTACAGTTGAACCAATGGAAAGGTCGATCAACCCGGCGATAATCACCATGGTCATGCCAAATGCCATAACTCCCTTTAGCGAGTTGGCCCGTAAAATATTCATCCAGTTACCCCAGGTCATAAAATTCTTGACGCTGAGGGCGAGAGCGGCAATCAGAACGATCAGAATGATTTCTATGGTGTGGTCAAGCAAGAATAACCCGAGTTTTTTGCGATTAAAATAATTTTTATTAACCATCGAGATTTTCATGATTGAATTAATCTCCTCTCATACAAATTTCATAGAGTTCATTGATACTGATTTTTTCTGGGTTAACCTCATCCACGATTTTTCCATGACGCATAATCAATATCCGGTGACATACTTCCAATAGCTCTTCCAGTTCAGTGGAAACAAAAATTGTTGAAATACCCTTGCGCGCCTGGATCCACATGATGGCAAACAATTCCTGTTTGGCGTTTACATCGATACCGCGAGTGGGTTCGTCATACAACATTATTTTTGGGCTTGTGTTTAACCAGTTTCCAACAACCACTTTTTGTTGATTCCCACCCGATAACGAATTGCTTGTTACATCAAGACCCGAAATCTTTATCTTTAATTCATGGACCTGTTTTTCAGCGAACATATTCCTCTTCTGCTTGTTTTCCACCAAAAAACGTGACGTCAGGTTCATGCTCGCGTAACATAGGTTGTCTAGAACTGAATGGATCAGAATTAGCCCTTCAAGTTTACGGTTTTCCGGGGTCAGACCTATACCGGCTTCTTTCATTTTCCTGAGGCCAGCGTTCTTGTAAGACTTGCCTTCAACAATCACTTCCCCAGAATCAACCGGGTCCGCGCCGAAAATTCCGCGCAGAAGTTCGGTACGTCCGGAGCCGAGCATACCCGCTATACCCAGCACTTCCCCCTTCCTGAGTTTGAAGCTTACATCGTCATACCACCCTTTACGGCTTAAACCTTTTACTTCCATCGCCACATCATCCTGGATCTTAATATCCTTCGGACGGCTCAGTGTTTTTACTTCACCAAACATCATATCGATAATGTCTTTGTGTTGAACGTCTTTCATTTGAACAGTGCCAATCAAAAGCCCGTCGCGTAGAACACTGACGGTATCGGCGATCTGGGGTAATTCCTGAAGTTTATGGGTAACATAAATTACAATAACTCCCTGATCGCGCAAGGCACGTACTGCGTCAAACAGACTCCGAACCTCATTCTGGGCCAGAGCTGAGGTGGGTTCATCCAGCATGATCACCTTGGGATTAAAACTCAAAGCTTTGGTGATCTCCACTACCTGCATCTGCCACATACTTAAGCGAAAAACCGCTTCGCGTGGATTGATATCCACTTTCATCTTTTTGAGCAGACTGTCTGCCATCTGATATGTAGTTTTCCAATCAATCGAGCCATATTTCTTTGGCAGCCGACCTAAAAAAATGTTTTCGGCTACAGATAGGCCCGGAACCAGACTCATTTCTTGATAAACAGTGACGATCCCTTTTGCATTGGCTTCGGAAGTTGATTCGAAGGTTAATTTTTCGTCGTTGAGATAGATGCTGCCTGATGAAGGCAATAGTGCGCCGGCAAAAATTTTCACCAGGGTCGATTTTCCAGACCCGTTTTTACCCACAAGGGCATTTACCTTCCCGCTCTGAAAAGAAATCGAAATGTCGTCAAGGGCTCGCGTACCGGGATAATCCTTTGTTAAATGTTCAGCTTTGAGAAATAATTCGCTCACCTTATTAACCTCCAATGTAAAACTGTTGATTTGCTGAAGGAAAAAATGAATGATGGCTATTTTTTCATTTAATGACCGAATTCGAATGGATAATCTTGAAAATCGTCACCTGCAAATCATTATAGCTACCGCTGTTTTTTTGAAACAGGGAGACCAAAACACTGTCTCCCTGTTTCATATCTAGCTGAACAACCTTTATCTGGAGAAAAACCTATTGAATTGGGAGTTCTTTCAGCCCATTGGCTTTACGCCAGGCGTTGACGGCGGCTTTATCAGTAGCGGAGAGGGTGATGCCCGGGGTGATGGTAAGTTTTCCAACGCTGTTGCCGGGTTTACCGGTCAGGTAATTAACCAGGTCGGTCATAGCGGCGACGCCCTGCCCGTAGGGATCCTGAGCGATGGCGGCCTGCATCTCACCGTTGATGATCATGGAGCTGATCTGATCGGAACCGTCGAACCCGAAGACAGCGATCTTCTTTCCGGCTTGTTTGACAGCCATAGCAGCACCGATGGAACCGCCTTCATTGCAGGCAAAGATGACCTGAATGTCGGGGTTGGCGGTGATCATGTCAGAAGTAGCGGCGAGTGCGGTGTCTTGCTTTTCAGCGGACTGATGAGCAACGACCTTGTAGTCGATGCCGGCAGCTTTCAAACCTTCTTCAAAACCGCCGTAGCGGAGTTTTGATTCTTCGGGTTTCTGATGGTCATAGTCAACGATACCAACCTGGATAGTGCCAGTGAGGCCGGCGTCTTTGATGTACTTAGCGGCGGCGTCGCCCATGGCTTTACCATTGGCGGTGTTATCAGACATGTAACCACCGGTGATAAAGGCGACATCAGTGAAGCCGCCGGAATTGGTGAGGGCCACGGCGACACCCTTATCATTGGCCTGTTTCAAGGCGGCCATGGAGACAGTGGGGCTGAGGGGGGCAATGGCAATACCGTTCACACCCTGGGATATGTAGGTGTTGATGAGTTCGGTTTCCTTGGCCTGGTCATTGCTGGAGTTGCCGATGATGACCTGTTTGACACCGAGTTTCTTGCCGGCATCTTCGAAACCCTGTACCATGGATTTCATGAACTGGTCATCCTGGAAGACGACACCCGCGACGACGATGTCTTTGACATCCATAGGTTTGACAACTACGGGGCCGCCAGCGGAACCGGCGGCGGGAATATCAAGTTCTTTCAGCCCATTGGCTTTACGCCAGGCGTTGACGGCGGCTTTATCAGTAGCGGAGAGGGTGATGCCCGGGGTGATGGTAAGTTTTCCAACGCTGTTGCCGGGTTTACCGGTCAGGTAATTAACCAGGTCGGTCATAGCGGCGACGCCCTGCCCGTAGGGATCCTGAGCGATGGCGGCCTGCATCTCACCGTTGATGATCATGGAGCTGATCTGATCGGAACCGTCGAACCCGAAGACAGCGATCTTCTTTCCGGCTTGTTTGACAGCCATAGCAGCACCGATGGAACCGCCTTCATTGCAGGCAAAGATGACCTGAATGTCGGGGTTGGCGGTGATCATGTCAGAAGTAGCGGCGAGTGCGGTGTCTTGCTTTTCAGCGGACTGATGAGCAACGACCTTGTAGTCGATGCCGGCAGCTTTCAAACCTTCTTCAAAACCGCCGTAGCGGAGTTTTGATTCTTCGGGTTTCTGATGGTCATAGTCAACGATACCAACCTGGATAGTGCCAGTGAGGCCGGCGTCTTTGATGTACTTAGCGGCGGCGTCGCCCATGGCTTTACCATTGGCGGTGTTATCAGACATGTAACCACCGGTGATAAAGGCGACATCAGTGAAGCCGCCGGAATTGGTGAGGGCCACGGCGACACCCTTATCATTGGCCTGTTTCAAGGCGGCCATGGAGACAGTGGGGCTGAGGGGGGCAATGGCAATACCGTTCACACCCTGGGATATGTAGGTGTTGATGAGTTCGGTTTCCTTGGCCTGGTCATTGCTGGAGTTGCCGATGATGACCTGTTTGACACCGAGTTTCTTGCCGGCATCTTCGAAACCCTGTACCATGGATTTCATGAACTGGTCATCCTGGAAGACGACACCCGCGACGACGATGTCTTTAACATCCATAGGTTTGACAACTACGGGTCCGCCAGCGGAACCGGCGGCGGGAGCGGAGGCAGCCGGTTCAGTAGCCACGGGTTCGGCAGGTTTGGCAGGTTCAACTGGGGCGGGAGTAACTGCGGAAGCGCAGGCACTTATGATCATCGCGGCGATCATCAGAATGCCAGAAATAGTTAACAACCGTTTCGTTTTCATTGGTATTTCTTCTCCTTCAGTAACCGAAGTTTTAAGATTGGGTGAAGACAAGCTGGTGTTTATTAGATACTTCAGGAACAGATGCTGTACTTCTTTACAACCTCCTTTCCGAACATATCACTTGATCCCCCGCTGGATATTTTGTTTGTTTCGTTTGATTAAAGTCAAACAAAGAAACACATGATGTTCATATATTAGCATAAAAACTTTCGCGATGTCAAGAAAAATGTTTGTAAATGTACAAAACGTCTTAAATATGATTGACAAAGCACACAACAAACACTATAATCGATTGAAGTAGAACATTTGCTTTTCCTCTTGGGGCTGCCCCAATTCAAAAACCCATATGTTATGATTTATTGATTATGGGGAGGACGTTTATGTCATCAAACGAGCGCCTAGAAAACATCACACTTTTGGTCGACGAACGCGGTTTCCTTACTGTGCGCGATTTGAGCGAGCATTTCAATGTGTCTGAGATGACCATCCGGCGCGATCTGCAACTGCTCGATGAATTGGGGAAGCTCCAGCGGACATACGGCGGTGCTGCGTCTATCAACCGGGTTGCATCCCAACTCCGGGATTCTCCAGAAGAAACCCGCCCGGAAACCATGGATGAACTGCTGGCCAACCGGGTTGATGTAATCATCACCAGTTCCATGGAACGCCGGGTGGACGACCTTTTGCTGGACCGGGCCAGCAAAATGAATATCCCGATCATCGCGGAATCCGCCGCGTTGGGAAAACAGGTCTCGGTTGTGGCGCTGGATAATTACAAGGCGGCTTTTGAGTTAGGAAAATGGGCTGGCATGGAATTCGGCCCGCGATTCAACAATCAGCTTCATGTTTTGGATTTGACTTTCAGCTTACCTAATACCCAGACGCGCAGCCGCGCGTTCATGGATGGCATACATTCTGTGTGTCCGCAGGCTGATCTTGTTCTTTCGATCAATTCCCAATCCAGTACAAGCACCTCATACCAGTTAACCCATGACGCGCTGGTTGTTCATTCGCAGGTCAATATAATCTTCGCGATCAATGATGCCACCGCCTGGGGTGCGATACAGGCCTGCCGCGACTTGGCAATTGATCCTGCCAAAATGACGGTCATTACCTTCGGGTTGGAGGGAGACACGATGCGCAATGCCTTGCACGAAGGCACGTATTGCAAGGCTGGCTTGGCCATGTTCCCTGAGATCACGGCACCGGTGTGTGTGGAAGCGGCTATTGCCGCATTTAATCAATCGCTACTGCCGCCGCAACTAGTCACACCCTATGCCATCCTGACCCCTGCCACCATTGGCGATTTGTACCAAGAAACTCAAAATGGATGGGTCATCCGGTGGGATAAGGTAATAAATCAATTTTCAATACCATTGGAAATAAATTCGTCTAACAAGCGCTCGGTAAGCGCGCTGCCTCGGCGGATTGGCTTCATCATACCTTTTAGCAAACATGATTGGTACCGTAGCCTGATCCGCTACATGCAGGAATACGCAAAGAAATTTAGCATCACCGTAGAGATTGTTGATGCGGAAAAAGAAGTCGTTGATGAAATCGAAGCCCGTCGCCGTGCGATAGCCCGCCTGGCCTCCGAGCAGGTGATGCCGGGCGATGTGATCATCATCGATGGAGGCCCAATTGCCGGCTACCTGGCCCGTGAGATTCTGGGCAAGCAGGATGTCACTGTGATCACTAACTCGACTTCCGTTTTTAACATCCTTGAGCAGGATCCGCACATTCAACTAATCTCTACCGGCGGCGCATTGCGACGCAGCAGCCAGGTTCTGGTGGGTCCGACTGCCGAAAGCGCGCTGAGTGAATTGCGCGCGGATAAGTTATTCCTGAGTGTCAGCGGTATTACCCAGGAATTTGGACTGTCACATACTAATATTTCCGAAGTAACGATAAAAAAGGCGATGATCCACTCTACCCGCGAAGTGGTTCTACTGGCCGATTACACCATCTTCGGACAAGAATCCGTAGCCCAGGTGTCCAACCTGTCGATCGTCAACAAGTTGATCACCGATGAATCCTTGCCGGCGAAATCACGCCTGGAAATGGCTAAACTGGGTATCAAAGTGATGCTGGCCAGCCTTTAATACGAAAGTAACCGGGAAAATGGCTTTAGTACATGGATTTCTTATGGACAAATCATGGCAAAGACTAATTAGTGGTCCCCGAAAAAAACTTTCATATTAAAATCAATCTGAAAGAAAAGAACGAAAAAAGCAATTCATTCTGATATACCGGTCTTGAGGATTTTTATGGATACGTTTTTTGGCGGTATTGAAGCCGGGGGAACAAAATTTGTGTGTGTTGTGGCCTCCGGACCGGATAAGGTTCTGGCTCAGGAGCGTTTTGCCACTACTTCTCCCGATGAAACGATTGGTCGCACAATTAATTTTTTCACACCATTTGTTGAATCGAAACAAGTACGTTCCTTAGGTATTGCCGCTTTTGGCCCGGTGGATCTGGATAAAAATTCCAGTACATACGGATATATAACATCCACTCCCAAACCTGGCTGGGCGCAGACAAACCTGTTGGGCGCGATCCGCGACGCTCTTAAAATACCCTGCGGCTTCGATACCGATGTTAACGCGGCTGCGTTTGGCGAATATTACTGGGTTTCGGAAAACCGTGAACTTGATCCGCTGCTGTACATTACTGTTGGTACCGGTATCGGAGTCGGAGGAATTGTAAACGGAAAAACTTTACATGGGCTGATCCACCCTGAAGCCGGTCATATGTTCATCCCACACGACCGTAAAGTTGACCCATTCCCCGGGGTTTGTCCGTTCCATGAAGATTGCTTGGAAGGCCTGGCATCCGGCCCTTCGATGGCCAAACGCTGGGGACAGCCGGCTGAAACTCTGCCGGATGATCACCCGGGCTGGGATCTGGAAGCGAAATATATCGGCTTCCTGATCTCAAACCTTCTCCTGAACTTTTCGCCCAAACGAATCGTTCTGGGCGGCGGTGTACCTCAGCATACCGGGTTCATCCCGAAGGTGCGCAAACTCGTACAGCAGCAATTAAATGGCTACATCCAGTCAACCAGAGTTACTGAAACCATTGAAGATTTGATCGTTTCGCCGACGCTGGGTTCCCAGGCAGGAGTGATGGGAGCCATTGCTCTGGCTAAGACCGCAATAGAATAGCCACATGAAATTAAAACCTTTCAAACTCGAACCTCAATATCGTGACTACGTCTGGGGCGGTGATCGACTGCGCCCGGGGTATATGCCTACGGCGGAAGTGTGGGCTGTTCACGAAAACAATACGATCGCAAATGGCGACATGGCTGGCTCAACATTGGCAGATATCGTGACGCAATCTGGTGTTGACCTGCTGGGAACGAAAGTTACCCGCCGGGTTGGTAACCGATTTCCGATACTCATCAAGCTGTTGGATTGCAACCAGTGGTTATCACTTCAAGTCCATCCCAATGACGTTCAAGCTGTGGAACTGGAAGGCGCCGGTCAATTCGGCAAGACCGAAGCCTGGTATTTCTTTGACGCGGCGGAAAACGCGGAGATCCTGTGTGGAACGCGTGACGGCATCACGAAAGCTGATATTGAACGCACCATAAAAGACGGCACAATACTCGACTGCGCCAACCGCGTACATGTCCGCCGGGGAGACTATGTGCTGATCCCGGCCGGCACCATTCACGCGCTCGGCCCCGGTTTGCTGGTTTATGAAGTGCAAGAAAGCTCCGATATCACCTACCGCGTGTTTGACTGGAACCGCCCGGCCAGCGCCGGCCGTAAACTGCATATCGAACAATCTATCCGGGTGATAGACCCATTGCTGCGTTCGCAGATACAATCATCAACTGATTCGATCGAAACGAGCCTGGTGACATGCGATTATTTCACGCTTGATAAAATCGTACCGTCTGAACCGGTTTCAACCAACACGGCCGGTGAATCCTTCCATGCTTTAACTGTGATTGAGGGAAGTACACAGGTGGATGGAAATGGCTGGTCAGTTCCTTTGGAAAAGTACGAAAGCCTGATGATCCCTGCGTGTTCGGGTGAGTACACTATCCAAAAACAAACAGGCTGCCAGCTCCTTCGAGCTACAGCCTGATATATCCTGATCCTTGCCGCAGGTGGTTTAGAGCATCAAAGCGGGCAGTTTTTCCGCCCACGCGTTGATCTCATCCCAATTCCGGTAGTCTCCGTTGGTTTCTTTGATCATTTTCTCAATGATCATCCGGTCCAGGAAGCTTAAGCGGCTGGTATCCATTTTGCCGGCGAACAGGCCGTTCTCAACCGGTTTGACGATCTGCATAACTGGTTCAACATACCCTGCTACTTTTACCCTGTTTTCTTCTGTGTCATCTTTCAGGGTGAGACAGGTGGTAAAAAAGGCGGTGGGGACTTTATCGAGAGCGGCTTTGTTCTTCTCAATAAAGTTTTTCGCCTCGGGTACCCAGCTTCCCATGCGGATGAGACTGCCTACTACAACAGCCTGATATGTCGCCAGGTCTTTTACGTTCTTGATCTGTTCCACGGTGACATCCGCACCGCTTTTACTCAAAACCTCGCCAACGGCTTTGGCTACTTCGGATGTTGATCCAGCTTTGCTGGAATACGCGACCAAAACTTTTTTCATTTTTCCCTTTCCTTCAGATTTCTTTTCATAAAAATCCACGCCGGGTGGGATGGTTGCCGCGGCTCCCAGTCCTCCGCAGGTTAATACCAGGGCTCCACTGACGATTCCGGCGGTTTTCAAAAACTGACGCCGGCTGACTTTCTGTTTTTCACTCATATCTTCCTCCAGTTATGAACGCATTTAAATATGTGAACAGTGTTCATTTGATGGCAAAAAAAATTGAACATATTAGCTCTCAATTTTGGCTTTTGACGTCCCACAAAAAATGAATTTTTTGACAATCTCCCGGGCCATGGCGTCAAATTCATCAACACAATTGCGGTACATGCTGACTTTTAACATACAGATCCCGTGCATAATAAACCATGCAAGGTAGCGATACTCCAAAAGTGACATTTGCGGCGGCAAAGTGAATTCGCCGCTTTCCACAGCCTCACGGATCATATCGGTGAGTACCATGAATCGCGGGTCCGCCTCGGTTGTGGCTAAACTATCGGGCGCGCCGACTGTGGAATTGAACATCAACTGGTACAGTTCGGGTGACTGGTTACTCATGTCCATATAGGCCATAGAGGCTTCCAGAAGGCGCTCCACTTGATTGAATTCGCCGCCTAACCGGCGCATAAAAATGGATTGCATTTCATTCCAGCCCTCCAACCGCAGGGCTTCGATGATCTCTTCTTTGTTGTTGAAGTACTTATACAATGCCGATGGGGAATAATCCACCTTTTCGGCGAGAGTGCGCATGGAGAGGGCGTCAATGCCCTCACTGCGTACGATATCTCGAGCGGCGTCAATGATACCCTGGCGGGTCTTTTCAAAGCGGCGGTTCTTGGGAGACGGTGTATTCATAGTAAACAATGTACACGTATTATATGGCGTACATTTTGTTTGTCAAGGGGTCAAAGGTACCGATTTTCGTTTAATTTGACATTTGATGATACGATTATTATTCCGGATGTTGGGAAAAAATATTTGACAGATGCCCGCAATCGTGATAATATTTTGCCTGCAAGTGATGCGGGCGTGGTTCAGTTGGTAGAATGTCTCCTTGCCAAGGAGAAGGTCGTGGGTTCGAGTCCCATCGCCCGCTCAAGACCCCGGAAGAGGGGTCTTTTCATTTAATCGGTTTGCCGCTGGCGCGGTGTTAAGTTATATCCGAAACATGTCTGTAAAAGTCCTTCTCCCGAGAGGGAGAAGACAGATGAGGGTGAAATCCGGTTGAAAATGGATATGTGGATATACGGTTACAAAGCCATTTTTCCATGTGAACAACAGGTTCCACAATGGCGTTTGCCCCTCACCAAACCTCTCCCCGAAGTGGAGAGGTTTTAATTTGTTGACCTACTAACCTAACTCAACTGCGGGATGACCCTGGTTCCCAGTATCTCAAGGTAATCCATATCATCCGGGTCAAGCACCTGGGCGACAATACGATATATACCGGCTTCGGCATATGCCATCAATTGATCCGCCACCGCGTTGGGTGTGCCAACCGCGCCGATGGCCTGGAAATCCGCTTCACTCTTTCCGCCCATTTTTTGACGCACTTCCGCGTCCGTGCGGCCGATGGTCACATTGAGCATGATCGAACGCCGGATTTCTTCCGGTTTACGACTGGCTTCCACCATCGCCGTATCCAGCCTCTTCGATAATTCAACCGCTTCGGAGGGCGGCATCAGAATGGCGTTCCATTCGTCCGCGTACCGTGCCGCGAGCGACAGTGTGCGTTTGCCGCCGCGTCCGCCCACCAGCAGGTCAGGGCCGTGTAGCCGATTCGGTCGGGGGAGGATCACCGCGTCCTTGACCGGGAAGAACTTACCGTCCATGGTCACCGGCTGGTCTTCATGGAACAGCCGGTATACCAGTTCCAATCCTTCTTCATAACGGTCAAAACGGGTCTTCAGGTCTCCCAGCGGGTAGCCCCAGATGGCGTGTTCACGTTCCGCCCAGCCGGTACCCATCCCCAGGATCAATCGGCCGCCGCTCAGATCGTCTACATTGGCCGCCATGCGGGCGACCATCCCCGGGTGCCGGAAGGTGACCGGGGTTACCAGGGGTCCGAACTGGATGCGCTTTGTGTTCCCGGCCAGCCAGGTGAGTGATACCCAGCATTCCAGCGCGTCCAGGTCCGGCGGGCCGTCAAAACTGGCCAGGTGGTCGGAGCGAAAGATGGCCGCGAACCCCAGATCTTCCGCGGCTGCGGCGATCTTTTTCCAGTTATTCCAGTTCAACCCGTTCTGGGCTTCCACATTGATGGCAAGTTCCATAGTCACCATACCTTTCGATTAAATTCTACACCGGCTGCCGGGTTAAGAACTTGACAACTGAATAAAAGCGTCATAATATATGAACAAAGGATTCATAATATATGACTGAACAATTCATATTCGACTATCTTCCTGTCATACTGGAACTGGAAAAGAAAGGATTGGTGACGCGCACTTTCCGTCGGCTTGACCCTGAACGCCAGCATGCGATCATCAACGCCATTCTGGATGAAGCCGGCGAAACCGGCCCGCAGGATTTGAATGTCAAACGCGTGGCAGAACGAGCCGGAGTTTCAACCGGTTCTCTCTACCAGTATTTCACCAATCGCGACAATCTGCTGACGTTTGCCACCGAACTGGCCACCCGTTCCACCATTCAGTTGTTTGAATCCTACCGGCCTTACATGGGGCAGGCTCCATTGAGTGAAATGCTGCCCATGTACATCTCATCTGGCATTGACTGGTCGGAGACGCAAATTGGATTCGCACGCTTCTTTGCCTCCGCCGCTTATCACGGTGACCCGGTTTATGGCGAGAGCGTGGTGCGTCCTATCGCCCGGGTGATGCGTGGCATGGTGGAAGATATGCTGCGTTCTGCCGTGGATAAAGGGGAAACCCGGCCGGATCTCGATACCGAAGCCACCGCCCGTGTGCTGCACGCATTGACCATCGCTATTGGTGACGGCCTGATCTTTCCACAATTAATGAACTATTACCAGTTAACGGATGATGGCATGACAGCGGAGCGTATCTATGCCGCGTTCACCCGGCTGGTGATGTATGGAATTATGAAGGAGCAAACTTTGTGAAATCATTGCACATTGCCCGAAAGACCCTGCTCGAAGCGTTGCGGGATCCTCAATTATTAATCCTCTTCCTTGTTTTCCCCGCTCTGCTGGTGGTGTTGTATTTTTTCGCGTACGGCGGTTCGGCCAAGAATCTGTCTACCACCCTGATCATACTGGTAGATAACCGGGATAAAGGCCCATTGGGGGCTGAATTGGTCAATGCCCTACGGGAAGCAAAATTTGACGATCAGCCCATGTTGACAGTTACTGAGGTCAAATCAATGGATGAGGCGCGGGTTACCCTGTCTGAATGGAAGGCGGGTGGATTGTTGACCATTCCCGAGGATTTCACCGATATTCTCAATAAAGCTGACCCGGCCAACCCGCCGCGTCTCACCCTGCTGCGCGACCCGCTTTCTGACTCAGCCAACTTTCTATCTGTGATGTTTGAAGAACCGCTGCGCGATTTCATCATGTCAAAAACCGGCTGGCGGGAACCAAAGCAGGTGGTCTCTTATACCTACGTGGAAGGAACCGGTAACCTGAATGACTTTCAGTTCGGTGTTCCCGGAGTGATCATCTTTGGCATTGCTTTTGGCGTGATGTATACCGCCATCCTGCTGGTGCGAGAAATGACCGGCGGCGCGTTCCAGCGCCTGCGCCTGGCGCGTATCACCGGGTACGACCTGTTGGGTGGAATCACACTGGCCCAACTTGTGATCTGCCTTGTTCAGGTGGTGATCACCGTGCTGACAGCCTGGATATGCGGCTTACAGACGGCCGGTTCTTTCCTGCTGATCAGTCTGTTCGCCCTGGTGTTCAGCCTTACAGCCACCGGCTGTGGCATGATCACCGCGTGTTTCGCCCGGAATGATGGAGAGGCGGCCAACCTGTCTATGATCTTCATCCTGCCGTTGGTATTCTTCTCTGGCGCCATGTACCCCATGCCGCCCATCCCGCTTGTCACACTGGCCGGTCGCACGGTCTACATGGCTGACCTGATGCCGTCTACCTTCGCGGCTGATGCCATCCGCCGGGTGATGATCTTTGGCGAAGGGTTGCAAACAGTCTGGCCTCAGTTGCTGCCGGTGATCATTGAATCAGTTTTGCTGTTCCTGCTGGGAACCCGGTTATTTCAATATTTACGGTTATCCCGTTACAGGTAGACCGTTAAGGAGAGTTTATTACTATGTCTAACATAGTCCTTGAAACAAAAGAATTGACCAAGACATTCGGCACTCTGACGGCTGTTAATAAATTGTCGCTTCAGGTGAATGAAGGTGAAGTTTTCGGTTTTCTCGGTCCTAACGGCGCCGGCAAGACGACCTCAATCAATATGATCTGCGGGTTGCTGGCTCCCACTTCTGGAGAGGTGAAATTAAAAGGCGTGCCGCTGGTTAATGGCAACCGTGACCAGCGCCGGGTGGTGGGAATGTGCCCGCAGAGCATAGTCCTCTGGGAGCGGTTGACCTGTATAGAGCAACTCGAATTCATGGGTCAGATGTATGATCTGACTGCCGCACAGGCGCGTGAGGCCGGAAGGCGCTTATTAAATGAATTGGGATTGGAAGATAAGAGCAATAGTCTCGCCCGAACATTATCCGGCGGTATGCAGCGGCGTCTGAACCTGGCCATGGCGTTGGTTCATGATCCCGAACTGGTGGTGCTCGATGAACCGGAAGCCGGGCTCGACCCGCAGAGTCGGGTGAAGGTCCGCGAATACATCCAATCACTGGCGCGCAAGAAAACCGTGATCATCACCACCCACAATATGGATGAAGCTGAACGCGTGGCAGACCGGATCGCCATCATCGATCACGGTGAATTGCTGGTGCAGGACACTCCCGAGAGACTTAAACAAAGCCTGGGTGAAGGTGACCAGGTGGATATCCACCTTGATAATGGCACTCACGATCCGGCTGAAGCGCAGGCCGCGCTGTCTCGCCTTACCAGCCATGTGAAATATGACTCAGAATCACAGCATCTCAAGATCCGCGCCTTGAATGCCGTGGGAAACCTGGCTGAAATTCTTGAAGCTCTGCGCAATGCCGGATTTAAACCGGGAGAAGTCAATATTCATGCCAATACGCTGGAAGATGTTTTTATCCAATTGACCGGACGGAGGCTGCGCGAATGAAAGCGCTTCTGGTTACCCGTAAATACCTTCGCGAAATGTGGCGCGAGCCACAGTTGTTGTTGATAACCATTATGATGCCAGCGGCTATGATGCTGGTGATGGCTTCTGGCTACGGTCAGAACCCACGTCTGGTAACTTATAACCTGTTGGTTCTTGATCAATCCAGTGGACTGGCGGTTGATGATATCAACGCGCTTGAACTGGCGCGGTATAAAGACGGACGCCCCATGTTCACGTTAACCTCCGTTCAGAATTTGGATGGCACCGATTCGGCTTTGCGTGATAAATCAGCCGCGGGGCTGGTAATCTTTTCCCTTACTGATAGAGGTGAGCTTGTCCGAACCGTCAAAGGGGATGCCACAAGTATGGCCTTCATTAATGCCAGCAACTATCTGGAAAAGGTATTAACACCGGTTCAAGAAAGGCGCGAAGGGTTGAACCCTGTGGCCAATGTGGTTGAAGAAGACTTAAGTCTGCACATGCCGCAGACAGATTTTGACGCCTTCGCGCCCGGGGTGATGATCATGGCTATTCTGCTGCTCATTCCCCAGACGGCGACATTGATCGGCCGGGAGGTCCGATCCGGCACAATTCAGTTGCTGCAAATGTCACCCATAAGCACGGTGAACTGGTTTGCCGGCATCAGTCTGGCGCAGATGGTCACCGCGTTCGGGCAGGTAATAACAATGCTGGCGATGGCGGCCGCGCTGGGTTTTCACATGCAGGGCTCACCGGTGCTTGCGATCGTCATCTGCCTGATATTGAGTTTTTCTTCCATCGGGTTGGGGTTGTTAACAGCCTGCCTGATTAATAATGACAGTGAAGCCCTGAATACAGGCAGTGTTTTCAGTATGCTGCAGGTGTTTCTTTCCGGCGCGTTCTTTCCGTTTGATTCTCCCACACTATTGACGATCAATGGGCATGGGCTGGGCGCGTTTGACCTCATCCCTGCCACTCAAGCCATGACCATTCTGCGACAGTCACTGGTATGCGGGGCGGGGTACGATACGATTGCCTTCCGGTTGTGGGTAATGGTATGGTTGTCGATCCTGTATTTTGTTATTGGGATCTTCTTTTTCAATCGGAGGTTTTCCCGACGATAAAAAAAACGATTTTAATAGGGTTATTCAGGGCAGTCGTCGTAGTTTCTTGATCGGTTATTTGCCTTGCGTTTATCGGATTGACCTGATAAAATCTTTTCCACACGCTGTTTTGGCGACGTGGCCAAGTGGCAAGGCAAGGGTCTGCAAAACCCTCATCATGGGTTCAAATCCCATCGTCGCCTCTGATCCCCTACTTCAAGTGGGGGATTTTTCTATCGGTTTACCGCTGGCGCGGCATTTCGCTTGAGCTCAACAAATCCCATCGTCGCCTCTGATCCCCTACTTCAAGTGGGGGATTTTTCTATCGGTTTACCGCTGGCGCGGCATTTCGCTTGAGCTCAACAAATCCCATCGTCGCCTCTGATCCCCTACTTCAAGTGGGGGATTTTTCTATCGGTTTACCGCTGGCGCGGCATTTCGCTTGAGCTCAACAAATCCCATCGTCGCCTCTGATCCCCTACTTCAAGTGGGGGATTTTTTTTATCGGTTTACCGCTGGCGCGGCATTTCGCTTGAGCTCAACAACTCCCATCGTCGCCTCTGATCCCCTACTTCAAGTGGGGGATTTTTCTATCGGTTTACCGCTGGCGCGGCATTTCGCTTGAGCTCAACAAATCCCATCGTCGCCTCTGATCCCCTACTTCAAGTGGGGGATTTTTTTTATCGGTTTACCGCTGGCGCGGCATTTCGCTTGAGCTCAACAACTCCCATCGTCGCCTCTGATCCCCTACTTCAAGTGGGGGATTTTTCTATCGGTTTACCGCTGGCGCGGCATTTCGCTTGAGCTCAACAAATCCCATCGTCGCCTCTGATCCCCTACTTCAAGTGGGGGATTTTTTTTATCGGTTTACCGCTGGCGCGGCATTTCGCTTGAGCTCAACAACTCCCATCGTCGCCTCTGATCCCCTACTTCAAGTGGGGGATTTTTCTTATTGACAGTATTAATTCCAAACTCGCGTAAGGGCGAAGCATCCGGCATAAGGCATGTCTCCGGAGATAAAGTAAATTCCGGATGCTTAACCCTACCGTTCGGGAAGCATTTTTGTTTTGAACTGTTCTTATTTTGTGAAGAGACGAGATCTACCCCTTCAAGCCCTTTGTGATCTCTTTCCGCGCCCACAGGTAATGGCTTGACATCGAGGATTTAAAATACGCGGCCAGCATATTCTTGTTCTGCCATTTGTGCAGGCCGGGGGTGAACAGGTCTTGCTCGGGGATTGCATTCAGCAGGTCAAGAATCTGATGATAAGATTGGTCGAATTTTGCCAATACTTCCGATGATGATTCTTCTTTGTGCTCATGATAGATTTTTTCATTAAGTTCAGGAAGTTCACTCCACTTGAATCCTTCGGCTGGAACGGGAATCGTTTTACCCTCATACCCGCTCTGTACCCATAAAATGACCATCTGCTCCCAGGCAATCAGGTGACTGAGCACGTCTTTCACCGTCCATTCGCCAACCACTTTTTTCTCTGAAAACACATCCGGCGGAATGGTTTTCAGCAGGGCTTCCAGCTTATCCCGTTCGGCATATATCTCTTTTAATAAATCAGCGCGGGTGGTCGGTTTCGGCATTTTCGCTCCAAAGTGCCAGTAATGAACTATCGTGGTATGGCTCTACGCGCTTCACGGTCAGCCATTTCATTCAATGCGGTGCCGGCGTGACCGCGAAGCCACTTCCATTTTATTTTAACTCTCTGCGTTTGCGCATACAGGGCTTTCCACAGATCTTCATTGGCCAACGTTCCGCCGGCGCGTTTCCAGCCGCGCTTCACCCAACCGGGCAGCCATCTGGTGATCCCCATCATCAAATATTGAGAATCTGTGTGAATGGTAACAAACGAATTCTCCGGCACGCTTTCCAATGCCCTCAGAGCGGCCGTCAGTTCCATCCGGTTGTTGGTGGTTGCCCGCTCGCTGCCTTTTAGTACCTTTACTTTTTCCCCATTTACCGCGAAGATGGCAGCCCAACCCCCCGGACCAGGATTGGGGTTACAGGCGCCATCGGTAAATACCATGTAACCGGTCATTCCGGTGTGGGAATTGATTTGATGGTCTCATCCATCTGCTTGAGAAGGGTGGGAACCGGCAAAGGTGTAGGTTGAAGCATCTGCCAGAATCCGTCTTCCAATACCGGGCGGATAGGTTGCCAATCTCTTGTTACCGGTAACATAACGGCATCCGGCAGCATTTTTGCGGCTTCCGTCCACCAGGGGTGGTTATTCGCGAAACCCGTCATAAGATCGATGGCGGTTGATGAGGGGGGTATCATCCCCGAAGCTTCTGCCAGACGTGCCTGGTTTTTGGGAAGACTTAACCAACGTATGAACATCCAGGATGCCAGTTCATTGGCAGGCCTGGTGCGGCTAATCCCATACGCGATCCCCGAAATTAACGCGTTTGACGGCTCTTCTTCGCCGGGATACGCGATGATGATCCATTTGTCTGTGTTCTTGGTAAAGGTAAGTGTTTGTTCCAGTTCAAACACATCCGGCAGTGTGGCGGATATCGCCAATGCCTGGCGGTTTGAAAAGTATGTGAATGGAGATGCTACGCGGCTGCTCCATGCGCAGCCTTTTTCTTTCAATTCGCGAAGATATGTGAACGCTTCGCCTGTTTCTTCCTGATTAAGATTGATTTCTTTATCTGATTTCCATGCTTTATTGCCATCAAAGGCGTTTATCCACGAAAGCAGGGCAGGAGAGGTTGATTGAATGATCCAACCGCCGGTTCCGTCATTATCTTTTGTATTGTCCTGGTTATTCACGCGCGCGGCTTCACACATCTGCTGTTCAAATTCTGCCCGGGTTCGGGGAGCATTGTCAAACCCGAGTTCACTTGCCCAGGTCTGGTTGTAAACCAGGAATTGCAGGTTAATTTGTGCCGGTATAGACATCCTCGGTTTGCCATTACCGGTTGGTTCCATAACCTGCGGTAAATACGCATTCTGTTCTTTTTCCGGCATGCCCCATTCAGGGTTGGAGATAAATGCGGATAGATCGATAATACTGCCGTTAGAATTCCATTCATCCAGGTAATCTGGTGAAATGGCGGCCATATCCAGCCTGTCAGATGATTTTAGACTCTCACGGTATATGCGCGCAGCTTCAGTCACACTACCGACTTGCTCTTCATTGACAGTAATATTCCAGATATTCTCCGTATTGAAATCCTGCACCAACCGGCTAAATTCAATCCCGGCAGATCCTGTGAATGGATGGATAATTCTGACGTGAATATCCTTTAGAGTGGACAATTCTACCGGAATAGTTGCCGATGGGATTGGTGTGGCTGTTCCCGGTATGGATGTGGAAGTAAACAAAGGCGCCGGTGTTGAAGTATCTTTTGGGTCCGCGGAGGTTGGTGTGACTGTGGCCGTCATCGGAAGGTTACAGGCAGATGCCACAATGCCCAACCCAATGATCGTTAGAGCAAAGAACGACGTGTTTTTCTTGAGTGGTTGAAAGAACGTATACATGCGGTCAGTCAGTCTGGATACATTGGCCCTGGCCGCAGTTTTCCGATTCAATCTGAATGGTCACATGATCAATGGAAAAAGTGTCCCGCAGCAAGCCTCGAATCGCATCCAGAATACCGTTCTGTTTCGAGCAGCCATCAGGCGTTAGAGCTACATGGGTACTTAACGAAATGTGCCCTGAACAAATATTCCAGATGTGCAGATCATGAACATCGGCAACACCGTCGACTGCGCCTATTGCTTTCGCGATATCCGGAATGGAAATGCCTTCCGGAGTTCCTTCCAGTAAGATATGAGTCGCCCGGCGTAATACCCTGTAGCTGCTTTGAGCGATCATAATGCCGATGAGAATACTGATCAACGGGTCGATCCAAACAGCGCCGGTTAACCAGATCGCCAGGCCCGCGATGATCACTCCAACGGAAGAGAGAGCGTCGCCGATAACATGCAGGTAGGCGCTGTTAAGGTTGAGGTCTTCTTTTTGGTGGTCATGAGGGTGTTCATGTTCGTCACCATCATGATGGTGTTCCACTTTTAACACCAGAGCAACCAGAATATTGGCCACCAATCCGATCACAGCAATAACAAGCATCGGAGCGCCCATTACTTCACCGGGATTCAAAAACCGCTGAACGGCCTCCCACCAGATACCCAGGCAGATTATCGCAAGAGAAATGCCATTGATGAGGGCGGCAAAAACTTCAACCCGGTGGTAACCATACGTGTGGTTATCGTCACCGGGTTTCTTTGAAAGTCTGAACGCACCGTAACTGATGGCAAGGGCGAAAATATCGGTAAATACGTGCGCGCTATCTGAGAGCAAGGCAAGGCTGCCCGTCCAGATACCGCCGATAATTTCAACTACCAGAACGATCGCAGTGATCAGTATGGAAGCAAGATATCGGCCTTCTAATTTGGTGTCTTCATGGTCGGGCATAAAAAACTACCTGTAAAGATTATGAGTCCTGAATCGGGCAGAAGAGCGTGATCGGATTGGGGTAAGAACCGTCCCAGCATTTTTCAGGCAAAGGTTTTTGAACGTGTATCGCGTTACGGAAAACTTCCTTCCCTTCAGCTGTCACGACCACCGCTGTGTAATCCATCCACCATTTCGGAGGATCCACGATCATAGAGTGGTCCATCACAGCATACGCTTCGTTCGGATTAACAGGATTAATTGCCATTTCATAGGTGACAAATGGTTCCTGAGGACGGGCATCCCATATCTGCAATTGCATCCCGGCAGGAGCCGGTTGATTGAATTTCAGAACCAGCGTACAGTTGATGGCCGGTATCGGAAAGTTGATTACACCGGTCTTCTTATCAATCGTACCATCAGAGGCTTTTTCTGGCTTGGAAGCCGGGCCGTTCGGACCTTCTTCTGCTGTGAGGAAATGTTTTTTGGTGAGGCAGAAGGGGTTGATTCCGTCAGGAGCTACAGCAAGGGGAGGGATAGGTGTCGCGGTTGGCGCCGGGGTGAATGTGCTGGTTGGCAGGGGAGTTTCCGTAGGCAGGTCTGTTGCCGTGGGAGACGGAAGTGGAGTTTCTGTGGGGGGGATTTCAGTCGGTGTGGCTGTTGGCGGGTTGATCTGCTGCAACACGGAACATCCTGCTGTGCCAAGGATAAAAGCCCCAAGTAGTAGTGAATAAAACAGAGTTTTTTGTAAGCTTGATTTGAACATATCGCTTGCATCTTTCTTTGTAAGGTCTTTCGATTATAACATTCACATATTTCTATTTAAATGAAAAAGTCCCATTCGTACCACTTACTGACTAAAAAAAAGGAACAACACGGCCAAAGAACGATTTTCTCCCTAGAAATCGATTAAATAAGAGGCCGGTAATGGTTTTTCAGAACTGTCTGGTTTGATGAAGTATAATTTTCACGTACAAGCATCTGATGCATGAAACGGAACACCTGTGGCACATAACCATCCTCTGGATGACTATTCTGTTGAAGAACTACAATCACTTCTGGCACAGAAGCGCATGAAAGTGCGTCAGGAACGCCTGGAGTATTATCGAAAAACCGGCAGAATTCAGACATCATCCATTCCTCAGGGTACTTACAATCCCGGACGTATCTTAAGTGAACCCGGTGAGGTCAGAGAACTACCGGCGCCTGTCTCGAAGCGTAAGATCTGGATCAACCGACTTCTGATGGGAATTGAGGTGATAGCCGTACTGGGGGTAATTTCGATCATGGGCTATTATGTCAAATCCATCCGTGACCTCAATAAAGAAGTAGCGTCTTCTCTGGTTCAACCAACCCTGGCTCCAACCGCATTGATTCGGGCTGTGGTATTGCCGTCGGGCCATACGCCGCCGAATGCCGAAGGTATCGCTCAGCCCAATGAAGAAGAAATTCCGGCTCATCTGCGACCACTCGTGCAATCATTGGCAGCCGTTCCCCTTCCTACTTCCAGCCCTGAACAGGCGGTTCGAATTCAAATTCCGTCCATAGGGGTTGACGCGCCGGTTATTCAGGGTGACGGGTGGGAACAATTGAAAAAAGGTGTGGGGCAGCATGCCGGCACACCCAATCCGGGAAATAATGGAAACATTGTTCTCTCCGCTCATAATGATGTTTTTGGAGAATTCTTCCGTGACCTAGACAAACTAAAAACTGGTGATACGATTATCCTGTTCACCAACCTGCGGTCATATACATATGTGATCAATCAGAGCCGAATCGTGATGCCCAACCAGGTTGAAGTTATGGCTCCCACATCTGACCCTGTGGTGACATTAATTTCGTGTTACCCCTATATGGTAGATAATCGCCGGATTGTTGTATCCGCGGTATTGAAAAATTCCTAATTTTTTCAGGATGGTTTGAAATGGCTAAAACGCAAAAACGTCAGGTTTCCTTCAGCACTCCCGGCTCTGAAACAACAAAACGCCCGGCATCACGCCCCGGAACCGAATTTAATCCCGATTATACGTATGTTAAAAAAGACCTTCAGCTGATGGTTTATCAGGTAGTTTTCTTTGTAGGAGCCCTTATTGTTTTGACATTTATCCTTCGCTAACTTTCATAAGTAAAGGAGAATCTTATGTCGCCAATGTTTGTCCCCGGTCCAGTGGATGTTGCCCCGGTAGTTCTTGCTGCCCAGGCAAAGCCAATGATGCCCCATCGGAGCAAAGATTTCGAGGAGCTGTTCCGAAGAACCGCTGAGAAAGCCCAAAAATTGTTTTTTACCCAATATCGGGTATTTCAGGGCACATCATCGGGATCCGGTATGCAGGAAGCCGGAGTTCGTAATTTTGTGCAAGAAAGCGTGCTTTCCTGTGTAAATGGCGCTTTTGCCGACCGTTGGAATAAATGTGCCATCGCCAACGGTAAACAGGCAGACCGGATCGAAGTCCCCTGGGGACAGGCGATCACACCAGATATGCTGGCTGACGCGCTGAAAAAGAAATTTTACGAAGCCGTCACCATTGTTCACAATGAGACGTCCACCGGTGTGGAAAATCCGCTCAAAGACCTGGCCAAAGTGGTTCACGAGATATCTCCGGATACTCTGATCCTGGTTGATGCCGTGTCTTCTCTGGGCGGCGCGAAGATCGAAATGGATGCCTGGGGTATTGATTTCCTTTTAACCTCATCCCAGAAATGTCTCGCTCTTCCCCCAGGCCTGTCACTGGCAGCCGCTTCTGATCGGGCCATGAAAAAAGCGGAGACCGTCACAAACCGTGGTTGGTATTTTGACCTGGTCCTCATGGAAAAGCACCGCTTGAAAGATTCAACCCCTATGACCCCGGTTATGCCATTGATTTACGCGCTCGATGTTCAGCTTGACCGCATTCTGGAAGAAGGTCTTGAAAACCGGTTTGCCCGTCACACAGCCATGGCTCAGCGAACCCAAAAATGGGCTTCCGCTCATGGTATGGAACCACTGGCCCCTGAAGGATATCGCTCCAAAACCGTTTCGACCATTAAGAATGAAAAAGGTCTCGATATTTCAGCGTTGAATAAATTCCTTCAGACTAAGGGGATGCGCATCGCCAACGGTTACGGCGAATTGAAAGATAAGACTTTCCGCATCGCTCACATGGGCGAAATCACCATGAGTGATGTTGACACATTACTTGCCAGTATGGAAGAATTTATGGGATAATACGTAATTGAATTACGGGCGGAGCACTCAGCCCGAAACGTTGATATTGTTCTCAACGGTCTCAAAGGTGCACCTGATCATTTCTCGAAATGAAAGGGCGCGCGGTTTGAGACCGTTTTATTTTATTAATAATCGGAGTAATGATCGTCATGCAATCCATCCGCGTTCATAAATCCAACCCTAAAAATCAATCCCTCTATCGAACAGCGCTTATCATAACCATCAGCGGGAACGTGCTCTTACTGGCGATTAAATGGATCGCGGCCTACTTAAGTGGATCTGTTGCCTTATTCGCTGACGCGGCCAATTCAGCCTCGGATGTGCTGTATTCTTTTCTTATGGTTCTAGGATTGTGGATGGCCCAGAGGCCGCCAGATTCAAGTCACCCGCAGGGACACAGCCGTTTTGAGCCTTTGGTCGGCTTGATGATCACAGTATCCATGACCTATGCCGGGTATGCGGCTGCCAGCGCGTCAATTCAACGCTTCATTGAGGGTGGAAAAGCCATTCAAATTGGATTACCCATTTTTGTGCTATTACTGGCTGCCGCGATCAAAGCCGGCATGTTTGCCTGGATCCGAACCCTGGCCAAAAAACTCAAAAGCCCCACTCTTGAAACCACGGCTACCGATAATCTGAGTGATGTTCTCACATCTACGGCCGCGTTTATTGGCATACTCGGGTCAGATTACATTCATCCATTGGCAGACCCGGTCGCCGGTGTAGTGGTAGCTATCTGGATCTTCCGCGCGGCCTTCCTGGCAGCGAAAGAAAACCTGGGGTTTCTAACCGGCGCGGGAGCGTCTGAAGACCTGCGTGCTGAACTTGTAGCCGCGGCTGTAGAGATACCCGGTGTGATCAGAGTTCACCATGCCATTCTGGAATACAGCGGACCCCGGCTTCTGGTGGATATGCATATCAACGTAGATGGAAACATGCCGCTCAATCAGGTGCATGAGATCTGCGACCAGGTGATTGAGCGGCTGGAAAGTTTTTCCGAAGTGGACAGAGCTTATGTCCACATAGAACCCGAAGGTTGGGATTAGTTGGCGGTGATATTGTAGAAGAAATTGTAGGTATAGCGTCCGTCAGGGAATTCGATACGTATATCGATGGGTGAATAACCATAGAGAGTGGCAGGGATGTTGAAAACCAGAGTCTTCTGCCCGCCCTTTTCGGTGTCAAACGTACCGAGAAAAGTGCCTCCATACCCCCGGGTACCGGCCGCGCCCATATAGACGGTATATTTACTATTCGCCGGAAATTCAGACGTGACAATTGTCACTGTACCATCACCTACCACACTTTGAATACCAAACGTGGGAACGCCGGGTATGATTGGGAAGTTGGCGATAAATTTTGTGGCTGTCGGTATCACCAGCGTTCCGGTCATCGCGCCTGGTGTGCCATTCGGTGAAAGCGTTCCCAGCATTGCGCCCAGAGTGCCTTCAGGCGTGGGCGTGGCCGGATAAATCGTTCCCAATGCCATTGGCGTGGACGTGATACCCGGAGTACCGGTACCGGCCATTGGTGTTCCCGGAGTTCCCGGTGTACCGATTTGCGTACCTGAAAGCCCAAGAGCGGTGGCTGTCAATGTTCCAGACCGGATGGTAGCGACCGCGGTTTGGGTGGCGCTTAAGATTTCCTGGAATCCCGAAGCCTGAGTGGCAACTTTGACCGGAGTTTTGATCAGTAATGTGGGTGTGACAGCTTTGGGTTCGGCTGGCACAATAGTAGCCGCGGTAGTTGCGACAGGCGCCGCGGGTGCTGCCGGTCCGATCGGAGATATATTAGCCGGACGCTCGCATCCGGTTAGACCTACGATCAATCCGGTAAATAGAACGATTTTCAAAAAATTCCTGCTCAAAGTGGTTACTCTCTTTCCTTTCCTTCTATGGCCGGGCGGCCAGTTTTCTCCGCATGGTTACATCGGATTGGAGGAAATGGATGGCAAAGTGCGATTCTCTTCGCGATTAAACTACGGAGCGAATAACACGAATTGTTGCAAGAAGCGTTCCACTTCGTGATAATAGTCCGTCAGGGTCTCAGCCTTGCGGAAACCGTGTCCTTCACCTTCATAGATCTTATAGAGTAGCGGTATTCCACGTCCACGCACAGCATTGACGATCTCTTCCGATTGCGCGGGCGGTACAATGCGATCTACGGCTCCCTGAAAAACAGCCAGCGCGTCTTGAATTTTTGCCGCGTGAAAAACCGGCGACCAGGCATGATATTTTCCTGCCGCTTCCGGCAGTTCCCCCACCATACTATCGTTGTAGTGTAGTTCAAATTTATGCGTATCCTGAACCAGAGTGAACAGGTTGCTGACGCCGTACAGGCACAGGCCGGCTTTAAACACCCCCGGATGGTGGATCAACGCGTTGAGAACGGTATACCCACCCGCGCTCCCACCCCGAATGATCAGTTTATTGGGATCTGCCAGTCTATTCTCGATCAAAGCATTCGCTGCTGTTGCGGCGTCTTCCACATCGGCTTCACCCCAACGATGACGCAGTGATTGAAGGTAGGTGCGTCCGTATCCACTGCTGCCGCGGTAATTAACGTCCAGCCAGGCATACCCGCGGGATGTGAAAAACAATCGTTCCGCGCTAAACGTGACCGGTTGAATTGACGTAGGACCACCGTGAATATACAGAATAGCTGGAGGCAATCCATCCGATGTGTAATCCGGGTTTGCCGGTGGATAATATGTTCCATAGACTGTACTGCCGTCTTCAACAGTCCACTCTAATGGTACTGGAACTGAATAATATCCATCGGGAAGACGTTCCAAATCGCTGTATGCGACGGTGTGCAAACCTTCTGCATCCCACCGAACAACTCGAGATGGAATACCGGGCGCGGAGGCCAGAAAAGCCGCTTCTTTTGCGTGCCGTGAGACAGAGATTTGTGTCAGCCAGGTATATGGGGATGTTTCCAGTTGTGATGTTTCGCCATTTTCAATATTTACCTGCCAGAGACTGGCTAATCCGCCATGGTTACGGATATACAATATCTCATGATTGTCATACGACCAGCCATAAGAACGAATGCCCTGTACCCAGGCAGGTTCACAAAGGTGGAAACCGTCACCTTCTACCAGAACGCGCGTGTCTCCGGTTTGTAATTCAAGTAGAACCAGATCTTCCCATTCCCCGTTGGAAACGATATAGCTCAAATAACGTCCATCAGATGAGAATTCCGGCTGATAAACGCTCTGGTCCACATCACCGGCTACGCTATGCCAGTCTACCAGGTGAGGCGGACTCCCTTCAAGGCGGCCGAGCATCAGTTTTGTTCCATCCCATGGCATGTTTGGGTGGTCCCATTCGATCCAGGCTATAAATTTCCCGGCCGGGTGCCACCGGGGTGACATGTAGAAATCGGAGCCTTTCACCAGTTGGATTGGCCATTCATGCCCCTGACTGTCGATCAGGCTGAGCAGGTCCGTCTTCCCATCAGAAAATACTGAAAGAACCCATTGACCGTCAGGTGAAACCTGCGGGTCAGCAAAGGCGCCATACGCCGGTGTAATAGGAACAGGGTGACCGCTCTCAAGATTCATGCGGTAAAGCAGCCCGCTTTTTTCGGCAAAATAAATGTCGCCGCCATGGGTTGAAAACTCGCCGCCACCGTAACCAATTCCACCGCGAACCGAGAGCAATGGGCCGGTGAGTTCGCGGCGGGCGTCACCCGGTGACTGTCTGACCAAGACTCCGGTTCCTGAACGGCCTTCCACCCATAAGATCGTACTATCGGTTGAATTGAATTGCACATCCTCCAACCGGATTTTTTGGCTGGCATCCGCGGCCGTCACCAGGCTGGGCCAAAGTCCGAACGCGTGTTCCTTTTTAATTTCCATACTGAATCCTTTCCCTACAGATGTGGGAAGATCAACTCAACCAGTTTTTCCTTAGCCTGTAACCCTACCGTACGCGCAACTTCATTTCCATTTTTTATCACTATGATCGTCGGTAAACTCATAACCTGGAATTTACCTACAAGGTCACTGTTTGAATCCGCATCCACGGCGAAAAAAGACGCTTTACCGGCCCATTCACCCGCAAGCCCGTCAATTATGGGTGCCAGCCGCTTGCAGGGTGAACACCATTCCGCGCCAAAATCCAACACAACCGGAAGAGATGCTCTAAGAACTTTACTTTCAAAATCCGTCTTTTGAAGGGAAACCAGGTTGGACATGAAAAACCTCTGAGTATAAGTATGGTCTTATTTTAACGAAAAACAGGCGGCATCGCCGCCTGTTATACCTGTTATTCGAATCATTATTTAAGATCGCGAGGTTTTACCCGCTCAACCAGTTCGCAGCGGGTTTCTTCTTTTAGATCCTTCCAATGTTCAATGGGGAGAACCAGGTGAGCGATAGACGCGGTGGGTAATGATTCAACCTGACCACTGAGAATTTGCAGCAAACCCTCCAGTCCGGGATTGTGCCCCACGATCAATACCCGTTCAATTTTATCGGGGATAGTCTGCAGAATAGAAAAATACGCGGTTGGTTCAGCCAGATACAGGGAATCAACATACTCCACTTTGCCTTTGAAAGGCATTTTTTCCAAAACTCCATCTACAGTCTGCTTGATGCGTTTGGCCGGTGAAGCCAGAATCACTTGCGGAACCAGTTCTTTTTCCTTGAGGTATTTTCCCATACGGGGCGCGTCTTTTTCACCGCGCTTATTCAATGGCCGGTCTTGATCCGGAAGGTCAGGATGTTTCCAGCTGGATTTCGCGTGTCTCATTAATAGTAACGTTTTCATAAAGGATATTCCCTGTTTTACCTCTGAAAGAAAACAACTCAAATCGATACTATCATACCTTAATTGACTGACTTGAAAAACCTATTAATAAAATGTTAACTAATGGTCGATCAGTCTGATTGAAAGCCGAGTGTGAGGCTATAATTTCTTTTGTTGACTATGAATACCATAATTCCTTCGGATGAACAAACCGCAGAACCCCGCTGGATACTTGAAGCACAACAGGGTGATCTTGACGCGTTTAACCGGCTGGTGACGTTCTATCAGGATAGAGTGTTTAACACAGCATATCGGATTATGGGCGGGTTTGATGAAGCGGAGGATGCGGCGCAAAAAGCGTTTATTTCTGCTTACCGCAATATCAAGTCATACCGGGGTGGTTCATTCAAGGCATGGCTGCTCAAAGTAACCGTAAATGCCTGTTACGATGAGTTGCGAAAATCAAAACGTCAGCCGGTAGTTTCTATCGACGATGATACGCGGGACGATTATCTTGATCTTGTTGACCGGGGATTGCCCGATCCGGCACCGTCTCCTCAGCAGATCAGTGAGATGCGTGAACTGCATCGGGCGGTGCAATACTGTCTGCAGGATCTACCGCCGGATTTTCGCGCCGTGGCAGTTCTGGCTGATGTGGAAGAATTGGATTATGAAGAGATCAGCCGGATAACCGGGAATCCGTTGGGAACGGTAAAGAGCCGGCTGGCACGTGCCCGTCAAAAATTACGCGGCTGCCTGCAGGATTTCTGGGAACTATTGCCTCTGGCAATTCGTCAAAAATATGAAGGTGCCTGATGACCGCCAGATTGACTGACCACGACTGGGAGTTACTTTCAACATATCTGGATTCTTCACTATCACCGGCCGATGCCCGTGACGTAGAAGAACGGCTATTAAGTGATCCTGTTCTTAAAGCAGCGTTGGTCTCGTTGCGGCAAACCAGAGGGATACTCCGCTCTGTTCCGCGTGTAAAACGCCGCCGTAACTTTTACCTGACTACAGAAATGGCAGGCCAAAAACAGTGGACATGGTTGATTCCGATGATAAATCTAAGTTCAGCCGCCACCGGTTTGCTGGCTGTATTGTTACTGATGTTGAATTTTTGGTCACCCGGAACACGATCGGCTCCATCACAGCCGGCAATGATGTTCTCTCCGGTTTTGCAGGCCACAGCTGCCCCCGCGACCGTAATGACAGATGCCCTGTCTCCAGCCCCGACTATAACCCTGTTCAATAGTGCCCCGGCCGCCCAACCGGAGACAATGAAAGAGGCGGAGCAGCCTAAAGAACCCGAGATGGCGCCCCGGCTTAGCCTTGATGAACCTTCTCAGGCGGTTGCCGGGATGGAATCGGAACCTGCTCCACCTGCGGCGACGCCGCTTATGGCAAAAGGTGAAGAACCTTCGGCAACTTCAGTGAGCGAAACTTCATCTGAAACCGTTACGGCACAGAAAGCAGAACTCGAAGATCAGGCATTGGCAACTCCATCTCTTACTCGGATACTTCCCGGAGAAAGCTCTCAGGAGACATTAGCCACTCCCACGGCTTCTGTGGCACTGTCTGTGGGACCTACGGAAACTATACTCCCCGCAATCTTACCTGTCCCAGGCGGCGCCCCTGGCGATATAAAAAAAGCACCAGTTGAATCCTACTCCGAAGGTTACAGATGGAAATCCTCACCGATGTTGCCGGGTGTAGTTTTGCTTCTAATATCTGTCCTTCTGGCTGCCGTGGGATATGTTCTCCGAAAGCGTCTACATTAATGAATAATTCCGGGAAAATTGCTTTCTGCGTTCAATGTGGCACATCTTTGGTGCTGGAAGACAAATTTGGCCGAATTCGACCGGTTTGCCCGGCGTGCGGATGGATATATTTCGCGGATCCCAAAGTAGCGGTAGCCGTTGTCGTCCTTCATCAAGATCGTGTGTTACTGACCCGGAGGGTCAACGAACCTTATCAGGGTTACTGGTCTTTGCCTGCAGGATTTATGGATGCCGGTGAGACCATCCCGGAAGCCGGCGCGCGGGAGTGCCTGGAAGAGACCGGTGTTACCGTAAAAGTTACCGGACTGTTTGATATTTTCAGCGGCAAGGAACATGAACATGGTGCCGATATTGTTCTCGTTTGCCGTGCCGATTACCTCGGAGGGGTGGTCAAAGCCGGGGATGATGCCGACCGGGCAGAATTCTTTCATTTACATTATCTGCCTCCGTTGGCTTTTGATACAACCAGACGCATATTGGAGAAGATTAAAAATCTCTCATAGGTTCGTTACGGATAATTTACAAAAAATTACTTTCAAATTTACCATTACATTCATATAATCAATTCAATATATTACCCGGCTTCCACTTGTTGGAATGGCCTGAACCTTGCAATATATATGTTGCCCGTTTAATGTATGAGGAGAACAGTATTAAATATTTGCCTGTATATCAACACTGGTGTTGGATGACAGGTCAACAATGAAATACTGAAAATATGACTGAGAATCCCCGGATACTCCTTGTTGAAAAGGAACAATCAATAATCGATCAGGTTACATTGTTGATCGAAAAAATTGGGTTTAAGAGACCCCAGATCGCCTCAACGGGTGAAGAAATCAAACTCCTCATCAATAACGCGAAACGACCAGACCTGGCCCTGGTTGGTTTGTCTGCTGATGGTGTGAACGATTGCCGGAAAACCGCCCGGATGCTTGCGGAAGATTACAATCTTCCAATTGTCTACCTGGCGGCTAAAGAGAATGCGGCTCATTCTGCCGGAAAAACGACAGAGTATAGTTGCGTACCACAACCGCTAAACCAACGGAACCTGAAAAAGACCATTATGATGGCCATTTCACGCCATAACATGATAGAAAACTTCACCGCGTTGATATCAGAAATGACTATTCCAGCGATGATCATTGATTCTAACTCGCTTGAAGTGTTGACGGTCAATGAGGCGTTTTCTTTCACTTTTCCGGAATTGCATCGACAAGATCGTCTTACCAGTTTTCAAACAGAGATCACCGGATTGATTGCTACTCTGGAAGAATTGGTCGCGAAGATAAAGGACGAAAAAGTACCGGTAATCGTAGAGGCTACTCTATCGACCTCCGAAGGCTTAAAATCGTATAACATCTTTGCGCGTCCAATTGAAACAATGGGGCAGTCGGCTGTCACATTTACGTTTGTTGAAAAAGACTTCTCACAGGATGAAGTTTTTTACTATTCTCCTGTTATGCAACTGCGGATAGATACAAAGGGTAATATCCTGGCGGCCAACCAAAAATGGTTGCAAAAAACCGGTTACAGCAACTTCGATATTCTTCATTTACCCTTCAGTTCCATTCTTACCGAAGATTCTATTAATCGGTTGACCAGTGAGATATTACCTGCCCTTTCTTCCGAAAAGAACGTCGAAGCCAAAATAATCGATATTAAGCTTGCGAATGGTAAGACCTCGTCTTATTTGGTTTGTTTTTCCTTCCTTCCCAGAAATTCTCACTTTTTAATTGCCTTTATTGATACATCGACTATAGATGTACTCCGGCAGGAAAAAGAAGAAGATATTCTGGCTAACGCTCTTCGAGATACCGCTGCGGCTCTGACCAGCACGCTAAATTTTGACGAAGTTCTGGATCGCATCCTGCTTAATGTGGGCGAGGTTGTACCCAACGAAGCCGCAAACGTTATGATGATATGGTCTGGCGTTGCTTATATTGTACGTGCCATTGGTTACGCGGAACGTGGAATTGAAGAAGCCATGATGAGCTTACAGATTCCTATTACTCAGGAATCACATTTCCTCAGCATGTACACCACCGGCATGCCTTTAGCGGTGAGCGATATGCATGAATATGCCGCGCTGGAAAGTCACTCTAATATCCACTGGGCGCGATCCATGGCATCCGCTCCATTGCGCAGCAAAGGTCAGGTTTTTGGTTTTCTCAATCTGGAAAGCTGTCAACCCGGGTTCTATAATCAGCATCATGCAGACCGCCTCCAGGCGTTTGCCGACCAGGCGGCTGTAGCAATTGAAAACGCCCGGCTGTATGCCGAGGTTCAACAATACGCGATTACCGATGAGCTAACCGATATCTACAACCGGCGCGGGTTATTTGAACTTGGACGTCGTGAGGTAGAGCGCGCTCACCGGTACGGACGCAGCCTTTCGGCTGTAATGATTGACACGGATAAATTTAAAGAGATCAATGATAAATACAGTCACTCTGTGGGTGACCATGTTCTTAAAACACTGGCTGATCGCTGGAAAGCCAGCATCCGGGAAGTCGATATACTGGGAAGGTATGGAGGTGACGAGTTTGTTATTCTGTTACCGGAAACCGACCTGGAAAACGCTTTGCCGGTGGCTGATCGTCTCCGAATGGCTATTTGCTCAAAACCGGTGCAAACTCCGGTCGGAGATATTCCCCTTTCTGTCAGTATTGGCGTTGCAACCCTGACAGATGTTATACGAACATTTGATGAACTTATTGAAAAGGCTGACGAGGCACTTTTCCGTTCGAAAGACGCGGGAAGAAATCAGGTCAGTAAATAGAACAATATTTAACCTGTTTCGGCAATAATTTATACGATTGGTCTTCTCAGGATTGTTTTATCAAATCGATATTCTCTGTGTGTTATGATTCGATAAACTCTCCTGGAGAAGTATGAATGATTGGCGCGATAATTGGGGATGTAATCGGATCATCGTATGAATTTCACCCGGTAAAAACCACTGATTTTGACCTGTTCAACCGTTGGTCGCAATTCACTGACGACACTGTGTGCACCATTGCACTGGCCGATGTGATCTTATCGGGTGGTGATTATGCCGAAACATTAAAAAAATACTGTCTCCGATACCCGGATGCCGGTTATGGAGGCCGGTTTAATGAGTGGATACATTCCAACCAATCTGCACCATATGGATCTTATGGAAACGGGTCCGCGATGCGGGTCAGCCCGGTAGGATTTGCATTCAAAACAGAGCAAGAGGTTTTGGATTGGGCAAAACGCAGTGCGGTTGTGACCCATGATCATCCGGAAGGAATAAAGGGAGCGCAGGCAACAGCGCTGGCAATTTTTCTCGCGATCAACAATGCTGACAAACCCACAATCAAACAGGAGATCTCGTCCCGGTTTCACTATGACCTTGACCGCCGGTTGGATGATATTCGCCCGGGATACAAATTTGATGTAACCTGTCAGGGAAGTGTGCCGGAATCAATACTGGCATTCCTGGAATCAAACTCATATGAAGAGTGTATCCGGCTGGCTGTTTCAATGGGCGGAGATGCTGATACAATGGCATGTATTGCTGGAGCTATTGCCCAGGCGTACTACCGGTTTATACCGGTTGAACTTGTTGAAAAGACAAAGGCGTTATTAGAACCCGAATTCATTGAAATATTAAAGGAATTTGAAGAACGTTATGGCTGGTAGATCGGACCGCCTGAAAGCGGATATTGTTTTATTGCTGGTCGCGGCGGTATGGGGGGGTGGTTTCGTGGCTCAACGCACAGGCTCACAGCATGTGGGCTTTTTTGTCTTTGGAGCGGCACGATATTTTCTGGGAATGATCTGTTTGCTGCCTTTTATCCGGCAGTTCAACATTCCCCGCCGCTGGCTCCCCTGGTCAATTTTGACGGGTGCCGTATTATTTGCCGGCAGCGCTCTTCAACAGGCGGGAATTGCCACAACGACCGCCGGTAACGCGGCGTTTATTACCGGTTTATATGTGGTAATCGTGCCTATTTTAATGTCTATCATCACCCGCAAACCGGCATCCGGGATCACATGGGCTGCTGCCGTAATTGCTGTAGTTGGAACGTTCATGCTCTCATCGGGCGGAACTTTGAACACGTTTGCCTTTGGAGACATACTCGAGTTGATTGGTGCTGTCATGTGGGCCTGTCATCTGATCCTGGTGAGCAAACTATCACCCAAAATCGACTTGATACAATTCTCTGTGTTGCAATATCTGGTTGCCGGTATTCTCAATATGGTTTTTGGACTTGTGTTTGAGCTGCCTACTTTCGGGAACGTACCGCAGGTCTGGACGGCTATCGCCTATGCCGGCATCGTGTCGACCGCCATTGGATTCACCGGGCAGGTGTGGGGGCAGCGTCACGCACCGGCTGCTGACGCGGCATTGATCCTTTCCATGGAAGCGGTATTCGCGGCTATCGCCGGTTTCCTGTTCCTGGGTGAACGTTTCACTCCGTTCCAGGTGACAGGTTGTGTGTTGATCTTTGGCGCAATGCTGATCACCCAGTTATGGCCTTTTTTGCGGCAAAACATTCAAGAGCCTGCGGTAGATAAATTGAAGGCTTGAATTAATACCCTAACACGAAGGTGTAATCATCATAATCCCAACAACTGATATTAATCTGTATCAGATAGTCTTTGTACAGACTCGCCGGACTTCCGTTTCAAAGGAGTTCGATCTTATCCCATCCGCTAAGAAAACTGCCGCAACCACGATAAATTAACCTGCTAAATGCAGACTTCTTCTCTGTAAGCGAAATCACCTTCGGAAAGACAAATGTATAAAGCAATCCGCTATGCAATACGGGGTGTATTCAGCATTACAATTCTTGACAATGACCATTTTTTCACTTGTTTAGGCTCTGGCTGTTCTGGAACAGGTACGACAAATAATAAAGAAGGAGGAGACTAAAAAAAGAGTCTCCTCCTTGTCCTCGCATCAATTTGCAGGCTACTGAATGATCTTCAAACCATTCAATAAAACAATAGTGACCAGGATCGGTGTTACAACGAGAAGAGTGCCATATAAGACATTCACGATCCACGTGTTGGCCAGTTTTCCGTCATTGGTCAGCGCGGCTGTGATTTTCTTCTTTCCCCATACCCAACTGATGAAGATAGCGATGAACAGGCCGCCGAGGGGCAGCAAAATATTGGATGTGGTGTAATCGAACAGGTCAAAGAAGGTCATGCCTAACAATTTCACATCTGCCAGCAGACTGTTCGAGAGTGCGGCAAGGGCGCCGAACACGGCAATAGCCACAACAGTGGAAATAGACGCCACCTTGCGCGATAGATGGAATTTTTCCTCCAGGAAGGCTACAGGAACCTCTACAAGCGAAATTTGCGCGCCGATTGAAGCTATGAACGTCAGAATGAAGAAGATGACCATAAAGACGTTCCCAAGAGGCATTGAGGCAAACACAGAGGGAATGGTCAGGAACAACAGTGACGGACCGGCATTGGGTTCATATCCGAAAGCAAACACGGCTGGAAAAATGGCGATGCCGGCAAGAAGCGAGACAGCCAGGTCTGAGAATGCCACGCGGAAAGCGGTTCCGGGAATATCCTGATCGTCACGGAAATAACTGCCATAGGTAATCATGGTGCCCATACCAACAGACAACTTGAAGAATGCCAGCCCCATAGCAATGAGGAAGCTGGCGGCGGTTAATTTGCCAAAATCGGGTTGAAACAGAAACGCCAGACCTTCACCGGCGCCGGGTAGCGTTATGCTGCGGATGCCAACCACGATCAACAGGATAAGCAAGATTGGCATCAATTTTTTTGTGGCACCTTCAATACCTTTATTAACACCAAGAAGAATGATAAACCCTACTATGGCCAGATCAATCCACTGCCAGATCAATGACTGGGTTGGATCTGTTACAAGGCCGTTAAACGCGGACTTAGTCACCTCGGGATCGGTTGAAAGAATCCCTCCCTGAATGGCTTTGATAATATAGGCGAATACCCAGGCGGCCACCTCAGAATAGAAAGCCATGATCAAGAAAGCCGACAACACTCCTGCGGCCCCTATCAACCACCATGGTTGACCTTTGGGTGCCAGTTTTTGCATAGTGGCAATGGCGTTACTGCGGGCAACACGCCCGAGTGTAAGCTCAGTAACCATAACCGGAATACCGATTAGCAGCATGCAAACGATATAAACCAGCAAAAAAGCGGCGCCCCCATTGCTACCGGCAAGGTAAGGGAACTTCCAGATGTTACCCAAACCAACGGCCGAACCTAGAGTGGCAGCCAGTACGCCTAAACTTGTTGCAAATTTGGCACGATTGATGGTTGGTTTTTCAACAGCTTCTTTATCCATAAAACACTTCTCCTATATTTATGATCAACTGATAATGGATGCCCAGGCAAAAAGGTCTGGATTTCCATATGTATGAGAAATCCGAAATAAATCATGAACGATTGCGTTCTACCGGTAATAAAAATGAAAATGACCGAATACGATTGTCGGCGTAGTTATACCACTCAGTTTTTTTTCGTCAATACAGCAATCTAACCTGGCATTCTATTTTATCTGGATATGAATTTTAACAATTTAATAACCTGCTACAAACACACTCTGAACAAAAGATTAATCCTTCTACCCTAGTATGTATGAAGAGAGGAAAGAAAATGCATATTGTTGTAACAAACGACGATGGTGTTGTAGCTCCCGGGTTACTGGCACTGGCAACTGCGATGCGGTCATTGGGTGAAGTCAGTATTCTGGCTCCCGACAGGAACTGGTCTGCATCCGGTCATGTTCGAACCCTTGATAGACCTTTACGTGTTCGAGAGGTCATTCTGGCGGATGAAACAACGGCATGGGCATGCGACGGCGCGCCTTCTGATTGTGTGGCTCTTGCCCTGTGCGGCTTTCTTTCAAAGCCTGTGGACCTTGTTGTTTCCGGCATTAATCCATACGCCAACATTGGTGACGATGTAACCTACTCCGGCACAGTGACGGCTGCGATGGAAGCTGTGATCGGGGGACTACCAGCCGTGGCAGTATCTGTTGATTCACCGGATAATCATCTGGGTTTGGTCGATTACTCGGCTGCGGCTAATGTTGCCCTTAAGATTGCACGCACAATGATGAGAACCGGTTTACCCAGGGGACTGCTGTTAAATGTCAACGTTCCCTATATTGCGGAAGAAATGATTAAAGGAATACGAATAACCCGGCAGGGAAACCGTGAATATCATGACCGATTGGACAAACGAGTCGATCCCCGCGGCAAACCGTACTACTGGGCAATAGGTGATGTGCCTACTGCACAGGCGGAACCGGGAAATGACGCTGAGGCGCTAAAAAACGGATTTGTATCAGTCACCCCCATCCAATTAGATTTAACCGCTTATCGCTTTTTACCTGAAATGAATAGTTGGAATTGGGAATAAATCAATTTTACAGGCTGCATTCCATAAATTTGGCGGATTTTTTATGAAATAAGTTGGATCCACCACATGACGCTTCTTGTTGAATGACGCTAAGAAAAATTGGTACCAGATTGGGATCAAACATTTTCCCACTTTGGTCTTGAATATATTCAAGAGCTTTCTTCTTAGGCCAGGCAGGACGGTAACAGCGGTCAGAAGTCAGCGCATCCCAGACATCCACTAATGTGAATATTCTGGCTGCTAGTGGAATGTTCGTGCCAGAAATTCCGCGCGGATACCCCGAACCATCCCAATGCTCATGGTGACAATACGGGATATCCAACAACCGCGATAGCATTTTTATTGGTGCAATAAAATCGTACGCATATACCGGATGCTGTTTCATAATGTCCCATTCATGAGGGTCAAGTTTTCCGGGTTTAAACAATATGGAATCCGGGATTGCAATTTTTCCAATATCATGCAAAAGAGCACCACGGCGAATATCTTCACATTGTTCGTGAGTCAGACCTAATAGGTCCGCCATACGAACTGAAAGTGTAACCACCCGCTCCGTGTGTCCTTTTGTTTCATAATCACGCATTTCCAATGCCCTGACCCAACTTTCTACGGTGTCATCATAAACATTCACGGCATTTTCTAAAGTTGAATCCGGTACATCTGGCCGCAATGAGGGAGCTGGGCACTGGTGGGAGTATGGAGAAGAATTCTTCCAGATAACTACTCTGTTCCGGCCGCTAACTTTGGCTTCGTACAATGCTTTGTCAGCTCTCGAAAAGAGGCTTTCTATTCCGGCAGCTTTTGAATTGATATGGCAAACGCCGATACTTACAGATACCGAAATGTTGTAATAATCTGTTTGAATGATGAGCGATTCAACTCTGCTCCGGAACCGTTCGGCTATTGATAACGCTTCTTCCTCGGAAACATTTGAGAGGATGCCTATAAATTCTTCTCCGCCATATCGGCCGGTTATGTCTGTTTCACGTATCGTTCGCATGAATTCAACAGCAACACTCTGTAAGACGATATCCCCGATTTGATGCCCGTAGATATCGTTGACGCTCTTGAAGTGATCAATATCTACCAACAATACAGCGATTTCTGATTGTTCACTGCGCGCTTGTTCCACACACTTTTGTGCCTGTGAAAAGAACCCTCTACGATTTAAGAGCCCTGTCAACGGATCAAGAATGGATAATCTTTCAACTTCCACTACCAGGTTCGAAAGCATGTCACTCTGTGCTTTTAATAACGTGCGCATATCAATCAGTCTGTATTCTTTCTTTCGTGATAACGCTACAACAATGGGGTCATATAAATTGGCTGGTTCGCGGATCAATGCCATATTCACTGCTTCACGAATGGGAGTTTTTTCGGGCAAGATTAATGCGTTTATATTGACAGACTTAATAAATTCGTTTAGCGGGCGTTTGAGATACAGTTCCACACCAAATGGCCGGCCCAGTGTTTCAAAACACTTCTCACGAGTGATCATCCCGATGCATTCTTCACCATTCAATACAATCACGCCGGGCAGAGAGGGATATTGTTTAAATAGCTGTGTAGTTTCTTGCAGGTTCGATGAGAATTTGACTGTATTGTTTGAATAAGGCAATTTCGCCAGAGTAATATGCGAAAGCCTTGTATCACCATCCATTTCACTAACGATAATTTTTTTCATATAAAAAGCAGTATAACCAGCCGGTCTTAAAATGGTTTTATGATGGTGTTAAAGATTGGTAATTATTTCTTGAGTCGGATTAAAAAATCACATAAAAGACAATTAGGCCGTCTGAGAAAACGGTAGCATTTAGTAGGAATGACATTGTGGGTGAAAAAACCATCAATTATGAGCCAATGTTGAGACGAGAACAGAAAGAAAAGTAATGTGAATAATGAAACTGATCGCTATTATTAATAAAAAAATCGGTTTACGTGTTTTGTGGTGAAAAATTCGCATTCCCATTAACCCGCCTAAGAAACCGCCGGCAATGGAGAAAATATGCAAGGTTTTTTCCGGTATCCGGCGGCCATTGATTTTTGCCTGTGCCTTATCAACCCCATATAAGATAAATAGAAACAAGGAGAAAAAACTATACCAGATGCACAAGGTTTTTATTAAAAATGATGACATGATACTTTATAGTACCATTGAAAAATTTGTATAATGGTATTCAAGAGGGTAATTAATCTGCGAAAGATGATCATTATCAGTATGGAGAAAAAACTTACAAGGCGCCAGCAGCAATTCTTGATTCAATTCCTTGATCTATACCGTGAAATGAATCAACCCATTCATTATAAATTTGTGGCTGATCGATTAAAAATTGGCAATGTATCGGTGTATGAAATGTTACGATTGCTCGAAATGAATGGGTATGTGAAAGCTGAATTTGTGACAACCGGACGTCAAAAAGGACCCGGCAGACCTTCTGTCCTTTTCTATCCTACCCGTCAGGCATTTGAGCAAACACAACGCCTGGCTGTCGTCCCCTCTGAGTTGGAACTCTGGCGCCAGGAAAAAGATTCGATCCTTGCTACCCTTCGAAAAAAAGATAAAGAAACAAATAAAGAACTCGCAACTACCCTGATGGGCATGTATCAAAATACTACATTTCCACTGGTGCATATAACTCGGAATGTAGCCATTTTACTGATCACACTTTCTCAACTTCCAATGACAAACAAATTGAACGCCTTACTACACCAATTAGCTTATATCGGAGTGCCCGGTTATATGGGATTGACCACTTTTTTTGGTTTCGCTGTTGGAGTGGCCTTTTTGGGTTTGGTAGACGAATCGATTTGCTCCGATTTGATGAATAACATTAGCCGATATGAATACTATCTTCAGGATATGCACTCCGACAATCATCAACGCTTGTGTGATTTTATCCATGAAGCAGTTGAAATTATTCTCGATGATCCGGCACATTCATTGGGGTAACCAACTTCTGAATTAAACCAAACAGAGTGTCTTTGCAGACACCCTGTTTGGTCGGACCACCTGTTGTTCAAGGGGTGGTTTCTAAGTAGATAGACAAAGGTAGTAATTCCAGACCAATGTCTATGTTAAGGAAACGATTTAGCGTTTCCTCCTTATACATGGATTAACGCAGACCCATCATCAGATCGGTCAACATCTGATCCATTTTTTCGTACCGCAAACCGCGTGAAGCTATCGCGTTACGGTCGAAGGTGAAGGCTTTCAATTCGGCGGCTTTTTCAGCGGAGAATTTACCGGAGAATTTTTCCATAGATTTATCTTCGGCTTTCGATTCGGCGATAAGCGCCTGCAATTCTTTATCTTCGTTGAACTGGCGGGCTTTTTCTTTGAAGATCAGATAAGTGCGCATGCAACCGCGGGCGAATTCTTTAACTCCTTCGTAGTCTTCAGTGCGGAAAGCGTGCGCATCGAAATGACGGCTGCCGGTGTAACCAACATCTTCCAGGAATTTGACAAGGAAGAAGGACTGTTTCCAGCTCTGCTGACCAAACCGCCAGTCCTGATCGAAGCGGGCGTAATTCTGGTCATTCAGATCGATGTGGAAGAGTTTTCCGGCATCCCAGGCCTGAGCCACAGCGTGCATGAAGTTCAGCCCAGCCATGTGTTCATGAGCCATTTCGGGGTTCACACCAACCATTTCCGGGTGGTCAAGGGTTTCGATGAAACCGAGCATTGCGCCGGTGGTAGGCAGGTAGATATCACCACGGGGTTCGTTGGGTTTGGCTTCAAGAGCGAACTTGTACCCATAACCCTGGCTGTTGTTGTATTCACACAGGAAGTTCAGGGCTTCTCGGAAGTGCTTGAGGCCTTCCAAAGGATCCTTGGCTACGTCTGTTTCGGCGCCTTCGCGGCCGCCCCAGAAGACGTACACTTTCGCGCCAAATTCTGCACCGAGGTCCATACCGCGCATGGCTTTTTGAAGGGCATACGCGCGAACTTTAGGATCGTTGGATGTGAAGGCGCCGTCTTTAAAGATCTGAGAACTGAAAAGGTTCGTGGTAGCCATGGGAACAACCAGACCGGTTTCTTTCAATGCGGCTCTGAAATCTTTCTTGATGGCTTCCGTTTCGGCGGGAGTGGCATCAAGAGGGATCAGGTCGTTATCATGAAAGTTGACGCCATACGCGCCAACTTCGCCCAGCAGACGAACGATATCAGCCGGTGATTTTCCCGCACGAATGGGGAAGGTAGTGGCAAACTGGTCAGTACCTGTACTGCCAACGGTCCAGAGGCCGAAGGTAAATTTATGTTCCGGTTTGGGTGTTAAATCGAATGACATGGGTATCCTCTCCATTAATTAAAATTTGGTTCGTGTAGAATATCATCCAACACAAGGGCGATGGCGCCCATCACACAGGCGTCTTGTCCGTGTGCGGATGCGGCAATGATCAGATTCTGGCATTCCAGCTCTAATGCATTGTTATTCACAATTTTGCGTACAACTGGTAATAACAGGTCGCCCGCGTAGTTTAATTCACCGCCCAGAATCACGAGATCAGGATTGAAAACGTTTACAAGATTTGCGATCCCAAATCCTAAATGTTCACCTACTTCCTGGATTGCGGCAGTTGCGGCATGATCTCCCTGCCGGGCGGCATTTGCGATGGTTTCAAACATAATGTTATCAAGGTCATTGTCGGCCGATTCCATCACCATGCTGGGCAGTCCCTGACGCAAAGATTCGCGAAAGCGGCGAATTACCGCTCGTGGGCTGACCTGGGTTTCCCAACATCCAAATTTTCCGCAGCCACATTGCTCTCCATTCGGGTCCATGATCATATGTCCGACTTCTGAAGCAAAGCCATGGCTGCCGCGGAATAAATGACCATCGATCATAATTCCGGCACCAAGCCCTACGCCGCCGGTGAGAAAAATAAAATTCTGTTCTCCACGGGCGGCTCCGAAATAGTATTCGCCCAGCGCGGCGGCTTTCGCTTCATTATCTACAAAGATAGGCAGATTGAAATGCTGTGACCATAGAGAAGAAATTGGAATGTTGGTCCATCCCAGATTGGGGGCAAATTTCAACTCTCCATGTTGGAGATCGACCAGTCCTGGAACACCCAATCCGATGCCTAACGGCGTAAGATTGAGCGCGTGCCCCTTCTGGATCGCGGCTTCGGTCATTTTGTATGCGGTTTCCAGGATCTGGTCGATGTTGATATTTACTTCAAGTTTCCGTCTTTCTCGCCATAGAACATTGGCGAGAAAATCGGTCATTACAAGGGTGATGTAGTTCACGCCGATTTCCAATCCGATGGCAAAACCACCGGCCGGGTTCAATTCTAAAAGCAACCCGGGGCGGCCTACTCTGTCTGACTGCAGGATGGTCTCCTGTACCAGCTTCCGGTCCAACAATGTGTTGATGATCTGTGATACTGTGGAACGGTTGAGCCCGGTATGCTTCGCCACTTCAGCACGGGAAAGGGGGGCGTGGTGGCGGATGGTGTTCAGCACGACAGCCGTATTAAATTTGCGAACCAGATTTTGATCAGCGGTTGTTACCATGCAAAACTCGGTTTGGAAGAGAGTTTAGTATTACCGGTTCTTCTTGAAGTACACGTCAATGTAAACGGCACCCACAAGGATCGCGCCTTTAACCATATATTGCCAGGCCGGGGTAACATTCAGCAACTGCAGACCGTTAGTAAGACTGGCCATGATCAAAGAACCGATCAAGGCACCAAAAACAGTACCGCTGCCACCCAGAGGAGATGTACCGCCCAAAATACAACTGGCGATGGCATCCAACTCGTACCCTTGCCCGGCTGAGATTGTTCCGTAACCTACATAAGAAGCCAGCACAATACCGGCGACACCGCACAACAGGCCCATCAACACAAAAATGAGGAATACGTTCTTTTTGATATTGATACCAGAAAGACGTGCAGCTTCCATATTGCCACCCAGAGCGTACGCATGGCGGCCAAATGGTGTATTTGTGCCAAGGTAAGCCATTACGAAACCCACAATGACCATGATCAGAACAGGAACCTGAACACCGTTATATCTATTGACCATGAAAACATAGATAATGATGACCAGTGATAATGCGATGGCTCTTGCCAGATCCAGGCTCAATTTATTGGTGCTAAACCCATAACGGCGTTTTTGGATGCGGGAATTAAACATCGTGTAGAAAATACCCAACACACTGATACCCGCTACAGCCCAACCTAACCAGGGAGGAAGATAGCCCTGAGCGATGTAGGAGAAGAACGGCTGGTTGGCCGGTATGGTTCTTCCGCCTGTCACCAGAAGGATGGCACCGTTCCAGATCCATTGGAAGCCCAGCGTAGTGATGAATGCCGGAACACCCAGGTATGAAATAATGTACCCTTCGAGCATACCCACCAGAATACCCACAGCCAGACCGGCGATGACTGACAGCGTCGCAGCCAGGAAGGGTTGGTCAGGGATCAGTTTGTACCAGACGAAAGCCTGCAGATAGGCCACAATGACCGAAACAAAACCGGCGAATTTACCGACAGCAAGGTCGATACCACCGGTGACGATCACCAGAACCATACCCACCGCGAGAATGGACGTTACCGTCATCTGGCGGAAAAGATTGGAGACGTTTTGCGCTTTAATGAACGCGCCTTTCGTAAGGAAGGAGAAGAATATCCAGATCACAATCATCAGGATAATGATCATGGATGTTTGCAGGTTACGGCGGAACCATTTGCCGACTGCGTTTGTAGTACCTTTGCTTGATGCGAGAGTTGATTCCATATCGACACCTTATGAATGGAGATTTTGTTTCTTTTAAGCGATGCCGGTGGCAAGCGCCATGATCTTTTCCTGAGTTGCCTCAGCGATATTCAACGTACCATTGGAACGGCCTTCATGCATAACCATTACCCGATCACTCATACCAAGAACTTCTTCCAACTCGGAGGAGATCATAATAATGGAAACGCCTTTTTCTGCCAGCTCATTCATCAATTTGTAAATCTCATACTTGGCGCCTACATCCACACCGCGAGTCGGATCGTCCATGATGAGGATCTTGGGAATGGTCATCAGCCATTTTCCAATAACAACCTTTTGTTGATTACCGCCCGAGAGGGAATCAACCGGGTTGTCAATGCTACTGATCTTGATGGCCAGATTTTTTACCTGCTGAAGGCTGGATTTCAATTCCTGGTTCTTGTTGATCCGCCAGGGTTTCGAGAAGGTATACAAGTTCGGGAGGGAAAGATTGTTCAAAATGGTCTGCATAAGAACCAGACCCTGTTTTTTACGGTCTTCCGGAACCAGACTGATGCCTTTTTCCAGAGCGTCTTTCGCGCTCGATATCTTGATCTCTTTACCTTCGAGGATCATCTGCCCTTTGGTGATTTTTCCCATCTCGCCAAATATTGTGGTGACGAGTTCAGTCCGACCGGAACCCATCAGTCCAGCAATTCCGAGGATTTCGCCTTTCCTGAGCTCGAAATCTACGCCTTTCAATATCTCGCGGGATGGTTCTTCCGGATCAACAGCATGCAGGTCTTTGACTTCAAAAAGAACCCCGTTCGGTTTTCGGGTACTGTGCGGGAAGCGTTCTTTCATTTCACGGCCGACCATATAACTGACCAATTTTTCCAGGCTCAGCTCTTTGGTGGGAGCCGTAATGACATGTTTCCCATCGCGTAAAATGGTGATCGAATCGGTGATCCGGAAGAATTCTTCCAGTTTATGGGAGATATATATACATGTGATCCCCTTCTCCTGCAGCGATTCGAGGATTTCCATCAATTTGTCAATTTCAGCTTCGGTTAACGCACTGGTCGGTTCGTCAAGAATAAGCACTTTGGCATTTTCTGACAGAGCTTTGGCGATTTCAACCATCTGCATTTTGCCAACACCCAGATGTTTAACAACATCGTGTGGGTTGACATCCAGTTTGTAGTGTTCAAGAATTTTTCGGCATTCCGCGTAGGTTTTATCCCAGTTGATAACGCCATTTTCTGTGATTTCTTTGCCCAGGAAAATATTTTCGCCAACTGTCATATCTGGAACCAGTGTTAATTCCTGATACACAATGGCAATACCTTCAGTACGGGCTTCTTTAATTGAGTTACTGGTCAGTCTCAATTCCTGACCTTCATAAAGGACCACACCTTCATATGTACCATAAGGATACACACCGGCGAGGATTTTCATTAATGTGGATTTTCCCGCGCCATTTTCACCGCAAAGGCCGTGGATTTCGCCTCGTTTGAACGGAATGGAGACGTTGCTAAGGGCAGTGATCCCGGGGAATTGCTTTGTTACATTTTGAACGTCGAGGATAATATCTTCACTCACAGCCTGCTCCTCTATAACAAAATTGCGTTTCTACATTGCAGTTACTTTTACATTTATTCGTCGGCTCCCCGAAACCCGGGGAGCCGACTGAAATGAAGGAAAAATCTTGCTCTACGGTTTGGCGGGGCGGTCAGCTTCGGGGATGTCGCGATAGACATCGTCGTAAGACTGGAAACCGCTCTTCACGATTTCATCGAAGACATTGTCTTTGGTGACCTGGACGACGGGGAGGAAGATACAAGGAACTTCGCCCTTGGCGTCAGCAACGTTGGTCAGTTCGGCCATGGTGTAGTTCTTCAGACCTTCGATGGTTTTACCGTTGATCAGGGCATCGATGGCATCAGCAGCCATAGGAGACAGTTTGCGGATGTCTTTGTAGATGGTGACAGTCAGTTCGCCTTTGACGATGGAGTTGCAGCCGTCAGCGGTGGCATCCTGGCCGGAGATCGGAACGACGAGTTTCTGGGCTTTGAGGGCCTGGAGGGCGCCGAGGGCGGTACCGTCATTGGAGGCGACGACAGCGTCGATCTTGCCTTCCTGGGCGGTGATGATGTTTTCCATCAGTTTCTGGGCGTTGGCGGGATCCCAGTTGTCAACCCACTGGTCGGCAACGATTTTGATAACGCCGGAGTCGATGTATTTCTGCAGGACGTCGGTCTGGCCTTTGCGGAACAGGATAGCGTTGTTATCGGTGGGGGAACCGCCGAGGAGAACGACTTTGGCAGGATTTTCTTTGGTCCACTTGCCGCCTTCGATATCGAGGGCTTTCAAGACACCATCGGCCTGGCCATTACCAACAGCGATGTTGTTGAAGGACAGGTAGGCAGCGATGTTGGGGGATTTGACCAGGCGGTCATACGCGAGGACTTTGACACCGGCTTTGGCGGCATTGTCAACAGCGGTGGCGGCGGAGTCGCCGTCTTCAGCGATGACGATCAAGCCTTTGATACCCTGGGAGACCATGTTGTCGATCTGGTCATTCTGCAGTTTGGTATCGTGGTTGGCTTCGGAGGTGATAACTTCGTAACCCTTGGCTTCCAACAGTTTGTGGAGCAGGGCGTCTTCGTTCTTCCAGCGTTCGGTAGCGAAATCTGAGAAGGACAGACCGATCTTGATTTTTTCGCCAGATTTGGCAGGAGCGGCAGCCGCTTCGGCACCCGGTTTGGCGGGGCGGTCAGCTTCGGGGATGTCGCGATAGACATCGTCGTAAGACTGGAAACCGCTCTTCACGATTTCATCGAAGACATTGTCTTTGGTGACCTGGACGACGGGGAGGAAGATACAAGGAACTTCGCCCTTGGCGTCGGCAACGTTGGTCAGTTCGGCCATGGTGTAGTTCTTCAGACCTTCGATGGCTTTGCCGTTCAGCAGGGCATCGATGGCATCAGCAGCCATAGGAGACAGTTTGCGGATGTCTTTGTAGATGGTGACAGTCAGTTCGCCTTTGACGATGGAGTTGCAGCCGTCAGCGGTGGCATCCTGGCCGGAGATGGGAACGACGAGTTTCTGGGCTTTGAGGGCCTGGAGGGCGCCGAGGGCGGTACCGTCATTGGAGGCGACGACAGCGTCGATCTTGCCTTCCTGGGCGGTGATGATGTTTTCCATCAGTTTCTGGGCGTTGGCGGGATCCCAGTTGTCAACCCACTGGTCGGCAACGATCTTGATAACGCCGGAGTCGATGTATTTCTGCAGGACGTCGGTCTGGCCTTTGCGGAACAGGATAGCGTTGTTATCGGTGGGGGAACCGCCGAGGAGAACGACTTTGGCAGGATTTTCTTTGGTCCACTTGCCGCCTTCGATATCGAGGGCTTTCAAGACACCATCGGCCTGGCCATTACCAACAGCGATGTTGTTGAAGGACAGGTAAGCAGCGATCTTGGGGGACTTGACCAGGCGGTCATACGCGAGGACTTTGACACCGGCATCGGCGGCTTTGTCAACAGCGGTGGCGGCGGAGTCGCCGTCTTCAGCGATGACGATCAAGCCTTTGATACCCTGGGAGACCATGTTGTCGATCTGGTCATTCTGCAGTTTGGTATCGTGGTTGGCTTCGGAGGTGATAACTTCGTAACCCTTGGCTTCCAACAGTTTGTGGAGCAGGGCGTCTTCGTTCTTCCAGCGTTCGGTAGCGAAATCTGAGAAGGACAGACCAATTTTCACTTTGCCTTCAGCGGCGGCAGGAGCAGCGGCTTCTGCTTTGGTCGGTTCGGCAGCGGCAGGTTCAGCGGCGGCAGGAGCAGCGGTGGGGGTGGGGGTTCCACCACAGGCGGCCAGCATGCTGGCAATGACAAGTAACGACAAAACTGCAAAAATGGAGCGATATGACTTGGACATTTCTTTTTTTGCCCTTTCAAGAAGTTAGAAAGATCTTTCAATGCGATTACGTGTGCTACAGTCTAAGGCTTTTCTCTTCTTCTCCTCCTTCCAAAATGATTCCCGGCAACCATCTTCCGTTCTGGTTAAAACGCATGACACGTTGATAAAAGATTGTCCCTTACAGGCTAAAAAATCCAGACATTCGGCGAGAAGCTGGAGTTAATGCGGAACGAAATGTAAGGGTGCATTTCACCAAAGCGGGAGAATATTTGGTTGCCAGAAAAAATAATATGGATACTGTGTTGGAGCTAACAATTAGTTTGTATGCCATCCAAACTAATTACCAATATCATAGCGCATTTTATTTGAAAGTCAATAGGCGTTAATGTCATATAAGAGCATGACATTAATCACTTTTTTTAGAAGTTTATAAAAGTAATAAAAAAAGTTCACCTTTATTTTAACTATTTTGATGACAATTTCAACTATCAAAATTATAAAGACCATGCGGGATCGCCAAATTGGTTATACATGATCGCAATTTCGACGGACAATTCGATGCGCGAGGTTGACGGATTCGCACAGTTACTCGTTAAAGACTATCCCCGGCTCAAAGTTGTGATTAACTGAAAGACCGGGGATAGCCACGTGATGTATGATTGGGATGGGATTGAACTTTCCACCTGCCTGCGTATCGCAGGTACTGATATTTAAAGGCTACAGTAACACCTGTCCTGCCAGGCTGATCAGAGTGCCCAGCACTACGGCGGTTCCACAGATAATGGGCACAGCTTTCTTGTCTTTTTCCGCCACGATGACTACCACCGGCAGCGCCATAGCCAGGGCGATCAAACCGCCCTGCAGCCACCAGGGAAGTCCGAACAGATTGATGTTGACAATGATGATTGACACAAAGAAATATTGCAGGAACGCCGAAATGATGGCGCTCTTCTCTTGCTTTTGCAGGATCATGGGCAGTATGTCAAGCAGCCCCGCGGCAGTTCCAATGGCAATGGAAATAAATGTGGTGTTCATGGATTTCTTCCCTTCAGAATTGGATGATTTCAGGCAATGCCTGTTATAGATGGAAGGAATAACCGGACTGCTTCTGACGGCGGTCAAAAATGGTCCCTCCGACCGGTTCCCTTTGCATAAAGTTGGGGATGTGTGTTTCCACATGCACGCGCAGGTCAAGCTCGGGCTGGGTGGCGGCCCTGTCCAGTATGTCCGCCACGTCTTCGGGTTGGATGCCAAACGGCTGCAGGATGGTGCGCACCGCGCGCAGGTACAGCACCCGGTAGGCGGCATAATCGATCAGGCGCGGGTCGGGTTTCTCGGGCAGGTCCCACGCGTGGACGCCATCTTCGCTGCGCACCAGCAGGTAACGCACCTTCTGCCCCGGGCCGAGATTCTTGCCGATCTGCCGTAACTGCAGCGCGGCCCTGGCCGCCGGTGACGGGGTGACGTACAGGTCCAGCTCGCGGCTCAGGCGCTGGCCGAGCACCAGTTGGTCTAACGGAACCCGGCTGCCGCGCAGGGCATGCAGCCGGCGGCGCAGCAGTTCGATCGCGCCAGGTATGTACTGCGGCAGTTCGTCTACGCTGGGGGCCTGTGCCAGCCATTCGAGCACTTCCATCTGGGTATCCGAGATGAAACGCGGGGTGTCGTGACGGCGGGCTTCGATGCCGCGTATCTTGATGCTGCCGTCCTGGAACACGCCGAAGTAGCGGTTGGGCACCGGCATGCGCCTGTCACGCCGTGCCGGCAGGAAAGCCACCCAGCGGTAGATGCCATCCAGCGCGATCGAAAGCCCGGTGCGCCGCGCGATCTCATCAAGCACGGCGTCATAATCGCGCGGGCTGGTGGCGCCGGGCTTCTGCACCCACAGGCCGTCAACGTACATTTGCAGGATGTTGAAGCCGGCATCCTCAGCGGCTTCTTTGGCGCGCAGCAGCGCCTCGCGCCCGTTGGAGGTGACGGCCTCATGCGACTCAATGCGCCCGAAGCGCGCGTTCTTGTAGCCCAGGTAGCCGAAACAGGTGACCAGCAGCCACTTGTGCGCCAGTGAGCAGGCTTTGTCTCGTTTAACGCGCGGGTCCCACGGCGGGGTTTCCACCAGACGGTGCTTGATGGCGATGCGTTTTTTGAGCAGCGGCGCCAGCGTCTGCGGGATAAGCCCGGGTTCGTTGTTGGGCGGGTCATTCAGCCCGTTGGGGGTGCATTCAGGGGAGATGTTGCAGCGCACCATGATGCTCGGGTACATGGAGACAAAGTCGATCTCGCCCACGTCGCGATGCAGGCCGATGAGCGGCTGGTAGACCAGGCCGCCCTGGTCGAAGTTCAGCAGGTCCAGCGCGGTCTTTTCACGTTCCGCCTGCTGCTTATGCCAGGGGACGAGCACATTGGTCCGCAGGGCGGTGAGGATCTGCATGGATGAGATGCCGGTTCCGGGTGAGACGCGCGCGGCGATTTGCAGCGGCAGTCCGGTGACGCGCCCCACCTCGAGCACGCCTTCCAGCCCGTAATCGCCGTAGAGCATGGCATTGGTGCGGTCAATGTGAATCCGGCCGTACAGATGAACCTGTTCGCCGCGGTAGATGATCATCCCGTACGAAAAATAGGTGCGCGAAGCCTTGCGCAGCACATCGGGCCCGGCCTCGCGGTTGAGCGGCAGCGGCATGCCCAGCTTTTCGGAAAGTTCCAGCAGGCGGGGCAGCAGCCAGGTATCGCCCCACGAGGTAAGCAGCAGGTCGGGGTCAAACTTTTGCAGTAAAGCGTTGAGGTTGATGAGCAGCGCGCGGGCTGGTTCGAGCGGCATGTGATAGACGTGCCGGTCAAAAACCACGTTGATGCCGGTAGGCGCGGAATGGTTGGGGTCGCTGTCGGGTTCCAGTTCCATAACACGCAGCGGGCAGGGCTGGGGGTCGAGGTCCCAGGGACTGTCGAGAGCGCGCAGACTGAGGAGCGTATCGCCTGCGTACTCTATGGCGCAGTAGGCGGTGGGGAAGGCGCCGGTCCGGGCGGCGAAGCGCAGGCCGATCTCCACATCCGCGTCATAATACGTCAGTTCGGGAAATGCCTGTGAAACTTCATGGAAAAGACGCGGCTGGTGAGCCGGGTTTTGCACCTCGATGGCCAGCAGGCTGAGCGGTTCGGAGACGAACAGATCACGCCGTTCAGCGCGCGATAGCTTCGCCCCGGGCGCCTCTTTTTTGAGCCACAGCCCCAGTTCGTGCAATTGCTTCCGGGTGCCGTGCGCGTAGAAGGTGAGCGGAAAGGTGTACCGCAGCCGCAGGCGCTCGCCGCTGTCCATCATCACCCACACGATCAGGCCGTCATCTTCGTGAACGTAAAGGTCAAGGAACCAGCCGTGCATGGGTTTATTTACCTGTTCCTGATCCAATGATCCGGTAGGAGCGTAGCATCCAGGCGGAAACAATTGGCAGCAAACGGATATGATTTCCGGATGCTTGGCCCGCGGCACCATTATGGAAGAGTCTTTCGGGTAGAGATGATTCCCATTCCGGCCGGCGGGCAAAGCAGGCGGCGGGGTGACGATTTTCCATCCGTAGATGATTCCCGCCTGCTATGCCCCTACGGTGACGGGGGATGAAAAAGCAATGCCATCCGTTATTCCGGTAGGGGCCAAGCATCCGGGCGGAAACAACGGGGCGGTTTTTGCCCTCCCTAAGAGGGAGGGGTTGGGGAGGGTTGTACCCGTCACGAACGATTCTGTGCCATACGACGAGCAACCCGCCTGTGGATTGAAACGGTTTCAACTCCGGCCGGTGGGCAAAGCAGGCGGCGGGGTGACGGTTTTCCATCCGTAGATGATTCCCGCCTGCTATGCCCCTACGGTGACGGGGGATGAAAATGCACTGCCATCCGTTATTCCGGTAGGAGCGTAGCATCCAGGCGGAAACAATGGGGCGGTTTTTGCCCTCCCTAAGAGGGAGGGGTTGGGGAGGGTTGTACCCGTCGCGAACGATTCTGTGCCATACGACGAGCAACCCGCCTGTGGATTGAAACGGTTTCAACTCCGGTCGGCGGGCAAAGCAGGCGGCGGGGTGACGGTTTTCCATCCGCAGATAATTCCCGCCTGCTATGCCCCTACGGAGCCGTGGGTGCACCCTCGTCTGTAGGGGCGGACGGCCGTCCGCCCCTACGCAATGCCGGATCGGGTCACGGTCTAAAAAGGCATATTCAAAACGGGTGCGTCCGCTTCCGGGGGACAAAATCCCCTCCCGGTCTGGGAGGGGATGGCGGCGGCGCGAATCGGCACGGGACATGTCAGAACGGGTCAACATCGATCACCTCTGGTCCATCATTCAATGCATCGATGTCCGGTTCCTCCCCCTCTGTCGCTTCATCCAGCCGCATCCGCTCGTCACCGGCGGGCAGCTGCCCGGTGATCTCATCCATCTGACGGCGCAGGCGCTGCACTTCTTTGTGCTCTTCCAGCAGCATCGACAGCATGAAGGTTTCCAGCGGCAGGGCATGGGCGGCATACGCCGCCGCGGCCAGGTGCTTCTGGGCGGAGACAAACAGGTCATCCAGGGCGATCTGATCGGAGCGGCGCAGGGCGCGGCGGAAGCGCATAAACGCTTCCTGCTCCATCAGGAATTCCTGGGTGATCGAGGGAAGGGTGCGTCCCATAATAGCCAGTGACTCCTTCTATATCAGGCCGGGAATGGGCTGCAGGCGGGGGGCTTCGACGGACATCACCTGCGCGCACGAAGCCCGCAGCAGGTCCAGCAATACCAGGCGCTCGGGGGTCAGCGCGGATGGCGGTCGCGCGCTGACCATCACCGGGGCGGAGCGGCTGAGCCGCTTGAGGTGTACCATGGCGTTTTCGAGCAGGCGCCGGCTTTCGGCCAGCGGAACGCTTTCATCGTAGAACGTGGAGAGCAGGTCGAGCACCAGCACCGGCCGGTCCGGAATGGTGGGGGTGTCGGCCAGCAGCACGACCATCTGGTAGCAGGTGAAGCCGCGCGAGAGGCGGATGTTGTTCATCGCCTGGCTGAGTGACGCGGTGTGCCGGCGGATTTCGCGGGAGACGGTGTAGGCGTTGAACTGGTTGCCGCCATCCAGCACCCGTACGACGTGACCGGGGGCCAGGCGTGACGCCAGCGCCAGCATCATATCGCGCCCGGCATGCGGCGCGACGACCAGTTGGATCTGATTACGGGTGGGGATTGACAGTGAGTTCATGGGTAGAATACCTGTTCTGAAAAGGATTTTCTATAGTATAGAAGAACTCGTGTTCTATGTCAATAGGGAAATGGAATGAATTTTCTATTAATTTTGAAAGCCGCGCGATTGAATGTTTTTCAATTTTGAGGAATAATGAAAGTGGTACCGGTAAGCTCATCTCACATTATTGGAAGGAGACGACGGTTATGAATAACCAGGAACTCGACAGGCTTCTTCAGCAATTGAAGGATGAGATCAAGAACACGCAGGCGGTGGATGAAAAAGGGGTGGAATTGCTGCGCGGTCTGGATACTGATATCCACCGGCTGCTGAAACAATCCGGCACTCAGCCTGAGACCGGAAATCTGCAAGACGCGTTGACGCATTTCGAGGTGACCCACCCGAAATTGACGGCGCTGATCGCCCGTCTGCTGGAATCACTGAGCAACGCGGGGATTTAGACAGTCAGGGTTAAAAATAAAAGGCAGGGGTATGAACCTGCCTTTATTGTTATATCAAAATTCCTATTACGCCAGTTTCAACACAACCGTCTTGCCGCGCAGCGAATACTTTCCGCCGCTCTTCTGCAGCACCTGACGGGCATGCTGTTCGGCCACATCCACAAAGGTGCAATCGGTTTGGATATCGATCGCGCCAATGGACTTGCCAGAAATGCCGACTTCGCTGGCGATGGCGCCCACCACGTCACCGGGACGGATGCCGTGCTGGTTGCCCAGGTTCATGCGGAAGCGTACCATGCCGGCTTCCGGGGCTTTGCGCGGACGGCCGGTGCGGAAACCACCGCCGGCGTTGTTCCCGGCGCGATCCGCATTGCCGCGGCTGGCGCGGTTATCACGGCTGGCGTAGCCGTCGCGGCGGTCACCGCGGCCGGTCTGGCTGCGGGAAATGGGCGCCGGCTCGGTGAGGTCCATCGAGGGAACAGGGGTTTCACCGGAGCGGGCCATCTTAATGGCCGCGGCCGCGATCTCGATCGGGTCAAAACCGAATTCGACCATCTTAGCCACCAGGGCAGTCTCGCGTTTGAGTTTGCCGTCACTCATTTCATTGGTGAGTTTCTCGGCGAAACGTTCGTCACGTTTCTGCAGGATCTCATCACGGGTGGGCAGGGTGTATTCAGAGATCTTCTGTTTGACATACCCTTCGATCTGGGAGAGACGTCCGCGTTCGCGGGAGTGGATGAAGGTGATGGCGTTGCCCTTTTTGCCGGCGCGGCCTGTGCGGCCGATGCGGTGGATGTAATCTTCGGTGTCTTCGGGCATGTCGTAGTTGAACACGTGCGACACATCGTCAATGTCCAGACCGCGAGCCGCCACGTCGGTGGCTACCAGCAGGTTGATGACTTTACGGCGGAAGCGGTCCATCACCCATTCGCGTTTGCTCTGGTCCAGGTCACCGTGCAGGGCGCCGGCGGGATAACCCAACCGGTTGAGCTCGTCAGAAAGTTCCTGGGCACGGGCTTTGGTGCGGGTGAAGACCAGCGCGCTCTTCACTTCTTCAGCTTCGAGGATGCGCAGCAGCACAGCCTGCTTATTTTCATCACGCACCCGCAGGAACTGCTGGGTGGTTTCGGCAACGGTACGCTGACCGGTGATGACAGACACCTGCAGCGGGTCGTCAATGTACTTGGCGGCCAGTTTGCGGATGGCATCCGGCAGGGTGGCGGAAAACAGCGCGGTCTGCCGTTCTGCGGGGATGGCTTTGAAAATGGTCTCAACATCTTCGATGAAACCCATTTCGAGCATTTCATCGGCTTCGTCAAGTACCATATATTTCACGTGACTCAGATCGAGCAATTTCTTTTTGATCAGGTCGAGCATCCGGCCGGGGGTACCCACCACCACATCAACACCGCGGTCGATCTGGCGAAGCTGGATGCTGTAAGCCTGGCCGCCGTAGACGGTCATTACGCGGAGCGGGGTTTCCTGCGCCATCTGCCTGGCGGCGTCCGTCACCTGGATGGCCAGTTCACGGGTGGGGGCAAGGATCAACGCCTGCGGGGCTCGCATCTTGCCGGATTCAACTTTGTGCAGCAGAGGCAGCACGAACGCGGCGGTCTTGCCGGTACCGGTCTGCGCCTGGCCAATGACCGAGCGTCCTTCCAGTAGCGCCGGGATAGCCGCTTCCTGGATGGGAGTGGGGGATTCAAACCCCATTTCGCGAACAGCCTTAATAAATTGCGGCTGTAAGCCGAGTTCTTCAAACGATAAAGCCATGAAACAATCTCCTGTTTTGTCTGCTATACACGCGTGGCGGACACACGTCCAAAAAGACGCGGCAGCAGAACGCACTATGATCTCTCGGACCCGATGGCGGGCGGCCCGATAAAGATCCCGGGGAGATGCGCTGTTTCAGGCATCCCGACGCGCCAGAGTTCGCTCTGACGGCCGATAGACGATTCCAATTCTCACCATTGGACGGTCCCGAATGCTCTTTGCTTTACCTGAGTATCCGGGGCATCCTGTCGACGGCCTTCCGGCCGGAAAATTCTCAACAAAAACAACCCGCAAAACACTGCTTTTTGTTACCCAAAGAGCGCATCACACAATAACTGGTCGATTATACACTGTTTTTTTTGGATTGGCATGTAAAATTACAATCCATGACTAAATCATCAGAACAAATCCTTACCGGCGGCACCATGACGGCTGTCACCCGGGCGGGAGATACCGTACGGCGCGCGGCCGGTCCGTGGACGCCCCGTGTGCACCAACTATTGGCGCACCTGCGGTCGCAGGGAATCACCGAAGTGCCCGAGCCGCTGGGATTTGACATAGAAGGGCGTGAAAAGCTGTCATTCCTGCCCGGAACCGCCGCGGAAACCCTGATCGGGGAACTCCGTACAGACGACGTGCTTACGCAGGCAGCCCGGATGCTGCGCCGTCTGCATGATGCCACAATCGGTGTAGCCGTCGAATGGACGGACGGGTGGCAGTCACCCCCGCGCCAACCGGTGGAGGTCATCTGCCACGGTGACTTCGCTCCGTACAATTGCCTGTTCGAAGGCGGCCGGCTGACGGGTGTGATCGATTTTGATAACACCTGTCCCGGCCCGCGAATGTGGGATATCAGTTACGCCATTTACCGCTTCGCGCCGGTCACCGCGCCGACCAACCCCGAACACTTCGGTTCCACTGGTGAACAGGCCCGCCGCGCCCGTTTGTTCTGTGACGCCTACGGGCTGGAAGACCGGACCGGTGTGGTGGATGCTCTATTGGAACGCATTAAAGCAATGGCGGACAGCCTGCGCGAAGGCGCGGCCCGCGGCGATAAACGGTTTCAGGCTAACATCGATGCCGGTCACCTCAAGATTTATGAGGATGACCTGGCGTATCTCATACAGCATAAACGTGATTTTTCGTAGGTTGGTCAAACCGCCATAAAAGTCATTTATTTCCACAAAAATACACCTGTTTGACCACTGAGCGGCGGTTTGCCCAACACGGCATGGTTAGCGAACCACCATACCGATGGAAATGAAGCCGGTAATTCCGGTGGGCGTTGGGTAAAACGCGCTCCATACTAACCGGGATTGGTTTTCGATGGCCGTGTCAATATTAGAGCGTTTTACCCAACCTACATTTGAATCACACGCGGTTTGCCCAACACGGCACGGCCCGAAGAAATCCCATCCCTTGGAAATGGGAATGGTCCTTCCGGCTTGTGTTGGGTAAAACGCGCTCCATACTAACCTGGATTGGTTTTCGATGGCCGTGTCAATTTTGGAGCGTTTTACCCAACCTACGGAAGGGCGGGAAGAATAAATTTCTCCACCAGTACGGCCGGGTCTGTGCGGTTTTTTGACAGCCTATCCGGGTCACAGGTAATTGTGACCACCAGGTCCCGTTCCGGGATGACGATGATATGCTGGTTGCCCATACCATGTGCGGCAAAGGTGGGCAGCGCTTTTTTATTCTTGCTGTCATACGTACTGTAAACCCACCACAGATACCCGTATGATGTGATGTCGTCCACTTTCACCTGTGACCGGATGGATTCGTCCACCCAGGCTTGCGGCACCACCTGTACGTCATTCCACATTCCCTTCTGCAGGTAAAGCTGACCGAATTTCGCCATGTCGCGCGGGGTGAGGTACAACAGGTGGCCGCCGCCGTAATACCCTTTGGGATCGGTCTCCCAGCGGTAGTTGGTGATGCCCAGTGGACCGAACAGGTACCGGTCGGCGAAATCCTTTGTGCTCATGCCGCTGGCCCGGGTGATCACCCCAGATAGAAGGTGGGTAAGTCCGGTGTTGTACGAAAACTTCTGCCCGGCAGGGAAATCTTTTGGCTGATCGATCGTGTAGGCAAACCAGTCGGGGCTGGACATCCAGCGGTTCAATGTCTGATCCGTGGGAGTCTGCCCGCTGGTCATGGTCAACGCGTGGCGGATGGTGATTTCCTTCTTGTTGTATTTATCCGGGTCAGGGAAATACTCCGGCAGGTAATCCGCGATGGGCTGGTCAAGGCTCTGGATTTTGCCTTTATCCAACGCGATACCCACCAGCGCGGACATGACACTCTTGGTGACCGAAAAGACGTGCGTGTAAGTATCTGCTGTATGCCCCCGGTAATACTTTTCGTAAACAATGGTTCCGCCCTGTTGAATAAGAATGCTGTACAGGTTCGGGTAATTGCGGTCAATTTCCGTTTCTATTTTGGCGGCCTGGTTAAGATCGAAAACCCCTGTTGGTGATTGGATAGTAATAGCCTGTTGTGAAGTTGGCAAAACAGTACAACCCTGAATAGTCAGGAGAAGTAACATAATAAAACGTTTGATTTTGGAGTAATTTTTCATTTCACTATAAATTGTAATGTGGGAACGGCACAGTCATGCCGAATCTGATAAGGCATCAACCAGCCGCGTAATCTGATCCGCGCTGTGTAAAGCGCATACGGCCACCCGCAGCGCGCCGCCGGCAGGGGTGCTGGTGTAGTTGCGCACATGGTCAACGGCGATGCCGTGTTCAATCAGCCGGCTGCAAACTACACCCGGAGAAAAATTCTTGCGCGATGGCAGGCAGATAATGGGAACGGGTGTGTCCTCCAAATCCCATCCGGCGGAACGCAGACCATCCCGTGCCATTTTGATATTGACGCGTAATGTTTCCCGTAAGACTGGATTTGTCCGTGCGATCTCCAGAGCTTTCGCCGAAGCGGCAGCGGTCACCAACGGCAGCGGGCTGGCGCCGGTGACAACACCGGAGCTCTGGTCCACCCGGTCGATCCACTCCGCCGGCCCGGTGATGATCCCACCGTACCCGCCGAGCGCCTTGGCCAGCGTTCCGCTGGTCTTTACATCTTCCGAAATCAGGTTGTAATGGTCAAGGATTCCACGGCCGTGTTCTCCCAGAACACCCGCACCGTGGGCATCATCAAGAAAGATCCGGCCATGATAGGGTTCAATGATGGAAAGGTAATCCGGCAGGGGAGCGATCTCACCGGAAACCGGAAATACCGCGTCGCTGATCACCAACGGGCGTTCGCCCGGTTGAAGTCCAGCGCGTATCTTTTCTGCCAGATCACCCGGTGAGCGGTGACGGAAAACCGTGGTGACCTTCGTGGATGTCTGCGCGGCATCCCACAGGCTGTAATGCGCGCCGGAATCGATGAAGATGTGGTCATTGGCTGTGGTTTCTGTTTGAAGCAGAATGCTCATCCCCATGTAACCGGATGGGAAGAAAAGCGCTTTCTCCGTGTCAAAATACCGGCAGGCTTGCTTTTCCAGTTCGTCGTACACTGGATGTTCGCCGAAGCCCCCGCGTGACGCGGCCGTGGACAGGCCATATTTTTGGAGAACGTCTCCCGCTGCCCGGATCACCTCCGGGTGGCTCTGCAGGCACAGGTAACCGGTGCCGCAGAAATAGTCCACCTCGCGGCTGTCGATCGTCACCCTGGGCCCGATAGGACTCTGAATATGATGATCAGTGTGTGCCATAATGCGGTTTCGATTTACGGCAACAGCCCATAATGTCAGGCGTTCTCTTTGATGTTGCGTAAAAGTATAAAAGCCACAATCAGATTCAGGGCTGTGATCGTCAGAAACGGTATCAGGATTCCTATGCTGTCAGGAACACCGCGTAGTGCCATATTCACACCCATCGCGCTGACACCCAACCCCATGGTGATGGATTTCAGAATGAAAACTGACGACAGCAGGTATCCCCACGCGCTGCGTTTCAGCAGTAATATTCCGCCCAGAACAGCCAGCGGAACGATCAGCACCAGGTCCATTGCCTGAATGACCAGTGTGGTGGTGTTATCCAGCGCCGGGGTTGTGCCGGTGAGTAGCGGTGGAACGATCCGTCCCAGCCAGGCCAGCGTTAAAAACGCGCCCACAGTGAACATCAGGGCGGCGATCCAACCGCGCGGCAGTTTGTCAGAGAAATGGGCAGGCAGGTCATTCAGGTCAAAGGAAAGCATGCTGAGGATAAAGGCGTACAGGCTCAGTCCGAACAGTACAACATACACCAGGAACAGGTCGTTATAGGCCGTCAGCATCGACATGGACATATAGGTATAAAGGAAGAAGCCCAGCGTTCCGGTGAGCAGCAGCCGCCCGCGAAGTGACCCGCGAAACGCCAGCAGAGTGGAAATGGCCAGCAGCGGTAACCCTACCACCAGAGTGATCAGGTCATTCCCCTGCATTTGCGCGGCTGTGCTGACGGTATCAAACCAGTACAGCCCCTGCATGTTGATCGTCACCTGCTCACCGCGCAACGTCTTGTACGTCATTGAATTTCCGGGGAACTGGTAGAACAATCCCATACAGGCGGCGAATAACGCGAGTACAAAGATCGGAACGATCAACCACGTCAGGTATTTTTGATTTTTCATGTAATGTTCCTGTGGAAGAAATGATAGAATCACGATTCGGAAATGTTTTTCTGCATCAGGTATAACATTCGGATGGCAACAATACCCAGAATGGTGAATGTGCCGGAAAACCCGATGTATTGCCCGATGGTCAGATAAATACCGGCCATAGCCTGAAACACCGACTGGCAGATAACGACCAGGCCGATCATTACCAGCAGGGATAACATCATGAACGTCAACGCGTACCCGTGCGATTTCTTATTTCTGAGCATGAATCCGGCAATATAACAGGCCGGCGGAATCAAACCAAGGTCGATAACGTAGGTGATTTCTGTCGTGTAATTATCCAGATTGGGAGGGTATATCCCCTGGTATAAAGGGCCTAATATTTCACTTAACCACACAAAAACCGAAAGGCCGGCAAAGAACAATAGCCATGATGCCCCCCGGTGCGGGAATTCGGGCAAAATTCGAGAGGGTAGCTGATCGTAATCTATGGAAAAGTAAGCCAGAATGAACGAGAAAAAGCTGAGTGAGAAATAGATAACGTACGCCAGGAACAGATTATTGTACGCCACCCCCAGCGCCATGGACGCGGAATTGTAAACAAAATATGTGAGGATGCCCGTCAGGAATAAAGCCCCTTTGAGAGATCCTTTTCTGTACTTCAGGTAGGTCACCACAAGCAGGGGAAGCGCCGCAAACAATGTGACGGCATCCGTGCCGCGGGTGATCGGCGCGCGGAAGTAGCTGTCAAACTGGTAGATGCCCTGCCCGTACAGGCGCACTTCCTTGCCGTGGATGCTGGTAACAGTGTAAGGGCCGGGTCCACCGCTGGAGAACAGACCGGTACAGGTGACGAGCAACCCAACCAGAATCAAAAACGGGATCAAATAATCCAAAGCTTTGCTGGTTTTCATATCTTTCTCAATTGTCCAATATCCGTCCATATAGCTGTGTTATTGGGGCGGCGTGGATTTAAAATCCTTTTTGTCTCAAGTACTCCGAAACATCCGAATTGATGACCATGTCTTCCATGGTGAAATACGCCCAGGGTAAACCGTCATCCATCCAGGTGGCTGAACCGGTTTCGAATTGCACTTTTCCGTCCACCAGCCTGGTTGATTCGGTGTGATTGATCCATAGCACCTTCCCGGCGCTTTTTGAATCATGATACCGCATGGCTTCAAAATACTCGGCAAATCCTGTATCAGGGTTGAACCGCACGATAAACGTATCGGTGGTGTTTTTGAAGGGGACCACCAGTTGGGCGGTGTTTTCATCCACCGGCAGCCAGTGTACACCGGGAGTGGTCAGAAATACAGCCGGGAACCAGGCTGTCTCTGCCCACAGGCCGAGGTTGGCGGCCTGGTCCAGTTTTTCTCCCTCGTCTGTTCCGAAAGGCAGTTCCATCCGACCTTTACCATCGATATACCGTTCATTTACTTTCATGAAGGGAATGGTGAAAAAGGTAGTTTCAATATAATGGCGGTAATTTTTTCCGGCTTCGTGGGTAAAGCGGAAGCGGGACGGCATCATCAACGGGCCAGCCGGCCGAAGTGACGCCCGCCCGGTGATCACAACAGACGTGATGACCGGGATATTGTCACCATAGATGGCCCGGTAATAACGCTCCACCGGAGCGGGGAGTCCATCAGGCAGGGGAATGGTCTTTATTTCACCGTTCTTTTCCGGATAGGCTGGAAAAGGTGTTGATTTTACCTGCAATCCTGCCCAGATGAGAATAATAACGAGAACAAAAACCAGCCCTATTCGTAAAAAGATTTCCATTATATATTCCTTTGCTCAAATCAATTCTACAATACTCATACGAAAAAACCACCCGCCGGGTGGTTTTTTCGTTTTTAAGAACAGCAACTATTTCAAATTTTCTATAATACGCGACATGTTGTATTTCATCATATCGATATAGGTTGGGGCTACTCCATCCGGCCCGGTGATAGAGTGGGTATACAGATCGGTGACCACCTTGATGCCGGTCTCTTTGGCTACCTGTTCCGCGAGCTGCGGGTTGGTCCCGGTTTCAAGAAAGATGGCTGTGGCGCCTGTCTCTTTAATGTGGTCCACCAGTCGGGCTAATTGTTGGGCAGAAGATGACGCCCCGGAGCTTACACTTGGAACGATGGTGCCAATGATCGTGAAACCATATCGATCAGCGAAGTACCCGAAGCTCTCATGATTGGTCACGATGAGGCGTTTTTCTGCCGGGATGCTTTGTGCCTCTTCGCGGAGGGTAGCATCGAGTTCCTTAAGTCTGGCTATGTACACATCCGCGTTTTTCGTATATGCCTCTTTACCTTCCGGATCTGCTTTGATCAATCCGTCACGTATATTTTCAACATAATGGATCACGCTGATCGGATCCAACCAGAAGTGTGGGTCTCCTCCTGGTTCGTCAGGAAGTAATTCTTTTTCTCCGGCTTCACGGCTTTGTAATCCATTTGATGCTTCGATGACCAGATGTTCTCCACCGGCGTTATCAATCATTTTTCCCAGCCAACCTTCTATACCGCCGCCATTAATGATGATGACCCGGGCGTTGGCAATTTTTGCCACATCTGAGGGCACTGGCTCAAAGGCGTGAGGATCCATTCCAAGGGGCATCAGTGATTCAACAGTAGCTCTGTCACCGGCAACATTCTTAACAATATCGGACAGAAAAGATTCAGCCGCGATAATTTTTAACCGGTCAGACATTGATGCCGGTTGAGTTCGGCAGGCTGAGAGCATGAGGCTGGATAATAGAAACAGCGTATTTATGATAATGAAACTCTTTTTCATAAAAACCTCCAAAAAAACTTACTAACTTTCATACATGGTTATTTCTTCTGACAATCCGCGCACTGCCCAAACAACTGAAACCAGTGTTCTGTTATGCAATATCCGGATTGTTTGGCCACATAATCCATCAGCGGTGCCAGATCATCCCCGTTAAAAAATTCCGCTTTGCCACAGGATGTACATATTAATAGATGCTCGTGCCCTACAGGAGCGCGCAAGTACATATTACATCCGCCCGGTTGGTGCACCCGCTGCACCAACCCGAGCGCTTCAAGGCGCTCCAACGTACGATACACCGTGACCAATCCCAGTCCCGACTGGCGTTTCCGGCCGATTTCAAAGATCTCTAATGGTTCCAAAGCTCGCTGGCTTTCGAGGATCACATCCACAATCGTATTGCGGGCTTCTGTCTGACGGTACCCGCTTGCCTGCAGCATTTTGATCCACTTATCCGCCAGTGATTTTTGTGATTCCATTCTTGCTATCTCTTATTGAAACTGATTTTCAATTATATAGTGCTCGTTTGGATTGTCAAGGATTTTCCGTTGAGGACCCTTCCGGTAAAGGCCAATCCTCCACAGATTCTGTGAAGGTTTCAGATTGCTCTGTGATTATTTTGACAGCCTCTGCTATCTGGTCAGCCTCGCCAATCAAACCCACCCGGTCACCGGCTTCAAATAATGTGGCGGATTTGGGGTTGGGAGTCAGGTGGTTGTTTCTCATTAGTGCAACGACTGAAGCACCGGTAAGCGCCCGAATATTCGCTTCTGCCAGTGAACGGCCGATGATCTCGCTGTGTTCCTCCACTTTTACCCAGGTAATTCCAATGGTTCCGGCGGAGTTTATTAGATTACGCAATGTTTGTGATTCTTCAATGGAATTAATGTCAATGTTATATTGATCTTGCCTGACGGCTTCTGTGTATTGGTACACCTCATTCAATGGGTAATCGAGTTCCAGCAGTAAATGCCGGATGATCTCCAGCCCTCCCTCAAGCTCGGGTTGAATCACCTCGCGAGCGCCAAGTGAATGTAAATACTCAATATCTTCCACCGCGGAGACCCGGCTTATGATGCTCAGATCGGATTTGATTTGATGGGCTGTTGAAATAATGGATGCGCAGGCTGCATCATCCGATAGCGTGATAACCAACAACCGGGCTTTTTCAAGCCGCGCAAAATTAAGGATTTCTGAATTCGCGGCATCGCCGTATAGCGCCGGGATTTTTCGCCGCGTTAATTCTTGAATCTGCTGTGCGTCAGAGTCAATGACCAGTTGTGGAATATTCAACCGTTCCAACACATTGACCATGTGCGTTCCTACCCGGCCAAACCCCACAATCACTACATGTCCCTCAGTGCCTTCTTCAAGCACAATTGGCTGAATATTTTGTCGATCAAGCTGTCTCCAGACGAATGGAATACTTCTCAACCAGTGTTCCAATCGGGGCATCAGGCGGTACATCAACGGATTGACCGTAATGGATATCAGAGAACCAGCCAATAAAAGAGAATACTGGTCCTGACTTAGAATGTTTATTTTCAAACCTTCCTGCCCAAGAATAAAGGAAAACTCCCCGATCTGACTTAACCCCACAGCAACAACCAGAAAAGTAATTGCGGGACGGCGAATAATGGTGCCCAGCAGCAATGTTATGACAAATTTTCCAACAATAATTAGCAGCGAGATCAGTATTACCTGCCAGAGATTCTGCCAGAGAAAAAGCGGGTTTACCAGCATCCCGACTGAAACGAAGAAAAGCACGGCAAAGGATTCTCTGAAGGGCAGAATATCCGCGCCGACCTGATGGCTCAGGTGAGACTGACTGATGATCGCCCCGGCAACAAACGCGCCAAGAGCCAGCGAAACACCAAAGAAGGCAGCCGAACCTAGCGCGGTTCCAAGACTAATGGCCAGAACAGCCAGTATGAACAACTCTCTCGAGCGGGTAAGGGCGATCTTGTTCAACAACCAGGGAATAATTCGATTCCCCAGGAAGAACATCGACAACCCGAAACCGGCTAATTTTAGAAAAGTCAAACCGAGAGATGCCCATGAAAAGGTATTTCGGCTGAAGATGATTGGCATGACTATTAGAATGAGAACGGAAAGAATATCTTCCATCACCAGCCAACCAACAGCTGCCTGCCCGTGCGATGTATTAAGCAGCGCATTATCCATCAGTCCGCGTAATAAAACGACAGTACTGGCAACCGAAATAGCCAGACCAAAAAGGATACTGGAGGATAATGACCATCCCCAGGTTCGGGTAATAAAGAACCCGATCAGAGTGGCAGTGGCTGTTTGGAACAGGGCGCCGGGAATAGCAATATCGCGCACCTTCCACAGGTCTGTAAATGAAAAGTGAAGCCCGACCCCAAGCATTAGAAAGATCACACCCAATTCAGCAAGTTGTTGAATGGTTTCGACATCACCAATAAATCCAGGTGTAAACGGGCCGATGAGAATGCCGGCCAGAAGGTACCCCACAATCGGGGGCAAACCAATCCGGCGTGCAGTAGCTCCACCGATAAACGCGGCCACAAGGGCGATAGTGATGTTCACCAGAATAGGTAAATCGTGCATGGTTTTTATCCCTGATCGTTTTTATTATCTTAACCGATTAATGGATATGTCTGTAATGGCTTTAGGTTCTAAATTAATACGGTTGAATGCTGTTGACTTTTTCCATATGGTACCAATAATCTCGTAAAAAGACATTTAATGAACTATCGGAAAAAAGGACTCATAGTAAAAAAGCGAATCTCTCATAATAGGAGATAAAAAAGAAGATAGGGATAATTCTTAAAATGTGTATACAGGTAACGTCCTGATCTGCCCCCGTTAAAGATGCCGCCATCTCATGACTATTTCGCATTACGAACAATTATCATCTCCGGTATTCTTAGGATATGTTTGCCTTCCTTGAATCAGTAAGCCTTCCGTAATCAACCTGAGTTGGCTGTACTTTCCATTTTGTTGTATGTTGCTGTTTGGTCCAATAAGAAATGTGCCATCTAAATGGAATAAAGTGTCTTTTTGCCCCGGACAGGTCAAAAAAACTGCTTATTAAAAAACTTCCAGAAAGAATTGGCGAAGAGGATCAGTTCTGGTTATTATTCCACCGGGTTTAGTTTCCCCACAAACAATTCAACGCCAAGATAATGTATATAAGGAAATGATTGAAGATCTTATTGCGATTAAGAAAAGAAAAAATTAATATCTTTGTAATAGATTAATCATCGTTTTCACAATATCTGGATCAAATTGTGTGCCACTGTTCTGGATCAATTCCTGTTTTGCTTGATCAAGCGTGATCGGAGCCCGGTACGCTCTTCCTGATACCATTGTTGAAAACGCGTCTGCTACTCCCAGGATACGTGCCCCAAGAGGAATGTTACTCCCTGCCAATCCGTTGGGGTAGCCTGTGCCGTCAAACCGCTCATGGTGAGCGAATACCAGTGGAATGATGGCTGATAATCCCTGTGAAGGCTGCATTAATGCGGCGCCATATTCAGAATGGCGTTTGATGATCTGCCATTCCTCTGCCGAAAGAGGCCCGGGTTTGGTTAAAAGCTCACGGGGAATGATGGATTTGCCGATATCATGAAGACGGCTGGCCAGAGAAATCTCCATTACTTCATTCTCTTCCAACCGCATGGTTTCAGCGATTCGTTTGGCCCATAAAGCCGTATTCTGACTGTGAGCGGAATTGTCACAGCGGTCAATGGAATCAGCCAGCATAAACAGCGCTTTGCTGTAATTCTCCTGCAGGGTCTGAACGACAGGGCCGGCAATGACTGTCAGCCCTGCCAGTTCAGGTTTGAATGGTGTGCCTGTGATCTCATTAAGGTTTTTCTGGCTGCCTTCAGGTAGGTCTTCCGTATCCAGGGCAAAGAAGCCGAATACTCGGTTCTTTCGGTCCAGTTCCATGGGGATCATAATCTGGACCGGCCGGATCTGTTCCTCAACCCTCCCTGCATCCCCCGTATTATTGGGAACAAGTTTAATGCCTGGATTGGATTTGTACGTCTGACGGCTCATAAAAACCTGAATTTGTGGCGCTCAGTGGTAGTGAGGCACTGCCATTTCAACTAGGGATGGGGTCTCGGTTATCTCGAGTACCCGTGATGAAAATTCTTCCAGAGTAGTCGCCTGGATATTGCTCAACTGTTTTCTTACCTTGTCAGAGAACTGAAAACTCTCTCCAAGGTACCCTTTATCAACAGCAGACAATGGATTGGTTAGAAGTTGGATTCGAAACCGGGGATTAATGATGGCGGCATGGATCAGGCGGCCGAATTCAGCTTTTGTACCGGATAGCGGGTCATTGAGTTGCGCAGGACTATCTGAAATATTCACGTGCATGACGGGTAATGAAGTCATGTGATCTCCTTTACTTCTACTTCTTTTCGGCTGAGGGACCATAAGAGCAGGAACGCTCCGATGGAAAGTAACACGTCACCCAGACTAAAGGCGACATTCTGAGGCAAGCCTGCCGGCAATAAAAATCTGTCGGAAAGCCAGGCCAGCCTGGTATCTGCCGGAGCCATGATCAGATCTTTTGTCTGGCCAAGTCTGGAACCGATGATCCAGTAATCAGCGGGACGGTGGGGAAACATACGCGTAAGCGTATCTACACTGATCGGCATCCATCCACCATTTGCAGCGATAACGATGAAGTTGCTCATCAAACCGGCTCCAAGAGCCAGGAAGCCCGGAGAGAATAAATTCGCCAGTGAAAAAATCACCAATCCAAGCATGGAAGATATCTGGATGAAAGGAATGATCTCATCCGGAATGGCTTTTCCAACCGCAGGGATGTAAAAGGCTATTATCTGAGGAAGAACACAAATGATTACCAGCCAATCCCATTTCAAGTGGACGAATTTTAAGGTTCGATGAGTAAGCCTGGCTCTCACCATCGTGCAAGCCAGGCCCAGGGTCACAGCAAATAATAAGATCATGTATTTATCGGGCAGAAACCTGGAATCCCTTCCGAATAATTCCGTGTCTCATCCTTCCCTGGATGAGAAAGGAAGATATATCAATAGTAAAGGACTACCCGCCGGTGGCCGCCGGGGCGCCCGCGCCGATAACAAACAGAGCGACGGAGATGACAAACAGGACGACACGGACATCAACAGGACGGACAAATTTTAAAAGTTTAGATGACATGGTTCACTCCTTACGTGAATAATTGTTTAGTTGAGATAAATCATTATGGAAAGGAGTGGTCTCAAAACAGGCATTAAAACAGGCATCAAATATCCGATTTTCGGACATTTGCATAAAATTTCCGTAAATGTTTAAGAATCAAAACTCGAGTAGATAGAAAACCGGCTCGTTGTTAGCCGGTTTTGTCATCATCTACATATATTCATCATATGTCGCTACTCTAGCGCAATAGTTGTTCGTATAACGCCCGGGTTTGCGGTGACGGCTCTGTGTTGATCTCTCGTTCCAGTACATCCACGCATTGCTGATACTGGCGGATCATTCCCACCCGGTCGCCCATCGCCGCAAAGGTCTTTAAAGCCATTCGGTAGGCTTCTTCCAGCAGGTTATCTTCATTTAGCGCCCGCTGGCAATAATCCAGTGCCTGATCGTATTTGGCCATATCAAAATATAATCCGGCTGCTTTTAACAGAATGTTCAGATAATTCTGACGCAGATATTCACGGGGATTCAGCGTCCAGGTTTCTTCCACTTCCGTAAGATAATTTCCCCGATACACTTTTATGGCTTCGCGGTAATGAGCAAGTTTATCCATTGGGTCAGACGCTCTGGTGGCCAGCGCGTTCTCTTTAAGGAACACTTCAACATCATACTCATAATCCAGTTTGTTATTAAACCGGTAAATCTCCTGATCCAATAGTACGGTATTACGCCCAACGGCTCGGCGAAGCCGGTAGACGGTATTTTTAAAACGGAACCGGGCTTCTTCCGTTGATGCGTCAGGCCACAATATCAGACAGATTTCATCGCGCGTCATACCTTCTGGAAAAGCCAGCAGCATGAAGAACAGGTCACGGGCTGCCTGGGTCTGCCATTCAGAACTCGTCACGCGGTGATTGTCGATCTGCACCTGCATGCGTCCCAACGCCCTGATATACAGAGTAGGAGGCGCGAATGGAACTACCTGTGAGTTTTGCCGTAAGAAGCGGCGGAGCTCTGGCAGCTTTTGGTCAAACGCTTCCAGCGTCTGATGGAAAGAATGAATTTCCGACTGAAGATAATCAAATTTAATGGTGGCCAGCCTGTTAATAAACCGGGTGGCTAACGCGATCAATGCGGTCGGTGGGTATTCTTCCTGCAAATTGGACTGGATGTGCAGAATATGTTCGAGAATTTTCTGCGGGTTGCCCACCGCGTTATATGCCATTACCAGATAAAGATGGGCCCGGTCATACTGGATCTTGTGCCCTTCCTGCCCGAAATAAGTGCAGGCAGTTTCCAGCAGTGGAATAGCTTCTGCCGCGCGGTTATCCTGAATCATTAATCCGGCTTTTTCAAGTTGACAAAGCTGGCGTTCCATCTCTGAGCCATCGGCGGGTATTGTTTTTTCAACCTGTTCTATGGTCCGGTATCCGCGGGGAATGTCACCCCGCAGGCCGGCCAATGCGGCAGACCGCACACCGATATACACCTGCAAAAAATGTTCCTGCACGCGTTCTGCAATGGTAGCGGCCAGGTTGAACGCGTCGGCGGCCTGATCGTCCGCCTGCAGTTCCGTGTACATATCGCCTATACCTGTGAGGATATAGGCTTCAATGCGTGTATAACCGCTTGCCCGGGCAAAATCAAGAGCCTTTTTAAACGAATCGCTTGCCTGTTCATAGTCGCCCATCATCTGCTGTAAAACCCCGAGGTTATTCAGCAGTATGGATTCGTTGACTTGATTCTCCGTCTGTTTCCAGTATTCCAGCGCGGACTGGTATGCGTCTCTGGCCTGATTGTACTGGCCAATATTTTCATAGATAATACCGATTTCCATTTGAATTTCGGCTTCTTTGCGCGGATCACCGAGTTGACGCATCACATCATAGGATTGTTGCAGCCAGGTCAATGCCTGCCTCAATTTGCCTTTATGGTACGTACACAGGCCAATACAACGCAACGCGTCTCCTTTGATCTTCAGAAGACCCGGATTGAGGGTGACAATCTCCATGCATCGGTTGGAATCTTCAATCCCGGCATCCAGATTCCCCATCAGGCGTGACATGTTGGCGCGCCAGACCAACGCCTGGGCAAGAGCATCCTGGTCATCGGGAAACTGCATTCGGTTGATTGCGTTGTTATAAAACCGCATGGCGGCGGCTGTGTCTCCGCCGGAGAAAGCGATACGGCCTTTCAGCGAGTTTATGACCGGGTGCGATGCCGCGACATCTTCAGGGATCACATCCATCCAGGCGGATAGTGTGGATATCCGGCCGGCGGAAAGAATATCGGGTCCGGCAGAGACGATAAGATGGATCAGATCAGGCAGAGAATTCAACCGCCGATAGATGGAAAACGCCCGATCCCATTCATGATTTGTCAGGTATTTTTCTGCCAGTTGACGTTCTATGGCGGTCGCTGCCATGGATTGTTCATGAAAAACGCGGTTTTGCAGGAATTCGAGGAACAGGGGATGGTAGCGAACCCATTCACCCTGATCACCAACTGACATGGCAAAGAGATTATTCTGAAGAATGGTCTCCACCCAGATTTCCCATGGATACGGGGGAAGGTTTAAGGCCGGGGTGATGATCTGCTCACAAAGCGGGGCGTTGAATTCTTCCAGTAATGATGTCCAGAGCAAGAACGACCGAATCTCAGGCGGCAGGCTGTTGATGATCTGCAGAAAGTAGTCTTCGATATTGAACCCGGTGAGCCGGGCCAGCCGGCTGCGTGCCTGCGTCTCTTCAAGGGTGACCTGGCTGGTCAAAATGATACCGGTGATCCAGCCTTCCGTCCTGTTCAAGATGTCTTTCGCGGCATCCAGGCTTATCACCTTTTTCTGATTTTGTTCATACAGTAATTGGATCTCATTTGCCTGGAACGCCAGCTCTTCAAAGCTGAAACCGCCCACTTCGGATTGCGAAGCCAGAAGCGGAAGCACGGGTAAAGAAAGCAAAGAGCGTGATGTGAGAATCACATGGCAGTTCTCATCGAGATCCTGTAAAAATCGGCTAAGGAACCGCCGCACTGGTTGGCTTTCATTCACAAGGTGGTAGTCATCAATTATGAAGATGAAATGTTCGGGAACGTTCTCATACAGATCATTGATGACGATATTCGCCATGTAGTCAACATCCAGGTTGCCCTGCTCGGCTTCAAGCACAGTGCTTGAACGTTCACCAAACGCGGGGAAGCGGTTGTGGATTGCCGCTATGAAGTAGGCAATAAAGCGGTGGGGGTCAAAATCAAGGGAATCTACCGTGTACCAGCATACCGGCAGCGGGCACACCGAGACAAAATCGACCATCAAGGAGGTCTTACCATAGCCGGCTGGCGCGGAGACCAGTGTGAGCCGTTTGTCGATCAATTCCATCAGGAGGTCGATCAGGCGTTGACGCGTGACCAGGCCTCCCTTTCGCCGGGGAGGTGTTATGCGTGTTTTAATGACCGTAAAGTTGGGGGGCATGGGCCGGATGGTCCTCTGATTAAATTATAACCATTAACCATCCGGGCTTATACCACCTATGGGTGAACTTTTTCGGATTGGTCTATCAATTTTCTGTTTGCGGCATCCACACGATCATGAGCAGTGCGGCAAGTAAAGCCAGTGATCCACCAAAGAAAAACGGAGCTGAAGCACCGAACCCGCTCCAGCTTCCTACTCCCTGCCAGAGCAAACCGGCGATGAAAGATGAGGGAAATGCCAGCAAACCGATCACCGCGTTATACGTGCCGTAAGCAGTGCCGCGTAAGTCGTCTGGAACCAGATCAGCCACCATGGCGTTCGCGGTTCCGTACGCCATTCCGTAATACAACCCGTAGGCAACATACAACACCCAGATATGCCAGGCCTGCTGTGCCAGCGCGAATCCCAGGTAGATGGCCGCGTACACCAGCCACCCGGCAACGATCAACCGGCGCCGGCCAATGCGGTCAGAAAGCGACCCGGCCGGGGTAGAAACCAGTGTGTATACCAGATTAAACACAATCAGCATTCCCATGATCCCGATGACCGATATTCCCAGGTTTTGTGCCCGTAAAACCAGAAACGCGTCTGATGAATTGCCCAGGGTGAAAACACTGACAATAATCAGGAAGATATTGAAATGTCTGCCCAGACTCTTTAATGAGAATTTGGGCAATTCACGTTTCTTATCCACAGCCACATCATTCGCGCCCACAATCAACGCCAAAACACCCAGAAACGCCGGAATCAGACTGAACAAAACGATCGTCTGGAAGGTCGGTTTGGTGAGCGACAGACTGTTGGACTGCGCCAGCCATATGACGATGGCCGCGATAATCAAACCTACCATCGCGCCGGCTGTATCCATGGCGCGGTGAAACCCGAAAGCCAATCCACGAGTTTCTTTGGTTACCGAATCCGCCACCAGCGCGTCACGCGGGGCAACACGGATTCCTTTGCCTACTCGGTCAGCCCAGCGAACTCCGGCGATCAATTCCCATGTATTGGCTATGTAGAAGAAAGGTTTCGTTAAAGCGGAAAGACCATACCCGGCGACAGCCAACCATTTGCGACCTCCGAGCCTGTCAGAAAGCCAACCGGAAAATAACTTAAGGATGCTGGCAGTGGTTTCTGCAATACCTTCGATCAACCCGATGATGCTGGTTTGCACCCCCAGTACATTGGCAAGGAACAGCGGGATAATGTTGACGACCATCTCAGTGGAGACGTCCATAAAGAAACTGGTAAAACCTACCGCCCAAACATTGCGGGGAAGGTCTTTGATGGAAGGTTTGGTTTTACGTATTGTTAAATTTTCATCCATAGTTTGCCTCTTTTTGTGGATAATTTCATTTCAAGGGATTTTTCTTATCACGGTCAGTCAGACGTCCCGGGTCAAAGCGCATCTTGTGAATATGGTCAGGGTCTTCATGTGTGTAGACCTGTTCGGCGAAATTTTGGAATGTAACTCGGCATTTTTCCAGCCAATCAAATGCTTCTTGAGCCTGGCTGCCTCCAATGAAATCACGCGCCTGTACTTTCTTAAACCAGGCTTCCAGTTTGTTCAGGTCAACCTCGTTTTCTTCAAATTCCGCAAAACTGAAATTGGACCGGTTGATCTCTTTCTCAATTTCTGCCAAAAAATGGTCACATTGTTCTTTCAATTCGGCATATTCTTCTGCCCTGTCTTGCTGGAACCGTTCGATTATGTTGTCTTGTGTCTCTGAATCGAACGGAAAAGACACAAACGTCCGGCTCATCCCTCCCTGATTCGAAACATAGGCTTTCATTTCTTCTACAAGAGATCGGGTGGAATCAGAATCAGGAAGCACCCACAGGCCATTGTCCAATCCAACGGCTCCGGCGGAGCGCATCCGCCTCCAGATGGTCACCCGGGGGCTAGACGGGGTGGCTGGCAATTGAGGGCAGAACAATATCCATTTGTTTTCCATTCATACTCCAAAAAATGAAACACCTGTTGCATTATAAATAAACCTTTCAATAAATGCAACAGGTGTTTCAAGAGAGATAACCCGATGTTCTATATCTATTTTCCAGAAATCGATCTTTCCATGATCCGGGTCGGCAGACCGGCTGGATTTAATCCCCCATCCCGCAGGTCGCGAAACCCAAACTCCGAATATAGCGCCCGAGCCGCCGCGCCGATTTCTATTGTAGAGTCGTAGGTTTGAACTCGAATTGGTCGATTCGAATCAAGGTGGTTGATCGCCTCACCAATCAGGCAGCGGCCGATACCTTTCCCTCTGGCTGCGTTGGATACAACCAGCCAGAGTATCTCATTTGTGTCTGTGTCAAAAATGATACCTCCAACCAGTGTGCCGTCTGATATTGCTCCTAATGCCCGGTTTTCCTGCATTGCCTGAATTAGACCCGCTCTGAACTCCGGCACATCTACCATAGGTCCAAATATCGCCTCTACTTCAGCGGCGAGTCTAAGCCAGCTATCGATATTATCTGGCTTTGAAAAAATGATCTCCATTGCACCTTCCTCGATGTATATGCGGAGCCGGATTTTACTCCCGTTAATATAAAATGTAAAATTTATGTAATATATTTTACAGGTAAATAATTAACCAGTAAAATAACAAACACAAAAAAATATTGGATCGGTTAATGGAAGACCACAGACAGTTAGGCAAGTTGTTATTCAGTATTGGGCGTTTGCAGGCGACCCGCGCTGACCGGTATATGGATCAGATTGGTCTGTTCCGGGGGCAGGGAATGCTGCTCAAATTCCTTGATCACCACGATGGGTTGACCCATTCTGAGATCGCTGAGAGGTTAGAGATTTCGCCGGCTGCTGTAACGAAAGTGATCAAGCGTCTGGAAGAACAGAAATATTTAAAACGTCAACCGGATCCCAAAGATGAACGTGTTTCCAGGGTTTTCATTCAACCTGCAGGGAAAAAAGTGGCGGATGACATCCGGAATTTGTTCATAAAACTTGATGATTGTATGTTCGAAGGTTTTTCAGAAGCTGAACTGGAAATGCTATATTCGTTTCTGGTTAGAATGCAAGCCAATCTGCAGCAGGATGAAACTTATGGCAAAAACAAGCCATAAGGTAGAGACCTGGTTTTGTAAAAAAAAATAACGGAACCATTTAGCCATTTAAATTAGAAAAAATACGGCCAGTCTACTGATGGCCGTTGCGTAAAACGAGGAGGCAGATTTTGATCAAAAAGTTATCTGCGTATGTTGGTGAATATAAGAAGTATGTGTTTATTGTTCCATTCATTGTATTGATTGACGTGATGTGCGAATTGAGTATGCCGTTGCTCATGTCAAAAATTGTGGATACCGGTATCCCGACGAAAGATATCGGGTACATATCCAACATCGGGCTGATCATGGTGGCGCTGGCGTTGATCGCCATCGCCGGGGGCATCGCCAACATGTGGCTGACGTCTACCGGAAGCATGGGTTTTGGCGCCAATCTTCGCAACGCCCTGTTCGACAAGCTGCAAAGTTTTTCCTTCAAGAATATCGACCAGTTCAGCACAGCGTCACTGGTGACAAGGTTGACCAATGACGTGAACAACCTGCAGCAGACGTTCATGATGTCTCTGCGCATTTTGTTGCGCGCGCCGATGATGTTGATCGTGTCCTTTATTCTCGCGTACAGCATTAATTCAGAGTTATCAATAGTTCTGGCGGTGGCTATTCCGGTACTTATTGTGCTGGTAGCCATCATCATGAAACTGGCTGTTGGCCGGTTTGGGAAGATGCAGGAGAAAATTGACGCCATAAACCGGGTTATTCAGGAGAACCTGATCGGCATCCGGGTGGTCAAATCGTTTGTGCGGTCTGATTATGAAATTAAAAAGTTCCAGAAAGCCAATGATGATTTTATGAACAGCGCCATCCGGGCGATCACCATAGCCATTCTGGGTATGCCGGTGATGATGTTCGTATTGAACGGCGCCACATTGGCGGTCATCTGGTTGGGGGGCGGAATGGTGATGCAGGGGACACTGGGTACCGGCCAGTTGATCAGCTTTATCAGCTACATCATGCAGATCATGATGAGCGTGATGATGATCTCGATGGTGATGATCATGGGCGCCCGCGCGGAAGCCAGTGCCAAACGCGTGGTGGAAGTCCTCGAAACAAACGCGGATATTTCGGAAAAACCGGAAGTCGCGGCTATGTCTGCTTCACCGAAAGTGACAAAGGGGAAGGTGGAATTTCGCAACGTTTCCTTTAAATACAATCTCAACGATCCCGGCGGAGACATACTCTGCGATATTAACTTTACGGCAAATCCCGGCGAGGTGATTGGCATTGTGGGAAGTACCGGTTCAGGCAAGACCAGCCTGATCAACCTGATCCCGCGTCTGTATGACACCACCAGCGGCGCCGTTCTGGTGGATGGTGTAGACGTGCGTGATTACAAACTGAAAGACCTGCGTGAAGGTATTGGTGTTGTGCTTCAGAAGAATATCCTGTTCTCGGGTTCTATCAAAGATAATTTGCGCTGGGGCAACGAGACTGCCACCGATGAACAGATCGAAGAAGCCTGCCGTGACGCGCAGATACACGAATTTATCGCGTCGCTGCCGAATGGGTATGACACCGAACTGGGACAGGGAGGCGTTAATGTCTCCGGCGGACAAAAACAGCGATTGTGCATTGCCCGCGCTATGTTGAAAAAGCCGAAGATCTTGATCCTTGATGATAGCACCAGCGCGGTAGACACAGCCACCGAAGCAAAGATCCGCGAAGCGTTCTATCACAATCTGGCGGATACCACCGTTTTCGTCATTGCTCAACGGATCAGCTCTGTGCGCGGCGCTGACAAGATCATCGTGCTCGATGAAGGCACTATTGCCGGCATGGGCACACATAAAGAATTACTGCAGCAGAATAATATTTACCAGGAAATTCTCGCTTCACAGCGTGAAGGGATTATGTCAAATGCCTGAAGAAAAACAGGAAACACCCCGAATTCAAAATACCGGCCCACGCGGCGGCGGTCCCGGCGGCGGCCCGATGCGGGCTTTTGAAAAACCTAAAAATGCCGGCAAGACGATCCGCCGTTTGCTGGGCTATCTCAAAAATCGTATTTTTTCTCTGGTCGTTGTCTTCATTTTGATGATGATCAGTTCAGCCGGTATGCTGGCTGGAAATTACTTCTTGAAACCGATCATCAATAACTACATCCTCCCGGGTGATTTGAAGGGACTGGCTTCTTCATTGATGATGCTGGGAGCCATCTACCTGGTATCCATCGCCGCATCTTACTTTCAGAACCGCATCATGATGCAGACCGCCCAACAGACGGTCAATACCCTGCGCCGTGAACTGTTTACGAAACTGCAGGGACTGCCGCTGAAATATTTCGATACCAAATCGCACGGCGAGTTGATGAGCCGCTTCACCAATGATATTGACAATATTCAAATGTCACTGGAACAGAGCCTGATCCAGCTCATTTCGAGCTTTGTCACATTTGTCGGTTCCATTGTGATGATGATCATCCTCAGCCCGATTCTGTTCTTGATCACGATGGTTCTGATCGCGGTGATCATATTTATCACGCAAAATCTGGCCAAACGCAGCAGCAAGAATTTCTCTGCCCAACAGAAACACCTGGGCGCTCTGAACGGCTACGTGGAAGAAATGGTTGACGGTCTGCGCGTGGTAAAGGTCTTTAATTATGAAACCACGGCTATCGAAGAATTCCGGAAACGTAATGAGGAATACCGCAAAGCCGCAACCAATGCGAACTTCTTTGCCGGCATTGTTATGCCCATCGTGGGAAACCTGAACAATATCGCCTACGCGGCTGTCGCGCTCTTTGGCGGTATGCTGACCATTGCCGGCCGGTTTGACGTGGGTTCGCTGGCCGCCTTTCTTCAATACTCCCGTCAGGTGGGCATGCCCATCCAGATGATGACCAACCAGTTGAACACCATCCTATCCGGTTTGGCTGGCGCGGAACGTGTGTTTGACGTAATGGACCAGCAGCCCGAAGTAGATGACGGCCAAATTACCCTGGTCGGAATGATAAAACAAGAGGATGGAACTCTTGTCCCCGTGACAAATGGGGCGCGCCCTACCCATTGGAGCTGGAAACTCCCGTCATCCAATGGCGATAAACCGCAATATGTCGAGCTCAAAGGTGATGTGCGCTTCCACAATGTCGATTTTCGATACGATCCCGAAAAACCGGTGCTGAAAGATGTGTCACTCTATGCCAAACCCGGCCAGAAGATCGCGTTTGTCGGCTCCACCGGTGCTGGCAAGACTACCATCACCAACCTGATCAACCGGTTCTATGATGTGGAAGACGGACAGATCACCTACGACGGATTGGATGTCAAACAGATCAGTAAGAATGACCTGCGCTCGTCGCTGGGCATGGTGCTTCAGGATACCCATCTGTTCAGCGGTACCGTGATGGACAACATCCGCTACGGCCGGTTGGATGCCACTGATGAAGAATGTATTCAGGCGGCAAAACTGACCAGCGCGCATTCGTTCATCAAGCACCTGCCGGATGGCTATAATACCTATCTCACCGGTGACGGCGCCAACCTTTCGCAGGGGCAGCGTCAACTGCTGGCCATCGCCCGGGCGGCTGTGGCGGATCCCCCGGTGATGATCCTCGATGAAGCCACCAGTTCCATCGATACCCGCACGGAACGGCTGATCGAAAAGGGCATGGACGCTCTGATGAAGGATCGCACGGTGTTTGTCATCGCGCACCGGCTGTCAACCGTTCGCAACTCCAACGCCATCATCGTGCTGGAGAACGGTGAGATCATCGAGCGCGGTAACCATGACGAACTGTTGGAACAAAAAGGACGCTACTTCCAGTTGTATACCGGTCAATATCAATTGTCGTAAAAAATAAGAGGGCTGGCTTAAGTAAGCCAGCCCTCTTTTCTCACATCGGTTTTGAGGCTATTTCACTTCTTCTACCAGAAGCGGGGCGATGTTTTTTTCAAAGGACGAGTCGTCCATTCCATATAGCTCTTTGTAAAACTCTTTCGCGGCTTTGGTGATATCCCAATCTTTGAACAGATCGGGGTGCAGGGTGGACGCCATCCATTGAAGTCCCAATGTCCAACGGGTATCCGGCTGGTCCCAGCTATAGACATCGGTGGCGAAGGCAAAGAGTTTATTTTCTTTAACCGCTTTCAGCTCTTTCCACTGGGCGTCCTCTTTCATTGATTTGACGGCTTCCGTGGCCGGCTTGGAATAGGCCACCACAAATATATAATCCGGGTTCCAGGCAGCAACCTGTTCCATGCTTACCGTCGTCCAGCCTTTACCCGGGTTGGCATCTTTCCAGACAGGGGTGCCGCCCGCCATTTCGACCATAAGGGTCTGCATCCACCCCATGGGGGGAACATTAAAGGACACATTGCCCTCTTTGGAAGAATAATACAGGATCAATGTTTTGGGTTTCTGGTCATCTTTGAGTGTGGAAACTGCTTTCTTGATGGTGTCCGCTTTGCCGGTGAAATACTCCATCACCTGTGTGGCACGGTCGGGGTTCTGGAATATCTGCCCGAGTGTTTTCATATCGCGGGCGTACTGGTCCGGGGTTTCAAAATCCACATAGATCACCGGGATGCCGAGTTGTTCCAGTGGATCGCCCAGGCTGCTTTTGACACTGCTTTTTAAAATGGCACAATCCGGTTTGACTGCCGCGATCTGCTCGGCACCGGCATTGTTTTCAAGCATTGTCTTGTCTTTGAATGTGGGATCGATCATCGGGATGAAGTCACTGGCGCCCTGCGCGGTGGAACCGATAGCCGCGATGTTCTTGCCGGCTTCGGGGAACACATAGATGGCATCGGCTACCATGAACAGAGCTTTTCCTGAAAGAACGATCCGGGTCGGTGTCTGGGGGAGAGTGACTGTTCGCCCGAGAGCGTCGGTCACGGTGATGCCACCGGCGGCCGGGGCAGCCGGCTGGGTAAAACCGCTGGTGACGATCAACACAGCCAGCAAAACCAGTGATGCGATCTTCGATTTCATATTTCTCTCCTGATTGTAGGTAATTTGAAATACCCATCATCTCAAAATTTGAATACTCAATAAATGAGTATATGGATTATAGCATACCCATCTTGACGGTAAAACTGGCCGGATTACCTGTTTATAAGGTGTACCCGGAGACCATGAAAGATGCCGTACGAGTGCGCTGCCTGAGCTTGCCCGCACCGCGTGCTGCTCTCTGGATTGAAGACATCAAAGGGTTCATGGGTTCGCCAGGTGTAGGTTGGCTCATGTGAACCAACCTACACAGGTCACATATATCACGACGGGTTTGACAGGCTTACCTCTCAGATGTTTCACCGGCCGTCTCCGCCAGTTCCCACCGGACAAACCGCCGGATGGCGACATTCTCCCCGGTAACCCCGGCCAACGTTGAAACCATCTGCCCGATGGTGACAGGCTCGTCTCGTAATGACGGCTGCCGCAGCAGCACAGTTTTGTTAAGGTATTTCTGCACCGCGCCCTCGCCGATGCGTGTCAGTAGAGTTTCAGGTTTGCCTTCCGCCCTTGCCCGCCCGGTGACCTTCTCACGCTCTTCATTTAATATTGCCGCCGGCACGTCAGCATCACGCACCCACAACGGTGACTCAGACGCGATATGCAGCGCCAGTTCGTGGACAAACGCCCGGAATTTCTCCGAGCGGGCGGTGAAATCCGTTTCGCAGTTGACCTCCACCATCACGCCCAGCCGTCCGCCGTTGTGCGTGTATACCTCCACCATGCCCTGCCCGGACTCGCGGTTTTCTTTTTGCGCGGCTTTCTTCGCGGCGTTTTCCCGCAGGACCACGAGCGCGGCTTCGTATTGATAGGCTGTCTCCTCCAGCGCGCGGCGGCATTCGAGGATCCCCGCGCCGGTTTCCGCGCGGAGGTTTTTGATGTATTCAATTGTTGTGCTCATTCTTACTCCAGGTGAACACCTCGCGGCGTCACGCCATATCGTTCAATTCCTGCCTGACCCAGTTGACCCATTCCAGCTCGCGCTGGTAGCGGGCCAGGTTGTGACCGGCAATGCGCGTCCATAATAACGCTTCACGCGGGGAGCGCGCTTCCAGCGCCGGTTCTCGATTCATGCGTTCTTCGCGCATGCGTATTTGCAATTCGATCTCTTCCGCGTACCTCGCCAGGAGGGCGTCAAGTTCATCGCCGTGCAGCGCGTCACCCCAGAAGAGTTGTATCAGAAAGGGGTCGCGGAATTCGGGAAGCGGCGGTTCGGCCAGCACGGCTTCACGCAACGCGGCTTTTCCGGCCGGGGTGATGGAGTACACCTTGCGTGGGGGGAGGCTTTCTTGAAAGATTGTCTCTACCGTGACCAGCCCATGTTCACGCAGGCTGACCAGGCTGCGATAGACCTGATTGTTGTTGCCTGACCAGTAGAACAGGTCGGATTCCGCCATGATCTTTTTCAGGTCATAGCCGGAGAGCGGCCGCACGTCAAGCAGCCCGAGGATGGTGTGTTGAATTTCCATAGGTTAACAATAACATAGGTTAATAAAAGAATCAAGGGATTTATGCCGCTCAATGAAGATTGGAGTGGTTCCGTGCAACAACAGATGTTTCACTCTTGCGTATATGGTGTACGCGCAAAATGTATTGCACCTGTTTATGCTCCAGTGCTATCATTGACCAATGTTTCATCGGGAGGGAAAATGAACCAGATCAGACCGAACAAACCCGTTATGCTGACCATCTCGCTGCTGGTGATTATTGTGAGCGCGGTGGGGTTGTTTGCCCCGGCATTCTACGCCGCCCGCGATAACGCGATGACCACCTACGAGATCAACGGGCAGGACGCTATCTCTCTTGCCTGTGGTTTGCTTTTGCTGGCCGTCACGCTGCGGCCGAAACGTTCCTATCTGACGAATGTAGTGACTGCCGGGCTGCTGGTATATACGGCGTATATATACGCGTATTTCCTCTTCGGGCTGCTGGTGACCCCGTTCTTCCCGGTTTACCTGGTGATCACCGGCCTGTCTTTCTATTCCCTCCTCAGCCTGTTGACATCCGTTGCTGCCGGGGTAGACGTTACCCCCACAACGGCGCAAAAGTGGGTGAGCGGATACCTTATATTCATTGTCGTTCTGGTTGGCATTATTGACAGCACCGATATCATCTCGAATACGGTATTCTCAAAGGGTGCAATGACCCCGCAGGACGCGTTCTATTACCTTGATCTGGCATTCCTTTTTCCGGGCATGGTGATCGCGGCGGTATTGAACCTGCGGGGCAAACAGGCGGGGCGTTTCTTCTCAGGCGCCTTCCTCGTCAAGACCATCGCCCTGATGCCGGCGCTGATCCTTTCGGATGTGCTGCACTACATAAACACCGGCGCGTTTGTTGACCTGTCTTTTGACGTCATCGCGGCGGTGGTGATGTGCAGCGCCATCTTCTTTTTCCGGCTGTATAACAGGAACTTGTACGTTTGACGTAGGATGTGCTGAACGCCCATACACACACCACGTCCATTTGAATGTTCTTTAATCTTTCTTAAGTGCGGCCTGTGCTGGATGTTCTTTTCCAGTATCAGCGCATCATCACTTGCCGGAGACGAGCCTGAATCCCCCCAACCCCCTTCCGGACGGAAAAAGCGCCGTCCGCAAAGGGGGGCGAAGCAGGCATGGATCCGTAAGTAACCTGTCAAAAAGCACAAAACCCGCTCTTACGAGGTGTGCTTCAAATCAACGGCCGCGCGAAATAAGCCGCTTTGCCCAGCTTTTTGATGGTGCTGTTCTGTATCAGGCGGCCGACAAGGCGGTACATGAACGGGGCGATCAATGGCCGCGCGGGTTGACGCCCAAGATACTCGCTGACGTCCTCCCCGCGGCTGATCATTTCCGCGGCCGTATCCAGAGTGGCCATAACTTTCTTATACGTACCGCCGGTCTCTTCCAACTTTTTGCCGTCGATCAGCGTTCCGGGTGACACGGCCAGGCCGCCAATCCAGCGGAAACCCATTTCGCGGGCAAACAACCGGCAGTGCTCGAGCAGGCTGTCGAGTTCGCGGGGTTCGGCGAAGCCGCTGTTGCCGATCACAAACAGATCCCGTGATTTGCCGGAAAGTTCGGCACGGTGTTCTAGCAGCATTTCGAAGAATGCCACCACCAGCCCTGGGAGGGAGTTTTCGTACAGGGGGACGGACAGCACCAGCACGTCCGCGTTTTTCACCTGTTCCAGCAGCCCCTGGGGTGACGGCATGGCGGCGCGCAGCGAAAGCGGGGTGACGGCGCACGACCGTTCGGTCAGACGGCCGGCCATGTAGTTCGCCAGCGATTCCGAATTGCTCTGCCGGGCAGCCGGGCTGCCCGCGATGACGATAATGTTCTTTTCCATGGTCTAGTTCCTTCCGGCGGCGAAGAGGGGCGCGATGAGGTTCAGGTCGTCCATCGATGTGACGGCCATCGCGGTGACATGTTGGCTGGCTCTGGCCAGGTTGGAATTAATGACAAAGGCTTCAAATGCCGCCGCCTCGTCCGCGGCTCGGCCATCCATGATGCCCAGCCAGACCTGGTCGGGGTAGGTTTCGTAGCGCGGCTTCATAATGGAGCGGCCGTTTTTGCCCACCTGAAAGGGCAGAAAGAGCGGCTGGGTGCGGTCCATGAAGTTCTTGGTGAGGGCGTTGCAGCAGCCAAAGCGCACCGGGGTGACGATCACCGCCAGCCGGCTGGACATGAACTCCATTAGCACGTCGTTCTGGTTGTCTTTCAGTCCGCACAGCCCGGGGTGGACGGCCTGACAGGCGTCGCACCCGATGCACGCTTTGACGGGATTTTCCGCCAGGTTGATCTGCCCGGCGTCCGGCAGGTTTTCACGCACTTGGTCCAGCATGGCGGCCGTCAGCGCGTTGACTTCGCCGCAGCCGTTGATCACTGTGGTTTTCATTATATTTCTCCTGTTGGTGTTGGCTTCCCGGGAGAACCAAACCATCGGGAAGCGCTACTAAACTCTACGCTGAAATGCCGGGGCAGGTTGCACACCCGCGCGCGCGGCATAATTTATCCCGTATACCATCCTTAATTACGGAGATAATCTTGCGCAGGGGTGGATGGCATCCGCCCAGGGTATGATACGCAGGGAAATATAATTTTCGAATAGGAACTCTCCAACTTATAGTATGCTCACGTCCCAACCATCACAACGTTGACAGTTCGGCGTGGGGACGGATGCCATCCGCCCCTACAGAATTTGCGAAGAGCCATATTTTTCGTCTTTATACCATTCCATCTGATCCGGGTGACAATGCGCTTGTGCTTGGTGACTCTTCTCACTATAGTATGAATATGACCACCCGCTGGCTGTTCCTCCCCATCCTTATCGTGACCCTCTCACTGTTACTCGCGGCTGCCGCGCCTGCCGCGACACCCACTCCCACGCCCATGCCCGAACGTGACCTGCACACCGTGACCGACGACTTCGGCGTGATCGAGGCCGACCTGCCCAAAGCGTGGACGGACATCCGCACGGAACGGTGGTTGGACGCCAAAGGCAGGCCTGTGGGGGTGACACTGCTGGCGGCTTTCAATATTGACGATTTTCAAAACCTGAAAGGCGAGGGCGCGGCCATTTCCGTTTCAAACCGGTTGGGGAAGGGGTACATCCAACTACTGGACGAAGAGATCAAGTTCTACGAAAAGTTCTGCGAAGAGGACTACAAAACCGTGTGGCCGATAGACCACCCGGTATACCGCGGCAAGTATAAGACGCTGGATTGCGACCCCCACGGCAGTTACGCCTGGCTCTCGGTGATGAGCATGGTGAACAAGCGCGACCCCGCGGCGTATGTGGCGCGGGTGGTTGGGCTGGATAAAATCCCCATTTTTGGTCAAGAATTCCGCGATGTTATTACCGGGTTCAGGGTAAATATTAACAACCTCCCTGAATAGGATGTGGTGTTCGCCTGATCGTGAAACCGGGGCAGCCGAAGGTTTTGTGCCGGATTCAGGGCGCGAGCACCGCGTAATGGACTGCCGGAGTCTTCAAAAAACGGCGGGATCGCGATCGACCCCGCCGTTCAACTTTCCACTATATCTCCGCCTGCGTGCGGCTATACCTGTTTGCCGAACAACACATCATCCGCGGCGATCGGGTCTGACAGGGCTTCCAGATGGGTGAAGACCACACTGTCTGCCAGCGCGCGGCTGATCTCTGCTTCGATCTCCGACGTCAATTTGTGCCCGCGTTTGACAGTCCAGTTGCCCGGCACCAGCACGTGCAGTGAGATGATCTTGACCGAGCCCGACTGACGCGTGCGCAGGGCGTGGAACCGCACCCCGGTTTCACCGTGTTTTTCCAGTATTCCCTGAATGATATCCAGGTCGCTTTTGGGCAGACTGGCGTCCATCAGCCCGGAGACGGAATTGCGGATAATGCCGAATCCTGCCCAGACGATGTTCAACGCCACCAGCAGAGCGATGACCGGATCCAGCACCTTCCACCCGGTGACGGCCACCAGTCCGACCCCTGCCAGCACGCCGCCGGAGGTCCACACGTCGGTCATCAGGTGATGCGAGTTGGCGGTGAGCGATATGGAATTGTATTTCTTGCCGGCCCGCGCCAGCAGCAGGGCGACGCCGAGGTTGGCCAGTGACGCCGCCACGGAGACGATCAACCCGATGCCCACCTGTTCCAGCTCTTTGGGGTTGATGATGCGTTCGATGGCCGTGTAGGCAATGAGGATGGCGGCGACAAGGATGAGCGTGCCTTCCACGCCGCTGGAAAAATACTCCGCTTTGCTGTGCCCGTAGGTGTGGTTCTCATCCGCCGGCCGGGCGGCGATGGTGAGCATGCCCAGGGCCATCAACCCGCCCGCCACGTTGACCAGTGACTCGAGCGCGTCGGATAACAGTCCCACGGAGCCGGTCAGCCAGTAGGCCACGGTTTTGAGGATGATGGTGAAAATGGCCACCCCGATGGATAGCCAGGCAAAACGGGTGAGGTTGGAGCGGTCAACATGATCTGTGGTCATGGGTGTTTTATCCTGTTGGTGGAAATGGGAATACGGTTGTGGATCTGATTATAGCTCTGACCGCCGATTGAGGGGATTGGGTGAAATGCCGCTGTTCGGTGATGATTTCCGGGAGAAAGCATCCGGATATATGTCAATAATATAAACCTGCCCGAGTAGGATGTGTTGAACGCTCAATAATGTATCCTGGCTAATCAAACGATTCATGCCAGAATTTTAGTGCGTTCAACGCATCAAACCTACCGTGAAAATTACTTTTCCAGACTGCTCAACACACCCTTGATCTGTTCCAACGCGACTTCCAGATCATCCGCGATCTCCTGCGCGAGGACATCCGGCGCGGGAAGATTGGCGCTGTCTTCCAGTGACTCATCCCGCAACCAGGTGATATCCAGATTGAATTTATCGCGCGCGGCCAGTTCATCATAGGTGAACATACGCCAGCGGCCGCCGGGATTCGTTTCACTCCACGTTGCCTGACGTTCGAAGCGGTTTTCCGCGTGGAAGCAGGCTACAAATTCATCCAGATCGGCACGTTGCAGCATGTGGGTTTTCAGGGTGAAGTTCTGGTTGGTGCGAAAATCATAGATCCAGAGCTGCTTTGTCCAGGGCGTTTCACTGGCTGGTTTCTTATCAAAAAACAGCACATTGGCTTTGACGCCCTGCGCGTAAAACAGGCCGGTGGGGAGGCGCAAAAGGGTATGCACGTCGCATTCGTGCAGCAGCTTGCGGCGCACAGTTTCACCCGCGCCGCCTTCAAACAACACATTATCGGGCACAACCACAGCCGCGCGGCCGTTGATTTCCAGTATGGTTTTGACGTGCTGCACGAAATTCAACTGCTTGTTGCTGGTGGAGGTCCAGAAATCATCGCGCACGATGACCTGGGCTTCGCGCTTGATCTCGCCCTCTTCCGTGACAAACGTAACGCTGCTCTTCTTGCCGAAGGGCGGATTGGTGAGCACCATGGAGAAACGCGTGCCGGGGTCTTTCGCCAGACTGTCACCCACGTGAATGGGTGACGAGCCGCCATTGGCCCCGATGCCGTGCAGGTAGAGGTTCATCACACACAGACGTGCGGCATCGTCCACAATTTCCCAGCCGTGGAAGGTTTTATGGATGAGAAAATCCAGCGCGTCATGATCCAGCGGAGTAAATTTTTCCACAATGTAGTTGTACGCCGAAAGCAAAAAGCCGCCCGTGCCGCAGGCCGGGTCGCAGATGGTCTGGCCAGGTCTGGGCTGCATGACATCCACAATAGCCTTGATCAACTCGCGCGGGGTGAAGTACTGCCCGGCGCCGGATTTGGTATCCTGGGCGTTTTTTTCCAGCAGGCCTTCGTAAATTTCGCCTTTCACATCCATATCCAGGCCGATCCAGGTTTCTCCGTTGATCAGCTCGATCAGGCGTTTTAATTTGGCCGGGTCCTGAATGCGGTTCTGTGCCTTGCGGAAGATGACCGGCACCAGCCCGCCGCCTTTGCCCAGTTCGTTCAGGGTCTTGATGTAATGAGCTTCCAGTTCGGCGCCTTCCAGCGGGAGCAGGCTGCGCCAGTCGTAACCAGCCGGTACGGAGCGCGGCTTGTTCAGCTTTTCCTGGTTCTCATCGTCCATTTTCAGGAAGAGCAGGTAGGTTAATTGCTCGAGATAATCGCCATAGGAAACGCCGTCATCCCGCAGGACGTTGCAATAATTCCAGACGCGCTGGACGATGGTGTTGGATTGGGGTGTGGTCATAATTCCAATTCCCGTGGAATCAAATTCCCTGTAAAAGCTTGGCTCAAAATCGATTGACGAGTATGCGAGATTTTCTTCAAGTTAATTTCTATTGTCTTATCAAGGTTACTGATAATTGAAAAAGCTTGTTCGATATATTCAAGAATTTTATATTGTTCTTGTATTGACGGTAGAGTAACCATAATATTGAAATAGGTTCCTTGTGATACTGTATTTTGCCCTGCACTGGAAACCATATTCTTTTCAATATACTTTCTGATTAGATCGCTATTTAGATATAAAGACAAATATTTTGCCATATTGTCATTCTTAAGTTTAAACCTTATAAAATGATCACAAAACAACATCGTTTCTGGAAGTTCAGAAATTCTGATTACTCGCCCCACAAGATCTCTGCTCCCATTCACACGAATACAAAGCAGATCATCCTTGTGTAATTCATAATTATCAATTTCTTGTTTTGAGCATTTGATATATCTTTTCTTTTCAGTATTCACCATATCAGAAGTAATATCAGCTAATCTAAGAACAATAACATCGTCTCCTAATTCAGAATTTCTTTTACTCAAACCATTTTGAGATTTTGTAATAAGTTCTTCAAATTTGAAAACGCCCCATCCATATGGATTTACAATTTTTTCTAAATACATAGAATTCTTATTAGTATCAAAATGTAACTCATCAATCTCACCCTGATGTGACTCGCGCCACTCACGTGTCAACTCACCGGTGACAGCCGCCTGCAGCACAGATTGCCGATAGCGTTTCAAGTTGGCGCGCGCCCGTTTGAGAGCGGCTTCGGCGGCGTCAAGCTGGCTGAAAAGCTCGTCAATTTTGGAAACAATCTTTAGTTGTTCTTGCTTTGGGGCTAAAGGAAATAATAGTTGTTTAAATTTAGTAATTCCAAATGCGGGTTGTGCAGTAGCAGATGTGATTGAAGATAGTTGGTCTTTAAATATTTTCGTATCCAAAAAATAGTTTAAATAATTCGTATCAATTTCTTTATTTACAGTTATTTTCATTAGATTTGCCGGGATTATTGCAGACGGTAATCCATCTGGATAAATCGCATGTTTTCCAACAGACCCTATTTTTGCGATTAGAACATCTCCACTTCTAACTTCACTTCGTCTTAATTCAGAAAATTTTTCAAACGAAATGAATCTTAAATTTTCTATTGAATAGCCATGTTCTAGATTTTTAGTTGTAAGGACAGGAACACCTTCAATCCCAGTAATGTAATCGGTAAGTTTTAGATTTGAACCAAAAGGACCATCAACTATGGCATTTTTATCCCCACTTCCTGCTTCTTCAAAAGTTATCCATTTCCAATTGTTGGGGATCAATGGTGTCTTTTTTCCTTTATTTTCATTCATAATTTCAGCAGTTCATTAATGTGATCTATTAATATCGGGAGTTCTTGCCCAAATTGCCGTGCCGCGCCCAGCCGCCCACCTTTCTGGTTGAAGGGCGCGTTATCCATATCTTCCGCATGAATAGCCAGATTGACGCTGATGTGCTCCACCATTTTATCCAGCCACCAACGCTGTTCAGGGGTGAAGGTCTTTCCACTCAGCCAGGCATTGTACCGGCTTTGCACCTGTTCAGGGAAGGGCACCAGTTCATCTTCCATCTGCACGGCATGGCGCACCAGCGCTACCAGGTCAGTGAGTACCCTACGGGTGGCCGCGCCGCGCACTTTGTCCTTTTCCACCTGCGCGTAGGCGCGCCACAGGGTTTCGGTCGTCCAGGCATGCGGCGGTTGTTGTAACTGCTCGGCCAGGTCTTTGATCTGGCGATAGGTCACCTGCCGCAGGCCATACGGCTGGCTGTAGATCAACTGCAGCGCGGTGATCTCATCTTTGTGGGTTTCAATATACTCCTTAAAGGAGGTCACCGTGCGCAGGGCTTCATCCGGGGCAAAGCCGGCGGCAAGCACACTGTCCACGCTGACGGTGTCAATCACCTGCTCGTTGCGCTGTTGCGCTTCAATCAACAGGGCGCGCAGGTCGGGGTTGGCGGCCAGCGGCCGGATGGCGCGTTCGATCAACACATCCCGAGCCTGCGAGAGTTGTTCGGGGGTGGGCGTATCCGTCCCGGCATCGCGGGAAGCGGTGGCCTGAATCACATCCGGGTCGCAGGCATCCAGCAGCCGGTGCGATAGACCGGAGAGATCCGTCAGTTCGGGGTCAAAAGCGGTCAACGCGTCATGGATGCGCTCTTCTTCACGGCTGGTCAACTGTGTTTCCAGGCGGGCAAGCCGTCCGGCCAGGGAGGTCAGGGTATCCTCGTCCGCCACACCCAGCGCGGCGGCTTCCAGCAATTTGGGGAAGGGGGTGTTGCGCTTGCGTTCCAGTGATTGCGTGTCCACCTTGGCCAGGTCTACCACGCCCACCGCGTCCACGATCACAAAGTGATCTTTACGCGGCGCGTCAGGGGTCACCGATTGCAGGTCGCCGGGGTGGATGATGCGCGTGCCGCGGCCCAGCATTTGTTCAAAGAAGTTGGCCGAACGCACCAGCCGCAGGAACAGCAGAATTTCCAGCGGGCGGATATCCGTCCCGGTGGCGATCATGTCCACCGTCACCGCGATGCGCGGGAAGTAACTGTTGCGAAATTCCGCGATGCGTTCTTCCGGGTTGGCATTGCCGATGCGGTAGGTGATCTTCTGGCAGAAATCATTTCCCTTGCCGAACTCCTCACGGATGATGCGCACCACATCCTCGGCATGGCTGTCATCTTTGGCAAAAACCAGCGTCTTGGGTACTTCGGTGCGGCCGGGGTACAGTTCAGTAAATAGCTTCTCCTTGAACGTGCGGATCACCGTACGGATCTGGCTTTCCGACACCACCTCGCGGTCAAGCTGGTTGGGGGTATACACAAAATCTTCGTCAAGCTGTTCCCAGCGCACGGCGCGGGTCAACTTGTCGCGCTTGTCCACGTAGTAACCGGCGTCCACCTGGCTGCCGCCTTCGGTAATGCGGGTTTGAATGCGATAGACCTGGCCGTCCACATTGACGCCATCCGCCACGGCGCGTGAACGGGGGTATTCCATCACCAGGTTCTGGTTGAAAAATCCGAAGGTTTGTTTGGATGGGGTAGCCGTAAGCCCGATAAGGTAACCGTCAAAATACTCGAGCACCTGCCGCCATAAATTATAGATCGAGCGGTGGCATTCATCGGTGATGATCACGTCAAAGGTTTCCGGAGGAATTGCCGGGTTGTATACCACCGGAAGGGACGCGGAATTGTTCAACACAGGGGAATCGGTCTCGTATAGCGATTGTTCCTCGTTCCCGGGGTCAAATTCAGGTTCGCCTTTCAGCATCGAATACAGGCGTTGTATGGTGGTGATCACCACCTTGTTCACCGGGTCAATCGCGTTGCTGGTCAGGCGCTGCACATTGTAAAGCTCCGCGAAGGTGCGGCCGTCATCCGGTGTGCGGTATTGCTGGAATTCCTTCAGCGTCTGCCGCCCCAGGTTGGAGCGGTCCACCAGGAACAAAACCCGCCGGGCACCTCCGAATTTGATCAGGCGGTATACAGCACTTACGGCGGTAAACGTTTTTCCGCTCCCGGTAGCCATCTGGATCAACGCGCGGGGGTCATCCCGTGACAGCGAGCGTTCCAGATTCTGGATGGTTTCGGCTTGAACCTTCCATAATCCGTCGGGGTTCAGGGGCGGCATATCTTTCAAGCGGGCACGCAGGGTTTTGGGTTCGGCAGCCCAATCCGCCAGGGTTTCCGGCCTGTGGAAATTGAAGACCCGCCGGCTGCGTGGTTCGGGGTCATGCCCGTTGCGGAAAAATGTTTCCACCCCATTGGTTTCGTAGGCATACGGAAGAGGGAGATCAATGTGGGGTATGTTCACGGGAAGGCCTGTGATGTACGTGCCGGATTGTTCCGCTACACCGCTTAATGTTGCTCCCTGGGCTTTGGCTTCCACGACCCCCACGGCTTTGCGGTCAACGAACAGCATGTAATCGGCATAACCGGTATCCAGCGGGAATTCACGCACGGCGATACCGCGCCCGGCGAACAGGTTCATTTGCGCGCGGTCTTGAATAATCCACCCGGCGGAAGTCAACTGGGGGTCAATGAGTTGTCGGCGGGTTTCGGCTTCACTGAGCGGCATGATGGTAGCGGATAAAACGGGGTGAATACCAGCGTTTTTACTCCCCGTTGAAGCGCCATTCCTCCCTTCACAAACATGTTTATTATAGCATCCTGCATTACAATCCCTTCCATGCGCAAACACCTCCTTCCCCTCCTGGTGACGCTGCTCGCGGCCATCGTCATCGCCAACATCGCCATCTACACCCTGTACGATAACGCGCGCTTCACCGTCACCCGGCAAGAGGTCACCATACCCGGCCTGCCGCAGGCGTTCGACGGCTTCACCATCCTGCAGATCTCCGACCTGCACAGCCTGTACTTCGGCGAAGGTCAGAGCGACCTGATCGCCGTCATCAACGCGCTGACGTACGACATTATCGCCGTCACCGGTGACATGCAGGACCATCAGGATGATCTGCGGCCTTTCCTTGACCTGTTCCACGGTATCGAACACCGTTCGCCCGCGCTGTATGTGGCTGGCAACTCCGGCTCGGAGGATGTGGACCTGAAAGCCGGCTATGTGTATGACGTGGGTCTGCGCCTGCGTGCCGAAGGCCTCACCCTGATGGACCGCCCCGTGGTCATTGAGCGCGGCGGCGCCCGGGTGTGGTTTACCGAAGTCTACGAGGGCCGCTCCCCCGCCAGCCTGAAGCAGAACGCCGTAGACCGGCTGGCCTCCGGCAAGTACCCGCAGTATGCCGGCTACCTGGCTGATCAGATCGCCTTCCTCAGCCAGCTTCAGGTCACCTTTGACGGCATCACCGAAGAGGACACGCTCATCGGCATCACGCACTACCCGCTGGCGAAGTCACAGCTTGATGACCCTGCGCGCGACATCCCGCCGTTTGACCTGGTGATCGCCGGTCACTACCACGGCGGGCAGATCCGCCTGCCCGGCATCGGGGCTATCTATGTGCCCGCGGGGTACGAGAAGCGGCGCGGTTGGTTCCCCGATCCGCGTATTGTCAGCGGGTTGTACCAGGGAGCGGGCATTCAGCAATACGTCAGCCGCGGGCTGGGCGCGGGCGGTCCCATACCGCCATTGCGCTTTCGTCTGTTCAATACGCCGGAGATCAACCTGATCACCCTGCGCAAAGCGGCGGAATAGTTCATTCCAGAAAGTCGATCAACAACGGGTTGACCACGCCCGGCACTTCATAATGCGGAACGTGCCCGGTCTCTTCGATCACCCACCAGCGGGTTTTGGGCATCAACTTCAACATCTCCATCCCGGCATCCATCGGAATGACCAGGTCGTGGTCACCCCACATCATCAGAATGGGGATGTGGGTTTTACCCAGGCGTTCATACACATCGCGGCGGTCAAACAGCAGGCCGCTTCGGTAAGTAGAAAGGATGGCGCGCCTGAAACCGGGGATTGTCATCTGCGGTTTATATTTTTCCACATATTCGGGCTGCAGTTGGGGGTAGAGCAGGTCGTCGGCCATGGTGGCGGCCAGCGTGTCATCGGATGTCAGGCGCATCACCAGCTCACCGATGCCCGGGATGAGCAGCAGCGATTTAGGCCAGCGCGGTTTGGGCATCATGCCGGCCGGGTCGATAAGCACCAGGCGTTCCACGCGCTCCGGGTGGCGGTCAGCGAAATTGGCCGCCACGATGCCGCCCATCGACGAACCCACCAGGCACACTTTTCCGCGGATGCCCAGCGCGTCGAGCAGGTTGACGATCTGCCTGTCGAACAGCGCGTCATCGTAGTTCACATCCGGCCGGTCAGACCAGCCGCGGCCGTAATGGTCAAAGCGCAGCACGCGGAAACCGGCTTCGGCCAGCGCGGCAAAGTTATGGTCCCACAGGTAATGCGGAATGGAATACCCGTTGACGAACACCACCGGCTTGCCGTTGGCGGGGCCGGCCAGTTCATACCATGTGCGGCCGTCAGGAAGTTGGAGGAATGTACCGGAGACGGCTGAGAGGGGGTCATCAGCCGCGGAGAGAGTGTCGCTGCGTTGGGGCATGGGAGGTTTCCTGAAGAAAAGATACGGGTCAATCCAGTGAATGGATTGACCCGTTAATTGTACCCAGTCCGCGCCCGGAACGCGTATTTAAATCACGTGAAAAATCACAAAAATGCCAACCAAAACCGTCACAATCGCGGCCACGCCCGCCGCGATAACGGCCGGGTCCGGTTTAGAACTGATACGCCGGGTGGGCGGCTCTTTAGGCGCGCGAAGCTGCTGCGGGTTGGTGATGCCCGGCACCACGCGCAGGTACACCTGCTCCATCGGGAAGAAGTTGCCCACCGACGTGCTTACCGAATAACGGCGGAACACATTGGCCGCCGGGTTCTCACGCCAGGTTCCGCTGTACTGCCGGCGCAGCGTCTCGCCCAGGTAGGCGCCCCACACGTTGATCGTACGCTCGGGCACCCGCCCTTCGAAAGTCGGCAGGTTGGTCAATACGTGCGCCCGGTTGAGCAGTTTATACAGGTCTTGCAGGCTGTAAGGCGAGAAATCCAGGTCAACGCCGTAATCGCGCCGGCCGAATTCCACCGCCTGCAGAAGCAGATCGTCAATGGTACGCTGCAGGTCATAATCAGGCATGGTTATGGTCAATCCCCTGGCACAAGATAATCATCGCTCTGGCGGGATTTTAACATTGACCAGCCTGCCGGTATCCGGCGGTTTTCTTAAATTTCCTGTGACGGGTTTACGCAAAACTGCCAGCCGCGAGGCTGGCAGTTGAGGAGAGAATGAAGGGTCACTCACCCAGAATTTTGACGGTCATGTTCCAGTAGAAGTTCGGGTCGTTCTGATCCACCGCGATATGCGCCACATAGGTCATATCACCCTGGATCTTCTCACCCTTCGCGTGGATCGATTCCACGCGGCCGGTGAAGGTCTTTCCGGGCAGGGCGTTGATGGTCATGTTGACCGTCTGCCCTGGTTTCATTTTCACCACATCATCTTCCGAGAGGTCGGTGGTTTCCACCATCCACGATGAGGTGTCGGATAGCGCGCCGATGATACCCCCGGCGTACACAACCTGCCCGGCACGCACGTCCCAGTTGGAAAGCGTGCCCGCCCATGGGGCTTTCAGTTTCAGATCTTCGATCGACTTGCCCGCCGACGCTTTAACCGTCGATGCGTTCTGGATATGCGCGTCAATCAGAGCCTGTTGATCGGGGTCAATACCGTTGACCAGTTTATTCTGGTAATAGAGGGCATTTTCAAACCTGGCAATCGCTTCCACCAGGCGGGTGCGTTTCTCATCCAAACCGCCTTCTTTCGGCTTTTCATATTCCGCGAGGAGAGACGCGTACGCCTTCTGCCGGCGGGTTAACTCGCGGTTCAACCGTTCCTGTGCCTGAACGCGCGCCGGTGAATCTTTGGCCTGGTCAGAGAGGTCGTCCAGTTTTCTCTGAGCATCGGTGACGTCATCGTCCGCTTCAATATAGTCGGTCAAAGCTGTATCAAACGCGGAGACCTTTTTCGAGTTGTTTTTATTCCATGAATGCGCCAGTCGGTCAAGTTCTTTGCGGGCATCTTCCACCGCGATGGACGCTCGGGTCATGTTGACCAGGGCATTTTCTTTCAATGTCTTCTGTGCGTTTTCCGCTTCTACCAGTTCAACCTGAGCCGTTGCATCCTGGGCTTTCAGTTGTTCCTCCCCCTCAAGAACAGCCAGCACCTGGCCGGTCTGAACCATGTCGCCCTCTCTGGCTGTCACCTCTTTAACACGGCCTCCGCTGACGAAAGCCAGCTCCAGCTTGTTTACCGGAACCAGGCGTCCTTCGGCTACGGAAGGGTCTTTATACGTGTTTTCGGGCAGAATGACATTCGCCGTGGGGGTGGCCGCCGAAGAGCCGGGCAGGGTGCCGCATCCGGCGATCAGGCTCGAGGCACACAAAACAATAATCAGGGTGATCAGTTTCTTTTTCATTTTTTTATCCTCACTTAAGTGTTTGTTTTTATTCATAGGAAAGGACTTCGCGAACCGTCAACCGTGAAGCGGAACGGGCGGGAAGTGAACTCGAGAGAACGGCCAGTACAATCACCAGCACCAGCCAGAGCAGCGCCCCCCAGAAGGAATAGCGGTACGCCAGGCCCATGTTCAAGAAAGAGTGGCCGATCATGTCGCAGAACAACCAGGTTAGCGGCAGGGCAAGGATGAGGCTGAAGAACCAGCTGATCACTCCGATGACCACACCTTCGATCACCACTATACGGGTCACCGCCTGGTCAGACCCGCCGAACGCGCGGATCACGCCGATCTCGCGGCTGCGGTCGATCACATTCAGGCTCATCGTCCCGGTCAAACCCAGACCGCCGACAAACGACAGCAACAACACCATGAATAGCAGCAGAACCACGATGATGCCGAACGAAGAGTTAATCTCCATGCGTTCATCTTCTGTCATGACGACCGATCTCACACTGATTCCGGCATCTTCAAAGGCATTTTCCAGTGCGGTTCCGATGGCTTTTTTCTCATCAAGTGTGGAAGCGGTCGTCTTGACGATCGCCATATCGGCGCGGTTTTCCTGGTTGGAATAGGTGGAATATGTGTTGTAGGGCATATACGCCAGGTACCCTACGGTCTGATTACCCAGCATTTCAATTACACCGACCACCGTCAGGGTGCGCTCGTCCCCATTGATCTTGACCGTAATGGGTTTGCCCACAGCGAGATCCGGTTCCACATCCAACAAACCCATACCCACCACCACCGCGTTGGCATCATCGGGTAATAGCCAGCGCCCTTTGATCACATTGGGACGCAGCATGGTGGTATCGGCCGGAACCCCGAACAGGAATAACGGGTTGCTTTCACTCCCATCCGGGCGCACACGGCGGGACATCTCAAAGCCCCAGCCTTCCACCTGTGAAACCCCCGGCACTTTTGACGCGACAACCGGAAGCCGGTCTACCAGTGTGGGTTTGTTCAGGTCAAGCCAGTAGTCATAGCTCCAGAAATCCAGCATTCGGTCCACGGTCAACGTCAGAGAAGCCCGCAGGTTGATAACGGTGATAAAGCTTCCGCCGGCGATCGAGAGCATGATCAGCGAAAGCACCAACCGGCTGTGCTTTCGGAAAGGATTGCGGATGGCAAAGATCACCGTGCGACTCAACCCTTTGATCCGGCGCAGGATGCGGTCAATTGTCAACATCCCGGACCAGACCTGGTTCTTTCCATATTCGCTCAATGCCTGAGCCGGGGGCTGCTTCGCGCCGTTTAGAACCGGAACCAACGCGGCCAGCACCGGGATCAAAATACCCGCCGCTACCTGAACCAGTATCACCCAGTACGGGAATTGTTCCGGGTTGATTACATAGTTGAACTGGTCTCCCAGGAAGCGGACAAATTCCCGTGTTGCCGTAATGGTGAAGGGAATGGCCAGTAACGTGCCGATCAGCCCGAGAATGGTCACCATACCCAGGTAAATGCCGGAGATCTGACCAGTTCTTCCTCCTACGGCTTTGATCACACCGATCTGCCGGGTCTGCTGGGCAACCAGCGCGGAGATCGAGTTGATGATCAGGAACACACCCAGAAGCAGGATAAGCACACCCAGCATGGTAAGCAGCAGCAGAACAGTGTTGGCAATGTAATCCAATGGGTAGCTGCCGGCTGCCGGGCGGAACGTGGTGTAAACCAGCAGGTCTTCACCTTCAATACGGTCGGTGATCTTTTCGGTCATCATTCGCATGTAATCCGCGTTGCGGATATCGCCCTTCAGGCGCACATGCAGTTCGTTGTACAGGGCCTCTTCACCCAGCCACCGCAGGGTGTCATCCGTGACGAACGCGTAGACGGTGCCTTCAATGATCGCCGGCATGTGATACAGGTCATGCGCCACACCGCTGATGGTCAACCGGCGTTCTTTTCCACCGCTGGTTTTGATGATGATGCTCTGCCCTTCTCGCAGGTTCAGGTAGGTCATCGAACCGCGTTCCATAAGCAAAGTTTCTTTCGGGGGCGGCCATCCACCGGAGGTATGCCATACCCTGTTCACTTTTTGTTCGTCAAAATCTTCAATGCCGAACAGATACAGATCGCGCCAGCTTTGTTCATTCGGGTTTGTTTTCATGCGAACCTGGATGTTCCGGCGGGCTTCCACGGCGGCTACGCCATCGATCGATTCAATGCTGTCAACCAGTCCGGGTTCAAATTCGCTGGTGGTGAACAACAGGTGCGGCGGGTCGATCTTCGCGTACTGTCCCGGCAGTTGTTCCTGCAGGATCACCTGGCTGGCAACGATCGTTCCCACCGCGAAAACGCTGACGGCGATTGTCAAAACGATCAGGATGGTGCGCGCCCGATTCAGCCACAGGTCGCGCAGCACTTTTCTCCAGCGGATGCCGATCATTTGCGCCCCCGTTTCGCTGAATCCTCCACGATCTGACCGTCGGCAATACGCACAAGCCGGTTGGCGCGCTGTGCCAGGTCGGGGTCGTGGGTCACCATGAGCACGGTTTTTCCGCGCCGGGCCAGTTCTTCAAAAAGCGATACCACAGCCAGCGCGGTGTTTGAATCCAGGTTGCCGGTGGGTTCATCGGCTACGATCAGGGGCGGATCATTGGCCAGCGCGCGGGCGATGGCCACACGCTGCTGCTGCCCGCCGGACAGGTTGGCTGGCAGTTTATGGGCTTGCTCAGCGATATCCACCGCGGCCAGGCGCTGGAGGGCGTTGCGTTCACGGTCACCGTTGTGATAACAACCGCTCAGGTCCATGGGCAGCATCACATTTTCCAGCACGGTCAGGGTGGGTAACAACTGGAAGAACTGGAAAACAACCCCCACCGATTTGCCGCGCCAGATCGCCAGCTGGTTCTCGTTGTAAGCATGGATCGGCGCGTTGACCACCCACATCTCCCCTGTGGAAGGCCGGTCAATTCCGGTGATCATGTTGATCAGAGTGCTTTTACCGCTGCCCGATTTTCCGACGACGGCAACAAACTCACCTTCCCTGACATGCAGGTCAATGGACTTTAACGCCCGGCACGGTCCGCCGCTGGTTTCATACGTTTTTGTCACCTGATGAATGTCGATCAGCGCGTCGGGAACAGTGGAAGGCTGGAGGGTATTGTTTCTGTTACTGTTAAACATGATATTTCCTCTCTGTTCTGAATGCGTGTATTATTCTTTAGCTTAAGCCGTGAAGGGGTATGAGTCAGGATACTTAAGAGTGATAAAAGTTCTATTTATGCGCGTATGTTAGAATGACGTTAGATTCATCCATACAAGGGCGACAAAAAAGAATGGATATTCAAGAACCGCTGCTCCATGTAAAGATCGTCCCTCCGCAGATCCGAACCAGACGGATCGAGCGGGAGAGGCTTTTGACCAAACTTGACGGCGTTTTCTCAGTGCCGGTGACACTGGTGTGCGCGCCTGCCGGATATGGGAAGACAACCTTGCTGGTCGACTGGATGAATCGCGCCCAAAACCCGGTGGTCTGGCTGGCGTTATCCACGGAAGAAAATGCCCCCGCATTATTCCTGAACTATCTTATCCTGGCTTTACAAAGCATCCATCCAGATGCCGGACGGACTACCCGGGCAGCGATTAACATTCCCGGGGCGGCAAATCCGGAAAACAGCATGCATCTGTTGATCAATGAACTCACCGCCCTTGATCTACCTTTTGCTTTGATCATCGATGATTTCCATGAAATAACATCAAAAGAAGTGCAATCGATGACTGCCCATCTTCTGGAACATCTTCCCCGAAAGATGCACGTTGTTATTGCCTCTCGCACAGAACCGCCATTACCCCTGGCCCGATTGCGGGCCAGAGGGCAGATCCTGGAACTCAGAATGGGTGACCTGAGTTTCGACCAGGAAGAGATCAATAACTTCTTCTATCATGTTATGGATATACCTCTTTCAGATGCCGCCTGCCGTCAATTAGCCCGGCAAACGGAAGGCTGGGTGGCCGCCTTGCAGCTGGCAGCCATCTCTATGCGCGGTGGTGATGAGAATATTCTGGAAGAAGTATCTTCTGCCGGCCGGCATTTTATATTTGATTATCTGGCTGAAGAAGTGCTATCACGGTTACCGGAACAAATGCAGGATTTCCTGATCAAGACATCCATACTGGATGAGCTTACCGGTCCTCTGTGTGACGCGCTTGTGGCTCCCTTTCCACCATATAAAACTGGAGCCGAATGTTTGGAAGCTCTGGAGCATGCTAATTTATTCACTCAGGCATTGGATGGCAACCATCGCTGGTACCGGTATCACGCACTCTTCTCAGATTTTCTTGAAAACCAACGCGCGCGGGTGAATCATGACCTGACGAAAACTCTGCACCAGAATGCGGCTGAATGGTTAGAAACACACGGGCTGATCGAACAGGCCTGTCACCATGCCATGTTGGCCGGTGATGAGCACCTTACAGCTCTCATTATTGAAAAACAGTCGAAAGAATTGGAATCTCGCGGTGAATTAGGAAAACTGGGGCAGTGGTTAAAATGGCTGCCGGACGAGATGATCCTGTCACGTCCGCGTTTGTGTCTGGCTTCCGCCTGGGTGGCTTTTGGCAGGCTGGATACTGTAACCATACGTAAGTATCTTGACAGGGCTGAATCCTTGCTGGATCTAAACCCTGATCCGGATATAAAGGGTGAATTAATGGCCGCTCGGGCATTTCTGGCCGGTATGACAGATAATGCCAGCGATACAACCTATTACAGCGAACAGGCCATGGGTTATCTGCGTGATGAGTATAGTTACCTGTATGGTCTGCTTAAGATAAATCAATCGTTTCCTGTAATGATGGCCGGCAACCTGACGGCCGCGGTTTCCATGCTCGAAGAAGCAGTCAATTTTGCGCGCCGTACAGATAATCAATTTATTGCCCTGTTGGGAATGCGTATGCTGGGCGAAACTTATATCATGCAGGGGAAACTAACCTGGGCCGAAAACCTGTTTTTGCAGGGTGATGCGATGATCCGTGAGGTAATGGGACCACACTCGCCATTGATCGGTGTGGCAAGGATGGGACTGGGCGAGGTTTATCACCAGCGATATCAGATTTCCCGGGCGATAAAAGAACTGGACGACGGCATCAACCAGGTGATAGATTGGATGCCGGCTGTTGTTCTTGACGGATTGATCTGGCTGGCCAATACCTATATGTCAGCAGGCGATCATACCAGGGCGAAAAAGATGCTGCAACGCGCGAAAGAAGTCACTCTCAATGAAAGTCATCCACTGCTTGATGAATGGATGCTGGATATCAGCAACGCGCGAATTAATATTCTTCAGGGGAATCTGGATGAAGGCATCCGATGGGCGGAAGCCACAGGATTGGACATGGAGTGTTTACGAAACCTGGATCAGTTTTACGAGAATAACCCTCCCTTCTTCCGGGTGGAAGCGCTTGTTACACTGGCACGGCTATTCCTCGTTCTTGGTATTCGTGAAAACAAACCCGGGGCGTTAGAAAACGTTGATCGCATTCTGAGACCAGTTCTTCCAGTCGCGCGTGAAATGGGTCAAAACAGTCTGTTGATTGAAGGATTATTGATACAGGCACAGGCGTATGCGGGCCGGCATGAGAACCAGCTAGCGGTGGAATGTATTCATAATTCACTCGATCTTGCCAGTCCAGAAGGTGCTATTTGTCCGTTCCTTGATGAAGGAGAGGCGGTAATCTCTCTAATTGAGATGCGCGGTTCTCTGGATGTTCCGTTGAGTGAAAAAGAATTTATCCAGTCCATCCTGTCTGCCCGGTCGAGAGTTTTTCACGAAAATCCACAAGAATCTCATCCGATGGACGCATTGACATTTCGAGAGCTTGAGGTACTTCGTTGGATGGCAGAAGGTAAATCCAATCAGGAAATCGCCGAAGGTTTGGTGCTTTCACTCAATACGGTCAAGAAACATGTCAGCGCAATTATGAGTAAATTGGGGGCAAAGAACCGGTCAACCGCTGTGTTATATGGAAAAAAGAATAACCTGATAAGCTGACAGTTTAGTCTTCTTTGAAAATTTCCACCCGGTTGCGTCCGTTATTTTTGGCTTTATACATGGCGGTATCGGCCCGGTTGAAGAGGTCATCGAGCCCCTGCATATCACGGTTGTAATCAGCCACACCGAGGCTGGCTGTCATTGTAATGCAGACTTCTGTATCCTGTTTGCATTGCAATGCTTCTATGGATTTTCGGATCCGTTCAGCAATGACCAGAGCTTCTTCCAATCTGGTGTTGGGCAGCAGAATGCCAAATTCTTCGCCGCCCAGCCGGCCGGGCAGGTCAACTTCACGCACCTGATCCCGCAGCACCCGGGCAATGCACTGCAACGCCATATCTCCCCGGGCGTGTCCGTACGTATCATTAATCGTCTTGAAGCGGTCAATATCCAGCATTAACATGGATAAGGGTAATCCGTAACGCTTACTGCGGCTGATCTCCTCCGCACCACGCAGGAAGAATGCTCTTCGATTGGGAAGCTGGGTCAACTCATCTACCAGAGCCAGTGCCGCCAGTTTTTCATTTAATTGCTGGATCTGTTCATCGGCCCGTTTTTTCGCCACAATAGACCACACCAGACTGGCGATGTATTCCACCATGTCGGCATCTCTCTGGTCATAATCGGTCGGTTTGTTTCCCACACCCAGAATTGAGACGATCTGTTCCTGCTGGAAGATAGGAACCAGGAGCTCGCGAATCACCTGAGCGTGACCTTCGGGCAGCCCGTGTTTATCGGGCAGCGCGGTGTAATCATTATGAATAATGATCTTGCGCTCGCGGATACAATCAACCCAAACACCGGCCTGATCGATGGAATAATGCATCCCTGTGCCTTCAGCGCGGCAATAATCGGTCAATGTTTTCTTTGACCATGCCTGCAGAGACAGTGAATTTGTATCTTCATCTACCAGATGATAAAACGATATCTGGCTGCCGGTTAAGGTTTCAATCTCATCAAGAGCCATCTGCATCACTTCAAGAGCCGAATGAGTGAGCGAATATTCCCACAATTTCAGGCGCAGATGGAGTATATCTTCCATACGCTTGCGTTCAGTAATATCTTGAACCGCGGATAACATACAATCTTCATCCCCCAAACGAATGTATTCAGAAGACATCTCGCCGTGGATGATGGACCCTGATCTAACCCGGAAATCAAAATGAAAATTCTTGACATGCGATTTTTCACGCATTTCTTGAACAAGCTTATTCCTGTCATCAGGATTTACCCAAACATTGATTTCCTTTGTTGTCTTGTTTAGTACTTCGTCACGCGAAAACCCCATGATTTTTGTGAAACCATCATTGACATCAATGATCATTCCATCCGATATTCGCGTGATCAAAATAGCGGTTGGACTGGCTTGAAACGCTTTGGCAAATTTATCCCGGCTGAGGTCAAGCTCCGTTTCCGTTTCTTCACGTTTGATGATGTCAGCTTCCAGGTCGATCATTAATCGCCGGTTGACCAGCATAAATAGAGAGATGGTCAAAACGACATACATCAACTGAAAGGCAAGATACAAATAGGCTTCATACGAAGCAGATTGCTGTGGATTCGCCCCGGGGTAGATTAATAGATTCAGAATTATGCGAATAATGGCCAATACACCAAAAATAGTGGTAACACTGCAGACAAACCCGGTGATTTTCCTTGTCGCTGAATCTGCCTGGAAGTACAACAACCATCCCAGCTGAGCTGAGAAGAAAACCAGCATGGTTGAGAATAATATATTTCGTATCCCGAAGTTTGGTGAAACATAGATGAAAAAAAACTGCAGGAACAGGTATAGAACCATCAGGGCATAAATATGAAGAGGAGTTCTATTGATCCCGAACAGAAAAACAGCCAGCCCCTTGTATAACAGATATGTTCCTGCTATCAGGAAAAAACCGCCCAACAGCATGGAAAAGAAATCGGGTATAACCCCCCGGCCTGATAACAGACCAATTCCAACGAAATTACTTAAAAAGCTAAGAGCCCAGAACTCCAAACCGTGATAGTGCCGGCGGTTTTGCCACCACAGGTAGGTAAGCACGATTCCGCAAACCAGGTTGCCGCAAATATATGTGACCAGTATTGTGCGCAGATCAAGGTTAGGCATTAGACACCGGATAATCCACTGATGAAAATAAACCTGATTATCCGTTCCATGTTTTGTGCCACTTTATACCTGATCAAAAACGAGTTTTTTTCGAGGAAGCTACCGAATGGTTTCTTCCAGCCATTGGACCATGGGAGTCGGGTCTATGGCACGGCTTACAACCACCGCCTGGTAGTATGTAGAGATAACCTGCGGCTTACGGATGTCTTTGCCGGGAAATTCCTGTTTCGCCACCATCTTGCCGCGCGCGGGGTCTACCAGTGTTATTATGCATCCGGTGCGTGAAAGCGCCGGATCGGGGCTGTCACCGGTGACGCCGCATTCCAGTTGAGCCGCTATAGTGACTTCTTCCGGGTTGGCTGGCTGCAGGCGTTTATCAAGTAAATATTGCAGACCGGCGATGGCCTGGGCGTTCTTATCGATGACGATAACTCGCCCGGAAATATCCGGGTTATCACCCGGTATGCTGGAATATTCGGCCAGATATTCGCCGAAGTATGGAGTGAAGTAAGATTCGAACTCGGCCCGCAGGCGAGCCTCTTCAGCGGCGCGGGTTTGTTCACTAATAAACCACGCGCCAGCGCCAACCAGGATCATCAATGTGATGATGATACCCGCCGCGATGAACAGAACGCGGGGTGTAAGCCCTTTTTTCTCAGGTTTGTAATTATCAAGAACTTCGTCGCGTTCGGGAACTGCCGGTGTGGTTCCGGTGATCTTCTGTCTCACCTGTTCAAAGGGATAGGTATTTATTCCCTGAGAAAAGAGAAATATCCGCCGGTCACCAGATTGTGAGGGGTTAAGCTTCCAAACGCCGCCTTTATTACGGCGCTGAGTTTCACCCAGATACGCACCCCAGAGTTGAACAGTCTTTTCAAGCCCTTCATTTGATACGTTTCCTGCTTCATAACTCTTGCGGGCTTGATCGATTAGATGCCCGAGCTTTGACATACTGGCCATAGAAAAATCTAACGCCAGGTTGAACCGCTCGCGGGCAATGGTCACCGCCTGCCGGGTAAGATCATCGATGATCTGATTTACAGTAGGTCCTGCATCACTCATAGTAGCCCGCCCAATACACACAGAGAGAATTTACGACTGGATTAATTGTATCATTCTCCCGAAATGTGAAAACAGGGTGTAGGCGGAAGGTCAGTTGTTTGACTGGAAATCGACCACGCACACCTTTTCCAGGTTGGGGTCAAGATAGGCGCGGCAGAATTGCTGGTGTAAAGGGTGGGGCAGGTACTGGTCGCGGCCTGAAGCATCGGCAAAGGTGACGATAAAGCAATGCGAAAAACCTTCATTCAGGTTCTCGGGGCTGGAGTTGGTACCCCATTCGAACCCGGTGACGAAGGGGAGCTGATTACACAGTTCTCGGAAAGCGGATTCGATGGCGTGAACGGTTTCGGCAGGGGTATTGTCAAAAAATTTGAAAAGGACGACATGCCGGCACATGGCGGGAATCTGGCTCATTTGTATCCTCCTGTTGAAAAACATGTGAATATTCGCTATAATAACATAGAGTAACCGGTTTAGTAAACCGGTTACTCTTCCGGAGAGCCATGAAGGTCACGATTTCTGATATTGCCCGGCAGGCTGGAGTATCTAAAGCAACGGTTTCGCGTGTGCTGAATAACCGCACTGAGGGGGTTGGCCCCGAAACCCGTCAACGCATCCAGGAGTTATTACGAGAAACCGGCTTCCAACCCAGCGGATTTGCCCGCGGGCTGGCTACCGGTAAATCCGCGTCGGTGGGTGTGATTATCCCTGATATTGCCAATCCGTATTATTCCATGTTGGTACGGGGTGCGGAAGACACATTAAAAAAAGCCGGTTACAGCCTGTTTCTTTGTAATTCGGACCTTGATATCAAAAAAGAAAAAGAATACGTTTCCATCCTCATCGAAAAAGGGGTTGACGGTGTAATTTTGGATTCAGCCGAATCAGACTGCGACTGCCAGTTGGAGTTACTGGAAGAGGCGGAAATTCCGTACATTTTGATTGACCGGATCATCGATGACCCAATGAAATATGCCGGGGTGTATGTTGACAATCTGGATGGCGGACGTCAGGCGGCGGAATTCCTGCTTTCGCGTCCTGGCAGTTCGTTGATTTTTATAAACGGACCAGCGGAACTTTCACAATCGCGGCTGCGGCAGGAAGGTGTGGAACTTGCCATCAAACAGATGGGACTACCGGCGGACAGGGTCGAGATCTTATATGGTGATTATTCTATTGAGAGCGGGCGGAAATTGATGGAAGATTGCCTGCGAAGGCATGTATTGCCGGGAGGGGCAGTTTCATTCACAGGGGTATTCGCCGCCAACGACCTTATGGCGTTTGGCGCCTTACGCGCGCTTCGAGAAGCTCATATTTCTGTGCCTGACCAGGTGGAAGTTATCGGTTTTGATGATATTGAAATGGCTGAAATGGTTGACCCGCCGCTTTCTACGGTCTCACAACCCGCGATAGAAATGGGATCTCGCAGTGCTGCCATGCTTTTGCAGATGATAACCGGTAAGAGGCCGCGGCCGAAAACCGTCACATTAGCGACCAGGCTGATATTGCGTGGTACCACGCGGACACCCGGTTAATTATCAGGAAAGAAAAATAGGAACACGTTGCTCATGATTCGCTGTAACAGATACCCCATATAAGGAGAAAGTATTATGGAAAATTTTGTTTATCAAAACCCCACAAAAATCCTCTTCGGACGCGGGATGGAAGAACATGTAGGCGAGGAGACAGCCTCTTATAGTAAAAAGGTTTTGCTGCATTACGGCGGCGGCAGTATTAAATCCTCCGGTTTATATGACCGCATTACAGCGTCATTGAAAAAAGCCGGGGTAGAGTGGGTGGAGCTTGCCGGTGTAAAACCCAATCCTCGATTAAGCCTGGTATATGAAGGCATCAAACTGGTCAAAGAAAATAACCTTGGTCTGATCCTCGCGGTAGGCGGCGGCAGCGTAATTGACTCCGCCAAAGCCATCGCTATGGGTGCTGTGATCGATGGCGATGTATGGGATTTTTACCTCGGTAAAGGAGAGCCCAAAGCCGCGCTGCCCATCGGTACCGTGTTGACCATACCCGCGGCTGGTAGCGAAGCCAGCACCGGCACTGTGATTACCAATGAAGATGGTTGGTTCAAACGTGCCGTCAATTCAGAACTTATCTACCCGCGATTCTCCATCCTCAACCCGGAACTGGCTTTTTCGCTGCCCAAATTCCAGGTTGCCTGCGGGGTGACCGATATTATGGCACACCTGATGGAACGCTACTTCACCAATGTGACGCACGTCGCCTTTATGGACCGCATGCTGGAAGCCGCCATGAAGACACTGATCTGTCAGGCGCCGATCGTTCTGGAAGAGCCGCATAATTATGATGCCTGGGCTGAACTGATGTGGACGGGTACCATCGCTCACAATAATCTGTTGAATACCGGCCGTGTGGGTGATTGGGCTTCGCACGATATCGAACATGAGATCAGTGGTATCTATGATATCGCCCACGGCGCTGGATTGGCCATCGTATTCCCGGCCTGGATGAAATACGTGTATAAGCATGATATCAACCGCTTTGCCCAGTGGGCCATACGGGTGTGGAATGTGGATATGGATGTCTTTGATCCAGAACGCGTAGCCCGGTTGGGCATTGAGCGAATGGAAGCCTTCTTCCGTTCGATGGGTCTGGCCACCCGGTTGGCCGATGCGGGTATTACCGGTGAACGAATCGATGAAATGGCTTCAAAGGCAACCGATGGCAATACACGCCGCTTTGGTAACTTTGTTCCGTTGGATAAGGATGCCGTCAAGAAGATCCTTTTACTGGCAGAAAAATAGTTGCATTTACTCGTAAATAAACCGCCGGACACCCCGGCGGTTTTTGTGTATTATGTGGTTCGAACCAGAACCTTCGCTTCTGATACCCACTCATCCATTTTTTTCGTCAGACCAAGTTTTTCCACATAGGGCATATCAAGGTATGGTTCAATATTCATTTCCATATCCCGTTCACACATCGTCACCAGCCCGTTCGCGATATGAAGGGCTGTCACGATTTCTGTTTTGTTTGAAATCACTTTCGCTGGATGATGATGGAATGCGACAGCTTCCAGGATCACATTTGGGAGACCCCACATACCAAGCAAATAAGCGCCCATCTCTTCATGTGTGGTTTTTAAGACGTTGTATTCTGATTCGATGGTCATTATCCCGTTTTTCCCGGGAATGACTTTCTGAAAGAACCCGGGAATATTAAAGAACAACAGCTTGCCTGTATCATGAAGTACTCCGGCGATTCGTGTATCCTCCTGGTCCTGTGAATTCAAGCCAATCTCACGGGCAATCTTGAAACTGAGGTTGCTAACCACAAGACTGTGTTTCCACATTCGTTCGATCGATATGAATCGATTGGACTGACCCTGGTATTGCGCGAAAATATGAATACCGAGAACAAGCGCTTTGATCGTATTGAAACCCAGCAGTGAAACGGCCCTCTGGGGATTGCTTACATTGTCCGGCAGCCCGAAGAAAGCTGAATTGACGAGCTGAAGTATCTTACTGGTCATTGCCGGGTCTTGTGAGATGATCTCTCCGATAGCCTGCGAACTTGCGTTATCTGAATCCAACTCTCGCACAAGACGGTTATACAGTAGAGGTACGCTGGGCAACGTTTTTATTGATGTAATTATGTTTCGGAGTTGCGGGTCTAAAAGTCGGTCACGCAGGCAGCATACCCGTTCAACGATTGTGAACAAATTGTCTATGCTGCCATTTCTGGGGATCATCTGGTGTACAAGGTTGGTGGAGCGGATAGTTTGATGGCTTACCCTGCTATCGGAAAAAGCAAAGCGAACAACACCCGGGTTCATCTGACTGACGATATTTAAGAATTGAAACCCGTCCATGCCGGCAACATTAATATCCGTAATGATCGAATCAAATTGTTTCTGCGAAAGCATGGTAAGAGCGTCTGATGTGGATCGGGCGAACTCGATTTTCCAAACATCAAAACATGCCTGTAACGATTCGTTCAATCTCTTTTCGAATGCCAGGTCGTTGGTCACAAATAGTATGTTGTGGATTTTTTGATCCATTAAAAATTTTCCCTTTTATTTAATTATTGGGCATCCGGCAAGCGGAAAGGTTGGGGTTTTAGCTATCTACCTCAATGAATAGTGGTGTTACCAGAGCTTGAGACCTGAAGTAATTAATTAGCTTGTACTGCAGAACTTCAGTAATGATCGTATCTTTGGCGACAACCAGAATTCCATTCCTGTCAACAACATCCCTTGCCAGAACCATGCCAGTCTTGAGATCGTCTATATAAATCTGCTTTTCCCCTAAATTTGGTTTAGTGGCGTAATAAGCCAGTTGCTCATCAATTTGAAGGACTTTTGTGCAGAAGACTTCAAAGATCTGAGGGTCGTAGTCAGATTCTCTGGCTTTCATCATTTTTATTGCGGCTACAGAACTAAGCAGGTTTCCGCGAAAGCGGTCATAATCCAATACTATTTTTAAAATACGGGAAATGACCGGGATATCTTTGCCAGATGGCGAACCAGAATCTGATTTGGCAAAATAGGTACAGCTTTGATCTCCAACAGCCTCAGCTATTGATTCCAGCCGGGGAATATTCATAATGAGCTGGCGTCCCATCCTGGGGATTGAATTGATCATTTCACGTTCCCCATCCAGCAATTCTTTGCCCTGAAAATTTTTTAAGAGAAGTTCCTGGGGGATCGTTACGGCACCAATTTGAGAGAGTAATGCAGCCAGTTCAATTTCCCACAATTTGTCCTGCATATTTAACGCTACTGCCAGGTTATGAGCTAACTTGCGAAGCCGGTTTGCTCTTGAAGAAATAAAAGGGCTTTGGGCTTCTAAAATATCGATCATCACTTTGATACTACCGTTGAGCGTTTTAGAGAGCAATTCCCGTTCGCCCAGAATAAGCTGGTTGTATCGGAGTGAATCTTTAACCGCCTGCAAAAAAACCTCTGACGGGCACGGTTTCAGCAAGAACCTGAAAATATTACCTTTGTTAACAGCTTCCAGCGCCATTCCCAGATCAGCAGCGCCTGTTAATAAAACCCGGGTGGTATCTGGAGCGATTTCTCTGACTTTGACCAACAGATCAATGCCGTTCATACCGGGCATGTGGTAATCAGAAATGATCACACTGGGGATGGATTCTTCTCTGATGATCCGGATTGCTTCTATTGCGTCCTTTGCTGTATAAATTTCACCGAGGTCTTCTTCGAAAAGGGTACGGGATAGTGAAGAAAGTACATTTACTTCATCATCAACTATCAAGATGGTTCCATCAGCCATACAACATCCCTCAATTCAACCTATGATCCATCATTTTGTTCTGAACTGGTATATATACGGTCAGTAATTTCCGCCCACTCGTCAAGCTGATTGACAAGCCCAATCCGCTCTAGATACGCCATGTCTAGATACTTTGGATAATTTGTTTCCATTTCATTATGTACCATATTGGCCAACCCGTTGGCAATATATAGAACCGAAAGAAGATCTGGATTGTCACCTGATTTTGAATTCGGTTTGTGATGAAATGTAACCACATCCACGATAGGAGACGGCAACCCCCACATTCCAAGAAGATAACCGCCGATTTCAGCATGCGATGTTTTGAGAACGCTATATTCCATTTCAACGGATATCTCCCCTTTTCGTAAAACAGGTACTCTGGTTGTTATATCCGGCATACTCATTAGAGCCAGTTTCCCAATATCATGCAGAATTCCTGATACCCTGGCGTTTTCCTGATCTTGCGTTGAAAGATGTATCTGTTGGGCCAGTTTATTGGCCACACTGCTTACCAGAAGGCTATGCTTCCAAATTGAATTAATGGTAGTTGGAAAGATGCCATGATCTTGATATTCAGAGAATATGTGGATTCCCAAAACCAGTGCTTTGACCGTATTTAATCCCAGAATGGTAACGGCTCGATGCGGGCTGCTTATGGCATCGGGGAGGCCGAAAAACGCCGAATTGACTAATTGAAGAATCTTCGCCGTCATTGCAGTGTCTTTGGCAATGATATTTCCCACACTCTGTATGCTGGTATTCGGTGAATCCAGCTCTTTAATCAGTTGATTGTATAAAGCTGGAACGCTGGGTAAATGTTTTATTTCTGTAACCAATTCTTGCAATTTAGGGTCGGTCAATGTATCCCGCAGACGGCATGCCCGTTCAACGATAGTGAATATGTGGTCAATATCCGATGGTTTCGCGATCATCTGGTGGGCAATGGTTGTGGCGCGCATTACCTGCAAATCTGTAACATGTCCAGAAAGGACAAATCGCATCACCCCTGGTGATGTTTTGCTGACAAGATCCAGTAATTGAATCCCATCCATCACAGGCATATGCATATCTGTGACTATGGCATCATAATGTTTTTCTGAAAGTTTTTGTAACGCATCCTTACCGCTGGCAGCAAAATCGGCCTTCCAGTGATCGGAGTACTCATCCAGAGATCGCTTCAACCCCTGAAGCACCATGGGGTCATCGTCAACAAATAGAATGGAATGAATATGGTTTTCCATTAGGTTTCTTTTTCTGGAACTTCCATCGGTAATTCGATTGTAAAAGTTGTACCCTCGCCTGCCATAGAATCCACGTAAATTCTTCCTTTGTGTTTTTGGACAATGATCTGGTGGGCTAATGAAAGTCCCTGTCCTGTCCCTTTGCCCACACCTTTCGTCGTAAAGAACGGATCAAATATTCTCTGCCTGATTTCTTCCGGGATGCCGATACCGGTGTCTTGAATTTTGATATAGACGTGGCTCTCTTTTGTATATGTGCTGATCGTGATTTTTCCTTTTTGTCCTGTTTCGGGTGGGTATTTTTCCTGAATGGCCTGAACCGCGTTAATGATCATATTGAGGATTACCTGATTGATTTCATCAATCTGACAGTAAACGGAAGGCAACTGCGGATCCAGGTTGGTTTCAAGTTCAGCGGAATATTTCCATTCGTTTCGTGATATGGCGATAGTTGTTTCGATGCCGTGATTGATATCTGCCAGCTTTTTCTCTCTTTCTGAAGGGTGCGAAAATTCACGCATGGCCATCACGATCTTGCGTACTCGTTCTACTCCTTCAAGAGATTCGTTTACCGCTACTGTGCTTTCTCCAAGGTAATGAGCGATGCGGGTGCGATTCTTTATATCTTGTAATTGATCCAATTCTTCTTTTTTAATTAACCCGCCATCGGCCGGCACAACGTTCTCGTAGGCATTCAAAACCTCTTCAAATCGGGTGATCGTTTTTTGAAGAAAACGCAAATTGTCACCCACGTACTGGATCGGAGTGTTGATCTCATGCGCGATTCCGGCAGCCATCTGCCCTATGGCTTCCATTTTTTGCGAAAGCGCCGTTTGGGCTTCCGCTTTCATCTTTTCAGTCACATCCTGGAATACGATTACATGCCCCATGGAAGTTTTTTCGGGTGTATTTAATTTTGAAATACTGCCAGATACAAGTATCCGGTTACCAGATTTCTGAATCAACATGGGTGATTTATAACCGGGTTCTTGAGCCTGTAATTGAGAGTATTTTTCCAGACTTACGATCAGGTCTTCTACAGGTTGATGTGTGGTTGAATCCAATAGCCGGAATATCGCTTGCACGGGTTTGTTGATGGCTTCTTGTGACTCATACCCCGTAATTAATCCGGCAGAACGGTTGAACAGAATGATCTTATCTTGATTATCAGTAATGATTACCCCTTCTGCCAGACTCATAAGAGTGGTGGAAAGGAGTTCTTTTTCTGCTGCCAGCAATTCCTGGAAGGAAGTTCGTTGATTGATCTCTTCCTGCAGGTTAAGGTTGGTACGTCTTATTTTTTCTGTCAATCGCGAACGGAGTATGGCATTCCCGGCCAGTTGAAGGATAACTCCCATTAATCTCTGTTCAATTTCATTGAGCATCCGTGGAGAGGGGACAAAAAGGCTAAAAACCCCGATAACCCCTTCCTGACATTCAATGGGGAAAAAGGCACCACTCTGTCCGGCGGGGATGTAACGCCTGACCCGTTTCGCGAGCCGTTTGTCTTCACGCATATTTTGAGTAAAATACGGTTGTTTTTTGGTGAAGACGTGCCCGTTTATCCCTTCATCCGGATCCAGGGTCAAACCTGCGAGTTGTTGAAACCAACCTGCTGAGGTATATAAAACCAGTTTATTCATTTCAGGTTCGTAAAGGAAAATACTTCCATCTTCACAGCCGATCGTTTTTAATGTCTCTGTTAAAAGTTTAATCAGTAATTCCTGAACAGATTCAGCGGACCGCAAATAATTCGAAAGATGGTAAACGGTCTCCATCTCCAATATCCGTTGTTTTAACGCAAGCTCCATCTCTTTGCGCTTTGTGATATTGTGAGAAATCCCAAAAGTACCAATGATTTCACCCGAACTGTTCCGATATGGCATCTTCGAGGTGGATATCCAGCGGGTGTGACCGTCTGGGAAAGTTTCTTTTTCTTCAAAATCGATCATGGGTTGACCGTTTTGAATAATCTGTTGTTCCGCTTCGAAAGCCGGGCGGGCATGTTCTTCGGTGAAAAAATCAAAATCGGTTTTTCCAACAGCCTGGGTGGCATCCTTTAAACCAAATATCGCGGTTTCTGCTTTGTTAATGCGGATAAACCGGCTTTGAAGATCTTTAAAATAAATCGCATCAGGGATATTGTCCATTAATACCTGGAAAAGGTTCCGTTCTTCCCGGAGGATGGCTTCTGAGCGCTTACGGTCTGTAATATCTCGGGTTATTCCGATAACCTGTAAATTTCCAGAGTCATCATAAACCTGAGATACTGTTACTTCCGTCGATACGGTTGACCCATCCTTACGAGTTTGATCAAGCTCTAAAACAAATGATGTCGATGTTTTCCCTTCGATGTAATCCGGGATGCTATTGATGAGCAGAGTTTTGGCTCTTAAATATGACTCTGGTGTAAGTACATCTGACATTTTTTGTTTCATCATCTCTTCGACAGAGTAACCGCGAAGTTTTTTGACCGAAGGGCTGATAAAAGTAAAAGTTTCGCTTTTTACATCCATCACCCAGATGACATCATTGCTGTTTTCAGAGATCAATTTGTATTTAAGGTTAGCCTGATTGATCTCTTCTTCTACTTGTTTTCGATGTGTTATATCCTGTAATGTTCCTATGGCTGATATCGGTTCTTTCCGTTCATTACAATTTACATTTCCTTTGATATTGATCCAAAGAATTTCGCCATTTTGATTAAAGATCCGATATTCAATATCAAACCTCCCTCCTTTCGATAAGGCTTTTTGAATTTCATCGATAACTCGTTGCCTATCTTCAGGGAGAATACATTTAATGATCGCTTCATTTGTGGGAAGGAACTCCCCTTTTTTCTTTTGGAAAACGCGGTAGGTTTCGTCTGACCAGAAAAGTGTGTCGCTTTTTATATCCCATTCCCATATTCCTATCTGAGCCGATTGCTGAGCCAGTCTGTTTCTCGATTCCGATTTCTTTAGATCTGCTTCCAACTGTATCTGCCTGGAACGCGCGCGAATGGCTTTTATTGAGAAAGAAAGATCATTGACAAGATTTTTAATAAGTTCAACTTCTTCCTGTTGCAATGTGTCTGCGTTTTGTGTGCATAGAGTGATCGCTCCAATAACCTGTTCATCGATGATGATTGGCACTGCGATCGAGTCGTAATAACCGCGTTTTTTCGCTTCATTCCGTTTGTTGTGAAGCCGCAAATTTCTCTGAATGTTCTGGGCTATACAGACTTCACCAGTTCGGATTGCTGATACGGTTGGCTCATTGTGAAAAACCCGGTGATTCCAGGAATAATCACCCGATTTGAGAAATCCATCATCAAATCCATATTGAACCACAGGAGTTATCGTATTTTTATCAATACTATCAACGTAAACCACCCATGCCATTCTATAATTTCCGATTTCAACACAGATGCGGCAGATTTCTTTAAGCAGTTCTTTTTCGTCGTGAATTTTTACCAGAGCCTGATCACAGGAACTTAATAAATAGAACGCCCTGGTCTTACGCTGCAAAGCCTCGTCAGCCAGCTTGCGTTCCGTAATATCTCTCGATGTGCCTACGGTTGTAAAAGGTATAAAACCGTTTTCGGTCTGGTGATATTGAACAATAGCATTTACATGTAACCAGCGGATGGATCCATCGGGTTGAATTACCCGAAATTCCGTGCTCACCGGTGACGAATCACCGGCATGGATCAAGGATAAGACTTCATCAATAACTCGATTTTTATCTTCCGGATGAATATGTGTCAGAATTCTGGAAATATTGATTTTTTCATTATTAAGACCAATATGCCGACGTGTTGTGTTATCCAGATAGATGGTTTGTGAGTCAAATGAATGCTTCCAAATCCCAAGATCAGATGCCTCCATGGCAAGATTTAGAAAAGTTTCATATCTGCCAAATGTTTCAACGATTGTTTTAATTGGAGTGATATCTGTTAATGTGATAACTGTTTGATCCGGTACTCGGTTTACCGGATTATCCGCGGGGAAGGTATTAATGAGCAGCCATCTAAATCTGCCTTTATCAATCTTTAGAAAACCGATGATCTTGTTTTGGACTATTTTCCCTTGTTTTTGGGTTATCGTCGCTGGATTTTCATCAGGCGGTATTTCTATTCCATCTTCGGAAAAAAAACGAACCCCAGGATGAATAAAAGGCTTTCCCCTGATATTGTTTAGGGTTGAACCTAAAATTTGCGCGGCAGCCAGATTTGCCTGAGTAACTGTCCCACTATTATTGATAGTTATTATTCCGAAGGAAATAAGGTTTTGAAGGTTTTTTATCTGTTCAACATCACCCAGGTGATCCGACACATCCGGAAAAATTCCCTCTCCGCCATTTGATTTCATTGAGCCGGACGCATCTGTGGATGATGTGGTTTTCAACGGGTCAACTTCTGGAAGATATGGATCCTTCATCGGAATCTATTCCTTTTACCATTGGGAAGCCTGATCGTTTATTCCTTTTGCTTTATGAAAGAATTAATTTCAAGGTATTTGCACGGATCATTGATGAAATGATTATTTTGATATCAACAGAATACTTCAATAATATCAATCTGTCATTCAAGGCGGGGAAGAATCTTTTTTGCGAAGGCGGGATGAGGTTAATAATGAAGAAATCTTGGAAACAGGGGACGCAAGAAAATTCGCACTATTTATTTATACCAATTGATGGGTAGATGACAACCACTTTTTCACAATACGTAATTAAGAGTAACGCGGTTACCGCGGATGAATTTTCCAGCAGATAGATGTCAGAGGCTTGAAAAAGGGACGAGTTGTCACCATCAGGCTGAACACTGTTTAAAAATACCGGCGATTGTTGTAATACGATAAAACGCCGCTGCCGGGCGACTTCACCTGAGTGGTTGTGTAACTACGTGCGGTGCAAAAAAAATCACATTTATATGTGAACTAACAAGAATTCGCAGTAATTACATCTCAACCAACAGAAATATTCATTTCGTGGTTTTTCTGGAAATGAGAAGCCTGAGGCAGCAAAGATTGCGAAAAATGTTGGGTTTCAACACATTCGCGAGATAGAAATCGACTCATTGATTGGATGCACGCGCTTAAACGTACCGTCAGATTTGACCACTAATTCAATCCAGGATGAATTAACGAATCCCGTTCCCCTAAAAAATTGGCGTTTTTTATGAGACGTTCTTACCGGAGAATCGTCAATGAATATGGCAAGGCCTTCAAAAAAATCGTCGGCCGGGAAAAACTCGGCAATTCTCCTTACTCGTCAATCAGCGGCCGTGACGATTGCAAACCCCAGAGCATTCGGACCGATATGCGCACCAATAACCGGGGTTATATCTTCTATAAGTATGTCAACTTTTGGAAGGTGTTTTGCGGCAATTTCCTTAAACTCATTCAATCGGTCTATCGTAGCGTGTGTGTGCACAATGGCTATTTTTTCCAACCGGCCAAATGAATCGAGCATTTCCAGCACACGTTTTATAGCCCGATCGCGTGTCCGCACCCTCTCTGTACCGGGTTTCCCGTTGTACATGGTCAAAATTGGTTTGATCTGTAATATTGAAGCAAAATTAGCCACATATTTGTTCATGCGGCCGCTTCGTTTAAGGAATTCAAGCGTATCCAATGCGGCAAAAACATGGGTCCGTTCAATCTGCGAACGTAAAGCTGCCATGATCTCAGCAACAGATTTTCCGGCCGCGGCCATTTCTGCCGCGGTCTGCACCAGAAAACCGGTCCCCAGACTCAATTGGTGCGAATCGATCACGGTGACACGAACATTTTCCATCGATTCTGCCGCTACGCGGGCCACATCCATAACACCGCTTAAGGCAGCGGATATATGAATCGATAGGATTTCAGTCGCGCCTTCATCGGCCAGAGTATTGTAAGCGGCCGTGAACCGCCCAATCGATGGTACTGCCGTTGTCGGGTGTTCGGGAAAATCCGGGAGACGGGTATAAAACTCGTCGCGGGTGATATCCACACCGTCCAGATATCCCTGGCGTCCTGTATTGATATACAGTGGCACAACATGGATGCCATATTTGTTAATTATGTTGGTAGGCAGATCGCAGGTGCTATCTGTGACAATGCGAATGGTCATACTCTTCTCCTAAAAAATGAGAATTACCCCAAAAACAAAATCAATAACCAGACTGATCCAGTTGGAACGATCATATGATTTATCCATGATGATAGAGAATAGCCGGGTAATTGCAATAGCCAGATAGGCATATCCCAGCATCCTATACGCGGGTAGTCCAAGGAAAAACGGGGTAACACCCAGCGCAATAAACAGACCGCCAAATATGGAACGGATTTCAGAAATACCGCGCGCCCCTTCAGCCTTCAAACCGGTGAAGCCAAACGCGGCAGTCGGTTTGATGAGAGCCAATAGACCGGTTGCCACGGTAGCCGCAGCCACTGTCATATGCAGGATTGATAAAATTTCCATATCATTTCCCTTCTGAATTCAATTTATCCAGCAGACTGAACAACTCATCGTTCTCCGGAATATCGGCCATCGAATGGCCGTAATGCACAAATCGGGCTGTACCTTTTTTGTCCACGATCACCTGGGCGGGCATGCGTCCAAGCTTGAACAAATTGACTTCCTGCCCGTAGAGCTTTAAAACACTGGATTTCGGATCCGGTATCCCGATGAACGGAAGGTCATTCTTTCTAAAGTAATTTTCAAACGCTTCGGCGTTTTCGGGTCCAACAACGATCACTTTTGTGTTTCGTTTTACAAATTCCTGATAGTCTTGACGCAACTGCGCCATGTGCCTCTGGCAGAATGGTCAAGTGAAGGTGCGGTTGAACACCAGAAGTACATTGGATTGGTCTTTGTAGTCAGATAACCGGATTTGATTCCCCTGGAAATCCGCCAGAGAAAAATCCGGAGCGGATGTATTCAATTCAACTTTTGACATTCTTACCTCCTATTTACAAATATTATACAAATTCTCTAATTAATTTGCCGGGGTTGTACAAGGCAATAAAAAGACCGCCAGTAATGGCGGTCTTTTTTGCAAATCTGTATCCGGATTAGCCGACGAATTGTTCTGGTTCGGCGTGAACATCCCATCCGGAATGGATGCGTTGAAGGGTTTCATCCCAACCGCGTATCCCACTGATGGCATCTGTGGCTTCCACGCAGCACGCGCCGACGCCCAGCGCCGCTTTCATCGCATCTAACGGCGCGAGGCCGCGCAAAACGGCAGAGAGGAATCCGGCTACGGTAACGTCACCCGCGCCGGTCGTTCCGACTACGTTGACTTTAAAGCACGGAAGCCATGCGCAGAAATCTGCCCATTTTTCCATGTTGCTCCCGAAAGCAGCGCCTGTACCGGAGAGCGCATCGCGGTCGGCAGCGCGCAGGAATAACCCCCGACTTCCCAGTTTTAATAGAACCAGTTTCGTCCCCATGCCAAGTAAAAGTTCACTGATCTCCAGCAATGACGCTTTCGATAGGGTTGAATTCGTTTTTTTCCAAAGCATGAACGAAATCTCGTCAAAACTGGGAACGAAGATATCCACAAAAGGCAGGACGTTTCTTAGAATTGCCTGCCAGTCCGCATGACCGGCTGATGAGTCGGGGTCGGGGTAAGCCATATCGAGTGATGTGGTGAGCCCCATGGTTTTTGCCCGCATCATTAAAGTCCGTAATTCAACGCCATCATTGGCATACATCCGGGCCATTAAAGGGGGATACCCGAAATGCAGCAATCGGGCGTCGGCCAAAGAGGAATCACTTACATCGCTGGCCAAAAAATCGTCATTCGCGCCGGGATGATGCAGGAATCGCCGGTCAACATCCGGAGGGCTGATGACAACCGAATACGAGGTGGCCGATTCTGCCCGGCTGATCAATCCTTCGGCTAATCCTTTTCCCTGTTGTTCCACGCATTGCTGTAAGGCAGTTCCCAGAATATCCTTACCGGTTCTCGCGATCAGGCGGGTGTTGATGCCCAATCGGTGCAAGGCAATACCGGTATTAGAAACCGCGCCGCCGGTAGAAAGACGCGCGGGTCCGGACTGGGTCAACCGACCGGGAAGGAAGGACGTATCAAACTGGCCGGGCGCCATAGACGACAGATCGGGGATGATATCCAGGCACAGATGGCCGGCAACGACTGCTTCTGCCATACTACCTGCCCATCAGGTGGTTGACGATCAACAGATCAAGTTCTTCGTAATCACGTGAGGCGCGCAATTCTTCCACTTTCTTAACGTCCAGAGAGCGACACAGGTCTACAAGGCGCAGGAAGATCTCGCGGCTGTTGCTCAGATGTCTGGTGGATTTGGCTTTTTCCTGGGTGCGCAGTGCTTTTACGTCTAACCCTACAAACTCTCCGTTCTGTCCATACCCATTGCGTTCCAACACCCACACCTGATTGAAAGCGCGGCGCAGGTCAACGGAGCCGAAGGATTTGTCTTCGTCAAATTTCAATCCATTCTGGTCATTCAAATGAACCGACCACAACTTCTTCTGGTACAGAGCATACGCCATATCATCCGAAGGATCCAGCCCGGCCAGAATGGAGTGCGCGGATTCGATCAACGCGCCCACCCGAGAGGGGTCAACCGTGAGGCTGGCCAGTCCGAGGAAATGACCTACTGTGGGCACATACGCCTGATCCATCGGTTCGTTGGGTTTCATCTCACCCAGAATGCGGATGTTTTTGTCATGTTGGAGCAAGGCGTTCAGCCAATCCACTATGTACCCGATGGAAGCCACGGGGTCTTTGGCTTCGCGCATATACGTTCCTTCACGGGCGGGCCAGAGGACGATATTCTTCGCGCCAATTATATTGGCGATATCTACCGCGCGAAGAGAACGCTCAAGCGCGTACTTGCGAGCTTCGGGTGAATTCGCGGTGATCGAACCATCGATCCCGAGTGGATGTTCCCACAGGCGGGGGGCCACGAATTCCGCCACCAGTCCGTGGTCATCGAGCAATTGTTTGATCTTCTTGGCTTCGTTTTCCTGTTGAGCCCATGGGGCGTCAGCAGATGAAACTACATCGTCATCATGGAATTGCACACCATCAAAACCAAGCTTTTTATAAAACTCGAGTTTCTCAGCAAATGAGAACACGTCACGCACAGATGGACCAAAAGGATCGGAACCGGTATGAATATTCCACGGTCCAAATGAAAAGCGGTAATTAGTTTGCATGCGGTCTCCTTGAAACAAAATACTAATAAAATGTTTTGATGTTTACAATCTGGTTTTCATCATATTAAGAAATAAAAACCAGATCCTATTGTAAACAATTGCATTCTGACATGTAAATTGACCAAAGGCACGATTCCGGACGGTGAAAATCATCATTCATCCACCCGAAAGGAGTACCCTCCAGGAGAATTGAAAACCCTGAGAGTTTTCGATAGACCCTCAGGGTTTATGCCATTGATTATGGTGTTGTGTGATTGTTTCAAGCCGTGAGGAAAAGGCAGTCCACCACTTCTTCGGCTGTTATACTGCCCAGATAGGGTGAAAGATCCACGGCTTGAAGTTTTTTCAGTACATCGGTTTCGGAAAACTTGAGGCCGATGAAGGAGTTCTCCAGTTCATCAAGTTCAACCAGCCCCAGAAAGTCACCGCAGATACGGCACTGGCTGATCAGGCCGTTCTCCACATTGATGTCGATCTCCAGGTTTCCGCCGGGATAGCGCTTGGTGTTGCGGTATTGAAATGCCGGCGCGCTGCCGAAGTTCCATTCCCAGGTCTGGTATTTGGTTTCCTGCAGGAAGCGGGCTTTATCCAACAGCTCTGCCGGTGGGTTTACGCGTGTCAACGGGCTTTCCTTGGCGAAGGCATCGATCAACCCCGACCAGAAGGTTTTCAAATCCGGAAATTGTTCCGGTGAAACATGTTCGCGGATGTTGGTCACCCGGCTGCGTACAGAATTAATGCCTTTGGATATGATCTTGGTGGGGTCAACATTCAGAACGCTCATCAAGACATCCAGATTCGAGTCAAACAACAGTGTTCCGTGATGCAGCAGCCGGTTGCTGTGTATGCGCTGGGCGGTACCGGAGATCTTCTTCCCCTCAAGGGTGATGTCGTTACGGCCCTGTGCCAGCGCGGGAATGCCCATAAAGTTCAATGCCTGCTCTATAGGTTTGGAGAGCGCGGTCATTTCCAGTTTCTTTGTGTAATCCACCGGCCGGATGAACGAGTAATTGAGGTTGCCGAGGTCATGATAGACGGTTCCGCCTCCGGTAGAGCGGCGCACGACCTTTACACCCAACCGGTTGGCCGCGTCAAAGTTGATCTCTTTTTCGGCATTCTGGTACCGTCCGACGATGATGGCATTGTCATTTTGCCAGAGCATCATGATCTCTTCATTCTGGTCCCACTCCTGCGCGGCTTCTTCGAGCGCGAGATTCCAGGTGGGGTCTAGAGAGTTGGTTTCCATATAGAGCATGGCGAATGTTTCCTTTCAACCGGTTTGATCAATAGTATGAGTATATAAGGTTTTTATTCATTAATTTATCTGTTGTATAACAGGGATTCTTGCAGGCGAAATCGCATAATCCGGTTAAAGAAATTTATCTGGTATGCGTGAGGGCCAGATAATGAAGCCTTTGTGGAACGGTTTAAGGGAAGCACCATTTCTATTAAGCCAACCCGCTAAACTGGTGATTAGCCAGAACCTTCCAGAACGGTAATGCGCTGACAGCAATTAGGGTAATAGATAGTTACAAATTCTTAAATGTGGTCAACTCAATGTTCCGCCGGGAAAGTTCTTCCCTCAACCCGGGACCGGTGAGTATCTCAAGTTCGTTCCCACGGCCAGTGTTGTAGGCGGAAGCCTGCATCAGGTCATCATCCACAACCGCCGGATGGCACATGATCTCAAATGTTTCTGCGTCATCGGCTGTTTCTATTCGGTTGAAGATTCCCATCAGCGTGATTCGAGTGGCGTTTTCGCCGTAAAAATTATCAAAGAAGATTTTCGGTCTGATTGGCGAAAATTTGTCAATGAGGGCCGTCAGATCGTCAATGGATTGCCCGGCCAGCTTTTCTGGAAGGAAGCTGCGGGCTTGATCGCCTTCCTTATTAAGGGGTGAGCGGATGGGGCAGTTGACATCTTCCGCCAGCAGCAGCATCTCTTCCAGCAGCGCCGGGGTGAAATATGACGCGTGGTGATGTGAATCCAAATGGTCGGGTAGTTGTCCGGTGACCTTCTCAAAAAGTTCGACCTGAGCGTACCATTCGGCGCTCACCTGGTCGATATCTATCCTGTCTATCGCTTCAAGAAGGCCGTCCAATTTATGAAAGCTGCCATCAGGCCGTACCAGGGTTGACACAGCCGAAGGCGGCAGCACGGGATTCCCGGTGGTTATCACCAGGTGCAGCCCGACGCCCAATCCGGGGCATTCTGATTTGATGTATTCCAATTCGGTTCGGGCTGCCGGGCGGTTGATCATCACACTGGTGGATGAGACAATTCCGAGGTTGTGCGCCCGGCGGATGCCTTCAGATGTTCCTTTGGTGTGGCCGTAATCATCGGCGTTGACAATCAATCGTTTGGTCATACTATTCACCGGTTGGGCTGACGGATGGGTGTTGTTTGAATGAGCATTTCTCGCACATCATTCGTGATGGGATGGTTCGTGATTTCCATTCCCAGCAATACCGCGCCTAATACGGGATGTACCGTTAAACGGATGAAATTGGCCCCTGGCGCACTGGCAAGGATAACACGCTTCATTTCTTCTGTCAGCAGTGGACTGCCATCAAACATGCTGCCAATCTGCACGAGGTCAAATTGTTCCTCTTCAAAACGCAACTGGCGGATTACCGCACTGCCCAGTTCCCCCAACTCGCGGCCTGCCCAGCGGATCAGGTCAATGGCAACCGGGTCACCCGTACGGGCAACCTCAAACACCAGCGGAGCGTCCGCCGGGCTCAGGTCAAAATCCTGACACAGGATGCCCTGCAACAATTCTTCCAGACAGGACACGTTGTACCGCCGGCAGAATGCTTCCGCCAGCGCGGTCGGCGGGCCAGCCTGAGCCCAGGCTTTGGCCAGCACCGATTTCGTTTTGAAGATCAATTCACTGGCACCGGCAAACTCACCAAAATCCACACCACCGCCGGTCACATGGCCAATACGGGAGCGGGTTTGATCCCAGCCCCAGCAATTGCAGCCGGTACCCGAAACCACGGCGATACCCCACCGGCGGGGTGACCCGGCCAAAATACCCAGCACCGTATCATTAACCAACTCCTGGTGGCCACCCAGATTCAATGAATTGATCACATCGACATGCGGTTTTTTCTGTTTGGGCCAGTCATACCCGGCAATACCAAAACCCGCCCCGGTGATGCGGCCCGGGGCGATGCCGGCCGATGAGAATGCCAGCCGGCTGGCCTGGTGCAGGCTTTCTCGCACCACGTCATATCCGACGCCTTCATGGTTACCGGGGCCTCCTTCACCAAACCCGATAACCCGGCCGGTCTCATCGGCGATCATAATGTGCGTCTTGGTACCACCCAGGTCGGCGCCGAGAAAGTATTGTGCCATCATCAATCCTTAAAGAAGTTGGGGAGATACGGACGGTGGGTGGTCAACAGGTCTTCCATCACGCTTTCGATCTCGTCCACTTCCGGCCCGAGCGGGTGTGCCAGCATGGCCTGGTACAGTGTGTTCCGGTCACCGCTGACGGCTGCCTGCGCGGTCAGTATCTCGTACGATTTTACCTGCGCGATCAACCCGAAGAAAACCGGTGGAAGCGGTTCTGCTGGGAGGGGATGAATGCCCTGCCGGTCAATTTTGCACGGCATCTCCAGCACCCAGTCTTCTGGCCAGCTATCAACAGCATCGCCATGCACGGTGTTGACCACATGCGTCTCGCCCAGATCGTTGAAGTGAGCGTTCATCAACTGTGTGGCCGCGGTGGAATAGTACGCGCCGCCGCGTTTCATCAGGTCAGCCGGTGGCTCGTTCAGAGAAGGGTCGGCATATTCCCGCAACAGGTCTTTCTCGATCTCCATCACCTCTTCACCGCGGGATGGCGGCCATTGTTGCTGGTCGGCCAGCTTGCGGCCGGTGCGGTAGAAGTACTGCAGGTAATAGTTGGGGATCACGCGCAGCGTTTCCACCAGATCCACCGGGAAGTCGGGATTGTCACTGGCTTTCAATTCTTCCATATATTCCCGCAAAATCTCCGGCCACATATCCTTGCTATCCACCGTGAATCCGCGGTGCCAGGTCAGGTGATTCAAACCGAGCGTGTCAAGTTCGCAATGTGACGGGTCGACAGCCCGCCCCAATCGTTTCCCGGCCATGGCAGCCATATCCATTTTGGCGTGTATGGCCACGTTACATACCCCGACGGCGGGTACGTCCGGCGCGAACATGCTGAGCGCCTGGGTGATCAAACCTGCCGGGTTGGTAAAGTTGACCAGCAGCGCGCCGGGTGCCAGTTCGCGCATATCTTTCGCGATACTGAGGATCACGGGAATGGTGCGCAGGGCTTTGGCCATGCCGCCGATTCCGGTGGTCTCCTGTCCGATCAGGTTATGGCGCCGGCCGAGGTATTCATCATCGCGGCGCGCGGGCATTTGCCCCACACGCAACTGGGTGGAAACATACGCCGCGCCATCCACGGCTTCCCGCTGATCGGTGCTGAGTACCACTTTAAATGGATTTCCTTTATGGGTTACCATGCGTTTCGCGAACCCGCCGACGATATCCAGACGGACCGGGTCGATATCCATTAACCAGAGTTCCGTCACCGGCAGGGTTTCCAGCCGGGCGAGGAAACCATTAACAAGTTCAGGGGTGTAGGTCGAACCGCCGCCAATTACTGATATTTTCATACGAATCCTCTCAAATGATGCGCTAGAAATCACAACCGCATGACCGCCGCAGGATAACCTCTGTAGGAATGGTGGTGACTGGGTCAGCGTCTTCACCGCGGATCAGGCGGATCAACTGGTGGACCGCTTCATGCCCCACAGCTTCAATCGGCGCTCTCACTGTGGTCAACGGCGGCGACAGTAATCCGGCGAAAATCGAATCATCAAACCCGGCGACTGACACATCTTCCGGTATACGCAATCCGGCCTGCTTTAGCGCGTCCAGCACCCCGATGGCGCTGTCATCATCACCAGAGAATACGGCATCAAACTGGATGTCGCGGGTAAGCAGGTCTTTTATCCCTTGATACGCGCCTGTACTATCAAATCCGCCGCGGGCGATCAGCGATGGATCAACCGGTATGCCATGCTGCTTCAATGCCTGGCGGTACCCCAGTTCGCGCGCATCTGAATCCTCGTTTTTTTCCGGTCCTCTAAGAAAGACGATACGCCTTCGGTTGTGGGCGGTGATCAGGTGGTCAACGATATGATACGCGCCGGACTGGTTTTCAATGGTGACTACCGGGATTTTCAAAGACTCCGGAGCGGACTGGTGCATCAGCACCACAGGGAACCCGATGGAGTTCAGACGGGTCAATTCTGGTGTATCCAGCGCGTCTGTGAAAACCAGCAGACCGTCGGTATTATGTTCGTTCAATGGGCGGCGCGGACGGTTCCCGGACTGATGGGGACGAGTGGAATGGATCAGCAGGTCAAATCCAGACTCGCTGGAAGCGGCTTCAATGCCGCGCAGCAAGGGGGTATAGTAGTCACCGCCAATTTCCGGGAGCACCAGTCCGATGGTGTTGGTGCGTTTGGTGGCCAGGTTCCGGGCGGCGGGGTGGGGTGAGAAGTTCAGTTCTTCCATGGCCGATCTTACGCGTTCGGCAGTTTCAGCGGCCAGCGGTGCCGTTTTATTTAGATAGCGGCTTATGGTAGCCACGGAAACCCCGGCCAGGCGGGCGACATCGCGGATGGTTGCGTTATTGGATGTTTTCATGTATGATATTCCTGATGATGTAACCGGTTACAGTAACCGGTTACATCATACCGGATAAGCCGCCGGTTTGTCAATAGGAATACATTTCCAGTTTTCCCGATTTAATAGGTGACACCATGAGCACATATTCCGAGATCTTCCAGCAACCCGATTGCCTCCGCCGGCTTTTCACAGAGCAACGCAAAGAAGTGGAGAAAACCGCGGCGGAGATCCGCCGGCGTTCCGTGAATTTCGTATTCCTGGCAGCGCGCGGAACGTCCGATAATGCCGGCCGGTACGCCAATTATCTTCTGGGAGGAAAGAACGGGCTTCCGGTCGCATTGGCCACACCCTCGCTGTTCACGTACTATCAGACACCGCCTATCCTGAAGAATGCGCTGGTGATCGGAATCTCGCAATCCGGGCAGTCACCCGATATTGTCAGCGTGATCGAAGAAGGGCGGCGCCAGAACTGCCTTACCCTGGCGATAACCAACGAACCCGAATCACCGCTTGCCTGCAAAGCGGATCTGGTCCTTCCGTTGCTGACGGGTCCGGAACTGGCGGTGGCTGCCACTAAGACGTATACGGCCGAACTGATGGTTCTGGCCATGCTATCCGCCGCGCTGGCCGGTGACAGCCCAGGTATGGCATCGCTCGAAAAAATCCCGGAACGGGTGAGCGATATGTTGAAAATCGACGATATGATCCAGGACGCTGTGAAACGGTATCGCTATATGGAGCAAACGGTGGTACTCGGCCGTGGTTTCAACTATGCCACCGCTTATGAATGGGCTCTTAAAATGAAAGAGATGACCTATATTAGCGCGGAACCGTATTCCTCCGCTGATTTTATGCACGGTCCCATTGCTATTGTGCACGGGGGCTTTCCGGTGATGGCCGTGGCGCCGGAGGGCAGAGTGTTTGATTCGATGATGGATATACTGATTCGTATCAAAACGGACCTGAACGGTGAGCTGATGGTCATTTCAAACCGGAGAGAAGCTCTGGATATGGCCATCACCCCGGTGGAATTGCCTGATGAGCTGCCGGAATGGTTGAGCCCGATCGCGGCGATCGTCCCCGCGCAGTTATTTGCCTATCATCTATCGTGTATTAAGGGACATGACCCTGATCGTCCGCGAATTATTCACAAAGTGACCGAAACAAAATAGCCATCTACTTTAAAGATGATTGATACAATAACTGTACGTTATTCACGCAAATTTTTAAGATGGAAATGAACTGGTGTTCATAATTTTGATGGGTGTTTCCGGTTGTGGAAAAACCACAGTGGGTAAAGCGCTTGCGGCGAGAATGAACGTGCCATTCTATGATGCCGATAACTACCACGCGCAGGAAAACCTGGCAAAAATGGCGACCGGCATCCCCCTCACCGATAGTGATAGAGCCGGATGGTTCACATTACTGGCTGCCATGATCGAAACGGAGACAAAGGCCGGGCATGATGGCGTGTTGGCCTGTTCCGCCCTTAAACAGTCATACCGTGATATTTTGGGGTCTAGTTCAGCAGGGAATGTCAGGTTCGTTTATCTTAAAGGATCCTACGAATTGATTTTGGAACGTATGAAGAAGCGGGGTGGTCATTTTATGAAACCGGAAATGTTGAAGAGTCAGTTCGAAACACTGGAAGAGCCGGCGGATGCCATCACACTGGATGTGGATTATCCAGTGGATGATATTGTTATGAAAGTCCTGCTTTTATTAAGAAGAGACAATAAATAAAAACAGCAGGGTTATTTGCCCTGCTGTCTGAAAGCATACCCGGCGTATTGTTTATTTTTCAATGAACCATTTTGCCTTGATCTCTTCCGGGGTCATCAATTCGTCCACTACATGGGTGTCATTCTTAACCATTTCGTCTAATTCTTCCCGAAAATTCTCATTTGTGACAACCGGAAGATCTACATACAGAGTACGCCCAAACTCGCCGCCCAATACAGTTTCATCGAGTTGATAACCGCTTTTCAGGTAATACGCGGCATAGATGGCGGCGTACGCAATTCCCGGGGGATTCACTGATGCGAAGCAATCAAATTTCGGGTATTCCGCCTGTACCTTCTGCCAGGTTAGCAACCCATCCCGGTTAGCTTCGCAGACCATAACCGGCCATTTCTCATAGGGAATACCGTTGAATTTCAAACCATCCATTGCCTGAAAATTGAAGTAACTGGTCCAGATCGCCTTTAAATCAGGATACATATTCACAAAATCGCTGGTTTCCGGTTTTACTTTTTCGGATGGGTAATCCCCATCACGAAATTCTACGACAGTAATATCAGGATAATGCGAAAGCAGGTCTTTTATTGTCTCGGGGAAACGATAAACCGGATCAAGGTCAAAATAGGCGATCTCACCTTTTCCGCCAATCTTCTCAAGCATCCACTCGAAACTGGTCTTTGCCCAGAGGTTATAGTCAACAGTTACGCTGTAAGAGCCATCGATCTTTGTTTCCGCATCGAGAAGAAATACGGGTATCCCTTTTTCTGTGGCATTTACTATGTCATCCTGCAGCCCATTTACCGAATTTTTATCGGTATTCTGGATTATGGCATCCACTCCTTTGTTGACCAGTTCAGGCATCTCGCCATAAACACACTCGATGCCCAGTTCATCACACGCAATCTGCATATCACGCGCGCGTTCTTTTTGCATTCCCCTGTCACCGGCATATCCGAAGGTCATCTTTTTTGTGAGATCACCCGGTTTTGTTGCAGGATCAGTCGATTTATCAGGCATTTCTCTCTGTAAACCTGACAGACACATTACCGGCCAATCAGGATTAATGTCATTGGCTTTATTTTGAGATATGTTGCGAAAAACCTCGGGAAACGTTGGCGAGACCAACAATATTTCGTTATTGCCGTTGCTGTAGTCACCGGCGATAAGCTCAATCCGCTGACCGTCGGCTGTTACAAACGGGACATAATTTGCGATATCGCCCTTGCCGCCGGCATTAGTGATATTGGTACCATCCGCATTCATGATGCAATTGAAACAACCGTTTTCTTTTGAATCCCAGTGCCCGAAGATCCGTCCATCTATTGACCAGACGGCATCGTTGACAGCGGCGTTTTTTGTCAATTGTTTCTTCTTGGATCCATCGGCGTTCATGGTGAAAATATCATACCGGCCGTTATTACCCGAGAGCCACAGTATTTTCTGGCTATCCGGCGACCAATTGGAACGTTGATCTTCTTCCGGCGAATTGGTCAGGTTGACCGCTTCACCGCTGCCATCCGCGTTGACCGCATAGATATCACCAAAAGCTGTATAGGTGATCATACGCCCGTCCGGTGACCAATCCGGCCAGGTACTCTCATTTTCCGTGTTTAATTGGCGGACGTTTTCACCCTCGGAATCCATTACATAAACAAATTGCCCGCCTTCACCGTCGGTTTCCCGGTTGGAAACAAAGGCGATCCTGGTGCCATCCGGCGACCAAGAGGGCTGCATGTCATCCGCCGGATTGTTAGTCCGGTTGACCGGGTTGGATCCATCCGGTTCCATCACATAGATCTCACGGTTTCCGTCTCGGTCGGTCTCAAAGGCGATCCGACAGGGGATAGGAGGTGTCTCACTGGCAGAAAACCCTGTCGCGGAGACACAAAAAATAAAAACAATGGTTGCAAAAATGATTTTGAAGGGAATGGATTGGAAACGGTTTTTCATAGTGATCCTTTCAAAATGGCCTGAATTATCCCCTTTGTGTCTTGCCTTTCATAATTATATAAGGACAGCAAGGAATACAAAACGCCAGTCAACCTGACTGGCGTGAAGATTCGATAAAAACGTGCCCTGTTATTTTACTCGTTCATCTCCAAAGAAGAATAGCGCGACCGTTCCCGGCCCGGTATGCGACCCGATGACCGTCCCTACACTGTTGATCATCACTTTCCCATTCAGATGCGGGAATTTTTCTTCGATCATGTCGGCCACCGCGCGGGCGTCTTCATAACAGGCGGAGTTGGAGATGAAGCACTTGCCGGAATAATCCAGGCCGCCCTGCGCGTGCTGTTCCATTTTTTCCACAATGGCGCGGATGACCTGCTTCTTCCCGCGGATCTTTTCGCGGGGTATCAGCCGTCCGAGATTATCCATGTTCATCAGCGGGCAGATGTTCAACAGTCCGCCAACCACCGCTGACGCCGCTGAAATCCGTCCGCCGCGTTTGTAATGGGTGAGGTCGGTTGAAAAAAACCAGTGGTGTATCTTCAGTTTATTTTCTTCCACCCACTGATGAATTTCATCCATCGAAGCACCGGTGTCTTTCATATCCACCGCTGAATCCACCAGAAGGCCATATCCGGAGGATGCGCCTCGTGAATCAATTGTGGTGATTTTTCTTTCTGGATATTTCTGGGTCAGTTGTTCCCGGGCTAAAACGGCTGAATTATATGTGCCGGATATTCCGGATGAAAGCGAGATATGCAGAATGTCTTTTCCCTGTTTTAGGAAGGGTTCAAAGAAGTCAATGAACTGGTTGACGTTCACCTGCGATGTTGTAGGCATGGCTCCGGCGGCGATTTGCGCGTAAAAATCATCAAATGATATTGTCTGTCCCAGATCGTCAGGATATTCCCTGCCATTCATGGTGAAATGGAAACATACAAATGGTATGTTCCTCTTTTGAAGATGTTCAAGGGGCAGGTCAGCGGTGGAACAACAGGTGATGACAAAATCTGGCATGGTGGAGACTCCTATTAATTCAGGTGAAATATTACCCGGTAGAAGGTATCTATCAAGATTAACACCCCAGACGAGAATCGTTGTTCGTTTTCATGGACGAAAAAAAGTATATTCGTCTGATGGATTGTCAACCAGCGACTTTCGTCATAGCCTGGGGCACATTTTTATATGCCGTGGATATGTCTGATCCTTTATTTTCTGGGTAGGCGTTTAAATAAAAAACACTTCAACCATTCGGTTGAAGTGTTTCGGCTTTTCGATAAAGGTCACTTTTTCTCAAAGAACTGAATATTCCACCCATCCGGATCTTGGACTGTAAAAAATTTAAAAGAGGGTGTTTCAAAGGGTCCGTTTTGGACCTTAACATTCCGACTTGCCACATTTTTTAGCATCTCATCCACAGAGTTGACGGAAAACCCGAGAGAAATTGATCCTCCGCGTGAAATGGATGTCAAACCGGCATCGGTCATGAGTTTAACGGTGGTCTCGTCGTTAACACCGTTGCCCATGAAGGCGATCTCTTTACCGGGGCCAGCGGGAAAGCGGTTCAAGACTTTCAAGCCTACGAGGTCGCTGTAAAAGGCGATGGATGCGTCCATATCTTTAACATTGATGGTAGTCCACAGAAATTTCATTTTATTTTCCTTTTTCTGATCACAGAACTAATTGTTTGTTTAATTACGCTGTTTCAACAGGTCAAATCTTATGTCGGAATATATAATGGTAACAGGAGCGAATATATACGGGTATAAAAACTACCTGTATTGGATTATTACTATGGAAAAAGAAAACCTCCGCTGCAAAGAACTATCTGACTTCCTTAAGACCCGGCGTGCCAGGATACTTCCATCTCAGGCTGGCCTTCCATCTGCCGGTAGAAGGCGAACACCCGGCCTGCGGCGGGAAGAAGTGTCTCAATTGGCCGGAATAGGCCTTACCTGGTATACATGGTTGGAACAGGGAAGGCCAATCCATGTCTCATCCAGCGTGATCGAAAGTCTGTCACGTGTATTGTTGCTCGACAGGCAGGAACGGGAACACCTGTACATGCTGGCCAATCAACCCTTACCTGTGGAGATACCAGGGTATGAAGGGACGGTCAATCCGATATATCAACATGTACTGGATAATCTGGCATTATGCCCTTCATTCATTGCTGATCCGCGATGGAATGTGGTTGCCTGGAACAAAGCGGCCTGTGTGATCTTCGGCGATTTTACCCGGATGAACGCCCGCCAGCGGAATATAGTCTGGGCGATGTTCACTGATCCTTATTTCAGGCAGCTTTATACTGACTGGTACCATAATGCCAGAAGCCTTGTTGGCCGGTTCCGGTCATCCTGCGGGAAATACATCGATGATCCCTGGCTGGTGCAATTCATTGACGAGTTGAAAACGGCCAGCCCTGAATTTAATCAGTGGTGGATATTGCACGATATCCAGGATGACAGCGGAGTCTATAAAGAACTCCGGCATCCCGCAGGTGGAATTTTGAATTTTGAGAGCACCAATTACATTGTTCCGGATAGCGGCGGATTGAGGTTGTTTGTGCACGTCCCGGCGCCGGGAACTACGACAGCGGAAAACATGCGGAGATTGGTCGAGAATACGGTTTGATAGGGGGCTTGAATCAAACTGGGGGATAGACTTTATAAATAATTATTTCCTTCAATATTAAAGATTACTCTGGAAGGGTGCGGGGACAATGAAAAACACCCGTCCGAAATTTTTTCACCGGACGGGTGTTATCAAACCAGTCATAACTGGTTCACATTCGAAAATGAACCCCTACGCGCCTGCCCTGCGCGCCCCTGTAAGGGCGGATTGGATCATGAGAAATTCACCGATATTGTCGGTGGTCAATAGCCCGACCAGCTCTCCGCCGCGGGTGACGGGCATGGTATGGCATCCGCACATCTGCAGGCGGATAAATGCCGGTTCGAGCATCTCGTTGGCATCGGCCACCTCAAAATCCCGCCGCATCAGGCTGGCAATGTTGACCAACGGATCGTTTTTCGAAAGGGCTGAAAGGATATCATCCCGCAAAACAATACCCACAACAGTGCCGTTGTCTACCACCGGGAAGTCGGTCTGTGTGCCTGTAAGAATAAGTTCAACCGCCCGCGAAAGCCTGTCCTGCGGTGTAAGTGACTGAAAATTGGTCACCGTCACGCGGCTGACCGGAATGCCGCCAAGGGCAGTTTTCATTTGCACCATCGAGGCTTCCTGAGCGGCACCGATCCAGACGAACAGCGCGATGAAAACCAGGAACGGGTTGGAGAACAATCCCCAGAAGCCGAGTAAGAAAGCAATTCCCTGACCGATGGAAGCCGCGGCCTGTGTGGCGCGGGTGTATTCCATGCGTAAAGCAAGAAGCGCACGTAAAACCCGTCCGCCGTCCATAGGAAAAGCCGGAAGAAGATTGAATAACGCCAGCGAAAGATTGACGACCATCAACCTTTCAATAAATCCCACGCCAGTTACATTGATTCCGGTCAACGGGCTGAAGGCACCGGAAAGTATCAGCCATCCAAAAAGAAGGGCAGATATAACCATGTTGACCGCCGGACCGGCCAGAGCCACCCACAATTCTTGAGCTGGTTTATCTGGCATACGTTCCAGCCGGGCAACACCACCGATCGGGTAAAGTGTGATGTCGCGGGTTTTGATCGCGAAACGCCGGGCAGTGAGGGCATGTCCAAATTCATGCAGTACCACACAGACAAACAGGAACAGTATGAACAAAATGCCTTCCAACGTGCCCGCCAGCGTACCGGTTTGCTGCCAGTAATTGAACCCTACCCACGCGATCAGCAAAAGGAATGTGACGTGAATGAAAACGTCAATTCCCGCAAATGTACCAATTTTCCATGACCATCTCATAGTGACCTCTTCATCTGCATACCTGATAATATTTATCAATACTATAAACAATAACTGTATGATTCTGATTAGAATCGGACAATCTTTGCATATCCATTCTCCGGCAGAATCACCGGGTTTTCCTTCTTCGCAGCCATTTTTCCATTTCAACCAGAAGGAATGCTGCCAGACCGAAAGACAGTAGATTTCTCCACATATCCAGTGAGAGCGGCGCGCTTCCAAAAGCCTGATTCATCACCGGAATATAGGTGTATGCCATCTGGATTACCACCATCAACAGCGTTCCGCCGATTACCCATGGATTGGAGAATAATCCAATCTGGAAAACGGATAGGGTGAGTGAACGTGCATTGAAAAGGTAGAAGATTTCAACAAAAATGATCACGTTGACCACTACTGTGCGTGCTTCCGCTATTGACGCGCCCTGTGACAAAGAGAATTCAAATAATCCAAACGCGCCTAAAAGTATTATCAGACTGATCAGCAGTATCCGTAAGATCATGGCCTTACTTAGAATGGGACTATCCGGATCGCGAGGTTTGCGTTCCATCAATCCGGGTTCTTTTGGCTCAAGTGAAAGGGTGGATCCCAGGATTCCGGCCGTGACCATGTTGACCCATAAAAGTTGAATGGGTAATATCGGAAGTGTGGCGCCGCTGATTATGGCAGCCAGAAGCACAAATCCTTCACCGAGGTTTGTGGGAAGAGTCCATGCGATGAATTTCGTCAGGTTGTCAAAGACTCCTCTTCCTTCTTCAACGGCAGCCTCGATTGACGCGAAGTTATCATCGGTTAGAACCATATCGGCAGCTTCTTTAGATACTTCGGTCCCCGTAATACCCATGGCTACGCCAATATTGGCCTGTTTGAGAGCCGGAGCATCATTCACCCCGTCACCTGTCATGGCAACCACGTGCCCTTTTGCCTGTAAGGCTTCCACCAGGCGCAGCTTTTGTTCGGGTGCAACCCGCGCAAAAATATTCACCTTCTCAACCTGATCAATCAGTTCAGCATCGGTCAATCTGGTTAGCTCCGCTCCGGTAAGTACGCTGGTGCAGCCATCCTGGCATAACCCGATCTGACGGCCGATGGCCACCGCGGTAAGCGCGTGGTCGCCGGTGATCATTTTGACGGTTATCCCGGCTTTCTGACTGGCCTGAATGGCGGCGATCACTTCCGGCCGAGGCGGGTCGATCATCCCCTGGAGACCGAGCAGTGTCAGTCCTTTGATATCGTCAAATGTTATCTTTTGCGCCCCGGGTTTTTGAAGCCGGGCAAAAGCCAGCACCCGTAAACCCCGGGAAGCCATCTGCTCCATGGACTGGCGGAATGTTTCAATACCGGCGGTATCGGTCTCACCGGATGGGGTGAGAACATTCGCGCAGCGATCCAGTAATACTTCTGCCGCGCCTTTGATGTATACCGTTCCATCCTCGTGCAATGTGGCCATGAACTGATGTTGTGAGTCGAACGGGATAGTGTCCAGAGTTGCGGGGTAGAGTGTCCGATCAGGTTTGAGCTGTCCTTTGCGGGCTGAAACCAGCAGAGCCCCCTCGGTTGGGTCACCCTGGATCATCCACCCGTTTTCACTTTCAACGAGTTGACTGTCATTGCACAGGAAGCCGGCTTTCAAGGTTTCAGCAACCGCGTGGTCTTCTGTCCACGTGCCGGTAATGGCGCCGAACGGTTGATATCCGACACCTTCAACATTGTACGTACCGCCCAGGGTTTGAATCTCCTGAACCGTCATCTGGTTCTGGGTCAGGGTGCCGGTTTTATCGGAGCAAATTACGGTTGTTGAGCCTAAAGTCTCTACCGCGGGCAGATTGCGGATGATGGCCCGTCGTCGTGCCATGCGTGAGACGCCGATGGCAAGTGTGATGGTCAACGCGGCCGGCAGACCTTCGGGGATGGCTCCCACAGCCAGAGCGATTGCGGCCATCATGGTATCCACCACCGGTTGACCGCGAAGCAGGCCGATGCCAAAGGTGAGCGCGGCGAGTATCAGAATGGCTACCAGCAATACCCGGCTGAACTGGTTGATCTTACGGGTAAGGGGAGTCTCCAGCTCTGTGGCGCTTGAGATCAACTGCGAGATCCGTCCGATTTCTGTTATGTCGCCGGTGGCAACCACAATCCCGGTCCCAACGCCATAGGTGACCAGGGTGGAGGCATATGCCATGTTCCGCCTCTCAGCCAACGCGGCGCCGTGGTCGATCTGAAGTGCCGCGTCTTTTTCCACTGGTACCGATTCCCCTGTAAGGGGAGCTTCGGTGATCTGTAAATCACGCGAAGAAATCAGCCGCAGATCGGCCGGTACCCGGGCCCCTGCCTGCAATTGGACTATGTCTCCGGGGACTAATTCTGTTGCCGGTATCCGGATAACCGTTCCATTACGAACCGCCACTGCTTCGGTGGTCATTGTCTTTGACAGAGCGGCTATTGATTGTTCCGCCCTGGATTCTTGAACAAAGCCAACAATCGCATTGATAAAAACCACACCAAAGATGACCAAAGCGTCTGTCGGGTCTTTTAAAATCGCGGTGACCGCGCTGGCGGCTAACAGGATGATCACCAGCGGATTGTTTAATTGAAGGAGAAACCGCATAAACGCGCTTTTCCCCTTTTTCGGTGTTAGAAGATTGGGGCCAAAGTGTTCCTGTCGGTGTTTGACCTCAAACTGGTCGATTCCCTGTTTTATGTTTGTATCGAGCAGATCTTCTACTTCTTCGATCGAAAGGTGATGCCAGTGTTTTCCGAGAAGGCTGTTCATTAGTAAGTCTCTCCCGTCTTGTAGAAAAAACTAACGTCATATCAGTTAACTATTCCAGATAGACAAATTGCCACCCGTTCAAAATTGCCATCCCACATCTCCCCGGGATTTCGGGTCACTATTGATATTTTATAAAAAATCTGTCGATTTTGTCTGATTTTTATAATGTAGTTTAGCCAGAAAGTGACTGGAGATACGCATCCATCCCCCGCGCGGCTTTACGCCCCGCGGCAATCGCGGTGACCATATCTGCCTGTACCAGGAAGTTTGAATCGGGGATGGGGATTCGGATGCGTGAGGGGATTTTTTGTTCCGGCTGGTCCGCCGGTTTGGTCATGATCTTTACAAATTCGATCTGCCGCACAGAACTGTGCTTATTGCCTAATTGCCTGACTGGCAACGCGAGTGACTTATTCTGGCTGCCTTCTTTCGCGCTGTCATACTCGCAAACGTCAGATTGTACCCAGATAAACTGTTGAAGAGTCGATTCTGCTATGAAAACGGCAGCTTTGTCTTATTTCAGGAACTTTAACTGAATTCCGGCTACCACAATCCATAGATCGGTCCGGTAAAGAAGAATATGATCAACCCGAGGGAGTTGTACAGACCGTGGGCGAGGATGGATGCCCACAAATTGTTATCGTGTTTCCATTTCAGCCAACCAAAGAAAATGCCGTCAATTGCGCTGACCACAACCCCGATTATGCCCTGTTCCGTATGAATAAGCCCGAATAGCAGACTCGATATTCCAATGGTTAAAATTATGCCTGTAAGGGAGCTTCCAAATAAACCAAACAGCAGCTTCTGCAGGTAACCTCGAAACGCGATTTCCTCGATAAACGCGGCGAGGGTCCAGGTAAACAGCAAAAACGTGACTAACAGACCAACATTGCCTTTCAGGTTTCTGAAACCGCTGTAGTCAATGGTCGTTCCGGTTAATCGGTTCAAAACAGGAATTGCAACGCCTATATCAAAAAGCTGGAGGATAACTACGCCCGCCAACACGAAGCCAACAAGTTTTGCCCAGGATTTGGGACGTTTAAACCCCATAGTGCGGATATGCTCGCGGCGGATGATCAATGAAACCACCATCAACGCCACTATCACCACCGCGGGAATAAATAAATCCAACATGATGACAACGATGGCGGCAATTAATTCTACAATCGAAATAATTGTCCAGACTGTTTTCTTGTTCATGAATCCTCCCATAAACTGAAAAAATTGATAATTCAGTTTGAACCCCCTCGAACTTGTCGATACCATTATACGGTCATTTTCACCAGCAAGTATCGGGGATTTCTTTTCATCTGTTATTTCAAAATAATCATTTGAGGTTTCATGGAATATTGACTTCAGGAAGAACTTCGTGTAAACTGTGAAAACTCCGATGGGGAGTAGCCGCCCTTCACAGGGTCAGGGCAACCACCATCCCGAAAAGTAATTTTCTGGTTGTCTGAAGGAAACGTGCAAGACCATCGCGTTATTCGCGATGGTCTTTTTTTTATCTGGAGGAAAATGGAACTTCTCAACATTATCGAAGCATACATCCTGAATGCCGCTTATTCGATCTACACTGCCTGGGGCTGGTTCGGAGTGGCCGTATTGATCACATTTGAGAACGCTACGGGGATTACTCCGAGTGAGATCATTCTCGGGTTGGCAGGCTGGATGCTTATTGCTGAACAACAATCACCTCCAGCCATGATCCTTCTGGGCGGGTTATATGCCGCGATCGGCAGTGTGACCGGCTCCAGTATTATGTACTGGATTTCACGCCTGGGCGGCCGGCCGGTGGTTGACAGGCTCGCGCGATGGGTGCGGATTGACGCTGCCCATATTGATCAGGCGGAACGCCAATTCCAACGCTGGGGTACGGGTCTGGTGCTGGTAGGCAGGGTAATGCCGGGGATACGCACATTGATCAATATTCCAGCCGGTTTGGCCCGTATGCCATTTTTCACCTTCTTGTCTGTCTCGATGGTGGGTTCTTATATCTGGTGTACGCTGCTGATCGGCGCCGGGTACGTGCTGGGCAGCGAGTGGACTCTGATCAGTGCTTACTTAAAACTCTCTCTGCCATACGTTCTGGCTACCGGTTTACTGGTACTGGCTGTGTATTTTTGGTTTTCGCGCCGTCCTTTGCCTTCGAAGGCGGTCCTTTTCTCTGTTGAGAACGATTAGACTACTAACGAGAGGATTTTCCCCCTCGTTGACTTTTTGCACCACAGCCACCCCGCAAGTGGGCGTTTCGCGGATTCTAACGGCACCTGGAACAGTGACATCCGCTACACCGCCTTTGGCGAGATCTGCTTTAAGACCGAGGTGACGGCGCTATACCGGTCAACTGGATATGCAGGGTTCGATCGGGCTGGATTACTATGTGGCGCGTGATAAAGTCACCGTCCCCCGCCGGGGGAAGGCCGGTATGAGGGCGAAGACAGTCAGTCAGAATTCCAATGGATGGAAGAGTTCTCCGGCAGACCGTGGTGCGTTGATCGCTGTTCCCCGTTTTCCGAATCAAATCCATCAAGTTAAATCAACGATTGGGCGGTCAACGTCACCCTACAAAAATCATCTGGAATCGAAAACGCCAGCCCTTGCAGACTGACGTTAATGTGGATAGTGCCTTACGGCCTTTCTGTTAGTAGCGGGGAGTGGACACCTGCACCCCCTGTGGGTGTTCAAACGCTGGAAGAATCGAAAACGCCAGCCTTTGCAGACTGACGTTAATGTGGATAGTGCCTTTCGGCATTTCCGTTAGTAGCGGGGAGTGGACACCTGCACCCCCTGTGGGTGTTCAAACGCTGGAAGAATCGAAAACGCCAGCCTTTGCAGACTGACGTTAATGTGGATAGTGCATTTCGGCATTTCCGTTAGTAGCGGGGAGTGGATTCGAACCACTGACCTCCGGGTTATGAGTCAAAATCCTGAATCCGTGCCGTTTGTGCGGCGGGCTCTGCAAATCAGCCGACCTGACGAACTCTGGTCCACGCTTGCCGGGCACGCTGCGATAGCTAATCGATATTCGTATAGTATCTGTTTTACGTGGGTTCGTCAAGTACCTTTTCTTGCTTTTCTTCATTCCTCTTTCCAATTCAATTTATTCAAATTTATTTTCTCGTGGGGGATGCGTCCTCCCTGATTCAGTAATTGTGCATCGTACTATTAGTAGTTGATTCCCCAGTCATGGGTGTTCCACAATCTCATTAAGCCTGCAAAAGGTAAGGGCTAATCCTTTTCCCCTGCCCGTCTATTTGCGCACCTGTTTGCCGGCTTATTTTGTAAGGTTCGGAGAGCCATTCAAAATGCCAGGTAAAGACTTAGATTTTTTTATTGCTCAAGATAAAAAGAACCCCGTTGAACTTCGAGGTTACGTTTGGAAAGTCATTATGGATCCAACCAGGGTCGATGATGATCCAGGGATGTTCTTTGGGAGGTTATTTCGAATGATCGATATCCGCCTCAACCGGGACGAGAAATCAACCTGGCCGGAAGGAATCGTGTTTGAACACATTACCTCAGGATGCCGCCTTTCTTATAAAGATGGCTTGTTGATGGATCTGACAAATTCCAAAGTCATTCAGAAAAAGCCAAGAATCCGTGATCGCAGCCGGCGGCCAGATTGCAGAAACCAAGCTATAGGTGAAAGTATGGCGCGAAAACAAAATCATATTTCATCAACCAGTCAGATGCGTCGATTTGTGTTGATTCGAGTGGAAGATCTCACCGGAGTTTCAGGGACTGGTGAGGTAGCAGAAGGAACTGTATTTAGCAGTGGCTTGGCAGTCATTCACTGGCTCAGGGAACCTTATGCCATGGGTGTTTATCAGTCTCTCGAAGATGTCATTTCTGTCCATGGTCATGAAGGCCGAACACAACTGCAATTTATCGATTAAGGAGAAATCAAATGACCACAAAAATCATCACCATTTCGAATCAAAAAGGCGGGGTAGGAAAGACAACCACCGCAGTAAATCTGGCACATGCTCTCACTCTGAAAACTAAACAAGTTTTGTTGATTGACCTTGATCCACAAGGACAGTGCGCAACCAAGTTGGGAATGGATAGCCAAATGGGAACGTATTATTTCCTGACAACCCAACCAGGCTCTCCAAGTGAAATAACATTTATCCGCCAATGGGTCCGTGATACAGGTCGTGATTTCTTACAGTTGATTCCAGGCAACTCAATGACCTCCGCTGCGCAAATGATGTTGGGTGTCCAGGATCAACCGATCTCCTACATAAAAGGTCTACTGAAAACATTCACTAAAGATCGGTTTGATTACATCATTTTCGATACCTCCCCATCAGTGGGTGGCTTACAGGAACGTGCAATCTGGGCGGCTGACCTGGTGATTGTTCCTACAGCAACAGAATTCGCATCATTAGATTCTTTAGCGAAGACAGTCACAACTATCCAGACCTTGAGGAACAAAAAGAATTGGCAAGGGGGATTGCTGGGGATCTTACCTACCTTTTTTGATGGTACCAACGAGTCACGCGACTCACTTCAGGATCTGCAGGCAACATTCAGCGACAAGGTGCTTTCTCCCATTCATCGGGCGACTGTCTTGCGTGAATGTTGGTCTGAGGCAAAGACCATTTTTGAGTATGCGCCAGAAACGCGGGCTGCCGAGGAATATAAAGCTTTGGCAACTCTCGTATTGAAATATTAGAGGTTACGATGGCAAGGCGAGACGCATTTACAGGTCTACGTGACCCTAATCCAATAACCGAGGTTGAGGAGGATCAAAAGCAAGGATCCAAGATGGTCCAACAACAGCCCTTGGATTTAATTCCCACGGCAGATCTCAGGAAGAAAAGATCCCGTAAGTGGGAACAAGTTCATCGGCTTGAAACTGTAACGTACCGGGGAATACCTCAGCAGGTTGTGGATTTGATTATCAAAGATGCTCAGTCTCTTTTGGTTCCTAGAGATGAAGTCGTTAGGGCGTTTCTGGAATATGGCGCAAGACTTTACCGCAATGGAGAGATCAAACTTTTAGCGTACCCCAAGGCGCAGAGAATGACCTTGTACTCTGAGGGCAATAAAGGAAGCACCATCTTTCCTGCTCAAAAACCGGGAAACCATAAATGGCTGGCTGATGCATTCCCAGTTCCAGAAAAGAAAGCTGGTGGAACCAAAAAGAAAAAAATCGGGAAAGACCAAGAAGCCATCCCCCAATGGGAAGTAAGAGCGACATTCCGAATTCCAGCTTCATTAAAGGAAGAAGTTCGGTCGATTGCGCGGGAGCATACTTTACCGGTCGGAGAAGTTGTCTATTTCTTCGTTATAGAAGGTTCACAGGCTTTTCACAATGGAAGCTTAATCCTGCAACCGTCACCTAAGACAAAAGGGAAGACTTTATTTCTGGAGTGATGCTAATGGTCTCTAACCTTTCCTGGAAAATCAACTATTTCATTTTCACTCCAAGAATCACGTCTGCGTCCATGCTGACGTGCCGCAGACGTGCTGCTGACATGCCGCAGACGTTGACGCAGACGGAGTTGCTGACGTTGAAACCACAGGAAGCCCGTAAAGGGGACTTTTCCGGAAGGAATGGGATAACTACCGTTCTTCCAACAAAGGCTGTAAATGTGCCTTTATTTCGCTTTATTCGAGATTGATTTTTTATCAATAGGGATTTCTTTTATGAATGCAGTCGTTGAATTTTCACCGCAGAAAGCCTGGCAAGCGGCCATTGCTAACCTCGAAATGGATATGTCCCGGGCGGCTTTTAGTACCTGGGTGAAGCCAACCCATTTGGTGGATTTTTCAGATGACACATTTGTGATCGGCTGCATGAATTCATATGGCCGTGAGTGGTTAGAAAACCGATTAACGACCACCCTGCAGCGATTCCTAATGGGGGTGATGAACAGAGAAGTTAAGGTTCGTTTCGTTGTTTGTGACCAGGAAATTGATGATGGGGATGATCTCACTCAGGAAGTTGATCCAGACCTGGAAGATTCTCAGGACAATCCCATTGAGTTGGATATCCATTACAGCTCCATCCGGAATTACCTAATTGAGCCAAGCCGGGTAGTTCGCTTACCGGTATATTACCTGCGCTGGCTGCCATACGTCGGATCACAAATGATTTTCTTGATCATGGCATTGTGGCAGGAATATTACCTGGCGAGCGGTGGAAAGGCTCGAAAAGGGAGCTGCAAAGTTGCCGTTCGCGCTGAGCGTATTTGCCAATGGGCTGGGATCAGCCGGGCTCAGTTCTTTCGCTTGTTACAACCCGGTAGCAGTCTGGAATGGTTTGCGAGAAAGATTGACACCGATCATGAAGTAGATAAGCGGTCAGGGAGAGCCAAAAAGTCCTCCAACAAATATGAACTATTCGAATCCCCGCTGACACCTGGGGATGCTGAAGACTTGAAAACTTTCTTACTGGCTCATGGTATCCAGGATTCACCTCAGTCTGCTTTGCAATTGGCTATCAACGCGAATCCAAAGGACATCTTGCATTATCCGGTGCGGCTCCCTCAAGAAGAATTCGACAAAATGATTCCACACTATCAGACCGTTCAGGATGTCATCCGGGAATTGATTGGTCACCGGCTCGACGGAGAACTTGGGACCCTGGCAGATCAGCTTGCTGACCGATTGTTAGGTCAGGGGGATTTCATCCTGGTCACGTGGTATTTTCTCAAAAACTGGTTACCGGTTCTCGGAGCAGATGCTGCCATGTTTGTCCTGGTTTTGCGCAATCTGTGCTACTTCAATGATGAGACAGGCGAGATCCGAGATGCAGTCTGGATTGAGGGTGGATATCAAGCTATATCAAATCGTCTAGGGATCAATAACGCTCGCGTTGTGGCGAACTGGCTTCCAGCCTGGATTGAGAGAGGAAAACGTAAGGATGAATTAAGTGATCGTACCGTTGAGGAATTTTCTCGCCGGCAACGTCTTCAGGATCTAATAGCTCTTTTTGTTGAGCGCATCGATCATCGGATCAATTCTGAGGGCAGCTATAGTTGGAAATTCAAGGTACAGAGGATTGATCCACTAACTCCACAACACCTAGCCATCCAACAGGCTGTTTCGTCCCTTCTTGTGAAATCAGAAGATCATTGTGTTCAAGACGAATTAGATTCTTGGATCACTTTATTGGGCAATGGTTGCGCGGCGCGTCCCCGAGCGGAGCGAGAGGGATATGAGACTGTCAAAACAGAACCAAAGGTTGTTTTTAGACTCTCAGATTTAACCAAGGATTGTTCTGAGACTCTCAAGGGCATCCTCAATGATTGTTTTGCGACGCTCGACCCGGAAGCCAAGGGTTGTTTTGAGACCCTTTTAAAGATTCTCAAAAGCTTTAAAGATTCCCCAAAAGAAAAAGATACCTCCTCTACCCAAGATACATCGATTTTGCTGAACGATCCAACCAGTCAATCGGTGGCGGTAGTGACTGATTCAAGTGGAAATTGGTCATTGGATAAATTGTTGGCACGCGCAGACAAGAAAAATCGGCAAGCTTTACTCGATCAAGAAAAGAACGCTTTACCTTTTGTATCCTGGATTATTCATGGCGCTTCCCAACCCAACATCCAGAATCCGTACAGCCTGGCCATTGCCAAGCTAAAAGAGAATCCTGGAGTCGGAGCCGGCGGAGCGAGTGAACGCCTGGCTGCATTACAGCCGCGAAATCTTGCCCGCCTGATTGAGCAGTCGTTCACTTTTTATTCCCCAACAGATCAAAATTGGCGAATGCTTTTTGCAGAGGTGAAAAGGGATCGTATCCGGCTTTTAGCGGATGCTTTGGGATTGGTTCTGGATATTGAGGAGGAAACGTGTTGGATGAGTAATTAGGATATGCGTACCTTTTACAGGTTAGTGATTTCAAACAAACATTCATAAAAAGGAGACAACGAATTATGGCGCAAGGAAATCTTACATGGCAACGTGGCGACATAACCGGGGATATCTATTTTGATTATTTGCGTCCCCAGAATCAGGACCCTATCCCTTATGTTCGTCTGTACCTGATGATCGACGGCAGCTCGGAATCAAAACCTGTGAAGGGATTAAGAGTGCTGGTTTATGGCACCCTGGCTGAATTGGTGTACGGACATGTCCAGAAAGGCAGCCGGATCGGTGTTGAAGGGCATATTCAACTGCGCAACCGGCCAAACACGACAACCCCCGTTTTTGAAGTCGTTGCTGAACGAGTTGAATTTATCCGCAATATTGATTATGAACGCGGAAAACAAGTGATCGCAGATTTAAAACAGCGTGGAAAACGAAATTCCGCTACCGATCTGGAAATCATCACACAGATCCTTGAAGTTGGAGAATTCGGTCATGACAGTGAATAGTCCTAATGAACCGGAAATCCAGATCTCTGAAGAAAAACTGCAAAAGCTTGGTTGGATACTATTCGGTCTTGCGGTGATCTTTACGATTATTGGTGCCTTCGTCTCCCCATTGGATGAACAGGGAAAACCGGTTCTTCTCTTGCCGGAGGTCAAAGCAGTGGAGGATTACAGAAAGTCCGCGCAATCATGGATATCTGAGTTGAATACTTTGGATGGCGAGATTGCTCACATTATTGCTACTGACCAACAAGGCGACCTCTTTTCACAGTCCAGATCAGCCCAACAAACTCTCCAGCACGCTGTTGAGCTTGCTCAACAGGTTGATCGGACCCGGGTGCCCCCAATTGGCATGGGGATGCATGAGCAAATGCTCTCGACAATGCTGAGTTATCTTGAAGCGGCTCGCAGCGCTCTACAGTGGGTCAGCGCGCCAGAGCAAGAAAATCAGGAACAGGCTATCCAATTGCTGGAAGATTCTCGCCAGATGAAGTCGGAATTGGAGAAGAACAAGTGGTTGATCTCACGTTAGAAGAATTCCAACGGAACCAATCAATTCGGATCTCCAGAGAAATCATCGGGCAAAGCGAGGAGCACGAGCAAAAAATGCAAGCCAATGCTCAGAAATTATGGGAAAATGCCCACAAGCAGCTGGTCGCACTTTTGAGGCTTCTGGATCAGGATTACGATGAATCGTGCGAAAAAGCGACCCGACCATTGGAATCATTTAGCGATGATGACCTGGCATATCTGATTCATGTTCGGCTGCGAACTTTGCAAGGACCAGCATCGAAGAAAATTGAGCCCTTGGAAATAAATGAATTAAAACAAAGCTTGAAAGAACTCAATCAGAAATATTCTGATCTGGAACATGAGCTCAATGCCACTCAGGAATCGAAAAAGAAATTGCAGGCAGAGAAGGCAGCACTGGAAGCCCACTTAGCTGCCCTTCGACAGATTCAGAAAGATGAGGTTGCTCAGGACATTCAATCCCCAAAATCGGGTACTGAAGAATCGAGGGACCTTACGCCAGTTCCGGATTGGGTAAAAACCTGGCAGTCCACCAAGAACTATGAAAAAACATCGGCGGCTATTTTTGTGATGGGTGAAATGGGGATTGCTTTACGACCATCCATCATAAAGCAAATGGCAAAACGCCTTTCCTTATCAACCGCAAACAAAAACCTGGATGAAGCCTTGAATTGGTTAATGTCACTGGAAGGAAATGAATTTCCAATCTTGGTTGAACAGATAAGTGGTGTTGTTGAGCAAGGATCCAGTTCTGGTGGAAATCAGCCTGCGGTGCTGCATTTGACTCGCAATGGTCAAGTTGCATACCAGGTATTAACAGGCAAAATTCCCAAGGAAAATGAATTTGACATCCTAATAAGACACCATTCTTCACCGGAACATACCATTCTGAATATTCAGGCCGGGGAAATCCTGGTAGATGAAGGTTACAGAATTCAAGGACGGGCTCAATCGATCAACTTGTCGAATGGCAAAACCTATATTCCGGATATTACTGCAGTGGATTCCAAAACAGGCGAGGTAATATTCGTCGAAGTAGAGCGGGATGTGAGTAAGGATCCAATATCCCGAAAAACGAAATGGATGAAGTTTTATGAAGCTTCAAATGGAAACCTGTATGTTTTTTGTGATAATCTGAACTGTCAGAGAGCTATTCAGGGAGAAATCAATCTTGCTTTAAATGGGTTAAATTACAACTCTTTTCTGACGAATCTCCACGGATTACGAAATGGGAAGCGTGCAGGAAAGGATGGAAGCATCTGGTTTTCTCAACGGAGAGGAAATGAAAAATAGAACGGTGTGTGCTCCGTTCTATCTGCATCGTTCCTCTAGAGTCTTAAGGGGGAAGAGTGTGCTGAATGGAAATTTAGACCAAATAGGAACGCCAATCTGTAGGGAATCCATAATCCCCTAAATCAAAAAATGGCCTGGTTTTCTCAGCATCAGAAATATTCTGAATAAAAGTATGCCATAAGTTGCGATCTGATAATCGTCGCATTACAAGAAACAGCGCAAAGAGTTGGTTGTCTTGGGTAGAATCCCATTTGAAGGATTTAGCGATGATTGGCCTAATGGGATACTCCCGCCGAAATAAATAGCCATAATGAGCACAAATATTCCTTTGAATACTCAATACATGCAACCATTGTCCAAATAAGTAATCATTCGCATTGTAAAGACCTTGTGCAATAATTTTTTTATCTGGCTCTAAAAGGTTTTTGTACAGCTTGGAGAGAGTGTTGAATGAGAAATACTCAACCACAACCCAAATAGGGAAAACCCCCGCATACTTTTTCTGATGATGAACAATTACTGGATCTTTCTTATTACGTGCAATTTCAGCCGAGAAATTATCAAAAATTTCCTGGTATTTCACGCTGTCTTTAAAGATCTTTGCTTGATAAAACGCATTTGATCCGTATGTCAGCGCTAAATGATGCGATATCTGAGTTCTTGTATTAATTTCGATGGGCTCGAGTACCGATAAGATTTTGTTCCGTAACCACCTATCATTTTCATAAACAGCAATAATCTGTGAAAATTTGAAATCATCTTGGTAATGATCTGGCGAATCCATAAATTTGTGAAAATAAATATTCAAACGATAGTAGTGGTTGGACTGAAGAAAAGCGGTGGCTTTTTTCTCCTCATCAATCGTCATTCCTCGTTGACGTAATAATTCTATTTGGTCATGAACTGACAGAGCTGGTTTTAAAGCCATATAGATTAAGCATCCTTAAATAAATGACCCACCTCGGTGCGCATGCTAAGCAGAGGCGTGGTGGGTTCTGTTGACAGTATTATACCCAATTCCATGATTATTACAAGGGAGTAATTCACACAAGTTTTCAAATCAACCTTTCGAAGAGCTATCTTGCTTTTTAACATTAGTGTTGGTCAGCACAATCGTCCCTATCATCATATTTTAGTTTATTAAATACCAGAGGTTGGCTTATGGATAACTACAATGGAGCTTACCAATCGTCTTTTTGTCCCAGGGGCTCATTTACCCACAATAGACTTAATACAGCATCATAATTTGGCATCCCAATGGACAATTCTCTAATCGTATCCCCCCGATCAAAGGCATCTCTATTCTCTCGAAACCACTCTGCAGCTCGAACTTCGTGCCATTGGCGAGATACTTCTTTCCTATTGAATAACATCCTCGCACCCGTATTCAAACCTACCGGATGATTGACATCCGGAAATACTCCAAGTTCCGTGAATTCAGAAGAAGGTTGGAAGTACTGGATTTTGCCTTGAAAGGAATAAACAACAGCAACCGGCTCAAGTGTGAAGCGTGTGAAACGGAGAGCAGTCGCAGTCAGGGATGTTTGGAGCTTTTCAGACCATTCAGAAATAAGATCGAAGGAGGGCGCATTTTCCGCAAAGGGACGCTCCACGAATCGTGCAGGGATTAAAAAGGCCGATGCAAATTGATTAGCTTCTTGTTCTGCATCGACTGAGTTTCCAGCTGGCCTTTCCTGGATATCCAGTTTTGTGCAAGATCGCAGTAAACCGTTACCTCGGTGCATTTCAAGGTGACCTAACTCATGCACAATACTAAACCGACGTCGATAGGGGTTGATGTAATTAGAAGTTGAAACCGAAATAATTGGTTTACCAGGACCAATCAAAAGGCGAGCTTCTGCGCCTTCCATAGAACATTCGTGAATTAAAGCTCCCCGAGCATGAACAATTTCGTCTAGAAGTAGAAGATCTTCCGCAACAAATATATCAAGCCTATCCAGAACATGATTGGCAACAGACTCCGGGCGATTCATAGCTTGATTAATCCAGATCCAATGTGATACCGTCACGATGTGCTGTAAATTCCAATTCCTGAAGAATCGTTGCTAAATCGTCATTTGTCAACTCGCCTAAGTTTCGAAAAGCAAGAGATGGCTGAGTTCTACTCGCACTTAGAGCAGCTGATAGTTTTTCGATCGCTGAAGTTAGCTGATCACGGTTCCAACCTTTTCGCAATGGTATTGCATTGATCTCTGCACCAGCTTGTTGAATATCACGCAGATCGGCAAATCGCCAATTGCCGGCAATGAGGCTTTTGACAAAACTCATGCCCTCGGACCTAAGTTTCTCCATATCGTAACCGGCTTTCTCCAGAAATATCCTGACCTCTTCGTCTGTATTTGGCTCTGGAACTTCGTTAAACAGACGATCAAATGCGGACGCAATATCCAAATCCGTTCGTTTGCATTTATTTTCGTCCATTTCGAGCCTCCATTCTGATTTTATCTGCCCTACGACGTAACGTCCGTAGGTTCTGATAAATCTCCTCCACAGGTCTGCATAAGTATTTGGCAAGCTCCTGCGGTTTTGCGTCACAATTTCCATCAATGATAGCGTAGACTATTTCCTCTAACTCTTGATGACCTGAACTCGCTCCGAGTAATGCATCTATTTTTTCCTTAGCCTCAGCTGATTTCTCAGCCACTATTTCTGCATCCACTACCATTTCTTCTGGAGATCCGATTATTCGCCGATTTAAAGACGGTTGACGACGCTCGACATCGGGGTCGTCTGTGTGGTAATCGTTCTCACCCGCTTGATCCAAGCGAACCTCAATCCGGTTTGCTGCTGACTCTGCCAAATGGTTAACTTCACTCTTGATTACCCATTTGAGCCACATAAGAAGATCGCCTCTATCCGGATCCCAGTTGCGCTTCTCTGTGAATGTTTTCTCGATTACATCCCGGACAATGGATTCAGCGGACTGTCCCTGTGGGAGTGTGTCTGAATTCCAACGCTTACCTTGAATAAGCCATTCAGTATAAGCTACGAGCCTGGGATAATGCTCCTCCCAGGGGAAATCTACTAGAAGCTGTTTCTTTTTCGCATTCACAAAAACCTCTCTTCAGGCAGGTACCAGATTGCTCGAACCTCAATTTATAGTGGTTCATTATTGATCCTTTCTTAATTTTATATCTACTTGATGATAACAACCATGCAGAGAGGTAATTCTAATTAGTTAATACCGGTGTATTTGGATTTTTAGCAAATTTGGCAAAAAACTTCCGCACGTCGGTATTAACAAAATGAAAAACAAAATCTATCCTTGAGCATCGGAAACGTCGATTCTCACTTATTCAAGAAAGGAAAATGTAACATGGCAGAGCAAAAAAAGACAGTCACTATTATCGTCGATGGAACGCCACACGAGTGGCCTAAAGATAAGATTACCTACGCGGAGTTGGTCACCCTGGAGTTTCCTGATTACCCACAACACCCGGAGATCACCTATACGGTAAAGTACAAGAACGGGCATGGGAACAAACCAGAAGGTACGCTTTCTTCAGGCGGATCCGTTAAAGTCAAGGAAGGAATGATCTTTAGTGTATACGATACTGGTCAATCATAACGACGATATCCGACGGCTGGTTGAGAAGGGGTACGCAGTTGCCTTCGATAGCAACTACATGATTGTCCGCGACATCCCCTATCTTGACGCAGAGCGTAAATTGCAAATCGGCGCTATCGTCACAAAACTGGTATTTACCGATGAAAATCGTGTAATCCAGGATGACCACCAGATCTTCTTCGCCGGATCTGTTCCTCACAACTTAGATGGGACTCCTATTCCCAACCTGGGAGGTGGTGCCACACAGTTGTCATTAAGTGAGGTCAGCAAGGATGTAGTGGTCCAGCGTTCCTTCTCAAACAAACCCAGGATCGCTGGTAAGTTCCAAGATTTCTATGAAAAAATCGAGAGCTATGTTGCAATCATTTCAGGACCTGCCATGGATCTGTACCAGGCAAATCCTTTGACTTTTCGTGCGGTGGATGAGATCGTAACCGACCAGATATTCAAGTTTCACGATACGATGACAAGCCGGGCAGAGATCACCGATCTGTCTGCAAAGTTCAATAATGATGTGGTTGCTGTGATCGGTTTGGGTGGCACCGGCGGATACCTTTTGGACTTCCTGGTAAAGACACCTGTACGGGAGATTCGGGCTTTTGACCTCGATCCCTTTTATGTTCACAATGCTTTTCGGTCACCGGGTCGGCTTGAAGCCAGCGAGTTTAACAAGCCAAAAGCCGAGGTGTACCATGCGCGTTATGAGAACTTTCGGAATGGCCTATCCATCATCCCCAAATATCTAGACGCATCCTGTAGCGATGATCTAGATGGCGCGACCTTTGCATTTGTCTGTGTCGATAAGGGTCCGTCTCGGGCTGGCATCTTTGATTTGCTCATCTCCAAGAAGATCCCGTTTATCGATGTAGGTATGGGCCTTGCTCGGAAAAACGGTTCAATTAACGGAATTTTGCGAACCACCTACTACTCCACCGATAATGGGCAGAGTTTACGCGATAAAAGACTGGCTCCAGAGCATCAGACCACGGATGATATCTATAAGACAAGTATTCAGATCAGCGAACTCAATGCGATGAATGCCTGTCTTGCTGTCATTCGGTTCAAGCAATTGCGAGGGTTCTACTCCGAGGAACTACCCTTTTACAATCTTGCTTTCGAAATCTGCGACCTCAAGATTGTCGGGGAATCCAATACAAATGAAAATTAGACTGCAGCGCGTTCATTACATGCCCAAAATACTGGAAACCGGCGTACTCTACGTTTCCGAAGAGTACAGTGCTGCAGCCCATCTTTGTCCTTGCGGATGTGGGTCAAAGGTCAGAACGCCGTTGGGACCTACGGATTGGACATTTGAGGAGACCGAAAATGGACCCACGCTCTACCCATCGATAGGTAATTGGCAATTACCTTGTAAATCGCATTATTTAATCATAAATGGTCAAATTGTTTGGTGTCCGAAATGGACTACTGAACAAATTACCTCTGGGCGTCGTGCCGAAGTAGAACGGGCTCGTGCATACTATAATAACCTTTATTGTGGACGGGGGAACGCCCTACGTAGTTTATGGTATTGGTTGAAGGGCAAATTGAAGCCATAATGGTCGCTAGGTTTATTTTTTCGCCTGATGAACTTGAAACCCCCATTATTTATCTCACGGTCGAAGGATATCTAGGTCTCAAGATATATTCTCAGTTCTCCTAACAACCAATAATTTTTTTAATAGGCTAGTTCATTGATTGCTAACAAAGCTAAATTGAGTGCCGACGAATATCAACATGGTTTTCAAGAATTTCATTTGCTTTTTATTAGAAAACATTGAAGAAAATTGTTTCATTCTAAATTGATGTGTCAATCATTAAGTACGCGGACTGACCAAATTTTCACCTATAAGTGGCCGGCTTCCCCACAATCATCCTGGGAAAGCCAAATATTAGTGTCTTGGCGATTCCTTCCTGATCAAAAAAACTGCCAGGCCTTCTACAACCCAGTGTACCGGACCAACAGATGAATACGAAGGTGAAAGGACATGATACTACTTCTCTAAATGCGATTTTTTTTGAAAAGAGGTTTCGCCGACAGATATACAAAATGTATGCAGCCATTCGCGTAGTTTAGTTGGAACACCTATATAGAGTTGATCGAAGCTTACTGCTTTTATTTGACATTCCTTTCTATAAACGAAAGAGCCCGTTGGTTGAAACAATCCGGTCGTTCCTCATGCGGAAGATGTCCGCAACGGGAGAGAATTTCAACTTCTGCTTTGGGTAACTGCCGGCAAAACGCCTCCGTCATGGCAACCGGATGCCAGGCATCCTCCTGGCCCCAAATAATAAGCACCGGGCAGCGGATCTCTTTGAGATGTTGCTCGACAAAAGTTGGATTCGTGCACCGCTCGGTGCGCAGATTGACTGTCCAACTGCCAGACCGGAGGAGCGGCTGCAGGTAAGCCTCGACATCCTCCTGGGTCACTTTCTGCTGATCGGCAAACGCCCCCACTAGATTTTTGCGGATTAAAGATAGGCTCAAAAATAGCCTCGCCGCTTCCCCAACCAGCGGCAGACGGATCAGATTCCAAAGACCCGGCAGCGAGTGGGGCACGCTACAGGTGGATGACAGGATCATCGCGCTGACGCGTTCTGGATTACGGATGGCAAAATCCAAAATGGGCAGACCGCCGGCAGAACTGGCCACCAAGATCACTCACTGTGCCTGAAAACCATCTAGCAACTGGCCAATCAAACGAGCGTTCCCCGCAACCGAATAGTCATGCCGATTAGGCGCAGCCGAGTAGCCATTGCCAAAAAGGTCCGGTGCTACCGCCTGGTACCCAGCAGCTGCAAAGGCATTGATTTGGTAGCGCCAGGTATACGACCAGGCCTGGCTTCCATGCACAAAGAGTACGAGTGGACCTTTTCCCTCCGATACCCAATGGATCAGAACACCTTCTATTTCGAGCGTGCGACAGGTTCCCAGTATTGGATGGATATTTTGGCAGGGTGTAGTTTGCATCGCTAATTCACTTTTTCTTTGGAATTAAACAGCCGGTTTTTCGCGCATACTGCTTATATTCCATTGGAAACCGATTTGAAAGGATTTGCTCCTCCAGGCGTACACGGTACAGGATCCCTGGCAGGAGGAGCAGAAGGACGGATGCTACTCCGACCAGGCTGGAATATCCGATTACAATGCCGAGCGTCATCAGCAGGTAACCACTATAGGCCGGATGGCGCACATAATGGTAAGGTCCTGTTATCACCAGTATATGATCGACGTTTATCTGGATGTGCCCAGAATACTGGTCCCGCAAGGTGCGCCGTGCCCAGATGAATAGCCCCAATCCCAGGCCAAATAGGAGGAGCCCCAAACCCTCCAGGACAACCCCGCGGGGGATCGAAACTGGCAGAAAGGAGAATTCGAGCGGTGAACCAAAAAACACGAGCAGAAAACCGGGCAGAATAAGCCAGAAAGAAAGGTCTCCCTTTTCTTCTTGAGAGATCCTTCCCCTGCCCGAAAGCCAGTACGGTTGCTTTGTGCCCATATAGTAGATAGGCGGCCCGGCTAAAAATGCGATCCCGATCACGAACAGTAACAAACCAGTGAGATTTTCTATAAACGTTGCAGCTCCCAGGCAGGCTAATAACAACGCCAAAATGGGCACTCCAATCACCAGGAAAAGTATCATGCTTCTGCTCATGGACTCTTCGCTTTACGTATCCACGGATTTTGTCATGAGAATTACCCTGTACTGTCCATGCAATAAAGAAGGTTCATCGATCACCACCAGTGCGTTCGGGATGTTCTGGATCATTTCGCAAAACCGACGGTTGGGATCCGTGCCGATTTGTCGAATCAACCAGCCCAACAGCACCCTGAATCCTGAGAGGTGGCTGACTTCCGGCAGGAATTTATCGAAAATTACCACACGCCCCCCGGGTTTTAGAACGCGCCAGGCTTCCCTGAATGTGATTGCTCCATCTGGCACCACGCTGAGGATGAGATTTAAGATGACTACGTCAAATGTATCATCTGGGAATTGAAGGTCTTGGGCATTCATAACAGCGAGGGTTAAATTACTCCCACTGACCTTTGTACGGGCTTTCTCTAGCATAGCTTGAGTAAGGTCGATCCCAGTGACGTGGATACCTGCGGGAATTAAAGGAAGATCCAGTCCGGTTCCAACGCCAGGGATCAAAACCCTTTCACCGACTTGGAGGTTTATCATTTCGATAGCGTGCTTGCGGGCTACTCCATAGATGGGGCGCATCACGGAATCGTAAATTGGCGCCCAAGTTCGGTATATCTTCAGGTTGCGTTTGTCATCCATTTTTGTATCTCAGTAAACGAAGCGCATTCATAACGACCAGGATAGTACTACCTTCATGTGCAACAACTGTCCAACTGAGCTGCACCAAACCGAATACTGAAGTAATAATCAGTAAAAATATTACACCTAAAGAGATTACAAGATTTTGTTGGATAATTGTGCGGCTTGTGCGGCTCAAACCTACTGCAAAGGGTAATTTGCTAAGATCATCAGCCATTAATGCCACATCTGCCGTTTCGAGAGCGACTGCTGTTCCAGCGCCTCCCATGGCAATTCCCACTGTAGAAGTTGCAAGCGCTGGGGCATCGTTTACACCGTCCCCAATCATGGCAACTGCTCCAAATTCTTTTTTCAAACGCTGAATTGTAGTTAATTTATCTTCTGGCAATAATTCAGCTTCGATATCCGTAACGCCTATTGATTGTGCGATCTGTTGGGCTACTTTCTGGTTATCGCCAGTGAGCATAATCAAATGCTTCACTCCCTGGTTTCGCAAACGTGCTAATACCTTTTCAACATTAGGTCGTGCAACATCCGCTAATCCCAAAACCCCTAGAAACTTACCATTATGACTGACAGTCATCGTTGTCCGGCCAGCGTTTTCCAGTTTTAACACTGTTTGCCTAACAGTTTCATCAACGATTTTTCCGTCGTTTTCTTCAAAAAGTTTAAGCGAACCAATCCAAACTGGTTGACCCTCCACCTGGCTTCGTACACCGCGACCAGGAACATTCTCTAAACTATTCGCCATAGGAAGAGTCAGGTTTCGTTCTTGAGCAGCTCGTACAATAGCCAGAGCCAACGGATGGCTTGACTGTTGTTCCACAGCCGCTGCTAATCGCAAGATATCTTCAATTGGAGAGTCATCTAAGGGGATGACATCCGTTACATGAAATTTACCCTGCGTGAGTGTTCCTGTTTTATCAAAGGCGAACGCGTTAAGCCGTCCCAGATTTTCCAGGTGAACACCTCCTTTAATCAAAACACCATTGCGTGCCGCCTGAGCAATTCCAGCAAGGACTGTTGCTGGTGTACCAATTGCTAATGCGCAAGGTGAGGCAGCGACCAGAAGCAGCATAGCTCGGTAAAAACTATCAGAGAACGTCATCCAACCCGCGATCGGTGGAACCACTGCAACAAGCGCTACTAAAATTAACACAATTGGAACAAAACGGGCAGAAAATCGATCAGTGAACTGTTGAGTGGGGCTTTGCTGACCCTGAGCCTCAGCCACCATTTTCATGACCCGACTCAAAGTGTTATCTTTTGCGAGTCGAGTGATTTTCACTTCCAAGGCTGCATCCTGGTTAATTGTTCCCGTAAACACCTCGTCGCCGACAGCTTTTTGAACAGGGACGGATTCTCCAGTGATGGGACTCTGGTCAATGGCACTCTCTCCAAAAGATATCACTCCATCCACCGGAATACGGTCGCCCGGTCGGACAATAACAATGTCATCAATAGAAAGCAAGTCAACCGATTCCTCAATTATTTGATCGCCTCTCCGTACCCGTGCTGTCTTGGGCATCAATTCGCCTAAAGCGTTGATGGCGTTTCGTGCTCTGTCTAAAGCGTAATGCTCTCCAGCATGCCCCAATCCGAATAAAAAGAGCAGAAAAGCACCTTCAGCCCAGGCACCTAGAAAAGCAGCACCTACTGCCGCAGCTAACATCAGTACATCTGTGTCAAACTTACCTCTCAGTAATGCGGGGATAGCGTGATGTCCAATATCGTATGCACTGGCGACGTAGGAAAGCAGAAAAAGAATCCGAGAAACACTTGCAGGATAGCCAAGAAATTGCTGCCCAACCCAGCCAAGAAGTAGAAATACGCCCCCAGTCGCAATTAGAATAATTGTCCAGCGTTCTTGAATCCAGTGCGGAAGGAAGGATGGTGCTGTACCGTGATCGTGCTCATGTTCATGAGCTTCTTTCTCTCCTTTTATCTCGGGTTGCGGTAATAACCGGGCTCCTAAGTGACGCATGGTTCGGTGGATCTGTTCCAAGGAAACAATCTTTGTATCATAAGCGACCATTGCGAACCCGGCTGCATAACTCACACTGGCATGAAGCATCCCATCCATATTTTCGAGTTCTTTGGCGATCATTGTTGCTGAATCAGCGCTGTCAAGTCCTGTAAAGGGTATTTGCTCGTGGTGGTAACCATTACGCAATTCTGATCCAGCCTCCTCAGCAATGCGTTTAACTGCAGCTAATGAAATTAGATTTGGATCATAATGGATGCATAGATCAATGGGATCATGATCCAAGTGCAGGTGTGTTTGGAGAATACCTTTTTGGGTTTGTAGCCGGCTCTGCAACCGATCAATACAATGGTTGCAAGATTCCTGACCTTCTGGTAGCAACAAAGGCAGTGAAATTTCTACGGTTTTTTCTATCATTGATTTGTCCTTAATAATTCTTTTATTGATAAATGAAAATATAGCTATACATAGACGCTCAAATAAGCATCTGGTTAGTAACAACAAGTTCGGTTTTTTAATGAATAGGCGGAGGAATAAAAATCGAATTTTTATTTACACGGGGGAAGAGTATGTAAAATAATGAATAATTAAATAGTAATCCGACGAAAAATGCACTTGGGATAAAACTAATAATAATTCCATAATGAATTATCCCGGTACAGACACCAGAACTACTTCCAAAAATATCTGAGTGCCCTGGTTGTAAATCATGGAGAAAATGAATACCTATGCAGAGTGAAATAAGAATCATCATGAGCAAAAAAATATTGTGTGTGGAATTTCGTTTGTTATTCATGGCACACATGGTCCAATCCGCGTTGAAACATCTCGCTTATATGTTCATCATCAAGTGAAATATACACTTGTCTTCCTTGTTTTCTAGAGCGGATAACACGTTTATCACGCAATCCCCTTAGTTGATGGGAAATTGCCGATTTGCTTAATCCAATAAGTTGAACGAGGTCACCAACGTTGACTTCTCCATCCAACAAAGAAGAAATAATACGAACGCGAGTTGGATTACTCAATGATTCAAATAAGCTGGCGATACGACTGGCGGTCATTTCATCAACAACGCATTTTTTTTCAGAGGTCATTGGAATAGTTAGCCTTATTGTTAATTAATTGTTGAACATTTGCTCAACTATAGTTTATATTATTACAATTTGATTTTCTTGTCAAGAGAGGGTGGGTTATTGATATTAACGTTCCTACTCGAAATTGATCGTGTCCTTGACATAAATTCATGTTTAGAATAATATATCATTGTATTGTGATATATAAATGTATAACAATGTAGGAGTAATCCATGCTTACTGTCTCAAATTCTGAAGGTGTTCAACTTCAAGCTAAACTGTTTCGCGGGTTTGGGGATCCTGCACGGCTTAACATCTTACAGACGCTTCGTTCTGGTCCGAAAACCGTAACCGAGATAGTCTCGGCGACGTGTATGAGTCAGTCCAATGCGTCTAACCATTTACGCTGTCTTCGTGAATGTGGCTTAGTGGCAGCAGAACAACAAGGGAAATACGTTCATTATCGGCTGAGCGATGATCGTGTGGGTGACTTACTCACAATGTCGGAATCATTACTGTCCGATGTCGCCCTAGGGGTTTACGAGTGCACTCGATATAATCTCCCTCACAAAAAAAGTCTGGCTCACGAGTCAGGTGAAAATCGTTGAAAAATACATCACTAAGTTAATCAGTCCTGTACTGAAAAGGGAGAATATAGATCTCTTTTTTGCACCAAAAGATTATCTGCACATTTAACTGTAACTCTTCTCTTTTTTTGTCCCACAATATACTTCGGAGAGGTAGCAGAAGTATTTACCAAGTTCGTCAGCTGTCTGGTTGAAAAAGCCAGATATTTTACTCTGAATGGAGATTTTATGGAATCGAATAAGATTGAATTAAGAGTTGCCAACCTTGACTGCGAACATGACGCAGCTAACATCGAACGAGGGTTGGAAGGTTTTCCAGGCTTGGTCGGGTTGAAGATTTATCCGAAATCAGCCAAAGTATCCCTGACCTTTGACCCTGATCAGACCAACCCAAGTATTCTGAAACAAAAATTGGACACCCTGGGTTTTCCAACTCAAAAAGGGATGGAAATGGCTGAACAGCCAAAACCATGGAAAAATCCCAAAGTGCTGACTTCGGTGGCTTCCGGCGTCCTGCTTCTGGTTGGCTGGCTTATAAGTCTGGCTGGTGCACAAGTTGTCATCTCAACTGTTATTTTTATTGCAGCGATTTTGATTGGCGGATACTTCTTTGGCCGCGAAGCTATTGAAGAATTGATCTTCGAGCGCCAGATAGGTATCGAACTTCTGATGAGCGTCGCTGCGATTACGGCTGCCATCATGGGTGAGCCGTTGGAAGGGGCTATGCTGGTCTTCCTCTATTCCATTAGCGAAGCCGCTGAGGGCTACACAGAAGAGAAAACTCGCGCGGCGATTAAAGCGCTGATGAACCTCGCACCCAAGGTGGCGCTGGTTCGACGCAATGGTCGCGAATTGGAGATCCCGGTCGAAGAGCTGGTGGTTGGGGATGTGTTCATCGTCAAACCGGGGCAGTCCATGGCGACCGATGGCGAAGTGCTGGTCGGGACTTCAAGCGTCAACCAGGCCCCTGTAACCGGCGAGAGCGTCCCAGTGGAGAAGCAGTTGGGCGACCCGGTCTTTGCCGGTAGCATAAATGGCGAAGGCGCCTTGGAAGTCCGCGCGACAAAAACCTTTGCGGATAACACCATCGCCCGCATTATCACCATGGTTGAAGAAGCCCAAGAAAAGAAAGGCAAAAGCCAGCGCTTCATTGAGCGTTTCGGCGCACGCTACAGTCCCATCGTTTTGCTTATCGGCATTCTCATCGCCGTTATCCCGTCGCTTCTGTTTAGCGCAAACTGGGTAACGTGGATCACCCGGGCAACAGTGTTTATCGTTGCTGCCGCACCCTGCGCCTTGGTCATTTCCATCCCGATTACATTGGTGGCTTCTCTGGGCACCGGCGCACGGAATGGGGTGCTTATCAAAGGGGGCGTGTACGTCGAGGAGCTGGCAAAAGTCAAGGTGGTGGCGATGGACAAGACCGGTACGCTGACCCGCGGCGAACCGGAAGTGACTGATGTGGTTCTTCTTCGCCAGGACGCGGATCGAATGACAACCTCAAAGCTGGAACTGTTGGCTGTGGCTGCCGGAATCGAGCGGCGCAGTGGCCACCCGCTAGCTCAGGCTATCGTCCGTCACGCAGAACAACAGCAGGTCCAACCTGCCGATCTTAACGATTTTCGTTCATTAACCGGGGCGGGTGCTTCTGCCCGTTTGGATGGACGAACAATTTATGTTGGCAGCCCGGACCTGTTCCAATCAAAGCTGGGAATCTCTCTGGAAAGCTCCTGGGAGGATATCAATCATCTGCAGAGCGAAGGAAAAACCGTGGTCGTGCTGGGTGATGAACAAGCTCCTTGGGGCATGATTGCCATCCGTGACAACATCCGTCCCAACGCACAGAAAGCGATCGATGCGATGCACGCCGCGGGAGCTGAAAAAGTGGTCATGCTGACCGGCGACAATGAGCGTACCGCCCAGGCTATCGCCCGCGAATTGGGGATCGATGAAGTGTACGCCGACCTGAAACCTGAGGATAAGGCGATCAAGGTACGCGACCTGACTTCCCGGTATGGACACGTGGCTATGGTAGGCGATGGGGTCAACGATGCCCCTGCGCTCGCCGAGGCGACGGTTGGCGTCGCGATGGGTGCGGCGGGGACGGATGTGGCTCTGGAGACGGCTGACGTGGCATTGATGGCCGACGATCTAGAGAAACTGGCTTATGCGCTTCACCTGGCGAAGCGCAATCAATCTGTCGTCAATCAGAATCTAGTCCTATCTGCAGTAGTGATTGGAGCATTGGTAGTTGGTGCTATAGGAGGTTGGTTTACATTGCCAATTGCAGTGCTAGCACATGAGATTAGTGAGTTTGTCGTCATTGGAAGTGGTTTACGAATGCTTAAAAATTAATCCATAATCAAAATCGAGTGTATTCTTCAACATATTTTACCAAAACCTCATTTATCAAACAGTATACATTTCAGTTGATATGAAGCACAGTTGGACAAATTAGCAGTTGGAAAATAAACCTTGAATAATAAGGACTGCACTAGCTTTAATGCAGTCCTTATTGTTGAGTGTATCTAGAGAAATTTAATATAATCTTATGGGGCTCGGATTCCATTTATCAATAATTTTAAGGCGATTGTAAACCGAATTGTGGTAACACTGGTCTAAAATTACATCCATAAATAGCCTGTTTCCCTAACATCGTCCAAGATAATCTTTCAACCGTATTCCACCAGATTCCAGGCATTTCATACCACTTAGCATTTGCCACATCCTTTGGGATATCTGGATCTGGGGCGGTGCCTCGCGCAAGAGCTCCATCCGGATGAATGCCAACTTCGGTATAAACAAATGAATAAATTGGGCCCAGAGTGGCTAAAGATAGCATCATGCCCCACCCGCACCGTGAAGGTTCTACCGTTTTTGCAGCATCTATCCGGTCAGCAATGAATTCGAAGTATGTCATTCCTTTTGGCGCTTCAGGAACCTGCATAGGCTGGTTTCCTTTGTAGGCAACGAATAAAATACTGGAACAAATAGCCAGGATGACTGTTGTTTTGACAACCCATCCAATCAACTTAAGAATCACTACGATGAATTTCATTTTCTCCTTCATTCTCTTTATTTGTCTGATACTTATCTTCTGGTCGGGCACCTTCTCTTAGGACCCGGTTATAACGAATCTCCTCGCGATACATTCGATCTAGAGCAACCTCAATCACATCGCTTTCACTCCGTCCCATAACGTTTGCCATCGCTCTTAATTGACTTACGCCTTCTGGGCTTATTCGAAAAGATCGAACTGGTTTACTCGCAGAATTTGTTTTCGGCATGCTCGTTTTCCTTATCGGTTAGGTTATTTATAATGTAATACTCTAGTATTGCTATGTCAAGTTAATTTCCGCATTTTTCCTAATTTAGTCAAATATGTCCCCCTAGGATAGGTGCTTTCTTCTTGCTATGATTAGAGTCACAACCAAATATCTGTTCGGTCGCTGATAATCCTCAGCTGTTCCAAAAAATCCTTGGAGCGACCATCAGCTTCTTCCCTGTTTACACAACTTGCGTGCGTGTAAATAGGTGTTGAGATCTGAATGGTCGCTTTTGTTTTAACTAACTTTCAAACCCGTTAACCGGAAAAGGAGAAAAAATTGAAAGAAATTCCAGTCTCAAAACGCAATCTGATCATTGCCATCATCCTGGCAGTTGTCGTTGCTATAGGTATCCTGATTATCGAAAACTGGCCACTTCGTACTGAGCAAGGTTCTGAAGCATCAACCAATGAAGATAGTCTGGTTTCTACTGCAGCGGTCAATGCCATCGAGAAGGTCTTCCAGGTGAATTATCAGGAAGGAAAAGAAGCCTGGCTTGAGCGTATCTGCGAGGTAAGCACTCCCGCTGGATGCGAGCTGTTTTCGACCGGCGTAGACCGTATGTGGGAAAAATACGTAGATGCCAAATCTGTGGTCACAGCTGCCACGCAGGCAGTAGAAAAAGTAGCAGACAATGGTTCCGAGCAAGTCTGGGAGATGACCATCACGCTATCTTCTCCCTTACCGGGTAGCAATAAAACCCAGGATACAGCATATGTTGTTCTCGCGAAAACAGAAAGTGGTTGGAAGTTTGATCGTTTCCTGATGGAAGAGGAAATCGATGCGATTCTTGCTCGGGGAAAACCTTCCACCACAACTGTAGAAGAAGGAAAGAAGTAGTGAAAAGATTTTTCCTGATCATTGTCGTCTTGACCTTGCTCATACCATCTGCTGTTTATGCTCAGGGTACTGATCCCTGGTCAGAAGTTTTTCAACCGGATGGAAATCTGAATCCTGATTTGATTGATCTGGGAGTTACCACAGATCACCCCGATTGGATGTCAATTGAACTGCCCTTTGGCCAGTCCATTGATCTTGATGCAAATTATCATCTCTATCAAACGCCTAGTGGGAATATCGTCGTCTTACCCTCTGCCTCGACGCTATTTTTTATGGCCATGAACCCCCAAGCAAGCGGTTTGACCGGCTCCTATGGATCACTGGGAAATGGTTACGGCAGCCTGATCTCTTTTCTTGGGCTTGTTGCCGGCGATAATCTGGATTGGAGCAAGGTACAGGCGGAACATCCAGAGTACACCAGCCCGGACCAATTTTGGGGAGCGGTTCTCAATGGTCAGCAAGATGTTTGGACCTATTTCTCCGGGTGGGGATTCATCACAACCCTGCTTCAAATGACTTGGAATGATGGCGCTCTACGCTCGTTGTATTTGTTGTATTTGAATGGTTCACAAAACTGTGCGGCCATTCCAGGGGGGTGCTCGGGAATTGTCACCCCGCCTCCTCCCCCAAGGGAGTGTCCTGACCCAACGGTTTCTATGCAACAACCTGTCCTCGTCATTCAAAAAACTGCGCCGAACAATCCCCTTGTTGTGGGACAAGATACCGAAAACCGCCGCGGTGCAGATATCCAGGTCAGGGTGACAGTTCCTCCAGTGATTTTCACCTGGTATGAGCCGATTTATGAAGAAAGAGATGTTTGCCGCTCAGCCAATTCCGGAGAAACCGCCAATTGCAATACCGGAGCTGGATCAGCTATCAATGATGGTGTCTCAGATACAGAAATGTTATTCAAGGAATGCCGGACACATGTAGAACATTTGCCGGATGCGGTAGCTTCGTTGCAAGCTACTGCAGCATTGGATGCCGCCAGCCAGGATTGGATCACCGGTAGATTAGGTCAAACCCATTATGAAGCCTTCGTCCATCAGGCATATTTCACCCTGATTCCCGGAATTGGTTCATGGACAGGCGGATGTGATGGCGGCGGCACCTGTACTGCTACTGGCCAGGCACTCCGTGTTCCATTTGCAGATCCAGGAACCTTCAACTTGCGAATGGACGTAGTGACCACGGGCACTCGCTTCCGCGGAGTTCCAATCACCCAGCCGAGGCGAGTAAGGGTTGATGGAACGATGCAAGTATATGTAGCTCTTCCGGCATTGGTGCCTTAAAAGATCAAAGTGCAGATTTTACCGATTGCGGTCGGTGTGTTGCTTACAGTCGTCCTGGGTTTCATTGCCGCCATCTATTTACTACTGGTGATTGGGTTGTGGTACCCACGAAACGATTATGACAAGTAAGGAGGCATTGGTTCATGACAGATTATTTTGTCGTCTTTGGAGATTTTCTCGCTGCTCTGCCTACTTACCTGTTGAACGGCGTCCTCGCAACCGTTTACTGGCTTGGCGAATCTGGAGCTGCTCTGGTAAGTATTCTTTGTGCAGGGTTGATCATCCGTTTCGTGGATCAACGTGTGCAATCCAGAGCAGCTTTCCGACCAGGACGAAGTGGGCGGGAGGCTGCTACTCCGGATTTATACACAGCTCAAATCACAACGGCGATTATTCTGGTGTTGTGGGTAATTAGCCAATGGGGGATGGGAGCACCGGTTCCCTGGCTGGGTGCAGCAATGTGGATCGCTGGCACAATCATCCTTTTACTGGTGCACATGCAGGAACATACCCTTTTGTGGAATATGAAATCGGGAATTGCGATTTATTCCCTGGCCGTCATCGGAAGCCGGCTCTACCTGGCATACACCGCTCAATTATCAGCAGATCAATGGGCTGCACTGATAGGGACATCTGAAAGCGCATCAGCTGTGATTGCGAATACACGCGAAAATGTAACTACGATTATTCTTTGGGCTTTGTGGTTGGTGATCCCGTTAGGTTATTTTACCATGTTGCTGCAGCAAGTTCTGATCAATCCGATGTCGTTGGTCAATCCATTGGCAGGCGCCAGCGAGTTGATCAATCGCTATCGAACCAGAAGATAGGGTGATAGATGAAACCAGCACACAAAATCGTGGGCTTGCTTGATTTATCCCAAAGGGACGCTTCGCGTACTCTACCTTTTAGGTGAGAGTCTTATGAACGTTGGAAATTCTTGTTTAACGCCAGATTCTATTTCAACGATTGGAGGTCAATATGTCACAACTGATGGATTTGCTGCGCGGACCTGCTTTAGGTGTGATCGTCATGATCATCCTGATGGCAGGCGTCCTCATCATCACTGCATTTGCGGCGCTAATTGCCCAGATGAGTCTCTTGTTCCGGCTTCGACCTTGGAATACTACCGAAAAGAGAAGTGAAACAGGGAAAGAAGGTTACCCACAAGAAACTTTTGAGCAACGTTCCGCAACTCGTGAAGACCAGAGGGCATCATCTCCCCATCGCCAGCGTTCACCACAGGTGGTGGTTGTCGAACCAAATACGAATGAGGTGGTTGATGCAATCTGGTGGGAAACAGTGAAGCAATAGCAATCCAGGGCTTCTTTTGCGCAAGCAAAAGCAGCCTCATGAATTTACCAGCTGATCTGGTTGGCGAATTGATGAGGCAGAACGCCAAGTACGGAGATAAGAGAACGATGATTATTGGAAAACTGACCGAAAAAATACCCTGGCTGAGAACAGATGACCCTCTCTCCATTCCAAATGACTTGGAAGTGGAAGGCACAGAGCTACATTTCAACGACCGAAATGAGCTGGAATATCTGGTCTTTCGTGTCACAGAGCGGGAAGGTGCGCGGGAATATCAGGGATACCGGGCGGTCCGGCTACTGCAATTACGCTACATCTCTCTGGAAGCTCGCCGGGATGCTGGGCTACTACAGAAGATGCGTACGGTCTTGCGTGGTTTATATGGCGCTCAAGTGGATCTGGTTTATCTGGCTGCCGGCGTTTTTAAGAACCCCAATGTTGGAATTGTTCAATGCTATGGAGTCGCTGCGTTTTCGCCAAAGAAAGATGAAGCTATTCAGCGCTCTTTACGTGATCTATCTGCCTTACGAGCCGGATTGGTGGGTGCTTACCGTCAAATACGCCTTGAACCACTTTCAACTGAAGTGGCCCAATGGTTAGCGCGAGCTCTGGAGCAGATGCCTTATGCCATTGTGGCTGTTGGGCATCCAGATCCACGTGAAAACGCCCGCGGGGGTGATTCTTCGATGCGTGACCCATTAGTGTCTGGAGGTCAGGGTGTACAACAATACTCCATTCAACAGAATGAACTGCTCTTTCGCGGAATGAGCAGCCTGGAAGAAGAGTTCTTGTTGATGCTGCTCACAAATCATGTTCGCCTTGAAGATATTACCCGCATGTTGGCCGGTATGTTGGAAGATACCTCCGTTTACGCTTCCCGTCAGTTGGGAACCCGGGCTGCTTCGTTTGGAATCAGCCTGCCGGCCATTTTGACTGGGGGACTCGCTGAAAACGCATCCAGGTCTTATGGCACAAACCATTCGAGCGGCGTCACTCAGGGTGAAGCTGCCACAGATGGCGTCGCAAATTCAGAAGGCCAGGCGCACACCACGGGTCATGCCAGCACTCGCGGTTGGGCGCACACGGTTGGAATCTCCGAAACCGATATGATTGGTTCGTCTTCCACGGTTGGAACTGCAGTCAGTCAAGGGACAGCTCATACCGAAGGAACAGCAGTAACCGATGGAACGTCCCACTCTGATTCGTCCGGTGTAGCGAACTCTCATACGGATAGCTCTTCTTATGGCGTGAATGGCGGTGTGGGTGGGAGCATTGCTCCGGCCGGCGTAGGTTTATCGGCTAACGTAGGCGGCAATGCTAACTGGGGTTCAGCAGATGGTGTGGTTGTCAGTAGCGGATCATCCGACTCAAGCATGCATTCGGTCACACACAGCCAGGCAGACACCGTTTCGCAAAGTACTACTCAGAGTCAATCGAATACAACCTCCCAAAGTCATTCGACGACGCAATCGGAAGCTTGGACAACCTCTGGAGCTGAGACGGATTCAGTAGCCGACACGACCAGCACATCTACCACCCAGAGCCATGCAGATACAAAAAGCACAGCTCGATCTGAGACAGATGGTGTTGGCTTGGGGCAAAGTATTGGACGTGGAATAAGCGCTGGGATGAGTGTTGGTGTCGCTCCTTCTTTCTCGCTTTCAAACGCTTATCAATGGCAGGATGATCCTTATATCCTCCTCACAGATATCATGCGCACTCAACGCAAGTTGCTGGATATTGCCAGTCGGGAAGGTGCATTTTATACAGATTTGTATGCACTGGCCACCAGCGAACAGGGCATGCAGGCAATGATGGGGCTCATCCCTGAAGCGTTTCATGGCACCGAGGATGTCGTCGCAGGCGTGCAAACCCGTGCGTTAACCGATCCAGAACAGGCTTATATCGGCTTACATGCCCGTGCGTTCACCCCATCGACCCGCATCGAGACGATCCCAGAGGCAATGAGTGGATACGCAGATTCAACCTTACTTACCATGCTTCAGGTGGCAGCTTATACCGCACCAGGCATGTTTGAGCAGGGATCAGCGCTCACCACCCAGGAAGAAACCCCAGCATTTGCTTTTTATCCGGATATGCCTGGGAATATCACCCTCGCCCGGCAGTGGTCGAGTGAAACAGGTTTATTAACGGATACTTTTTTAAAGTTGTCTCCAGACCGCCATTTTCATACTGCATTTGTCGGGGATACTGGCTTTGGAAAATCGATTGCAGCTGAACGCCTGGCTTATGAGACGACCCGTTTCTGGCATTACCGCACCATTGTGTTGGATTTCGGCCAGGGTTGGCGTAAAGCATTGAACTGGCCGGGGGTGGGTCCGAAAGGTTCAGAAGACAGTCTTGGACATGTGGATATCCGTCAACTCTATCCTGGTTCCCCACGCCCTCTCCGGTGGAATATCCTGCAAGTACCGAAAAGGATAGAACCTGGCCGCTACCGCAGCATGGTGGCTGAACTTTTTGCGAACGCTGGCAGGATGGGAGCCAGACAGTTGGGTTTCATGCGCCGTGCGCTAACCGAATTGTATTATGAGGCCGGCGTTCTGACCGGCGACCCCAAGCTGCAGAATGGTCCCTTAGGACATCTTCAGGATGAACATGAAGTGGAGTTAATCCGCTATGAACGTCAGAGTCTTGGTGAGGATCTGGATGATCTTCATCCTGGAACTTTATTAGAAAGTCTCTCGCCATCCGAACTACAGGCTCTTGCGGTCTATCGTAGCCGGAAATTGGATGTTTCCAAATGGGTTGATCGTCTGCGAACCTACAAAGAGAAGCTTGAACGTGATCAGGTAAGTCGTACCAGTCTGGAGGGAGTCCTCCTTCGATTGGAGCAGTTCTCCGAAGGACATATGGCAAAGCAATACGGATCTTCAGCCAGTGGAACCGGCGTGGAAGATTTGGGATTGATGGGCAACACTGATAATCCCTGGGGAGTCATTGTCATCGAAGGTGGCGCTGAAATGGATGAATACTCCAAAGCAGCATTGCTCTCATTATTGGCCAGCATATTGTATTCGGATGCGGTCACTCGCCGGCGCGAAGCCTTGGGCGGCAAACATTTCCCGCCTATGCAAATCTTCTTTGAAGAAGCAAATAAAGTCCTAACTGGCGTCTCAGGTGGAGCCGCTTCAGATCAAGGATCAGGTGAGTCGGGTAACCCGGTCAGCCATCTTTTTCAAACGATGTGGCGTGATGGAAGAAAATACAACGTTTTTCTGCATCTGATGGCTCAAACCGTAAGCGAGTTACCCTCAGGCATCCTATCCTCCTGCGCGAATGTATTTGTGTTCCAAACCAAAGATCCCAAAGATCGGGATTTGATCTTGCCACATTTGGGCCGCTCCGAAAAAGGACTGGTCAATACCGAATACAAACGCTACCTGGCACGCATTCCGCGTACGTATGCGATTGCCAAGTTGGGTTACAGCGATGATGTGTTCTGGCTGGAGCCAGTGTTAGTTCGCCCAATGATCATCCGTAGTAATGAACCCTCTGACCTCGAGATTACCCAGGAATTGGGAGCTGTTTCCCTGGAACGGACATCTTCTGACATCCTGGCAACCAATCGATCCCATTGACGCTTCGCGTCGGGGCATACTGAATCCAATGATTTGTAAAAAGGAGAAAGAATAATTCATGCAAACAAAAAAACGTTCCCCCATTGCCGCAATTGTACTTGCCGTTGTCATCGGTTTGCTTGTGATCGCCCTTTTAAACGGGGTAATCCGTCCAACCCAGGTGGTGGTCGCCAAAGTCGCCATCGCCCCTGGAACTGTTCTGACTGACCAATTGGTTGAGCTGCGTACCATTCCGATGGGAGCTAAACCTGCGGATGCTACATCAAAAATTGAAGATGTGACCGGGAAGATCCTGGCTGTTGGACGAGCTCCGGGGGATCTGATCGTTACCTCCGTTTTGGGAGAGATTGCCAGTGCAGGTATTCCTGCTGAACTTCCAGAAGGGCATGTTGCTCTGGCGATCCATGTCGACCTGGCCAGCGGCGTGGCTGGTTTACTTCGTCCAGGTCAAACCGTTACGGTGATTGGTATGATTTCTCCAGATATTCTCAAGGCGAGTACCACCTCTGTGTTCACTGCGCCGATTGCAGAATTTTCTTCACCCATTGTTTCCCTCACTCCTGGCGTGACCGCATCACCTACCCCAACTCCTACTCCTGCTCCGCCGGCTTCTCCTCTCGCTCGGTTGGCAATCACAGGTGTGCGAGTACTTTTAGTACCTCAATCGTTTCGTTATGAAGAGGTTCCAGCCGGTGCCAGTGAAGAAGAATTGTTTTCCTCTGCTCGAACAAGCATGTCAGCTCAGGAAGGCAGTGTGATCGTTCTGGATGTTCCCACGGGGTTGATCGAGGTAACTCCAGGATTCAAGGTTGATCCGGCAACCTTACTGGCTGCTCTCGACCAATATGGCATTATTCACCTTGCCTTGGAACCAACATCAGGGTTGGCGTTGGATGTTGCGGACGTGATTACCCTCAATATGGGTGAGTTGTATAACGAGATGAACGATTATCGAAAGAAATAGGTCAAAATGAGCGATAACGCTTACCAAACCAATAAAATCACCGTCATGCTGGCAGGAGCCGGTCATGATGTTGTTTACTACCAAATGCAGCAGCCGATCCTGTCAGACCAACGCTTTATGATCTCAGGTCACGCTGCCCAATGGTCCATGTTCGAGACGAACTTGAACAACCTGCGGCCGGATTTGGTAATCGTCCAGACGGATATCGCTCCTGATCCGGACACCCTGATTCGTTCCCTTCAGAAAATATCGGCCTGGCGTGGAATTGCGATTGTTGTATTGCCTTTGGCTCAAAAGGATTTTCAGGGGGCTTTTACCAAGGTAGATACTGTTCGTGGAGTTTTCGTCGCACCGGTTAACTGGACTGAGATCATCCAGGCTGCTTATGGTGCTGCGATGACAGCCCGGGCAAGCCTGACTCAAGCTGCGCCCATGCAGCAAGGGGTATTCGGCTATGCCAACAGCGGAACGTCTGCCTACATCACCGGCACGAAAAGGATCGCTGTCTTATCGCACGCCGGTGGGTCTGGATGCTCAACCATTGCTGAAAACCTGGCTTATGAATTGTCTGTCCGGCTCAGTGTGAAAACGTTGCTGGTGTCCATGGGGTTGCCACCAGCTGCTGCGCCACATTTAGGGTTACGGTATGTCCCTAATTTAACCGAATACTTTGATCGTCCAGGCAAGGCAGCTTTTCAGGCTGCAATCCAACGCAAGGAAAATTTGGAGATCTTGCTTGCTCCAGAATCCTCCCTGGAATACATGCATATTCTGGAAACCTCAAGTAAAGGAACCGGAGAAGGCAGTATTAATGGGATGCTGATTGACTCGGAAGATGGTCGTTATGCGGCTATTGTCATGGATGTGCCGACCACAGAAGATTTGTGGATGATGCATTCGATCATCTTTGCCAATTATGCCTTGATCGTTGCCCGACCTACTCTGGCTGACTTGACTGCGATTCGACATACCCTCACCTTATTGTTGACCGGCTTAAAGAGTGAGAAACGCCTGGCCCGAGATTCGATCTACCTGGTTCTAAACCAAACTTCTGATCGCAGCAGCTTTACCCCCCGATTATTTCAGGAAGAGCTTTCCAAATCCTTGGGATGGGCTCCACCCATCGCAGCCATTGTACCTTTTGATCCAGGGGTTCCTCAGGCACAAGATGATGGCTTGATGCCGGTGACGCGAGGGGATGAGTTTGCCAAAGGGATTCGTGCCATCATCAACACTTTATTTCCCTTGGTGGAAAACAATCTTGCTCGTGCGGATGGGAAAAAGGGTATTTTGCGACTACCCAAAATACGATTTACGTAGAATAACATTTTTGTCTCTTGAGTAGGAAAAGTTTCTAATGTTGGAGGGTACCTATGCCGGGAATATTAGGTTTGTACGACACTGCCACGAACGGGAATAACCTGGACGAATCTATCCGATCTGAGGTATTCAACGAGGTGATTGATCAGATCAACCATGATTTCCCAACTTCTGTTCTTCAGAGTCCAAATGAAACCGATCGGCAGCGCATTCGGGAGCGGGTCGATGCACAGATTGCTGCGGCACTAAGAAAACGCAACTGCCGCCCTGGTGCCCTTCAGGAAGCTGCCATTGCTGAGGAACTCACCCGGCGGATATTGGGATTGGGTTTTTTAGATTTGCTTTTGCCGCCGGCTCGCACAGATATCTCTGAAATCACCATTTACTCCAGCGGACTTCTTCAAATCATGCGTAAAGGTTCGGTTCGTTGGGAGACCATCGAGCTGCGGCCTGAACCAGGTGAAATCTGGCGTGTGTTGGATCGCTTGATTGGTCCGCAAAACAAAACTTTGAATGAGACCAACCCAAGTATCAATGCCAAACTGCCGGCAACGACACATAATCCAGGTGGTGGACGGATCAAGGCGCTTCACCCAGTCATTGCACCGCCAGGTCGTAATCCTTCTATCAATATCCGCCTTTATGAACAAAAGCCAGTCAAACCAGAGTGGTTATTGGAGCGTGGAATGATGAGTTCCGAAATGATGGAGGTTCTTCGTCAGGCAATGGAGAAAGGTGCCCGCATCCTGATTTCCGGAGGAACCCGAACCGGAAAGACCACTCTGCTGAGTGCCTTGTGCAATTACTTGCCTACGATCTGGCGCATCGTGAAGATCGAAGACCCAGAGGAAATCTGGGTAGACCGTCCAACCGTCCAGACGGTGGAAGCCCGCCCGCAGGCAATTGGCACGGATGTCCGGCCGTATACCCTGGCAGACGGAGTCGATGATGCCATGCGAATGTCACCTGATTACCTGGTCATTGGAGAGGTGCGTGATGGCGTGGCTGCCATGAGTTTGTTCCGGGCCTTGATGACAGGCCACAGTGGAGCCTGTACCTTCCACGCGGACAGTCCCCGTGAAGCAGCTCGCCGTTTAGCGACAGTCATGGGTGCGGATGCTGGAGTAAAGCCACACGAAGCCAATCAGATGATCTCTGATGCGGTTGATTTGTTGGTGCAGATCGGCATCCGTCACGAAGTTCGCCGGGTGATTGCCATATCCAATGTGTCCAAGGATCTGAAGAACGGTGACGTATATTTTGAACCCATCTATCGATATAAAGAAGACTCGTCTATGGAAGAACCTAATTGGGAAAAATTAGGGGAATTGAAATAGCCAAGTGATTTTTACAACCATGCTGATTTGATATATTTTATGAGCATGGTTTGGACGGCATCTAACGTATTCACAAATCTCAATATCTTCTTTATGTGAGGGGGTATTTAATTTTGCAAGATATAGTCGATCATCAGCTTTTTCAAGTAATGTATGTTCGTCGCTGCCATCAATTGGGTATGTGGCCGCCCCAAAACTCATAGATAGTGGAGCGTCCTTAAGTGCCTCACACAATCTAGCAATTAATAACTCAGACTCACTTTGGTCAATATCTATGCAAAAAATGGCAAATTCATCCCCCCCCCGTATCTAGCAACCTCATCATTCGCTCGGCAACATGCAGTAAGTATTTGTATAACTAGCTTTAAAGCTTTATCTGCAGCCGGATGACCATATGTATAGTTATATTCTTTGAAAACATCTACATCACCAAGAATAATTGATAACAAACGGTGTTGGTCTAGCCCACGCTTAATGTTCATTGTAAATACTTGATCAAATCCAGCTCAGTTCCATACTCCTGTCAAGCTATTTGTAAGTGCTTGGGATTGGGATACCGTTAATTTTGTTTGAACTTGCACCAATAATATTTTTTGTTGAATAGATCGCCGGGTTGCGTAAGTCGCTATGAAGATCGCTGGTAGCCATAAACCAAGACTAATTGGATGGAGAGGTACAGACGTCATTAAAGATTGGATGAAAGAGTATGATTCGGCAATATGTTGTCTGTGTTCAAAATCGAAAAGCACCATATGTATAAAGAAAAGTGGAATCTCAACCAATAATGACCATTCCAACGCGATGAGGATTTCATTGATGATTGATTGAATACTTGTGTACCCTGACTTGGGTTTTTGCAGAAAAATTTGTTTCATAGATTCCAAATCATATAGGGTTTTTTTTGAAGAATCATCCGGAGTATGATCAATTCGTTGTTTATAAACTTTTAGAAACGCATTTACAATTTCTGGGTCAAATTGCTTATCCGCGCATTGTTTGATTTCTTCCAATGCTTTTTCAGGAGTAAAGGCTTTTCGATAGGGTCGATCATTGGTCATTGCATCAAAAGTATCTGCAATTGCAAAAATCCTTGCAGCTAGCGGGATATTCTTACCAGATAATCCCGAAGGGTACCCGGTGCCATCAAATTTTTCGTGATGATGTAATACAATATCCAGTGAAGGAGCCAGGAAAGGAATTTTCTTCAACATCTCAAAACCAACTTGCGGATGAGTTCTCATCACATTCCATTCATCTGCAGATAATTTACCTGGTTTTCGCAAAATGTAATCTGGGATTCCGATTTTTCCAACATCATGAAGCAGAGCGCCCCATTGAATTTCTCGAATTTCTCTTTCATGCAATCTAAGGTGCCTAGCGATTAATAGAGCAATTTGGGTCACTCTTTCGGAATGCCCTCCCGTCTCGCTATCGCGAGTATCCAAAGCAGAAACCAAGGTATGTAAGGTTTCGTTGTATGTAATATTTAACTCCTCATGCATTTTATTTTGAGATTTAAGCGCTGCCTCCCTTTGGAGCGATAGGGTTCCTATAATATATGCAGAAGCGAGCAAGAAACCTCCAATAGTAAATATCTCAAACGTTATATTCTTGTTTTCAGTAAACAAAATCAAGATAGCGTAGCTGGTTGTTGCCAGAAAAGCTGTAAAAATACCTTCGCTTGTACCCCACCTTGCAGTAATCCCGATAACAACTAATGTGAAGACAATTTCCGTGTGAGTGAAAAATGAATTCAATCGAAAGAAACCGATGATTGCGACTATGACGGCTGTTATAGCTATAAGATAGCCTTGGAGTTTATTATTGTTAAGAGTTTTCGCGAGAACAATTAGCAAGAGGGTTAATATTCCAACAAATGACAGATCAAAAACATGGCTTTTCCCATTCTCCATGAATATCATCAAAGCTATGAAAAACAGTATAAAAAAACCAATCCCAATAAAAATGGCCTTTTCGATGGGGTGACTTTCCTTTTCTTTCCAATACCGAATAATTTGCATCAAAAATTAATCCCTGTAATAATAGCGATATTATCGGTTATTCCAATTAATCGATTAACTCTACTTGAGTGGCCAACCTTTCTTGTGTTGATGATGGTCTATTCTACAATCAGTTTTCCCCGCAGCATCCCCATTTGGCATTGGAAGCCATACTCACCAGGTTTGTCGGGAGTAAATTCAACTGTCACTTCCTGACCTTCAGGCAATTTTGCGCTCTGGCTGAAATCAGGAAACAGCACCATTTCTGAACAGGTCGAACTTTCCTGACGCGTAAACCTCATGCGCAACGGTTGCCCGGCTTTGACCACGATAATATCCGGGGTATAACCACCTTTTACGGTGATGGCCACTTCCTGGACACCACCTGCGCCGGCTTTAACTCTTGTCTGACCTTTGGGCGCCAGCCAGAAAAACCAGGCAATAAATAAACTGAGAGCGATTCCCCCAAGGGTTATGAAAATCTGAACAGGTGTCATTTCGCTGTTACCTTATCCTTTCTGATGTTAATTAGCTTTTGGCGAAGCATCTCGACGGTCGGCCAACCCTGTAAACCATTGGGCGTTTTATACACCCGGCAGTTCATTGAATAGGCAGATCGGTTTTCTGGCCAGAAATCCTTTCCATCAATCTGGAAGGAAGGCGATCCAAGAAATTTTGTGGTAGCCGCTTCCTGGTCAGTTTCAACCTTAATCGGGTTGATTGAATAATCCAGTTGCTCTTCCTTCAATGCAGCTTGAAGATTGGTCAGGGCTGTATTCCACGACGGACAGCCATCAAAATACAACAGATTGATCGTCATGCTTGTCTCATTTGGCGCTGAATTTTGGGCGAAAACCTCGTAAGCGATTGGCGTTGCTTACCACCGTCACGGACGAGAAAGCCATGGCAGCACCTGCCAGCAGGGGGCTGAGTAGCACCCCAAAGAAGGGGAACAAAACACCCATGGCAATGGGGACCCCTAAAACATTGTAGATGAATGCGCCAACCAGGTTCTGCTTGATATTGCGCATGGTAGCCCGGCTAACCTCTATGGCTGTGACGACGCCCTTCAAGCTGCCCTTGATCAGGGTAATGTCCGAGGCTTCGATGGCCACATCGGTACCGGTGCCGATCGCCAGTCCAACATCGGCCTGCGCCAGCGCCGGGGCGTCGTTGATCCCATCCCCAACCATTGCAACCTTTTTGCCTTCGGCTTGCAACAGGTGAACGTTGTGGGCTTTATCTTCTGGCAGCACTTCAGCCAGCACGCGATCCAAACCCACCTGTCGCGCAATGGCTTCGGCTGTGCGCTGGTTGTCACCGGTGATCATGACCACTTCAATACCCATCTGGTGCAATGCAGCGATAGCTTCTTTGGAGTCTTCTTTGACGGTATCGGCAACGGCGATGATGCCGGCTGCCTTGCCATCCACTGCGGCAAACATGGGTGTTTTTCCATCATTCGCCAGAGTATCAGATTTGGCTTCCAGGTCGCCGAGGCCAACGTTTAAGCGCTTCAACATCTTTAGATTACCGAGTGCTACCGTACGTCCATCCACTGTTGCAATGACACCATGCCCCGGAATCGCTTCAAAGGCTTCCGGCTTACCCAAGGCCAATCCTTTAGCCTTCGCTCCTTCCACAATGGCTTCCGCCAGAGGATGTTCGCTGACTGTTTCCACTGAAGCGGCCAATCTCAGGAGTTCATCGCTCAGGACGGATTGTTGAGATGCAACGATAACATCGGTTAGTTCAGGCTTGCCCTTTGTGATCGTGCCTGTTTTATCCAAGACGACAGTCTTGATCGCCTGCGCGGTCTGCAGCGCTTCGCCAGAGCGGATCAGAATGCCGTTTTCAGCGCCTTTGCCGATGCCAACCATCAGGCTCATCGGGGTAGCCAGGCCTAAGGCGCACGGGCAGGCGATGATCAGTACCGATACGGCAGTGACCAGGCCGTAAACAAGCTGCGGTTGGGGACCGAAGTCGAACCAGACTACAAAGGTCAGAACAGCCAGGATCATCACGATGGGTACAAAGAACCCAGAAATCGTATCGGCCAGGCGAGCAATAGGAGCCTTGCTGTTTTGCGCATCCTGCACCATCTTGACGATTTGCGCCAGGGCGGTGTCTTTGCCAACTTTTGTTGCCCGGAACTTAAAAGCCCCGGTCTTATTCAAGGTTGCGCCAATCACTTCGTCCCCGGATTTCTTGGAGACAGGCAGGCTTTCACCGGTCAGCATCGATTCATCTACCGCAGAGCTGCCTTCCATGATCATACCGTCGACCGGGACTTTTTCGCCGGGCCGGACCTGGATCGTATCCCCAACCAAAACTTCCTCTACAGGGATGTCCATTTCCACGTCATTGCGGATTACGCGCGCAGTTTTTGCCTGCAATCCCATCAGCTTTTTGATGGCTTCACTCGTTCGGCCTTTGGCTCGGATTTCCAGAGCCTGGCCTAACACCACCAACGCGATCACCACCGCAACCACGTCAAAGAAAGGCTCAGATGTCCCTTCTGGGAATATTCCCGGGAAAAGGATCGCTACGGCGGAATACAGCCAGGCAGCCCCTGTGCCCAGCGCAATCAGCGTATTCATATTGGCAGCGCGATGTTTGAGCGCAGCCCATGCCCCGGTGAAAAAATCGCTACCGGACCAGAAAAGGACCGGTAAGGTCAGCAGAGCGGCTCCAAACCAGGTGAGCCGTAATGTTTCCATCGACCAATCTTTTACGATGGGGATAAATTTAGGGTAGGCGGTGATTAATACCGGGATTGAAACAAGCGCTGCAAACCAGAACCTGCGCATCAAGCGTTGGTATTCCTTCTCGTGGGCTGCTTGCTGTTGGTCGACTGGTTCTTCGCTGGCTGCCGGCCGGGTCTTATATCCCCAACCCTCAATTGCGGTATTCAACTCCTTGAGTGTTGTTTGCTCGGGCAGATAGTCGACTGTCGCTTCCTGCGTGCCCAGGCTGACCAATGCATTCAAGACACCAGGGGTGGCTTTTAACTCGTCTTCGATGAATCCTACGCAGGAAGCGCAGCGGATATTTTCAATCCCGATCCGTTTTTGCGCACCGCCCACCTGGTAACCGGTTTTTTTAATCGCTGTCACGATGCCTAAGATTTTTATTGTTTCAGGGTCATAATCTACCACAGCGATTCCCGCCTTCGCGTTCATGACAACCCGCTCTACTCCGTGCAGCTTCTCGAGCACCGAACGGATCAATACTCCACCGGGCTGCCCTTCCTTAGCGAGACCGAGTATGGGAAGCTCGACCTGCAGCAAGGAGGAATCCGGATTGAAGCCAGTCGTTGCAGAAGCAGCGGGTTGGCTGGAATGATGGGCATACTGGTGGGGATTGGCATCGAATTGTTTGACGCAATTTTCTGAGCAGAAATAATACGACTGCCCCATGTGTTCACGCGTGGCAAAAGCCGTGCCCGGCTCTATTTCCATACCGCAAACTGGATCTTTTACCATAAATCGCCTCTTTCCAAAAATCATTATTGATGTCTACCTCATCATCATATCATGCCACTCGATTGGCTTGCAGGGTTAAACAGCGAGGGTATCGCTAGGCTGATACCCTCGTAAGAAAATAGGCCATTATGCCTATTCCGCAGGCTGTTGAAATTATTCGCTATCACAAGTGGCAGGCTATCGATCAAATCTCAAAGGTAATAGCGTGGTCAAGTGTCTCTTCCGGAAGTTGAATTAATCCCAGGGAGACTCCACGCATTACGGCTTCCGTGCGGCTGGCGGCCTGAAGTTTTTCAAAGATCCGCGCGATATGTCCTTGCACCGTCCGGTCGCTGATTTTGAGTTTGATGCCGACAACCTTGTTGGTTAATCCCCGGGCAACCAGGGAAAGGATTTCGATTTCGCGGTCCGTCAATGGCTCGTAAAACGGTGCTGGATTCGGGTTAGCGATCTGCGCCATAACTTTGGGTAATATCTCCGTGTCTAGAACGGATTTGCCTCGATAAACATCCCTGACCGCATGAATAATTTCATCCGGTGAAGCGGTTTTCAAGACATAACCATTCGCGCCGGTCTTTAAAACGGCAGAAATATACGGGGCATCATCATAAGACGTAAGGATAAGAACCCCAATTGGCCAACGATTAGCGCGAATCCGGCGAGAAACTTCAATTCCCGTTGCTTTCGGCATCTGGATATCGAGGACGGCTATGTCTGGCGCCATCCTTTCGATCATTTCTACAGCCATCTCGCCATCGGAAGCTTCGCCAATCACCTGAATGTCGCCGGCTTGCTCTAAAAACTGACGAATGCCAGCACGCACAATGGCATGGTCATCTGCGAGCAATACTCGAATCGTCGATTTCTTTTCTTCATCATCCTTCATGGTCATTCACCTTCATTTCCCGGTCATCCATCCCATTCGGATTTCCTGGCAAATTAAATTGCGATGCGAAAACTCTCGCAAGATGTTCTCTTTCTTCTTGCAGCAACTTTTGTCGTTTGTTTTTATGTTTTACAACCTCAGCCGCATCCATTACGGTAGCATGGATATAAGGGAAACCGAACCAGACGATGCCCAATCCAAAGAATATGCCTGTGATCAGACGCGCCCAGGCATTGAAGGATCCCCAGGCATCTCCCGCGTAGAACGAAGGCTCAAAGGAATGATTGGTCAATGCTGCCAACCAGGCATTGCTATCCCGAAACCCTTGCCCTAATCCGGCCAGGTCACTCAGGAAATGCGTCGTGCCATCGATCGCCATGGGCAAAAGAAAAAGGATCAATCCCCACCAGGGCAGCCGTCGGATCTTCTCCCGGAACAACCCCCACAACATGCCGAAAATCCAAAGACTGGTAAACATCGACACCATCCGGTCGGACCAGGCCACCTTCCAGCCCATCTGCGGATTTCCTACGAACTGCCGGAGCACGGCGATGTCGTTGGTGTTTTTCCAGGTCGATTGGATTTCTCCGATGGAATAGGAGATCTTTGGGCCGAATAAGAAATACGAGCGTTCCGGCAGTTGGTGACAGAGGTAAGAATAGATCCAATAAATTACCTTTCCCGGAGCAGTCAAACCGGCCTGCATCAGAGCCGGCGCAAGAAAGGGGCTTATAACGTAAATGCCGATCAATATGCTGACAAGCAGAACCCAATGCCGACTAGACCAGAGAATGAGTTGGTCGGATTTATTAAGAGGGTGAGTTAATAATTGGATCGAGGGGTTCATCGGGAAATTCTCCATTCTCTGGCGCGTTCGGTATACCGACACGCCAGAGAATCTAAAACAGCATCCGGATCATGGGATCTTCAAATCAAAATCCTTTTTCACATCCAGTCCTTCTTTTCGTACGTACACAGTAATTTTCCATGTTCCCGACATGCTGAAATCTGCGGTAATGGCATACTTGCCACCTTCTTGTTCTGTCGCTGGGCCGCTCATCGTCATGCCAGTCATATCGGTGTGATCGGCACTAACGTCCACGGTCGCCCCGGTCAGAGGCTGTCCATCCTGGTCTTCCAGCTTCAAGATGATTTCGTTTTTTCCGGCGACCGGCGGGGCTGGAGTAGTTTCCAGGGTAAATTTCACCGGTTCGGTTGATTTTTCTTGCGTTTGGGCAGCACTCGAACATCCTGCCAGTAGGGCTGCCACAATGATGAGTATTCCAATCCAAATATAGCGCGGTTTCATATTTATTCTCCACTTAATCGGTAACGTTAATCATCAGCATCAAACCACCTGGCTCGACGTTGTCGTTCGTGGTATGGTGCAAAATGTGACAATGCAGCATCCATTGGCCGGTTTCAGTAGCGACAAACTCGATATCGTACCGTTCGCCTGGCGACACCAGCACAGTGTCTTTGGTCAATTGGGCGGCTTCAGGAACCGGATGGCCATCTGTTGCCACAATTTTGAATGGCACGCCATGCAAATGAATGGGGTGAACGAACTGCCCAATCCCTGTCAGACGCAAACGAACGAGCTGTCCCTTTTTGACATTGATCGTTTCTGTTTCCGGGAAAGACTTCCCGTTGATGGTGAAATAATTCGGTTCCATGCCTGCCATGGGCATGGCGGCAAAGGTATTGCCATTCTTCACCAGCCACTCTGAAATCATCAGGTCGACATCCACATCCGGTTTGTTTACCTCTGGCTCTTTGGGGTCAATGATGAACGGGGCATACAACCCAACCGAAACTTGAACGTCACCCTCGTAATGCGAGTGGTACATGTAGGTGCCAGCAGGTTGAGCGGTAAACTCATAAGTAAAGGATTCTCCCGGTTGGATCGGCTTTTGAGTTACGTCCGGGATCCCATCCATGGCGTTTGGCACCGCAATGCCATGCCAGTGAATCGTGGTTGGCTCAGGGAGTTCGTTTTTCACGATGATGCGAACTTTCTCACCTTCGGTTACCCGAATCATTGGCCCGGGCACGGTCCCGTTGTAAGTCCAGGCGGTGACTGAAACATCTTTGGTGATCGGCCAGATCACCGGTTTGGCAGTCAAATCGAAAACCTTGACGTCGCCGTCCATGCGATAAGTCAGCGGTTGTCCACCAGTCGTTTCAGTCGCTGCTTGGACATTCTCACCGCTGATAGGTTGCATCATATGAGAACTTCCTGGCGACGCCATCATCGCGCCTGGGGTTGCGGTAGCATTCATCATGTTCCCCGTTCCCATTGCGGACCTTGAACTGGGGGCGCAAGCGGCTATCAGGAAAATTCCTACGATGGCAATTGGCAAAAACCTGAGTGGTCTTTTCAAATGGTTCCTCCTTGGGATCGAATTTTTTAGGTTGTTTCCCAAGGGTAAACGAAATGGCATAAGAAATGAAGCGCCGAATGGCCTGCGGCGAGTGGGCAATTATGCCTAATGTCATCTGATTTATAGTCTAATGTCATGTTGGGTTTCGACGTCATTCGATCCATCGTTGCTGCTTTCAGCGTTTGCATCAGCCGTCACTGCAATTGGGGACAACAGGGTGATAAATTTTGCCCGAAAGCTGCATTCAGGTTCGTTCTCCAGAAAAATAGACGTGGACATATCATTTCCATCCAGGATGATGGTTGCAGGCGGTCCATCCTTTCCATAGATTAATAGGACGACCAATTGACAGATGCATCGAGCACGGGTGTCCATCGCCGAAAGCAGATCGAAAGATTGGACCACCGCATATCCGGCCGACTTGACATATTCAGACACCTGGGTGACGGTACAGCCACACGCCTGATTTACTACCAGGATTGGTTGCTTTCCTGCGTTCATTTTATATCTCCGATTTGAGTATAGAAGGTCGGAGTGTTCGTGCGAAGGGTAGAATCACGGACTCAGACGTAAGTGATTCTGCCTATCAATGGCAGCCATGCTTGCGCTCGTTCTCGACCGGGACCGGGTTGAGCTGATCGCCCGTTTTGGAAAGTGGAGCTTGTTCTTGGTGGCCGTCGTGGCCAGTATGACCTGCGTGCATCCAGAAATGGCTCAAGATCATCGCTCCAATCAAGCCATAATTGATAACCAGGCCAACAGACACTTTAAAGATGAATATAGCTACCAAGGCGGCCAGCAATCCAGCGACTGTGACCAGTACGAGCGGTTGGATTCGAAGCTTGTTGGAGGGGTTCGTTTGGTTCATAAAAAGTCTCCTTTGTACTTCTACTATAGTGAAGGCCGAGACTTTCTATAAGCGCTGTTTCACATGCCTTTGAGCTAGCATAAATGCCTAGGCGGGCGCGAGCTGACTTAACAAGTTCATCGCAAGAGGATATTGATTGTCCAAGATATTTTGCAGTTTGTCTCGGAGGTTATTCGAATTTGCTATTTTTTCGCTGTTTGGGAGTAATAAGGACTGGGTGATCGCCAGGTCCATTGCGATTTGTAGATTCTTTTGCGGGTTTTCGTCGAAAAGGCCAGAACCCATATGTGACCATGAGTTGGAAAGATAGATTATTCCCTCAAGCAGCATACTGCTGGAATTCCGGGCAACAACTTTCTGCAGAAATTTTTGTACATGAAGTAAGGGAAATAAAGCTGAGGGTATCCTGCGTAGGATGAACCTTAACTTCCGAAAAGCTCGTTGTGGATCTCGAATGTAGGATTGGATCAAACGTTTCTCATCCAATGGATCCGGACTCGTATTGCCAACCAATGGATAACCGGGTAATTTCGTTGGTGCACAGTCAATGACGGTTGTTTGCGAGAGTAGATCCACATCCGACCAGGGGAACGTGAGCGTGTCCATTGTGCCAATGATGGCGAGGTTGGGTGGAAATGGAACTGGATTTAAGAAATGGGAGGTGGGCAAGCGCATCAACTCACCATGGCGAAGTTGAAAGGCTGTTTCCGAGAAATACTCCTGTAGTTCACCAGGGCTTATCCGGTTGAAATTAGCAATGTAGAACCGGTCCCGATTTTCTGGCAACCCGGCTTCTTCGATCATCATTTCAAGTTTGAGGGTATTGAACCGGGATTGAGTCTCTGTAAACATGGCGACATTTGTGGTTTGGGATGCCCACCAGGGATGTCCCACCATCGGTTGATACTGATTCGAACCACCGCCCGTTATCACATGGCAATAACTTTCGACCAGCGCTCCTTTCTCGGCTTCGCGCGGACCAATCAGAATCATCAGAGGCTTGGATTTGAATGCGACAAGAAAGTTAACCGTCCAGACTCTCGGGAGCAAAAAACCACACTGGCTAAGTTGCTCGTCAACCCTATTAAGCAGCATGATTTCAGGATCATGTATTTGATCTTTTTCTCGTTTCCTCATATAGCCTCAGGCAAAATCCGATAATGTACCAGCTCCCCAAAAATTGTTTTAAAGCGCCGAATTTCAACGATACTGATAAACCCGGCCCGGCTTAACATCTCCGGAAGCAAGCCATGGATATTATCCCCGGCCTCCTCGAGGCGGGCCATTGGGATGGATATCAACCTCATCACAGGATTAGCAGGTTTCCCAAAGTCTAACAGATGAAATTCACCACCGGGTTTCAAAACTCGCAGGACTTCCTGGAACGCTTTGACCTTATTCGAAGCCGTGAGATGGTGTACCACGAGGCAGGAAACGACCCGGTCAAATGAGGCGTTAGGATAGGGAAGGGCTGTAGCCAGTCCTTCCCTCCATTGGATGGACAGGCCGGCAGCCTCGGCTTTCTTTTGGGCTAAATGGAGCACGGTGGAGTCGCCGTCCAATCCGATCAATTCGAGCTGTGGAAAACGCTGATTTATTTGGATGGTCAATGTTCCCGTGCCGCAACCCAGGTCAAGAACCTGCTGATCATTCGCCAGGTTGGAATACTCGACCAGATGGCGTTTAAACTCATCCTCCCGCATGCCCCATTTAAGCAAGGGGTCATACAGTGGGGTCAACCAGTTTTGGTTAAGTGCCGGAATGTACTTTTCATTCTTTGCCATAGAATCACACCGTTGCCAGAATGATCAGCCCCATAATTACCACTCCACTTCCAAGCGCCAACCGCACCCATTCTTTGTGATGAAGATTCCAATGCGCAAGCCGGTTAAGTGTTGGGCGAGCAGAGGCCAGGATCAAGATCACCACCAATGGCATGATGAAGATGACATTGTAGAGAATCAGGTATGCGTAACCTAACATGGCGGTTGGTTGTAGGGCCAAAAGGCTGAGGACGCCCAGGTAGACAGCCCCACTGCAAGGAACCGTGCAAAGGCCAATGAGGAATCCGCCGACTACAAGGGCGGGGATGGTGGCTTTCTGGGCGGACTGGCGGGCAATCTCACTCACTTTGCCGGGAGCCTGTAATTTCCACCCCCAACTTGGGAGAAAATAATCTTTAATCATCCACAGACCAATCAGAATGGCAACAAGCGCGCCTAACCGCGCTGGCAAATGCTGGCGGGTGAAGAAATCTGCCGCCTTTAGCAGGCCAACGCCCAGGGCCAGATAAGTCAGGAACACCGCGCCAATATAAATGCTGCCCATACCAACCAGGCGCGCCCGGGTTACCGTGATATTTTGCTCTCCTACTTTGAGCGTCGTTAGCAGCGCCGTGATGAATAGGAGCAACACAGTGAATGCACAGGGATTGATTCCATCCACTGCCCCGGCGATGATCACCGTAGGAAGTGTAATCACTGGCAGGTAGCTCTGCATGGTCGCTTCAGGGGCATTCGGGTGCCAGAAGCCGGCGAGGCCTACGGCTCCGAACGCCAGAATGCCTAAGGCTAACAAGATCAGGTTGCGGCGAAGTATCGTGGATGACATCAAATTATCCTTCAACGATCAACTTGCCGTTCATCGTTGGATTGGCGCGGCCACCGCAGCAAATGTCACAATAAAAAACGTATGTGCCTGGTTTGGTCGGTGTGAAAGTCGTCATCGCAGTTCCCTCTGGGGGAGCAACAACATTGGCTTTAAATTCATCGACGGCCCATTGGTGCTTTCCGCCACCGTCCGTATGATGCGAGTTATCCAGGCTACGCAGCCGGATCGTGATCGGATCACCTAACTTCACCCGGATCACGTCTTTATCGAATCCGCCCATATCCGCGGAAATGTCGATGACGTTCCCAGCAACCGGCAGTGGAGCCCGATAAAAGGCATTGAACAGCAATACACCGGCCAGGCCGAGGACAGTCAACACGATCCCCGTAAAGACAAATTTGTTCAGACGGCGATTGCTGTGACTTGTTAAAGCGTGATTTCTTTTGTGCTGGTTATTTTGACGCATCTAGAATCCTATGCTTGCCAGAATGTTGAGAATTCCTTGTATGAGTAAATAGACGCCAAATCCCAAGAGAATGCTTGTCAGTAGGGCGTGTGCCATCTTTTGAGATTTGGTTGGGTGAGATAAGTCGACAAAGGGCTTTTCCATATGAAACCTCCGATATCAGGCATTCACGGAAAGTTGCCGTTTCTTCAGCAACGCAATTGCGAGGAGCGGCAGACTGATCGCAAATACAACCATGCTAATAAGTTGCGCCTGGTTCAACCCCAGAGCAATGATCTTATACGCGCTCGTAAAAGCGATGAAGAAGCGGGCAAAAGAGTAAAGCGCAAGATAGAACAAGGCCAAAATTCCATCCTTTAAACCTTTCTTGCGCAGGCCCCAAAGCAAGGCGAAGATAGCCAGGTTCATCAGGATCTCGTAGACCGGTGTGGGAGTGTAGTAGACGCCAAGTTGGGGAACCATCGCGTTCGGGCTGACATAAGCAAAGCCAAATGGACCATTGGTCGGTTTACCCACAGCATCTCCGGTGATGATGCATGCAATTCTTCCAACAGCCTGGGCCAAAACCACGCCAGGAACAAAGGCATCTAGCAGGCGCGTTAACTTCCAGTGATTGATGCGCGCGAGCACTGCGGTGGCCGCGAGTCCGCCCAGCACACCGCCCCAGATCGCCAGGCCGCCTTCCCAAATATACAAAGCGCGGATTGGATTGGCGGCGAATTCATCCGGCCAATGATCGATCACGTGGAATAACCGCGCGCCGACCATGCCGGCAATAACAATCCACAAAACACTATTCGCGAGTTGGTCGGTATTGAAGCCTTTTCTTCCAGCTTCTTTAAGCGCCAACCAGACGCCAATAAACACGGCGGCTGTTACGATCAGGCTGTACCATCGGAGATGGAAATGACCTATTGAAAACAGAATGGGGTCGATCGGAATTGTGATCATAATACCTTTTAAGACCTTCCCCGTTTGCTTGTTTGCCAAACGGGGAAGGGAGAGGAAGTTTTAGTGGTGGTGTCCGGAGTGGCTATCCTCAGCCTTCCCCACATATTTCTGGGGTTCTTTATCAAAGGCCTTCTTACACCCTGACGAACAAAAGTAATACGTTGTCCCCTGGTAATCAGATTTCCCGGCTGCCGTCTTAGGATCGACGTCCATGCCACAAACTGGGTCTTTCGCCATCGTTTTCTCCTTTTGGTCTACGTGATAGACCGAATTAATTTGACCTCACTTACAATTGAAAGTATAAGGCGCTGTTCACTGTTCGAACAGCGCCAAGTAGCCGGATTTGAGGTAAGCGTTAATGCCTACTTTACTTGTAATGTGATAATCGTACCCTGACCTGGTGCAGAGAGGATTTTTAGCTCGGCATTGATTATTTCGGCCCGTTCTTGCAGACCCAATAAACCGAAATGTCCCTTTTCTGGAAATTCAGCTGAACTGGCCGGAACAATGAATCCTTTTCCATCATCTCGTATCTGAACAAAGATTTCCGAATCAGTGAAATCCAGTTCCACCCAGGCGTGTTTGGCCTCGGCATGGCGGATCACATTATTGAGCGACTCCTGGACAATGCGATACACTGACATCGCCTTTTGTGCATCCATAACGCGTTCTTGCCCCCTTACTTTATAGGCAATTGGGATGTTGGCGGTTTGTCCCATTTCCTGAACCAGCATTTCCAATGAGGCGACCACGCCTAGGTCTTCGAGATAGATCGGGCGCAGACCGCGGATCATGCGGCGAAGGTTGGTCATAGCTTGCTGGACCAAGGATCGTAGTTCACTCAGAGAACTTTTTTGGGCCTCAGGGGAATGAATCGATATTAATTGAATGCGCTGGTTGAGTGCAATCAACGCCTGGATGGTGTCATCATGCAGTTCGCGTGCCAGGCTGCGTCTTTCGTTTTCCACTCCAGCTGTGATCGCGCCGATGTAACTACGCAGGCTCTGTTGGGCAGCCTTTAATTTTTCGGCCATATCGATCAATTCAAACTGCAAATTACGAATTTCTTCGATTCCACCCACTTGCTGCCGAATGACATCGAAGTCCCCCCTGGCAAGGCCAGCGGCCTGTTTCTCTAATTTCTGTAACGGGGTCACAATCCTTCGCGCCCCAAACCAGATCGTGAAAATCGCCAGTATGAAAACCGGTGCCAGGACCAAAGGAGCCGACTGGGTGCTGATTAAGTAAGGGCTGGCGATGTCTTCCCAGGCTTCTTCAATCACCAGTCCCCATCTTACTGGATGAATGGAAGTGAAGGCGACGACATGCTCACCCTCGCTGCCTTGATAATAATTGATCCCGCTTTCGCCATTCAATGCCTCGTTGATCCCTGGATGCGATTGAACGTACTCATCCATTTTCGTGGGGCCGGCGCGGTAGAGGACGTCGAAATCCCCTTTCGTTTCCTTTGGACTGATGACCAGGATGGTGATTTGACCAAAATTTGCCAGATCGCCAACCGTTATTTCGATCAGCCTTTTAGGAGAAAACGCCCCAAGAAGCAGAATACCCGATTCTGTTTGCGTGGCAAGAAAAATATACGATTGGGTCGTTCCTGGCGGTGTAATCAGGTTCGAAAAAACCGGCATTGAATCGTTTGGGGCAGGTGTCATGAATGGATCGGGAAACATGGCTGGGATGGCCGCCCAATCCATTCCGGTCGTTGAGGCGCGAATCAAGTCTCCATTTTGGGTATAAAGCGCGATCCCCCCCTCGAAGGTAGAAGCGATTTCGACAGGCGTGAGGCGGATAGAGGAAAAATCGGGCTGGTCTCCCATTTGCCGGGCGATCACTTGAATGGTGCCGATCAGATGAATTAATTCCCGTTCGATAGATGAGGAGGCTGCACGGACTGTTCTTAGGTCGCGATCTCCCACCAGGCTGCGCATGGCTTCGTGATGAAGAGCCTGGCTACCGAAGGCCACAACCAGAAGTAAAAAGGTCAATGGCAGTATGGTAATCAAAAATAATTGGAGGGTAAACCCCCTCCAATTCGATTTTTTCACGGCAGGGTGATCATGCACGGACAAACAGTACCTTCTTCTACTCAGAACCCTTCAATTACGATTTTTCCTCAGCAATACTTGCCGAGATCAATCCAAGGGAAACCGCACGCATGACTGCTTCCGTACGACTTTCAGAATTCAGTTTCTGGAAAACATTCGCCAGATGGTTCTGTACTGTGCGATCGCTAATACTTAGTTGAATAGCGATCGCTTTATTGGTATATCCTCTAGCTGTAAATGTTAATACTTGTAATTCCCGATCAGTTAGAGATTCAACAGGCGCTGAATCTTCCTGCCGGGCAAGTTTCGCGATTAGCTTTTGAGCCAGGGCAGCATCCAGCACGGATTTACCGTGGAACACGTCGCGAATGCCCTGGATGATCTCACGTGGATCAGCGGTCTTTAGCACATAACCATTCGCCCCAGCTCGCAGCACCGCCTGAACATAGGGATCATCGTCGTAAGCGGTTAAAACCAAAATACCGACAGGCATGCGATTGGATCGAACCCAGCGAGTCACTTCGATCCCGCTCATCTTCGGCATCTGGATATCCAGAACAGCTACATCGGGATTAAATTGCTTAAGTAGTTCGCAGGCTTCCTGTCCATTGGAGGCTTCTGCTACAACCTGTATATCTTGGGCTTGCTCTAAAAATTGGCGTATACCTGCTCGAACGACAACGTGATCATCGGCTAATAAAACATGGATTACTTGATTGTTGTTTTCTAATTCCATAAACTTTATTATAACGATTTGGTGAAAAAATATCCAGTTTCCATGAACAGGTCTATTTTATAGACTCCCATGCAATCGTGTATAAATAGTCGATAATGGAATGAATCTGATCCCTAGAGAGGATCGATCCCCACGAAGGCATCCCCGTACCCATTCCCCCTCGAATAATTTTTCCTTCTAGAATGGCTGGGCTTGCGCTGAGTAGCACGTGAGGATCTGTAAAATCAGGAGGGCGAACCAAGCCACTTCCCATATTTGAATGATCCATAACAGGTAATCCTCTCGCCATGACTCCATCTCCCCTCCCAGACTCGCCATGGGCGGCAGACGCTAATGCCATGAATAATTTAAAACCAAGACTCTGTGAATTCGATGAATTTTGTCGATCCCAAATCCAGCGCACAATATCCCATATATCCATATCACTGAGATCTGATAAAGAAGGCTCAGAACGAAGTTTTAGCCATAGACCTTCTGGACTTGTTAAAAAGTAAGTTTGCTTATCTATAGCATAATTTGGCAATCTATCTGAAAATCGTGACCCTCTTTCTACGGATGGAGGACTGCTGGGAATATTTTCTGCATAATGAGGTGCATCAATATCAATGTTGTACTGTAGGAATAGGGGGAGTGAATCACCCGGGATTGGATCACCTTCTCCAGTAACGATAATTTCTCCATGCATTCGCCAATGATTGAGCCCACACCAACGAGTACAATAAAATATATATTTTCCCGGATGCTCGAAAACCAGGGTAGTTTCCACGTATTCTCCAGGGAAGATACTTAGCCAGGATTCCATATCTGACTTGCCTAAAGCAAATCCATGCACCACATCATCGCTGGTAAGACGCAAATGAATTGGCTGTCCAACCTTCGCCTGTATGGTATCGATACTCCAGCCACCGTTCTCTGGCATACGGGCATGAATCTCGATTTGCGTTCCCTGAGCTCTAGACAGCCACCAGCTGCCTAATGGAACACCGATCGCGGTAAGTACGAGAATTATGACGATCCACCGAGCGATTCTTTCTTTTTTCATCGGATTTAACCTACCAGCAGCCAGAGCATGGCCATTGTGAATAAACTTGAAAAGGCTATCAATGGTGCAGCCTGACGAATGGTTTCACTGATGCGGAGCGCGACTCGACTGGACCAGAAAAGTCCAACCGTCAGCATAGCTACCTGTAAAACCAGGCTGAAGGAAGTGGTTTCTCCGACCCCAGCTGATTTGGTAAGACCAAGCAAATTCCAGCCCCAACCCAGGGGATCTGTAACCACCGGAAGTACATAGCCGAATTTGACGAAGGCAAACGAGATGGTAAAAGCAATCCACACCATCAATCCAAGCGGGACGAGCACCTGGCTGTAATGGGCCAGGGATTTTCGCAAAGAAGCGTTCGTAGAACCAAACCGGTTAGCTGCCCATGTTGCGCCTACATAGAGACCCGGTAGGATGCCAAGTGCGGTGATGAGAAAGGCCCCTGCAAAGAGAAACCAGTCCGGGCTGCCGATGTTGTAAGCAGCCGATTTCAGCTGCCCCCAGGGCCCCAAGAAAATCGCAGAGTCGACCAGCGCGGAGGCCAGCATGACCAGTCCGAGAAAGGCTTCATCTATACGGTGTTTCGTTTTCGGACCCAGGTCACTGCCCCATGGGCGCAGGTTGACCGCGATATTCTCCGACGGGCAAACGCGCAGGCATTCCATGCACAGCCCACAGTTGGCGCTGGATTTCAAAGCCAGCGGGTACTGCCCCCACGGACAGGCAGTGTAGCAGGTCTTTTCAATGTGAGCAGCGCAGATATCCGTGTCCTTTACACGCAGCTCTACCGGCCCAGCCTGCGCATACAGTCCGGAAAACCCACCGATCGGGCACAGGTAATTGCAAAAGGAACGGCGCTCAAAAACCAGGCTGAGGGCCAGCGCCAGAACCAAAATGAATAGTAAAACAATCGCTGTGATTTTTGCCGAGGTCAGCGTCAATGCGCCGAACAATCCAATCAGCAAGAAACCACCGGCCTGTATCCAGGTTCCCCTGAGGACCTTTGGCCAGCGTTTGCCGAGTCCGATGCCCATGCTGCCGCGAGGTTGCAAGATCCCGCCGTTTTGCAACCATTCGCCGGGCATGGGAATGGGACAGATGCTGCACCAGGAACGCCCGCCAAAGGGGATGAAGGCCAGTTTCAGGGCCGTCCACCAGGCGATCCAAACAAAGATAATGGCAAAATTGTGGCTGCCCACCACCGAGCCCATCAGACCGGCGAGAATCGTAAAAATGAAACCCGCTAGCGTGATGGCACGCAGCAAGAACTGCGGCCAACGGCTGCGCAGCAGCGCCAGCGCACGGGGGGAACGGGTCAGGTCCAGACGTGTCATGTCGTCCCCCTGGAAACATTCCGGACAGAAATGAGCGCTGCCGAGATTGCCAGCAACCCCAAAGCTATGCCTCGAAAGAAAAGGAGGTTGGGGCCTATTTGCAGCTTACCAATCATAAAGGGATGCAGGTTGCCGCAGGCCACCGAACAACGAAAACGGAAAACCCCAGCCTGATCCGCGATGAAGGTTCCTGTCGCAGTTTGCCCAGGGTCTGCTTTTAATTCAAATCCATAAGCGTCCAGCGAAAACCCGTGCACCACGTCGGTTGAAACAAGCTCGATGGTCACCCGGTCTCCGGGATTGATCTGGATTTCGCCTGGCGTGAATTGAAAACTGCTGGCCTCGATGCGAAGCAACCTGTCCTGCGGTGCATGAAACGGCAATGGCAGTGGAATAAAGAGGATCAGCAAGGCCAGACCGGCGTAAGGGATTACCCAGGCCCATCTCTTCCAGTTTGTGGGGGTAGTCTTGTATGGCAGCGATTCCATCGGCATTATTGGGCTGGCGGCATATTGGATGGGCCATATTGTGAATAGGTCTGATCGATTGCCGCCCGTATTTCTTTGGGCGTTTTTCCATCTCGGGTCATTTTCATCACGTCTTGAGCGATATCCACACAGATAGAGCAGCCCAGCGCGTGCTGATCAAAAACGACTTCGCCCGAAGATTTCACTTCCTTGACATAACAGGAATAATTCGAAGTATGTCCAGCCGCGCCACAGCCGCAGTAGCAGGGAACATTCTGTAATGCATCCGGATTCGCAACCGCGAATTGATAGGCCTCTTGCACAGACACCGCTGCCTTTTGGACATCAACCGGCATATCCGACATGGGAGCCATATTCAAATCTTGATCTGCGGTTGAACTGCTGGCGCTGCAACCAGACAAAAGAGAAACGATCGGGAGCAAGGCCACCAGGAAAATAAACCAGCGGAAATTACGAACGTTAGTAGAAAGCGGTTTAATCATCATTAAGCACCTTATTGCATGATATAGGTAAGGATCTATGCCTAGTATAAAGATGTAATTCGAAAGCGCAGAGGGCGATATCGCTTGGAGTAGGATAGGTAATATTGCCTATTGATGAGTTTTTTAAGCCGGATTTATTAAATAAAAAATGGCCACAAGGTTCTCAAGAAAATGTTTCGCGGAACCCTGTGACCATCTCGGAATAAAGCGATTGGTTTTCCTAAAGCTGTTCTGTAACGCCGCTTAACTTTTTTCGGGAGGCTTCTGTCCAAATGCCTTTCCTGGTTGCCACGGCGTCCCTAAAGCCGGCAATAAGAAGCGGTCTAATCCCCACCACCCAGCTGTTTTCCACGCGAGCACAAGCAGGATGGACAGAGTGAACAAAACCGGATTGGTACTGGCTGACCCGGCCATCATGAAATTCCAATTCATGAAACCGCCGAAGAAAGCCGCGATACCGGTAAACAAGCCCAGGATCAGCGCCACCCCGATCAGGATTTCCCCAATATAAATTATTTTTGAGAACCATGTGTAAGCCCCGGCATCAATCATGGACTGCAAGAATCCGCGATACCAGTCAAAAGCAATTAATGGACGGGCTGGCGCATCAGGGATGGCCACCGCTCTCTCCCAGAAACCTTTCAATGCTTCGCCCGTTTGGGTCCAGGCGGGATTCGAGAGCTTGCCAATTCCCGAGGTCAACCAGGCATAACCCACATAAATGCGCGCTATTACCCATAACCAGGCCCATTTTGGGCTGTTGAACAAGCTTTGCGCAAATGGAGGATCAGCGAAAACCTCTGTTGTACTTGGAACTTTATTTGACATATAAGACTCCTGAAAACTGAGAGTAAAGGTAGAAGATCCACATCAGTCCAAAACAATCCGGAACAGTTAGGGGATCCAATTGGAAAGTACAGTAAGGGTCATGTCCTTTTGAATAGGATCATTTGAAGGAAGGTGAACTCGAAAGTCGTGTTTTCCGCCCATATCGCCGTGCATCATGAACTGCATTGATATGGTTGTCGTTTCACCAGGCTTGAGGGTCATCGAACCGATGACAGGAGTGGGAGGTCAACACCCCTCCTTGACTTCGATAAAGGGAGCCTTGGAAAATTTGAGAGGCTGGTCACCCACATTCCTGATTTCAAAGGAAACCTCAACCGTTTGCCCTAATTTGACAGTCCCTAAATCCACCTTCTCTTTGTCCGCCTTCAGACTGGGGCCGCCAGTAACCTCGGGGGTAAAAGAAGCCGGTTTCTTTTGAAACGCAAAAAAAGAAGCAATGAGCAGGATCGCCGCTCCTGCCAGCGCCATAATCAGCGGCAACTTATTTTGTTGGCGCTGAACCTGCCGGCTTTTCGAAACACCTCTTCTTGATTTAGACATTCAAAATTCGTTCCTTTGAAGTTGAGATAACTCTGCTGAAATTGTAAAAGTGGGGGGGACAAATCACAATAGGCCATTCTGCCTGTTCAAGCACCAGCATTTTGACGCATGTTCGATTGACTTAGATTGCGTATGATAAGAATATTCTTGAAAAGGTCTGTTATGCCAAACCGCATTTTCTCAAAAAGCTTGAAGCAACTCCTACCTCGACATGAAGTTTTCGATAAGATCTGGACCATCCTGGTGATTTTAGGTCTGGCGTCTGTGATTGTATACAGTCTTGTGATCCAATTTTTGCATCACCCCTAGGATTCAATTTGGAAACGACTCAGACAACGCAAGATCGCAAAGCTATTGGGATTCAGCTTCGCTTGAATACGTTCTTCCACGCTGTGCTGTTTGTGCTTGGTTTTTCGGTGATATTTATCGTTGGTTGGGGCGGCGCCGCTACTGCTCTCGGCCAGGTGTTTGGAATCTATAAATCCATTTTGGGGCGAATAGGCGGGGCGATCGTGATCTTGTTGGGCCTATTCACGCTAAAACTCATCAACCTTCCCTGGTTGAACTATGAAACGCGTGCTTACTGGACCCCTGGAAAGGGCCGCCCAATCCTATCTTCAGTGATGATGGGTGTTTTCTTCGCCGCTGGTTGGACGCCTTGTATCGGGACAACGCTTGGAGCTATCCTGACCCTTGGAATGAGCCAGCAATCCGCGACCCAGGCTATGGTGCTATCCAGTGGCTATGCCTTCGGCTTGGGCCTTCCCTTCCTGGCGATTGGATTTGGGATGGAAAAAGCCATCCGGTTCATGGCCCGTTTTAGAAGGTACGTGCGTTGGATCGAGGTAGTCAGCGGTTCGCTATTGATCATCGTCGGACTGCTGATGGTGTTCGACCGGATGACTCTCATCGCCATTTGGGCGCTTCAGCGGGGTTATTTTATCGACTTGCCCCTGGGAGGCGCGGTTACGCCGACTTACATCATTGCTGTTTTTGCAGGTCTTCTGTCGTTTCTTTCCCCCTGCGTTTTACCATTGGTGCCAGCCTACGTGGGATATTTGAGCGGACGGGCAGTCAAAGACCTGCCTTCGCCGGTGAAAGAATCTATGATTTAGGGAGGATTTCCAGGAGGAATCCTTCAGTTTTTTCGGGCAGCATAGCCCCGACTTGAATTCGCCGGAGTATGCCTTGTGTATCAATAAAATAGCTGGTCGGCAGTCCGCGCATACCGTATAACCCAGCACTGACATCACCGCTCTCATCCAGCAGAATGGGAAAAGTAAGTTTTAGTTCTGTCACGAAATCTCGAACATCCTGCAAATTATCCTGTGCCGTGAAATTTATTCCTAATACAACCAATCCTTTGCTCTTGAATTTCTCATAAGCCGCCTGAATTCCTGGCATTTCATAACGGCAAGGTGGGCACCAACTGGCCCACAGATTGATCAACACAGTCTTTCCCCGGAGATCCGACAGTTTTATTTCGTTACCATCCAATGTTTTCAATCGAAAATCCGGTGCGGGTTTTCCCGTTTGGGCGACGGCAGAAGTTGTGATTGCAGGAGTAATGTTGATAACCCTGGGAGTGTCTGTCGTTGAAGGTACGATCGCTGCCGGGTAACTTTCTGTGGGAGTAGGAGATGGGAGAGTTGCGGTAGGGACGGGTGCAAGAGCTAAATTGCTGGCCAAAGCAATTCCCAGGATGATCCCTGCCAGCACAATATACGGTAGCGGGTTAAAAGGTTGTCTTCTTTTGAGAGAGTATTCTGGCATAAGCCACCATGGTCAATCCGGCTTTAATATACCTCCTGAATAATCCAAGAATCAACGGTGCGACATAAGCAATATTGCCCTACCCCTGAGGGGCAATAGAACCTATTCATAAAAATGATCCTTAACGATAGACTGGTTAGAAGGAAATTCACCCATATTTATGAGTGTCTAGGAGAAACCAGCCTCGTGGAGAGAGCCAGCGATACTGAACCCCAATTCGCAAATCCGGCCCGATCCGGGTCCAGAATACTTATTTTCCTTTCCCAACTTAATCGACCTTTGACCATAACGCTGGAACAAGGAATAGCACTCACGCTCGCATGCGCCGTGATCCTTACCCGTTTGATTGGCCTGGGGGAGCGCGTCATGAGCCACGATGAAAGTTTGCACGTCTATTATTCGTGGCTATTGGCAACTGGCAAAGGGTTTATCCATACCCCCATGATGCATGGGCCCTTCTTGTTTGAGTCGACTGCGTTGATCAACATTCTTTTGGGGGCGAACGATTTCACTTCGCGGTTGATCCCGTTGATTCTTGGTTCATTCATCGCGATTGTTATTCCTCAACTGCTCAAACCCTGGCTTGGAAGATCAGGAACGCTGATCGCCTCCTTGCTATTTTTGATCTCTCCTTACGTGTTGTACTACTCGCGTTATATCCGGCACGATATTCTGGTGATTGCTTGGATGCTGCTGGCGGTGTACTCAATTTTTGGATATCTCTTCCAGCGGAAAGAACGATACCTGGTCATATTTGTGGCAGCATTGGCGCTGATGTTCTCCACAATGGAGATTACCTTCATTTACCTTGCGATCTTTGCCAGTTATCTTCTTGTCCGCATTGGGTGGAAATATGGTGTACGGTGGAAAGTGATAACAACATCGCCGGAATTTGATCTACTCGTACTGATGGTCACTTTAGGAGCCTTCTTTTCGTCCACAATCGCGCTGCCAATCATCAACCTGTTTTTCTCCCGATTGACTGGCGCTGCATTTGTAGATCTATCTGTCCTGGGGAGTCAAGGCACCGAATGGATGTCCAATCCATCTGGTGTCCGACTGTGGGCGCTGTTCGGTGTTTTCTCGGTAGTCTCTACCGGATTGGGCATAGTCTGGGGAAGCCAACGTTGGTTAAAACTGGCATGCCTATTCCTGGGGATCGACCTGCTTTTGTTTACCACCTTTTTTACCAACCCGACTGGAATTGCCAGTGGGTTTATCGGTTCTTTGGGGTACTGGTTGTCTCAGCAAGGAGTGGCGCGAGGTGGACAACCCTGGTACTACTTCCTGATCGTCTTTCCGATTTACGAATATCTTCCTTTGATCGGTGGGATTGGTGCGGCTATCTTATTTTTTATCCGCCGGAAACAATTGCCGGAATTGGCACGCAACTTCATCCCCTTCGCTTTATGGTGGGCCGCGGGAATTTTCCTCGCCCTCTCCCTGGCTGGAGAGAAAATGCCCTGGCTTTCCACGCATATTACCGTGCCTTTCCTATTGTTGGCAGCGTGGTGGATTGGTCAGATGGTGGAAGGGATATGGGTAGATGACGTCATCCATTCGAAACCGAAAGGCTTTTTCAAACGGATGGGGTTAGTTGCCATCGGGATAGTTACTCTACTGACCATGCGGACTTCCTTTTTTGTGAATTACATCAACTATGACGATTCCACCGAGTACATCGATTACGCTCACGGCGCGCCGGGAGTTAAATGGGTACTGGATGATATCCAATCCATTGCCACCCATACGGGTACCGGTGAGGATTTGAAAATTGCCTACGATTCAGACGTGTCGTGGCCGATGAGCTGGTACCTCAAAGATTACCCCAACAGCTCGTTTTATGGCTCGCAACCAAACCGGGAGGCCCTGGATGCGCCGGTGGTATTGGCAGGTCCGTCCAACTGGAACAAGGTCGAACTGATGCTTGGTTCCAGGTATCATCGTTTTGAGGTAATTCGCATGTGGTGGCCTATTGAGGATTATAAAAACCTGACCTGGGGCCGAATCCGCAAGGCGTTAGCGAATCCCGATCTACGCGCTGCCCTTTGGGATATCCTGTGGAAACGGGATTACACCCGTTATAGCTCACTGACTGGAACTTCGCTCAAGCCACCTACCGACTGGCCATTGGCAGAGAAAATGCGGGTTTATGTTCGCAAGGATATTGCTTTACAAATGCTTTCTCTCAGCCTGGGGTCAAGTGTTCTGGCAGATATCCCCCAGCAAGCGGATGCTTATGTAAACATCCAAAAAACGATAAAACCGGAATTTGTTATCACCACCGGCGAATTGAATACACCCCGCAATCTTGCAATCAGTAGAGACGGCAGCATTTACGTCGTGGATAGCGGCAATTCTAGGATCGCGAAATATAACTCGCAGGGTGAGCTGCTGTTATCCTGGGGCAGCCGGACTCCAGATGGACAATCACCGCCCGCGGCGGGAACGCTTAACGAACCCTGGGGAATTGCCTTGGACGGCGATGGCAATGTATTGGTTGCGGATACCTGGAATCATCGCATTCAGAAGTTCGACTCACAAGGTAAGTTTGTAGTTGAGTGGGGATCCTCTGGTCTTGCAAGTGATGGGTTGGATCGACTGTGGGGACCACGTGGTATCGCGGTTGCCAGTGATGGTCGCCTCTATGTCACAGACGCAGGCAATAAGCGTGTGGTGGTTTTTTCCTCGGAAGGTACAGCCTTGTTCGAGTTCGCCACTGGGGGCGATGGTCAGTTAGATGAACCCGTGGGCATCGCGCTCGGCCCGGAAGGATATATCTACGTAGCCGACACCTGGAACATGCGCGTGGTAGTATTTTCTCCGGAGGGTAAATATATTTCCAGCTTTAACGTGCAGGGCTGGGGGAGTAGCTCGGTAGACAACAAACCTTACCTGTCGGTTGGACCCGATAATCGTATCTATCTGACCGATCCGGAAGGATACCGGGTGATCGTTTTCTCAGCTTCGGGCGAACCTCTGGCTGCGTTTGGCCAGTACGGACCCGAAGATGGATCCTTTGGTTTACCGAATGGATTGGCTTTAGGTCCAGATGGAAGCTTGTGGATTGTCGATGCCGGCAATAACCGGGTCGTAAAGTACCCGCCGATCCAGCCTTAGGCCTATGACATCGAGTAGGCTTGTCAATTTCCTCTCCTGGGTGGTTGTTTCTTTCGTTTTGATGATTGGCGCTTGGGTTGTTTACAGGTTCGCAGCACCTGTTCAGGCGAAGGCTGATCTGGAGAAGAGTATCCCACCTACACCGAATACCATTGTGTATGGCGGGCGTATTGATATACCCACGTTTTCTCCATCTACAAAATTGAGCTCGATAAGCCGTTTGGCGGACCTACATACTTACCGGCCAACCCAGCCAAGATTTGCTGTAACTCAACATACTGTGGAAAAAGGAGATACAGCCTGGACGATTGCCAAGAAACATAATATCCAGCCTGAAACGATTTTATGGAGCAATGAAGGATTAAGTACCAATGCTGGTTCGTTGCGTGTTGGGGTGATGCTAAATATTCTACCGGTCGATGGAGTCTTGCATACTGTTCGCGAAGGAGACACCTTGGAACGAATTCAGGCGTTGTATGGTGTTTCGATCGATGAGATTGTCAATTTTATTGGGAACAATTTTCGAGGAGCGATGCCTGATAAATTGCTTGCAGAGAGTCAGATCATTGTTCCTGGAGGAAAAAAACAAATCGTGTGGCAGGAGCCAAGCCCCAGGGTACTCCCAGGTAAAGGGAGAAAATCTCCGGGTTATTATTCGGGGCCTCTGGCTTATATTGGTAGTAGCTATTTTTCATGGCCGATCTCTCCAATCGTAATTACCCAACCTTATTGGAGCGGCCATCTTGGGATTGATGTAGGCACTTATGAGCGCCAACCCATTTTTGCGTCCGATAGTGGAACCGTGATTTTCTCTGGCTGGGATACAACTGGTTTTGGGAACCTGGTAATCATCGACCATGGAAATGGTTACTGGAGCTATTATGGGCATAATTACGCCAATCTTGTTCGCGAAGGTCAAGGCGTAGTAAAGGGCCAGCAAATTGCAGAATCGGGTAGCACTGGTAATTCCACTGGGAATCATATTGATTTCCGCATACGCATAGATGCCGGCGGATTCCTAAATCCCGCGGATTTTTTACCATAGTTATCGTTCGTGTTGGAGGATAGGTGGAAGACCAAGGTAATCAACAAGAAGGAATGAAAACTGCGTGTGGCGGTGTCATCCGTAATCCGGAGCGTTTCCCTTCGGCGATTTATCAGAGTGTCCGAGTGTATTTTTGCAACATAGCATGCCTGAGAGTTTACGAGCAAGCGCCGGATGCTTTCATGCGAGGGGAAGTAGAGCACCCAACCGAAGAGGATTGAGGCTGTCGAATCGAGTGAACCATAAGCAGAGCCAAAAAATCGCAGCCTCAGTTGTAATCGAGAGGCTGCGATGATTTGTTTGCGGCACTGTTCTATTGAATGTCTTTCTGCATTTGTAGGAATTGTTCCTGTGTGATCTCACCTCTGGCGTAGCGCTGTTCAATAATTTCTAAGGCTGAAAGAGGAGCATTCGCATGGTTGTTGCCAACTGATTGCTTCGATTGGAACAGCCCCCGTACCACTAACACGGCCAGAACGATCAGTACGACCCAGAATAAGAACATGCCACCCAGCATTCCAAATCCCATCATGACACACCTACCTTAGCGGCCCAGATCCGATAAAATCTGCTGGTATTCTTCGCGGTTAATTTCGCCCTTAGCGTAGCGAGCCTGGGCAATATCGCGGGCCGACTGCCCGGTCAAATTTTGGGAACCAGGCTGAGCATTATTCCCGCTCATCCGGCGAACCGCCCACACAACCAGTAATACCAGGCCAATGATTACAGCAATAGTAATCACCAGACCCAGGATCATTCCGATCCAACCCATACCACCGTATCCAAAATTACCCATCATAGTGTTCCATCCTTTTTTTTCGGATCTAATCCGTTGTTCAAATTGTATTTTCTTGTTCTTACTTTTAAATGATAACTTAGCGGGGTAAAGTTTCTTTGAAGCAAATGTAAAGCTTTGATGAAGATGTTCGTAAAAGTAAAAATGGATTATCCAGCCGCCGGGAGCGTAAAATGAAATGAGCTGCCTTTTCCTTCGCCTGCGCTTTCTGCCCAGATGCGACCATGGTGCGCCTTGACTAGCGCTTGCGCAATGGTCAATCCAATCCCGCTTCCCCCGCTGGCGCGCGTTCTGGATTTATCCGTGCGGTAAAAGCGATTGAAAATGAAGGGCAGATGATCCGGAGCGATGCCGATGCCGGTATCCGAAACGGAGATGAGAATTTCGGATTTGTCTCTGGCAGCTCGGATTGATACCTTTCCACCACTCGGCGTATATTGCAGTGCGTTTCCGACCAAATTCGTCAGCACTTGAAGAATCCGATCTTTGTCAACCATGATATTCGGGAGATATGGTTCCACTTGCGTTTCAAGCTGGATACCTTTGTCCTCAAACTGATGCCCAAGATTTCCCTTGATGGTTTCGATGAGGCCAGGAAGTGAGATTGATATGGGCATTAGTTGGAATGCCCCAGCTTCAACCCGGCTGAGCTCCTGCAAATCGTTCACCAGACGCTGCAGGCGATCGATTTCTGTGTGGACTTGCTGGTAGGTTTCCTGTTCTGCCGGCAGAACTCCGTCCATCAATCCTTCCATATAGCCTTTGATTGCCGCAAGGGGAGTGCGCAGTTCGTGGGTTACGTCGCCAATCAACTGCCGGCGCATGGTTTCTGTCTTTTCGAGCTTGTCCGCCATCTGGTTAAAACTCAATGCCAATTGGTCCAGTTCATCCAACTGATTGGACCGCACGCCTCTCGAGACTGTGAGCCTTTCTTCGTATTCCCCTTCCGCGATGCGGTGGCTAAGCTTCATCATCCGTTGTACCGGGGTGACGACCTGGCGGCTGACGAGGAAACTGGCAACCACCGCCGCAATCAGCGCTGCGATCGCAGCCATAGAAAGTGCCTCAGTGACCGATGCCGTATAGTTAGTAAATAATTCAACCTCCATCGGTTGAGCATTTCCCATCATATCCCCACCGGACATCATTGCGCTCATCCCTGCCATATGTCGATCGAAAGCGGCTGGAACGGATAAACTGGTGGCAGTGGCGAGAACAACGACGCCGACCAGAACGACCACCACGTACGAAAAAAATACTTTCCAGGCGAGATGTGTGCGCAGAAGTCTCATCATAAATTCACCTACTTGTCTTCGAAGCGATAGCCAACTCCACGGATGGTTTCGATAAAGTGGTCATCTCCCAATTTCTGGCGGACATGACCGATGTGAACATCCACTACTCGGGTGTCCCCGTAGTAATCATATCCCCAGGCTTTTTCCAACAACTGTTCCCGGCTCAGCACCATGCTATGATGCTGGGCAAGCGCAACCAACAAATCAAACTCTACCGCTGTCAGTTCAATTAGACGCTCCCCCACCCACACTCGTCGGGCAGAGAGGTCAATTCGCAGGTGGGCGAAATTGAGCATGGCAGGTTCGCTTACTGTGGCAGAGGGACTTTGCATGCGACGCAAGGCTGCCTTGATGCGGGCGATTAACTCACGCGGGCTGAAAGGTTTGGTCAGGTAGTCATCTGCGCCAACGGAGAGGCCAACGATTTTGTCGGTCTCTTCTGAACGGGCTGTGAGCATGATTACATAGACGTTCGACTCGCGTCGCAGGTTTGCCAGAATCTCAATCCCATCCATACCGGGCAGCATCACATCCAGGATGATCACGTCCGGTTTGAAGGAACGGGCGGAAGCGAGGCCGGATGGTCCATCCATAGCCGACTGGTATTCATAGCCCTCTGCTTTTAAATACGCAGTTACGACATTGTGGATCGAGGGTTCATCGTCAATCAGGAGTATCTTTGCTGCTGGCACTTTCGATTCCTTCCGAATAGGTTTGCTTATCCATTTTACATACAAACAGGGACCGGCGGAACGGCCGATCCCTGAAGTTGGGCAAGCTAGATGTGATTACTCAAACATTTCAATAAAAGTTCCATGCCAGGTGTGGAGGAAAACCTGCCCGCTGAAGCCGTTTACGCTGAGCATCCCGGTCGGCTGACCATCCTTTATGATATCGATAGTGTAGTAGCCATAGAACGGGTCGGCATCTTCGGCAGGCTTATAGCCGGGGTACTGCTGATCGAGATACTGCTGTGCAGCCTTAAGCGCTTGCTCCGGGGTTACAGTCATGGTTGCCGAGACAGCACCTGGGGCGGTGTTATAACCGCCCATCATGCCGCGGCCGCCCATCATTCCACCAGTACCGCCCATCATCCCATTTCCGCTCATATGACCGTATTTCAGATTCCACATCATATTGGGACCATATTCAGGGAAAACGGACAGGCTGGAGGGATCAACCAGTAATTCCATCGCGCCGATACCGGTGCTCTTTTCGGTGATGCGAGCATAGGCGTTGTTATCGAAGATCATGATTTCTTTGATCTCAAGGTCGGAATTGTCCAGGCCTTTCAAATAGCTTTCCACGGCCTGTTTGGCCTGATCAATCGTGAGCGGTGTCGTGTTGGCCGCACTACCGTTGGTATAACCACCCATCATATTGAAGCCATAGGCCATCATTCCATTGCTACCCATCATGTTCTGGCCATTTCCCATCATCGAATTGCCTTGGTTGGTGAAATTCCGTCCCATCATGGTGGAGGGGCCAAAATTGGTCGACCCATAATTCGAACGTCCAACGAGCAAGCCGGCCCCAAAAATCAGAGCACTAAGGATGACCCCGGCAATAACCACTAACGCGATACCTAACGATTTATTCATCAGTAATTTCTCCTAATCAAGCTGGTTTCTAACTTACATCCACAGTATACAGGTCGAGGGTAAAGTGACCGTGAAGCATTTCTAAAGCTTTTGTAAAGATCTAGCCGGTTTCAAATGAAAATGTGGTTCAACAAGTCTTTCAACATGATTGAACCACATCCTGCTTTTCTAAGGAGCCTCGGAGGAAGAGCGGCACCGAATATCGTTATCCAATCACCACTGCGGAGTAACGGTGAATGCCATCACTACCTGCTCTTGAGACGATTTCCATGAAATTGGTCGGGCGGATCAGATCAGGATTATATGAAACCTCTGCCAGTCCATCGATGTGATCGACCAACGCGTCGGTCACCCCCAAGGAGCTTATCAACGCATTCCTTACTCGATTAGCGCAATTTGGGCAGTTTAAACTAGAGATAGCCAGGTAGGCTTGCAGAGTTTTTGCGTTTTCCTCAGCAGAGCTTATCTTTTGGTTCGGCGTAACTTGGCAGTGATCTTCCATTGTTTATATCCTTTCATAATAAACGATCCAAGAGCGCCATCCATATATCCCGAATATGAAATGGTGCTCTTTTCCCGTAGGAGGAGAAGAATAAACAAATCATACCGGAATGGAAACACGATCAACAGCGCTATCTCGCCCACAACAGATAGGCTTTATTGCTTAGCCAGATTCGGGCAACTCGGCGCATGACAACCATATCTGGACTTCGTATCATTTTATGAAATTGTTTCTATCGTTATTCGAGTATGAAATGGAAAACACCTTGACCTTCAAACAAAAAAAGATCCTTCTGCCCATAGGAGCTGGATTAATCGGCGCAGCCTTGCTTACAGCACTCTACTTTGGGATTGTGTCCTGGGCCGAGAGCCCGGCTCACGCTGCTGAATTTTTCTGGCAGGATCGTTGGATTGTGTTTCCCATCATCATCGGATTTGGGGTGCAGGCTGCCTTATATACCATTTTGAAATTAAGACTGTATTTGCCAGTAACAAAGCTAGGATCAGCTGTATTGTCGCGCTTTCCAGCCACAGGAACTAGCATGGGCGCCAGCGGAACCACCTCGACTGTGGCGATGGTGGCATGTTGCGCACATCATGTTACGGATGTTCTGCCGATCCTGGGATTGACCGCAGCAGCCACTTTTCTGGCAAAATACCGCCTGCTCTTTATGGGGGTGGGTCTGGGCACAACTCTTCTAGGCATCAGCTATATGGTCCATCTTATCCTTCGCGAAAGGCGAAAAGTAATGCCGTTACTGTTCGATGCCATCCAGGTAAAGGAATCATTATGAAACTTCGGTCAATTGTCGTTATCGCTTCGATCGCTGCTTCTATACTCACCGCCTGTACCGGACAAAACCCATCACAGGCTCCAACGGCTGAGCCATCCAATCAATCCGGGGCAGCCCAGTCAGAACCCACGATTCTTCCAACCCAAGAAATTGTCGCAACCCAGGAAGTAGATATCTCCGCGAATCTTACAAAATCAGACGCTCAGGGCGCTGTGACAATGGAGATTACACCGATCAATTTAGGAAATCCCGGCGATGCCGTGATCTTTGAGGTCTTAATGGATACCCATTCGGTCGATCTCAGCATGGACCTTGCTCAACTCGCTGTTCTTTCCACAGATACCGGAAAAACCGTTCAGGCAACCTTATGGGATGCACCGCGGGGTGGTCACCACGTGGAAGGGAAGCTCTCGTTCCCCTCTACTAAAGATGGATCTGCTTTGCTAGACGGCGCGAAGAGCGTCACAATCACCATCACCAATTTGGACGCCCCGTCGCGTGAGTTTACCTGGTCAGTTTCAGGATAAAAGGAGGAACGAATGTCTAAAAAACATGCACTCATCATGGTCGCCTGCTGCTTGATTGCCCTGGGCGCAGCTGCTGCGGTTTTGCTTTTCAAGGTTCCATTCAACAACGTCTTTATCATCCTGATGGTCTTGCTCTGCCCGCTGTCCCACCTTTTAATGATGGGCACAATGAAACATGGTGAGCATGAACACCATCAGGCTCCTGATAAATCTGCTTTGGCTCTGCCAAAAGAACAGGAAAATATCTACAAATAGATGAACGGCAAGTCATCCGCCACTACCTCGAAAAAACGGACCTTTCCCATCCTCAGCTTACTGCGGCTATCTGGAAACAAGAAATGGGATTATGTGATCCTGGGGATGGCTGGAATCGTTGTCTTGGCTTTCATATACTTCGGGATTCTTGGATTGAGCCGCGCCGGTCAGAAGCTCCAATATACTCCCGCAGACGTAGTGTATGGGAAAAAGATCCACGCCGTGCACGGAATGGACATCGATCGCAGCCCCCAGGTTCTTGAAACCATTCCTGCGAATCTGAGTGAGGAACCGGTGATCCGCGTCTCTGAGTCCTTCTTTGATTTCGGTGAAGTCAATTCTCATATTGTTTTGAGGCGCACATTTGTCATAGCTAACACCGGTCAATCTGCTTTGATCATCGAGCGCGCCTACACAACATGCGGCTGCACTATGGCAGATTTCACGGCAACCGAAATTCCACCTGGCAAAGTTGTGTTGATGACCCTACAATTTGATCCAGGCTTTCATGAGATGCGCGGAACGACGGTGCGTCGTGGCGTGCTAATCGAGACCAACGATCCTAATCATCCCATTCAGGAAATCTGGGTTCAGGCATCTGTTCGGTGAATTGGTAGTAATTTCTCCATTGGAAATTGCCGTGACAACATCTTCCATAATTTCCCGCCGTGAATTCCTGAGGAAAGCAGCAGGGGGATTGGCTGCAATGGCCATGACCCCTTCCCAAAAATGGCTCTCCCAGATTTCATTTCCGCAGGAAGAAAGATTGGGTAGGGTAACTGTTGGAATGGCAGAAGTCAAAGTCAAACCTGATGCAGACAGCCTGACGATAGCAAAAGTCTATGAAGATGCTGTTGTCCCCTGGTTGCGTGAAGTGGTGGGACGCCGGCCCTATCGGAGGAACCAGCGCTGGGTAGAGACTCCTCAGGGATATATCTGGACACCATATCTCCAGCCAGTTAGAAATGTACCTAATACGCCGATTAACAAATTGCCCGAAACCAGTCTGGGGCTCGGAATGTGGGCCGAGGTAACCCAACCGTATGTCGATCTATCCCTGGCAAACCCACCAGCTCGTTCGCCCTGGTTGAAGGAAGACCAATCCCCTCGTTTATACTACTCCCAGGTCTTTTGGATCGACCAGATCAGGAAAGCCGATGATGGTCAGATCTGGTATCGGGTGAACGAGCGTTATGGTTATGGAGATATATTCTGGGCCAGGGCCGAGGCGTTCCGCCCAATGACCAACGAAGAAGTTGCGCCTATTCATCCAGAGGTGGAAAACAAACGGATTGTCGTCAACATTGCCCGTCAGACAATTTCTTGCTTTGAGGGAAACGCGGAAGTCCATTTCGCTCTGGTCTCTACTGGGATCCGGTTCGATATGTATGGGAACCGGACCGAGAACTGGGAAACGCCATTAGGTCTGAGACCGATCTGGCGTAAATTGATTTCGGTCCATATGTCTGGGGGTTCAACTGGTGGCGGGTATGATCTCCCAGGTGTGAGTTGGACGAGTTTATTTGAGGGCAACGGGGTAGCGATCCATTCCACTTTTTGGCATAACAACTTCGGGGAGGAAATGTCGCATGGATGTGTGAATGCTGCTCCTGAAGACGCCAAGTGGATTTTCCGGTGGACAAACCCGGTAGTCGCATACGATCCGGGTGATTTAACGGTTGGTATGCCAGGGGGAACTCTGGTGGATGTCGTGGAAAGATGATCACAATAAGCGGAGGCGGCATGGACCCGATGAACTATCTTGTTGATGACCCGAACCGGAAAGACCACTCTGCTGAGTGCCTTGTGCAATTACTTGCCTACGATCTGGCGCATCGTGAAGATCGAAGACCCAGAGGAAATCTGGGTAGACCGTCCAACCGTCCAGACGGTGGAAGCCCGCCCGCAGGCAATTGGCACGGATGTCCGGCCGTATACCCTGGCAGACGGAGTCGATGATGCCATGCGAATGTCACCTGATTACCTGGTCATTGGAGAGGTGCGTGATGGCGTGGCTGCCATGAGTTTGTTCCGGGCCTTGATGACAGGCCACAGTGGAGCCTGTACCTTCCACGCGGACAGTCCCCGTGAAGCAGCTCGCCGTTTAGCGACAGTCATGGGTGCGGATGCTGGAGTAAAGCCACACGAAGCCAATCAGATGATCTCTGATGCGGTTGATTTGTTGGTGCAGATCGGCATCCGTCACGAAGTTCGCCGGGTGATTGCCATATCCAATGTGTCCAAGGATCTGAAGAACGGTGACGTATATTTTGAACCCATCTATCGATATAAAGAAGACTCGTCTATGGAAGAACCTAATTGGGAAAAATTAGGGGAATTGAAATAGCCAAGTGATTTTTACAACCATGCTTACTTTAATTATAATGTAAGCACGGTTGTAAAATCCATCGAATATCTTTGAATATTCTTAGGTAATTTGCTTGTGTTTTACTTCCTGAATAGCACGAACAACATAATTTTCCAAAATTGAAATTAATTAGATTTCCCAGTATTGCATAGTTGGTGTTTGTTGTTATAATATTTTGTGTAACCCAAACATCAATATCTAAAGGTTGTGGTACATAAAATATCATGTCGCTCAGCAAACAAGAAACAGAATTTCTTACTACATTTTCTGCATCTGGAAAGAGGGTTTTCTCTTACCAACAGGCTACTGATTATTGGCAGTCAAAGGTAGCTGCAACGAATACTCTTAGCCGTCTTGTCCGAAAAGGATGGCTCCAGCGCCTGGAACGCGGATTATACATGATCATTCCACTGGAAGCTGGTCCCGAAAGACTCTGGTCAGAGAATGCATTGGTATTGGCATCTAATTTGATCTCGCCGGGAGCTATTGCATATTGGTCAGCTCTTCGTTTTTGGAATATGACGGAGCAAATCCCTCGTGTTCAATTTATCCAAACAACAAAAAGGAAGAGACCCCTTGTGATTCAGGGAGTTGAATTCCAATTTATTTACGTGTCGGAACGATATTTTTTTGGAATTAGTACCCGGAAAATTGAAGATTTGCCAATTATGGTGACAGATCGCGAAAAAACCATAATCGATGCAGCAAGCCGGCCTGAGTTAAGTGGGGGAATCATTCAATTAGCACAGGCAATGAAGTCTTCAATAAATTCCGTCGATTGGGAAAAACTCGACCATTATTTGGACCAATGGGGTGGTGGCGTGGTGGCTAAACGACTTGGGTATTTAGTAGAAACGCTTTCTTTGCCTATCCCAGATCGAATTTCGACGATAAATCACTGGCAAACCATGATCTCTAAAGGGATTAGCCAATTAGAACCCGGTTTGGGACAATCGGGACCAGTTGTCACCCGTTGGCAACTTCAGATAAATGTTCAAATAGAATCCCAAGAACAATAATTGGAGTAAAGAATGATAAGTGAAGCTGAAGTTCGCCGGATTGCCGCTGCAATAAAAGTTGATCCGATGGTGATCGACCTGGATTATAGTCTTGGATGGTTTTTGCTTGGTATGCGAAAAACAAGTACTTCATTCGGAGGTTTGATATTCAAAGGGGGTACCTGTTTGCGAAAGTGCTACTTTCCTGATTACCGGTTTTCAGAGGATCTCGATTTTACTGCCATAAATCATCTATCAGCTGCCGAAGTTGAAGGCTGGATTACGAAAAGCGTTGATTGGATTAGCGATCATGATGGTCCTGATTTTCGAGTTCAACCGATCCACTTTGAAGTAGTGGATGATGAATATGGAAGTGAATCTTATCAGGCTCGAATCTATTATCGTGGCCCTCTGCGTTGGGGTGGATCACCAAGAACTGTCAAATTGGATTTGACACGAGCTGAAAAAATCTTGCTGCCGGTAAATGAAAAACAAATCATTCACCCATATTCAGACCAAGTAAGTTTTGATGATATCAATTTGCCGTGTTATAGCTTGGAAGAAGTAATCGCTGAAAAGATCCGTGCAGTTGGGGGTCAAAGAAGGTTTGCAGTTTCAAGAGACCTTTATGACATCTACAACCTTGTTTTAAATGGAATTAATAAAAATGCTGTGGTGCAGATCTTACCTGGCAAGTTTGAGGTTAGGGGATTAAGTCTAAAGGGGATTGATATAAAAACGATTCAACAAAGACGATCAGAATTTGAGAGAGACTGGGAGCGGCGACTTAATTATTTGGTAATAAACAAAGATTTGGATTTTGACAAAGCCTGGCTGTGTGTTTTACAACTCCTTGAAGAGGTAACTATTGAGATTAAATAACAATTCGATTTTAAAAAGGAGTTACTTTGAACTATGAAAAAGAATTTATTATCGCCAAAGTGGAATTTTTTGCTTTACATCAGTTCTATCATTTTGATTATTGCAATTTTATTGATCATTGTTCCAATAACAATAGACCATCTTTATTTACTGGGTAAAACGTCTACCAATCCTGTGCTTACCAATTATTCTGCTCCAGACGTTCTAATTTTTTGGGGTTCTATATTATCTGTAACTTCAACGACCCTACTTGCTTTAGTTGCCTATAAGCAGAATAGAAACTTGAGTGATATTAATAATAGAATAATGACACAACAAGTAAAACCGGTTGTGGTTTGTGAATATGATACAAACTGGAAAAATGATTCTGCAGTGTGTCGGATTTTTTCTCAAGATGGAGAACATATTATCAATAACGGTTGGTCTTTACAACAACCAAATTTATCCAATTGGTGTGCATTAAAAATTCGGAACATCGGTCTAGGTCCAGCTATAAACATTAACACTTTTATCCATAAATTAGTCCACGTACAAAATCTAGAGAAATTATCTGATATTTCCCTAACCCCAATAGAACAATTTTACGAGAAAATAAAATATGAAAATTATTCCTATATGGAAAATGGAAATATTCGTGAAGACAAATGGCAAATCTACCCCACATTTAACTTGGGAATCTCAAAAGAAAGTAATTCATTATGTTTAGTATTTTTCGCTGATCGGACAATTGAAAACATGTATAACATTCTTGAAATAATTTATCAGGATGCCTTCGGCAGTGAATACAAACAATTTCTATATTTCTCTTTCATAGATGGTGTGCCTTCTTTCTTGCCAATTTCTCAACCTATATAGTTCTAAATAAAATAACGAGACAAATATTATTGTCCCCCTAGGATAAGCCTTTTTCGCTTGCTATACTCAATCTAATCTGACAACTTAATTATTTATTCTTTCAATCGTTAGCCGGACTCTACCTGCTGGATGCGCACGTCAAAGGCGCATAAGCACGAGTGTCTGGCTTTTGTTTTTAAACTTACCTGGAGGATCTATGACGATATTAATTCCAGTGGTTGGGCTCTTATCCACTACTTTGGTGCTCTTACTATGGTATCCAAAGCAAATCAAAACGGGTAGATTATCCGCTTTGTATACTGTTGATTCAGCCCGAACTCTATCCAGCCTCGATCAAAAATCGCTGGAGTATAAACTTTTAGCCTCCGGTCTAAATATCAAATCCGTAACCTTCCGCTTACTGCGCATCGCTGCTGGTGTTTGCGGCATGGTCATTGCCTGGTTGTTCCTCCCCGGTCTGCCAGCAATTGTAATTGGTGGAATCCTAATTTACATTCCTGGCGCATGGTTGGATGATCGAGTGAAAAGTCGTGGTCGGAATATTGACCAGCTGCTCCCAATTGCTATTGGTCGGACTGCTGCTGGTCTACTCGCTGGTGGATCTGTACCCGATGTTTTACAACAAGTCGGTGAGTCCTTGGAGATAGAAAAAACCAATCCACTCACCCCAGAGTTTATTCTCACTGCTTCAGAAATGCGAATCAAAGATAGGGTGGAAGCATTGCGAAGTCTGGCATCGCGTAGCCCTTCTGTGTCCCTGGCCAATCTAGCTCAACTGTTGGAAGGATATACCGAAGCAGGCGGACGAGCCTACACCGCAGTCCTCATGGATATCTCAAGCCGGGTTCAGCAAATCCTGATTGCACGGAATCGTGCCCAAGCGAAAGCCGGCGATTCGCTGGTTTCTGCAAAAGTCCTGCCAGCTGTCTTGATCCTCATCCTGATTTATCTCAGTCAGGACCCAATGGTGCGCTCCTCGTTAACTGCCCTCCCTGTTCAAATTGTAATTGGTGGCACGATGGCAGCCATGGTGGGTGGGTACTTCATTATCCGTTCCATGATTATGGAGGCAGTGTAGATGACAGCACTCATTTATCTCATCGGAATCGCTGTTTTTGCATTGGTTATCTACCTGACACTTGAACTTGCACCTGCAGCACCCACAGGCCGGTTATCTGAGATTCTTACGCCAGCAGATGGCGTTATCCTGACCGGATGGCGTAAATCCCTATCTCCACTAGACAAGCCTGTATCTAGATGGACGCCAGCTGGTTTTTTACGGAAAACACGGGCAGATCTGTATTGGGCTCACATCGGAGATCGCTGGAACGATTGGAACGAAGTGCAATTTACCTCTCTGCGGGTGGCTTTAGCTGTAGCAGGGTTTGGATTGGGGATGGTAGCCACTGCAGAACCAGTATTTGCATTGGTAGGTGGATTGGTTGGATTTCAATATCCTGCTATGTCTATGGGCGGGGTTGCCCGTCGTTATCGCCGTCAGTTTATTGCTCAACTTCCAGAATTTGTTCAGCTAGTTTCAGCCCAGATGTCTGCAAATGTTTCGATGGAAGAAGCCTTGCGTCGGACAGCTCAAGCGCAAAGCTTGGTAGGCAAATGGATGCGGTGGGTTCTTCAGATGGCGCAAGGTCGTGATCTGATTGAGCAAATGCAACGCGAAGCCCAGGAATCGCATCTCCCAGAATTGATCGGCATGTCTGTTCAATTGGAATTCATCCGACGCGGTACTGCCCAACAGGAATTGATGGGACAGCTGGCAACCAGTATTGCAGCTGATTATATTGGCTCCGCTGAGCAGCGAGCAGAAAAAGTGGGGTCCGAACTGGTAATCCCAATGGTGGTTTTTTATTTCCTGCCATTCCTGGTGACGTTGCTGGCTGTAATAGGATGGCCAATTGTCCAGAATCTAGGTGCGATGTAATGGCCACCAATCCCCTCCATTGCATTCGGAAACATTCCGATCGCATACGTGACCTGGTTGGTTTTGGCTTCTTCCTTTTTGCCACGCTTATTTCCGGGTTGGCAGCCTGGCAGCATCCTTCTATCCTGGCCTGGCTGTTTGCGATTCATAACGGGTTATTAGCTTTCTTCTACACCCGGCGAACACCGGCGAAACAATATGATCGCACCGGATTATGGCTCGGAATGATCGCCGCATCCTTGCCCACATTCACAACTTCCAGCCATAGCGAGTGGTATTTGCTCATACCTGCCCTGGCTGGCTACTCATTGATCTTGTGGTCTCTCATCACTTTAGGATCACGTTTTGGGGTTGCTCCTGCGGATCGTGGCCTGACCAGTCGTGGTCCCTATCGGTTTTTACGTCACCCGATGTATCTAGGAGAACTGGTGTTCAGGGCAATGATGGTCTTCAGTTTTCCAGATTGGTTCACTGCCATTCTTTTATCTGTTGCTCTGACGTTCATTCAATGTTGGCGAATCCTTCGAGAAGAAAAAATGATTGACGGATATGCCTGCTACATGCGGATTGTACCTTGGCGATTGATTCCTGGACTCTGGTGAAAAACATGGCGCGGAACTTTTCAAACATGTGCTTTGCGTTGGCTTTGAGTATCACCCTACTCATGAAATCATTTGCTGTCCAAGACGAATTAGTCTGGTTAGCGGTGTTGAGTGTATTTGTTTCTGCCATTCTGACCAATTTGATGTGGATTCGGTCCATTGGAATTGCCGGGATTAGTGGTTTATCGATCGTGTATATCAAGTTGGGTAGCGGTTCACTTGCTGGAACCATTTTAACGGTCTTAACCACCTTGCTTTTGGTTATTGCGGTTTTACTGGCAATCTATGCAGATTTGGCCCACCCATCAAAAAACATCCAAGGAGACGAAAAATAACATGAAATTTAGTTTTGGAAATTCCTTTAATTTGAAACGGAATTCGGCTCTTGATATTTTGCTTGGGGCTCACCAACCTGATCAAAAAGTATTGGAAGCACTCTCCCAGACTGACAATCTCTCAGTACGGGAAGCATTCTCTACTCGTGGTGTTTTACAGAACCTGTCTGGAGTACACCTGGTTATTCTCGGTGACCTGCTCCCAATATCAGACGTATCTGAAGAGATACTTCATAGTGCGCTGGATAAGAGTGGGATCCCGGTGGTTACTCAAGACAATTTTGTAATAGACCAGGCTGAATGGTTAGGGCGAGCCCGGTTGACCAGTGCCAAACAAGTCTCGTTTCTACCAGCCCGTCAGATTAATTTGGTGAATTGGTCTGGAGGAGTGGGAAAAACAACCCTTGCGATGGCTGTTTGTAAACGATTCGTCAGGAATACAGGACTGCCAGCGGCATTGCTTGAACTTAGTATGGGCGGTAGCGCACTGCACGCTCGAATTTCACCCGACCTTCCTGAATTCTTTACCATTGCCACGCATAAAGCAGAGCCTGCTCTTTGGAATGGGGTCAGCTTATACCCGATGGATGGCCGAACCATTGATGTCCTTTGGAGCGAAGACCCGCAAGGGGTTCGAAATCTACTGTCCGAGATCCAACGGAAACACACACTTTTTGTCGTGGATTGTTTTCCCGGGCATCCCCTTTTCTCGGAATTGTCGAAACCCAAGCCAGGATTAATCAACCTGGTGGTTACCTCTCCTCGCGATGATGCCATATTACAAGCCAGACGATTGATGAACGAGGTTTCAGAACCGCACCATTTAGTCTTGAACATGGCTAAATCGGTCTCTGATCGTGCAGAAACCGGGGTGTCGATTGTGTTGCCTTACAACGAAACATGGGCTCAGTCACTCGATCCACGATTGGCTGATCCCATTTTAGAACAAGCATATACCGGCTGGAAACGGAGGAATTAATGAATCGAACTGTTCAATTTATTATCGGTGTAATTGCCGTTGTTGTTGCCCTGGGAGCAGGTTTCTATGGACGCAATCTGTATTTGAAGGAAGTTTCCACTTATCAGGTACCAGTACCCATCAATGCAATCCCTGCATACGCAATTCTAGATGCAGACATGTTTCAAATGCGCGAGATGCCTCGCACGATGGCATCTTTACCCTATTACCAATCCACCCAGGATCTGGAAGGAAAGATCAGCACGGTTTCTTTGCCGGCAGAACTGCCGGTTGCTCAGGCAAATGCGGTGCCAGTCACGCAGTTTCGACTGGCCGATACAGCATATGAAGTTCTCTCAATCCCGGTTGAACCTGTTTCTGCAGTAGGTGGACAAATTCGAATCGGAGAACATGTCAATTTGTATCAAGTGCTTCCCGAGAAAATTGACCCTGAGAACACAGCGATTTCAGCCAACGATCAATCTACTTTCAAGGTCGAGCTCATCGCCAGGAGTGTTTTGGTAGTAGATGTCCGCAATGCACAAGGTGTCGCTGCAGAATCCAATCAGAAGAGTGAGGATAACTCAACGTTCGGTGGCAGCCCTCAGAACGAACAAGTCCAAATCCTTACCCTGGCAGTAGAGCCGAAAGATGTGGACGTTATTCTCACTGCGGTTGCAGCAAGTAAAAAACAAGGTGGATTGTTATGGTCAACCCTGGCACTTCCATGATCCATCCAACCGCTCCACCAACCATTCAGCCCTTAAACCAATCCGATCTGCTCCTGATTGAACGGGTCCGTGAGGAATTGGTACAGCGCGGAATCAACCCACCCAGCTGGCGAGAAGCAGACTCAGAAAAACGTCGTCGTTTCTATGATGAGGTGCGCTCTATCTTGATTGATCAGGGTGAGAATCGTAGTTCCGTCAATCGCAATGCACAAATTATCACGGATGCATTGTCCGGGGTGGGATTACTCGATCAGTTGCTGCGTGACCCCTACGTGGAGGAAATCTTTGTGCGTAATGGGGTGGTAGCTGTGGAATATGATGGGAGTTTTTATCATCTGGGGAAACTGGCTGATGACAGCTATTTCGAAAACCTCGCTGTGCATGTTGCTGATCAAGGCGGCGCTACTTTACGCGGAGATCGCCCGGCTGTGTTAATTGATCTGCCAGGCGGAGAACGGTTTACCGCTATCGTTCCACGCCTGTCAACTGAGGGGACTGCTATTAATATCCGTACTTTCGGACGGCGTGTTCGCACATTAGAAGAAATGGAGCAGACTGGCACTTTTGCCAAATGTGATCCGACATCAATCGGATTGCTGCAGACATTTACCAACCCTGCCGAAAAAGATACCAGGTCCGAACTGACCTGTCGGATCCAATCTCTGAAAGACGCACCAGATCGATTTCTAGCCTGGATGGTAGCCAACCTGGCTGGCAGCCTGATGATTGCCGGTGAAATGGGTTCTGGCAAGACGACTTTACTCAACGCTCTCTCGGGTTTCTTGCCTGTATCTGCACCGATTGCTGCGCTGGAAACCTTTCGGGAATTGGAAATCCAGCACCCTTTTTTATTGCGTACTGTAGCTCCAGCTGAATTATCGCCTGGCACACCTGGCGTGACCTTGGATTGGGTCCTAAACGTTATTTATACCCGTATGAACCCGGCAGCCATCCTGGTGGGTGAGGTGGTAGGAAATGAGGCACTGCAATTCTTAAAAGCCACCTGCCTGGGGCGCAAAGCATTGACAACCATTCACGGTGGGACGATAGAAGAGTCCCTGATGCGCCTTGAACAACTTGCCCTGGCTGCAGCGCCGGAATTGGGATTAGCTGCTGTTCGCTCGATGGTAGCGATGGGATTGGATGTTATTGCTTTGATGGGAAGGGTCAACCGATCAGGAAGAGTTCAACGCACCTTACAGGCCATCGCCACGATTAAGGGAATTAATGCGAAAGGTGATTATTGTTTGAACTACCTTTACCGGGCAGAAGGTGATGAGAGCCTCCCTGTCTTTGAACAAGCCTATCACCAGTTGGAGGGAATGAAATGAACCGCTTCTTAAAGTGGATCCTTGTCATTGTATTTCTACTTGCTGTCGTAGGATGCCTGGTTTTTGTTTTTGGGAACCTGAACGCCTTAATGAAGGTGGACCCAGCACCATCAAGTGTAGATTATTTCGAAGATGTTAATCATAAGAACGAGGAAATCGAGAGCAAATTGCGGAATGCCCCCTGGCAAGGATTGCGTTTTATCCGGCAAGAACGAACGTGGCGTTTTTATGGGGTAGCTGGTGAAACCAAACAGATCGATTTTATTCAACCGATGAGCTTGGTGAAAGTCTACTATCTCGAAGCAGACGGTGACCTTAGCTTCACCTGGGCGGCTACTGAAATTCAATTTTCTGGAAAACCGGCATATTCATTGATTTCCCATCCTATCCAAGAAGGCCAGTTGATTGGAGTTCAACTGAAAGGTGATTATGTCACTCAAAATGGCGTTTATTGGGAGGATTGCGAGTCTGATTATTGCCACCTGGCGCAAATGATTGACACCATGATTGTGCTGGATGATGTGGGAACTGGACTCACGAACGGGTTTATTCGTTATGGTTGGGAACCGCCAACTTATCCAATGTATGGTTTTTTATGCTGGCAAATCATCTCCACAAACGATGACCCGGATAAGTCGATATTAATTGGCCAGGAGTGACTTATGGAACCTTGTGATTATCACAAAGATATACATCCAGTCGTCAATCCTGAAACCGGACAGCAGGAATTCCAGGATTGTCATCACCCTTTAGCCAGAAAAGATGGAAAGGTGATCTTGAGCCGGCATCTGATGTCAGTCAGCTTAGGACGGTGGCTTCGTTCATTTGAGATTGTTATTTATAAGGATGGGAATCCGCAAAACTTGACGATTGAGAATCTAGTTCTGACAACCCTCGGCAAACTTTCACATGACCCGGATCATAAGGCGGTAATTTTGATTTGCCCATATTGCGGAGAACCTTTCAAAGTCACCCTTTCTCATAAAAATCGGCGGATCTACCATAACGATTCCTGCCGAAGGTTGGCTGATCGGAAATTTATCATTGATCCAGAAGAATTACGGCAGTTGGTATGGGAAATTCCAACTACTCAGATTGCTGCCTTATACGGAGTTTCTGATAAAGCCGTTGAAAAGCGCTGCAGGGCGTTAGGTATTCCAAAGCCTCCGCGCGGATACTGGACCAGACTGGATCGTATAAAAGGTTCTCCGGAGGAAGAGGCATGAGTCCGTTTCAATTCTTAATTGATGCAGGAGCAGTGTTCCTGGCGGGCGGTATCTTTCTGGCTTTATACAATACGCTGTTATCTGGCGTAGAAATCATAGTGAAAACCTGGCGCAGGACATTTGTATCCTGGGCAGGACGCCGGCTACGGGCGATGGGCGTTATTCAAGAACAGCCTTACCAGGCACACAATGAGTTGGATTGGAAGCGATTAATTTTATTGATTGCCACGCCTGGGTTAGCAATAGCAGTCCACGATTTTATGCTCTCACCTCTTGTACTGTTGATCGGTTTGATCATCCTGATTTGGATCAACTTTCAGCAAAAACAGGTCGAGCGCGCACAAATCAACGAGGATGCGGAATCGGTTGCCTTGCAAATTCGATCATTGATGAGTGTAGATCACTCTCTTTTGAATGCTTTGATGAAGGTCAAATTGCCTATGGGCGTGATGAACCACGCCATCGAGCAGGTCGCAAGCCGCTTACGAATGCATCAACCCCCTGCCCAGGCGGCACAGGCATTAAAAGGATTACCCGGAAATGTCACATCAAGGCTGTCGGCTTTGATTGCCAATAATGCTCAGCTGACAGAAGAAATTCAGGACGAGTTGCTTGTCTCACTGGAACAGGAAGCTCACCGACAAAAACTGCTACGCTCCAAGACTCGTCAGACCCTTTCGCTTGTTCGTGGAACAATCCGACTGCTACAAGGTGTAGTTGCCGCTTCCGTGTCCTTCGTAGTTTTATCCCCAGCCTGGCGTGATTTTTTCCTGCAAGATGCACCTCATCGGGTGTTATTGGCAGTCATGATTTGTGGGGTCGTGCTAGCCAGCTTGTATTTTGAGTACGAAGTCTACCAATTGAGTTTTGGGGAGGTCTAGGAATGGATACCTTTTCCCTTGTGGTGGGCTTTAGTCTGGCAATCGGAGTGGGCATGATTGCCAATACCGTAATATCCATTTTATTTGAAACAGGAAGGAGGCTTAGCCGTCCGATAAAGCGTGGACGTTTACACGCTCTCGGACTCGGGACCAAATATCAAAGCGACGAGAAAAGAACAGAAGAAGCAATTTTGGGGTTCGGCGATATTCCATGGGGAGCTCTTTATGCGGGTACAGCCCTGATTGGACTGATCCTATTGGCAGTCTTAGGACCGCAACTTCCCAGCATCCGGATGGGTTTCCTGGCATTGCCAGGTCTGGTGTGGTTAGCCAAACGATATTTGATCCAGCAGCGAAAACGGTTCATGGTCGGACAAATTCGACAGTTTCTGATCGATGTGCGTCTGCATATGAGTCTGCAAGGTTCGCTCTTGCTTGGATTGGAGAGCTTGGCAAAGACGACCGTCGAAACTTCAGTTGTATACCAACGTCTACAAAAAAGGCTGCAGGGTAGTTCTGCTCGCAGTGGGTTGGATTTACTTAACCAGTTAGCTGACGATTTGAAATCTCCCCAATTGCTTCGCGTTGTACAACGTGTCCAGGCTGCTCAACAATCCGGGGGAGTCTCCGATGTTGATCAAGCGATTGCCAGTGTCATCGAAGAATTGAACGAAGAGATCGGTTACCAATCCGAGGAACAGATGCAGCGTTTGCCCCTGCGCATCACCTTACTAGCTATGCCGTTTCTCCTTGGTCCAATTGTTATCTTGTTGTTTTACCCGCTCGTTGACCGCATCCTGAAAACCCTCTCCGGGGTGTCGATTGGCGGCGGTTTCTAACCCCCTATCGCTCCGCGATGGGGGCGTACCAGCCCATTTTTCAAAACCCCCGCCCATAGTGCGAGGGAAAGGAGCCTGTTTATGTTGTTCGATAAGAAAGCATCCGAAATTCCACAGTTTGTTGTTGTTCTGGCGATCGCCGTTGTCTTGGGAGCAGTGGCTATCTGGGCCATCCTGAGCAATATCGGTACCCAAGGCGGCAGTATTGCGGACTGGATTAACAGCATCGCTGTGCCGGCTGCACACCCATAATTTTTTAGCAAACCTGGTAGCTGGTCTTCAGGATAGAAGGCCAGCTACCACACATTAACACTCCGCTTCCTCTGTAAGAGTGCAGAGGAGCGTTCCAAGGAGAGGAGGAAATATGTTGCATGATCGAAATGGACAGAGCGTTGTAGAGTATATCGTTGTCCTGGCGATCTTCATCGCTCTGGTTGGCGGCGCGCTCTGGGAAGTCTTTTCCACTTTAAAGGTCAAGTTCAATGATGTCAACGCCGAAATTGGGTCTTAAATCAGATTCTAAGGGGCAGGCAGCAGTTGAAGCCTTGTTAGTTCTGATGGTGCTTGCACTGGTAATTTTTGGTGGTATTGAACTCAGCCGTGGAGTGGCCATGAGGCAGGCATTGGACAGCAGTGCCGGCGCAGCAGTTCGCGCTTTATCCCTAGATCCTACCCAATGGAGTTATGCAAAGAACTTGATTCAAGAAGGGACGAACCAAAATGTGATGGGTACGATTGAGGCTACGACCATTCAAGTTTTTGATGCTGCCGGCACTCCTCGGAGTTCTGCCTGGCTTTCAGGCAGCCCATTTGGAACTACTTTTATCCTGGAGGCTTCAGCACCATTTCAGGCAGATATTCCCTTCCTCTCTGAACCCATCATGACAATACGGGTTCAGCATTGGGGAATCGTGGAGCGGTATCCATGATCCCATTACCTTTAAAAGCTTTTACTGGAAATGGGATGATTATTGAAAGAAAAGCACAATCCGCAGTGTGGGGATTATTATCCATCCTCGTGCTTGTAGTGATTGCAGGTGGGCTCGTGGATATTTACAGGCTGTATGCGGCACGTAATTGGGCTTATTCTGTGGCGCAAGAGGCTGCACTTGCAGGAGCATCCCGAGGAAGGGACTGGGATACTGTTCTCACTACTGGCTTTCTCCAACTAGATCAAGCCGTGGCCAGTAATGAAGCCCAAAACGTAGTTAATTCTGCTATGCAAGCGCGTGGAATTATTGGGTACACCTCGTCAATTCGGGTTCTGCCTGATCCTTTTGGAGGAACGATTTCCGGATTTCCACCTCGTCCAGTTCGCTTGGGAAGTGGATTGAGTGATTGGTCTAGTAATGAACCTGCTGTTGGAGTCTATTTGGAGGTTCCAATCCAATGGACGATTCTGAACATTTTCGGAATCGATTTGAAAACCGTTCGGGTATTTGCATCCGCTGGGGTTGTCCAATGAAAAAATTTTACTTAAATCTGATGAAGAGTAAGAAAACACTTCTGGGAATTATCCTTGCCATTGTGATTGGTTTAGTGATCACGATCTCTGCGCTGGCGGATTATGGCCATCCTATCGTTTCTTATAATCGAAATCCCGTTTCGATCACATTCCCCAGAGCTGGAAGAATTGTTTTATGGAATGTCATCACCTCAAGCTCACCAGGGTATTTTTCGCGCTATTACTTCATCCGTAATGGCTGCAGGGTAGGGCAGAACTGCACCTATATGGATGTGATTAACAATCAAACAGTGCTGACCCCGATCACGGTTGCAGCGGGTGAGACGATCCAGATCAGAGGTTGTGATTGTTATGGAGGTAACTGCGGTTCAGGGGGGTGTGCTAACCCGCATGTGGGTTGGAAAACACCTCATCACGATTACTTTTGTCCAAATTACTTCTATTCGCAAAACTACAACCCAAGCGCTGGTGGTAGAGACTTTACCAGTTTAATGACAGCATTCCTCGCTTCCGGGGATACCATAATTGGCACTCCACAATGTTGGGGGGATTGGGATGAAGATAATAGTAATGGCGGTTATGACCACGACTTTGAAGATTTCGTTTTAATCTGGGCTTATCGAGATACCTTTACTGGCTACCATGACGGAGCCTCTGGAACGGTTCCTCAATCCCAATGTCGGGCTTACGGCTGGGTGATGCAAGATGCCGCTCCAGGGTTGGATATCAATTACCGCATCCTGGTAGATGGTAATTTGGTAGTGAATGGAGTCGCTAACCAGTACAGGGCGGATCTGACCGGAACATGCACGGGCGGCACTTGTGGGTTCACTCAAGATTTATGGGGATTGATCTTGCCCAATGTTCAACACACCATACGCGTTCAGGGTCAAAATCCCTATAATTCCTCCTGGTTTGATTTGTCAGGAACAAATAAAACGATTCGGTGCTCACTCCCGCCCAGTGTGGATTTGAAAGTGAATAACCAGGATGGAACAATCCGCCTGACTTCTCCCGCTCAATATCTATTGAGTTGGACATCCAGTAACGCAGATACCTGTACTGCCTCAGGAAGCTGGAATGGAACGAAGGGTCAGTCCGGCTCGACGAATTACACTGGCATTACCACCGGTATTTACACCTATACGTTGACATGTTCCAATCCCATTGGTTCCGCTTCAGATAGTGTCACTGTCATTGTCTACAATCCACCCGCAGTGGATTTGAAGGTTAATAACACCGATGGTCCTCTGACATTAATTTCTCCCGCAAGTTTTACCCTGAGTTGGATCAGTCGCGATGCGACCAATTGTTCAGCAGCCAGCTCAAATGACAGCTGGGTTGGGAATGTGGTCATAGCTGGAAATCAGCCTATGAGTGGAGTCCCGACTGGAACGCACACCTATACAATCACCTGTTCTAATCAGTATGAAACTGCTAGCGATTCAGTCACGGTTATTGTGATTGCACCACTTCGCGGGACAATAGCGGTCACATATGCGCGTTTACTGTTATTTGCTCCTAGCCTGGATCAACCCGCACAGACCCTAACTGGCGAGGTAACAGGTGGTGTTCCACCTTATTCTATTTTGGTACGAGTCCGGACACCATCGGGAGCTCAATTTTCTTTGAACCGCAATGGCTCAACCTGGTCTGTGACTCCTGAAAATTCAGGAGATCTCAATTTTGGCACCACAGAAGAGGGTATCTGGACCGCATGGGCTGATTTGACGGATGATTTTGGCCAGACATATCGAACACCCAGCGTAGTTTGGGAGGTGGCATGGCATCCCGTGCATGGTCGCCCGTAATTCGAATTCTACTTGCCGCCCTTACCGTGATGACCACTGCCAGTTGGGAAACAACATCTGTGAAGGCTGATAGCGGTGGAATCTGCCAGATGGCATATGGCTTAACCCCAACTTCTATCCCTGATTGGTTAATGCCAGTGATGGGGAATACGAACCTAGCTACTGCTAACCGTTATGATGTTTTGGCTGCCGAGTTATTGTCATCCGGATTAGTCGATGGCGCTACCTGCCCAGCACGAGGGTTGAATCCTGATGGCTCCGCAAATGGTTGTGGAATCGAACTTACGAAAGACCAGGTGCTCACCTGGCAGAATCAATTTGACTCGGTGATTCTCTCTTCTTCTCAGACCGCAGAGTTACCTCCAAAGGTAGTTAAAGCTGTCATTGCTGTTGAATCGCAATTCTGGCCAGCGGCAAATTGGACGCTAGGTGAGATTGGGTTAGGTCAGATGACTACATATGGTGCAGATCTTGTTTTGATGTGGCGACCGGCTTATTTCCAAACCATCTGCCGGCAAACATACGGTGAAATAGGGTGTACTACCCAATATCAATTCCTGGATTCTTCAACGCAATACCTATTACGCGGAATGGTTTTACGAGATATCGAGGCCACCTGCCCGAATTGTCCAGGGGGTGTTGATCTTGAAAAAGGAAACCAAGCGATACGAGTTCTGACTGAAACCCTCAATGCAAGTTGTTTGCAATCGACCAGGATTTTCAATCTGGCAACCGGCAAACAACCAGCTGGGTTTTTAAGTTATGACGATTACTGGCGTCTGGTTCTCGCAAATTATCATGCCGGCGCCGGATGTGTTTATCAAGCTCTTCGAAAAACCGGAAATCCGAACAGCTGGAATAGCATTGCAGCCAATTTTTCAAGCGGTTGTGCAAGTGGCGCTGAATATATTCGACGGATCGAAGGGCAGATCAAGCCGTAGGAAAAGAGGTGTTGTGACGTTCTCTATCGGCTAAAGCCGACAGCTTCTCAGGCAACGCACGGCGCAACCGCCCACGTTACCGCCTGACCGCTCCGTCCGAGCGGAGGTAGTAAAGCCATGGTTAGGATATTCCGAGCCGCATTTATATCTCGGTCGAGAACCAAACCGCAATTAGGACATGCATGAACACGAACCGACAAACCTTTTGGAACAATACTCCCGCACTCGCTGCAAGCTTGAGTTGTGTTGGATGCATTCACGGCAATCACTTGGATCCCGGCACTTTCAGCCTTGTATTCAAGCATCTGCCGGAACAGACCAAACCCTGCATCGTGCGAAGACAGGGAAAGATGCCTATTTCGGTTCATAAATCTCGGAGAGAGGTTTTCAATCGCTATCAGGTCGTTCCCGGCAATGAGCCGATTACTGATCTTGTGCAAAAAATCTGCCCGTTGATTGGCAACATGCTCATGCAAGCGAGCAATCTGGTGGTAGGTTTTTCGCTGGTGGTTGCTCCCTTTGACCTGTCGAGAGGCGTGACGTTGCAACCTCCGCAGTTTCGCGAGACTCTCTCGCAGCCAATGAGGGTTTTCAATCAACTCGCCAGTAGAGAGGGCAGCAAGGTTTTTCAAACCAACATCAATACCGATTTGTTGGTCTGTTTGTACCTGATGTATACCAGTATCAGGCAGTTTGAGCATCAAGCAAACATACCACCGCTCACCAACCCGCTTGAGGACAATGTGTTTTATCTCAGCATCGGTCGGAATGGCCCGGTGATAACACATCCGCATTTCACCAACGTTCTGAACGTAAAACGACTTGCGCCCTTTCTCGTCCTGTCGCAATTTACAGCCATCGTTATATGTGTATTCCAGGCTATTGAAGCGACTGGATCCTTTATAACGAGGAAACCCAGGCTTTTCCCCTATTTTCAAGCGGCGAAAGAATCCAGCGAACGATTTGTCCAGGCGGCGAAGCAAGTGTTGAAGGCTAGAAGCGTTCAGCTTTCCAAGCGTGTCAGGGTTATCGTGGCGCACATTTCGAAAATGCGACCACTGTGCTCCGTAACCTACGCCCTTGCCCGTTTCTTTGTAGGTGTTAATGCGTTGTTGCAATGCGGCATTGTAAACAAGCCGGGACTGCCAAAGCAAAAAGTCCAAGCTCTTTACCTGTTCCGTATAAGGGCGAAGGAGGTATTTGTATGTACGATACATATACTGGTTCGACATATCATTTGTAGAACAAGTGTACTGTTATATTTACGCTCTGTCAAATTATTATAACGAAAGGAGAGTGGGCTTTCTCTGCTCCTTGCAGGTGGCAATCTCTGCCCACTAATTTTTATGGATTGGATTATTTTTGGCCTTGTTGTAACCTGGTTGGGAATCGTATCTTGGTTCGATATTCGAAAAAGTGAAATACCTCACAGCGCCTGGGTGGTTATTCCTCTCATTGGCGCAGGCCTTTATCGGATCTGGCAGGGAGACTGGGCATTAGTCCTTCTTGCTGTCTTAGTTGCAGCTGTTAGTGAACGGTATAGAATATCTCAAGCATTTGGCTGGGAAGAATTAAGCCGAATAATCACCTGGCTCCCATTGCTATTTTTGGGAGCATTCCTCTCGATTCAATCTTCACCACTTTCAGCTTTGGCAATCATTGGCTTCTGGGCTGCCTGGGAATTGAAGTGGTGGGGTGGCGCGGATGCCGTTAGTGCAATTACGATCTGTCTTATGTGGCCAGGGATTTTCTTTATCATGTCGATTCTGGTTATTCACTTAATCGTTGTGATTGCTTCGGGATTGATATCTCTGGTTCGGGAACAGAAAATCATGCTTCACCGTTTACCGGGTTTGCCGATATTGTTAGCCTCGGTATTAATCTTGAAAGTAGGGATAATTATTTTAGGCTAATCCGCAATGTCTGGATTATGCTTTTGTGTTCAATACAAAACTTTCGATGTCTTCCTCTCTTACGCGGACTACTTTACCAAATCTCACAACTGGTATTTCACCAGTTCGCATCAACCGATAGGCACCGGATTTGCTTATTCTTAGGTATTTCGCAACCTCCTCGGCTTTCAGAAGTCGTTTTTGAGGATATGTGGGAGGTGTAGCTTTATCTAAGGGAGTTTTTTCAGTGCCTTGGTTTGGAATAACTCGAAGTAGATTCTTAACCCCTCGCCGTTCACGTAATTCGCCCACCTTTTCACCAAGAGCCCACAGCAAGAACTCATTGAGAGTGATTCCCTCGACCTTTGCGTAAACTTCAATTTCCTTTATAAGTTCGTTCGGAATGATTAGTTCCACTTTATGTATCATAAAACCTCCATGACAGCTGGAAAAGTGGCTATTACTCCCATCAAAAAATTGGCCACCTTGGATAACTTCATTCCGTCATTATAATTATTAATAGACAATCTTTGATCAATCGTTGGCTGGACAGAACCTTCTGGGCGCAGAAGTGAGTCCAGCTTTGATTTTTAAGCACTTGCACCGATGAAGAATGGATAGGAGCGCCTTCTGATCGCTAATTTTGCCGTTTTAGCACTGTTTTTTGTCTGTATGGTCTACGATCTCCGCAACCACCAGGTCCCCACGCCATTAACCGTTGGCGGGATGGTTGGTGCATGTGTGTATGGCCTTTTTAATGGCTTATGGGCTCCAGTATTGTTGATGATTGCACTGACACACGTCTCAGATTTCAACCCCCGAGAAAAACGTCTAGCATTTGCTCTTACGTTGTCCGCATTTGCTGCAATTTTTCAACCTGCGGCAACGTTGAGTTGTCTTCTCATCCTTGTCGTGTGGGTGCTTTGGGAATTTGGTGTTTTGGGAGGTGCGGATGTCAAGCTGATTATTGCTGGCGCCCTGGTTCTTGGAAATCCAATTTTTCTGATCCCGATATCAATTGTCGGTGGAGTGCAGGGCGTAATCGCGAGCCTTCAGAAAAAGAGGGAAATTCCTTTTGTCGTATCAATTTTTTGTGGAACTTTGTTGTTTGTTCTCTATCCATATTTCTAAAGCAGGAAGGAGGTGATTGGCATTGCGTTTCCTAAAGGATAACCGGGGAATCGAGTCGACTGAGGTCGCATTGATCATTGCGGTGGTTGTCCTGGTCGCCTATGGCGCTTACCGGTTGCTGGGACAGAATATCGCTGCCATCGTAACTGATGTTGCTGGAAGAATCTAGTCAAATCAATGCTCTGCCAGCAATGTCCCCTTCGGGGATGTTCCAAAAACTGGCAGATCAATTTTCCCTCAAGGAGGATTATGAGATTTATAAAAGACACTCGTGGGATGGAATTGCTTGAGGCTGCAATTACAACTCCAATTGCGATCATGGTCATGTTGGCGATTGTCAACCTGGGGATGTTAGTCTATGCCCAACAGGCAGTGCAAGCCGCAGCCAGGCATGGGGCGCGTATGGGAAGCGTGGCGCAGCAATGCCCAGCCTGTTATGCCATGAGTGGAGCAAGAGACGCAATCGCCCAGGCTGGGATTCTGGAAAATACTTCGGTCAGTGTCTTGGCTCCTGGAGGAAGTGCCGGCAGCATTCTAAAGATCCAAGTCAGCGGCAGTGTACCCAACTTTATGGCTCCTCTGACCAGCCTGTTCCCGGGATTGCCAGGGCAGACGTTTACTGTCCGTGCCGATTCTACATTTCGGCAAGAAGGCTGGTAATATGCTGTGGCGAGATCGGCGTGGCTATTCAATGACTTTCTGGTCGGTATTCATTGGGTTGGTGATGATTCCTACCCTGGCATTGGCTATTGAACTCGGACGGTATTTTTATGCCATTTCAGAAGTGGCAAAGGCAGCAGACGCTGCGGCAGTTGCCGCTTCCGCTGAGATCAATCAGCAAGTTTTTCAAGATACCGGAAGTCTTGTTCCCACTTCAAGAACCTGGGGGAACGCTCAGGCTTATGTGACTTCAAATACAGCCAGCTTATCCGCTAAAGGGGTGCATGCCTTTGTTACAGGAATTCAGGTCAGTGGGGGAGACAACACCGTACGGGTCTCTGTGTCAGCAGATTTATCTATCCTGTTTCCATCAGTAGTTCCCAAGGTGCTTGTCACTCAAACCGGGGTGGCTAAACTGAGGGCTTTAACTCATTAATGTTAGCTAACGGCAGGCGTTAGCGGCGGGCGGGGGACTTGGCAAGAAAAAGCCAAAGGTTGAACCCGCTTTCGGGGCTGAATCCCTTTGGGCGGGGCGAATGCCCCCGCCCGTCCGCTGCACGCAATGTTAGCCTGCTTTTTGAATTAAGAGATTTAAAACTGCAAAGTTAAGAACTCTGAATTTTCGTCTCCGTTGTTATTAGGCGCTACGCCTAAAATAGCCTTTCTTGTTAGGTCTCTGGCACTATGCTTGAGTTCCAAAATTTTTTTGACCTGGGCAATAATATCTTCACGTCTCTTTTTGTCTTTGGGGACTGGCAAAATTAACTCATGTATCCGAGCGCCCAATGTGTCAATAATATCTTGCGTAAAACGCTTCGCATAAATTTGCTCTTTTACAATGGGACTACTCAGAACTGCCAGCAAAAGGTAAGGATGAATCTTTTCGTCATCAAGAGAGCGTATTTTATAAATATGACTTTGGTAAACAATTTTGGTGTCAAACTTTGAGATTATGGCGCAAGTACCAACTAAATACGTTCCATCCCTTACCATCAAAATATCGTTTTCTTTGACATCCTGCTTACGGCTATATTTTTGATATAAATCTTCACTCAGCCCCTGTTTGGGGTCAAGTTTAATTTCCCAATTCGCAATATCAGAAGTTCTAACAAAGGGAATATTGCCTGTTCCATAGGCTAATTTGCCAACTTCATCACCTGTTGAAATACGCAAAACACCGTTCTGAACTAACTCACCAAATGACAATAAATCGTGTGTGACGCTTAATGCCTTAAGTTTATTTGGTATTTCGGGGTTATAGTATTTTGGCAAATAAACATCATCCTTAATCTGTTTCTCATTGATTACAAAACCTAAATGGTCATATTCTGCGTGTCCCTTTTTCTTGTATTCAAGGTACTTGATCAAAATATCTGGAATGTCATCATGCGGAATTGGCAAGCCACGAGAGTCGTGTCCACACCAATTTGCAACTGCCATAAAAATTTCATGCCCATTTTCTGGGTCAGTTGGTATTTTTTCAATAACTACAGCACAGGTTTTAGCATGTGTGTAAGGTTGGAATAATTCTTCAGGAAGAGATACGATAGCCTTAATTCTTGCCACAGATTTTATATACTGAACAATGTAACGATGACTTGGGTTACAAAACATACTTTCAGGGGCAATAATTCCCATTCGTCCACCAGGGCGCAATAACTGTAAACACCGCTCGATGAACAAGATTTGTGGGGCTTGACTTGCTTGCACCTGACTTGTTTTTGTGAAAATTTCAATTTTTCTATTACTTGCCCATTTATGCCCTAGTGCATATTTTCGTAAAATCGAAGAATCATCTATTTTAAGTTTTTGACCAAAAGGAGGATTGGTTACTACAATATCAAAATGCCCAAGTTGAATAGACTCTTGGGTAATTGCTTTCCAATTTTCTGGATTATCAAGACTATTTTCACAAAAAACGCCGCCCCTCCCATCTCCAATAATCGCCATATATGCTTTTGCAACTTTACTCAAGAAACTATCTTTGTCAATTCCACGAATATTTCTAATTGCGGCTCGTTGCTTTTCAGCAAAAATTTCATGCTCTGGCCATTTATAACTTTTTCCACGATTATCTATTGCGTTCCAGACGTGGCGCAAACTTTCGATTAAAAAACCACCACTACCACAAGCAGGGTCAATCAGTTTTTCTTCAATTGCTGGGTTTACCATGTCCACGATTAACTTGACTATATTTCGTGGTGTGAAAAACTGACCTTGACCACCTTTCAATGATGGCCCTATAAAGGTTTCAAAAGCGTCTGCGATTGCGTCTCGTTCGCTTTCAGTAATACAAAAGATTTGTAATTCACCCACTACATAAGTTAATGTATTGCTATCCAGCAATATTTCATCATCTCGGTCTATTACATCACTGTATTGAGTTTTTACATGCTCAAACAGTTCTATTATCCTTTTCTGAATCTCGTCGGGCTTTTCTTCTACACCTGCTCGAAAACTTACCGTGTCATCAGGCTTTGTAAAGCGTTCGTCATAAATTTTGCAAAAAATCAAATTGATTATTTGTTGGGCAAAAACTTCATCTCGCGTAATACCAACTGCATTAGCCGCTAAATAATTGCGAATGGTGCGAAAAACACTTTTCAGATTGTGAGCAACTTTTAAGTCTTTGCGTTTGTAAAGACCTATATCTTCTAATCTTTCCCCAAATTTCGGAATATTAGGGATTTCTTCAAATAAAACCTTGCCATCTTTTTCTGTCTTTTTCAGGAATAACTTTTCTGCGCCATTGAACCATACCCCAATACGGGCTTTAGAAAAGCGCAAATAATCTTCGAGTTGAATTTTCCCATCCCGCCTATTAGATTTTTTGCATTCGACAATAATTATTTCTGTTCCATCTTCTTTTGTGCTGGAATCAAAAACCGCAATATCAACAGGGTATTCTTTCTTTGTGTCGGATGGGCGAACTTTAACCCGCCATTGTGGATGAGTTTGAATATGGCTTTTAGGATAGCCATAATCTTCCACAAGCATTCTTGAAAATACCTGAACGGCTTGTACTTCTTCTGGAGTAGCACGAACTTGCCTGCCGCTAATAAAATCTTCGATGTTGTTATTGTTGCTTTCAGCCATTTTCGGTACTCAACTTTTCAAAAGGGAATTGGTGACTAATTTTACCCAATATTGTTGCGCCAAGAGCAGGCTAACTATTAATTATACGGACTAGCAATATACTGCAATTATGCCTAAAAATAATCTTGAAATATTATACACTCAGCTCTGCAAGATCAAACATCTATGACCAATACATCCCCTCCAAAACCTAAAAAACTTCTCGATCAGCTCCAAGACACGATCCGCTTGAAGCATTATTCCTACAGCACAGAGAAAACCTATGTTCTCTGAGCTAGTCGCTATATTCTCTATCACAACAAACGCCATCCGGCTGAAATGGGTGTCGCTGAGATCGAGGCCTTCCTCACCCATCTGGCGAAAGACGAGCATGTTTCTGCCTCTGCTTAAAAACAGGCGCTCAATGCCTGCTATTTCCATACCGAAACGTCCTGCAATTAGATATTCCTGTTCCACTCCACGTACTGCGCGCCAAATGCTCAGAACATCTGCCGCAGGAATTGCTCTGACACAAGGATATCAAGACCACGATGATTTATACCCATGTCCTCAACCGCGGACCAAAGGCGGTGCGCAGCCCGCTGGATGAGAGGTAAAAAAATCCCCCTAGGATAATTACCTTTCCGTTGTTATACTTTTATTACAACTGAATATTTATTTCTCTCTATCGTTGGCCGGACATAACCCACTGGGATCTGTCCGGCATTTTCTTTTTAACCCTAGATGACGAAGGTTTTATAAACAAGGAGGTCAGATGATAAACGATGTTGTTCTAGAAGGAATCGTGGTACGTGATCCATGGAAATTTATGGATGACCTGTTCTTCCGGTTGGTGATCTATCGAGACAGTGATCTACCTGCCAAGAAATTGGATTTGGAACGTGATGCTGGTGATTACATCAACGTCCGGGTAAATGGCGGAGCTAATGGGCTGATCCATATTCGCCGCGGCATGCGATTGCGAGTGCATGGTTTCCTCCAGTCTCGAGATTTCCGCGAAAGCTTGGAAGAGTTTATCAACAAAGCGCGGAAATCCAAGAATTGTACTGACCTGACGGTGGATATCAAAGCATGCGATTTGAAACAAAACCAGGTATTCATTGACCGAAACGTGGTAGAGACAGTCGCCAGGCGCATTATTGTGTTGGATGCTGCCGCACCGAGTGAAAAAAAAGCCAGATCAATTGAGAAAGTTACGACTGGCAAGCACATTGAAGCGGAAAACGATTCACGTGAGATGGAATCTACTTCTGGAGAATTTGACGCAACTGCTGAATAACTCGTCCGATCAACAAACCGAAGGTGAGCATGGGTAATTATCTTTTTGGATTACCTGCAAAAGGCCTACGCGTGTAAAAAAATAGAGAGATGGATGAGTTCAGACCTGAAGTGAATTCTTAATACTTTAGGGTACGTGGAGGATCACAAGATGACGTCCGGATCCCTTGCATAAAGCAAGCTGGATTTCGAGAACTGTCATCGTAAGCTCCCATTGGTATTGGGAGCGAGTGATCCTCCATTTTGTTTCCTATAGTCCCCGGATAGTGGGCTTGCACTTTAACAAACAACCTTTTCCTCCCACGAGGCGTCTTGGCGTGCTGAGAAGCAAAAAGGTTCATATTACAAGGAGAAAACAATTTTGTGGGTGGGATGAATGACTCATCCCACCCATATATTCTCACATCAATAGGGCTGCAAATGTCAGCGATGAAGAAAAAGTCTTCACCATTGTCGTTTTCTGCCCTGTGTTTTTTCACGGGTAGCAAATAACGTCGGGACGCTCATGGTGCTTAGCCAAGAGTTGATCTTTCATATCGACTATTCATTATTCAACGTCGGATATTTCCACAAGGAGGATTATGCAAAAAACACAAGACCTTACTCAAGCACAAATTGAACGTACTGAACGTGCACAATCTGCGATTCTCGCTGGCAAGTTCCAGGTCATCCGAACCAATCCCCACCAATGGACGGTCAAAAATGGCGACAAGCTACCGTATGTCGTCACATTGAGACCATCTCAAGGTGATTCTGAAGAGGTCAATTGGGCGTGTACCTGTATGGACTATCAGCAGCGGGGACCTCAGATTCTCTGCAAACACATTGAAGGTGTCCGCCTTTTAGAAGCGGCGCAACCACAAATTCACATAACTCAAGAAAAGGAGAGTCACATGAATGAAACCATCCCTTCAAATGATGGGAACCTGAGCGACCGGCTGAGCCGCATCCTCTGGGAACTTCGCCAGCCATTGGATATGTCTCGCGTCAAACGCCGCCAAGCGCCAGGTATGGGATCCGTCCCCTATCTGGAAGGATACGACGTTATTGATCGAGCCAACAGTATCTTCGGATTTACCTGGTCATTTGACTTGATTGGTGATCCGGTCATCGTGCGTTGGCAAAAAAAGGTGCTGATCTGGAATCAACAGGAAAAACGCAAGGTTCCTGCCCTGGATGCCAATGGGAATGTTCAGACCGAGGAAGTCGGTTTAGTGTATATCACCGGCAAAGTATCTGTCGATCTGGACGGAAAAACATACAGTCACGCCGATCTTGGTCGTTGTGTCTTCACTGGCGATACACCTGAAGCTCTGGATATGGCCTTGGCAGGTTCAGCCACAGACTGTCTGAAGCGCTGCTTCCGCCAGTTGGGTGAACAGTTCGGCAATCTGTTGTATGACAAGGAAATTGCTCAAAACGCAGGCCTTGATCAAAACCGATCCAATGGCACCTCATCTACGGCAATTCCAACTTCGAAAGCAAATTCAATACCTCCCACCACCTCTACCGTACGCAAGTATGGGGATGGTGTCTCCGTGAATGGCAATGTCTCCGAACAGGAGGCATTCGACCAATTCAAAGAGAAAACCGGGAGAGTTCCTGCTTCAAAGGATGAATTACGCAATTGGCTTGCCAGTCAACGCGCCACACCGACGCCTGCATCCGTTGCAGCGTAAAAAAACCACATTCCAAAGAGAAAGGAAAAACACAATGTACCAGACGATTATCCTCATCGGAAATTTGGGAAAAGATCCCGAAATGCGCTTTACCCCTGGCGGACAACCTGTGACTACCTTATCGGTGGCCACGAATCGCCGTTACAACGGTCAGAATGGGCAACCAGTCAAAGAAACAACCTGGTTCCGTGTCACTGTGTGGGGAAAACAAGCAGAGTCCTGCAATGAATTCCTACACAAGGGAAGCAAGGTGTTAGTGGAAGGACGCCTAAACCCCGATCCTGAAACGGGTGGCCCTCATATCTGGGAAAACAACGGAAAGGTTGGCGCTTCATTCGAAGTAACCGCCTCGACCGTACGTTTTCTTTCTGGACGTGAAGACCAGGAGGAAACAGAACCCGCAGTAAATACTCAGGTTCCGCCAAACGTAGACCCAAGCGAAATTCCATTTTAGCCAGAGTGAAAACGCACCGGTGAATCACAACGAAGGACATGCCATTCAGGGCATGTCCTTTCTCATTCCTATTGAAAGAACACAGGAGGAACACATGGTAAAAGCTGAAATCACAATCGGTACATGTTATGGAGATGCGGTCATTCCCGTTGAGGTAGTGGGAAAAGGCCCAAGACCTGGAACAGTATGGGTACGCGCGCTCAATGGACTGGAGCCATTTACCAAGAACAGCTACGGTGGCCCTTATCAGGACAGCACTACAGTGGTTCATATCCCTCACTTGAGGGATGTCCGTGTTGAGAATGATCCTGAAGAATCACCAATCTGTGAAACGATTGAACCAGGAGAACTAGAAATCCATATCTCTCCGCAGGATCACTCGCTTCCAGCGGATTGGTTTCTGGAGAGTGCTTATGAAGACCGAACTTGCTCCGAGTAGAACCGCAGGTACGGTTAGAAGCAGTCAGGGGATCCCAAAAGCGCATGGTAGTGCAATGACCCGGGAAGACCTTACGGTGTTCACGTCATCCGTTTCCATCCAGGGATATCAATACCTGGTTGATTTTGGTTCGGGCAGTATACATCGTTTTCACAGGGTCAATAAAAACAAGGAGTGCTCTTGTGGTGCAGCTTATTGCGAAGCGATTGATGCTGTTCGTTTTTATCTTCAAGCTGGTGGTGCACGAGCGCCTGATCCAGAAGGGATGCCACCTTGTCCTATCTGTGGCAGCAATACTTACCGCGATCGAAATTGGGATGGTAAGTACACCAAGGAATTGGGGTGGCGCTGCACAAAAGGTGGCCTGCGTCATTTTCTGGATGCAAAAGCTGAAAGGATAAAAAAGAACCTTGCAGAAAACCCCTGGCTCATACCTCCCGCACCTGGATACCCAGGTGTGCGGCGCGATGAATTGATGACCTGGGAAGAATGCGAAGCAATCAGCCGCAAGGTATTTCTTGAAACCGGATACGATCCGACCGCATAAATTACAGGACCCTAATGGACCCCGCAAGGGGAAAAATGGGGCGGACAGCATCCCTCCAGGGGGGGTCTGTCCCCCATTTCACAGGAGACAGACATGAACAATCTACAACCGTACCTTATAGAAAGTGCACACCCTCAAACTTACAACTATCCCCGGCTCAAGCACCTGCCCGTTCGTGAGCAGCCGGCTTTCCGGGTAAGTAAGTACTCAGATGCATGCAGTCTGGCTGAATTGCTGGCAGTCATCATAGGTGGTTCAAATCAAATTGAGTCTGCTGAACAACTGCTGGCACAATTTGGCACGATCCAGAAAATTGCCCAGGCACATGTGAATGAGATTGCTAAAGTGCCGGGCATAAGCAATTTGACTGCACTGCGGCTCAAAGCGGCTTTAGCACTTGGACGTAAGCTTCTTCAACCAGAAGATGAACGCCCAACAATTCATTCACCTGGAGATGCTGCTCAAATCTTGATGCCGATGTTGGCGCATCGTGAACAAGAATTCATGGTCGTGATGCCGCTTGACACACGCAACCGTATGTTGGATGTTATTGAGATATATCACGGCTCGCTTAATTCTTCGATGGTGCGGGTTGGTGAGTTATTCAAACCAGCACTGCAGCGGAACGCGGCGGCTATCTTGATCGCACATAACCATCCCAGCACAGATCCCACACCCAGTCCCGAAGATGTCAGCGTTACTCGCGCCATTGTCCAAGCCGGCAAGCTCTTGGATGTGTCAGTCCTGGACCATTTGGTCATTGGATTATCACGATGGGTGTCCCTGAAGGAAAAAGGGTTGGGATTTTCATAATCCACAGGAGATAAAAATGGATCAACTACCTACACTACAACAACTTGAATACCTTGAATCTGGTTTCGAGGTGTCCAAAATTCTGGCGCATGCTGGGTTTTCAATGGAAAAGCCAGCGTTTTCAATCACATGGGGACAAATCGCTGAAGAAATTGCACACACACTGGCCGATCATGGTTTACCTCCAGATCGATTTGAAGAAGACTTTTTAATCGACTTGGTGCAAGGAATCCAGAAAGTTCTTCAGAACGATGATGTACTTTTCTGGCGCAATTGCATTCGTGCCTATACCTCGGATCAACCCATTCTCAGAGCTTTGATGAACTCGCAGAACGAGGATGATGACGAAGGCTCCCTCACTGAGCAATACGAAAATGCAATTCGCTTAGGGGATGACGAGGCTTATTGGCCCGATGGTGGTGCATCAGCCGATTTATTCGACGAATTCTAAACCAACTTAGACACGCAGGATTTCAAACCCTGCGTGTCTGACACAAAACAACAAGGAGATACAGAATGACCTGCAAAGTGACTGTTCAAAAGAATACTTTTTCTGAAAATCTGGCAATTGTAGGACGAGCGGTTGGTTCTCACTCCAACCTACCGATCTTATCGAACATTTTACTCAGTAAAGATGAGGATCAGCTTCGTCTTTCGGCTACCGACTTGACCGTGTGTGTCACGGTTTGGATGGATGCCAATTTGGATGGTGACCTGGGTTTGACCTTGCCTGCCAAAACACTGACCGATGTGATCAACAGCTTCACAGATCCCGAAGTCTTTTTTTCGGTAAATGGGAAACCGGAAGCTTCATTGAAGTGCGGAACCTATAAAGGGATCGTCAAAGGGATTGATGCATCCGAGTTTCCAACCATCCCGGAGTACCCTATCACCAATGGAGTTTCAATGGACGCAAGTATTTTCAAAGAGATGATCCAAAAGGTTGCGTTCGCTGCTTCCATGGGTGATACCCGACCTGTTCTGACTGGAGTCTTGATGAGCATGGATGGAAAGACCGTATCCATGGTCGGAACGGATGGCTTCCGTCTCGCTATCTGTAAAGCGATCCTTCCAGAACTGTTCGCGAAGAAGCAGTTAATCATACCGGCTGCCGCGTTGAAAGAGGTGGTGCGAATCCTGAATGCGACTAAAACAGCCAGGATCACTCTTGTTTTACCCACGAATGGTAGCCAGGTGGTGTTCCGTTGTGAAAATGTGCAGATGGTCTCACAATTGATCGATGGGAAATTCCCCGATTACCAGGCGATTCTCCCCAAAGGTCACAAGACCATAGCAGTCCTTGACGCGGGAGACCTGCTCAAAGCCTGCAAACAGGCCAGCATCTTTGCTCGTGAAGGGAGCAATGTGGTGCGCTTTCATCTTCAACCCGGAGCTGATCAAACAGGGAGGGTCAAACTGTTGGCTGAATCCGATGAGACCGGCGCCAGTGAGATAGAGCTTGAAGCCACGGTTGAAGGACAGGAATTGGAGATCGCATTCAATGTGAAATTCTTGCAAGATGGTTTGGAAGCCATTACTACCAAAAATGTGACCATTGAGGCGAATGCCCACAACACACCGGTGGTTCTCCATTCGACAGGAGATGAGGAGAATTTATACGTATTAATGCCCATGCATATCGATGGAAGGTAAGAAAATGGAGGGAGCCGTAACTCCCTCCATTGATGGCTTCTGATTCAGTAGGTGATTAGCAGTTCAGGTAAGAAGTGCATTCAATAAATATTGCACACGTTCATATGCGTCTCTTTGGATCTGTGCTCGAGTTTCTGGATCATTTTCATCTAGAAAATTGGTTGCAAATACAGGGCCAACAGAGTCTGAGGCCGAAAATTTTTCAGATAAAATCGCTAATCCCTCATGTATCAAGGGATGATCAGGAAACGTTCGGAACGCATCAACCAATGCATCCATCCCATTCGGAAAATTAGTTAAACAATAATAAATATCGTAGGCATCTTTTTCTTTGAGCCTACTATTCAAGGCCTGCGCTTTCATTATGAGAAATGGGACAATCGAAGCAACTTGAATGGAAGCCCGATCCTTTCCACCCTCTGGCAAAGTACCCTCTATCGTTATTTGAATAGGGTTTAGAAAGGCAAGATCACAAGCACGCGCCTTTCTGGGATGCATATCCTGGACGATCTGAGTTCTGTGCTTCTTGCTCGTCCCTCCATATTCGCCAGCCAAGAAATCCACTTCAACAGTGATCTCTTGATCGTCAACCTGTAAAGTACGATAAAAAATAAACGGTTGATCCCCTTGAACATATCCTCGTTTGGAAAGCAATTGCATGATGGAGCGGTAACCGATTTCCTGGATGGTATTTTGATCCAGTGCGACATCAACATCAATTGTTCCAATGTGTTCAGAAACATCCTGGTTAAATAATAATCCAGGAACAGAACCACCTACCAACACAATTCCGTCTCGGTAGTCATACAAAAGCCGAGCAACTTCCAGAAGTACTCTGTGCGCAGCCTCTACTAAGAGGCGATCATATTCATTTTTAGTTGTTGCCATCTTGGATTAATCACCTCTCTAAATAGAAAATCTGCTGCTTCTTCGCCACGTCCTGGGTAACGTTTCAGATCAAGATAAACCTGAACCGGTTCGGAGATTTCAAGATCACCGATCGACTTGGCGTTCCAAAATACACCATCATCGTATGGTTGAATCAAAATGATGTTGGCTCCACTTTCGACGGGTTTCAAGCCAACTTTTTCGGCCACCAAATCAATATCCCGACTGACATATATCATTGCACGTTGACCCCTGACCATTGGGGCCAAACGATTGCTCGCCGAAAAACCAGTCAAGGCATAAGGAATGTTCATCATTCTACATGTATCAGCGATCTCGATTTCTAAATCTTGCAGCGGCTTCATTGAGTAGTAATTATTTTGGACATTGCGTTTAATGGTGTAGTTATTGCTCCAATCTGCTAATAGATTTTCTGGTTGGGTTAATGAGATGCCTTGCGACGTCTTTTTCAGCCATTCTTCTTCAATCAATTTTTTGCTTACCTGAGTGATCATACCAAGACTGACTTGAGCTTCTTTCGCAAGATCGATTGCTTTCCAGGTTCGATACGGGTAAACGAGTAAAACACGCAATATACGTTCAGATTTTGGCGAGTAGATCGATGATAGACCCGTTTTGAAAGGATATTGATTCCCCGATTTTTCTCGATTGATAAAAATCTGTTGGAAAGCAATGGAACAATTTCCAGATAAATCGACATATCCGATTCCAGATTTCTTGCAAATGGCAGCTGAACTAGGGGCTATGTAAGGCGCAACAAGTATCCCATAGGATGCAGGGTCATTTTGAATCTGCCTAACAAGTAAATTGACCGCCTCTCTCGTGCTTTTTGGAGTTCCCAGAGTTTTTATTTCAAGGTAAATGATCTGTTTGAATCCCTCTCCACGAACAATCGCTTGATAATCAGGCATGTCTTTAGCAGGCAGCTCCTCTATGGAATCTATTGTAAGGAATGGCACAACCGAAAGGCATTCCCTGAATGCAAGCAATCCTTTTTTAGAGACATCTGCTTCTTTTAACATAATAACCTCTTTTAATACTTATTAAAACATATATTTTCATTAAAAACAAGATGGATAATCAATCAGTTTTAATAGAATGGGGAGTTTTAATAACTATTAAAACACCATAACTGTACTCTCAGAAAGTTATCTGTATCACCCTCGATGTCAATTTGATCAACACACAGGACCGTAAAAAAGGTGCACAAACATTTCGTTTCCGACCCTTTTTTGCTGTTCTGTATGGCATTTCACTACAGGCACAAAAACGTTGGCTCTTTCTTCAAACAAACGTTGGTTATTCAATCCATATCAAACCCAAAGGAGGATCACATGAATGCATATGAAGACAAATACCTGTGCGAAAAAGTGAACCGCATTATCGCCAGGCAGAAGGAGGGTAAGATCATCATCGCTGCTTATAAGGATGGTAGTGGCTTACCTTCGAGAGAAGATCTCGGTCAGGAACTGACACGGGCAGCTTACCCATATGATTATGCAGTTGGTAAAGCCGGTTTCCTTAAGTACGATTCGGAACTCGGTGCTTACCTGTTTACCACAAAATCAGGCGAGAAACTTCCTCAAGTGTTAGCTAACTACCGAATTCTTACTCTAGGTGAAGCAATCCTCGATGTAAAGGACCGGAGTATCCATATTCAATGCGGCGAAACCAGCGTCACCTTCACCGGAGCACAACCCTGGAAAGGTCTGTACGAAGTTCTGAGAGAGGTCAACGAAGAACTGGCTCGAGTCAATTCTGGGATTGTTGTCTGGAAGATTGTTCCGAAGGAAAGCGGGGATTCCAAATCGGGTGATCGTCTATTTCCTGAAGCGGTACCAAAGCTTCGGAACGGGCAAGCAATGGCACATGTCACCGGCTATGCCTATGACACCGATCACAACCTGGCGTACATTGGTCTGGTAGGTTACAAGACCAGCCTGGAGTCGCTGCGAGTGACTCTGATGTGCGGGAAATCCCTACAAATGACTCAGGACGGTGTTAGCGATGTGTCCCTGATTCCCACTGATAAGTATGAACAAGCCTGGCAAGCCATGCCTGAATACACCAGTCATCATGTCGGGTTTGTATCTCGGCTTGCGCTTCCTGGAAAATGGGAACCAGAAGACCTCAGTGCATATCTGCTTATTTTTCGAGGAACACCTGATCCAGGAAAGGAATTGATACAGCTTTTCGTTGAACGAATCAAAGAAGCTCTGGAGGTGCCGATCCTGGATGAATGGTCAGTAGCCCTTTGGAAACAAGCTCGCAGTCGTAAGCTGGTTCAAGATCTGGCCACAGGTGGCGATTGTATCCTTGGTGCCAGAATTGACCTGCAAGCTGACTGGAAAGACCTGATATCTGAGTTATTAGCTCAGGAGGAAATCTCACTGACCATCTGATTGAACAAGTAAAACTACTCACTACATCACCCCGGAGGGGGCGCTTTTCATCCCCTCAAGGGGTTGGACGCGCCTCCTGCGGGGATTTTTTTCGTAAAGGAGTGAACAATGCGTCCACCAGCAATCGAAAGAATGGGGTACTACCCCACGGATGAACCGGTTGTCGAGATCATCCGCACTTACCTGAAACCGCCCAGCGAAAGAGGGCGGTTATTTGATCCCTGCGCAGGCGAAGGAAAAGCCGCTTCTTCCTTGGGCAACGCACTCAACTGCGAAACCTGGGGGGTTGAACTCTCACCTGAACGAGCAGGGAAAGCTCAAAACGTGATGGATAAGGTTTTCCAGGCTCCCTGGCAGGCTTGTGTTCTGAGTGATGAAAGCATTTCCTGGCTCTATTTAAATCCGCCTTATGAATTTGACCGTTTTGAGGGTCACCCCACCCAAGGCAGTGGGGCAGGCAAACGACTGGAATGGGATTTTCTCAAGACGACCTCCTCCAAGTTGGTGCGTGGCGGGCTGCTGACCTATATCATCCCACAGAAAATCCTGGGAATGATTGAAGTTGCTCGCATGTTGGCCGGCTATTATGAAGCCATCACGATCTATCGGTTTCCGGATGGATTGTACGAGAAATTCAAGCAGGTGGTGGTGTTGGCCTACAAGCGTAAGCTCTACCAGCTACCCATGGACAAGGAGATTCTTTCGCTTCAAAGCCTGGCATCAACTGAACTGGAGCCCATCCATTCCGCTGTTGAACCTATCTATGAACTGTTGCCTGCACCATTACGAGGTGCAAATGGCAAACCAGTAGTGTTCAAACGAACGGATTGGGAACCGGAAGAGGTGGTTGAAGCCACGAAGGAAGCAGGTGTCCATAAGGCCAGCGATTGGCTTGACCTGATTCGCCCAACGCGTGGTTTGGCTCAACTCTCCCAACCAGTCATGCCCTTGAAGAAAGGACATATCGCTATGCTCATGGCCTCTGGCATGATGGGCACGGTGAAGTTGACTGATGAAGAGGGTAAACCAATGCTGATCAAGGGACGAGTAATCAAGGTGGTCGAAAAAACTGAGCAGCCGGATGCTAAAGAAACGGATACAGTCGTTGAAACCTACAAGGATCGTTTTGTTACTACGGTGGCCGTGCTGAAACAGGATGGTATCCAGGTGATCCAGGACGTTAAAGGTCTTTCAGAGTTTATGAAAGTTCACGGCGAGAAGATCGCTGCGCATGTCCTGGAAACCTATAAACCCATCTACAATCTGGACCCGAATGCAACCGAAATTGAAGTCCTCGATAGTCTTGGTACGCACCGAAAAGCCCTTCCCGGACAAGAGCGTGCTGGATTGCTTCCTGCGCAAAGACATGCGGCAGCGGCATTGGCTCGTTCAATTCGTAAAAATGGCGTGGCTAACTGCCAGGCGGAAATGGGGACTGGGAAGACAACAATATCAACTGGCGTGATAGAGCTGCTGAATGCTTATCCTGCAATCGTGCTTTGTCCTCCCCACCTTGTACCCAAATGGATCCGCGAAATTGAGGAGGTGATCCCAGGAGCGTATGCACGAGAAATCCGTCGCATCGGTCGGAATAGTGACGAAGCTTATGATGTGAACGAAGTCCGTGAATTCCTGGATCAATATAAGGCAGCTTATGACACTGCTCAAATGAAAGGAGGTCCAAAGTCCAAATGGGTGGCGGTGGTAGCACACACCTCTGCCAAGTTTGGGGCAGGATGGCAGCCAGCAGTTATCACCAGGAAAGCGAGAGACCCACTGACTGGAAAGATTGTGGATGCCTGTGCTTGTCCTGGTTGTGGTAAGGTCGTGATGGTCGAAAAGGACGGATTTGTGGTTCCGATAACTGACGCCTCTGAATTGGCAGAAAAACGCCAATTCTGTCACAATCGAATCCCTGGCTGGGAGTTGGATGCAGACGGGAGGACGAAACTTGATGCCAACGGTGACTCGGTATGGGGCACACGTCCATGTGGGACACCCTTGTTTGAGTTCAATGGGGCGAGGCGACATAGCATTTCGGAGTACATCACCAAACATGCGAAGGGCGCTTTCAAGCTTCTGATAGCCGATGAGGTCCATCAGTTCAAATCCAAGTCATCAGATCGGGGAGTCGCGTTCCATCAACTGGTAACAGCGGTGAAGTGGACGCTAACGCTCACCGGGACATTCTTTGGTGGCAAAAGCACCTCAATTTTCTGGTTGCTGCATCGCTTGAACCATGGTGTCCGTCGTGATTTTGCTTTCCATGACGAGAAGCGCTGGGCGCGGTTGTATGGAGTGCTTGAAACCACCCGAAGACGGAGGCGTAATGAAGATGCCGATGAAGATGGCGTGTACACTGGTAACCGGCGCTACCGTAACCAGGCCAAGGAACAGCCGGGTGTTAGCCCGGCCATTGTTAGCCGGTTATTGGATACCACCATATTCCTGAGCCTGAAGGATCTGAACCTGGCTCTGCCATCGTATAAAGAGGAAGTGGTTGCCCTGGATATGCTTGATGACCAGGGACAGCAGTATCACAGCATGGACAGCAGCTTGAAACAACTGGCTATCCAATCCAGTCGTTACTTATCCACCTGGCTTCAATGGACACTGGCGCGACCGAATTCTGCTTTTCGGGATGAGGTTGTGGTGGTCGATGAGGTAGATGACGGCGAGGGCAAAAGCGTGCGAAAAGTCCCGCTGATGGAGTTGCCGGCAATCAATCCGAATGGCCATAAATGGCTTCCGAAGGAGAACTGGCTGGCTGATTTCTGTAAGGTTGAAAAGCAGCAAGGGCGAAAAGTGCTGGTCTATGTTCGCCAGACTGGTACCCGCGACATTCAAGATCGGGTGATGATGCCGCTGCAAGCCAACGGACTGAGAGTCTCCATCCTGAGTGGGAATGTTGACCCACGCAAGCGTGAAGAATGGATCGCCAAACGTGTGAATACCATCGATGTTTTGATCTGTAACCCCCGGCTAGTGGAAACAGGCCTCGACCTGGTGCAATTCTCAACCGTGGTGTTCTTCGAGATCGAATATTCACTCTATACGTTGTGGCAAAGCGTGCGACGTGTATGGCGTTTGGGACAGACACAGCCGGTCAAAGCGATTTTCTCGGTGTACTCGTCAGCGATGGAAGCCACAGCGCTGGCCTTGATGGGAAAAAAGATGAAAGCCGCGCAGCTCGTTTATGGGGATGAGGTCGGAGGTGCGATTGTTCCGGAGGAAGAAGGCGACTTTCTCACTCAGCTTGCTCGTGATGTGCTGGAGGGTGCAAAGCTCTCTGACCTACAGACCTTGTTTGCTGATGACCTGCAGGTCAGCCACAATCCAATGGGCAGTTTGACGACCCCGAGTGCGGTGATTATTCCTGGTCCGAAAGTGATGACTTGGGATGATTGGGTGAGCCAGAAGACGGTGGTGGTCAGACGGACAAGGAGAAAGGAGGTAGTTCCGGAGGGTCAATTGGGATTCGGTATTTAGAAAAAAAGACCTTGAATGAAAGTTCAAGGTCTTTTTTGTTCATTCCAATCCAAGATCATGTTGAATGTCATTAATTCTGTTCAACCGCAGCTTTTTCAATAGCCGCATCAACAATTCGGAACCAATCTTCTTCGTCAAGAATTACTACTGGATAACCAAATTGTCCAGAAACAAACTGAAAATCTTCTCTCACTTCATCGTTGATTGTGTTGGGAATTGACACCCCAATAATATCTAGATCTACGCCTTGAATTGTTGCTAAATATGCAGAGTGACAATACTGTGTATAAAGTCCTTTGATTGAGGGTACCGACCTTCCAAGACCGCGAACTTTTGATCTCTCTCTGCTTTTTAGGTGGATCCCTATTCGTTTTTCTTCTCCAGTGTTTATCCATACATCTGGATATTGAATATCAGCTATCTCATGGCCATGATGAACGCCGTCAAACTCCTCATCAACAGCATATCCGAACAATCTGGAAAGACATAGATCATTACCTGTTTTTATCCTGGCCGTGGTTATTACTTCTCGCATGCAACCACTGCAAATTTCATTACTGGAGTGACGATTGTTTCGGGCGCACTTTTCTTTTATGCGCCAAAGTATCTGACTATATTGTTTTTTTCTTTCATCAGAAATATTCCGTTGGTGAATATGTGCCCTAGTTTGCCACATTTGGAATTCGGATAGATGATATTCGTTGATTGCCACTCTATTTCTTGGGAGCAATCTTAAAACATGTCCAATGATAATAAAACTACCATCGAATTGTTGATTCTCTATTACGCCTAAAAACCTGTGGATTGCTTTTAGAAGTTGTACCCCGGGAAGAATCCTGATATCTGCCGAAAATGTCAGCTCAATATTGGCTCCACAGTCGCAGGGGAACAACTCATTATCTTGATATTGATGCTCATTAGGATGGGTGGAGCATTGAAAAATGAGCTGGTGATCTACAACAATAGGGGTTAGAGGAGAATTACAAATTGAACAGCGAGCGATATTATCCCCGCAATTTTCACAGTGAATATTTAGTGCTGGAACAATGTCAAGGAAATGATATTGTTCAACCAGGTTCCTAACGAAAACAGGATCGAATTGAAATTCTGAACTACGTGACCTTCGAGCTCCAATTATCGCTTTTATCAATTCCTCGAAATAATACCGTTGTTGAATTTTTAGTTTTTTTCTACCAAGGGTTACAGGCACATGTCGATAGTACGCTATGAACCCATTCGGATTAATATCAGCCTCCCTATTTAGTTCCTGTTCTGTTTTCTGGATTAAGTTGATAGAGAGGGCTAATAGGGAATCTTTTCGTAAGTGTGTTGGCGTCCATATACGGCCGTATTGGCGTGATATTCCCATTCCACCTTGGACTAAATCGGGATGACTTGAATAAAAACCAAAAGTTTGCTGTCGGGAGGGATCATCGGAAAGAGATCGATAGGATCTTAGTTCTCCTAAAGAAGGATCTGAAATTGTGAGAGACTGGGCATCAAAATTACCGATTGGATCATCGTCAATTCGTGAAAAGGAGGCCGTCCTTGGATTTGCTCCTTCTGCTAAACGATCTAGCATTTCCTCGGAAAGATATGGAAGCTGCCAACCAATGTCTAACAATGTTCTACAATAATACAGAATTGGTTTAACCGCTTGGAAATCCGCACATAATAAAAGGGCATGCCTAAACTCTCTGCTATACCAGATAATTGCTTTTTCAAGACTGTAAATAACATTAACTTCTCCAAAGTCCTCCGACTCCGGATCAGAAACCACATATTCAATTTTCTTTTCATAAACGAGAGGAATCTCTTGAAATGGTATTTGTGTAACAAACTCTCTCGCAGGAGTAATGATGTAAACTGACCTTACTGTTCGATCCAAACCAAATCGAATCGCTTCCTCTTGCATCTGTTCTGCAAGTTCAGTAGTCGTCTCAAGAAGGTGCTGAAAATCTGGCCAGGAGTTAACCGACACCAGATAAAGTGTTGGGCTTGAAGATAATGGATAGTTCGCTTTTGTATCTTCAAGAGCATTATGTCCATTTTCTGTAGATTGTAGAACCTCCACTAATTGATTTTTTGAGAAATCATCAAGCCTACGCCTTAAGTCGGTTTCAGCCTGGATATTTAACATTTCTCGAATTTGGTCGCCAGGAATATTCCGGATGACTAATTCTATGATTTCTCGCTTTGGGACAGGGGTTCCACCAATGGGCATATTTTTCCCTTGCTTTGCTTCCATTAGCCATTCAATAGTATTGATTTGAGATGACTAACAGATTCATTTTCTCTTTCTTAGATATCCGTGAATTAAACCTTGTATATATCCACCTTCGTTTCCAAGCATTTCCTCAATGACAGATCATTGGCGCCGATCTCATTCCAGCTTTGTGGTTTCTGGTAGAAATCCAAGCCTCGGCCAATTTTTATCACCCAGCCGTTATCCATCCGAATTTCACGATCGTGAAGGTTCGGATTGAAGTCAAAGTCGAAAACAATATCAACTTCAAGCAGGCTTTGCTTCAGGTCGCCTAATTTTTGTTCAATGTCCAACTTCTGAGTATCATCGTCATAACCGGTGATTAATTCGATGCGTTTGATGCTTGAGAATTTGACTACAGTTTCGCAAAACCGAACAAAATTCTGAATCTGGTGCGGCATACGAATGTAGGGATCTTCAATCTCGATACTCTTTGCACCTGTAAAGTAGGGGCCAAAAATGGTCTCATAGCTATAGCCAGTATCACCATAAAAAATTGTGTAATGCTTTTCACTAAGTTCTGACTCTTTCGGTGAAACAATTTCTGGTTGAACCATTACTGCCACTTCTGAAGGTTGCTCGACCACAGGTCTAGTTTGAGCTTTCCTCGTTTTTGCTTCCGGATTCTCATTTGTTCCTGAATTCAATGAACGCCGGAATGGATGCTGTGTAGCAGTTGCGTTACGTGATTCCGGACAAAAAACCACGACTTCTTTTCCATCTGGGGCAAAATAGGACAGGTTAATTCGTGCAAACTCATCATCCGGTTTGCGTTTGTTCATTTGTTCTTTTACACGCCGCCTGGCTTCAACTGCATAAGCTACATATTCGTCAAATTCCGAATCACTGGGTGGACCATCGGGATGCAGTATTTTTAGAAAAGCACATACTGTCTTTTTGATACCCTTTTCATCGCGGCCTTCGACATTCTGTCCCAATCGAATTCGCTTATTGACTTCCTCGTACCGATTGGTGTGAGAGAATTGATGATGAAATGCTTCCGCCAAATAATCCGTAATGAAACCATAATTTCCCGTCAAAAAATCACTGCTATTCTTCGGCATTTCCCAACCGGGTAAATAGGCGGCAAACCGATCCATTATTGCCAAATCAAATTCTCTTGGCATGGGAATAAAAAGATCATGTTCAGTCGAATTGACTAATTGTTCAATGGAATGATCGATATTCCCGTTGAATGCCAGGCTCGCGTCGGCAATCACTTCAGCTCCACGCGAGAAACGACCGTTTGCCATGAAATCTTTCATGATCTGGATGGTTGTGGAGTCTTTGATTTGGATGCCGGCGACCTCATCAAAGGCAACGGTATCCCAGAAACCAACTAAGCCCGTTCGTTTCCGGGCATTGTTGTAGAACAATATTGGGGTTGTAGCTTGTCCGCCACTGACCAGCGTTGAATAGGGAGAAAATTCGCTAAAGAAGTACGATTTTCCAGTTCCCCTGGGACCTAGTTCGATAAAATTGTAGTTAGGTTCCACCAAACATGCTAACCGTAGCATAAAGTGGAATTTCAATCGTGTAGAGAGCTTCGTTGGTTCTAATCCGACAGAGCGCAAAACAATATCCAACCATTCATCTCGTGAAAACTTACTCCGACCTGCTGCATACCCATCGAAATCAAACCGGCTCAATTGAATTGGTCGCAGATCTTCAACATAGAACGTGTAATCATCATCTTCAATTTCGTTGTATCCGATGGTGATTTCAGCCCAAATACCACCTTCTAACAAACGATCGTTATCTCGATAGAACTTTTCATTGATAGCCACCCGCTGGGAATTAAAGTTTTCAAGGGCAGCCCAATGGCGCTTCTCTTTTTCAATGTAGTTGACATGGACTTTATCGATGAAGCGGTGTTTTCCCTTGGTTGCTACCTTCGATTGGGCAGCGTTCGCTTCGTCGGCGCGCACATAGTTATCCTGAAGAGTTGCCAGGACAGCTTCCAATCCTTCCTGGATTTCTTTAGGATCTTCACTGGCGCAGTACCGCGCCAATAGAAATTCCAAAACAAATGTTGGGACATTCGTGCCCTTTTTAATACGATGTACCAAGTCCTTGCGGACAACTTTTCCTTCAAATACTCCAAGCAGTTTCTCGTCTAAAGCATCCATAATTACACCGTATAGTCCGTTTCTAATTCGAGAGGTTTTCCCAGGGCGGTTTGCGTAATGGGGTCGAGCGCTTTTACAACAAATTTGCCTTCAAAATCCATATCCATTTTTAGTGTAATTGGAATGGTGTCCCCTGGTTTTAACGTTATGATTCGGGTCGCCGGGTTCACAGGCCCCCCAGGCCTCGCTTCGCCGACAACATGCCCCTTTGCATCATACGCTTCAATCAACAAGTCTGTTTCCTGGGCAAAGAGATCCGAAGCTCCGGCTTCAACTTCAATCACTGGTAATCGGGTGGTGATCTTTTTGGAACCGCGCTTGTAGTTTAACAACACGGATAGTTTGCTGCCAATTCCAGTCTCTGCGGCGCGAATCTTTACTGCGATGGCGGGCACAATCGCTTCTTGAAGAGAAAGCCCGCCGTGGAAATACCATTGCCCAGCCCGGTACGCTACCAAAGCTCGTGGAATTGCTACCTGGCTAAACTCCCCTCGAATCCCCAACATTTCGGAGGGTAGAACCAAGTTGGATGCATCGCCTACTCCATCACCAAGCAGTGTTCGCTCGTGGACATTGATCCATTTCCCTGATGGTTTAGCGCACACATCGCCTGGCTCAATGGCTGTATTCAGGAAAAAGCCATGATCGGTGGCAATGATGACATCTTGAAATCCCAAATCACGCAATTTATAAATAGCTGAACGGATTTTTTGGAAGGTACGACTGATTAATCCTGGAGCTGCTTCTGGATTGGCCTCAAAATCATTATCCATATCATTACTACGAATGACCAGAAGTTCTACGGTGCTCTCAATTTTGGGATGATCACGGACAAACCGGACCAGTTCCATTTCAGCGAAACGCTGCCCATACTTTTTACGCAACACATCCATGCGTTGAGTGACGGTGGCTAATGGTTGGTCACCGAATACGACCAACAACTGATTATCCTTATTCGCGATTTTCAGGTTTTGACCCGCCCCAGGTAACAGCGTCGCCATCCCAACGGGTGTGACGGTTGGCATCTGAGCGCAGGCCACCTGAACATCAATTTGCCCAGCTTCGTTCAAGTGTTTTGCTAACTCAACACCGAGCTCATAACGCATTGCATCGATCAACAGATATGCCACGCGCCGGCCGCTTTCGAGTAATTTCGGAGCGACCAATTTATCAAATACTTCAGCATTCGATAAGCGTCCCGATATCGGCCAGCCGGATTTTTCGATATGGCGTACGAAAATCCCGTGAACCTTATCGATTAATTTTCGATAAGTTGAACGCGTTTGACTGATCACCTCAATTGATGCACCCCCTGAATCGAGGAGATCTCCAGCGGCCTGTTCAAATTCACGCTGGATGCGATCTACTTCACGGATATTGTTGGTGTAAAAATCCAACAAGGTATCCAATGTACGGGTGTGCTCAGATAGCTGGCGGTCGGAGTCTTCGCATGTTTGGGCCAGGCTGGCAGCCGAATGGAGCAACGCCCATTGCGCTTGATTTTCACCCCGGCTGATCCAGACAGATTGTTCGTGGCGATTGAGAACACTGCGCAGTCTGTCGACATTATCTCGTTTCAATGCATCGACTGCCTGGTTGAAACAAGCACGCTCTTCAAACGGGAAGGTGTCTCGAATACCGAAATCATCAATTCCTTCGCATATAGCTGGCAAGTTTAACTCTTTTTGTATTCCCTCAGCGCGTTCAATGTAAAAAGCCTGGGTGCGTCGATCATTCCGTAATCGGTCGCACAGATCTTCAACCAGGTGAAGTGCTTCCTGAGGTGCACAAGGCACAGTTGTCAATGCTGCCGGTAGGTCACCTGGTAGATCGAAAACAAATTCGCTAAACAGCAGGAATCGCCACAATTCATCTGCAACTGCAGTCCAGGTTTTGATTTTTGTTTTTAGATTCAGCCCCAGAGCGCTCTGGAACAAAGCTGTGGTTTCAGCTACCCAGCTGGTTCGACCTTTGAGAGCCTCTTTTTGTGCTTCAGAGGGAGTCAGAAGGGAGAATAAAATATCGCGAGCCGATTCGACTTTCAGCATCGCCTGCAGGTTCGGCCAGCCTCCTCCACCGCCAATGGTGTCTATGACCGCAAAACTAGGATTAGGATTGTCCTTAAAAATCCGGCGGATTTCTGTAGCATAATCTGCGCGTGCTTTCAGGCAAAGACTGAGGAATTCATCGCCATCTCCTTCTGGAAAGACGGAGCCGCAAGCGCCGTAAATGGCGAAGGGGTCGCGCTGTTTTTCCTCATCTGTGACAGGCGACTTGGCGGGAACATACACTAGAATACCCTCAATGGATGGATTGGGTCTACCAAACTCATTGAGTGCTTCCAGTGCGGCAAAGCGGCTGGTGATGCTACTTTCGGATGTATCGATTACGCGCAATTTTTCAGCGTTTAGCTCCAAACACAACTCGCCATATCGTCGGTCTGGGTCGTATACGATCAACACCCCATTTTGTTTGAGGCGTGGTAAAAATATTTCTTTTTGGATGAAGTTTTTAATCGTCATTGAACCAACCCTCTGTCTCTTCATCAACTACCGGTTTTTTTGCTTTTTTCTTTTTAGTGGAAGCCGGCGGCTCTACATACAATTCTTCTAAATCGTGCGCAATCGCCAGCGATTTATCGGTCTTGCACTTTTCGCGCACGCGTTCGGGCCAGATGGAGTAAGCCAGGTGCGCCCAGTCATATTCGCCGGCTTCCATCTTTTGCCAGGTTTCTTTCAGGCGCTTCTGCCAGGGTTTGTGCTGGAAGAGCTTCCACAGCGGCGCGGCGGTGATCTCAACACCGTCGTTGAGATTCGGTTTCCAGAACTTCGCCACGCGCAGCAATTCTTCGCGGAAGTCTTTCAATTCGCGCTCAAAATCCGTTAGGCGCTCCAACTCCTTTTCATCAGCGGCGTTACGGCCTTTCTTTAACCGCAGCCGGGAGGCTTCTTCGGACACCTGCTTGAGTTTAGGATCGACAAAGTCATTCACGCAGGAATAGAGTGTTTGATCATTCAGACGATGATAGTACAGCCACAAAGTGTATGAGCACGAAGGCGTGGAAAGTGGCCAATAGATTGGAGCTGCCCGGCGGCTCTTGGAATAACGCTTGAGATGGTCGGAAAAGAAAAGAGCGGGTTTTCGATAATACTCTCGCAACGAATGTACACCCAAAATATGGCAAACTTTTTGTTCGTTTACCTCAACGTCATTTCCCCATATTATATTTAGGATTTCCCGGCATCTAGATTCAACATCGTCACGACTTCCTTGATCCTCTGAAATGATTCCAAGCCATGAAATGCGAATTGGGTAATCCTGCGGAATTTCCTTTGAATTGGCTGGATAGCCTTGGATATTTGTTAACATTCCAGGAGGACATGCTGGTAGTGGTGTAAAAGGATCGGTTATTAATAACTCTTTATTTTCAGATGAATATTTTTCAACATTCCATCTACCAAAAATAACCCCTATTGTCCAACTTAACAGGCTTGAAATATCGTCAAATATTCCATCTATTTTTGTAGATAAGTACTTCACCGGCAAGTCATAAGGTGGGATTTCATTTTTTTGGATACCGATTGATCTAAGTATTTCATCATCAATTTTTTCGATGTTATTTTTTAAGACCTCTATCATAGAATTCCGTAGAGACACTAATCGATTCTTAGTATCAAAATACTTCACTGGAATTGGACCAATGAAGGTAATTGCTGTTTCATCAAAACTGTCCAATATTCTTAATTGAGTTACTATTTCCAAGGATAGTTTAGAAATTCGGTGTTTGGTTTCTGGCGATAATGAAATGCTAGGCAATGAAGAAACTAATCCGACTTGATAAGATTTTGCTGCATTTTCAATTGCACCAACACCAATTGATATTAATAACTGATATAAACTCGAGTTTAATATACCCAATAACAGTAAATTTTCAGAACTATCTTCTTGTTCAGATAAAGAGAGAATGGCTGACCCTTGCGCAGCAAAAATACAATTCTTTGGAAGTACTCTTGGAGCAAAACCAAGAGATGTTCTCCATGGGTAAGTCAATCCTTTTCGATAATAATGATTTATACTTTGAGGTCTTGAACGAAGGTTCCCATTTTCATCGAAAAAATTAACAATCTCTTGGCCAGAATTTTTCCAATTTATGACTAGATGAATATCTTCATAAAACGGACTAAATTCGCCTCCCTTTGGAAAATATACCCATCTTTTTTGGGGTGAGATTTCATTAGCATCTATTTCCCATCTTAGCCTGGCAAATCGAAAATCATCAGATGTTATCAATCCCTGCCACGCTTTTGCATGATTCGTTTCCAATGATGGGTTTTTTACAAATAATTCTAGGATTTTCTCGGGCAACCAATAAGCAAGCGGTTTTGATGGAAGTTTATCAAAGTAATCAGATCGCCTTACAATAACATCTTTTCCGGTTTCAATCATTGAGTATAAAGATGATTCTTTATCCAGATAAGAATAACATGGGAAAAATTGTATTTGAGAAGTGTACCCATTTAACCCCTTATTTATCACTGAGGCGGCAGCTTCTACGAGTGCGGAATCAAGAACGTTTGAACCCAAATCAGCGACGAGTTGTATATGATTTATATCTGAATTTATCATTTCACGGACAACTTGATGCCCAGATAATGTTAGAAAAGTCCGATTTGAAATTACACCAAGGAAGCCAAGTTCTTTGATAAATTCCAGACCTCGGATAATAAAAGCAGCATAAATATCAATAATTCTGTTGGTCTTATAAATTGGTTTTGAGCGTTCTGAAAATTCACCGAAAGGTGGATTCATTAAAATGACATCATATCTATTTCGACAGCCGTTAATAAAATCAAAGCCTTGAATTGCATCCCCTGCAAATAAACGGCGTTGATAACCTTCGCCATTCACTGCTTGCTCAGCATAATCTTTGAGAGCGGCTAATACCAATCCTTCAGCCCGGTCAAAGAACTCTTGATCTTCCCCAGCTACCACCTGCACATACTTCTCTTTTGTAGATTCACTCAAGCCATATTCCAACACCCGGAATAGAGGTGATTTTTCCTCCGATTCCTTACGAGCCGTCGTAATCGCATTGCGCAGCGTCTCTTCAATTTTTAACAGGCTACCAGCTTCACCGGCCAGTTCCATCTCTTGCCAGACGGTGCGCACAAGCTTCGCCAAAGCATCCGCCATCTGCGGTGTGGCGCGTACTTTCTGGTCGGCTGGCACATGCCAGGCTTTGCGCATCAGCGCTTCCAACCCTTCGCCGCGCAGGGTGGCTAAAAATTCCTCCAACATCTGGCGGTCACCGGGCATGGGTTCGGCGCACACCACGTTCGATTTACGGATCTGCGGCCGTTCGCCGGGGCGCAGCCCCTGCGCCTGCCAGCTTTTCTGGGCACGCAGCCACAGGCTCAGCCCGGCGATTTGCACCGCGCGCGGGTCAATATCCACGCCGTGGATGTTGCGCTCGATGATCAGGCGCGGCACGTCTTTCAGGTAAGTTTCTTTATCCGGGTAGGTTTTGTGCAACGGCTCCAGGTCCGCCAGGCGCCGCAGGGCATCTGCTCCCAGGCGGTCTTCCAGCTCCCAGGCTTCGGTGTAAATCTGCTCAAACAGGTCGAAGGCATACAGGCCAAAGTGCATCGAACCGCAGGCCGGGTCGAGCATCTTGATCTCGCGCGGGTCTTTCAGCGGGCGGTGGGGAATGTATTCGACTTCAAAGTTCCAGCGCTCACAAATCGCCTGGTAAAGATCCAGAATGGCTTTGGCATCGTCCCCTTTTGGACCCTCGCCAAAATGGTGATACCTGCGCTGTTCAAAGAACAGGCAGCAGCGTAATTCATCGAACGTTCCTTCCCATTTCCCGGTTTCGTGATACTGCTTCAATTTCTCGTTGGCCAGGTCTCCGCATTCGATTCCCCATTGTTTTCGGGCGTAATCGTACCCCCCGGCGGTTAACCCATAGAGGAAAATGGTATTCAGGTCGGTGATCTGATCGTTGGGGGGTAACCACATTTCGTGGGCAAGGTCAGGGTCGGTTTCATGCCGCTGTTCTGGCAGGAACGGTTCAGGAGCTTCCTGACCCTCTTCCAGGAAAAATGTATGTTTGCGCCGCACCAGGTAGCGGCAGGTATCTTTGAGCGCCGTCTCGCCTTTGGTCATCTCGTACCAGATGCGCCCCAGGGTGTTGTCGGTGAGGAATTCCACCACATAGCGCGGGGTGAAAAACTGGTTGCGCACCGCCAGCTCGCGGCTGTTGCGCGGCGCCTGTGAGGCTTCGCGCATGGCTTTACGCTCTTCCTTGCTGTTGAAGTACTGGTAGATCCAGCCGATGGTCTCGTCTTCGGCCCACAGCGCATCAATCTCCGGGTCGTTAATCAACTCCAGGAGCTTTATCAGAGTGGCCTCGCGGGGGAAGAGCCGTCCCTGCGGGCTGAAACGGTCAAACAGCACCGGCAGGTCTACAGCAAATTCATCCATCAAACTGAAGAGATACATCCGGTAGGCTTCGCCGGTTTCTCCCAGGGCGCTGCCCGCCAGGCGGGCATACAGTTGAAAGCCCTTCGACTGGTATCCTTTGGCGACCGATTCTAAAACCAGCCCGCGCGCTTCGGACATGCGCAACGCGCACAACCGGTTGAGGACGGTAAACGCCTGCTCGCGCACGATGCGATCCAAGGTCACCCGGTTATCTTCCCTCTCCCTCTGGGAGAGGGTTGGGGTGAGGGATGCCAGATAGTATTCCAGGGTTTCACGCAATATCTTCGCCGTCTCGCGCCGGCGGTCATCTAAAGCGGTCAGCCTGTCGATCGGCGTCACATCTCCACGGGCCGGGTCAAGGCCGTACTCATTCTGCAACTGGCGGGTAAACTCTTCAGTCAGAAGAGCGCGGGCATCGCTGACGAAACGGGCCAGACGGTTGCGGGTGGTTTGATCAAATGCCATAATGGATCAGTCCTTAAGTTCTATGGTTACTTCGATGTCATTGTAGAGTGCCAATTCGGTCTTCAGGGTCTGAAGCTGTTGAATCAAGGCATCCAATTGACTGCTGCTGGTCACCCGGGTAGGAATATTCAAAGATCGGGTAATCCGACTGCGTCCCTCACGAGCAGCCTGTTCCTTCTCTTCTTTCAAACGTGCTAATTGACGTTCATGCCCGACCTCTTCGATTCTTTTTCGGATATCACTGACGCGTGACTGGATGGTATATTCCTGACCCAGGAGCTGCTTCAACCCGGCCAGGTCTTTGGTCACATCAATTGCCAATGCTTCCAATTGGGCAAGAATCTGCGATTGTTCTTCGTGCGTCAATTCATTCCATTCAAACAACCCGGGAAGGTCTTGTTTGGCGATCTTTATCGTGTTTTTTTGCGCATCCATCATCTGATCAATCGCATCCCGCAAATGATTCTTGATTGAGGTCAATGCAGAGCTCAGGTCGGCGCTGTGCTGATAGAAATTCTCCTGCCCCAGACGTTCACCAATTTGGGCAAGCGATTCCTCAACATCGTTTCTAAGCTGACCTGGTATTCCTGAATCTGGCAGCGCTCTGATCTCCTTCCAATGCTCACGCAGGTCGCGAATGGTCACCTCCAGCCCGTTTTTGAGCGCCAGGGTTACATCTGCTGCCCATTTGAGGCTCGTAAAGAGTGAGGATTCTTCGCTTCCCAATCGCTGCGGGACATCCGAGGCATCCGTTTCTAAAATCTCCGCCAGATCCTTATTGAGCTCACGAATGCGCTCCACACCGGGCAGCCCCAGGTTCTCCAGCTTTGATACCAGTGGGCCGTATTTCAACTGTAATTGTGGGAAGTGCCTTGCTGCCGATTTGCTGATTTCCTGTTCCAGCGGTATGGTCGGTTCACCGGTCAGATCGGTCAGGCGTTGTGCCGCGCGTGCAAGCACCTCGAGTGGAAGCTGTCCATCGCGAAGTGAAATCCCCACTGTTTTGAATGAATTATTGGTGCGCAGGCCTTCGATTGCCTGTTGACCATTGACTTTAATTTCCCGCCCGGAGATTTTAAGCTTGATTTCTCCGTTGACCAGTAATGCTGCCACCAGGTAGCGTAAGGTATCTGGAGACCAGCCAAAAGGCGCATCGGTAAAATAATCGGTCAGACGTTTCCCATCCACTGAGCCATTGCGGTCGATGAAGTCTCGAATGCTGATCAGAGCTTTATGATTGGTATTGATGCGAGGCGTTCCACCCACCACCTGGACGAGAGAGAGCGGATCGATGTTGGAGTCGATTGCTTTTAAATTGCCGGCTTTCAGGAATTTTTCGGCAATATTCGTATCTGCTCTGACGGGCGCCTCATTGTAGCGATCAAAGACTTGTTCGGCCACTGTGCTTAAATGCTTTTTCGCCGCTTCAACCAGGTCATGATCCAGGCTGTCTGCTGCCGTTACCTGACCGCGGAAGATAAAGGATCCCTGGCTTAAGCAGTTTTTCAACAAATGCTCCAGGTCACCGCTTAAAACATTGGCGCGGTCGGTCTGGGCTGAACAATACTCTTTCACTTCCTGATCTGGGTCATTGCGATATCGTTGAACAATTTCACGGCTTCTATAAATTTCGGATACCAGATCGTTGATCTCGTTGACCGTTCTTCCCAATAAATAGATCGTGTATTGCGAACTACGCTGACGAGATTCCTCAACCAGGCGGGTACGGGCTCCCTCATAATCCTCAGGAGCGACTAATTCCACCACGGTTTGAATCGTTTCCTTCTCGCCGGCAAGATTCGTCAGGATAGACCCGGTAGATGATTTCAACCCGGAGGTTACGGAGAGAGTGTTGTGCAGCCGGACAGAGGGAAGTGGGCTGAACACCTCTCGCAACCCCTCATTTTGAATCCGCCGGGTTTCAATCGAACGTAAGGGAATTTGCGCCCGTTCCTGATCGATATCATTAATCTTTTCGCTGAAAAAGCACAGATTCCCATCTTTTTCACCAAAAGGAACAAATCCATCAGAGATGAGATCCTTGACAGCCGATTCGACCTCATCATGACGGGATGCTGCATCAACCCTGGGATGAGTCAGGCTGGCAATGTTTTGTACCGTTACTGGCATGTTCCCCAATATTTGAAGGATCGCTACAGTCTTGGCGATTTCCTGATGAATTGCCGAATCGGGGAAGCGAATGAGGGCCTTTGCAACCGCTTTATGAATGGATGGAGCGGCCCGGCGAATGTCTTTTTCAAGTGCATCATACAATGTAACCGTCGTGGCCAGCCAACCGATTGGTTGGTTCGCGACAGGCGGTTGGCCATCTGGACCTTCGATCAGGATATCCTGGATCACTTTAATGGCGGAGCGAAGTCCAATTCCGCCTGTAGATTTCGCCAGGGCGCCTAATAGGTGCAGCAAGATATCAAAGTGAGCCGGTAGGAATGGGTAGAGATTGGTGAAGGTAACTTTATCGAAGTCTGCGTCGTAATACTTGGCATCTTCGAGTTTGGTATTAAATCTTAATTCCTGACCATGTTTTTCGAAGATTGCGCCAAGGGCTTTTTCCCCATCCGGTGATTTACCCAATAAACGGCGGTAGCAAATTTCGCGGATATCGCTGGATTCAAGGTCAATCTGGATTGGAAAACGATCCTTGAGTTTATACAATTCGGGTGAGTTCAAAGATGCGCGTGGATCATCTTCGGTAAGGGTTTGTTGTGCAGTTCCGAGGATCCACACTTTACCGTTGCCGATATTTTTCAGGTTTTTTGCCAGCCCATCCAGATTTAAGATCAGATTTGGACGTGCGCTGACATATTGACCTACCTCATCAATGATAAATACTATGTATTCTTTTCCAGTCGCCTCTCGAACGATATCGATCATTTCTTTGACGCGTTCATTTTCAAAACGGACGAAATCGGTGGTTTCGGTATTAAAGGCACTGGCCGTTTTGAATAACTGGGGATAAAAGTCATGTGCGATTTCGGGAATCAAGCTGTCTATCACTAAAGGATCGTTTTGAACTTCTTTCCAGGATACACCAAGTTCGTTTTGAATCCGGCTTGTGAACTCCTCATACCGGTTGTCTCTTTTCAACCGTCTTTCAAATGCTGCCACCTTTAAATTTCGCGAATAGCCAGCCCATTGCAGAACTTTATAATACAGAACGGTTGAGACCTCCTCCATCGTTGCGCCGGCCAGCATTTCACTTGCCAGATCGAGAAGGACAACCGCGGCCGGAAAGCGGTTAGCTACCGTGGATAACAACGCTCGCGTCTGTGGCTTGTTCATGCGGTCTTGTAAATATTTCAAGAACCGCGTCCCCTCAATTTGCACGTTCTGGTCCAATGCTAAGCCAAGATATTTCGTGAAGGACGACTTACCAGAACCATAGAAGCCAGAAACCCAGACCCCTACCTCATTCTCGCCGCCGCTATCCATTGCCTGTTGCATTTTGGTCAGCAACCGTTCGAACTGATCTTCAATGCTTTCAGTAACAATGTATTCGGTGATTTCCGCTTTTAGGCGAACTTCTTGCGAAGCGTTATAGGTAATCACCTTTTCGATATTGCGGTAGATGTCTTTCGATGGGTCAAATAATGTTTTGATCTGCATAGCCCCTGATACTCCTTTTTAGCCGCCGATATGAACGGAGCGATAATTGCCATCTTCTGGATAAAAACCCAGGAATTTCAATCGCGTCTTTCCAGTGCGTTCACCCGGGTAAAAAAACACGGTAGGCACATAGAATTTCCCGTACAGTTGACTCTCAATCGCACCAATGCGAGTATAAGGATGAAGCGCTTCGAGATCTGTGACAAGAATAATCGTACTCTTTTTCCCTTTCACCTGTTCCAGCTTAGCCTCTAATCTACTTTTTAACGAGCCATTTGTAATGGCATTGGCTAAAGATTGATTGGCTTTATCCCACTGGAGGGGCGATTTTTTATCTGCGGTCAGCCAAATCTTCATCATTGGCGAACTATCAAATATAGATCGAATTTCCTGGGCGATTGAAAATTGCTCAACCTCCCAACCATCATTACGCAGTTTCGCGATCCAGGCTGGCAGACTCCTCTTCACATCCAAAATTTCCTTGGGATGGAAAATCAAATAATAGATCGGTTCAAAACTGGCGTGTCCTAATTCTCGACCAGATCGAACTCGTTCTATCAATTCGTCAAAGTTATCTCTTATTGAGGGCATCAATTACTTCCTCCATACTCTGATATTGCCAGCCTATACGAGTCACATCTCCAGCGGATTGAATAATAAACCAACCTTTTAAGGCTAGCTGTTTCATTTCATTCAATACATCACTGCGGTCCATACCAAATAATCCCCAATCTGGATGACTTAGCACACTATTATCGCCGTGGCCGGAGAAATGGAGATCATAGGACAAGAAAATCGATACTTTTGGTTCGATTCTGAAAGGCAGGATTTTTCGAATTGAATTTTTCTTGTTTTCCAGTAACCCAAAATCAGAACATGTGCCGACTAAATAAATGGGAACTCGTTGTATCATACTGGCGCCCCATGGTCTGCTCGTTTTCCCATCTTGATTAGCCCGAATAACAAAATTCCGTGCCTCATCAATTGACAAAAAATTTTGACCCGATGAATATGTAGCCCAATAGATTTCTTTAACAAAATCGTGAAGAATTTTATGATTTCTGCAGGTATATAAATATAAAATTTGATTAATTTCTTTATTCGATAACCCATTCTGCAATGCTTTGATATTCTTCAATGGTTGAGCATCCTGGCATAAATAACGGGGGGCAAAGCCTTCAAAAATTAGATTCTTTAAACGTCGCGCTGAAATGTTAGGGAACAATCCCGATCCAAGTGCCACCTTATAGAGGTCAGATCCATTCATTCCTGGAGACCATAAATTGAGTAGTGCAAAAGTCTCTTCAATGATTCCCTGTCCAGAACCTAGTTTTGTAGTGTACTTTTCATTGATCATAGGACATCTGAAAAATATGGACAAACTACGGTTTTATTTTCAAAACCATACAAGTATGCACCGGCTACTTTTTGCCAGGAATTTAAGTCGCGCAGCGCTACAATGTTTCCAACTCGGATTGGACCGATCTCAATTGGTAATTGAGAACCAACTAACTTTCGCAAGGAATCCAAAGCTGTTTCTGATTTGGTAATATTCTTTTGAACTGATTGGTATAAAGCTGGCTCCTGGAGCGATCGGTGGATTCCTTGCTCAATCTCTTCTGGCAGTCGAAAAAGATGATAAACATGACCAATGCCAATCCGCTCGTCGTGCACTAGAGCTGCAGCGTGTGTCACGCCATTACATTGGGCCAAAGTTTGTGTTCGGCTAAAAAGCGGAGAAAGGAAAGCATTGCTTCCTTGTGTAAAAAATGAACTCTGCCACCAACCGAACTGTTCCCGTTCCCCAAGATACCCAATGATTAATCTTAACTTTGCAAGTCTTTCGACTAATTCAGCATCCATGTTGCTCCTCGTCGTCAATCGGGGTTTGTTTTTTTGATTTGGCTATCGTATCATCCAACCAGTTATCTATTCTTTCTTTTCTAAATCGCCAATGCCTTCCAACTTTTTGGCATGGTATTTTTCCATCCTGCGCAAGTTTATAAAGTGTGGAGAGAGGGATGCGAAGGTATTTTGATGCTTCTTCAATCGTTAGTACTTGTGGAAAGTCGTCCATAATACCTTCTTTTAAATCAAAAGAATGAGTATAAAGAAATTATATACTCATTATTGATAGTTGCTAATCAAATAAGCTAAGAAAATCGGGATTATTGCTCTGGGTTTGGCGCAATACCCCATTTGGTAAATGCAGCACTGAGTATTCCCCCTGCAACCGGCGAACTAGCTGAGATACCCTTCTCTTTCATTTCATTCTCTGCTTCCCAAAGTGCCTGAGCCAGACGACTTCGAAACTCACCATGTAAATGAGAGAAGGCATGATAAATCTTCATTAATTCAGGATCCACTGCAGGAAGACCAAGGGTTGAATAAACCTCTGTTCCGAGTGTCCCCGCAATACTCAGAATTTCTGGACCTTCAGGCAAAAACTCACCATGTAACCAACCCAATACCTTGGAAGGTGGATAGCCTAACAAATCGCAAAAGGCTATGAAATCTTCCTCACCCGCCTGGGATCGGCTCCATCGTTTGTACGCTCTGTTAAACCAGGCCGGAAAGTTGGACATGTGGCTTTACTTTTCAAGGATTTCGATGTGGAATATGAAAAATATGTTCGCCTCTAATCATATAATATTTTCTTCAATCTGACAACGAATCCCCCTTCACTTCATCAGATCATCTCGACCGTGCCTGATCCTCCTGCTGATCATGGACCGGGCTTGTTTCAAAAGGATCGCATAAACCTAATTGACCCGCCATCGCCATCATCTGGTCACGGCTATCTGTCCCAAATTTCTTTTTCAAAGCACTGATGTGTAATCGAATTGTCGATTCGGTCAACCCTAGTTTCAGTGCTATTTGTTCTGGCGTACATGCCCTTGCCAGTAGTTGCAAAACGCTGATCTGGCGTACTGATAAGGCCGGTGCCTTCCTTTTTGGTTTCGGTGGCTGACCCGCGAGAACAATCAAGCCATTAACCTGCACTTCTGGGCAATCATCCAAAGCACAATCAGGTATATTACTGCCATCCCGGATGATCTTTACCAAATCCTGAACATCTTCGACCACATTTTGGTAAAGAACAGATCCTTCATCATTGATAACAACAATGGATGGCATCGAAGAAATCCTCCCCTAAGTTGACCCGAAATAATGGCTGAAAACGCATAAATCCCCCCTGAACAAGCACGCATCTATCCAGAGAGGACCTTGTAGTTGATGGTATAGGTGGGAGTTGGTCATTCTAGAGTCGTATGCGCAAGTGAGGTAACAGTAGAAAATTTGAGGTTTTATATTAGAACATCTGTTCAGTAAAATTATAGGCGAGATTATCTTATTGTGCAAGTAGAAGAAGGAAAAATCTATATATCAATTTCGATAGGTATCAAGGCAAATACCCTATCGAAATTAATAGATTGAGGTAGCTCAGCCTGGGTGTTATCCTACTCGTAACTCTTTTCGAAAGGATCGCCAATGAACACATGCTTTCTGACAAAATCAGTCAAAACGCAGAATACCAGGCTTGTCTCGCAGCTTGAAACCATTCAAGAAGACCTAACCCGATTATTCGGGTATGTATGTCAGCTTTCGGATTTATCACTTGAACAGCTGGAAACCCTTGATATTGAAGATCAAGTAGACGAGATCCATAGCAGTCTGAGACGATTTGAGGCTCGCTTCATGGCAAACAGAGTGCTGACAAATGATGATGAGTTTGCACAAGAGGCAAGCGATGTGACTGAACTAATGCCACCAAAATCAACCGGTGATTGGAGCACTGTGCGACGCGAAGCAAAACGCGCCAACAAACTGGCTAGTCAATTGACTGAATCAATCAGAAAAATTCGCACGGGCTTAGGCGAAAATCAAGATGCCGGCGTTATTCCAGAAGATATCCTTCAGATCAAACAAGCTTTTGGAAATGGTGCCAACGATTTCGGGCCGGATGATCTGCTGGTGCATGGATAAAGTACAAAACACTATTTCTTAGGAGTATCGTTGGATGGAAGAAAGAATTTACCGGACAAAATTACCTCATAACGTCATTATCAAAGCACCAGGGTTATTACCGATGTTGTATACGCCGCGTGAAATTTGCGAGGAACTAGGTATTGCTGAAAGTACATTGCGGGATTGGTTGCAGATAGATGTTCCCCACCAAAGAGACAACCGCAACAGGATCTGGATCAACGGGGAAGAGTTTGCCAGATGGGTCAACAACCAACGCAAGCCAAAAGCAGCTAAAAAGCTAACCGAAGATGAAGCCTATTGTTTGCGTTGTAACCAGGTATCCAAATTGCTTTCACCCCAGATTCAACCGATCAAGGGAAACCTGGTCTTAATCAAAGGTACTTGTGCAAATTGTGGAGCCGTTATCAACCGTGGAGCCCATCGTGATCGAACGCCAGAACTATCTTAAAGTCAAAGAACATCTCAAGTACCTCGAAGAAGTTCTACAGTTGAACCAAGCCTCCGTGGAACGCTACCGCTTTTACTTACGTCATCTGCTGCTTTGGGCAGACGATCAGAATTTCCGCAATGTCCAGACTATTCGCCCGACCCTACCGTCCTATCTGGCTTCATTACCAGGTAAGGAAGGGAAAGGAACTCTGGCCAGTGCATCCCAAAAGAAGATTATAGACTCAAGTAAACGTTTTTTTCGTTGGGCGAAGGTCACATATCCTCGTGAAATGAATAACCTTCCTATTTCGTGGATTGAAACCCTGCGGCGACCACGCCAACCGAAAATTTCTTCAGAGAATGTTTTTGTTTCTTTGGATGAGGTCCAAAAATTACTCGCTACCCCTGTTCCCGAAGAGAGCCTGGCCTTATTGCGTGACAAAGCAGCTGCTGCCATGCTCTTCCTTTCAGGCATGCGTGCCAGTGCATTCACCACATTACCTATAGAAGCTGTTGATCTTGAAAATCTCAGACTTCGCCAATGGCCAGAACTGGGCGTTCATACCAAGAATGGAAAGAAGGCGACTACTTTCCTGTTGAACATTCCTGAAATTCTTGCGCCGGTCCGTCAGTGGGATGCTATCGTTCGAAAGTCACTTCCAGGCTCGAGTCCCTGGTATGCACCGATTGCGCATTCCTGGGGAGATCAGTTTCTTTCACAAGATGAACCGGGAAAGACGCGTTCTCAGGCGCTTCAAAAACGCCTGGAGATGTTGTTTTCCATTGCAAACCTTGAATTCAAATCAGCTCACAAATTCCGGCATGGACACGCCGTATATGGGTTACTTCATGCTCAGACTATGGCGGATTACAAAGCGGTTTCCATGAACCTGATGCACGAGAGTATCGAGATCACGGACAGCACTTACGCTCCCATGCTTTCTTCGGATGTTCAAGAGCGTATTGCCGGGCTGTCTGGGAAGGCGACATCCACGCCGGGTGATGAGCTTGAGGTCTTCCTTAACAAGCTTGACCGAGAAAGCCAGAAAAAGGCATTGATGTTTATCGCAGGAAAATTGGCTCAATGAAGATTTCCTGGTTACAGACGCATGTTATCAGCTGGGCTGGCTTTGCGATGCGCTTGCTCCACATCCACTTCGGCTATCTGGGCATAGTGGCGTACCATATCAAGCGATCCATGTCCGAGCAGCGATTGGAGGGTAAAAACATCTCCTCCAGAACGCAGGTAGGTGATGGCGAAGGTATGCCTGAATTTATGCGGATATGCTTTCTTGATTTCTGCCCGGTCTCCCAACCGATTGATCAAGACACGCAAACTATCCTTGTTGAAAGCTCGATCCGCATGGCTGATGAAGAGGGGGGCGTCGGGATCGTCCCCGTCTTCTCGGCTAGCAAGATAACGCCAAACCGCTTTTCGCGCAACCTTACCCAGGTACACCGTGCGTCCTTTACCGCCTTTCGCGCCACCTGCCACTCCGTGACGAATGGTGACCTTTCCGGTCTTGAGATCCACATCGTTGATGATCAGAGAACACAACTCGGTTGCTCGCAATCCAGTGTCCAGCAACATCAACACAATCGCCTGGTCACGGTTTGCGCTCGGCCGGCGCATGACAAACTTTTTTCGTTCTTCAGTTTGCGATTCGCGCGAGTAAACGCAGGCCTTGAGAAGTTTTTCCACATCTTCTTTCGTAAATGTTTCAACGGGATGTTTTTGAAACTTGGGGGCAGTGATTTCTTGAGCGGGATTAGGGAACTTGAACTCCACCTGCAGCCATCCGAAAAAGGATCGAAAGGTTACCCACACGTTTCGGATGGATTTGGCGGAGAGCGGCTCGGAGCTTCCGTTCCAACGTCTCGGTTTATACTCGGTCCTCAACCAGGCCATGTAGCCGGTCAGGTCGGAAGATTGAATTTCCGACACCTCTCGATCTCCGATGTATTTCAACCAATGACCGAGAGTGAACTCATAGGAGGTAATTGTGCGTTGGCTTAATCCCTCTGCTGTTTTGAATTTTAGGAAGCCGTCGATGGCTTTGGCTAAAGAAAGTGAAACTTTGGATTTTGACGTACCCGGCGAACTGCGGTTCATAAGAAATTCCTCCATTTTTGGAAAAATGTCTACCGCTGTGCGCCAGGCTAACGAAAAACCAGAGCCCGACGGACTCTGGTTTGACTTTAGTAGCGGGGAGTGGATTCGAACCACTGACCTCCGGGTTATGAGCCCGACGAGCTGCCTCTGCTCTACCCCGCATCGCGTCCGAATATAATATCACACACGGCGAAGGCCGTCAAGCAAAAAAAGAGCCGGCCATTTCGGCCGGCTCCTGGTTTCAATAACAGGCTATTTGACCACGATCATCTGATACATCTCACCGTTGGCTACGCGGGCGCCGGTCTGGGTGACTAACGCCCAGTAGGAGGTGTACTTTTTGCCCGGGGTGCCCGGAGCAGACTGGTCAACATTGAAGATGGCTTTTTCACCAGGTTTGACGGCAACTTTTAACGGAACACGTGTCACACCGGAGAATTGATCCCCGCCAATAAAGACCAGCGCGTATTCGGTTGTCCAGGTGACACTGCCTACGTTCTTGAAGCCAGTTTCCATCTGGAATCGTTCGCCGGGGGCGAAAACGGTGCCATCAGCCGGAATGCTGTATTGGAACTCGGCATAATCACCCACTTTAAAACCGGCTGCGGAAGCCGATGATTGAGTGGGTGCCAGATTCGGGTTCAGGTTGTTCGCCACTGTTGGAAGTGGGGCATTCCCAAATGGAAGGGTGGGCTGCACGGCTTCTGCCACCGTCGGTTCAGCTGTGGGAGGCGGAGGTGTGGTGGGAGAAGGTTCCGGCGTGTTAGTGGGTGGGACAGCGGTCGGATTCGCAAGAGCAGCTTCCGTTAACTGGGCCTGTACTGTGGCCGCGGCCATAGTATAAACAGCGCCCGGGTCGGTTGTCGGCTCAGCGGGGGCGGCAGCGCCGCAGGCGGAGATCAACACACTGAGCACGATCGTAGTAATGGCAATGATGCCAGTGATCTGTAATTTATTCTTCATCTTCTGACCTTTTCTCAATATGGGTTCTGCATCCGATTATAACAGTTATTTTTCGCCAAAAAACGGCATCCATGCGAATAATGTGCCTGTACTTCATAAAAAATATGAGTTTTTCTTACGTAAACACGAATCTTCGATTGTCGGTAACCGCGCCGTCTGTCTACCGCGATGCTAAATAATGTCCGCAATATTACTGGTCGGTAGTACCCATCGGAGAACTGCAATATATTAATCTTGCCTAAAATATATACAGAATATATTGGATTTAAATCAATTTCTTATAAACTAATAGTATTGTAGAATGAAGTGAATAATCATTGTTTGTAAAGGAGACTGCCATGTTTGTAGGTTCCCGCATGAAACACCCGGTAATCACTATCGGCCCTAAAACGTCATTGGATGAAGCATTGTCGCTTATGAACACGGAACACATCCGCCGGTTGCCTGTGGTGGATAATGCCGGCAACCTTGTGGGTATAGTCACTGAGTTGGATTTGCTCAAAGCATCTCCTTCTGCTGCAACATCTCTAAGTGTCTGGGAAATCAAGTCGCTGCTGAGCTCTTTCCCGATCGAACGGATTATGACCCGCGAGGTATATACCGTCACCGAAGACATGCCACTGGAAGACGCGGCCCGGATTATGCTGGATAAAAAGATCGGTGGTCTTCCTGTCGTTCGCGGACAGAGTATTGTCGGCATCATCACTGAAACCGATATTTTCAAAGTATTTCTTGAAGTACTTGGAGCGCATGAAGCCGGTTTACGGCTTACTGTTGCTCTTCCAAAAGGTCCCGGCGTTATTGCGAAATTATGCCAGTCCATCTTTGAGATCGGCGGAAATATCCTTTCCTTCGGCACCTTTATGGGAGAAGACAGCAAAACGGACGGCGCTGTGTTGCGCGTAGAGGGTGTGGAAGAAAAGCAACTACAGAAAGCCATCAAACCGTTTGTTGAGCGGGTGATCGACATACGCGAATGCGCGGGAGGGTAACCTTATAACGACCGGGAAACCGGTCGTTTTTGTTTAAACGCTACCTGCTTTTTTTAGAACCTTCTTAATCCGGTTCAAACCGCCCGGCGTCAGATCGGTGACCCGCGCGTTAATTACGGCGATAAACGCGTCTCGGTTGTCTTTTGAAATCGCCGGTAAGGCTGACTCGGCATGCTGGGGAACTTCCTTCGGGCGGCAGGTTCGCAGGTGTTCGAGCAGAAACGGGGTGACAGCTTCACGGTAGTCCGATCTGACAGACCCGATCAACCCCAGAATTTTGATGCCATTATCCGTTGTGATCACCGACCCGTTTTTTGTGGTTTTCATGATAAGGTCAAGATGCGCCATCAACCTGTCTGCCTGCCGGCTTGCGATAGTTGAAAGCGTGATCATCGCGCCCCAGACCATGCGGTTATTGCGCGATGTCAGCAATCTGACGAAATCTTCGGCGTACGATTCGATCAAAGCAGGATCGATCATGCCTATCTCGTAGATGGTTTTAATGCTGTCATTGGCGATATCGGCATTTTTATCCTGAAGGTGGTCAATCAGTTCTTTGATTCCGGCTGTATCTTTGCCGGCTGCCAGTCTCCGTGCCAGTTCCTGATTGAGAACCTCGTCACGCCTGCTCCGCGAACAGGCAAGCTCATTGATAACGGTCATCATTTCTCTCCGGCTTTCAAATTCTCTACCCGCAGCAGAATCCTGTGAACCAGAAGCGTTATCCACCGTGATGGTTCTTTTTTCTGCCCGAAATCCCACTTCTTGTACGGCATATAGATGGCTTCCGGGATAAAAGTACCATCAACCGTAGCTTTGGCTGTGACAACTCCCAGCATTTCAGCAAATGCCGGGGTTGTTACGGCTTGCGGAAAATGTGAAAGTACATCCAGCACATGCAGAATGTCATACCAGATTAAGGGCGCTTTCAATTTGCAGAAGTCTGTGCCCATATAAAAAATAAACGGATGTTCATCACGGCGGGCTTCCCAAAGATGCAAAATGGTTTGAATACCAATGGAAGCTGCCGAATGATCACGCCATTCCTTTCTGGTCGAAAGCATTTTCAACATGGCCAGGTTGGCATACGGGCAGGGAGCATTCTTCGACCCGGGTCCCCTGAAACTACCCAGTTCTCGGGATACAGCGCAGGGCCAGCCATTATCGCGAACGAGACTTATCAAATAATTAGCGGCCTTCTCCACCCGCGGATCGTCACCCAGACCGAGTCGTGCCAACGCGTAGACCTGGTTGGGCGCGTCGCACAATGCCCAACCGGCTGTATCCTGTCCGGTTCCACCGTGATCTGTCCCGATATTCATGGGCAAGCGGAACGGACCTTCCTCTGAAGCCTGCGAAAAGATTCTTTCTACCACTTCCTCCATACCCGGATCTGTGGTTTTTAATCCAATATCTGACAGGAAATTCAGGGTATGAAATGATTGATTGGCTGACTTATGACTTGATAGAACCTTTCCCGGCCAATCGTGTAATGATTGGATCAATTCCAGGATTTCTGGTTGCGATAACATCGACCTACGGGCCTGAACAACATCAGGGGTTGTTTCATCTTCACCCAAAAGATCGACCCTTGTTCGATATTGGATATATCCCTTCCCTGATAACAACCATTTTATCGGTGCATCCATAATATGAACCTCCCGCTTTCTTAAAACCATCGTATCTCTATTCAGAAAAAACCACAAATTAGATCTGGTTTAAGCGAAAGGAATTGAAATTCGTCTGCTGAATTTACTGCCATCCTGAAATGGTGAAAAGTCAGTTATTCACGTTCGACCAATTGGGCAAGAGCTGATGGAATAATGGTTTCTTCACTCGCTCAACTGTCTGATAGTTTATTAAATCGGGAGAAGAGAAAACCATTAAGGCTGGTCAACCTGACTTATACACCTTCATATTGGTATTTTGCCTTCAAATAAATATTATTACTTATGCCCCTTTGTCTCTCTGGTTTATTTAATGAGCAAAATCCGATAAACAGTTAAGAAGCATCTGCTTTTATGAGCCTGTTATAGAACTCACCTACCCATAACAATTGAAAAATCGGCAAAATTGAACTCCGGAAAACCATTTTCCGAAGACAATTTGCCGATATTTTTGTTTCTTTAGTCCAGGCGAAGGAGCGCGTTCACCCATTTGCATCCATCATTATCCCCAGCGCAAGTGGGAAAATGACGGCGAAATTTCCGTGATCAAGAAGGTCGCTCTCTGCGATTGATAACGGATTGGGCTCAGGGATTTAGATCAATTTTGACAGGTCGTCAGCGGCACGCCGGATATCAAGGAAAATGAGTCCCAGTTTGGCCTGTTCGCGAGCGAGCACAGTCAAAACGGCATCATTGCCAACAGACATGAGAACCACAAATCCTGTGTCACCTTTGATGTAAATCTGTTCCAATGAACCACGGCCCAATTCCCCGGCGATACGTTCACCCAGGGACAACATGGCGGCAGACATGGCCGAAACACGGTCTTCTTCCACTCCATGCGGAAGTGCTGACGCGATGCACAGACCATCAACACTGACGACAGCAGAAGCCTCTACGTCGGGTGAGGATGCCTGCAACTGGTTTAGGCGGTCTACCATAAGTTGAGTTCGAGAAGTAGCCAATTTCAACCCCTTCTTCCTGAGATTTTTGACACTGCGTCAATTTTACTCTGTCTATTTTAGCAATGGAATCTGATGATTCCCCTTACACTTTTGCAAAGTACATGATCGCCGGGTCGTATGACTAATTTTAGTGCATTTCAAACTTTACCACAATACAAAGTTACCGGTAATCCACCATTGATCAGGCGAACTTTTTCCAAGGAGCGTATTTTAGTTTGCCCGATCAAGATGTCACTGTTGCATAGAATACCGGTGTTCCATTCCGGGCAATTCGCACGCAATACGTCACCCAGGCGGGCGTACAGATCGCGCAGGTCGCGGTCCGGGCTTACTCGAACACCGTACGGCGGGTTGGTCACCACCCATCCGGGTTTAGAAGGAGCCTCTATGGCAGATACCGCCCGGCAATCAAATTGGATCGTATCCAATACTCCCGCCCGCTTCGCGTTATTTTGCGCCATCTGAATGGCGCCGGCATCACGATCAGAGGCAAAAATGGGCGCGTGACTTCGAATTTCTAATGACGCTGCCCGCGAAAGCACATGCTTCCATTTCTTTTCATCAAAATCCGGCCAGTCCATAAACGCAAAACGGCGGTTCTTTCCCGGGGCAATCCTGCGAGCCATTAAAGCGGCTTCAATGGCTATCGTACCCGAACCGCAAAATGGATCCAATAAGGGTGATGAACCATCCCAGCCTGAAGCTATCAGCAGGCCAGCTGCCAGTGTTTCGCGCAGCGGTGCTTTAGCCGTTTCCAGGCGGTATCCGCGGCGGTGCAGTAGTTCGCCGGATGTGTCGGCGCTGATCGTGCATACATCATGGTTGAAACGAACAATAATCAATTGCGGTAGCGGTGACGCGTTCTCATTGAATTTTTCTACCGGGCATAACTTGCCAAGACGGTCAGATATAGCGCCGGCCACCCGTTCAGCCACACCGCCGGAATGATACATTTTCGATTTATGGCAGGTCACGCGAAGCGCCACCGGTTGCCCCGGCCGTAAAACAGTTTCCCAGGGGAGGCGAGCCGCCTTTTTCCGTAATTCTGGGAATGACACCGCGGAAAATTCACCCAGCCGGTAGATGATCCGGTTGGCGGTGCGCAGCATCAGGTTGGCGCGGAACAGATCGGTAGTGCTGGCTTCAAATTCGAGTCCACCGGATTCTTCTTTTACTTCACCCGGTCCGCTCATGGAAACAGGCGGCAGGGGTGTTATACCCAGCGCGGCCAATTCAGCCGCGGTGTAAGGTTCCAATCCCGGGGCTGTTACGGCAAATAATCGATAACTCATCGTTTTCCTGCCTTTCCGGGTATACCCGGTTTTTTGTATACCGACTTATGGCCGGCAGGTTTTTCCACAATTAACATTTTCTGCCGTTCTTTTCGGGTTGTATCTTTTTCCACAAAGACCGGTTTCATTGTAAAAGGATCCATTTCGGTATAGTACATAAGGCTTGAATACGTGGAAGGCGTGGGTGTATAGATCTGTACCTGTTCCGGTGACACATGCAGCTCCTGGCTGGCAAACCGTTTTAACCGGATCATATCTTCATCGGTGCAGCCGGGATGGGCGGCAATCAGATAATAGGTAAGAAATTGTTTTTTACCAGTTTTCGCCGTCAAATTGTCAAAATCTTTTTTAAAACGCAACAGACTCTGCCGGCCAGGCTTCCCCATTGTAGCCAATACATGGTCTTCAACATGTTCGGGGGCTATCTTCAACTGCCCTGAAACATGATGCTCCACAATCTCTTTCAGATACTCGTTCCCGTGTGCCGCGTCAGCCTGGATCAAGTCATAGCGGATACCGGATGCAACAAAAACCTTTTTCACGCCAGAAATCCCGCGGATGGTTTTCAGCAATTTGATCTGTGCCAGGTGATCCGGTTTCAGTACGTGACATGTTTCCGGAAAGACGCAGCGTTTGTCATGGCAGACACCTTTAGACAGCTTCTTCCTGCATTCAAATCCGTACATGTTGGCTGTTGGTCCACCCAGGTCCTGGATGATACCTTTGAAATCCGGGTGATGGGTAAACGATTCCGCTTCTTTCTTTATTGATTCAATACTGCGCCAGCGGACTGTGCGTCCTTCATGAACGGCAATGGCGCAGAAATTACACTCGCCATAACAGCCGTGGTGGGTGCTGATGGAAAACTGAATGGTCTCCAACGCTTTGACCTTACCCTGTTGTTCATAATATGGGTGCTGCCTGCGTTGATATGGCAGTGCGGCCACGTCATCTAGCTGTTGCTGCGTGGAATAAAACGCCGGGGGATTCTGTACCAGATATCGGTCCGCGTGGCGCTGAACCAGGCGTGAAGCTGTATACGGATCATTATTCTGATAAAAGGAATGGAACATGTTTATAAAGGCTGTCTTATCAGTTGAGACATCTTCATAAGAAGGCAACTCTTTCCATGGTTCCGGCGGCAGATCGCGCGCGATAAAACACAGACCGCGTATGTCATCAACCGGCTCATTGGCTTTCAACGCGCCGGCGAATTCCAGAACGGACTGCTCGCTCATTCCATATAAAATAAAATCCGCTTTGGCATCAAACAGAATCGAGCGACGGACTGAATCAGACCAGAAATCGTAATGAGCCACCCGACGCAGTGAGGCCTCTATACCACCCAGAACGATTGGTCTTGTATTCTTAAAAAAACGGCGGATCAAATTCGTATAGGTGATGACGGCACGATCGGGCCGGCGGGTATTTTCGCCGCCCGGGGTGTAATCATCATTCCGCCGTTTTTTGCGAGAAGCGGTGTAATTGGCAACCATCGAGTCCACGCTGCCGCCGGTCACACCCCAGAAAAGACGCGGTTCGCCTAACCGGGTGATGTCTTTGCCAGATGCGATATCCGGCTGGGAAATAATACCCACCCGGTAACCGGCTTTTTCTAACACCCGACCGATAACAGCCGCGCCGATAAAGGGACTATCAATATAACTATCACCGGTTACAAGGATGACGTCACATTCATCCCAGCCTCGGGCAGCGAGTTCTTCAGGAAGGGTGGGTAAAAAATTACTGGACGAGTACATGGTTCTCCAATCGGGAGTGCAATAGTACCCTATTTTTTCCTATTAAACCCGGAATTCCATCATTAAAACAATGACCGGAATGGCAAAAATACATTTTGCCATTCCGATTTAATTATTTCTATCGCTCGAAGATTTTTCGCCGTATTTACAACTTTCGCTGAACCGGTTTCCGGAAGTTTACCGTGTAGACCATTTTGTTTCCAAAAACCCGGGTCTCGATCAACCCAACTGAATGAGCCAACTGCCTGACAGCTCGGATGGGCTGATAATGCGGGTCAGGGATCATCTCGGTGATGGAAAGCAACCCACCGGGCTTCAGTGAGGCGGCAATCTCTTCAAGTCCGGCTTTGCGATCCGGGATCTCACCCAGTACTGTGACCAACAGCGCGCGGTCAAACCGATTTTCTGGCAACATGCCTTCACCCAGAGCGGAAAGCATAAAACGTACATTATCCAGCCCGGCCTGTTTCGACCGTGCCCGTGCTTTTTCGAGCATAGCGGGTTGAATATCGAGGGCAACTACCTCACCGGTTTCTCCCACTTTTTCGGCTGCCTCCACTGTCACACGCCCGGCACCGCAGCCCGCATCCAGAACCCGCATACCCGGTTTTATTCCCGCGCGCTGAACCAGTAAAGGAGCATCCATCACCCCCCGGGTGAACGGATTTTCCAGCAGCCAGCTCATCCAGGCCGGACAGGGAAGGGGTTTCAGGCGTGAGACAAACCGCCAGGCAATCATAACGGATCCTGTAAGCCCTAATCCCAGTAGCAGCGATCGGACCAGCTTTTTATTCATCTGCCCTCCAGTGTCAATAAATAAAAGGAACAAAGACGGTTTTTGCGGTCGCCTTATACTTATTGTACGTATTTCCGGATAGAGTGTTTCAGGAAATCGGGAAGGTTTTTGCGCGGAAAACGACTTTGAAACTCTCACAAACCACAGGCATATTCGGTGACGGTTCACGGCCGATGGCCTTGCATTCTTCGGTGAAAAAGTGGGTATGAACCTCTCGCCAGTACCGCAGTGAACGGTCACCCTCACCTTCTTCGTATGCGAAAGAATCCGGAACCTGATCAAAAGGCAGCACCATGATGTTGGTTGTTTTAATAATGCAAACCGGAGTGCCATCCCACAGGGTTATCACACTGTGATCACCAATGGATGGGATCGGGGAGCCTTCTGCTTCATAAGACCAAACCAGGCTGGCCGTAGCCTGCTTGGTGCCTTCATATACCAGACGCGCCAGGTGGTTGGCGCTTTCTTCATTGTTGCAAAAATACCAGGCTTCGTAATTCGCGGGTATTGTTGTATAGCTGGCGCTCAAAGAGGTGATATAGTCATTCCAGAATTCTGATGTCGTTTGCCTGTCCATATTGGTATTTTCTCATGAGGGAGACAATTGTCAATAGCGTTGGTTGTTGTTTTTACATCCTCCCGAACTCTTTCAGGTATTGATGAACTGATACATGAAAACCTCCTCACGGGAGTATGTGAGGAGGTTTTACCGATACCAATAATTGACTACTTCGATGGGAGTCTTACTTTTACCGGTAAAGTCCTATCGATAGTCGAGTTGTCACCATTTTGACCATAGATGTTGCGGCCCCAGCACATCGGTTCACCTTCGGCGGTCAGCACACAGGCATGATGCGCGCCTACAGCCAACGCGCTGATTACCGGCAGGTTTTTAACCGGCGCGGCTGTGGAGCGTGACAGTTTCGTGCCATCGCCCAACTCTCCATACATGTTCTGCCCCCAACAGGATACTGTGAAGTCAGAGTTGATGGCACAGGCATGATCCCAACCGGATCCTACAGATAGTGAATTGGCGGCATCCATGATTCCAGCAGACATCAGGTCGCTGCCCCAGCATTTCACCTGACCGGTCAATGTGACCGCGCAACCACCGGGAGACCACCTGTTGGCGGATATGGCTATGGAGCTTTCCAACTGGTTGATTATCACAGGTTTAACATTTTCCCAATTGGACACCGTTCCACCTGTTTCGCCCAGCAGGAAATTGATACCGCCGGATATCTGATTGGGAGCCTGGCTGAAATTTGTTTTTACGGCGGTTAACCGGTTGACCGTAGAGCCATCGTTCAACTGACCGGCCTGGTTTTCACCCCAGCACCAGATCTGGCCGTTATCCAGATTGGCGCAGGTGAAGTCCTTTCCGGCCGTAAAGAAAACTGCCGGTCCGGGCAAGCCCTGAACTTTGACCGGTGCTGATCGGTTCTGTGTAGAGTTGTCACCCAGTTGTCCTGAGTTGTTTTCACCCCAGCACCAGACCTCACCTTTACCATTCAGCGCGCACGTATGGTTACTGCCTGCCGTCAGATTGGTTATCCCTTTAAGCCCGTTGACAAAAACAGGTACGTGCCTGTCGATGTTGGTTCCATCGCCATCCTGGCCGAACTCATTGTGCCCCCAGCACACAACCATGCCATCTGCTGTGGTCATGCAGGTATGATTTAGTCCGGCTACGATGACCGCTCCGCCTGTTACCGGGATCAATCCGCCAACGGCCAGGATCGGTGCTCCACCGGGAGCGGGAATCAATGGAATGATCGGGATTACCGGAGTCTCTGTCACCACCGGGGTTTCTGTCACCACCGGGGTCTCAGTGACTACCGGCGTCTCTGTTACCACGGGAGTTTCCGTAACGACCGGGGTTTCTGTCACCACCGGTGTTTCTGTCACAACGGGAGTTTCAGTGACTACGGGTGTTTCTGTTACAACCGGTGTTTCTGTCACTACAGGAGTCTCTGTTACTATCGGTGTCTCGGTAACTACTGGAGTCTCTGTCACCGGAGGGGTTTCTTGCACACATACGGCACCGTTATAGTATGTTCCCGGTGGACATTGAGTCTGGTCATAGCTTTGGGGTGGATAGTTATCCAGCTTTACCTTGATCGTGTTGGGTTCCTGTGTAGTGAACCCGTTGACAATCCCCTGACGGTTGGTTCCCATGCTGCCAGCCGGGATGTCGTTGCTGTCATTCAACTTGTCATCATTGTGCAGGAGCTTTGGGATGATGCTGCTGAAATCACCCTGCACAGTCTCGTAATAACCAACCGGCCCGAACACATTGACCCATTCCCATTTTTCACATTGCCCACCTTTCCAATCCACACAGGTATAGACCGAATCCCCGCCCCAGTAATTGCCCAGGGCATATAGCTGTGATGTTTCAGGGGCTTTATAGATGGCATATCCCACCGGATGGCCAGAATTGACCGGATCCAGGAACGCGTTGTAATCAACATGCGGGTTGGTCGTCTTCCCAAGAATCAGTACGTCAAACTGGGTGTTATCCACAAAACTGTTATTCAGAATTTTCAGACTGGACAGACCGGCGCCACCCGATGTCCCCTGAACCTTTATACCCGTCTCAAATCCTTTGATAATGAACCCCTGAACGGTGACATCGCTGGATGAGATGACCATGGCTGTGTTGGTTCCGCCACTCTTGTGTTGAATCACCGGAGCATCAAGCGCGGCTCCCGGCGAAGTCGGGTCACCCACATTACCTGTTAATGTCAGCGGTTTGCTGATCGTCAGGGTATTGGTCAGTTCATATGTGCCTTCCAGCACCAGAACTGTTCCACCGGATGTGACCAGATCGATTCCGTTCTGAATGTTTCCCTGTGTACCGGCCAGTGTGTCCGTCATAATTGTCACGTTACTGGTGAAAATATTCTGCCATGATGACAGACTGGTGACCGGGGCACTGAGCACAAAACTGTTGGTATACACACCGGCAGAACCACCTATCAGCAGAACATCTTTATCCACCATTACATCTTCGGTGTAAGATCCCGCGGCAATGGTTATCTGTTCACCTGGCACGGCAAACTGAATGGCTGTTGTGATTGGCGTATCAGAAAAAACACACACATTTCCAATCGGGCATGTTGACCCTGTGGGCAGGAAGTTATAGGTGGTGGTGCCGCGGATAATGACAGGATCTCCTTCGGCCAGTAAGTCAGCGGCTTCGACACTCGATAAAGGAAGTACTTCACCTCTCTCGGTTCTAATGACGGATCCTGTTTCTTGAAGTGCTTTCACACCAGCGGCGATAACATCCTCCACTGAAGTCTGTGAAGGTGGTGTGACAGGTGGTTGATCGGTTTCTGTTACGGCTGATTCCTGTATGGTTTCTTCATTGGTCAGCGTATTTAACTCCGATCCATCCGGCGCCGGTTCCTCTACTTCCGGCGCTATTTCTTTAGGTTGGGGAGGCACAGATTCCTCCGGTGGTGCGGGATCCGTCGTAGAGTCTTCCGGAGGAGGCTCTTCTACAGGAGTCACAGGCGGGGTGTCCTGGGCAAGTACCATACCGCTATTGAGAAAAAACATCCCCGGTAGAAGAAGTAAATATACCAGTATCAAAAAGAGCTTTTGTGTTGAGGATTGTGAGGCAAACATCTCGACCTCCTATCGTTAAAACCTCAACCATTCAAATGGCAATTCGAGGAACAACTGAGTTCAAGATCATGGCATATCTTGAAGATCAGGTTTCGCGATCAATTGATCCCCGGGTTGTGTATACGTAATAAAAATACCGTGCGCAAAACTGATAAGGTATGTGTTCAGAACAGCCTCCTTTTCAAGTGGTTCGGTTGATATAAGAACTCAATAGACCCACCATCTAGTCGGCAGCATGTTTATGTATAAGGCGGGAGCGTTTCTTGATATTGCACTGCCTTAAAGATCAAGAAACAGGTTAGTCATGCTTCCGCGGTTTGTAGAAGAAGCCACCCTGGAATTCACCTATCGCAAAACGAATAAAATAGGTGTTTACCCGGTGCGTTGTTGGAGAATGGAAATGTGCCAGGACAACCGGTTAAATCACAGAAACCGACCTTGTATGTGATCGGTTTCGCTTTTGGCTCCCTGAAACTATTTCCGGGTTGAACGGATATGCGACCAGATTCTTAGTTTCAGATCAAAGCCTTCATTTTCGAACTGTTTTATTGTTTTCAGGGAGGGTTGCCCTTAATTAAGAGTATACAAGTCTAATTCGGTTTGTCAATAATTTTGTACAAGTTTTAAGATGGGTTTTCAAGCAATTATGATGCTTACAAATAGATGATCATAGATGTTTATAAACAATAGAATTCTCTAAAAACGCCTTACTGTTGGTGGTTTTCAAGACACCTGAGATGCTCTTTTTAATTACAAGAACTTTGTTTTGAAGTGGAATTAACCTATGAATCGAAAATCACCGGGATATAAACAAGAATCAACAACCGGTAGGTGAGAATGACATTCTGAATGTGCCGGGCAGCGCTTCCCCAGGTTTCACCCAGATACGAAGCGGTATACATAACACCCGCGCCCAGCCATATGCTGGCCATCATACCCAATACCGGCCATAAGGTTGTTTGTTTTTGTTTCAAATTCTTCCCAATGGCTAACAGCGTTAAAAACAGTGAAATGACGATCAAATCGCTGGATGACCAGTTAATCAACCGGGTAAGTTGTTTGGGATCAACTGTCAGCTTTACCGTCGAGGGATCATAGTACGGCTGTTTGTAATATCCGAACGTGTCACTGAAAGAATTGATCAACATCTGGACGGTCCACTCCGGAGTGTTGATCATAAAATCCGTATAGGCGCTCAATCCATTCTTCTGCACCCATCTCACGAATTCTTTGTTTCCGGTAATGGTGCTGTAATTTGCGGAAGCCCTGTTTGAAATAATCTCCGGTGTATTCGGCATTCCCCATTTATCATGCATGAACTCAACCCGGGTAGAGTATGGGAAAACATTTGCCGTAAGGTTATTGATCAAAGGGTTGACCAATCGTGTGCTGCCTCGCGCGCCTGCCTGCTGAAATATCACGATCAGGCTGGAAACGACCAGCACCGTCACACCCAACCGTGAAATCTTTTTGAATTTGCTGCCCACATAAGAGATAGCCAGACCAATGATGAGACTTATGTTGGTGATTTCGAGAAAGTAGATATTCGTATCGCGGGTGTTTACCCAGAAAAATAACGTCAACAGGAAACCTGCGGCGAGCCATTTTTTATATTTTGGAGCCGTTTCATCCCTAAAGAAGGAAATGTCAAATAATGGAAGACTGAATGCGATAAGTAAAGCGAACAGAGAATACGAAAGCGATTCCGCCATCATCACATGATCCCAGCTAACAATTTCGGGTAGGCATGCGGAGAGAAGAACCAACGATACACTGACATACTTCAACCAGCGGTTTTCCAGTTTCATATACAGTGATATCGCCAATGCCATCCAGCACAGTACAGAAATGATGGATTGAGCAAATGCGATATTACTGAAGCCAGGGAGTTCACGCAGACCGGGAAGTTTACCAATACTGGGTTCGCTGCGGATCGATGTGTCGTAGCCGCCCGGTGGGGTGAATATTTTATAAAGTAGCGGCACAGTGATAGGCCGCATTCCACTAAAAAAGCCTGTGGAGAAAAGCGGTGCGTTTGCCGTGTTTACATAGGAATCAGTATCGTTGGTGGCAACGGCTCCCGTCCAGGGGTCTGATGCGAAGATCCGCAATCCCAGGAAGGTTGCGATGAGGATGACAATAAAAAGATGATTACGCCATTCAGGCACGGAATCACTCCATGGTGTTCGAATTTTTAATCAATATTGATTATACCGGTCGTAGTTCCAGTCAACAAAGACCGGCGATAAAAAATTTCGATCAAAGATTAATGATGAATGAGTTACTGCCCGGGGGGTATTGAATACGAGGTGATTATCCTAATTAACTGGCGCTATCTTCACACAGTTCCGGCCGGCGTGTTTGGCGTCATACATGGCTTTATCTGCCTGTTCGAGCATGCACTCCAATCTGGGGCTATTTGAGCCTGTCACAGTGGCGATTCCGATACTGACTGTCATTTTGATGGTCTGATTGTTGATGACCAGGGTACTATCGGCAATCCTCTGCCGAAGTCGTTCCGCGATCTGACGGGCTTCCTCCGAGTCAGTTTCGGCCAGTAAAATGACAAATTCTTCTCCTCCCCAGCGTCCGTACAGGTCCTGCATCCGAACGGTTTCTTTCATTATCTTCACGAGGTGGATCAAGGCTTGATCACCGGCGGGATGGCCGAATGTATCATTGACCACCTTGAAATGATCAATATCCAGCATCAACAACGATGTTTCGTGGTTATTGCGTTGTGCCCGGGCCAGTTCGCGAACCGCCAGATCAGAAAAGGTCCGGCGGTTGAATATATGGGTCAGAGAATCACGGGTAGCCAGTTCACGGTTTTCTTCCAGAAGGCGGTCTGAAATCAATAACAAAACTCCCAGAGCGATAAAGAGGATGCTTGGAATTGACGCGAACAATGTCAACGTGTTCAACCACATGGGGTCAAGAAGAGATCTAATCCCACCGGGATTTGATAAAATAAAAACCGCTCTAGCCGTGAAAAGTACAATAATCAATCCATAACCGAAGAGCAGGATCGGTTTTGAGCGTCTAACCGCGTTTTCTTTGATTGACAAGACCATCACAAACTGGATAAGGTACTGCGCGGCTGAGACCAGACCAAGGGTTATAGCTCGCACAGTGAAGTTGTCTATATAAACGGAAAAAACTACCAGAATGATCGCAATTGGAAGTATTACAAACCATTTATTTACTTTCCGATTAAAAAACTGACAATACCCCAGGTATCCCAGATTATAGGACCCGATCAACAGGACGTTAGCCAGCACAATCGTCACCAGGTCAGGCAGTATGCCGCGAAAAATATATAAAAACTGCGTTACAGATTGAGCAATAAATAACCCGATAAAATAATTCAACCCCTTCTGGTACCGGCCGAGTGATGAAAACCATAATGCCAGGCCAAGGAAAAGATTTATCGTGACCTGGGTGAAGAAAATCGTTTTTATATCAAGAGTGAGAATAGTATCCATAATTGGAGGGGGTTTAATTAATTATCCTTCCCAATCATGGTTAAAGATATAAAAATTTCCCAAAAAGCCGGGAAAAACCAGTATATGGCATCAAAGGTATTACATCAAAGTGGATCAAACCGGCTTTTACCAGTGGAAAATCGGCGAGTAGGACGACGACTTCTTTAACACTTTCGGCTTCCCATTCGATAACGGCACTTTGGGTATCTGCCCGAAAATAGATTTGCCGGATCAAATTTTGTTGTTCCAATTCGTATACCCGCTTTGCCTCTGACTGAAGCAAAGCGGGTTCAATTTCATTCCAAACAACCGGGTAGTTTTCAACTTCTAGAGCCAAAATCTTCATAGAACACCCCTTCATTCTCCGGTTAGAACAGGATCAGGCGGGAACTTTGAGAATACTTAAAGCGGCCAGGATCCCCATTGTAGACATTATGACAACAAAACCGAATGCTATTCCAAATAACCAGGAAAGCCATTTCTTTTCGGGGTGGATCACCCAGAAATGGGTGAGATACGCCAACAGGAACGACTGAACGACCACTTCAGGCAATCCGATAAGGTGGAAATAAATGGGTACATTCGTATAGAGTAACCCCTCAAACGAGCTGGGTGATGGACCAAATGTTGAAATAATGCCCACAATGAGCAGCGTTACCCAGATGGACAGCCAGCCATTCTTTTTGAAATAAATATCCCGCAATAAAAAGAATACCAATCCGAATAGTAAACCTCGGAATATCTGGAACATTGGCCCGGCTGCAACCAGAGGATGAGTTGTCTGCCGCATATAGTTACCCAACATCGGGTCGGCATATCGGGCTGAGTAGTCGAAGATGCTAAAGCTAATGAAACCGATCACAAAATAAGTGACCGTATGCACCAGAACTGCCTTTAAACTGATGGAAGCCAGAGAGTATGTTTCGGGTGACTTTTTTGCCATCTTATTTTTCCGTGATGGTGACGCTTTCGATCACGTCACCGGTAAAACCCGGATTGGTCTGCGGGTCGCGGCGGGTAATACCATTGACCACATCCATTCCTTCAGTCACCTGACCAAATATGGTATAACCTCCATCTAACTGCGGTGTGGGGACAAAAGTTATGAAAAACTGGCTTCCATTGGTATCTCGCCCTGCGTTAGCCATGGCCAATACACCCGGTTTATCAAATTTTAGATCGCTGTCTTCATTTTCGAACTGGTAACCGGGACCGCCCATTCCCGTACCCGTGGGATCGCCGCCCTGGGCCATGAAGCCTTCGAGCACACGATGGAAGGTAGTGCCGTCAAAGTATTTTTCTCGGGCTAAAAAGACAAAACTGTTGACGGTTTTTGGCGCTTTATCAGGGTACAACTCTGCTTTAAATTCACCGCCTTTCGCCAGCTTGAATGTGGCGGTGTACTTTTTCGCTTTATCGATGGTCATCGCGGGGTAGGCGGAATACTTGCCCGCGTTGGACGCGGTCTGCGTTGAAATCGCTGATTTTTGTGAAGAGACAATTGCCCAGATAATGCCGATAATTACCAGCAATACAACGATTCCGGCAATAACCCGGATACGCTGCTCTGCTTTTTTCTTCGCCTGGGCTCTGTTTTTGCGTTTGTCAGTTCTATTCTGTGTCATTCCAAGCCTCGGGGTATTCGATTTATCCTTCAAATTTTAACCGATATAGCCGGACTGTGCTCTCTAGTCAGCCTTTTGTTCGTATACCCGAATTTCGCCGGCTTCGAACACCACCGGCCAAGTATGAATTTTATCGAGCCAGGCCTGCATGCCCGGTAGCACCTTTGGCGCGAATTCCTCCGCCAGAGGATCCAGAATGACATACCGGGCGTTATTAAGAGAAATTGCATTTTTGAATCGTCTACTATCCACAGGTGGATAATTTGTTGGTTGGTAACCATCGAAGGAAAGGGCGGTCAAGAAATCAGCCCTATTCATAGAGGGGAAGCCCCAAAGAAGGGCGGGTGAACCAATAACCCGATCATTGGGAGCTATATGTGACGAAATAAATTCCTGCACACGGCTCGCATCTTGTGCCTTGACCAACAGCAGGTCATCATTGCCAGTAAAAAGATAATCCGCGTTGTATGCCACCATTGAGAAAGAACTTAAGAACATCCAAGCGATCGGCGAGAAGATGACCATAACCGATATCAGAGTTGAAATCAGCCTTGTAGCAGCCGGGAACCTGTTTGTATGCTCCTGAATAGATGTCAATACTACTTGTTTTATGAATTTGTAAGCATTTAAAATAAAAACTGACAGACCAAGAGCAAAGATCGGAAACAGGTGCATTAGATAATGAAGTCCGCTGCCGACGGGCGTATAAGCCCGCGTGACAATAACTATGGTCAATCCAACAGCCATTAACAGAATATTCCGGAGGTGGGTGTCAGAGATCAGGAATAGGCCGCATATTCCGACCAAAATCCAGCTTTCTCTTCGTAAGAGCTCGGAATAGTTGATAATGATGCTGAGCAATGAAAAAGGAGAGGATTGAACACTTCCGCGCTGGGTAAAAATTGACAGTACGTCCGTGGTCAACGCGCCGGGGTTCATAAATAAAACCGGGAGCAAAATCATGACAACTGATCCGGTGAAAATCAGGCTAAATGGACCAATATCTCTGGGCCGTTTGGCAAGGATCAAGAGGCCAGCGGTTATCCCACAAATTATCCCTAGGTAATCAGTTGAAAATGCTAAAGCAGAAAATATGGCGGAACTAATCAGCCACCGGCGGGATTCCTGCCTGGAATAAAAGTAGGCGGAAATAAGTGAAAAAAGAAAAAAAGGTGCCATCAGGTTGTAGGTCAACCCGAAACGCCCATACATAACAATCCAGGGAGCGATTCCGGCGATCCATAGGGTGAGGACTCCTTCATTTTTCCCCAGAACTATCCACGTGATCCAGCCAATCAAAAGCAGACAAACCAGATTAGCCACGGCGCTAACGGCACGCGAGACAAGGATATCCACGCCAAATACCCGCATTGCCGCCGAGATCGTATACATAAACATCGGAGGTCTTTGACTGTATGGGGCACCGTCAACGCCATAATTTTCCCATTTTCCTTGCAACCAATTCTCTGCCAAATCAATTGGATTCCCCTCATCGCTGTACCAGCCGGGGGATTGCCGCAGATTGTAAAACCGGAAATAAATTGCGGCAAACAGCCCCATCATGAGCAGAGCCGCGACAATCAATTTTTCTGCCTTGCCGGTTGAATTTTCCGCATGAACAGTCATAATCACCCTTGGATTTCTGCCGGTTGTTTCTGTATGAAAAGATTATAGCCCTCTATAAACCTGGTATGGGTCCATGACTTACATTGCACGCCGGTCTGTTACATGTCTGATAATTCAGACGTTCAACAGTCAACTGCACCAGGTGACCGGGTTCGAGCCATAGACCGTATCGGGCGGAAGTCGCGCGGTTCAACAGGTCAGGCTGCGCGATGTTGAGGTTGAAAAAAGCGCTGACCAGCAAGATGCCTGTCAGTGTTTTGATTGGACAGGAAACATGTTCAACCGAAACGCCGAATGCGATCAACACCAGGGGAATAGTCGGGATGAGGTACGATGGCTCTGTGGGAATGCCGAGATAAAAAAGTTCATAGAGAAGCGCGGTGGTCAGAGCGAAGGCGGGAAGTCCTTGATATTTCAGCAGGAACCGAAACCGTGTCTTCACTGACCGTGTAATAAAAATGCCGAAGATCAACAGGAAACCCGGTATTGACCAGAACATCAGGTTTTTATACCCCCAGCGGCCAAAGCGTAGTAAAGGTGACCAGTACTCAACTCCGCCGACCGTGGCCACCAGAAACCGGGTGGTCCATTGGGAAAAATGAGCCGGTGGAAGATAAAAAATTACCGTGAATAGACCGAAAACCAGCCCGGCCTGCACTATTTTTTTTCGGCAGGCTGGCTCAATAGAAAATTGCCAGAGCAAGAAGCACCCGGCCAGCAGGGCGATAGTCAACCGCGTACCGGCGCCCAGCGCAAAAGCCGCGCCTGCCGTGAAATAGTGTTTCCGCCGGATCTGAATCATTCCGATAAACACAAAACCCAGTGCCATCAGATAATCCATGGTGCAGGCGGCATTTGCCCAGAAGAACGGGTGGATCATCAATGCGGCACACAACCAGTGGTAATTCGGGACGGCATATTCGCGACACAGGCGCATGAAACCATACAGCACTATCACTGCCATCACCATCACAGCCAGATTGGTGAGAAAACTGCCGCCGATCTGGTCCAGGATGAACATAATGGTTTCAAATACAAAGAAACCCGGCCCACGGGAGGGAACGTAATCCCATGTTTGCGCGAAATGACGTCCGGTCTGCAATACACCATAGGTATCCACGTCTGAGCCATACCCCATGAATACAAACGGGAAATAGAGTAGTACGGCCGCAGCCAGAAGAATTCGGTCAGGTTCGCGTTTTAACATGAATTATCCGGGTGATTTTATCACGCGATGATTAACCACCCTTGGAAAGAGGCGTTCAACCGGGACGGCGGGTGGACTGGCGCACGATCAATTCGGTGGGCAGAATGATGGCATCGTTGGTCACTTCAATATCTTTGTTTCGAGTTGAATTCAACGAGACCAGTTTCCGCACGGCCATCTCACCCAGGCGGGCAAAATTCTGCCGAACGGTGGTCAGTGATGGAATGAAATATCTGGATTCGTCGATATCATCGAAGCCAGCCACACCCAGACTGTTGGGAACCGGAATACCCCGGTCCCAGGCGATTTTAAGAACCCCGAGCGCCATCTGATCATTGCCCACAAAAACAGCGTCAACTTCGGGATATTTTTTGAGAAGAACCTCGAACGCGGCCGCGCCGCTATCGCATGACCAATCACCACTGGATACAGCTTCTTCCGGAACAGGCCTTCCGGCATCCACCAAAGCTCTTGCCCAGGCGCGTTTACGCTCACGGGCTTCCCACCATTCCAGTGGACCGCTGATATGAGCAATATGACGATATCCCTGTTCCACCAGATGGCGTGTTACGGAATACGCGCCGCCATAGTTGTCGGCAGAAATGGTGATCGGCGCAGAGGCGGGATTCCCTTTCAGGAAGACCATGGGGGGAACACTATCTGTAATGTTTGCCTGTACTTTCTTCCAGGTATCACCCACTTCAGGCGCGGCGTAAATGATTCCCTGAACCTGATGAGCCGAAAGCGACTGAATAAATGAGCGTAAATCTTCTGTTTCAAACGAAGGTAGTTCTTTCAAGATCAGGCTATAGCCGTATTTCTCCGAAACCTGGGTAATGGCATTTAATGTGGCCGAAATTCCGATGGATTGCATTTCCGCATTGATCACCCCGATAGTTCTCGAGGTTTGGCGCATTGAACGAGCCAGCGCGCTGGGTTGATAATCCATCTCTTGCATCACCGCGAGAATTTTCTCGCGGGTTTCGCGCGAGACATCTTTGCGGTCATTTAATACCCGAGAGATCGTCTGTGTGGAAACACCGCAGGCACGGGCAACATCTTTTATTGTGATTTTTGAGCGCGTAGGTATTGCCATCAGACCTCGGGTTGAATGCGCCCGTACCTTCTCCCTGTCTCGTAATTTGCCGGATCGTATTATCCGCCCTGAAAATCATGGACAAATTTCTGATCACAGCAAAGGATTATAAGATTAAATCAGCCTTTTCTATTGGCTTTTTGGGTAGGAGGAGCGAATTATGTTATCTAAGATACCAGAGATGGTGAACAAAATCAAATGCCACAGGGAACCCATCTGGATATTACTATTTACGTTTTTTTGAAGATAGTGATTATTATTTAAAAAGTGGTAAACAAAAACAGAAAGATAAATCCACTTATTTGTTATCGATAACAAATGTCAAAAACTTGATAAATACATGATACAAGCCATATAAGCCCTTAAAAATTCGCTTCTATCTGTTTAAAAAAAATTTTTCTAAAAATTTTTTGAAGTTGTGGTGTAAATCACTGATGTTTGGGATGAAAATACTTACAAAAAGTAACAAATATCACTTTTTTCTATTTTTCCCTAAAAACCAATTGACTCTCGCCGAAAAAATAGCTATTATGAGCCGGTAACGATAACGTTATCGATAACGTTATTCTCGACCTGTTATCAGAACCCAACGAATTTTTACCAGTACTTCCAGCCAATACGTCTCAATCCTCAGGTGTAAGGATTCTCGATGAAATCGTTAAAAGAATTTGAAGTGTGGTTCATTACAGGTAGCCAGCATCTTTACGGCCCGAAAACTCTGGCACAGGTGGCTGAGGATTCGAAGATCATTGTAGATTCTCTTGATTCGGCCGGTGATATTCCGGTACGGATTGTCTCTAAACCGGTTGTTACCACTCCGGAAGAAATTTTATCAGTTTGTAAGGCGGCAAATGACGCGCCTGCCTGTATAGGGATCATCTGCTGGATGCATACCTTCTCGCCGGCCAAAATGTGGATTGCTGGATTGAGAGCTTTAAACAAACCATTCTGTCATTTGCATACACAGTTCAATCGCGAGATCCCCTGGTCAGAAATTGACATGGATTTCATGAACCTGAACCAATCGGCTCATGGTGACCGGGAGTTCGGTTTTATCGGCACTCGTATGCGCCTGAACCGCAAGGTAGTTGTAGGACACTGGCAGGACGCGGATGTGCAGCAACAACTCGGCGCCTGGGCACGCGCGGCAGCCGGTTGGGCAGATTCGCAGAATATGCGTGTTGCCCGATTTGGTGACAATATGCGCGAGGTCGCGGTTACCGAGGGGAACAAAGTCAGCGCTCAAATTCAGCTCGGCTATTCGGTGTATGGCTACGGTGTTGGAGATCTGGTAAAAGTGGTTGACCAGGTTTCTGAAAATGATGTCGACGCGTTGGTCTCACAATATACGGATGAATACCAGGTCTCCCAAGACCTGTTGAAAACCCGAAGTTTTTCTACGCTACGCGAAGCTGCGCGACTGGAAATTGGTATGCGTGCCTTCCTGGAAGCCGGTAACTTCAAAGCATTTACCACAACATTCGAAGACCTCTGGGGCATCAATCAACTGCCGGGTCTGGCCTGTCAACGCTTGATGAATGACGGCTACGGCTTTGGGGCTGAAGGTGATTGGAAGACGGCCGCATTGGTCCGAACGATGAAAGTGATGGGTATGGGTTTGAATGACGGCGGAACGTCATTCATGGAAGACTACACCTATCACATGCCCAAAGACGGGCAGGCATACGCGCTGGGCGCCCACATGCTGGAAGTATGCCCTTCGATTGCCAGCAACAAACCTTCGCTGCAGGTCCATCCACTGGGAATTGGGGGCAAGGCTGATCCAGCCCGCCTGCTCTTCGACACAAAAACCGGCCCGGCTCTGGCTGCCAGCCTGATCGACATTGGCACGCGGTTCCGCATGGTTGTCAATGAAGTTGAAGTGGTCCCTGTGGAAAAACCCATGCCCAAATTGCCGGTTGCCCAGGCGTTATGGATTCCCAAGCCCAATCTAAAAGTAGCCGCGGCGGCCTGGATTTACGCGGGCGGCGCGCATCACTCCGGTTTCAGCCAGGTGGTCACCACAGAAATGATGCGCGATTTTGCTGATATGGCGGATGTCGAATTCCTGTTGATCAATGAGAAGACCGACATTGAGGAATTTAAAAAAGAGATTCGTTTCAATCACGTGTATTACTCTCTCGCGAGAGGGTTATAAAACGTTGTAGGTACCTGGCCACGGTGGGCCAGTTCCGCAAAACGCAATTCAATCAACAGATAGGAGAAAGAGTAATGAAGAATAAATCAATGCTTTTGATCACCGTTCTCATGCTGGTCTCTGTGCTGTTCACCAGCGCCGCCACAGTTGCCCCCGCCGCTCCGGCCGTGGACACCAAGGGCATGCTCGTTGGCATTTCAATGCCGACAAAATCATCAGAACGCTGGATCTCTGATGGTGAGAGCATGGTCAAAGTCTTCGAAGAAATGGGTTACAAGACTGACCTCCAGTTCGCCGAAGATGACATCCCCAACCAGGTCGCCCAGATCGAAAACATGGTTACCAAAGGCGCCAAAGTCCTGGTCATCGCCGCCATCGATGGCAGCACCCTCTCTGACGTGCTCGCCAAAGCCAAGGAAAAAGGCGTTCTCGTAATGGCTTACGACCGCCTGATCACCAAGACCAAAGATGTTGACTACTACATCACCTTCGACAACTTCAAAGTCGGCGTTATCCAGGGTACCCAGATCATCGACGCCCTCGGTCTGAAAGATGGCAAAGGCCCCTTCAATATCGAACTGTTCGGTGGCTCACCCGATGACACCAACGCGTTCTACTTCTATGATGGCGCCATGTCTGTACTGCAGCCCTACATCGACAGCAAGAAACTGGTTGTTGTTTCTGGCCAGATGGGCATGGACAAAGTCTCCACCCTTCGCTGGGACGGTGCTGTAGCTCAGGCCCGCATGGACAACCTGCTGTCTGCTAACTACACCAACAAACGTGTTGATGCCGTTCTTTCACCGTACGACGGCCTCTCCCGCGGTATCATCTCCTCCCTCAAGGGTGTTGGTTATGGCACCAAAGATCAGCCGTGGCCCGTGATCACCGGTCAGGATGCTGAAGTTGCCTCCATCAAAGCCATGATCGCCGGCGAACAGGCCTTCACAGTCTTCAAAGATACCCGCGAACTGGCCAAACAATGTGCCAAGATGGTTGATCAGGCCCTCAAGGGTGAGAAGGTTGATATCAACGACACCAAGACTTATAACAACGAAGTTAAAGTTGTTCCTTCCTACCTGCTCGTGCCGATCAGCATCGATCTCAAGAACTACCAGAAAGAATTGATCGACTCTGGCTACATCAAAGCCGAAGATCTGAAGTAATTGATCTCTTCATGGCGTGTGGGAGGGATCCCTCCCACACGCCTTTTTTCTCAAAGCATTTTATTGTATAGTTTTGAGAAATGGCTAAGCAGTCATTTTGTTTTTGTTTTATAGACCCTCTAAGGATGGAATAACATGTCTGACGTCATTTTGGAAATGCGGAATATCACGAAGACATTTCCCGGCGTAAAGGCTCTGGACAACGTCAATTTCAGTGTCAAAAAGGGTGACATCCACGCGCTGGTAGGTGAAAATGGCGCGGGAAAGTCGACACTGATGAAAGTGCTGAGCGGTGTTATCCCCCATGGTGAATATTCCGGCGAAATTATTTTTGAAGGCAAAGAATGCAAATTCAATAATATCAAAAATAGTGAAGACGTCGGCATAGTTATTATTCATCAGGAATTGGCACTTATTCCGTTTCTTTCGATTGCGGAAAATATTTTTCTTGGTAATGAATGTAATAAAAATGGTGTGATCAACTGGCCGGAATCATTCCAGAAAACCCGCGAACTGCTCAAAAAAGTCGGATTGCATGAATCTCCAGAGACATTGATCACCAATATTGGGGTTGGCAAACAACAACTTGTTGAAATTGCCAAAGCGCTTTCTAAAAAAGTCAAATTGCTTATTCTGGACGAGCCTACTGCCAGTTTAAATGAGAATGACAGTGAAGCTCTCCTTAATTTATTGCTTCAATTGAAAGAACATGGGGTCACATCCATTTTGATCTCCCACAAGATCGGGGAAGTGTCAAAAGTCGCGGATATGATCACCATTTTGCGTGACGGTGCCACTATTGAGACGCTTGATTGTCATAAAGACCATATCACGGAAGATCGGATTATTCGAGGTATGGTAGGCCGCGACCTGACAAACCGCTTCCCGTCACGAGAGGTAAAAATTGGTGAGCCGATCTTTGAGGTAGAAAATTGGAATGTGTATCATCCAATCCATGAAGACCGCAAAGTTTGCGACAATATCAATATGTATGTTCGTGAAGGTGAGGTGGTTGGTTTGTATGGTTTGATGGGATCAGGCCGTACCGAACTGGCCATGAGTATCTTTGGAAAAGCCTACGGACGCCATATCACGGGAACCGTAAAAAAACGCGGCAAGAAAATTGATGTTTCCAGTATCACCAAAGCGATCAAGAATGGTATTTCGTATGCAACTGAAGACCGGAAAACCTACGGTCTAGTCTTAATCCAGGATATCAAGAACAATATTACTCTGGCTAACCTGGATGACGTAGCAGAAAATTCAGTAATCAATAAGCGCAAAGAGCTGAAATCGACCATTGAATATAAAGCGAAGCTTAATATTAAATGCTCCAGTATTCAGCAAAAAACCGTCAACCTCTCCGGTGGTAATCAGCAAAAGGTGGTGTTAAGTAAGTGGTTGTTCTCCAATCCGGATGTGTTGCTGTTGGATGAACCTACACGAGGCATCGATGTTGGCGCGAAATATGAGATTTACACCATCATTAACAAACTTGCCACTGATGGAAAAGCCGTGGTTTTAATCTCGTCTGAATTACCAGAGATTCTGGGAATTTGCGACCGGATCTATATTATGAACGAAGGCAAGATTGTTGGTGAAATGAATGCCCATGAGGCGACGCAGGAAAAAATCATGAAATGCATCATGTCAGATCAAGAGGTGATGGTGAAATGAAAACCTTAAAGGATATGTTCAAGAACAATATTCGCTCCTACGGCATGTTGATCGCCCTGGTAGTGATCATGGGGTTCTTCCAGGTATTAACCGAAGGTACTTTGTTTATGCCGGTTAACCTGACCAACCTGCTTCTGCAGAACAGCTACATCATCATTATGGCTATTGGTATGCTGTTGATCATCATCACCGGGTGGATTGACCTTTCTGTGGGACGTGTGGCTGGATTTGTGGGCGCTGTAGCCGCTATTTTGCTTGTAAAGTATCAAATCAATGTCTACCTTACAATGCTGATCTGTCTCCTGGTCGGTGCTCTAATTGGCGCGATGCAAGGTTACTGGGTGGCTTTCCAAAAAATCCCACCGTTCATTGTAACCCTCGCGGGTATGTTGATTTTCCGCGGACTCACACTTTCTCTGTTGGCCGGTAAATCCGTTGGTCCTTTCCCGACTGAATTCCAGCAGCTCGCCTCTGGTTTCATTCCTGATATCTTCAATATGGAAGGGTTCCACCTTACCAGTGTTGTTCTCGGTGCCATCGGTTCCATCATCTTGATCTGGCTGGATATCCGCAACCGCAGAAATAACCAGAAGTATGATTTCGAAGTTGCTCCTATGCCATTCTTCATTGCCAAGAATGTGGTCGTTACCGCGGCTATTATGGGATTATGCTGGTTGATGGCTTCATACAAAGGCCTGCCGAATGTGATGATTTTGATGCTGGTTTTGATCGTCATCTACACTTTCGTAACCGACCAAACCGTGCTTGGACGCCGCATATACGCCATGGGCGGTAATGAAAAAGCAGCCCGTCTTTCCGGCGTCAATACGCCAAAACTGCTCTTCGCGACATTCGTGAACATGGGTGTTCTCTCGGCCATAGCCGGTATGGTGTATGCCGCCCGCTTGAACTCTGCCACACCAAAAGCTGGAGACGGTATGGAATTGGACGTTATCGCGTCCTGCTACATCGGCGGCGCTTCTGCCAGCGGTGGTATCGGAACTGTAGTCGGCGCTATCATTGGTGCTTTCATCATGGGTGTGCTGAACAACGGCATGTCCATTATGGGTGTCAATATTGATATCCAACAGGTTATCAAAGGTCTGGTTTTGCTCTTCGCCGTGTTCTTTGATGTGTACAACAAAAATAAGAACGGATAAGTCCTGGTTTCAAAAGCTTAACAATAAACTACCCCGGATGAACGTCTTCCGGGGTAGTTTTTTTCTTGGTGACTGTTATTGAACTATTCCGCTTCCACAGGAGTGCCTGCGATACTGGCTCCCAGCAATTGCAGATCCGGGTGGGCGGAAAGGACCAACCCGAAAACCACAACAATCCCGCCGGCGATCGCGAACATATTCGTCAGGTCCCACTTGCTGACCAGGCCTGCCAGCGCCTGTGAGATCGGAACCAGACCGGTGCTGGAGAAGGTGATCAGGCTCATCATCCGGCCGAGCATATCTTTGGGCGTCTGGATCTGCATCCAGGTGAACATCAGAATAGAGACATACCCGTTTGCCAGCCCAAGGATAGCCATCGAAGCAAAGTCAACCCAGGTGTTTATCACAAACCCGAGGGAGGCAACACCCAGCCCGAATGCCACCACAAAGACCACCAGGATCAATTTCATTGTTCCAGTAGTGGGGCGGGGTAATGCGCCCGCGCCCAGTATTCCAGCGAGATTGCCGCCGGCGAACGCGGAGAGCAGCAGCCCGTAGGCAATAGCGCCTTCGGCCAGCCGTTCACTCGCCAGAACAGGGATGCCCACCAGCAGGGGGCCTAACAAAAAGAAATTGATGGACATCAACACAATGAAAACCAGGCGCAGCGCTCGGTCATTCACCAGATACTTAATGCCGTTAAGGATGGCTGCCCAAACAGTCTCCTCTCTGGTCTCAGGTGTTGACGTTTTTGCCGTGTGGATCAAAGCCAGGGTGATCGCCGAAACAATAAATGTGATGGCATCAATAAAGAACGCGAGAAAAATTCCTGTGTTCGAACCGGCAAAATTTCCGATCAAAACGCCGGCAATTGTGGGTCCCACAAATCCGGCCAATTGTGTGATGCCCATGATGATGGAATTGCCAGCCTGCAGGTCCTCTTCTGCCACGAGCTGTGGAACAATACTGTTCTCCGCCGGAATGGCAAACCCGGCCACGATCCCGAATGCCAGGCTGAACAGGTAGATCATCCATATCTGTACTGTGCCGGTTATGACCACCAGTGCCATCATCGCGGTGAGGAAGAAACGGATAATACTCGCCGACAACATCACTTTGCGGGGTGAAAATCTGTCTGTGATGGCGCCGCCGATCAACATGAACAGCGCGCGCGGGATGCCTTGGAGAGCGAGTACAGTACCCAATGCCATTGGATCGTGGGTCAACTGGAGGACAAGCCAGGGGGTGGCGATCAGAGAAAACTGGTCGCCCAGCAGGGACGTGGTGGCGCCGGCAAACAGCAGGCGGAAGTCACGCAGGCCCATCACCCGGGCCATAGGGTTTTGTTGTGAAATTGATTGAGTCATTTGATTGCCTGATTTAGTTTTCTTTATCAAAGAACATTGATCTATTTAGTAGAACGACGATGACCGCGAATATCGCCAGCACGATTGATTCAATGCACTTGGTATTCTGGGTGATATTCAACGCTTCCTGGGATAAATTGATAAATAAATGGAACAGAATGATGGCGGTTATGCTTTTTTTATTGATCTGGTAGACCCAGTTGATAATTACAGCCATGGGGATTATTGAGAGCACGAAATTGATGGCATATAGAATGCTCTCGTTCGCGATTTCATACTGATATAAACCGGAGATGAAGAAAAGCGGCAGGTGCCAGCATGCCCAGAGTACGCCAAATATGATAGAAGCTTTGAAATAGCTGTACTTGCTATGAAGGCTTTCCATTCCATATCCACGCCAGCCGAGCTCCTCAAAAGTAGCGGTAAGGATTAGGATGAGAAATGTGGGGGCCATACCTATTGAGAAGGAAAACCCATCCGCCAATTGAAATTGTGCCGGATCACCGCCGAAGACGACGGAGATGGCAGTTGCAACAAGGATGGCAGCCGGAACGATAAGAAGACTGGCGAGGAACCTGGGCCACTGTATGAGCCGGAGATTGAAAATACGGTTCTTGAAAGAAGCCCACAGATCTCCGGTCCTGTCTTTGCGTATCATCCAAATAGCAGCAAAGGTAGGCGCCATCATACCGGGGATCAGGAACAAAATAAACGATATTTCACCAGCGGGTTGCCTGCTCACAATAGCTGAAATTATCCAGAAGAAATATGAAGCAATGTAGGTTGCCAGAAAATATCGAGCGGGATTGTCAAATTTTTTGTTCATGTGAAGATTTAATTTCCTTTTTCCAGAAGAAATGAAAGTGAACCGGGTTTAGCTTTAACCAGGGTTTCGATCAACCCCGGGAGGGCAATCGCACGCCGCATCAGGTCGTCAGGCGACCACTGGTATATTCCGGTGTCGAGTAAAAATTGCATCGTGGTCAGGATCATTTCAGCCGTTTCCAGTGGATTTTCAACCTGGAACAAACCTTCCCGGTTTCCCTGACGGATGATCTCTGCGTACAGAGGCGCGATTTTCTTTACCGCTACGGCAAGCATGGCCGCGTGCATACCGGCATTGCGGGGATTATGGAGTTGATCCATCACCTCCGGATTCTCATCGGCGATTCTGCCAGCGGCGATCAAAAGTTGTAATCGTTCTAACGCGTTGCCGGAGGCATTGTCTAAAACATTTTGCATTTGACTGATGGCTTCATCGGCCATATTGTCGATCACAGCATCCAGTAATTCTTCTTTTGATTTGAAGTAGTAATAGATCGTACCTTTCGCGATTCCACATTCCTGCATCACATCCTGCATGCTGGTCTGGTCGTATGTGCGCGACTGGAAAAGTTTGCGGGCAGTTTCTACAATTTCAGCTCTGCGGGTTTCCGGATCTTTGACTGTTCTGACCATAAGCTCTCCTTTACAGACCGACCGTCGGTCAAGTACATACATAATACTATATGACCGACCGTCAGTCAATAGGTAATTTATTAACATTTTCTAACTTGACAACAGCTGGTTTTATCGTACTATATCTGTAACGGATATATCTGCTACAGATATATTAGAGAAAGGATATATCAGATGACCGAAACCATCTCACCAAACCAACCACTAACCCCCGCCGTGTTTCACATTCTTATGGCACTGGCCGATGGTGAAAAACACGGCTATTCCATCATGAAGGATGTGGAAAAACAAACCAACGGGAAGATGAAGCTTGGGCCTGGTACGTTGTACGGCTCTATCAAACGCATGCTTTCTGCCGGATTGATCGAAGAATCGGACGAACGCCCTGATCCGGCGATGGATGACGAGCGCCGCCGTTATTACCGGATGAGTTCCATCGGGCAAAAGGTTTTAAGCGAGGAATGCAACCGCCTGGATGAAGCCGTCAGAGTGGCTCGCGTTAAGCATGTCCTGGTATGTGGATAGGGAGAATCCAATGAAGACAAACCGCTGGCTTGACGGTTCTATTCGACTATTCAATGTACTTTTGAATTTATATCCACAAGACCACCGTGACGACTATGCCGGATCAATGCGCCAGGTTTTCTCCGCGCAGTGCAAAGAGGCATACTGTCAACGGGGATTTTTGGGGGTACTGACTCTCTGGTTGCGTATTTTGCCTGATCTCGGTTACACGGCAGTTGTAGAGCATCTGACGTCACCGAAAGCTGCCTGGGGGGTGCTGGAACCAGTGCCCAACGCGCCGCTGCCCTGGAAGGGTGTCTTTCTGATACTGCTTCCGGGTCTGGTTTACATGATCAGCCAGATTGCCCAGTTGAATGGTGAGCCCTGGTATCTGGCTGTGTATTACCGGGGAGCGTTCTTTTTGATTATCCCGGTCTTGATCGTATGGATGGTCACCCGAAAATTCCCCATCTGGGGATTGATCCCGGTCGGGTTATTATTCCGTCTGGTTCAAGAGATCGGCTACCAGGTGATCATTTTGCACCCGGGCGTATTTTCTACCAATCCCATTCTCAATCTGATCTTACAGTTGGCGCGCCTGGTAGAAACGAACCTTCTCATACCTGCCGGTTTTTTCTTATTTTTCAGTTTCGTGCTGGCTATTGTGTATTTCAAGAAACATCCCGTAACCCGGGGCATCAGAATATGGATAACAGTCTATCTTGTTTTGGTACTTTTGCAGGTAATATTTAATTTTTCTCCGATGTTTGATGCCATTCCTTATAGAATGTTTGGCGAAAGCCCTGAGACAGTTCTGGCACATTACGATAGCACGTTGTGGAATATATTCCCCCAGATTATTTCAAACCTGACTGAATCTGGCATTCTGGATTATCTTATTTACGATCTTTCATACATTCTGTATAACACTACGGCGCTTTTATTATTGATTATGCTGGGTACTTTGTTTTCAAAGCGCCAGGGTTTCTTTACTATCTTCATTCTGGTCGGGTATTATCTGCCGGTGATGCTGGTGGGTGCTTCGTGGGATCTGGGTGACAATCCGCAAATGCTGCTCGTGATCAGCATGGCTGTGTTGCTATATCGCGCCCTGCTCACGTTTATTGCGCCGGTTTGGATGAGCCGAACGGTATCTCTGGCCGGGAAGAAGAAAGCCATTGAGTACAGCATAGTGCTGGCGTTTCTTCTGCATTTTGGTATGAAATTTTATCCTTCCATGATGTTTGGTTCACTGGTTGTTTCAGACGCGCAATGGATAATTCCCATTGCACTTGAGGAATTAATAATAGTCATAAGCTTTCTGTTGGGAATTGCTCTTTACCAGAATCCAGGAGAACCGCAAAAAGACGCAGGCCTGGTGATTAATCAGCCGCAAACACTGGGCGCAGAAAAACTTTAGATCTGGAAAGTGGAAAAAACGAACGCCCGATGATATTCACCGGGCGTTCTGGTTGTTCCGTTCAGCTTATTCCGGCATCATCCATGAGATTTTGTGGTTCCAGGTTAATAACCATTGCATGTCACTGATGGCAAATGTGACAGATCCATCCGGTCTGCCTTCCGGGAAACCCATCCGTAATTCATAATGGTTTTCCGGAAGGAGGCGGCCTTCACTAAACCATCCACCACCATTTTCCGCAGATACATAACGTAAGCCAATGTTGTTGATAATTTCTGGTTTTTTCATGATTACTGCATAACCATTGACGCCATCGTCAAAGGTTACCGCCGAAATTTTAACAATTTCTACAGGCAAACCAAATAGCTCCAGTTCCTTGTTAATTTTCCATTCCTTTCCAGGCTGGGGATCATTCCCGGCAAAGAAACCGAATTCAGGTCCATTCTCTAAATAGGCGCTTGCCTGCAACCCGGAGAAGGTCATTGTGACCGGTGATTGGATCTCTTTCTGCCTCAAAATGAACCCAAATTCTCCGTTGCTATAGCTGGCATCGGTCGATTCGACCGGTATGGTTTTTCCCGCCGCATCGGTGATTGTGATCGTCTCTGGTGAAACAAAAATATCTTTTATCTCAGGATCATTCCAGGTGATGCGGCCGGTGACCAACCAGCCGTTATCCAGTTTTACGGTCTTTTCAACCCGGGCTTCAACAGACAATGTTGTTTTCCCGGTATTTATTGTTTGTTGAGTGGCTGTCGATTTTGACGGCTCTGAACTGACAGGTGAAACGTCTAGTACCGGCAGCGCGGGCTGCGGGGCGATCTTGCCCAGAGGGATATCAACAGTCCAATCAATGGGAGCCGGGCAACCCTCCTCACCGTGACTCACCAGCGTGACCTGCTTCACACCGGCCGGCAGCGGGGCAAATTCAATACGAGCCTGCGCGCCAGTCAGCCCGCCGCCGGTAGGTAAACGATATTTCCCATCTGGCAGGCGAAGCCTGTTATCAGAATACACACAGGTGTAGGTTTCACCGGGTTTGGGTTCCGGAAGTCCATCCATATGATACGAGACCACGATCCCTTTGGCGTCTGCCACGGCCTGCTCTATCGTAAGTGTCACTCCATCTTGCGTGACAGATACCGGTCTGGCCAGGTACAGTGTCGATTCATCCTGTTCAACAAAGCCGATACCCGGTATATAACCGATCAAGTTTTTAACAGCCGCCAGCACATTTTGCGGACCGTAGGCGGCGCAGGTTATGGCCAGCGCCAGCGCGGCAAACGTCAACCCCCAGGCAGGCCGAGAAAAATGAATTTGTCTATGTACCGGCTTATTTTCTTTCCAGGTAGATTGCATGTCCGCCCAGAGCGAATCAGCAAATTCGCGGCGGGGTTCCACTTTTCGGGATGTCTCTCGGATCAAATCTTCCATGGGATCTTTCGTCATATTAGTCATTATTCACCTCCGTTTGTGCCTTCAACCGTTGGATCAACCGTGAAATCGATTTACGCACGGCGTCTTCCCTTTTGTGCAGGATCACCCCGATTTCCGCGTAATTCAGGTCAGCAGCGAACCGCAGACGGATCAATTCCTGTTCTTCATTTGTGCATATCTTCAACAGGCCAATTAATCGCTCTATGTCCTCATGCCTGTCCACCTGGTGTGATGCAGTATCGGGCGCGGGTATTTGGGCCACACTCTCCAGATCAAATTCCGGATGTTGCCTTCGGTAGAAATCGACCATGCGCGAATGGGCAATGGTGAACAGCCAGGTGGAAAACCGGGCGGAGGTACGGTAGCGGGGCAGGGTTTCACAAACCTGCAGAAAGACTTGTGAGGTCAGGTCTTCGGCATCTTTTTCGTTACCCACACGAAAAAAGAAATATCGGTAAACGCGCGGCAGCCACTTTTCATAAACCGGTCTGAGCGCGGCCGGGTCATCCCGGGCGGCAGCAACCAAACGGGCATCCTCGTCTGCAGAACGATCCATGTTCCGTTCTAGCCACAATGTTTCTGACATTCAATCTCCTTTGTTGCTTGGAATGTGCGAAGATGCATCTTCGAAAATATAACCGCAAATCATTGAAAAACCGGACAAACAAGACGACCAGCCGCATGGATTTTATCGACTGATCGCCTTTATCTCGCTGATCGATGTTGTAAAATGACCTGCTTTATGCAATGCGTATTCCTACATGCCCCTGCCGGACTTTTGATTCGGCGTATCGGTGAGCTTCTGCCACGTGATTCATAGGGAATTGCCGGGCTGGAAAAGATTTGAAAATACCCGCTTCGATCATTTCACGAATGTCGAGCAATTCCTGAAGTCTACCCGGAGCGATACCGCATATCATTCTCTTGTCTGAGCGTGACGTCAGCAGCATGTTGATCAACTGTTTCATTTTAAAACTGGCGCAGAAGTGAATTCCGCCCGGCTTCAGAATAGCGCGGCACGCGGTGACCGGGCCCCTGCCCAATACGTCAAAGATCAGGTCGTAGGTCTCACCGGTTGTAGTGTAATCCTCACGCGTGTAATCAATAACTTTTTCGGCGCCCAGCGATTTGACATAATCAACCCGGTTGGTGCCGCAAACACCGGTCACCCTGGCGCCCGTAGCGCGGGCGATCTGCACGGCGGCTGACCCGATCCCGCCGGACGCGCCGATGATCAACACGTTTTGTCCGGCTCGCACGTTCACTTTACGCAGCAGGTAAAGAGCCATAATGGCGCCGTAGGGAATTACCGCGGCTTCTTCAAATGACATGTTGGAAGGCTTCAGGGCTATGGTTGAGTCTTCACGTACCCGCAGGTATTCCGCGCAGGCACCCATACTCTCACCGACATACCCGAAGACTTCGTCACCCGGTTTGAAACGAGTCACTGCACTGCCTGTACTTTCTACAATTCCGGAGTACTCGCTGCCTAAAATATGAATATTCGGTTTGTTCAAGCCAAAAGCGAAGCGGGTTATCAACCACAACACTCCCGGCATATTAAATTCACGTGATGGGATATTCTTGAAATTCCGCGCTACCAGGTCACCATAATTGACCGATGTTGCTTTTACCTTTATCAGGACCTCATTAATTGCCGGAACGGGTTTGTCTACTTCTTTTATATAGAGAACATCGGGTGAACCAAATTCATCAAAATATACAGCTTTCATTTTTTCCTGCCTTTATCTACTTACACTTATGTGGAAACATGTTTTAACTACGCGTTTTGGTTGAACCCTTTGACGATCAGCCAGAAGCCCATGAAGATCTCATTCAGGATCATGGGGAGGGCCAGCATTAGCTTGATTTCCAGTTGAATCGGGAAGTACTGCCCGGCTACATTCATCACCAGCACGAGCGCGACCGCAATCAGCCCCCATACCGGAATGAACCGCGGAAGCAGACCACCGAAATACAAACCAGGGTACAGGCACAAAGCTCCCAGACAGAAGAACAAAGCCAGAGGCAGCCCGATGGAAAACGAGCGTATGAGGAGCACTACCTGTACAGCCGTATCGGCGGATGCTGAATCAGGCATGCGGGATAACGCAATTAGGGATACCGGCGCAATGGTGATCAGCGCGCAGAACACCGCTTCCACAGTGCGAAAACCGAGGTAGCCGGCGGCCAACGCCGGGGTGGCCGTTTTCATGATTTGGAACATGAACATGGCGATACCCACCACGCATATGGCGCATGTCAACTCGAGGAAGATGCCGGCCAGAAGAGTACCCTGGTTCCCCATCACGGCGGATAACGGGTCGGAGGCGGCGATCACCGGCTCAATCAAGCCGGCGCCCACCAGGCTGCCTGCCATCGCGAGCAAAAAGAACGTCCCAACAAATATTGATTCCGTGCGTGTGATTTTCATCGTTTGTTTTCCTTAAGCAGCGACTTCCACTTTTGTTTGCAGAAATTCAACCCCCAGCCAGATCGACCAGATAACCATACACAGACCGAACACGAAGCAGGCTTCAGGGAATACCAGGGTGACCAGCCCCACAACACCGAGTGTGACCCCCAGTGTAGCCAGCGGTCGAGTAAGCCCGTTTTGGCGGAGTGCCGCGAGGCAGACCAGTGATACCCACAGGCTGCCCACCAGTTCATTGCCGCTGATGATCCCGTTTTCCACGGCTTCCAGAATCGTCCAGGCGGTAGGGGTGAGTGATGGATCATTTGTGAATAGCTCTGTGATCACACGGAAGTCATTCAACATCAGGTTCGCGCTGGCGATGATCAGCCCGGCCCAGATCAGGCCAAACACGGTGGCTGCCTGCATTATCAAAGGGGAGCGGGTGTTCAGACGGTGGTACAGCGCCAATGCCATGAAAACCACTGAAACGGCCGATCCCCAATAGGTGATCAAGATCCAGGTGTGCATCAGAACCGGGTTGTCACGCACATATTCGAAATAACCATCCGGGTTGCCGTTCAAGACCGGGAAGATCAGGGTAACGGCCAGTATGATACCCACAAGGTAGGCGAAAGCATGGGCGAGGGCGGCCATGCCGCCTGCCTTTTGAAATGTATTCATTTTTTTCTCCTGATTTGAACTACCTAATTCTTTTTATCTTCAGGCTCGTACGAGAAGACTTTTTCAAGGGGTTCGCCAAACACAAGGGCGATACGGAAGGCCAGTTCGAGGGAAGGGGAGTACTTGTCTTTTTCCATCGAGATGATCGTCTGGCGGGTAACGCCAACCTTATCAGCCAGTTCCTGTTGCGTCATTTCACCGTGCATAAACCGCAGGGTGCGGATGTTGTTGCGGATACGGTTCTGTTCCATGTCAGAATCCCCGGTGATACATGCGGTTCTGGGTGATGACCCAGGTGAACTGCATGGCAAAGAATGCGGCCACGATCACGTTGAACACCAGCCAAACAGGCAGTCCGAATGCGGCCAATGCCATACTGATCAGGAACCCGACAAAAAAAACGTAACTGCCCAGCACGGTGCTGCGCTGTTCGATCTGCCGGTCAAGCTCATCGGTTTTTTCCGGGATGCGGTCGGTGGCGATAATGGTCAGCACAATGTTGAAAATGATCATGATCACGATGTTGACACCGATCTGAATTCCGATCAGTTTCAGCAATACCCCGGCCCAGAAGGCCAGATCATTGGCGGCAGTCAACGTGCCGGCTTTGGCCATGCCGGCAAGAAAGATAATGTAGCCGATAAGGATAATTACCACGCATCCCAGTACCACCAGGCTTTGTTTTTCCTGGAAGGTCATGCTGTCTTCTTCCGGGTTGGCGTTTTCGGGGTGTCCCAATTGTTTACAATCCATGCAATCCTCACTTTGTAAGAAAAACCTACTTAATGTAAAATAAGTTATTCATAGTGTAATAAATATATTACATAATGTCAAGTGGTTTTTACTATAAATCCTCACGAATCAAGAAATCCGGAGGACTATCCGGATGATAATATTTCATTTATAAAATTGTGTCGCAGTTAGACCGATTATGTCTGATGGAACAGATGTGGTTGATTACCGACCTGGTGTGTCAGCTACCGCCCATTTGATCGCCTGATACATATCCGTAAAAACCATCAGGTCCTGTCCCTGGTTAATGCTGAGCATTTTGTAAAATTCTATCTCATCAGGGGAGATGTTGTTTTCGTTGATAACCATAGCCCGCTTAATACTGGTGAACCGGATACCGATCTTGTCAAGCGTATTTATTTGGAATTTTTGAATTTTTAATAGATCGCTGGCATTCATTTTCATTGTAGCCTGGCGATAATCTTCTACCATGCGATAGCACTTATGATGTTCAATGGCAATCATTATTCGCGGTGCGTGCTTGAAAATTGCCTGGATATTTAATTCCCCGATATATGTCAATAATAAATAATCTTTGCCCGGCGCGTACTCTTCAAGTGTTAGAGAAAACATAAACCTGCCTCAACGTGATGATATTATTATAAACATTAACCATCTACTGGCGGATTCTATATATAAGGTTTGTCTGGTTGTCCTGACGAGAAACCACTGATATATGCAATGACTATATTAGTATCGGTTGATCGCGCAAAAATCTTCAATTATTTGAATGTTTTTATGAATGAATTTTTTCCCGGAATCCGATTATTCATTAAAATAGGGATGAGGTATCATGGTTGATATCAACATTTTATAGCGATAGACAATATTTGATCTGTCGGTTATAAACGCAACAATTCTGCTGGAGAATACTTGGGTACCAAAACGAAAAAGACGACAACCCAGATAATAAAGAGCGCGGTAAAGGGATGGTCAATGATACCTGTCACCACGTATAGCACATTTACACACGCTCGTGCTTCACAGGCAGCCGCCGGGTTGGCATACTATGCCTTTCTATCATTATTTCCCTTATTGATCATGATCATTGTCGGGGGGAGTTATTTTCTTGATCGTCAGCAGGTGTATACCAATGTGATCCGGTTTTTATATCAGGCGTTTCCCGTATCACAGGACTGGATCGAAGAAATATTAAAGCAGGTTTTACGTATCCGCGGGCGGGCGGGGTTGCTCAGCTTGATGATGCTGCTCTGGGCCGCTTCAGGTTTTTTCACCAACCTGGTATATAACATCGATCTGGCCTGGCCTGAAGTAAGGCAAAGGAATTACATCGAGAAGCGCCTGATCGGTGTTGCCATGGTGATTGCGTTGACCGGTCTGATGGCATTTTCCATGATCTTTGACTGGATCGCCAATCTGATCCCGCTTACTTCTTTTGCGTTTCCGGGTTTGGATGAAATTGATCTGGTTCGCGTGATATCCGGCCTGATGTCATTCTTTACCAGTTTTGTGCTCTTCCTGTCACTCTACCGCTGGGTGCCCAAAGCGAATTCCTCCTTCCGGGGCTCATTTTATGCCGGTCTGTTTGCCGCCGTCCTCTGGAAAGTAGTCACCGAGGGATTTAACTGGTATATCCGCAGCGGTCTGGCCAATTACCAGCTGGTATACGGGTCACTGGGCGCGATCATCACGTTTCTGCTTTTAATTTATCTGGTTTCATTGATCATTTTGCTGGGGGCGCACCTGTGCTCTGCCATTGACCTGTACGAAGAGATGAAGGTCCGGAAGACCAGCAAACGCCGCCCGGAGCCGCCACCGGGTATTCAGATGAAAACCGAAATCTGACTGTAAATTCAGGCAGACTTTACGGTTTTCTACCCACTTTAAGAACCACCGGCATGAAAATTTCTCGTGGTTCATGCGGATTAGACCAAACCGGTTTCAACGCGCTAAACAGAGTGTCCATCAAGCCGGTTCCATGATCGTCAGTATACCGTTTGACGGCTGACCAGGTATTAAAGTAGCCTGTAAGGTGGTATAGATCCCATTTAACTTTGATGACAAAGAATTGTGAAACCGGAACTTCAGAGAACGGTAATCGGATCTCAGCATAATCGTTCATCAACATCCGGTTGCCACTGGCCCAGTACGGATCAATGCGGTCAAGCAGATCGCTTTTAATGACCGCGTCAATTTGTGGGTCAACTTCCGGAAATTTGTAACCGAAAAGTGCCAAAATTCCTCCGGGTTTTAAAACCCTGCCTGCTTCCGCGAAAAAGCGGGGCAGGTCAAACCAGTGAACTGCCTGGGCCACAGTGATCAGGTCAAACGAGGAATCACTGAAATCCGTCTTTTCAGCCGGGGTGGGACTGTAATGTACGCGAGGATGCGGGTAACAATTTTGAAGTTGTTCCGGGCTTATATCTGTTGCTTCCACCTGGTTGAAATACTCAGCGATGGCAATGGCAGCCTGTCCATTGCCTGTCGCGCAATCCCAGGCTTTATTACGGTTATGGCATAGGCCGGATAAGAACGCGAAGAGTTCATCTGGATAACCGGGTCTGTACAGGGCATAGTGACCTGTTTCGCAAGTGAAAGTTTGACTGTTCTTCAATGGTTTTGGCTCCACTTTCTTAGGTAGCTGTTTTTACCGCCGCAAGAACCTGTTTTGAGTATCAAATACCTTGATGGCTTCTAATAATTCACTTTTTTGGAACAAAGTTGCAACAATTTTGATAAATCCTTTGATCGGGAGATGCTCATTTGACCGTAATGAAGAACAATGGATTTACCCCTTTGTGGATGTGTTCCTGAAATGTGAAAATTCAATCATTATCTTTTTCATACAATCTTTAATCCATTAAGGCAACCGCATAAATCCTACTATAATTTTGGGAGTTGGTTGGATTAATAGACAGATCGGTTGAATTCTATGCAAAAACAGAAGAAAAAGAAGATCGGACTGGCTCTGGGCGGCGGTGTGGTACTTGGGGCGGCGCATATCGGAGTGCTGCGGGCTATCCAGGAGATGGAAATTGATATCGATATCGTCACCGGGACGAGTATCGGCGCCTTTATCGCCGCGTTATATGCTTTTGGAAAACCCTGGGATGTGATCGCGTCGATCGCGCAAGATCTGGAATGGGTAGATATGGCCAGCCTGGCGCTTTCGCAGTACGGTCTGCTTTCGAACCACAAATTAGGCGAAATCATGCATGATTTTATTGGTGATGTACGTTTTGACGAAGCCCGCATCCCACTGGGTATGGTGGCTTCTGATGTGGTGACGGGAGAGCGGGTGCGGTTGACCGAAGGATCAGTGGGCGAAGCGGTTATGGCCAGCTCCTGTATTCCCGGGATTTTCACACCGGTCAATATTGCCGGCAATATGCTGATTGACGGCGGATTACTGGAAAATGTGCCGATCATGCTGGCGCATGAAATGGGGGCTGACCGGATCATTGCGGTAGACCTGTTCACCGCGAGCCATTCACGCCGCACGCCGGATAACCTGATCGATTTGCTAATGAACACATACTATGCCGCGATGCGGTATGCCGCCCGGCCTTACAACAAATTTGCTGATGTGTTAATTACTCCCGACCTGTCTGAGTTCAACCTGGTGAATACCGACCAGATCCCCGCGTTGACGCAAGCTGGATACCTGGCGGCAAAAGAACAGTTGGCTGCGTTTAAGATCTGACGGTTTTGGTTACTTTATTACCTTTGCGGATAGATACGTGGCTATACTGCCGGATGTGGGAGGCATATGATACAGAAAAACCAGCTCAGAGCTGTCTATGTCATCGGGCTGCCAGCCTTCTATCTCGGCTGAGAGGGTGACGACCTGTGCACCGTTTTTTAATTGCCTTTCCAGAAATGGCCTCAACCGGGAAGCGTACCCCGGGGTGACATACGCGAAAACGACATCCGCTTCTTCAATGCGGGTTGAGAAGAAACTGCTACACCGGATGCTGATCTGCCGATTCATTCCGCAAAACAATGCGCGAAACCAGGCAATCAGGCAATGTACCGGGCTGATCTCTATTCCCACAGCAAACGCTCCAAATTCGCGGGCCGCGATAACAAGTACACGGCCGTCACCCGCGCCCAGGTCATATAAGCGTTCGCCTGGCTGCAAGCCGGCCATTTGAAGCGCCTTTCGAATTCGTTTTTCGTGGGACGGAACCCACGGTAGCCCGGTGGCCAACGGAACAACGAACCATAATACGCAAACCGTCAACACTATGACGGCCAGCACAATCAGCAGGATGTTCGCAATATCAATCATATGCCAGGGGAATCCGATTATGTGTTCCGTTGAAAAAGGTTGCCGCGATCAAGGGAGTTTTGCCAATTCATCGGCCAACCACTGACTGAACTGTGCGGTTCCCGCTTCGTTCAAGTGCAGCTCGTCTTTCCATCCATCCGCCGAAACTATATCCTTGATAAAAGGTTGGGTTCGCACAAACGTGATGCCTCTGGCATTCAGGATGGATTGAATGGGACGAAGAAATGAATATTCGTAACCGGCCGAACCGCCAGGGATGTAATACGAAAGGAAATCCGGATGGACCGGCATTTCTACCACCATCACTTTCATAGTATCTGAATTCAGGTCAATGATATTCAAGAAGCCTTCCATATCATTTTTCGAAATCTGATAGTCTGGAAAAGCCACACTTCGTTTCACTTCATATATCCGTGACATGCGACCTTCTTTTTGGGTGCCATGCCGGTCGATCATAGTCAACTGGCGCTTGAGGTCAGCCCGGTAGGCGGGGTCACGGTATTTTAAAAAGGATATCCAGTACCGGTAAACCAGTGAATTCTCGATCCACCATCCTTCAAATGAAGGCTGACCGTCATGATACAGTATCCATGGAGCGCGGATGAACTTACGGATGGTGGATTGCCCTCCGGTAAAATCTACCGGGCTGATTCCCATGATAAGCAAAGACGGCTTCACTTTCTTCACCAGTATCGGGGTGATCTTTGCCACAGCTTCCGGTTTCATGGCTTTCATGGCCATATTAAAGCATTCCGGATCTTCCAGGCTGGCAATAGCAGATTTTTGATTGATGTAAATCGGGTCTAGCCCGAAATCGACCATGGAACTGCCTAGCAGCAGGCAGTTGACGTTCCCCCCGCGCTGCAGTTCGGTCAAAAGGGATAATTTGATATCGATCTCCGGGTAGTTCAGCTCCCGGTCGATCCCGGGAACGAAAAATGCCGCTGGAAGTGGAATCAGCCGTAGACCAGCTTCAAGCAACCCCAGATACAGGAGAATGAAAAACAGTATCGCCGTCAGCGTCTTTCCAATGGGAAGATGGATTTTGAGGGTTTCGAAGGAAAATAGCTTTTTCATGGGCGGTTTCAGAATGCCTGATAAATGAAAACGTTGGATGTGTAGGGTTTAGTCCAGGTGAAAGCCAGGAACAACAGGATCAAAAAAGCCGCCACGATAGCCGCGCGCAGAGGAAGCGATATACCGGCTTCTGACAGCCAGTCACGGTAGAGGGACTGAATCACATCCAATGGAAAAGAAAACGCGGCCACGATGATAGCCCACGGGCTTATTTCCGGTGATCTGGTCCACAGCACGGGTTGTGACAGATACACAGGGAACGCGGCAATTTCCCGCCAGGAGCGAGCCGCGAAGGGAACCCAGGCAAATGACACAATGGTGAATGTAAGCAACGCGGAGAATAACCGGTAGGCGAACGGCCGCTGCTGGGGGCGAAGTGACGGCCAATGCTGGAATATCAGTTGTTCAAGGGTCAACATAATTCCATACAGAAGACCCCAGAACAGAAAAGGTATTGTCAGGCCGTGCCACACACCTGCTGTCAACATGGTGACCAGCAGAGGGACGGCAATCGGGATGACCGGGAAGGCGCCGGGTGACTTTTTCTTCAGCCAGCGGGTGAGCGGGAAGTAGATGTAATCGCGCAGCCAGGATGACAGGCTGATGTGCCATTTGCTCCAGAATTCAGACAGGGTGGCGGCAAAATACGGTTCACGAAAGTTCGGCGGCAGTTCTATACCCATCACCAGGCTGATGCCGCGCATGATCAGGGTGTAACCGGCAAAATCGTTATACAGGTACAGGCCGTAACATATCACCGCGATCAGACGGTCAATATTGCTCACCGGCGCGATATACGTGGCAACATGCAGCGGAGGCAGCCCTACGGCCAGAGGCATATCAACAAAAGGGATGAGGAGGAAATTCTTCGGAATGAGCGTGAACAGCACTTCGGCAACAGCCACTTTGCGGATTAGCCCGAAAAGGATAAAGGAGAATCCGCGGGAGGCTTTCGCGTTGTCAACAATGCGGGGTTCTTTTAATTGCGGCAGGAAGTGTCCGGCGCGTTCGATCGGACCGGCAAGGAATTTGGGAAAATACATCAGGTAAAGTGTGAGGTCGACCGGATCTTTTTCGGCTTCGATCTTTTTATGCGAGATATCGATCAGGTATCCGATAGACTGGAGTGTGTAGAAAGACATCCCCACGGGGACAAGGAGATGGTCAATCGTGCCGGCGGGGAAAACCAGTGGGCTGGTTGCCGTGCGATAAAACGCGAGGGCAGTGACATTGACCGCGATTCCGGCCGCCAGCCAGCCGCGCCGGCCGGTTTCTGCCAGGCGCGCTCCGGCTAGCCAGGTGATACCCGCGATGACTGTCAACGGGATCAAGTTCTGCCAGCCATGCGTGGCGATGAACGCGGCTGAAGCCGCGACCAGCCAGATGTTCTGCGCGCGGCGGTTCAGCGTGTAATACACCGGAATGGTTGTCAGCAAAAAGACAAGAAAATTGCAGGAGATGATTTCCATGATGAAAGGGTGTTATTCAAGTCCCCGAGAGGCGTATGTGATGCCAGAAATGATGGATTAATTATCTTCCAGTTCATACGGAGAATCAAATCAGGATTGTGTTTCTCGATTGATGTCAAAATTTATCAGCTTTTTACGGGTCCTATGTGGCAGACAATGTGCTGCCTTCATTTATAATGTTTTGTATATCCTGATGGATACATGGAATAGGAATAATGATAAATCTGACCAGGCGCGCCGGGCAGCCATTACTACGGTAACAAGGAATTTGGGATCGCTGTGACTTACACTCGACAATCCATCGCAGAACCACCGCGGTTTTCTACAGGAGAAAGCGGTATAAAGATCCGGCTACTGATTGCCCTGCTGCTACTGGTTGGTTTTTCTTTGGTGTTTTATTCGGGCGGCTCTGCCCTTGCTGAAACTCCGGCGTTTTCAGAGAATGACGTTCTTTTCCAGTTGGATACCCAGCGGACAGTGAACGATATAACGTACTACGGTGGGCTTCACTACCGTACGAAAGTTCACCCGATATTCGTTCTGATGGTGAATCCGGTAGGCGAACTGTTTCAACGCATCACCGGTGACCCTGAACTCGCGGCTACGTTATTAAGCAGCATCCTGGGTGCGGCCGGCATTACGCTGTTTTTTCTCCTGGCTTCCACCTTTCTCACGAGCCTGTCAACCGCGTTTTTGCTCGCAGTCTTCTTCGGGGTGACAGCCAGTCAATCACTGTTGTCGATCATTCCCGGAACCTCATCGCTGGCGGTGTGCAGTTTGATGGTCACGTTGCTCGTCTTCGCGTATTCGCTTCGGCGTAAGACCGTTCCGCTGATCCCCTGGATACTGGCCGGAGTATTCTCGCTGGGCGTCACCACCACAAATGTCGCGCAGACGGGTATCTGTTTTTTGTTGGCCAGCCTGGCCGCACGCGGTGAAAGTCCACGCTTCCAATGGTCTAACGTTGTTATTTTCATAGCAGCAGTGTTGGGGATTACGGCGGCTCTCTCCCTGATCCAGAAATGGATCTATCCCACATCGGTTCTATTCTTCCTACCGGAAGCCTATTCGGAAGATGTTCACTATGCCAGTCTGTTGATTTTCCAAATTCCAGGGGATATCCTCCGGCAGTTATTCCAAAACATCTTTGCCGTTAACATTTTTGCTCCGGTTCCGGTGGCATTCGAGATGGAAGGCCGCTCACTTCAGGCGCTATCATTTGCCTCGGCGTCGCAATACACGGTCTTTGGGTTAGCCGGCCTTATTCTCTGGTTCAGTCTGTGGTTGACAGGCCTCGCGGGGTTCATCCGTGGGACAATCACAAAGCATGCCCGTCTGGTTTTAGAACACAGGTTTTTCCTTACCGGACTTTCAGTGTGTTTGTTGTTCAATCTGGTGTTTCACAGCTTTTACGGGGTGGACCCGAATGGCACCATAGAATACTTCCTGTACTCCGGAAATTTCACCCTGCTGGTTATAGGGATGTTTACCGTTCTATCCGGTCTGCCGCGGAGATCTATGAACGCGTTCCTGGTGGCGCTGATCATCTGCGCGGCGGCCAACAATGCTGAGGTTTTACGCCAGATCATTGCGCTGTATGCCGGACAAATGTGACAGTCCCCGCTGATCGTACTATCCAGCCGGATCGCTATTACTTGACTTGATAAGGATATCCTTCAACACTTCCATATCAATATCTTTCAACGCGTGGATGTACAGGCAACCCTTGCCCGTTTTATGCTTCCCCAATCTAATCTTGAAATTTCCCCCACGAACGCCTCGAAATAACTCTTGACGTAAATGGTGATGGCCTGTTTACGCGGCGAAAACGCGATGACGGGCATATCTCCCTCACGGCCACTGGCATATTTACAGTGATAACTGCCAAAACCGACGATCGAGCTGCCCCACATCACCGGCGGTTGACCGGAGACGTCTTGCATCAGCCGGATGATTTCACGGCAATCATTCTTCCTCTGGTCGTCAGCCACCCGGTCAATAAAGTCGCTGACGTTGGTGCCGGTGGGTACAGTCTTATTCTCTACCATTGTTCGGGTATCCTGTGAATGTGTTAGCCACAGGATACCCGTTATTGACCGCTCGCGCGCCGTTTTGTACAGGTATTTCAGGTTACATGTTATTGGGGAAAACTTGAGTTCTTTCCCGCGTCGGCTGAAACGGATTCTATGCGATCATTCCGGATGGCTACTTTTACATAAAAACCCTTGCGGCATACCGGACATTCAGCATAACCTTCGCCATCCAAATTACCTTCGAATGGACGTCCCCCGTTTTGTGGGGCCTTTCGCGGTACCCAGGTGTATTCGTCACCCAGGTTGAATGTTCTCATGAAGATTGTTTCGCCGAAATGAAGGTCAATTTCGGTTGAAGACGTTTTTCCACACCTGGGGCAGTTGATATCTGCATATAAATAGTTATATGTGCCCATATGTTTTGACACCATTACGGAGTTGAAAAGAATAATGACCTTCTGATTATACAAATTTTCAGGAGCCTATGGTGAACCTGCTAAAGCGCTTCCATTATCCATTCATTCAACACATCCAACTGTTCTGGTGTGTGGAACCAGTGCTCTCCGTTTTCCATCACTTTCAGTTCGCACCCGAAACGGCTGATAAACCCTTCCACCGTCGGGCGATCTGTCAGATTGTCCTGCCCCCCGTAGAGGATATTTGTTGGTTTATCCCACACGGTGATGGGATTCGCGCGCACATAGGTGAGATACTCCCATGATAGGGGCTGGCCGAATTCGATCGGGATGACCTTCTCGCGTTCCAGGCGCTCTTCGGTCACGCCGGCATACCGCATCAGGTTACCGATCAATGTTTCCATATTCAGAATGGGGGAGACGAAGAGGCAGTGGTCCAATGGGCTGGACGCGAACGCCAGCAGGCTGAACCAGGCGCCAATGCTGTTGGCGAACAGGGCGATGCAATCGCGACCGGCGGACGCGTACTCCATCACCTGGCGCAGTTCGGGCACGGCATGCCACGGGTTGAATGTGCCGCTTTCATTTTTTCGATCTCCGTGCTCCGGCAGGTCAACGCTTAAAACCTGCCAGCCGCGGCTCACTGCCAGGGCGGCGAACGTCTCCGCTTCTTCTTTACGGCCGCCCATGCCGTGCACATACAGGTAGAGCTTGCGGGATTGGTCACCCCACAGAATGGCAGGGATCCCGTTGATGGATAAAGCCTTTGTTTCCATGGTTATTCCTTTAATAATATAAATAGTAAATAAACTAATGATATTAGTATTATATCCTCGCCATCCCGGCTTGTCAAGTAAAGATAATTGGATTATTAATTAAATTAATAGTGTTAGTTATATCCCCTGGGACAAATAAGGATAACCATGCGATTGACAAAAAACGATGTGATCACGGCCGCTTCTGAGATCGCCGATAAACACGGGCTGGATTATGTGACCCTGAAAATGGTGGCGGAAGAGTTGAACATCCGCACGCCGTCACTGTATAACCACATTGGCAGCCTCGACGACCTGCTGCGCGATATTGCCCACCGTGGAATGCGCGAGATGAACGCGCGGATGACCCAGGCAGCCATTGGCACGGCAGGTGAGGCGGCGGTTCAGGCTGTGAGCCTGGCGTATTTTGACTACCTGCTCGCGCACCCGGGTGTGTATGAGGTCATCCAGTGGGCGCAGTGGCACGGCGATGCCGAAACGGCGGAGATCTTCGGAGAATACCGGTCGCTGTTGGAGAAGGTCATGCTTTCTTGCGGGGTGAAGGAAGCCGATAGCGGCGCGGTCATCGATCTGCTGACGGGGTTCCTGCACGGCTATGGTACGCTGCAGCTTGGTAATGGATTGAAAGACCGGGCTTCTGCGGAGAAGGGGCTTTCAACCGCGGTGGATACGTTGATGCGGGGGATCGCCGAAACATACGTATAGGTTATCAACAGAAAAAATACCCAAAAAATCAGGGCGCTTCCGTCTGATCGGTCATACATTCAAAACCCATACCGTAATGAACGAATTTCCGTTGGGTGAAATCGATAGCCGCTACCAACCCGGTATGCGGGCTTAAGGATTGGATTATCAGGAAGGTATCGCGGTTTAACCAGACCAGCCATTGTAACGGGCGGCCTTGCTCAGCGCCAAAATTGACAATATAGACTTTTCCTGTCTTCTGATTTTTGACATAGATGTTATCAACACAACGTTCCCCTTCGCAGGCGATGACTGCACGCAGAGTGCCGTCACTGTTATCAGCCATTTCACTGACATCAAATGACCTGGTATCGGGGAAAGCCGCTACCTCACTGACTGTAACCGCAGGAGGGGGTGGCATGAAATCTGGTTCGGGGTTTTCCACTAGATTGATGGCGGGGCACATACCAGGATGGCTTTTCCGGACAAATTCTGTGATCTCATCATCGTTTTGAAGATCAAAATTCTGCGGTGTCGCGGTTACTCTGGATGTGATCAATTCTTCTTGCGTAGAAATTTGTGGACTGGCTGGAGTATTTGTGGTTAATTGTGGTGCGGTGACTGCCATCATGCTTCGAGGGACAATCTCCTGAACAGGAGCCAAGGTGGAGATTATTCTGGAACTGGTTTCTTCTGCCGCGGCGGCATCGAGTGTGGCGCGAATATTGGTCAGGGCGACACCTGCCCCCGGGTACTCCGTACTCAGTGACAGGATGTACTCCAACCGCGTGCGGGCATTTTTCAAGTCACCACTTTTAGCATCATCGAGCGCCTTTAAAAATTGATTGTCCAGAACGACCCGGTCTGTTGTGGGAACCGGAATAGTGGGAAATGAATGGACATTAAGTTGACCCGGTAAATACACGGTTGCCAGGGCAGTTACCATGATGAGGAAACCCGCCAAAATCCAAAGGGTTTTCCGGCGGTTTGGGGCGATTTTGTCTTCTTCTTTCATGGGTGAAGAAGTCCATGAGCTTCCGGGTGGATAAAAACCCCGGCGATTTTATTCCAATGTACGGGCGGAAATCAACAGGACCACACTCCTTGTTAAGCTATCTGCTGTGTTGTCCTGAATCAAGCCTGTGCCTGGTCTACGAGCAGAGTGTTCCAATACATTTACTCTTTTCTGGATCCCTCCCTTGAGGTACGGCGGTCAGAGATGGTTCAGTTACCGGTTTCTTGAAGGTCACTGGTACCGATCTGCACAGCACATTCCCTTCGGCATCCAGTGCCAGCACTTGCCAGCTGAATTCTCCGCCCCAGGCGAATGATTCGATCCAGCGCGAGTACTCATTTGATTTAGATGGGAAAGTCATCACAGTTCCATTGGGCGCGGTGACGGCTACCACGTACGAAGCAGCTTCAATATTCGAGGTCCACGAGAAGCTGATCTTTCCAAACGCATCAAAACCGGTGCCTTCGGGTGGGGTGAGGGGGATCAGGCAGGGTGGTTTCGCGGTCGTTGTGGTTGTTGCGGTGGCCGTAGTGGTTGATGTGGCTGTTTTGGTTGCAGAGGCCGTTGCTGTAATGGTTTCTGTCTGTGTCAGGGTAGGGGTTGAGGGCTCTGACTTTTGGATTTTCTTATCCTCCAGTGTTGCCGTAGTTGTTGGTTGCAATGTAAAGGTGGGCCACGGGATTTCAGTGGCAGACCCGGACGGATCTATCATAATTCCTTCACAACAGAGAGCCTGCGCAAAAAAAATGGCAAAAAAACTGATGAAACTCCTCGTGATTATTGAATTCATGGCGCCCCTTGAAAATTGCTATCTATGCCGGGAAAATCTTGAGGATAAATCCGATAAATCTATCTGATTTATTATAGCGGGCGGTTTGAAAAAGTCAAACCGGATAAAGTTATATGATGATACCGGGCGGGTCAGGAAATGGTGTGATGATTGTTTTCAATATAAGGGAAAAATTCTACTTAAATCTACATTCAATATTTCGAATAATAAATTCAGGAGGGACCCATGTGCTTTGTTATTACCTATCTTGATGATGACGCAATTATTGAATCCACCCTGCTAAAGGATTTCAACTGGCAAGTGATGGAAAAGATGGTACCGGCGATTTCAAAGGTAATTAATGAGAAGAACTGTCACCATATTTTACTGGACTGGCGTAAGGCGAAGATCGCCCTTTCAACCACGCAAATTTATGACACACCCAATAAATTGAAGGAAGAATTCGAAAAGTATGGCGTGAATATCTTCAAATTGAAACGGGCGTATCTGATCGACAGGGTCGATTCTGATTCATATTTCTTTGAAACAATGATGAAGAACAACAGCCAGACGTTCAGTATATTCCTTAATCGGGATGAAGCCGTCAAATGGCTGAAGTCATAAAAGCGATGCGGCCACCCATGTTTTCCCGGGTGACCGCATCCTGCCGTTTCTATAATAGCTGGCTCAGTGACCTTCCCCACGATTTGATCAGGTCAAAATCGCGGTAATCGCCAGGGGTGGCATTGACCACCACCATGACGAAGGCCGCCTGCCACCATTTCAGCCGGAACATCTCGAGTTTGCCGTTAAAGAACGCCACGCTGACCGGCTGCGCGTCTGAAGGCAGCATTGACTTGAGGTAATACCCGATGGTGGTGAAGCGCTCTTTGAGGTTCAAGGACCCCGGCTTTGCCTGGTCTTTGACCAGGTTTTCATCCAGCGTCAGGTTGACCGGCGGCAGGGCTTCGCGCTCCACGCGGGTGAGGCGCATGGCGCAGGCAAAATACGCGGTTTTTACGGCAGCGAGTTCCGCCCGGTGTTTCTTCACAAACCGGCGCGCCTGATCGTGCCAGCCGAAGATCATCGGCGCGCCCAGCACCACGCCATCGTAGCCGTTTATGGCGGCCACGTCGTTCATCGGTTTGACGTCAACCGCATGGCCGGCCTGGCTCAGTTCAGCCGCCACAGCCTGCGCCACCTCGGCGGTTGACCCCGAGTTCGTTGAATACGCGACTAGAATTTTGCTCATGGTTTACTTCAGAACCCGCCTCAGTATTGCCCCAGAAGGGTGGCGAAGAATTTGTGGAACGCGTGGAAGGAGGTCACCTTGCCGGCATACATGAGGATGCACTTGCCCTCCACCGGGGTGACGCCGGCTTCGCGCGCCGCTTTCGCCGTCTCCAGTGATTGCGCCCCCTGCTGCAGCCATATCTTTGTAATACCGGCGGCGGCCGCCTCGCGGATGACCTCAGCGGCTTTTTGCGGCGCCACGCAGATGACGGCGCCATCCACCTTGCCGGCCAGTTCGGTCAGGCTGGCGTAGCATTTGTCACCGGCGATGGTGTCCATTTGCGGGTTGACGCCGTACACGTCAAATCCGCGGGCTTTGAGCTCAGTGTAGATGGTGTTGCAGAATTTCGCGGGTGTGCGCGATACGCCGACCACAGCCAGGCGTTTGGCCTGCAGAAAATCCTGTGTAATTTGATCCATGGTGTTCGTCCCTCATGAGAAATTGGATAATCGATGTATATAAAATAATACGAATTTTGAGGGATTTGATTGCAAATAAATAAGGATTGGTCAACGCAAAGGTATGGGCTGCGCGGGAGGACGTCAGGATGAGGCTGGAAGGGCAAAAATGATGCGGTCAAAATCGACCGCATCCTACCCCCTAATCCTCCCCGCAGCAACAATTCATTGACAGATTCGCGGCCTTCTCGAACGCTTCCTTCCCTTCGTTGACCGAAAAGTAGATCAACCCGAGCGCTCCCAGTGTATCCACCCACGCGAACCCGGTCACCTGGTACACCAGGCTCGAGACCAGCAGCACCACCGACATATAGATGCACACCATGGTGCAGTTGGCATCCGCCAGTATGGGTGACGAATTCAGCGCGCGGCCCACGCGGCGTTTGGCGTACACCAGTGCCCACATCATCGCGATGGAGATCACCGAGATGATCAGGCCGGGAATTGTCGATTCAGGTTTGTGGCCGGTGAGCAGGTTGTAGACGGCGGTCACACCCAGGCCGGCGGCCAGCAGGTAGAACGCGGTGCCGGTCACCCGCAGGGCTGTCTGCTCGAAGCGCGAACGCTGCGTCTCAGGGTTGCGGCGGATACGCTGTACCATGGCCAGTATCCCGATGCCCGACATCACTTCGATGAACGAGTCAACACCAAAGCCGAATAGGGTGAGGGTTTCGTCCTGCGCGCCGAAATAGACCGAAACCAGCCCTTCGGCGATGTTATACAGAATGGTAAATATGGCCAGCCAGAGGGCGGCTTTCCACATACGGCTAACGCGGGATGGGGAATTGTCCATGTATAAGTGTTCCTGCCGGTAATGATAGAGTATGGATACAGTATGAAATCAGGGCGTCATGTCTGCAATAGCCCGTATAACAAAAAAGCGCCCCACCGTGAGCGCGCTGTGTTTGATGATGTATTTTGTCAATAATCAGTGGGCCCGGATGGATTCGAACCATCGACCAAGAGGTTATGAGCCCCGCGCTCTGCCACTGAGCTACGGGCCCGTGATTACCGTTATTATAATTTACTTCTCCTTGTTCGTCACCACTTCCGCGGAAAAATATTACCAGATGCCCGGTATCAGGCAGAAACGTGTCTTTTTTGTAAAGTCTTTATACCCGGCAAGGTTCTCCTGCAGGAAGCGGTCTTCCAGCGCGGTGCGCCAGAAGAGCAGCCCCACCAGGCTCACGGCAGGGATCAATGCCCACACAGAATCAAGCAGGAAGGGGATGGCCAGGTAGGTGATCACCGTGCCGGCATACCCGGGGTGACGCACCAGGCGGTACGGCCCGCTGGATACCACACTGTGACCGCGGTCACTTTGCAGGCGCACCACACCGGAGAAATACCGGTTCTCAACCAACGCCCAGGCACCCAGCGAGTACCCGGCGAGGATGATCAATAGGGCAATGACCTTTACCGGCAGGCTGAAAGACGGCGGCCAGGCGAAGAGCATATCGAGCCCGGCAACGATAAGAATAAATATGCCGCCCAACGCCACCAACGGTGAGAGGATTTTATCCCACGGTTGGGTATCTTCCTGTTTGCCGTAACTGGCACGCTCCTGCAAAATGTCAGGGTTGCGCTGTACGGCCAGCCGGCGGCTGACCACAAAACCGACCACACTGAGGATGCCGTATGCCCAGGCTTCCCACCAGTCCCATTTCCATGAGATGAGGATGGTGATGAACGGCATGATCAGGATGAACACGATCATCTTAATTATGGCATCGACCGGAAGCGTGTTTTTCTTTGTTTCCATATTTTCCCTCCTGTAATGATCTATTTGTTCAAATTATTGAGGCGATTAAAGAAGGTAGTAGGAATATTATAACTTCCAGAGCGAAGAATAAAAGAATAAAAAAATTCCTCGCCCCGAAGGGGAGAGGTCAGGTGAGGGGAAAAAGCCGGGTTATGGCCGGCTGTGGATTGGAACGGGCAAATGCGTCTGGCAGACCGGCAAGTCTAATGGAAGAGTTCGCCCCTCACCCCGGCCTCTCCCCGGTGGGGAGAGGAGCGCGCGGAGCATAAACAAATTCCTCTCCCCGAAGGGGAAAGGAGAGAGCAAAGCATAACGAAATTCCTCGCCCCGGAGGGGAGAGGAGCGGGCAGAGCAAAAAAATTACTTCGCGGCGTTAGTGAGCACTTCCTCATACTTTGCCACGATGTGCTCGAGTGAAAAGGTTTCGGCCATCACACGGCTGGCTCGGCGAGCGGCAAGCAACTCGTCCGGGTTGGTCAGCCAGGTTCGCAAAACACCGGCAAAACCGGCGGCATCATCCGGCTCAAAAAGATAACCGTTGCGGGGCACGTTGACCAGGTCCGGGTTGCCGCCGGCGCGGCTGAGCAGCAGTGCCAGCCCCATGGCCATGCCCTGCACACCCACCACGGGCAGCCCCTCGGAAAGCGACGGGAGGAAAAGGATGTCACTTTTGGCAAACCATTCCTGTACTTCGGCGGGCGTCAACCAGCCGGGGAAGGTGATGCGATCTTTCAGGCCGAGTTTTTCTGCCAATGCTTCCACCTCGGGTTTAAGAGCGCCGTCACCCGCCATTACGCAGGTCCACGGCAGATCTTTGACCATCTCCAGCGCGTACAGCACACCGGCCGGATTTTTCTGCGGCACGAACCGCCCGGCAAAGGCGATGCGCGGCGGGTTATTTACAATTATGGTTCCGGGGTCATACGCGGTGGTATTGACGCCATTGGGGATGACGATGGGCGTCACACCGGGGTAGGCGGTCTCTGCCAGCTGCGCGGTGAAACGGCTTACCGCGCACACGGCCGCCGCTCCACGCCAGATGGGAGGGGTGAACGGATAGATGACCTTGAACCATTTGCCGGTCTTTTCCGGCACGCCGCCGGGCACGTCACCCAGATGCGCGGTGACCACGTACGGCACGCCGGTCAGCCATTTCAAAGCCAGCCCCAGCACACCGGCCGGAACGGCAAAATGCACGTGTACCACATCGGGCTTCCACCCGCGCATCAACTTCAGACAGAAGGGCAGACCGGCCAGCAGGTACCCGGACATGGCGCCCAACCCGGCACGGAATTCCTGCCTGCGGCCGGAATTCAGGCGGTGGATGGTCACGCCGGTTTGCGTCTCTTCACGGGGCAGATCTCCAAAGGCGGCGGTCACCATGTGGACGTCATGCCCGCGCGCGGCAAGACCGGCGCAGATATCCTGAGCCACCCGTCCGCCGCCCCCACCGATGGGGGGATATTCATGGCAAAGTACCAGAACGCGCATTAATTGTCCCGGGTATGCGGGTTGTTGGATGTACCGCCTTCAAAGGCGCGCACCGTGTAGGTTGGTTTGGACTGTGACTCGTGATAGGTGCGCGCCAGAAGTTCGGCGATCAACCCCATCAGAATAGACTGGAATCCGAGGATGAACAACATCACCGTCAACAGCAATAAGGGGGAGCGTACCAGTGACTCATGAAATGCCAGCTTGCGGAAGCCAATATACAGGAAGGTCAGGATGCTCATCCCCAACAAAGTGATGCCTGAGCCGCCGAACAAATAGATGGGCTTGTTAGCATAGCTGGTCAGGAATTTAACGGTGATCAGGTCGAGAACCACTTTGATAGTGCGTTCAAGTCCATAATTGGCTTTACCATGCAGACGCGGGTGGTGGTGTACTTCCATCTCGGCAATGCGCGCGCCCACAGAATTGGCATAAACAGGAATGAAACGGTGCATCTCACCATACAGGCGGAACCCGGTGATCACCTCGCGTTTATATGCTTTGAGGGTGCAGCCGTAATCGTGCAGCGGTACGCCGGTTACCTTGCTGATCAGACTATTGGCCAGATTGGATGGCAGGGTGCGCGTGAGATAATTATCTTTCCGGTTTTTGCGCCATCCGCTGACCACGTCGTAGCCTTCGTCAATTTTGGCGATCATCGCGGGGATGTCACGCGGGTCGTTCTGCATGTCGGCGTCGCACAGAACGATCAGCTCGCCTTCGGAATGGTCAATACCCGCGGCGATGGCGGCCGTCTGACCGAAGTTGCGGCGCAGCAGCACACAGCGGTAGTGCTGCGGGTCGGCTTCTACGTAAGACTGCAATATCTTCGCGCTCTCATCGCGGCTGCCGTCATCTACCAGTACGGCTTCCCAGTCGTAGTGATTTGACAGCATGACCTCATCGATCACTTTTTTCAATTCCGGCAGGTTTTCCTGCTCATTGTATACGGGGACGATCAGTGAAATTTTCATTTGATCCGTTTGAAGGTATGAATTCTGGAATTATCCCGGCAGGTGGCGATGTAATCTGTCATAGGTAATTCTTCAAACCTGTCCAGGTCAACAACCGTATTGTATCCCTGTTTATAGCCATAATCGACGATCAACAGGAAATCTGCTTCGTTCATCCATTTATTGGAGAGTTCCTCGTTCCAAAAACCGTAACGGTAGAGCTCATCTGAGTTGCCGCCCTTACGGAATGAGTAGCCATCATTCAATTGCGCGCCGTATATTTTTATTCCCGGCACATAAAGCAGCGGCGCGGGTGACAGGCCGCCTTCCCAGAAGATCCGCGAGCCTTCAGGGATGTAAGACGCCAGCAGTTTGCCGGCGGCCTCAGTGGTAGCGATCACATCGCCGCCGCAATCCGGTTCGGGCACGTTGCCAAACACCACGGTTGGGCTGAGAATCAGTCCAAGAGCGAAAAATGCCAGCAGAGCAAACGCCCCCCAGGATACCGAAGGGAAGCGTCTCTTAAGAAGTCGGAACAGAATGACAACCGCCGCCAGAAACAGTACGGCGGTCAGCAAGCCGGCTGCCGTGGGGATGATCTGTGAAAGCTGGTCATACGTCAGCCCGAATTTGTTTGACAGGGCGCGCCATATTTCGGTGGAACCCGGCTGCAATTGCAGGTTCTTGACGCGCGGGATGGTCAGTTTGAGCAGGGTGTCATCCAGTTCCTGGTGACCGCCGAAGCCCAAACCGGCGCCGGTGATAAGGATGACCGGAATGACTATACCGGTATGCCAGCGGGAAGTTTTCACCCGAAAAAACGGCGCGGCGACGGCCGTGAGGGCTACACCCAGCACGCTGAAGAAATTCAAGTACAACCCGAAGCAAAAAACACAGTAATCCTTCCAGAGGGCAGCCCAGGCGTGCGCGGCGGTCATCAGCGCGACGGTGACCGTTAGAAAAATGACGGTGCGGAAGCTTGAGGTCTTGCGCCAGCCGGCCTGGTCAGGCCAGAGCAGGAGCAGCACAACCAGCCCGAAGAGCATGGCAAAGTGATAGCGTACCCCCTGCCAGAAGGAATACAGGCGCGAGGTAAGGCTGATCGTCGGATCCCAGATGGCTTCGCCGGCCGGAAGCTGAGGAAACAACCCCTGAATGGCTTTCGGCAGCCAGGGCATCCAGATGTTGGTGACGATATCCGGCCAGAAGATGGCATGCACCGCAGCCAGCAGCAACAGGCCGGGGATGGATGCCAACAGAGCCTTTTTCCATCCGTGCTCAAAAATGATATAGAAAAGGTACAACCCGAAGACGGGCAGCATGTTTTCACGGGTCAAAACCGCGGCAGCAAAGATGAAACTGGCAGCCAGCAGATGCCACAATCTGCGGCCGCGTCCCACACCCACCGCCACAGCGCCCATCAGCAGCAGGGCGACAGGCCCCTCGGAAAGCGCCTGTGTGTACATGCGCACCACACCCGGGTTGACGGCAACCACCGCCACGGCAGCCGCTGCCCACCAGGGGCCTGATTCACGGCGAACAAAATGCCAGAGCGCGTAGAGCGTAAGCAGCCCGAGGAAAATAGCGAACAGGCGGCCGGTCAACAGGCCGGGGCCGAATAAAGCCTGAGCCGAGCCGGGAATCAGGAAGGCGAAGGGCATCTTGTTTGTCCACACACCGTATGGTTCAAAGGGGCGGATAACCCCGGTAACAAAAAGGTAGCCCTTGTACAGGTAATTGCCCTCATCCAGAGTAGAAGGTAGCTGGCGCATGTAAACCAGTGCCTGCCCGAGAAAAAGCAGCAGGCTGGCAGTCAACGCGGCGTATGGGGCAAAACGGTTTTGACGGATTTTTGTGATCAATAGAAGGCTATTTTATCATCACCTGAAAGACAGACTGGATGGTATCGTTACCATTGGCATTCCGAAATACCCCGGGGTTGAAGTGTTATGCAGGCGAGTTTACCCGGCGTATAATCATTTTGTTTTCATGTCGGAAAAACTAAAAAAGTAAAAACCATGAACACTGAATTCTTTTTTCTCACTGCCGTTACATTTCTTCTCATCCATGAGATGGATGCCATCCGCCGTAAAGAGTGGGCGATCTTTCCGGGTCTGTCTAAATTATCCGATAATACCGGCTACCTGGTATTCACAGCCGCTCATATCCCGCTAATTTTCCTCTTGCTGATCGGGTTCGCGGGCGGAGTAATATATCAACCGGCTATCCGTATCATGCTGGATGTGTTCTGCCTGGCACATATCATTCTGCATGCACTATGTCATAGAATGCCGAAAAATGAGTTTCACTCACGATTCTCGTGGCTGATTATTCTTGTTACCGGTCTAGCCGGTTTAATTGATCTGATGATCATATTCATATAAGGAATACCTATGTTGAAATTCATCGCGCCATTGATCCTTGTAGAGGATCTCACCCGGTCACGTCAGTTCTATGAGCAGGTACTCGGACAGACGGTCAAATTTGATTTTGGAGAAGATATTCAGTTCGAAGGTGATTTCTCCATCCACTTTAGACCCCATTTCCAGCGATTGCTGGGCGGAGAAAACGCGTTCCCGGTCACCCGCAAAGCCAACTGGGGAGAGTTTTATTTTGAGACGGATGAGATCGAAGCTGTGGAACAGCGGCTTCGCGAGGCCGGAGTGGAGGTTATCCACCCGATTCACGAACAACCGTGGGGCGAACGGGTAATCCGTGTGTACGACCCTGACGGTCACATTTTAGAGATCGGCGAATCTCTGGAAGCGGCCGCTCGGCGGTTTTATCGCGATGGACAGACCACCGAATGGATCATGGAAAAGATCGGTATGCCCCGCGAATTTGTGGAACAGGCTATATCACAGCAATGATCGCCAGACAGGACGTGCTCCATAACGGGCACGTCTTTTTTTTATCTACCGGATTGAAGCCGTTCCAGAGCATCCTTCACTGCGTTGACAGCCCTGTCGACGTCTTCAGGGGTGGTCTGCCAGTTGCACACCGATATTCGCATGCAGCGTTTGCCCTGCCAGGTGGTGCCGCCAAAGAATGCCTCGCCTGTCTGCTGTATCTCTTCGATAACCCTGTCCGTCCACCGGTTATGGTCGGCTTCAGTGGCGCCGGGGGAGGGGTCAAGGTAGCGCACCAGCCCCTGATTGATCCGCGGCTCGCTGATCAACTCCGCGCCCGGTAGTGCCCCAATGCGGACAGCTATCTCACGCGCGTAACCGCAGGTGCGTTCCACCAGATTGGCCAGCCCGTCACGCCCCAGTTGCCGGATAGCCGCGTAGGTTGGCACACCGCGCGCCCGCCGCGACCATTCCGGGTTCCAGTCTAACGGGTCCCGGGCCTCCTTGTTATAGACCATGTAACTCGCCTGATACGCCATGGCCGCGAAATGCGCTTCAGGATGGGCAATGATCGCATATCCGCAATCGTAGGGCACATTCAACCACTTATGGCCGTCGGTCACCCACGAGTCGGCCTGTTCATATCCTTTGACCAGATGGCGGTATTTCGGGCTGGCGGCCACCCACAGGCCGAACGCGCCGTCAACATGCACCCAGGCTCCGTAACGGCGGGCGAGGGGGATAAGTTCATCAAACGGGTCAAACGCCCCGATGTTCAGGTCACCCGCCTGCAGCAGCACGATGACTGGCTGGCCGGCGTGATCTTTCAGCGCTTTTTCCAGACTCTTAGCCGTAAGTTGCCCCTGTGAATTTATTGGCAGGTCGACCACGCTGTTTCGTCCGAGACCAAGCAGCCTGACCGCCCGGTCAATGGAACCGTGGCGGTGGCAGCCTGTAAGAATGTGGATCTGTGGCGCTCCGGAGAGTCCATCCGCCTCCACATCATGGCCGTGACGCGCCAGCAAATAATGGCGCGCGGCGGCCAGGCAGGTGACATGCGCCATCTGGCTGCCGGTCACGAAACCGATGCTGGCTTCCACGGGAAGATTAAGAAGCTCTTTGATCCATTTGCCGGCGATCTCTTCCATCACGGCCACCGCCGGCCCGCTGGCATAGATGGAAGCGTTCTGATCCCAGGCGGCGGTCAACCAATCGGCGGCCAGCGCGGCCGGCAGGCTGCCGCCCCTCACCCAGCCGAAGAACCGGCCGCCGGCGCTGCCGGTAATGGCGCCGCGCGAATCGGTCACCAGATCATTCAGGATTGTTTCGGAGTCGGTGCCGGCACCGGTCAACGGGTGATCCAGATGGGCGTACAGTCCAGCATAATCAACAGGGGCAGATACCGGGCTGGTATCCAATGTTTCCAGATAATCAAGAGATTGCTCTACGGTCTTTTTTAGTAATGACCGGTATACGAATTTGTCTGTCATAGCGTCCTATAAATTTATTGCCTGGGTTATTTCGTATTGTAAAACGTTCACTACCGGTTTTCCAGTCGGGTAATGATGTCAAACAATAAGGCTGGTTAGCGATATGGATTTATTATGTTTATCCTTTAAGATAAATAAGGTTCTACATAAGGTTGTTGGTAACTTCGGCACCACTCATATTAAGACAATGGATACCTGATTTTTCTACCAGTTAGGAGGTTCATTTTGGGTAGATTGGTATATACCACGAATTTATCATTGGATGGATATATTGAGGATGAACACGGGGCATTTGACTGGTCGGAGCCGCAGGAGGAACTTCACAATTTTTTCAAATCGATGGAAGAACGTACCCCGTTGACGCTCTACGGCCGGAAGCTGTATGAAACGATGGCTGTATGGGAATCAGAGGAATGGTTGAAAGACCTTCCGGCGTATATTCAGGACTTTGGACGGGTCTGGCGGAAGACGCAAAAGATCGTTTACAGCCGCACGCTGACTTCAGTCACCACCGGAAATACAGCCCTCCGGCATGAGTTTGATCCGGCTGAAGTTCAACGGCTAAAAGATAAAACCGACGGGGATATCTGCATCGGCGGTGCGGAATTGGCCGGTGTGGCGATGTCACACCGGCTGGTGGATGAGGTCAACCTGTTTTTTCATCCGGTGATTGTGGGAGGAGGGAAGCCGGCATTCCTCTCCGGCATTTTCGGCCGGTTAAATCACCAGGAATCCCGGGTATTTCACGGTGGTGTGATTTTTACCCGATACTCATTCATGTAATCCGTGCTGAAGCACAGAAAAAATTACGTCTTGAGAAATCGTAATAGGTGTCTGGTTGTCTTCTAACGTGCAGGTTTCCAGAGAGTGATCGTCGGATGCTCTCGATAAGAGGCAATTGGGATTGTAATGGTCGTTACCTTCTGGTAACCCTCTGGAAAATCCAACCCTTTTTCTTCCAATAGCGATTCTGGAAGTGAGGTAAATATTTCAGACGTCAACACCCAGGCTTGTTGTAATTCATCGTCTTTCCAATCATTTAAAATATTCCGTGCAAATTGAGTGGAATTGGCGTACCCTCCGGCCATCCATGGGTATACAGGCGCGCGGCCGTCAAGAATATACACAATTCCGGGCGACATACCTGACAGGTCAATAACAGGCGTTCCCTCTTTAAACCCCTCTGATTTTGCCCGAGATTGAAGCTCATTAAACACACCGGCGTATTTCGCGCTGACAATGATCTTTTCTTTACCTGACCGGATCGCTGTTTCAGTATTCATTTTCCAGACATTGATATCCTGCCGGTAGGCTGTCACGGTTGATTTTTGGATCGGGAGAATAAATATGGCATATATCACCAGGATTTCTAAAACCAGAAGGAACCCCCCTCTCGCGAGAGCTTTGGTATATTCCGGCAAAAATTCAATCAAAAATAGTTCTGAAAGAACAAATATGCATAAAATATGGGCGAAATAATAAGAATAGTTATTAATCGTTCCAAACGCGATCGCCAGGGCGATAAAAAGAAAAGTGAGCGGTTTGAGGAAACTCACTCCTGCTACTGTTTTATTGCCTGATGAATCCCGGGGGGAAAACTCTGTGGTCAGGAGGATTACCAGAACGGTTAATAAAAAACTGTATCCGACCCAGATACCGGCATTAAACAACAGTCCGGGTAACAGCAGGAAAAAAAGCCATAGAGAAATTATTATCCGGTTTTTGATTTCTGGTTTAACATCAATAAAAATAATTACAAAAGCAAAAATTGACAGAATGACGGCCCATTCAACGGCCAGGTCAACGGTCACGTTTGCTGCGTAATTTATCAATGGCACGAAAATGGATGAAATGGAATGGGCAAACAGTGAAATGGCATAATTTCCCCTGACGATTTTTTCAAATAATCCAGGGATTGTTTGCCCGTTGAGGTAAACAAATACAAATCCAACTGCCAGAGCACTGAGTGCGCCCTTTATTACCGGTACAAGCGGGTTATTCTTTTTCCGTTCGATGAGAATGACAAATAATGAGACCACAAAGAAAAGGGCGGATGTGGTCGGTTTGGCAAAAAAAGCGATGAAACAACTGATGCACATGGTAAATCCGCCAATAAAGTTGCTGTGACGGGAATCGCCGTAAAACAGAAAGAACCCGATTGCCAGACATAATCCGGCAACCAGAGCGAGCCAGTTGTAATTGGGTGTTGAAAGCCAGTCATAATAGAACATGGCAGCGGGAATGGAAGGCGTAAACAGGAAAAATAATTTCTTATCCAATGTCTTCGCGCCGAAATGTCTTCCGGCAAGCCATCCGGTCAACAATGACATGCTCAGGAGCAAAGCCGCTCCGAGAATTCGCATGATGCCAGTAGACCCCCCGGCCGCGAAATAAAGCAAACGGGTGAAGATACCGAACAACCTGATTTCATACGATACATCTTCGAAGCGGGCTGAATTTAACAGATAGTACCCGTTGTCTGTAATGTCGAAACCTCTGGGAACACAATAAAAAACAAACGCCCATATCACAACCGGGATGATGAAGCGCAAATAAGCCAGCTTTGTGAGAATCATCCCTGCCTGGATGAAGCCCTGGCTCGATTTAACTGATATCAAAGCTGGAATTTGATATTTGACTGCAAGTTTAAAAAGCAGATAGAATATCCCCGCGAAAACTACTGAGTATGCGGTAACCAGGATGCCCTGGGTAAAAATACTTCTACTGAAAAAATCCTTCCCCGGGAGAACAAAAGACGTCAATTGCGCTTTCGTCAACCACCCGGTGACAGAACCCAATATCAAAAATGACAGTGTTCGCTTGAGTTTCATGCTTCAACGGGCTTTCTTTCAACGATTGGATTTTGGTTATAAAGGGAATGGGAAAACGAGCACAATATTGCGTATTTTACCTTTTTAAATTCCGCGTTCCTGAAAAATTATCTCCCGGCCTGAAAGATGTCAAATTTGATGCCCCGGGAGAAAACCTGTCTCTGGCATTCTAAATGAATGTAAAAACAAAAATATAATAGATGCCATGCAGGACATGATTTTTTGCTATTCTTTGGAAAAAATTCCGGCCGAAAACGTACTTTTCTTAGAAAGTTCATAATGATAGCCCCCGATCAATATCCCATGGGTACACCGAAAATTTTACTAAATATTGACAATATCGCCATCCGCTCCAGGAACCGTTTGTGCTTTACCGGAACCAGCTGGCAACTGTTTGACGACCAGCAATGGGCGCTCATCGGGCGCACCGGTTCGGGAAAGTCGATACTGGTGAAAGCCATCTGCGGAAAGCTGCCGGTGGTACAGGGGCGGATCGTCAATTATTTTGACGGCACGCCGGAAGGCAGGCCATACACAAACTGCGGAGAGATTGTTCTGGTCTCCGCCGAGACGCAGCGGGACGTGCTGCAGCGCCATGCCTTATATCATCAGGCGCGCTGGCAGAGCACGGAGGGTGATGATGTTCCCACCCTGGCAGAATTTCTGGATGGTGAACAGGCGGATGACCGTTTGACGTATAGCATAAATCCTCCGGGGTGGGATGCCGCGGCGGCTGCCGCCCGGCGCGAACAGGCGGTTGACCTGCTGGGGATCCGTCATTTGCTGGAGCGCAAAGTCACGCACCTTTCCAACGGGGAGGGGCGTAAAGCCCTGCTGGCCCGCGCGCTGACACAGTCACCGAAGCTACTGGTGCTCGACGACCCGTTCAGCGGGCTGGATGCAGATTCCCGAAAAACCCTGATGGACAGCCTGACGGCTGTTTTGGAGAGCCGGCAGCAGCGGCTGATACTTGTGGCTTCGCGCGAAGATGAGATCCCGGAGGGTATTACGCATGTTCTGGGGATAGCCGGCCACAAGATCGCCGTACAGGGGGAAAAATCGGATGTTCTGGTTTCGGATTTCGCGCGGAAAATATTCAAAACTTTGCCGGAGGTGGAACCGGCCAAACTTGAATTGTCTTCGGCGGGTTGGCTGGAACACGATACTCTGCCGCCCGGTACACCGCTGATCGAATTCAGGAACGCCAGTGTGTCATACAAAGGGGTGACGGTACTGCACGACATCACATGGACGATGCGGCAGGGGGAACACTGGGCGATCCGCGGACCGAACGGGGCGGGCAAGTCAACATTGCTCAGCCTGATACTGGCGGATAACCCGCAGGCCTACGCCAACGATGTGACCATCTTCGGCCGGCCGCGCGGTACCGGGGAGAGCATCTGGGAGATCAAGCAGCAGATCGGCTGGGTTTCACCGGAAATCCACATGTATTACAGCAGCCAGATCGACTGCCGCACCGTAGTCTGCTCGGGGTTCCACGATTCCATGGGACTCTACCAGAATGTGACGGCGGAACAATCACAGACCGCTGACCGCTGGATGCGGGTACTCGGTATTGACAACCTGGCGGAGGAATTATTTCACGATGTATCCATCGGGGAACAGCGCTTGATCCTGCTGGCGCGGGCGCTGGTCAAACAGCCCCGGCTGTTGATCCTCGATGAACCCTGCCAGGGATTGGACAGCTACCACCGCACGCGCATCATCCGGGTGATTGACGCGTTATGTCAACAAACACCCGTCAGCCTGCTGTATGTGACGCATCACCGGGACGAGCTGCCTGAAGCGATCACGCATGTCCTGCAATTGGAAAAGGGCCGTATACGGGTGATGGAAAATAATGCATACAGGCAGTCGGCAATTCAGTAATTACCTTTGATCACGAAGAACGAGCCGCGGATCGTCCCCGCCAGTTTTGACTTCTGGCGCGCGAACTTGAATTTTCCTTCCAGTTCCGCCGGCACGTCCATGCCTTCAGAGAGCTTGAAGCCCACAGCCCGCTTTTTGGGGTCATCGAGGTTGTAGAGCACGTTGACCGACAGGCCGCTCTCATAAAAGATATACGTCCACTTGATGTTCTCAACCTGGAAATGTGACGTTTCCAGCGGCCGGGCGGCAAACTCGATACCGCGTTCTTCACGCAATATGCGGTTGACATAATCCAGCACATCTTTGCTTTCTGAGGCCGGTGTTGTTGTGAAATCATGATCGTATTTGGTCTTGAAATAACGGGCTTCGTTCGCGCGCAAGCCGGCCAGCGCGTTAGCCACAGGTGACGATTCCAGCCCGGTAGTGGATACATGGGTAAAATCAACAACACAAGACATGGTCACATCCTTGGGGAAATTCTGATCAGCAAATTTATTTCCATAATACATCGCGGCGGATGATTTTTGTCCGGTTGTAGTATGTTGATTCAAGTTCATACAATCCTTATACACGTTCATGCGGCAGCCGTCATAGTGGCTTATTCTGTATACATCATGCACTCAAGTGGAAACGGACGATGAAAGATAAATTTTTGGAGTTATTGCACGAATTCAAGGTCGTTTTTTCGGGAAAGAACAAAACCATTGATACCATCATCCCGCCGCTGCTGTTCGCGCTGGTCAATGCCTACGCCGGGTTGCTGCCTGCCGCGTTGACGGCTCTGGCACTGGCAGCCGTCCTGACTGTGGTCAGGCTGGTTCGCGCCGAATCCCTCGGGTATGCCATCTCCGGGTTGGTGTTGACCGGTATCTCCGCCGGGTTGGCGTGGTTTTCGCAAAACGCGGTGAGTTTCTTCCTGCCATCCATTGTTACCGGCGCGCTTCTGCTGCTGGCTGCGCTGGTCTCGATCGCCGTCAAGAAACCTCTCGCGGCATTGAGCAGCCATCTGACGCGTTCCTGGCCGATAAGCTGGTACTGGTTGAACAACATCCTTCCGGCGTACACCGAGGTGACCTGGATCTGGGCTGCCTTTATGGCCGCCCGCCTGGCCATCCTCATCGCGCTGTACCGGGCAGGTGACACCACCGCGCTGGGCTGGTTGAACACTCTGTTGGATTGGCCGGTTACGGTCGCCGTTCTGGTGATCAGTTATATCTACGGGTTGTGGCGTCTATCCACGTTGGGCGGCCCGGGCGTGGAGGAATATATTTCCGGCAAGCCCGCCCCGTGGGTGGGTCAGAAGCGTGGGTTTTGAGGGGGCAAGGTAATTTGAAAGATTTGGTTGAATGCTAACAGGGGTGGAGGATTATTACAGTTTTGGGTTTTCTTCAATTATCGGGTTTAAAGACCGTTGTTTGTGACTGGTTTTCAACTGGTGTGACGCGGCTATTAACAGTTCAGAAGCAATAGCCAAAGCTTCGGATGGCGTCAGGCTGACGGCTACTTTGAACGAAGGCTCGAGGATATCTTCCTCTGTTGGTTTTGACTTTCTGATCTGCAGAATGGTGACATTTTCATTGCTATATGCGTGTACCGCTCCACCATTTTCGAGTGTAAATGCCATTGTTCGCATGTTCTTTGGATTTGTCATTTTTCTCCTTTATGGTTTTAGTAGGATATGCTCGTCTCTGAGCTCATAACCGGTACTATTCGCTCATAAATCCATTTTCATGCGGATCATATCGCGGCATTCGATGCCGTTATCCATCAGGGTTTCGTCGTAGTGGATCCGGCAGTAATCCAGGTCAACCCCCACAATACGGAACCCGCATTTCTGATACAGCAGCATCTGAAGCGCCCCCGGGTTTCCGGTGTAGATCTCCAGCACCCTGGCCCGCAGTAGGCGGGCTTTTTCAACCGCCCGGCCAATCAGTTGACGGCCAATGCCTTGGTTCTGGTGCGTTTCAAGCACCGAAATATTCATGATCTCCATGGTTCTGGGGCGGGTGCGCATCATGAGCAGGGCGCCCACCATTGTATCGGCCTCGTAGGCCGCGAACCCCACACTGTACGGCAGATAGTCCCGGATCATTTCTTCGGATGGATCCGCCAGCATCAGGAGATCCATTGGGATGACGTTCACATCCTTTAATTCTTCGATTCGAATATCCACGCCGCCTGCCTTTTATTAATTTATTTGACTTCAGGGGTAGATTATAACGAAAATCCACGTTTGAATTTTTCACTGCCATTTTCACCCTGGATAAGGGATAGTAGCGGCTGTGGTACTGCATGAATATTGCTATAATGAATTTAAAAGCGGGTAATGGATCTACAAGATGCCTCCCGGGCGGATCATCTAAAATGTTTTCGAAAACAGCGAGATATTTCCATTGATTTCGATTTTCTACTATAATGGTTGAAAATCACGTTTTAAACCAATTTGGTTGAATATGAACTATCTGGTATTGATTGCAGACATCGTATCGTCGAGACAAATTCTCCAGAGGGAGCAGACTCAGGAGGATTTACGGTCAGTTATCCAGAAATTATCAAAAACTAACCCGAACCTTGTCTCACCGTATACAATCACCCTGGGTGACGAATTTCAGGCAGTATTTAACCGGGCCGATCATGTGTTTTCTGATGCCATGGAATTACTTTCCGTTCTTTACCCTGTAAAGATCCGCTTCTCGTTTGGGGTGGGAAGCATCCTGACGCAAATAAACCATGAACAGGCTTTGGGGATGGATGGGCCGGCTTTTTACCACGCTCGCAATGGTATTGAGCGACTTAAAGGTACAAATTATCTGTTTTCATTAGAGGGTATTGATACACCGTATTCAACGTTGATCCAGGAAAGCCTTCATCTGGTTTCGTACTCATTCAATAGTTGGAACCGTACCCGATTACACACGTTTCGGGCATTGTTTAATCAATTGGATATTAATACGATCGCCACTGAGCTACATGTAACAGATAAAGCAATATATAAAACCATCTCACAGGGGAATCTGCAGAACATCTTCCGCTTGCTGAGTGAAATAACCATTCTGGTAAATAAAGAACTGATATGACCCTTCCATTTGTCTATATGATGAACGTCACGATGTTGGCGCGCCTTCTCTTTCTGATGGATGACGGGCCCATATCGCGAAATCGTTGGGTCATTATGTTCCTCATTCCACTTGCGGCGGCATGCGCTTTTGAACCGGGAACCAATTTCTGGCTGCTCCTCGGAGGTATAGGTCTGATTAATTTGCTGGCGATCGCCGGCGATTCGCGAATCAAAAACAGGGAACTGTTCCGGTTTGTGATCCTGTTGTGCTTTGTCATTTTATATAGCATCTTCTTTTCACCCATGATCCGCCTGGAATTTAACGCCCGGCTTTTAACCCAATTGCATGGCTGGGCAGGTTATTCATCCCTGTTAGCTGTGATCACACCGCCGGATGTTGAAAAAGCGTCTGTTATTTTGTTCGGGTTATTGCTGGCTTCCAACGAGGTCAATTTACTCATCCGGTCATGTTTCCGGCTATTCGGTTTGATACCTTCCGGAAAGCCGGCGAAGGATGAGAAATACCTTCTGAAACCGGTAGATACACAGGAATTGAATGCAGGCCGGTTGATCGGGATTCTGGAACGGATCATCATGGTGGTGCTGGTGCTGGGTGGATCCATTGGTTCGATCGGGTTCGTGCTGGCGGCGAAGGCTTTCGCCCGCTTCCGTGAGCTGGATCAACGCCCGTTTGCCGAGTATGTGTTGATCGGAACGCTGCTTTCCACCCTTTTCGCCGTCTTGATCGGGTATGGGATAAAAATGGTGTTTTAGCCAGGGATTTCATCGATGTAGGATGCGCTCGCTTTCGAGCGCATCAATGGCACAGTGGGATCGCACATCTTGACCAATTTTCGCAGACTCAAACAACCCGGTGGAACGTACTTCTTCACCCTGGTGACATTCAACCGCAAACCACTATTGCCGTTCCCGATCAGCCGCGAAATCCTACGTACCGCGTGGAAGAATGTGCAAGTGAAACATCCTTTTGGCGCGGTTGCCATTTGCCTGATCGGAAGAATTAATTACGCGGGGTGGATTGAATCGCTGGGGCAGGCACCAACACAGGCAGCGCAATCAACGCATTTGTCCGCGTTGATGAAGGTTATACCATCGATATCGGAGATCGCGCTTTCGGGGCATTGACTTTCGCAAGCGCCGCAGTTGAAGCAGGTATCGGTATTTATTATGTGAGCCATGAGTTATCCCCCTTTGGTAGTTGTAATGACGGGAGTTAATTTTCTATCGTCATCACTCTTTGAGAATAGTATCACCATTGGATGAGGTAAGCCATTAAATTCATGATAAGTATCGTCATTGAATCCGGTAGATAAATATCACGATTATTTGGATGAACTCAATGTTTCTCGAAATTGATGTAGATGCGCTTGTTTTCTAAAGCGCATCTTTCACACCGGGCCTATAATTATTTTGACAGGAGGGAAATTCACAGGAGCCACTATGCTCGAACCCGAAATCAAATAATTCTTCCAGTAGGATGCGCTGGCGGTTGAGCGCATCAATGACACAGGGGGATCGCACATCTTGACCAACTATCGCAGACTAAAACAACCCGGTGGAACCTACTTCTTCACATTGGTGACGTTCAACCGCAAACCTATCCTCACATCCCCGATCAGCCGCGAAATCCTACGTACCGCGTGGAAAAACGTGCAATTAAAGCACCCCTTCGAAACCGTCGCAATCTGCCTGATGCCGGACCATATCCACACCATCTGGCAGCTTCCGGAGGGTGACGTCAATTATTCCATGAGGTGGAATGAAATTAAGCGCCATTTCACCCGTGAATACCTCCGTCAGGTTGACGTTGGGGATGAACGGAACGAATCACGCGTCAAACGCCGGGAGCAGACCGTTTGGCAAAGGCGGTATTGGGAGCACACATTATTTGACGAAGACGATCTGAACACCCATATCGATTACATCCATTACAATCCGGTGAAACACGGGTTGGTCGAACGCGTTGACGATTGGGCGTGGTCCAGCTATCACCGGTATGTGGGGATGGGGATGTATCCGCCCGGTTGGGGCGAGGGTGTGGATGCGAGGGTTATGGATATACAGGCGGGAGAATGACCTAGTTTCGATGTTTTGGGAATGTGGTTGGACGAATATTGCCTTGATGCGCTCAGATTCGAGCGCATCCTACCCGGAAAATTGTAGGATGCGCTTGTTTTTCAAAGCGCATCTTTCACGCCGGGCCTATAATTAACCCAACAGTGGGAAATTGACTTCAACCGCAGGAGCCATCATGCTCGAACCCGAAATCAAAATGTTGACGCCCAAAACGCTCGCCGGCATGCACGTGACGATGTCACGGACGGCCAACCGCACCGGCGAATTGTGGCAGAGTTTTATGCCGCGCCGCAAAGAGATCACCAACGCGGTGACGCCGGACCTGTACTCGCTGGCCGTTTACCCCTGGCCGGTTGACTTCACCGACCCACGCAAGGAGTTTGAAAAATGGGCGGCGGTTGAGGTGACGGATTTTGACGCCCTCCCGGATGGCATGGAAGCGTTGACCCTGCCCGGCGGGCTGCACGCGGTGTTCCATTACAAGGGTTCCAGCGCAGATATTGGCATTTTTCAATATATATTCGGGACGTGGCTGCCGGGGTCAACGTACCGGCTGGATGACCGTCCGCATTTTGAGGTGCTGGGGAGCCGGTATAAGAACAATGATCCGGAATCTGAGGAGGATATTTGGATTCCGGTGATGGCTTATCAACCGGATTGACGTATATTAAGGTTAAGCCAGCTTTGGTAGTTGGGAACTAATTTTTGGGTTTGTCAATAATGAAATGAATCTGGATCTTTTTGATCCCACATTAAATCCAGGTATTTGGACGCTGTAATTTGTATCCATCGTGTTTTTCTACGATTTCCGGTAGTTGATTTTTGCCAAGGTCATTTTGACTAATATGTAAAACAAAATCTGCTACTTTAATTAGGTGTTTTGATTCCCTTTTTGGTGGAAAGACTACACCGACCTTCTTAGTGTCATAGAAGAATTTCTTTATTGTTCTTATTGTTCCAACTTGGTCACTATCAGCAGTAATTAATAAAGCTACATCGAATGCATCTTCATAGGCATCGGAAAGCATCTGAACAGCTATATTAACATCGGTCTCTTTTTCGTGATTAAAACTCACAATTTGGCCGCATTCTTGACATCTTATGTAATCATTACATACACTGCACTTCACATCTTCACTCTCAAATCTTCCTCGAACAACTTGTAAATGACGATTTTTTGTTAGAGATACTCTTTCTAATGCCTCAATATATGTTGTTTGACGTTTTAGACTCGCAGGCTCAACAGATGGTGATGTGAAATAAAAAACAGTGTTGATTACTTGATTATCCTTAAGTAATCCTTGGAGCAATGACGGGATATCCAGCCAGTAATATTTTGACCATCCCTGATCTTTTAGACTGTGATAAAGATTGAATCCGTCGATATAAGCATTGACTCTATCCATCTTATTTCCCGCCCTATATTAAATGGACAACCCACCTAGAAAGGTGGGCGTCAGTCCAGAGATACTATCTCTGGGGATGTTAAAACCATTATAACAACTGAAACCCATTTGTCAATAGCCAATTGATTAATTGTCAACCACTTATTCGAGTGCATAGATTGGCAATATCATTAGTATCTATTATCATTTTATCATGAAACACATTTGAGCATTTTTTTGAGTCACCCTGTTTGACAAAGCGGCCGGGGCTATAATGGATATGTCAGTGGGAAATTGAATTCAAGGATGTGTTCAAACTCGAGTGCAACCAACAAGCTTATATTTGAAATAGTACAAATAAAAATGAAAAATGGTTTTATTTTTACAATACATAGGAGGGATAATGCTTCTACTTGGAATTGAAATTAAAAATTTCCGGTGCTTACAGGATGTGAAAATACCATTTCATGAGCTTTCAGTGTTAATCGGCGAGAATGATGCTGGTAAAAGTACTGTATTGGATCTTATTGATATTATCATGAATGAAGGACAACCTGAAGAAAGTGACTATTATTACTTTAATGATGGTAATGCAAATTCTGAAAAACATGCCGACGAAATTGAAGTAATTCTAGTTTTTCGTCCATATAACGATCAATATATACCCCAGGATTATTTATCTTCAGATTGTCTTTTTTACCTAAAGAAGAAATTCACTAAACAGGAATCTTTTACTTGGTATAAAGGACGAAGTTATACCTTTGATATATTTAATAAAGATTTAACCTCATTAAAAGTTTCAGATTTAGATTCTGCTATTCGTAACTTAGGAATTGAAGTTAATGGACGTCAAAATAAAGAAGAGAAGATTAACCTACTTGTAGAGTATAAAAAAACTTCCAAATACAATATTGATTGGGTTTCTTGCCAGCAATCGGTTATACGAGAATATCTCCCGAGATTTGAGCGCTATAGATCACTTGATTATCAAGATCCAACCAATATTGTTATGAAAACATTAAGAACTGTATATGAAACTAAAATATATGAAACAGATATAAATGGGGTACGTCAACCTATAAGATCTCTTAGGGACTTAAAAACGGATATTGAAACAGAACTAAATAATAAGGTGTCTGAGTTACTTGGATATGTACAACGCTATAATCAAAGAATTCAACGAGTAGAATTTATACCCACAATAGATTTCTCAGGGGGACTAAAATCAGGTCTTTTTTCTATAGATGATGGTCGAGGGTTACATTGGTTATCGAAATGTGGGGATGGTACAAAAAGAAGATTGCTAATGGCTTTTTTTGATTGGGATAAAGAGATTGTTAGAAAGCAACAGTCTAGACCATTATTACGTGGATATGATGAGCCAGATGTTAATTTACATTATGAAGCCCAAAGGCATATGTATCAAACAATCCAAAATATTGTTGGCCAAGAAAATTCAAGGATTCAGGCAATTTTGTGTACACATAGTTTAACTATGATCGATCGTGCACCCGCCGCTAGTATTAATTTATTACGCCTATGTGAATGTGGTAAATCTAGTGTAGATTATCTTGAAACTTGTGATGACATTGACGTAGAAGATTTCCTCACAAATCTTGCTGCAGAATTAGGAATTACGAACTCATTATTATTTTATGAACGTTGTTATATTATTATCGAAGGCCCAACGGAAGAAAACGCTCTACCCATTTTTTATCGTCGTCTATTTGGACATAGTATGATTGAAGATGGTATTCGATTAATTAATATAGAAGGAAACGGGGGGCGAAAAGGTCTCCTAAAATTATTAGGAAGAAATAGAAAAAAACTCACCATAGCATTTCTAGATAGTGATACTCAATCTAATCAGGATTTTTTAAGTGCGGGATTTACTCAAGATTTTATTGATAATTCAATAATACTAATTGGTCAAAAAGAATTCGAGGATGCATTCGCTGATGAGGAAATTTGTCTCTGTTTGAATAAAAATTATCCTAGGCATGATAATGGACCGTGGACTACAGAACATATATCGGTTTTACGCAATGAGCCGGCTAAGAAATTTTCTGATCGCTTAATGAGCTTAATCTATCAAAATAGTGTTTCTGATACACCCAGCACCAAACCTGTTTATGGTAAAAAATTGGCTGAAATTTGTCCAACCGAAAGAATCCCAGAACGAATTATTGCTCTTTTTAATAGATCAAGAGAAATATCATCAGTTTCTTAAAGGAGGATAAAGATTGCAAACCCTTGTAAACTCAACTGATATACTTTCAGTTGGTTATGACTCACTGGAACAATTGCACAAAATTGTCTTTTTCTTAGGAAGCATTTATTAATACTTTTCAGTTTCCTCGGTATCAGGGTTTACCAATGCTGATCCATATGGTAATTATTTTATTCATAAAAACCTCAATTCAAAGGGTTTGCTAAGCATCTTCATTATTTTTGTATTCACCTTTACATTTTTTGGGGAAATTAAGGTAAATATCTTCAAATTCCTTCATTCCCATACCTATCAACTAGATCATCAGTGGCGTGACTTCCATTTTGATATGCTTCCCCTTCAAATCTTGCGTAACTTCCAACTCATACCGTGACTGAATCCTTAACCAGAATTCCGGCCCTGTTTTCAAAGCTTCACCCAGGCGAATGGCCGTTCTTGCCGTTATTCCGCGGTTGCCCTTCACGATCTCACTGATCTGCCCCGGTGAAACATGAATCGCCTGCGCCAATCGGTTCTGGCTGATACCCAGTGGTTCAAGAAATTCCGTCCTCAATATTTCCCCGGGGTGAACCGGCGGTAAAGTATCTATATCCATTTTTACCCCTTCTTCCGTTCCCGTGACCAGTCCCACACGGCGCCCCCCACCAGCACCACCAGCGACAGGATGATGATCACCACCAGCATGGTGTTGAAGGGAAGGCGGGTGAGCAGGTTGTAATATCTACTCATGTACCACGAGATGAAGAACAGCAGGAAGATGCCTTCCACGCCCAGAATGCGCCACAGCCAGCCGTCATGCTCGCGGCGGGCGAAGTCCCAGCCCCAGGCCGCGATCAAAGCCAGCCAGGGGATGAACAGCGCGCGATAGCGCGGATTGTCCCACTGGTCGCCGCCGGCGCGTGCTGAAGATATCAGCACCCACACCACGCAGGCTAGAGTGGACCAGGCCACCAGCCGGCGTTTCACCGGGTCCTTCTCGCCCCACAGCGCGATGAGCGCGTAGATCAGGAACGGCGCGATGGCGTACCACCCGGCGGCCAGCAGGCTGCTGGTTACGCGCCAGATGGCCAGCGCGGGGTCGGTGAGGGCGGCGGGCAGCACCGGCTGGGTGAGCCCGTAGCCCACTATGAACGGGATGCGCAGGTCAACACCCAGTTCTTCAATGGCTTTCTGGATGCGGCCGCTGTTGTATTCGGTCATGCGCGTGTCAAACACGGAGGTGCTGGCTACCCACTTCCAGCCGTACACGGCAAAGACTAAAGCCGCGCCGATGAGCACGATCCAGGTGACCTTCTGCCATTTGGCAGGTAAAGCATCAGCATAGTGTTCCAGCCAGAACCACACGGCCAGCACGCCGGCCACGGGGACAGCCACGCGGCTGGAGAACCAGGCCATCACCAGCAGGCTGGCGAGCAGCGCGGGGATCGTCACTTTGCGGGGGGCGGATTTCCACTGTGTCACCGCCCAGAAGGCGACGGCCGTCAACCCGAACAGGAAAGGTTCGCGCATCTGTGACGCGCTGAGCACAATGGCCTGCGGATAGAGGGCGAATACCCACGCGGCGATCTTCGCGGTATTCTCGCCGAATCGTTGGCGCAGGGCGAGGTAGAGGAACGCCGCGCCGAACGCGCCGGCGAATACGGCAAACAGCACGATCAGCAGCGGGCGGTGCGCGTCCGGGCTGAACACGGTATAGGCGGCGGCGCTGAAGGCCAGCAGTCCGCCGTACTGGTCGGTGACAAATTCGGCGCCGGTGGCGGCTTCCATCACCTGGTGCGATTGTGAGAGTTCCCACGCCTGGCGGTCGCGCTGGGCGGCGTCATAGAACACGTACCCGGCGTTCTGGGTGGGTTCGTCATACCCGAAGGCGGGCAGCAGGGTGTACAGCGCGAAGCCCGTCAACAGGCGCAGCAGGTAGGCAACGGCCAGCAGCCACGCCATCCAGCGCGCCTTGCCAGACCACTGCCAGAGTTCCAGCAGCAAAAATACCGAGACGGCCGCGACCAGCGCGGCGCCCCAGAAGGCGTTGAGGTATGGCCCCGGCGAGACGAATGCCGCGGCGGCGCCGGTCAACGCGCCGGCGAGTAGGGCGATAAGGGCGAATTTCAGCGTTTCATTTCTTTTCATCAGATTTCTTTACCAATCCTTCCAGTGCCAGGCGGGCGCGGTTCTCCCAGGAATACTGTTCAGCGTCCTGTTTGGCGTTCCGGGCCAGAAATTTTGCCCGAGCGTGGTCCGCCTGAAGTTCATCAATGGCGATCGCCCACGCGTCCACATTGACCGGCGGGCAGAAAATGGCATTCCCAACATTCAATACTTCATGCAGCACGGGGAGTTCGCTGGTCATAATGACGCGCCCCGTGGCGAGATAGTCAAACATTTTCATCGGGCTGCAGATCTCGGCGGAATTGCCGCCGCTGCTGCCTTCGATGGTGGTTTCATACGGCATGAGCAGCACGTCACCGGCGGCCTGGAAGAGCGGAAGCTGCATCTTGGGGATGAACCCGGTGAGGGTCACATTGTTAACCCCCGTTCGGTCCAGCCGCATTTGCCACAGGGCAACATCCTCGGGCTTGCCGCCCACCCATACAAATGACACGCCGGGAAGGTCCTGCGCCAGTTCGAACAGCAGGTCCATGCCGCGCCCGCGGTAGAAATGGCCGGTGTACACAGCGGTGAATTTCTGCGGCAGGTTCAGCAGGGAGCGCGCGATGGGCGCGTCGGGAAGGTCGCGGTAGCGGTCAATGTCAACCCCGTTGGGGGCCAGGCGCAGTATCTCGGGGTTGATCGGCTCTTTGAGCTGTTTTTCCAGCCGCTTTTGCAGCGCGCGGGTGATCACCAGCAGGCGGCGGGGTGTGCGTGAACCGAGGAACCAGCGGAAGAAAAGCGGCCCGGCTTTGCCGGTGAGCCGGTCATGCATTTCGAGCACAGCCGGAATTTTATATAAACCGGCCAGCCAGGCGGTTTGCGGCAGCCAGGTGTAGATAACGTCCGCTTTCCAGCGGCGCGCGTCAGCCATGCTGTTCCAGATAAAGTCATATTTTTTATACCTGGGGTTGGCGTTCAGGGGAATAAACGCAAACCGGCTGGAGAGTTCGTAGTGGTCCACCACGTCATCCCAGTCAACCGGACCGTCACCGGGAAAGTACACCCGCACATCATGCCCCAGCCTGGCCAGGGCATGGCTGGCCTTGACGGCCTGGATGCTGTTAGCGGTACTTGAAGGAATACGTGAGGGGGTGATGCAGGCGATCTTCATGGCTTGATCCTATCCAACCGCCTCCGGGTGGGCGGTTTCCACCTGTTTGAGGGTGCGAAAGCCCTGCCAGATGATCAACCCGACGGTGACCACAAAGTAACCGGTCAACAGCCAGGCTTCCACGAGGTAACCGGCGTACGGCAGGAAGATGAAGGCCAGTGCAACTTTTAAAATCATACCCCAGAAACTCACCTCGAGGGGCACTTCCGCTTTACCCAGTGCCAGCAGTAACGGCCGATTCCAGAACAGGATATTGGCCGTACCGAAGCCCACCAGCAGCACCATCAACACCGGCAGCGAGGGCAGGAATTCGGGATGGTAGATGTGGAAGGTCTTTCCCAGAATGGTCCAATCGGTGAAGAGCACCTGTTTGCCGAAGAGGATCAGGCCGAGAGCCACGGCGCCCGTCCACGCCCCGGCAATGACCGTAACCCGCAGGAGCAGCTTTTTAAGCTGGTTCCAGCGGAATTTCGCCACGCATCTGGTGATCTCGGGGTAGGTGGTGCTGATGAACGGGGTGATGGGCATTACCGCGAGGTTAATGATGGCCAGGGCGGTCTTGAAATAGCCGGCTTCCAGCGGGGAGAAGAAGTAACCCACCCAGAGCACTTCGCTGTCTCGCGCCACCATGTTGATGGTGGTGCTGAAGTTGGTGCTGAGCGAGAATTTGATGAATTCAGATTTGGGCGGCAGCAGGTTCATGGGCGCGCGCCACCAGTCAGCGCCCAGCATGCGGGGCAGCCAGTACAGCGCCAGCAAAATGGGCGCCAGCCCGAGGATCAACTTTCCGGCGAGGTAGGCCATCAGCACTGTCATCACGCCGGTCTTTGAGACGAACGCGTAGACGATGATCAGCGCGGTGGCTACGCTCTGCATCAGGTTGACCGATGCCTGGCTGCGGTAATGCCCGCCCACCTGCAGTACGCCGGTGGCCGTTTCCGTGGTGATATTACCCAGGATCGACAGGCCGTAGAGCAGGAACAACGGCGCGGTGGTGGGGTCATCCGCCAGGTGTTCGGCGGCCAGCGGCGCCAGCGCGGCCAGGATGCCGTAGGCGGCCAGCGAGGTGACTCCTTCCACGAGCGCGGAGGCTTTGACCACGGCGGCGGCCGCCTGTTTTTCGTCCTTCGCGAGGTGGTCGCTCATGTATTTGACGACCACATCACCCATGCGGAACGAAAGCAGCCGGTTGACGTTCGACACGGTGCTGATCACAATGCCCAGCACACCAAACACCCTCACCCCGAGTAAATTGGCGGTGAGGATGCTGAGTATGGCGCTGATCACATTGCTGGCGAACAGGTACCCCGAGTTTTTGACCACCCGGCCTAAAACACGGTCCTGACGCCAGCGCTGCGCTACATTCGTCATGGGGTAAGGATCTGGCTCACCCAGCTGCGTTCCGCCAGGTACCAGTTGACCAGATTGGGGATGCCTTCTTCCAGCGAAACCTTCGGTGCCCAGCCCAGCATGGACATGGCTTTCTCCACGTTGGCGCTGTTCTCCATCACATCGGCGGGGTGGCGGTCCTGATAGACCACGTTGGCTTTCCTGCCCACCAGTTTTTCCACTTTGGCGATCAGGTCGTTTATGGTGATCACCTGATGGCCGCCGAGGTTGATGATCTCATAGCCCACCGGTTTGAGCCCGAGGATCGTGCCGCGGGCGATGTCGTCCACATAGGTGAAGCCGCGGGACTGGGTGCCGTCACCGTTGACGCGCACCTCACGCCCTTCGGATATCCATTGGGCGAAACGGAACATGACCATATCCGGCCGGGCGGCCGGGCCGTAGACCGTGAAATAGCGGAATACGGTCACATCAAGGTTGTGCAGGTAATGGTAGCTGTGGCACAGCGCCTCGGCGCCCTTTTTGGTGGCGGAATACGGCTGCAGCGGATGGTCCGATGAAGCGGTTTCCGGGGTGGGGATGGGCGGGTTGGAGCCGTAAATGCTGGACGTGGACGCGAGGATGAATTTCTTCGTGCCGGAACGGATGGCTGTCTCAAGCATGTTAAGCGTGCCGGTGACGTTGGTATCGACGTACACCCAGGGGTTTTCCACCGACTGGCGCACACCGGCGCGCGCGGCAAGGTTGATCACGGCGTCGTACGGGCCTTTGTCGATCAACTTGAAGGCCGCGTCTTTGTCCGCGATATCCATTTTGACAAAATCGAACTGTTCCTGTTTGACCAGCCGGGCAAGGCGGTATTCCTTCATGCGCGGGTCGTAGGCGTCGTTCATGTTGTCAACGCCCACTACGCTGTGACCGTCATCCATCAACATCTGGCTGACACGCGACGCGATAAAACCGGCAGCCCCCGTTACAAGATAGCGTCCCATTACAGCCTCACAACTTTCGGGTTGTTCTTCCCGGCTTCACCCAGCGCGTTACGGGTATCGAGGATCAATTTCGCGTCAGCCAGGATAGCTTTGTAATCATAGGTCGAGTGGTTGGTGACGATCACCACAATATCAGCCTCTCGCACGGCTTTTTGCAGGTCGCCCACCGATTGCAGGCTCCAGCCGTCATGCGCGATGGTGGTGATGCGCGGGTCATGGTAGCTGACCTTCGCGCCCTTCTGCTGCAGCAGGTGGATCACATCGAGGGCGGGGGATTCGCGCAGGTCGTCAATATCGGGTTTGTAAGCGGCGCCCAGCACCAGAACATTGCTGCCGTTGATGGCTTTTTTGTGCTCATTCAGTGCGTCCTGCGCCTTGCTGACCACGAAGCGCGGCATGCCGGTGTTGATCTCAGAAGCCAGTTCGATGAAGCGCGCGGTGTAGTTGAGGGCTTTCAGTTTCCACGAAAGGTACAGCGGGTCGATCGGGATGCAGTGACCGCCAAGGCCGGGGCCGGGCTGGAACTTCATGAAGCCGAACGGCTTGGTGGCGGCGGCGTCGATCACTTCCCAGACGTCTATACCCAGGCGGTCGCAGATCAGCGCGAGCTCGTTCACCATACCGATGTTGATCATGCGGAAGGTGTTTTCCAGCAATTTGGCCATTTCGGCCACTTCAGCGGAAGAAACGGGGACAACCTTTTGCAGCGCGCCGGAATACCAGGCGGTGGCCACGGCGCTGCAATCGGGGGTAATGCCGCCCATCACCTTGGGTGTGTTGATGGTGGTGAAGTCGGTGCGGCCGGGGTCAACGCGTTCGGGCGAGAAGGCCAGGAACACGTCTTTGCCCACTTCCAATCCGGCTTCCTGGTTGAGACGCGGCAGAATAAGTTCGCGGGTGGTGCCGGGGTAGGTGGTGGATTCCAACACGACCACCATACCGGCATGCACATACCGGGCGAGTTCGTCGGTGGCGCTGACAATAAAGGAAAGGTCCGGGTCACCGGTCTTGCGCAGCGGGGTGGGCACACAGATGCTCACGGCATCCAGTTCTTTAATGGCCGAAAAGTCACTGGTGGGGATCAATTTGCCCGATTTGATCAGTTTGGCCACGGTTTCAGAGGGTACATCCAGAACGTAGCTTTCCCCCTTGAGAAGCGAGTCCACTTTACTTTGCATAGGCTCGATCCCGGTGACGGTATAGCCGGCTTCGGCGAATACCACAGCCAGCGGCAGTCCGACATACCCCAGACCCAGGATACCGATTCTGGCGGTCTTCGTCTCAAATCGTTCTATCAGTTGTTTTTTGTAGTCCATTTTACGTCCTATCAGAAAAGACTTAATTGTGTCGCGGATTCGGCCGGATCTTCCGGTTCAGCCGGTTTGTGTGGTTGTGCCGGTCGGGCGGCAATGTTTTGTTTGATGGTATCAGACAGATGAGCGAAATCGCGCTCGACCGTTGATTTTAACGCAGGTTGATGTAAAGCGGCAGCCGGATGGTACATGGGAACCACCAGCCGGTTATTCACCTTTTTGATCTGCCCGTGAACGGCGCCAATACGCGCCATAGGGAAGAACACGGCTAAAGAGAAGCGCCCCAGAGTAATGATAAGTTTCGGGTTGATGGCGGCGATCTGGTTTTCCAGGTAGTCACGGCATGAGGCCAGTTCTTCCGGCAGCGGGTCACGGTTATCGGGCGGACGGCATTTGACCACGTTGGTTATAAAGACCTCGTCACGGTTCAGTCCGGCTTTGGCCAGTAATTCATTTAAAAAATTCCCGGCCGCGCCAACAAACGGTTTGCCCTGTTCGTTTTCGTAAAATCCGGGGCCTTCGCCGATCAGCATTACCTGCGCGTCTGCCGGGCCTTCACCCGGCACCGCGAACTTACGCGTAGCATACAGGGTGCAAAGCTGGCACGCGGCAATTTTGTGAGCGAGTTGAGCCAGGGTGTCTTCAGGAATCAAGACTGCCTCCGGAAGAAGTGTTATTTTTGGGGGCTGAGCAGAGCGATTCAACGTAAGCCAGATGACTTTTGGTCATGTTGTCCAGGTTCATTAAAATGGCGTCTTCGTGGTTGTCGGAATAGTAATTCTTACGCACCCCCACCCGAGTAAACCCGAATTTCTCGTACAATTTTATCGCAGATTCATTCCCCGCGCGGACTTCCAGAAAAGCATGAGTAGCGCCTTCCTGGCTGGTATCCTTCAGGGCGTGCAACAACAACCGCCAGCCTACACCGTTCCTCCGGTATTCTGGATGAACGGCAAATGTGGCCACGTGAGCTTCATCTTCGATCAGGTAGATCACGATCATACCCAGAATTTTCTTGCGGTCTTTGTCGTCATTGGTTGCGGCCACATAGCAGCGCGAAACCCGGCTTTTTGTCAACTCATAGACGTATGAATTGAAGGGCCAGGGCAGGGTAAACGAATCGAGTTCGATCCGATATACCTGCGGCAGATCATCCAGCGTCATGGGACGCACAAGAAAGAAATCCGGCACGGGGTTCACGACGGAATGACCTCATTCATGTGCAGGTAAACGGGAGCCAGAGTCACCGGGTCGTCAGCCATACCGGCCGCCAGTTTCTTCCAGCCCAGCTCGGCCAACATGGCCGGTCGGCGGGAGCCCTGAACCGCTGTCCCCACCTGGCTGTTCTTCCATTTTCGTGAGAGAATCTGGCGTTCTTCCGCCGTCAACTCGCCAATAATAATGGAAGGTGTGTGTATCTCATCGGATAGTTCCTGCGCGGTTTGAACTTTCATGGTGCCGGTGAACTGCCAGCCTTTATCACCATAGGTATACCAGCAGACAGCCAGCCGGGTGCGCCCCGCCGGTAAGACGGCCGCCAGCGGCAGGTCAGAAGGAGGCATGGCCGCTGCCAGTGGATCAAGAGATGGTATGCCAGCCACAGGTATCTTCAGCGCCAGGGATATTCCTTTAATGAAGGCCAGTCCCACGCGCAGACTGGTAAAGCTGCCGGGGCCGGTAGCCACGGCGAGCCCGGTCAGGTTGGCGGCCGTCAGTCCATTTTGTTTGAGTAAACGGTCAACGGCAGGAGCGAGCTCAACCGTATGACGGGCGCGGCTTATCCAGATGCTTTCCGCCAGTACACGATCTTCATCATACAGAGCGATACCCAGTGTCTGGGTAGAGGTATCCACAGCCAGCAGCATATCAGGCACCCACCACTTTCTTCTTGAATTCATCCATCAGAGCCTGGCTGCGAGGGCCGGTCGCTGTGAACCATAAACCGCGTTGTTCGTCCGCCATCCAGTTCATCTTGATCCACAGGGCATTGTCCGGCAGGGCATCTTTTATCCGTTCCGCCCATTCCACCAGCAGCGCGCCCTGTTCAAGCATACGGTCCAGATCGAGATCAAACGCTTCCATAGAACTCTCAAGACGGTAGGCATCCATGTGGAACAACGTCTCGCCGGTTTTCCGATGATACTCGTTGACAATAACAAAGGTCGGGCTTGAGACGGTGTCCACCGATTCCCACCCATGGGCGATGCCCTGCACGAATGTGGTCTTACCGGCGCCAAGATCACCGCTCAAACAGATCAGGTCACCCGGTTTGAGGAGTGAACCAATTCGACTGCCAAGGCGGCGAGTCTGCTCGGGGCTGCGGCTGAAGAATTCAAAGTTATGCTCATCCATGATTGGCATGTGAACAATCCTATTCAGGCCGGGTGATCCCCACCCGGGCAGCCAGCGCCGCGGCAATATCCCGCGCGGCCTGTGGACGGGCGATACGGCGGCAATTAGCTGCCGCCTGCCAGCGCAGTTCGGGCGCGGCCAGCCATGATTGGAGTGTGGATACTACATGTTCAGGTTCGGGAGCCCAGACACCGGCTCCCTCGTTGACCACAAAGTCTACATTACCATCTTCTTGCCCGGGCATCTTGCTGTAAAGAATAATGGGCAGACCGCAGATACAGGCTTCACTGATGGTTCCCGGCCCGGCTTTTGTCACCAGTACGTTAGAAGCTTGCATGAACTCTGGCATGGTGCGCACGAAACCATATACCGATACGGGAATATTCCACAGGTGGTTTTCCAGGCGGTTCTTTAACTCGCGGTTGCGGCCGGCTATGATCACCAGGGCGACATCCAGGTTGGCATCATTAATGGCATGCGCGGTTTTCTCCAGCGGGCCCATGCCTTCACCGCCGCCAACCATCAGAATGACGGGTTTATCCAGAGGCCAGCCCATTTTCTTTCGGATATCATTGGGCGCTTCCTGTTCATGGCAGAATTTGTCTGCTACAGGAAGACCGATCACCTGTATCTTTTCTGGCGAAATTCCAAATTGAATGCCATTTTGACGCGCGCCTTCGGTTGGAACGATGATAAGATCGGCGCGGTTGTCAAACCAGAAAGCGTGGGTAGAGACCATATCGGTCACCACCGTGATGAAGGGAATTCGCCGGTCGCGGAATGTACGCAACACGGGGGTATTCATCAGGGGATGCACACTGACCATCAGGTCACAGGGATGCTCCTCCATCAACCGATAGATCGACCGGCGAATGTAAGGCCAGGCGATATTGTTGATATTGCGAGATCGACGGGGGGTATTTGTTTGCCGGTAGCCAAAACCCCAGGCAGCCGGCATGCGGGATAGCGGTGGGTAGATCTCAGGGGTCTTATTCAGCGGTGGTGGAGCGTATTCTCGAAACAGATCGACCATTTCGTACGTCGTCTGCCCCGGGAATTGGAGTTCAAGCGCCTCTATAATGGCTTCTGCCGCGCTTCGATGTCCGCCGCCGGTATCTGAAAACAGAAAGACAATATGAGGTTGATCAGGTTGTAAGGTTTGCATTAGCATCTTTCGGTAACAGCTTCTTCAAACGCCGAGCCAGTTCACGGCGGGGAAGAATGATTTTGTGTTTGCAAGTACAACATTCCAGACCGATATCAGCACCCAACCGAATGATTTTCCATTCATAACTTCCGCAGGGGTGCTGTTTTCGCAGCCGGACAACATCTTCCAGATTTATCTCAGGTAGCACGCAGAAAATTATACTCTACCCTGCATGTTATAATTTTTCAACCGTATATGCTAAATTTAGATCCTTTAACCCTTATCTCTCGAGCGATCATTCTGGTGATCGCTTTCACCATTCACGAATTTTCACATGCATTTATAGCCAATGCGTATGGAGACGATACTCCACGCGTGAACGGCCGGCTTACGCTGAATCCCCTTGTTCATCTCGATGTGATAGGTTCACTCATGCTGGTGATCGCCGGTTTTGGCTGGGCAAAACCGGTTCCTGTCAACCCTTATTGGTTGAAACAACGTTCCAGGTCTGCCATAATGTGGGTATCGTTGGCAGGGCCGCTTTCAAATCTGTTGATGGCATTTCTGGCTGCCCTTCCACTAAAGTTCGGGCTGGCAACCCTCACAGGTTTGCAGGCCAGCGGACTCCGTCCTTTGGCCATTTTCTGGGTAGAGTTCATCTGGATCAATATTGCCTTGATGGTCTTTAATTTGATACCGGTAGCACCGCTGGATGGCGAGAAGGTGTTGGATTTCTTTTTGCCGCCATCGGCGCAGGCAATGTACGACCGGATACGTCCATACAGCCCGGCCATTCTCCTTATTCTCATATTTGCGCTTCCCTACTTGGGTATTGACATTGTCAGTTGGATCATGTCGCCGGCTGTCAATGGATTATTTAAACTGTTTACAGGATTGGGCTAATGAAAACTTCCATAACGATAGTCGGACTTGATCGCATCGGTCGTTCTATTGGGCTGGCGTTAAAGAGATCAAAAGACCCTGTGGAAATCACTGGCTTTGACCTGGAAACCTCATGGGTGGAAGAAGCGCAAAAAAAAGGCGCGATCGATAGATCCAATGCCAATCTGCATGCGGCTATCGAAAAAGCAGACGTTGTGATTCTCAACCTTCCGGCCGGTGTGACAGTTGACTGGTTGGAGGAATGTACTCGAAGCCTGAAGGAAGGCGCGTTACTCGTCAACACAGCGCCGGTTCACCAGGTGGTTTGCGATTGGGCAAAGAACGGATTCCCGGAGAAGTGTGGTTTGGTCAATGCGTCTCCCGCGATCAGCGGAAGTTTCTTCGAATCATCCGACGACAATGCCGATCTTTTTAAAGATGGTGTGGTGATCATCTCGTCTCCCTCTGGAACTGATGAAAGTTCTATTTTGCAGGTCGAAGAATTTGCCGCTTTCATGGGCGCGTCAGTTATGTTTGCTGACCCGTTGGAAGCTGATGGACTGCTAACTCAGGTTGATCTACTTCCACGTACCCTTCATTTGATCTACCTGCGAAACGCGCTGGGACGAGCGGGATGGAAAGAAGCCCAAAAGTTAACCGGGCCTGCTTTCTGGAAAGTCTATCAATCCACAGGCGATTTCCCTACCGGTAAAATGACAGCCGGGGAGTTACTGGCTCACAAAGAAAACCTGATCCAGCAGCTTGATCTGCTGAAAACTGCTATCGAAGATTTCCAGGATGAACTGCGTGCGGGTGACGCGAACAAGCTTGAGAAAGACCACGACACATTTCTCGAGACTTTACAGAAATGGTCTCATCGGCGGACGAGTGGAGATTGGTCGTCAGACCAGATGCGCGACGTTAAAGAAAAAGTCAGCCTTTGGAAAAAGATGTTTGGAATGAATCTACCCAAAAAGAAGGCGTGATCTGCCTGTATGGCGTATTTTTGTTATATCGTGGAATGCGCGGATGGCACGTATTACACCGGCTGGAGCACGGATCCCGCGCGGCGTGAAAAGACTCACAATGCCGGCCGAGGCGCGCGGTATACCAGCATGCGCCGGCCGGTCAAACTGATATATATTGAAGAAGTGGAAAGTGTTTCGGCAGCCCTCAAACGTGAACGGGCACTGAAGGCGATGGATCATCCGCATAAAAAGAAACTGGCTGACCGTTACGCGGAAGCAAATGAAATTTCTGAAACAAGAATGGAATAGTCAAAAAAGGACCGGATGAGATGCTTTCCTCTGGGTAGCCTGAGGGGACTGCCTGTTATCACGAGCGATAGCGAAGAATCCCGAATCGTAGTATCTGCAACACGGCCGAAATGAAACGGCACAATTACGCGAGATGCTTCCCTTCAGTCAGCATGACAAAAGAGAAGCATCTTGTTCTTTATTTATTAATTGAGAGGGAGGAATCAGTCCGTGAAAACCGGCAGGTGACCGAGTGATACGATCTGGTTCCATTTGGCGCGTTCGCCTTCGGTGAGAATAGCAGCTTCTGCCTTGACCTTCGCGTTTGCTTTGTCCATCAACAGGCGCATTCCCTGAAGTGTTGAGCCGGTGCTGATCACATCGTCAACCAGTACAACTGATTTACCTTCCAGCAAGTGCAGGTCTTTTTCATCCAGGTAAAGGGTCTGCGGCTGGCCGGTGGTGATGGACAGGGTTTCAGCCGAAAGAGCTTTGCCCATGTAGGGTTTATAACTCTTGCGCAATACTACATATGTTTTACCTGTCTCAATTGAAAGTGAATAAGCGAGGGGAATGCTTTTCGATTCAGCCGTAACCAGAATGTCAAAATCAGTGTTGGACAGTTTTTGAGCCAGTTCTCTGGCGCAGGCTTGCACAAGTTCTGTATCACCCAGAATGTTCAGAATGGCAATGCGTAAACCGGGTTTGACCTCAAAAAGTGGGAGGTCGCGGTGTACACCGGCAATGTCAATAGGAAAAACCGGACGCTTGTCTGTCATGGATATCCTCCAGCAAAAAATGTTCTCAAACACCCAAAAAGCGTTCAAAGTGTATCATAATCGGCATTGGATGGGCAGTAACGAGTGATAGAATCGGTACGTGCCGGGGACGCCGACCCCGGCACGTACATAAGGAGGAGAAGAAGAAGAGAAGTCGCCCTTTGGTATTAATATATCCAACCCGATCAGGCGAAGCTTGACGATTACCCTACGATTAACCTACGCCGGTCTAACAATTTCATAAATTTAAAATGAAAGATTCATAAAGATAAAATGAACCAACAAACTCCAGAATACAAAGCCGGATATATCGCTCTCGCCGGCCGGCCAAATGTAGGAAAATCAACACTGGTAAACACCCTGATGGGGCAAAAAATTGCCGCTGTCTCCGCCAAACCGCAGACCACGCGTCGGCGTCAATTGGGTATTCTAACCTTACCTGAGGCTCAGATGATCTTTGTTGACGCGCCGGGCATCCATTTACAGCACCATAAACTGGGTGAAGCCCTGAACCAGACGGCTGAAGAGGTGATCTCTGATGTGGATGTCGTCGCCTGGATGGTAGATGCGTCTGCTGACCCTTCCGCGGATGACCTGCAGGCACGTGATCTGGTAAAAAATGCCGGCCGGCGAAAAAAGAAGCTTCTGATACTGAACAAGATCGATCGTGTACAAAAAGAGAGCCGGCAGGCAATAATGGAACAATATAACAAATTACTACCGGAAGCCCGCCCGGTGATGGTTTCTGCTGTCAGCAGTGAAGGTATTGAAGATTTACAAAAGGCAATTATTGAACTGCTTCCGGTTCATCCATCGTATTACGCGGAAGATGAGATCACCGACCTGTATGAACGCGAGATCGCCGCGGACCTTATCCGTGAGTCGGCATTAAAACACCTGCGTGAAGAAGTGCCTCACGCCATGGCTGTTCGAATTGACGAGTTCAAAGAACGCGAAGATGGCAAGACCTATGTGGCGGCCACTCTGTTCGTGGAGCGGGATTCGCAAAAGGGGATTGTCATCGGGCAGGGGGCTGAGATGCTGAAACGCATTGGGACAAGTGCCCGAATGGAAATGGAAAAGATGGGAGATCGCTCGATCTTCTTGGAACTGCGCGTGAAGGTAGCCAAAGGCTGGCGTGATGATCCAGACTTCCTGCGGCGGTTGGGATTTGAGTTCAAAAAAAAATAACGGTAAAAGGGGCTGTCATTCCTGGCGTATAATTCAAGCCGTTCCATTGCCTGTGGAACGGCTTATTCTATTCCGGGAGTAGTTCAATGAAAATTGCCATTGGCAGCGATCACGCCGCGTTTGCCCTGAAAGAGGTTGTTCGTAAGCATTTAATCGAATCCGGCCATGATGTTATCGATATGGGGACGTATACCCCCGAACGCGCGGACTATCCGGTTTATGGGGAGAAAGTGGCAAAAGCCGTTGTTCGCGGTGAAGTTAAATACGGTGTGGTGATCTGTGGAACCGGCGCGGGGATTTCCATTACCGCCAATAAAGTACGCGGAATCCGCTGTGTTCTCGCGAGTGAACCATACACCGCGGTGCTTTCACGCCAGCACAATGATGCCAATATGTTAGCCATGGGTGCGCGTGTGGTGGGTGAAGGATTGGCCTGTATGATTGTTGACCAGTTTCTGGCGGCAGAGTTTGAGGGCGGTCGTCACGCAGACCGAATTGCTTTGATCGCAAAACTGGACCAGGCGCCGGATTCCGTGGATACTATTCTTTCATAATCGGTCTTTCGGCAAGCCGAACAGGGCAAAAACATTATGATCGTAACTGTTACCCCCAACACCTGCCTTGATCGCACGCTGGTGGTTCCTGAGTTTACGATCAACAAAACCATCCGGGCTGGTAATTGGGCTATCGGGATGGGCGGAAAAGCAGCTGATGCTTCCTGGATACTGGGTGAATATGGTTTACCCAGTATCGCGTTGGGATTCAAAGCAGGGATTACCGGTCTTCAAATGGAGCAAATGCTTCAATCCCGCGGGGTTCAAACCGATTTTACTGAAGTTGATGGTGAGACCCGCCTGAACACCGTCATTGTGATGGAGGATGGAAGCGGGCAATCCACTTTTTCTGTATCGTCTCTGATTGTCAGACCGACACATATTCACGACCTGGAAACACGGTATGAATCGGTTCTTGAACAGGCGGATTGCGTGGTGATCGGCGGGACGCTGCCTGCCGGGGTCTCGGATGAATTGTTTTTCAAATTGATTGCCCGGGCGCGAAAAAGGCAAATCCCCGTGATATTCGATGCCAGCGGTTCTGCGTTGCGTAAAGGGTTAGAAGCCAAGCCGACTCTGGTCAAGCCGAACCGAGACGAACTGGAAGAGTTTACCGGGCGGCGGCTCAATTCTCTGACGGATATTCACCTGGCTGGAAAGGAAATCCAGGCGGTTTACGGTTGTTCAGTGGTTGTCACCCTCGGAGGGGATGGCACTCTGGCGGTTCTGCCAGAGCGGGACTGGTTGATCCCCGTGCTCCCGGTGGACGTGGTTTCTACAGCAGGTGCCGGTGACGGGATGCTGGCCGGTATGGCAGCCGCTCTTTCCTCCGGCAGACCAATGGAAGAAGGTCTACGCCTGGGTTCTGCCATTGCCGGAGCGGTGTGTATGCAGCTGGCCACGGCGGACTGCCGCAAAGCGGATATTGAGGCGTTATCGTCAAAGGTTCAGTTGGTTCCATTTGCGTAGACTAAAAATAATTTGAATAAATGAGGCTAAAACTCCAATCATCCAATGGACTGCCCCGTAGAAGTCAGAGTTCAGGGAGATCGCGAACCATGAAGGGTTGACTGCTTTAAGCGATTGATCGAATTTAAAGAAGTAAACCTGATAGACGATCAGGTGGTCGACACATCCTGTGGAAACATAACGGGCAGAGGACTTATAAGCCAGCAGTTGACGGGTGAACGCAGAATATTATTGACCCAAAATGTGAAAAAAAAAGAAGGAGCGAATGAAGCTCCTTCTCATCTCATTATTTCTTCCTGTGGGTTTTGGTCTTCGGTTTCATTTCAGTTCCAATATAAATCCCCATCGCCGGAAGGACGCGTCGGTGAATAACCAGTATAAGTAAGGTGGCTGCCAACGCTGCGCCAAACACAATTAACGAGCTGGATAAATTATTCATAATGAATGGATCGACCAGCATCGCGATTGAAAGTGCCAACATTAAAGTACCGCCAATCAGTTTTAAAATGCGGCCGTGTTTTTCTTCAATTTTGGACGATTTCAAGGTTACAACAGCTACAGTAAAAATACCCAGTTCGTCTAACTGGTAGATAACCAGGTAAAGAAGTAATAAAAGACCGAATGTAAGCGGTGATACCTTTTGTGCCGAAAGCAGGTTGGTCCAAATAACCGGAAATCCGGCAGTACAGGCAAATTCAACCAGCGATACCCCGGCGGCCAGCACCACTGTAGCACCAACAAGCCCCCAGAAGGAGTTACTGGCATCTACAACACGGCGCATCTTTTGGAATAAACCGGGCTTTTTATCGTCAGCTATGGTAAACGAGATACCCTCTTTATACCAGAAGTAGTCTTTAATGTTGACCACTGCAAAGAAAAGCGCGACAAGTGAGACAACCACCTGTATCCAACCCATTGAACTCAATAGAGTTAAGGCGCTAAAGATGCCCAGAATGAACAAAGCGTAAACGCTGGCGGTCACCGTGATAAAAACCAGTCCGATGATCATCACTTTCTTACGCGAACCGGTATGCAGTGTGATGGCTAAAAGCATGGTCAAAGCCCAGATGGAACAGGGGTTAACACCATCAACAAAACCAATCAGTAATGTGGCAATGGCCAGAGATTGTTTTTCCAGATCTACTGTTCCAATAAAAGGAACGGTAATTGAATTTGAGGAAGATACCTGGTTTGGTTGTGTTGATTGGATAACCTGCGACTCTTCCTCCATTTGGATCGCGACTTCTTCTGGAAGTAATGTGAGTGGAAGCCCCGCGGCTAATTCATCTGCTGTAAGGGTCTCTTTTAAGGGATCTTTACACCCGTTCTTAAGGCAGGCTTGAATGGCACCTTCTATTTCTGGTTTCATCTCGGTGCCATAGCCTACCCAGTGTTTGTCGCCAATAATGGTCACTGGAACGCCGCTGACCGATTCGCCAAACGATTTAACCACTTTCTCCATGATGGGAATATTACTTTCCACATACCATACCTCATATGTGCGGATTTGCACATCAGGGTATGCCTTCTGGAGATTGGCCAGGTATGGCCGTTCCGCTTTGCAATGAGGGCAGCCATTCCCCCAGAATAGCGTAATAACTACAGGGTCTTTGTCTTCTGCGCTGACTGTTACAGGCGTTGAGATAAAGGCTGAAACGACCAGAATGAAGACGATGGCCAGAATGGGTATAGACTTCCAGAGTCGGGGAAAGAAGTTGTTCAATGGTTTCTCCGGGTCAGTTGATTTTATTTCAAAGAATTATAGTAGATTCGAAAATTACTACATGAAATTCTCATGTGAGAATTATTTCAACTCTTTGATTCTTTGTAAAGCATACAGACGTAAGTCGGTCAACTCTGTTTTATTGTGAGTCCAGGCAATACACTCTCTGTAAGCTCCTTTAGCTTCAACTTTCTTATTTAGCCGCGAGTAGGCGTCACCAAGATTGCAGGGCAATTTCGCGTAGGCTGTTTGTTCACTGGCAGAAACACGAGCGATCGCGTTCCTGTAGGCTTCAACCGCCAGTACAGGCCTATCGGCTGTAGCCAGCAGGCTGGCATTTCGTTCACAACTATCAATGGTCGTGCACCGCGATATCACAGATTGTCCGGTTAGCCTGACTTTCCAGAGCCAGTAACCGCCGGCAGACAATACCAGAATGATCAAAATAACCGGTAGTATCCAACCAGCCCAGAGTTTTTCGGGTTTGGTTGCCGGAGCAGCAGGTTTTTCCGTTGACGCAGTTGTTGAAGGATTGGCTGATGGATAAATTTCTCGGGCAAAAGCATCTATTAATCCGGCGGCTGTTGAAAAGCGATCCTCCGGAGATTTTGATAGCGCTTTTTGTAGCACAGAGTCCAGCCCGGATGGAAGACCTTTGCGAAATAACGATAATGGAGGGACAGGTTCATGAATGTGCTTCTGCAAAATAGCCAGTGGGGAATCGGCATCAAAGGGTGTTTCGCCGGTGAGTAATTCAAAAAGTATGACCCCAAGTGAATAAATGTCGCTGGAAAATGTGAGCGGCTTGCCTTCACATTGTTCCGGCGACATGTAATCGGGAGTCCCCAAAATAGAGCCGCTGCGAGTGATCTCATCGCTATCTAACAGACGGGCAATGCCAAAATCGGTGATGTACACGTCGCCGGCTTGGTCAAGCAGGATATTGGCGGGCTTAAGATCACGGTGAAGCATGCCCTGACCATGCGCGTAGTCTAGTGCGTTGGCCACCTGTTGCATAATCCGATAAATCTCGCTGAGTGAAAAATAACTGCCGGCTGATTTGATGTCTTCCAATCGTTGCTTTAGCGTTCCACCGTTAATGAATTCCATTACCAGAAAGAGACGATCGTTCTGTCTGTCAAAATCAAAAACCTGAACGATATTCGGGTGACGAAGAGACGCGGCTAACCGGGCTTCACGCTCAAAACGCGCCGTGAATTGAGCGTCTCCAGCCAGGCTGGTGCGCATCACTTTTATGGCAACATCACGGTTCAGCTTTTCATGATGACCCCGAAAAACTTCTGCCATTCCACCCGTCCCTATCCGCTCGTGGACCGTGTATTTATCCAGAAGTTTTTCCTGTGGATTTTCGGATGAGTTTTCCATGCCGGTTTTTGGGTTGCGCTCTTTTTTCGCTTTTACTAAAGGGGAGAATTTGCCTAACCGGCAAGGTCAATTTTCTCGGACTTAAATTTTTCCTGAATCCGGTTCATTAAGGTCAGGCGTAGATCTGCCGCTTTACCGTAGGTTGCTTTCGCGGCTACGATGATTTCCACTTTACTGCCGGAGAGGTTTGTTGAACCGATAACCTGAAATGGTTCCATTAAGTAATCCATCTGTGAAAAGTCCTCGATGCTCATGGTTTTTAAAACCTCTGTTGCCCGGCCAACATCCTGAGGCATCACAAATATACTGATGTTGGCATTTGAGAACTTCCCACGGCTGAAATTTCGTACGATCCGAATTTCTCCATTGGGCAGTGTATACATTTCCCCGGTATGCGACCGGACCAGCGTTGTTGTCAGGTTGATCTCTTCCACCACACCTTGAATATTGCCGCCCGGCTGTAAAAATTCCACTTTCTCACCAATATCAAAGGTGACATTGAAAATGAAACCCATACCTGCCAACAAATCGCTGATTAATGGTTTGGCTCCCAGACCAAAAGCCGCACTGAATAACCCGAGCACCCAGATCAGCGTGGAAACCGGTATGAACAATGATAATGATAACAAGACAGCAAAAAAGAATGCCAGAAAAGTGATCATGCTGGAAAGCAGGGATTTTAGCGTTTGGGTGCGTTCTACCGAAGGGCGGCGAGCTTCTGGCGCGAACCGGCTAAGAGAAACAATCCGCCGGGCGAGCAAGCCGCCGAAGAAAGAAATGACCACAGCGCCCAGAAAAAACAATCCGATCAATAACAAGGTCTGGCTGGAAAACGACGTCAGGAATACAGGTGTGGTGGTATCCATTTTTATCTGGTTATCTGAGGTGGGTTAGATGCGGGAGCGGCTGGTTTAGGTTTGCCACGCACCGATTGGACGACCACTCCCGCTATGATCAGGACGAGCAGGATGATCAGACTTTTCGCGCCATCCAACTGGATGGCACGCGTGATCAGTATGGCGCCTGCCGCGCTTGAAATGATCACCAGTGAAAAATCGAATAGCATTTTAACGATCATGATCCCGATCAGTCCACCCAGAATGAATACCACCCATCGGTATTCTGATACCGGTAGCTGCAGAGCGTCAACCAATGCCACTCCCAGGTACCCGCCGGCAATGAACCCGGCGACTCCGATCATTATGCGCTGAAGGATCAGGGCTAAAATCGCAAACGCGGCACCGATACCAACAGCCACCAGAACGCGGTCTCCCATTCCCTGAGGATGAAAGAACGTCTCTGATACAAATAAACCGGTGAGAGCGCCCAATGTTCCGACAAAGAACCAGTACAGTTTCTTTCCGGCCACAAGTAAGAGCCCGCCGGTAATCAATTGAAAGAGCATGCCGATCATGTCTGCGTCATCCTGATTGAAAGATGATTATGTACAACAAATATGATATTGTATCTCACGTTATAATACTTGAATTCAATATATAGACACCCGGGTGAACCATTGAATACAACCCTATTTTCACTTCCAGCAGAGTTATCTGATGTTTTTAATGTTTTTAAATCTCCCGCGGATGTACAGGCTTACCTGGACGCGACGCCGTACAGCCCGGAAGACCGCAACCGCTGTCCGGTCAATGTGGTAAAAGACCGTTTCGCGCACTGCCTTGATGGCGGTCTTTTTGGCGCGCTGGGTCTTCGTTTCCTGGGTTACCCCCCGTTGATCGTTGATCTACAATCCGACGAAGGGCTGGATGATGATCATGTACTCGCCATTTTTCAGAAAAACGGGCTATGGGGCGCTGTGGCGAAATCAAATTTCAATGGCCTGCGGATGCGTGAACCGGTTTTCCGCACACTTCGAGAGCTCGCCATGTCGTACTTTGAGGATTACTTCAATGTTGATGGTGTCAAATCATTGCGCTTTTACACCATTCCACTTGACCTGACCCGCCTGGATACATCCAACTGGATGACAGACGACCATGGGTGTGACAAAATAGAGAAGTTATTAAAACACCGCCGCCGTATACGCCTGGTACCGGCTGACGTAGCCGGTCAACTGAACCGCATGGATCCACTTTCGTATGAAGCCGGGATGTTGGGCGTAAATCATGCCGGATTGTATAAACCCCGAATTTAGTACGTTAGATATTTGTCTTAAAGTCTAAAGTGCGGTAATATAACATTGAATTGCAGTACGGGGAGCCTGACGTTTCCAGGCTGAGAGGAGAACGCAACGTTCTCGACCCGATGAACCTGATCCGGATAATGCCGGCGTAGGGAGGTATACGTAGCGAAAGCCATCAACACCCTCCCCAACCGGCGGAGGGTGTTTTGCATATATGGGAAAACGGGCATATATACTGGCCAACGGCGATGTGATGGATTACACGCGCCTGAAAGCCTGCCTGCAAACGGATGACCTGTTGATCGCCGCTGACGGAGGACTACGTCACTTCAAGGCGATTGGCCTTCAACCTCATATCCTGCTGGGCGACCTGGATTCCGTTACGACGGAAGATATTGAGGATGCACGTGCTCATGGTGTGCGCATAGTGCGGTTTCCAGTGGATAAAGATGAAACTGATCTTCAACTGGCCATTGATCAGGCTGTAGGAGAAGGCTGTCTTCAGATCGTGATCGGGGGTGCGCTGGGCGGCCGGCTTGACCAAACGCTGGGAAATGTATTTTTACTCCAACAGCCAGCTTACCCGTCTGTTTCGATACGTCTGGATGATGGGCTGGAAGAAGTGTTTCTGATCGCTTCAGAGGCCGAAATAACCGGGCAGGCGGGTGACGTAGTCTCTCTTCTACCGTTGGGAGACCCGGTTTATGATGTTAAAACATTTGGCCTTAAATACCCGTTGAATTATGAGAAATTATTCCCGGAAAAGACACGCGGGATCAGTAATGTGATGATCAACGGCCGCGCGCGCGTATCCTTGTCACGCGGCTTATTAATTTGTATACACACCCGGCAATCCGATCCGGGTACTAATTAGAGGAGTTTGAAATGAAAAAGGCATTATTTATGATTATGATTGCCGGGTTAGTGGTGATAGCCGGCTGCGCGCCGGGTGTCACCGCTATCCCAACCCAAACAGCAGCGGACGTTCCAACAGTTGAAGCTGCTCTGGTTGAACTGGCAACCCAAACCCCCGTGAGTGAAACGGCAACCCCGGAAGCCGCGTCTGTCGTTGAAGGGGCATCTGCCGCGGTAGAGCCTGAAACCCTCACCATCCTCACTCACGATTCGTTCTCAGCGAGCGAAGGTGTAATTGCTAATTTCGAGAAGGAAAACAATGTGAAATTGAGCTTCATCAAGGGTGGGGATGCCGGAGCTACAGTCAATCGTGCCATCCTTTCAAAAGAAGCGCCGATGGCAGATGTAATCTACGGGGTAGACAACACGTTCCTTTCACGCGCAGAGAAAGGCGACATTCTTGAAGCATACATGTCTCCCAACCTGAAGGACATACCAGACGAACTTAAGCTGGCCAAAGATAACCTGTTGACGCCTGTAGATTACGGTGACGTGTGCATCAACTATGATAAAGCCTACTTTGCTGAAAAAGCTCTTCCCCTGCCGCAATCTCTGCTTGACCTGACCAGGCCCGAATATAAAGGCCTGTTGGTAGTTGAAAGCCCCGCCACCAGTTCACCCGGACTCGCTTTTATGCTGGCCACCATTAAAGAATTCGGCGTGGAGAATTTCGTCGACTACTGGAAATCATTGAAAAGGAACGACGTTCTGGTGGTAAATGATTGGGAAGCTGCGTATTACACGCATTTCAGCGGCTCCAGCGGTAAAGGTCCCCGCCCGATGACGGTCTCGTATGGCACCAGCCCGGCAGTTGAAGTGGTGTACGCGGACCCGAAACCGGAAGACGCACCCACGGCCTCGCTGGTTGGCCCGAATATGTGCTTCCGGCAGGTTGAATTTGCCGGAATTCTGAAAGGTACCGCGAAACGCGCTCTGGCCGAAAAGTTCATTGATTTCATGACCGGACTTGAATTTCAAAATGATATTCCACTGCAGATGTTCGTTTTCCCGGCAAACAAGAACGCCGTCTTACCCGATGAATTTGTCAAATACAACCAGATACCGGAAGAACCCGCCATGCTGAATCCAGAAGAGATCGCCGAAAACCGTGAGACATGGATAGAAACCTGGGAAGAAGCCGTACTGAAATAACGACGAATGAAACCAGAAATGACTTCCGGGAAATCTGACGTAATAAATGCCAATGGCTTCAGTGGGCAGGCGATAACACCTGCCCACCGGCCTACGCAGAGAGTTTTAGTTCAATCCCTGCTGTTATGGCTTTTCCCCGGCGCGTTCCTGTTGTTCTTTTATTTTTATCCCCTTGGGGCGGTATTCCACGAATCGTGGCAAGCGGCTTCTTATACCGCCATGAATTGGAATCGGGTGATACAGCCGCTGGGATTCACTCTTTGGCAGGCAGCCCTGTCAACCGTTTTGACGCTGGCTATTGGGTTGCCGTCCGCCTACCTGTTTACCCGCTTTGACTTCCCGTTAAAATCCATCCTGCGCGGGTTGACCACCCTGCCGTTCATCCTACCGACCGTGGTGGCCGCGGCGGCGATCAACGCGCTGTACGGGCCCCGCGGATGGTTCAATTTGATCTGGATGGCGCTGGCACACACAAGCATACCGCCGATCAATATTGTGAACACACTGCAGGCTATTCTGCTGGCGCATGTGTTTTACAACACGGCGGTGGTGATACGGGTAACCGGAAGCGCGTGGGAGAAGTTAGATACCCGTTTACCAGACGCGGCGCGGATGCTCGGCGCGTCGCCGTGGATCGCCTTTCGGGAGATCACGCTGCCGCTATTAATGCCTTCTATTCTGGCTTCCGCGGTGCTGGTATTCTTGTTTGATTTCACCAGTTTTGGTGTGATCCTTATGTTGGGCGGCCCCGGGTTTTCCACACTGGAGACTGAGGTCTATTACCAGGCGATGCAGCGTCTGAACTTGCCCATGGCCAGCATTATCTCAATTCTTCAGTTGCTATGTACCGTTCTGATTGGCGTTGCATACACACGGGTAAACCGCCAGGTTCAAATCCCGCTGGTTCCCCGCATCCGTGAAGCCAGTCACAACCGAGCGGCGAATTGGCGGCAAAATCTGGTTCTCGCTTTACTGGTTGCCGGGCTTGTGGTGCTTTTCGTCCTTCCGTTGGCTTCTCTGGCCGCGCGGTCTGTCACCCGGCTTGAGGCGGAACGCGGCCAGCGCACGGCGGTCAACACCGGGCTGACGCTGGATTACTACCGCGAATTGTTCATCAACCGCCGGCAGTCCATTTTCTATGTACCACCGGTAAAAGCTGCGGTGAATTCACTGGTGTATGCCGGGGAGACAGTGTTGATAGCCGGAAGCCTGGGTTTAATGGCTTCGCTGGCATTAAAACGAAAGAACCTCTTTACCCGGGTGATGGACGGTTTGCTGATGCTGCCGCTGGGCACGTCGGCGGTCACATTAGGATTGGGGTACATCCTGGTTTTCAACCGGCCGCCTCTGGATATCCGCAGCTTCCCTTTGTTCATTCCCATAGCACACAGCCTTGTGGCGCTTCCTTTTGTCATCCGCACCATTGCCCCGGCGTTGGAATCCATTCCGGAATCTTTGCACCAGGCGGCGGCCACGTTGGGCGCTTCGCCTGCGCGCGTATGGCTGGAAGTGGACTGGCCGATCATTGCCCGAAGCGCGTTGGTTTCCGCTATTTTCTCATTCACCATATCATTGGGTGAGTTTGGAGCCACCTCATTTCTATCTCGTCCTGAAGTGCCCACATTGCCGGTGGCGATTTACCGTTTCCTTTCTCAACCCGGGGCGTTGAATTACGGTCAGGCAATGGCAATGGCCACTTTCCTGATGATTGTCTGTCTTACGGGTATACTCTTGATGGAGAAATGGAAAGTCTTCTCCTTTGACCAATCCTGAATCTACAATTCGGTACAGATTATGCCGCTTGATGTTCGAAAGATTTATAAATCATACGATAATGCTCCACTGCTGAAGGGTGTTTCTTTTTCTGTTGATTCCGGCGAAACTGTATGTCTGCTGGGCAGGTCTGGAAGCGGAAAGAGCACACTGCTGCGGATCATTGCCGGGCTTGAACAGCCGGAATCGGGGACAGTCTTATGGGATGGAGTTGACCTTTTAAATACTCCTGTTCATGAACGCGGCTTCAGTTTGATGTTTCAGGATTACGCCCTGTTCCCCCACCGGTCAGTGGAACAAAACGTGGCGTTCGGGTTGCGCATGCAAAATCTGCCGGCGGATACCATTCACTCACGTACAATGGAGATGCTCGAACTGGTTCACATGGCAGACTTTGCCCGTCGGCGGGTGACAGACCTATCGGGCGGTGAGCAACAGCGCATCGCGCTGGCACGAGCACTGGCCCCGCGACCGAAATTGTTAATGCTCGATGAACCACTTGGCGCTCTGGACCGCACGCTGAAGCAGTCATTGCTGGATGAATTGCGCCGTATCATTCGTAAGGCGAATATACCGGTAATCTACGTCACGCATGATCAAGAGGAAGCGTTTTCCATTGCCGATCGGCTGATCATGTTAAATGCCGGAGAGATCGAGCAGATCGGCGCTCCGGAAGATGTTTACCGTCACCCCGGCTCACTCTGGGTGGCGGGTTTTCTCGGATTGGGAAACGTATTATCAGGCAGCGTGGTCTCTCCCTCGAACCGAACGGTTTCTGTTTCTGGTTGCATAGTCAACATGCCGGAATGTAAACCTTTGCCGGAGGCTGGCGGCAGGGTCAACCTGTTGTTACTGCCCGATGTTCCCGGTTTGAAAATTCACCGAGAATGTGATGCGCCCGATCCCGGTCAACCCGGTTTAAATCTGCATGGAACGGTATCAGAGTCTGTTTTTCTGGAAGGAAAATACCGGTTGACTGTTCAGACGAACACACACACACTTCAGTTTGTGTCGCAAGCGCGGTTTAACTCTGGAGATAAGGTGACAATCCATTATCCCTCAGAAGAGGTCCAATGCCTGTAGCATTTATCCCGGATATTCAGGTAATAAAATTGAACACCGCCCGCGAAGAAGTATGGCGGTATGAGGGCCGAATTCTCGAACAATCAGCGGAAAGTATAATGATTGAAGCGTTTTTCAATGGCGGCAGTCGGCCGTTTCATGGTATCAACCTGGTAAACGGTGACAGGTTCATTGAGACGTATTATTTCGATCGCTGGTATAACATCTTTGAAATTCACGATCTTGAGACTGACAGGCTGAAAGGTTGGTATTGCAATGTAACCTACCCGGCAGAGTTTGTTAATGGCCGGGTCAGTTATGTTGATCTGGCGTTGGATCTGCTAGTTTATCCCGATGGACGTCTTTTAGTTCTTGACGAGGATGAATTTGACGAACTGACTTTGAGTGAAAGCAATAAACAAAAAGCCCGGGAAGCGTTGAAAGAATTGATGTCTATTTTTGAACAAAAGACATATTAAAACGAAAAACCGTGAATCATCTTGATCCACGGTTTCTTGTGAGCAACGAAATTTTCAGGCCAGCAGGGGCAATAGTAAACCAGATTCTATCTGGATTTCATTCATGATCTGATCGCCATTATTCCACAGGTAAAGACCCACTCCCAGACAGGAGCATAAACAGCAAAGGGCGATCACAACAACCAGCACAATGATCCAGGTTTTGCTGGATTTTTTCGCTCCCTGCGGCATTGCTGGTGGCAGGTTGGGTGATTCCGATTCAGGGACTGATCCAGGTACAGGGGGGACGGGGGGTGGGGCAGGAATTTCTCCCATGGCTATTCTCCTTAAAAAGATTTACATTCCATTCATGAACGGGGCGCAAAAAATCGGCATGCTGATCAGGCCGCCGAAAATGAGAACGGCCAGACAACCGCCCAGAAGTGTCAGACCGACATTCAAATATCCCAATACCAGGCCGGCAGTGGCAAATCCATCGCCGCCTTTTCTACCGCCGCTATTCCGGATCTCATTTTTGGCAATGTGCCCGGTGATGATGGCTGCCAGGCCGCCCAGTCCGAATACACCCAGCCAGCCAAGTATACCGGCAATCAGACTGAAAATGGCCCAGCCATTGGTTTCAACAATTTGAGGGGGTTGCGGGTATGAAGAGTTATTCACGATGACTCCAATGCATATGATCAATTATATTGTACAAAATTATGCGGCCGTATGCGAACGGTTATCTGAATGATGCCGCCACCGGAAAATGATCCATGCCGTGATCAGGATGATAATGGCGGCAATAATTACAGGAACAACGACGGCCAGAACCGAGATCACAAATGAGACGAAATCCTCCGCCATTGAAACGGGGACATTCCCCGCGCCCCCGGTTGTGGCGGTGACGGCCGGACGCATCAGGCCTGATTTAGCGGCGTGAACGGTGCCGGAAATTAACAGACCAAGACCTAAAGCCAGAACGGGATGCACGTCAGTGACGATATTGGCACTGGCCGCGAATGCCACAGCGCCTGCGGCAGGCCGCACGAAGGTCTGGATAACATCATTGACATGGTTTACCGCCGGGACTTTATCGGCAAAAAACTCTATGATGCTCAAAAAGACCAGGATACCAATAATCCACCAGTCCGTTAAGGCATTCCATGGTTCACGAAGCTGGATAAGGTTGGTGAATTTCGCGAGCAGCGCGATGGTCAGCAATGGAATGTAGGCGTTCAAACCTGCGCTGGCTGAAAGCCCGAACGCGGAAAAAATATTGATTATTTCCATCGATCCTCCAATCTCTTTACTACTATACTATACGTAAAATCTTATTAAAAGTTAAACCCATTCCACGATCCGGTGAGAACCAGCCGGAACAGATCGATGGCCAGTATCTGGAAAACAGCCAACCCGAATCCCAATCCTAGGTAACCGATCACTTCAAACCAGCGGGTGAAGGCATTTTCTTTTTTAAAGAGCATGATCCAGATGATGGTGTAGATCAAGCCAAGAATAAATATAACCGTGCTTGAAGAGATCAACGCCAGAGGGTACAGGATCAACGGATTATCTGTCAGCATCAGGGCAGATAAGCAGTACGCGCTTACCAGCAGAACTAGAAAGTCACGCCAACCGCTGATGGCGGGAGTGGTGTTCCAGTCAACCCACAAACTCTGATGAACGATCGGCATCAACATGGCTGCCATCCCAATACCCACACCCGTGCCGGTTATCACCCGAAGAACATTATTGGGTTCGTAGACAGATGGGAAATTGGGAAAAAGATGTAGATACGAATTCACACCATCAATTCCAAACAGGATTAGCAGAAATCCAAGAGATAACAAAATTTTTCTTGGCGGCAGACCTCCTTTTCGGCCTTTATAAATGTGAAAAATAAAACCGGTGAAAGCTCCCAGATACATTCCCGAGCAGCGAGCACATAATGGAAGCTGCCTTTCACCCAGGAAGAATGACCGGGCTGATATGCGGTGACAGACCGCATAACCGATAGCATCCGCTTTTCCAAGTAATCCTTCTGGTGTAAGACTAAACCAGACGGCCAGAACAATACTGAACAAAAAAATACCTGCCAGAGCGAAGCGATTACGGCGTAGAGAAAAAAGATGATCAGACATAATTGCATCATTATACTTATACGTTTTTTACTTGACACAGCAATTTATCTATGAAATACTAATTGAAACAATACTCCATCCCCATCCTTCGCCATTCTAACGTGAGGAGGTGGTGCCTAACATGAATGATAGTATGAGTTCCAAACGTTTCGCTGCGGCATCCCTCCTCGTTTTACGATAAAGGATACCGCAGCGAACGGGAGAGCCCCCGCAAGGGGGTTCTCTTCGTTAATGGGTATAAGGGTCTTATGGTACGCAAGAGTATGGTCCGGCTGGAAGTTCTTTTATTTTTTTATGTTTATGTTATCTTTGCCCCGTTCAGCCCGAACTTTGATTAATTCGCCTACGATGCTGATCCCAAGCTCTTCCGGTGTTTCAGCTTGAATCGGTGTACCGATCGGGCAATAAACCCTGCGTAATTCATCTTCTGAAAAGCCGCGTTCCATCAATTCTCTGTAAATCAATTCACGCTTAGTTCGGCTGCCGATCATTCCAATATACGCTGCGCCGCTTCGCAGTACCTGTGCCAGAACATCCTTATCAAATAAATGTCCCCGGGTGACGATCACCAGGTAGGTGTCATCGTCAATCTCCAGATCGGGCAATCTGGTGAAATCTTCTATCACCCGGGTTTCAACAGGAGCGGGGAAACGCTCCGCGTTGGCAAAATCGGGGCGGTCATCCATAACCAGGGTACGGAATCCCACACCCTCGGCAAGCGGTGCGATTTTCTGTGACACGTGCCCGGCGCCGAAAATGATCAGAGTACCACCCACACGCAGGGGTTCTACCAGAAGCCGCTGGTTATTATTCACTTCGGAATGTAGAGTGACTTTGGTTGGTTCGTTGATGAGATGGTCCAACAAATCAGGTTGGCAATGAATATTACCTACCAGGGTCCTATCCTGGCGGACAAGGCACTTCTGGCTTTTTACCGGGGTGCCTGTCGGAGGTTTGTTATCAATAATGGTGATAAGCCAGCCTTTTTCCCGCCTGGTGATCACATCCAGCACATCTTCATAAATATTGCGTTGATTGATATCTTCCGCGCTTACATATTCGATCAAAATCTCGCCGTGTCCGCCGCAGATCATATCGGATGCGGACGCGTCTTTACCGGTTAGTTCAAAGACCTGAATAAAGGTCTCCTTTTTGGCAATGGCATCACGAGCCAGTTCAATCGCGGCCGCCTCCAACCTTCCTCCTCCGACTGAGCCGAAAATCGACCCATCGGCGCGGACGATCATTTTCGCGCCACCGGTTCGCGGGGTAGAACCGATTTTGCCAAACAGGGTAGCGATGGAAAAATCTTCTCCACTGTCAATCAGTTGTTTGATGGTTTCATAAAATTTTTTCATAATACTCTCAATTGGAAACAGTTTTCAAACAGATAGTACTCACCTGATCTATTATACAAATGTGACGAAAACGCGATTTCCTTATAGTAAAATCATGGAATGGCTCTTGAACGATTGGGGTTCGATGATTGGTTTATCCAGAAATCTGCAGAGCTTAAAAATCCTGACGGAAACCACGCGCGAGTAACGGCCGTCGACCGTGATAGTTATTTAATTCACAATGGGACAGCAGAGATACGGGCTGAACTGGCTGGAAATCTTTTATATAACATCGAATCCAGCATTGATCTGCCCGGTGTGGGTGACTGGGTGAACGTGCAGTATTACGACGGCGAAAACTTCGCGATCATTCATGAAGTATTCCCCCGAAAAAGCCTGTTGAGGCGTAAAACCAGCGGCCGTTCGGTTGACTATCAGGTGATAGCCGCTAACGTGGATACTGCCTGTATCCTGCAATCCTGTGACGCGAATTTCAACATTCACCGATTGGAGCGTTACCTGGTTATGGCTGTGGATGGCAGGGTGCGCCCGGTTCTGGTATTTACAAAAAAAGACCTGGCCGGACGTGAAGATCTGGCGCGCATAGAATCTGATGTGCGTAAGGCCGGTATTGAATATCCGTCACTCTTCATTAGCAGCCGCTTGGACGATGGCGTGGATGCCCTGAAATCTATCATGGCGCCAGGAAATACATTTTGCCTGTTAGGCTCGTCCGGAGTGGGGAAAACCACCCTGTTAAACCGGTTGATAGGACATAACGCCTTTGACACGCAAGAAGTGAGAGAATTTGACGGCAAAGGCCGGCATACCACCACCCGCCGTCAGTTGACGGTTCTCGATTGGGGAGCCATGCTCATTGACACACCGGGTATGCGCGAACTGGGCACGATCGGTATGGGGGACGGTATTGACGGAAGCTTCGCGGAAGCCGCCGATCTCGCCGGCGAATGCCGCTTTGCCGATTGTTCACACACAAAGGAAGACGGTTGCGCGCTTCTGGCCGCATTAGAAGACGGGCGGTTAAGCCGTGAACGTTATGAGAGCTATTTAAATTTGAAAGCCGAATCTGATTTCCATGAGATGTCTTACGCTGAAAAGCGTAAGAAAGATAAGGACTTTGGTAAATATATAAAGACAGTAAAAAAGCAGCTACGGAAATAGCTGCTTTTTGTTCGGTACATTGTTTTGCCGGTTAGTCGCTCAGGAATTCCCGCACATCGGTTTGAAATTGCCTTCCGGAAGCCGGATGCCCCATATTGGGATATAGCTTTAAGACCGCACCGGGGATCCCTGCGGCTGTATCTTTAAATAATTCGGGTGAATAGAACGGGTCTTTTTCGCCCGCGGCTAAAAGAGTGGGGGCTTTGATATCCGTAAGTTTGGTCTTGTAATTAAACCTGTCTTCCGCATCCACCGTTACACACAGGTCAGACGCGTCGCGCGGGTGGTCAAACAATCCGGCAGACCAGGAGATCCATGGAAAAACCAGTTGAAACAGAAAACGTTGGGGTTGTTTTACGGGTAATATGTAATCCATCATGTTGGCGTATGCCCCGACCCAGTTCCGTTCACTTCCCTGGCGGGCTACCATTTTTTGCAATTTTCTGGCCGATTCACTCAATTTGTACGCGCTGGAATGGATTACCAGCTTTCGAACCAGATCTGGATGCCGGACCGCGAACGCTATGGCAATTGAGCCGCCGGTGGATTGGCCAATGATATCGATGGGAGCTTCGAACTCTTCTTTAATCAATTCGGCGTAATCATCCGCCATAGTCTCTATTGTGTACCCTGCAGGCATGCCCGGTTTTCGCAGAACTTCATACACCGTGTACCGGTCACTGAGGAAATTGTAGGTACGGCTAAACCAGATAGGCTGGGGCTTGTTTTCGAACATCAGACCCTGGAACACGATCAGGTCGCAAGGGCCGTCACCGATGCGGTTGAAGGGGTGCCCGGTCTTAAAATAGCCTGATCTTGGTCTGGTGGTAGTCATAAATCACCTCTTTAGAACTTGGTTAGTTGCCCGGAATACTGGAAATTCAGCATGATTATAGACGGATTTTTCTCAATCCTCAAAAAACATTATTCGACAAAGAATAGAACCAGATAATTACAATTTGCTGAGAATTAAAAACAAATTACAGAATGCTATAATCGATTTATGGTTCTAAAATATTTAATTAAAGAATCTATGAACCGGTACAGGGTATTAGAAGAATTGGATGACCTTGATCGGGAAATGGACTCGCTTGAAATTCGTTGGAAAAGGATGAATTCTATTCTCCTATTAGGTAGAGAATTGGGATTAGATAATCGCGAAGTAACGGACGAACAATCTGTGCGTGATCGGTGGCTTAAACTAAAAAAAGAATATGAACAGCGAGTTTCTTGAGCCATACAAGTCTATTTTGGAATCTATTCAGGAATTGTTAGATAAAATCCCTGATCGTGGAGTCATTATTGGGGGAATTGCGGTCAGCGTTCTTGGTGAACAACGGTTTACGACGGATATTGATATTCTTGTTTTGTTGACTAACGACCAGTTGAGAAATTTCCTTGACGCATCCAATAAAGCTGGATTTAAATCAAGAGTGACAGATCCGAATACTTTTGCCATGCAAAATCGGGTTATCCCGATGATTCACTCTGAATCAGGACTTAGGGCCGATTTCATTATGGGGATGCTCCCATTCGAGAAAGAAGTTGTTGCTCGTGCAAAAAAAAGTAAGATTCATGATGTTGAGATTACGCTTCCAACAATTGAGGACCTGATTATTTTAAAAGCAATCGCCAGTCGACCGAAAGACCTGTCTGATATTTCTGGACTTGTTAAACATGGTAGAAATTTAGATATTGAAAGAATTGAATACTGGGTCAAACAATTTGGTGAAGCTCTTGACCAGCCAGGGTTGTGGGATTCGATCGAGAAGTATTTGAGTTGAATTAGTACCTTTTTTACTGTATCCTAGTTTCCAACAGTTCTACTTCGCCGCTCCATAAAAACTACATCACGCCATTGACCTTTGTTTGGTCCAAATTGCATTTGACCGATCTTTTCCAAAATTCCAACCTGCCGGAAACCGTGGTTTAAATGCAGCCTGAGGCTGGCCGTGTTCTCCGGGAAGATGCGTGATTGGATGGTCCAGATACCGTGGGCTTCCGTCACCCGGATCAACTCTTCCAGTAAGGCTGCTCCTACGCCCTTCCCGCGCGCGCTGGTGGCCACATACAGGCTGTTTTCCACCACACCCGAGTAGACAGCCCGCGTTGAAAACGGGCTTACAGCCGCCCACCCGACGATTGCTCCGTCAGCGCGGGCAACCAGGCTGCACTCGTTGACCTTCTTTTCACACCACTTCTCCCAGGAAGAGGGTGGCTCATTCTCAAAGGTGGAATTACCGGTTTCAATGCCTTCGCGGTAAATCCGGGCGACATCCGCCCAATCAGTTTCTTTCATTAACGAAATCGTAACCGTCATTCTGCTCCGGTTTTAACCCTTTACGTTGGGTATTCTGGATAGGCAGCTTTATAAACCGCACTATCTCACAATAAGGATATTCCCTGTACTTCTGGTGAGTAAGACCCGTATGGGTCATTTTTTGTTACGAGAGTAAATCGGATAGCGAATCCGGCAAATGGCCTATACCTCCAAATTCCCGCACAATGATCGAATGGATTCGCGGCTTGATCTGATGGTCGACATAAGTTATCGTCCAATTGCGTTGACCGCCAATGCTGCGGCAGTCATCTTCGATCAGTACATCCGGTATGAGGTTTTCGGCAACATGATGATATTCTTCCCTGTTTCCGCGGTAATACAGGGTGCTGCCGGGGAGGCCGGCATCCGTGAGGATCTTTGCGATAGCGGCTACGTCATCTGGTCTGCGGCGTGACGTCAGGTAAGCGATCCGTGCCCCCTGGGCATACCAGCGGCGGATCTTTTCAGCACATAGGTTAATAGTAACATACCCCCTGTCATTGAAGAATTCCCACCAGTGACGCGGTCCCAGGATGGTGCCTTCGGTGAAGATCAATAAGCGGGGATGCAATGGATCAAAAGAATTTTTCCCGGCGAAAAAATCCGGGTCGGTTGAGGTCAGCGGAAGAAAGGGCATATCTGGATTCTACATAAAAAAGGGCAGGTGACATTCCGCCTGCCCAGATTTTTACCAGTTGATGAATTATCCGATCTTTGTACCACAGCCCGGGCAAAACTTCGCGCCGGGTGCTTCGGTTCCGCAGTTCGGGCAGACACCCGGTTTGGCCGCGGGGGTCTGTTGGGTACCGCAGGCCGGGCAGAATTTGGCGCCGTATGTTGGTTGACCGCATTTCGGGCAGGCATCGGCCTGGGGCTGGATCATGGGGGTACCGCACTCCGGGCAGAATTTGGTGCCGGGCGCTGCCATGGTGCCGTCCTTGGGGCATCGGGCGGTTTGGGCGGCGGCGTTTTGCGCCGTTTTGGCTGCCTGTTCCACATTTTTCATCACTTCATTCAATCCCAGGGCGGAAGCGAACCCTTTCAGAGCCGCGCCGGCCTGTTCACCCCGGGCTTCTGTGATCTCATTGGTGCGGGGGCTGTCTTCATTGCAAAAGCCGGTGCGCGCGTCAAAATCTGACAGACAGACGATGCGCAGGCAGGTGGGGCATTCACGGAAGTTGACCTGAACCTGGCTCCAGGCTTTTTCCACCTGTTGCGGTGTTAACTTGTAGCTGTAGCGTGAATCTTCTCCCATTACACTGTTGGCCACGGCGCTTCCGAACAACGGGACTTTTCGCAGAAGACCGCTGGCAACTTCTTTGCCCAGGTCCTGGGCTACATTACCAGCCACATCCGGTTGGCTGCGGAATTCACGCTGACATGTTTCACAGTAAAACACAGCATAAGGTCCCAGACCATCATTTCGTACATCATAACGGGGCATTCGTGAAAAATTAGCCATTATTTTTCTCCTCGCCTTGGTAGTTTCGGCTTAATTCAGGTTATTTTCGTTCGGAATAAAAAACCCGGTAATGCGAGTCATATTGTTTTGATTTCGGGTAGAAGAGTATGGAAATCTTTTCTTTCTTGCCGTCAACGGTCTTGATAAATCCGCCCACATACATTGTGTTGCCGCCGGAGAGCGTCACCCAATCGCCGCCGTCGGCGGTAATCGTCCAACCTTTTTCCAGCAAATACTCTTTGAAATAAGGGAAGATATCCGACCATTTTGTTTCATCCGGTAGACCGACAAGCTGCCATTCGTATGGTTTGGGGATGGCCTGGTTTCGCGCGAGACCGTCCATATTCTGTTTCCATTCATCATCGGCTATATCAGAATCGATGTAGAAATTATTATCAGGATAGGCTGGAACAAACCGCGCGTTGATTTCAGGTTCCGACGCTTCAACAGGTTCTTCCAAAGGTATGCTGGCAGGCTCTTCTGTTGGTTCTACTGTAGGTTCATCTGTGGGCGTGGATGAAGGTTCGGGAGTGGATGTCTCTGTAGGCTCAGGAGTCGCTGAAGCGGCAATTTCTGTTGGTTCCTCTGTTGGCGGAACGAAAGTAGCGGTTGCGGCCGTGGTTGGGGCGGCTGAACAGGCTGTCAAAATAAGAATTAAAGCAATGCAAAAAACAGTACTTTTGATAGTTTTCATTGTTTCGACTTTTCCCCTTTTAGAGCGTTATGAAATGTGACAGGTCTATTCTCGTACGATTTGAGTTTCTTTGCAAGTCAATGGTTTTCACCCCGCGCTGATCCATTAAGGGAATTGACTATTTCTTCAGGCTTGTTATAGTGAGTTTGTACCTGAAATGGTCTATACGGCAGCATCACAGTCAGGTTTGACTGGAGGTGTTATATGAAAAACCGATGGGATGGCACTGACCTGTTTGAGATGATGATATCCAACGAAGAAAAGGTTGCTACACTATACCGGCATCTGGCCGGCAATGCTAAGTTGGGTGGTAAATTCCTTGAATTTCTCGCGAAAGACGAGGACCGCCATCATGAGATGTACAAATTGCTATTGAGCAAATTCCGGAAGAATTCAGAGCAGATCATTGAAGTATCGGAAGAACAGGAACAATATCTAAAATTACTGATCGAACGGAACATGCTGAAAGATACCGTCCAATTGATGGATGAAGCGGAGCGAATCACCACCAAAGATGACCTGTTTGATCTCGCGGAACGCATCGAGCGCGATTCGGTCCTCTTCGTGGAGGAGATCATGAGCCTCTACCCGCGGTTGACGGAGGAACTTCGGACGGTGCTCAACGAAGAAAAGGACCATCTGCGCCAGGTGATGGCTCAACGCATGGAAAGTCAACTGGTAACACTCAGGTTGTAACAATAACACCGAGCCTGATTGTCCGGCTAAAGTGATACATTACTTCTATCGGACCCCCAACTCCCGCAACTGATCGACGGCATCCTCACGGCCCTTGAACCATACCGTATGCATCCCCACAGCCTGCGCGCCTTCGATGTTTTTCATGAAATCATCCACAAACACGGCTTCCTGCGGCTGCACACCGAGACGGTCCAGCACCAGGCGGTAGATGCGCGGATCGGGTTTGCGAAGGCGCACTTCCCATGAGAAGATGGTCTCATCGAACGCGTCGAGGAATGTGAAGCCGCGTACCGGCGCGTCAATGCGCGTGCCTTCCCAGGCGTTACTCAGCAGGCCGGTCTTGTAGCGCGGACGCAGTCCGCGGATATACGCTTCGAGTTCCTTATCCACAGCGTCACCGTCCCAGTAGGCATGCTGGAACTCGTCCAGCTCACTCTCGGGGAAATTCAGCAGGCGAGCCATGTTCTTCCAGTGTTCTTCGCGGGTGAATTCACCCAGTTCGGCGCGTACCGATTCGGGTGACTGGAACACGATGTTTTCCAGCTCCTGACAGGTAAGGCCGAATTTCGCCGCCAGCTTTGTGCGCGATGACAGATCTTCGGTGCGCAGGATCACGCCCCCCATATCAAAAATAACAGCCCGGATCTCAGGTTTGATGTTTTCCATGCTGGAATTGTATCAAACCTGACACCGGGCTGTGTTCAATTCAAATCGATCAATCTTCCGGGCAGAGGCCCTTCCATTCGCTGCGCAGAATGCCCATCAAGATCAGGTCAAAACGCCGGCCTTCTCGTTCCAGGTATTGTGGTTCGATACCTTCGCGCACAAACCCGGTCTTCTCATACGATCGGATGGCGCGGGGATTGTAGTCAAATACTGAAAGAGACAGGCGGTGCAGGTTCAACTGGCAGAACGCGTAGCACATAAGTACATTCATGGCGTCTGTGCCATACCCTTTACCCCAGTAATCCCTTTCGCCAATACCGATGCCCACCCAGGCATCTCTCGAAATCCAGTTTATTCCGTCTAACCCGATAAATCCAATAGGTTTTTCCGTGTCCTCTTTGCGGAAGATACTGAACTGAAGGAAGTCATCCAGGTGTTTTTCCAACCAATCTCTGGTCATCTTCTTAGGCCAGACAGTCATGGGATCCGAATCCAATAAACGCACGAAATGGCTGTCTTTCATCCAGGCATTATACAGATCCGCATCCCGTTCCGGGTCGGTGATGCGCAGTACGGTCAAATTCCCTTCAAGGCAGTCTCTCATCAGGCTACCCTTTCCTGTGCTCAAACCAGTCAGGCCGCAAAAGACTAAAATCCAGCTCAGCCCAGTACCGGCCATTGTAATAATACACTTCGCGGCGCCTCGCGCTTAGCTGCATTCCGGCATCCTCAGCTGCCTCAACCATTGCGTGGCAGAATTGTGGCACTCTGATAACCGCCAGATACGTGTTTAGCTCGTTGAACATATAACCCAGCGCAAGGTTGAAGGCTTCGGCTCCCCAGTTTTGCAGGTCGCATACATCGCCAAAACCGATATGAAAATGCAACACCCGGTTCGACCATTCCACCTGCGGGATGGCTAACACTCCCGCGAGGCGATTATCGGTATTGGCTTTTATCCCAAAGTAGAATTCTCGTCGGTGTTCGTCAGAATCCTTCAAATGGGTTTCGTAATATTTTTTTAATTCCGACGCGGTATAGCCGCGGGGTTTGTCATATTCCATTAGAAGACGATAGCAAGGGTCATTCGTCCAGGCTGCTTCAACCACGGCATCAACATCCGGGTCAATTTCCGCCAGGTGTACCTGTTTCCCCGACAATAAATCTTGTTCAAACATACATCCTCGCTCAATAAAAACCAGTCCGGTAAACACAGCCCGGGTGAGAAACAAATCACCGCGGGCGAAAGATTGCACCCGCGGTGTAGAAATGATCCGGTATTAACAGGCGCAATCAGTCGGCAGAAATCACCCCGTGCATGGGGATGATAGTTTCAAATTCTCCTTTTAGTCTGCTCATATATCTGTACTCCTGTTCCATCAAAATAACTTACCTGATTTTAATGCAGTGAAACAAGATTCGTCAAGAAGTGGTAAGGCTGGTTATAATTCGGAATTATGGATTTCCTCCCTCTCCAAACAAAAAATATGCTTGGCCTGCAGCTTTCCGCGAAACAGGTGGAAATGTTCGAGATATATGAAAAAGAGCTGCTGGAGTGGAACGAAAAATTTAATCTTACGGCCATCCGCAAACCGGAAGAAATTCGCAGTAAGCATTTTCTCGATTCGCTTACGGTAATGCAGGGTTTTCACACCTCGAAGTTCTGGAAAATGATCGATATTGGAACCGGCGCGGGTTTTCCCGGCCTGCCGCTGAAGATCGCGTTCCCTCACCTTCGGCTTACCCTGGTGGAATCGGTGGGTAAAAAGGCAGACTTCTGCCGCCACATGGTGCAGGTATTAAAACTGGAAAAAGTGGAAATACTGCAGGCTCGCGCGGAAGATCTGGGACAAATGCCTGTCCACCGAGAAGCCTATGATCTTGCCGTTGCTCGTGCCGTAGCCGCCTTACCTGTACTGGCAGAATACCTGCTGCCGCTGGTAAAAGTGGGAGGACGGATGATCGCGCAGAAGGGTGAATCCGCCCCGGCGGAGGTACATGCCGCGGAGAACGCTGTGAGGGTTCTGGGCGGGAGGGTACATCAGCTGACACCGGTGGTCTTACCGGGTGTGGCGGATGAACGCTTTCTGGTGTTGATCGACAAGGTCGCGGCCACCCCGGGTAAATACCCGCGGCGCGCCGGCCAGCCGGCTAAACTTCCTTTGTAGGCGCGGTTTCCACTTCCACGCAGCCGCCGGTCACCCGCCAGATGGCGCATTCCGCCATAAAGGATTCAGAAAACTGGTGAAGGTCGGTGGTGGTCAGGATGCCCTGGTCACATTCTTCCAGAGTCTCCTGCAGATCCGCCCGACGGTGAAGGTCCAGTTCCGCGAGGGTTTCATCGAGCAACAAAACCGGCCATTCACCGGTCTGTTCTTTCATCCAGTTGACTTCGGCTAATTTCAGCGAAAGCATGGCTGTGCGTACCTGTCCGCGCGACCCGAAATCCCCCAGATCCAGGTTATTGCACAGGAAGTGCAGGTCGTCACGGTGCGGGCCGCAGACGGTAACTCCGCGCGCTATTTCTTCACGCCGCGCCAGTTGAAGCGACTGCCGGAACGCGGCTCTCACAGCCTCTTCCGATAACTCTGGTGACGGTTCAAGGGCGATCGCCGGCTGGTAATGGATGGTAAATTTTTCCAGCCCGTTGGTCAACCGCCTGTGCAGACGCCCGGCATGGTTTTCCAACTGGTTGACCGCGAGAGACCGTGCAAGGATCATGGCGGATCCGGTTTCTATCAGGCGGTCATCCCAGAATGTCAATTGGTCAGGTGACCCATGCTGCTCTGCCAGCATTTTTAGCAGGGCATTCCTGCGGGTGACGATTTTGGAATACTCACTGAGAGCTTTGGCGTAGCCGGGGATCGCCTGGCACAATGCCATATTAAGGAACTTTCGGCGGTCTTCCGGGCTGCCTTCGATGATACGCGTCATCTGTGGAAGAAATATTACAGCGGAGAACTGCCCCACACCTTCAGCGGCTGATTTCTTAACGCCATCCAGCAGGATCTCTTTACGGGTACGTGTACCGGATGGCATTACCGGTTCCTGAATAATGCGGACTTCAAGACGATGTTTTTGCCCTGCTCGTTCGTACTCTGCCACAATGCGTGCTACGGCCAGAGGTTCGAGGACCGCGGAGAAATTGATCATCTGCCGATCAGTTCCGGCCTGAAATGAAGCAAAGGTAGCCAGATAATACACCGCTTCTAGCAGACTGGTTTTTCCCTGCGCGTTGTCTCCCACCAGAACAAGAATCCGCCCGTCAAGATCCATCTCAAGGCGGGCGAAAGCGCGGAAATTGGTAAGCGACAGGCGGTTCAGGCGCATGGACTAATCGGCCGGGTAATCTTCCCCTTCTTTGGGTTTCCAGACTTCCGAGGCTCGGTCAGTATAAACAATACCATCCAGATGGTCCATCTCATGCTGGAAGATTCTTGCCAGCCAACCCTGGGCTTTGATCTTGACCGGCTTACCCTTGCGGTTCAGCCCTTTGACGGTGATGCCATAATACCGGTCAACCGTCCCCACAAGTCCGGGAACAGACAGACAGGCTTCTACCCCTTCAACCACCTGCTCTGACGCGGCGACGACTTCGGGATTGGCGACAACATAAAGCTGCTTTGGAGCCTCCGGGTTTTCTTCATCATCTGCATATTCAATGACGATCAGGCGCTGGGATACACCGATCTGAGGAGCCGCCAGTCCTACACCCGGCGCGTCGCGCATGGTCTCGATCATATCGTCCACCAGGGTTTGAAAGTCTTTATCGAATAATTCCACCTTGCGGGCTTTCCGCCGTAAAATAGGGTCAGGCAGATAAACAATTTTCCGTATTGCCATACCTTACATCTCCAAAAAATGTGTCAACAATAAATATCCGGCCTCATCCCCGTTCTGACGGAATGAGGCCGGTCTTATTTTATCAGGCAGGAACCTCTGCTTTGGTTTTTGCCGACCTGGCTTTTTCCTGTTTGGAGAAAACCAGTTTGTCACCTTCTTTGTCAATATCCACTGTGACCACATCGCCTTCGGTATATTGCCCGGAGAGCAGGCTGATGGATAATGGGCTTTCCACATATTTCTGCAGCGCGCGGCGCAGCGGACGCGCGCCAAACGCCGGGTCAAAGCCCAGATTGGAGACCCATTCACGGGCTTCCGGCGTCAGGATGACATCAAGGCCGTGTTCCTGCAGGCGGGCACTGACTTCTTTCATTTGCAGGTCAACGATCTGCCCCATCTGCTCTTTACTGAGAGGCGAGAACATGATCACTTCGTCGATGCGGTTGATGAATTCCGGACGGAAGGTGGATTTCAGTGCTTTTTCCACCTTATCATGCGCTTCGCGTTCTTCGTCGGTTTCACCCATCAGGAAGCCCAGAGACCCGTTGCGGCGCACGTATTCTGTGCCAAGGTTGCTGGTCATGATCAGTACCGTGTTGCGGAAGTCCACCAGGCGGCCCTGCCCGTCAGTCAAACGGCCGTCATCCAGAATTTGCAGCAGGGCATTCCAAACTTCAGGGTGGGCTTTCTCGATCTCGTCAAACAGGATGACACGATACGGGCGTCGGCGGACGGCTTCTGTCAACTGACCGCCTTCTTCGTATCCCACGTATCCCGGAGGGGCGCCAAACAGGCGTGACGCGGTATGCTGTTCACGGTATTCGCTCATATCCAGGCGGACGAGCGCCTCTTCGTCATCGAACATAAATTCCGCCAGGGCTTTGGCCAGTTCGGTTTTGCCCACACCGGAGGGCCCGATGAAGATGAACGAGCCGATCGGGCGGCGGGGGTCCTTGAGGCCGCTGCGGGCGCGGCGGATGGCATCGGCCACCGCGTGGATGGCTTCTTCCTGCCCGATGACGCGTTCATGCAGACGTTCTTCCATTTTCAACAGGCGGGTCTGTTCGGTTTCCATCATCTGGCTTACCGGAATGCCCGTCCACTGCCCGACAACTTCGGCAATATCGTTGACATCCACCACTTCGTCAAGTTTGTGTTCTTCTTCCCACTTATCGCGCAATTCATTGAATTCCGTTTCCATACGCAGGCGGTCGGCTTTCTTGCGGGCGGCGCGTTCATAATCGCGTTCCACGCCGGCCTGTTCCTCTTCCGCGCGTAAGCGGTCAATTTCGCTCTTACGGTCTTTCAAGTCCTGCGGCATAGAGAAGAGTGCCACGCGCAATTTAGCGGCAGCTTCATCGATCAGGTCAATGGCTTTATCCGGCAGGTGACGGTCGGTCACGTATCGGTCTGAAAGGCGCGCGGCAGCTACCAGCGCTTCGTCGGAGAAATGCACTTTATGGTGAGCCTCATAGCGGTCGCGCAGTCCGCGAAGCATAGAAATGGTATCGTCAACGGTAGGTTCGTCTACAAATACCGGCGCGAAACGACGCTCAAGCGCCGTGTCTTTTTCAATATATTTATGAAATTCATCTAACGTAGTGGCACCCACGCATTGAAGTTCACCACGTGCCAGTGCCGGTTTGAGCATGTTGCTGGCATCCATGGCGCCCTGTGCGGCGCCAGCGCCTACCACGGTATGCAGTTCGTCAATGAACAGGATGATCTCTCCCTCAGAACGCTGAACTTCTTCGATTGCGGCTTTCAGGCGTTCTTCAAATTCACCTCGGAAACGTGAACCGGCTATCATGGCGCCCAGGTCGAGGGAAACAACTTTTTTACCCATCAAAATTTCAGGTACATCATTGGCGGCGATTTTCTGTGCCAGTCCTTCGACAATGGCAGTCTTGCCCACACCGGCCTCGCCGATGAGCACCGGGTTGTTTTTGGTTCGCCGTGAAAGGATCTGCATCACGCGCAGGATCTCATTATCTCGCCCGATGACCGGATCCAGTTTGCCTTCGCGAGCCTGGGTGGTTAAATCTCGAGAATATTTCTCGAGGGTGCGGAAACGGGTTTCAGATTGAGGGTCTGTCACCCGTTGACCGCCGCGCTGTTGAATAATGGCATCGTATACGCGGTCACGGGTGAGGCCGGCGCCTTCCAACAGGCGGGCGGCAGGAGTATTGCGCTCACTGAGAATTGCCAGGAACATATGCTCCGTGGAGATATATTCGTCTTTCAGGCGGCTGGCTTCTTCGTTAGCAAGGTCCATAATCCGCTTTACCCGCGGAGTGATGAATATCTGGCCCGCACCACCGCCAAATATACTTGCCTTAGGACTTGTCCGCAGGATGTAATCCAGCCTTTCGGACAGAGTAGCCGGATCAACTTTCAACGCTTCCAGCAACTGGGTCACCATACCCTGTGGTTGTTCGATCAGAGCAAGTAGTATATGCTCTGTATCGATCTGGTTATGCCCGTATCGCTGAATGATCTCGGCCGCTCGCTGAGCCGCTTCTTGAGCACGCTCGGTAAATCGGTCAAATCGCATCATAGAGTCCGTCCTTGCCGGAGTGATTTTCCCCGGTTGAATGATTATAGCATTATCAACATAAGAGCTTTTTTAGTGTTGTATAAGAATTAGATCAACATTTTCGGTACAATAGAATACTATGGCAGTCGTAATGAATAAAAATACACATCTTCGTCCGTTGGATCCACGAAAAGACCTGAACGGGGTTGCCGACCTTATTGACATTTGTTTTGACTTTTACATGGACGAGGATGGCCGTGAATATGTGCGTCAAATCCGCCGGGTTGCCAAAGCGCAGAGTTCTTTACTGGGAATCAGCCAGAACCTGGGCAGCGGGGGTGTTCCCATGCAGGGATTTGTCTGGGAAGTTGACGGGAAACTGGTGGGGAATCTTACCATCATACCTTTCATGCGGGAGAGTGGCTGGCAATATCTGATTGCCAATGTGGCAACCGATCCTTCTTACCGGAGGCAGGGCATAGCCCGCCAGTTGACTGAGGCCGCTCTTGAGTGGATCCACGAACATGGCGGAAAGAATGCCTGGCTGCAGGTTCGCGAAGATAACTCAGGCGCGTACAATCTGTATGCCAGTCTGGGATTTCACGAAATTGCCCGACGTACCACCTACCGGGCGTTGCCGCGAAATTATAAAAGCCTGCCCGCGGGCAGCAGCATTTATCTCACGCGCCGCCGTTCGTCTGATTGGCCAAGCCAGAAAGCATGGCTGCAGGCCGTCTATCCACCCAACATTGCCTGGCATTTGCCATTCCGATTGAGTAGTTTTCAACCCGGATTCTGGAACACACTGGTTCAATTTGTGAATGATGAAACCATTTACCAATGGGCGGCGCGGCGAGATGACCGTCTTCTCGGGGTAGCCAGTCTGGAAACAAATCGCGGAACGACCGACAGCCTGTGGTTGGCATTCCCTCCCAACCTGGAGGAAGACGCGCTTTTTGCTCTGCTAACTCACGCGAGGCTGGAAGGACCCGGCGACCGCACGATCACCGTCAACTTTCCAGCAGGAACTGCCGAGCGTTGTTTCCAGTCAGCCGGGTATGATAAACACATGACCCTGATATGGATGAACCAGCCAACCGGGCAGAAACCCGTGCTACGCAAGACCGGGTTGTACGTGTAATTCCTGTCATGCTGACCGAAGGGACACTTGCACCGCGCTGCGCTTTGTGCAGTACAGGCGGGCATCTCGCACGGCGAAAAACACACCCGTGGTAGAGTCCGTTTACAAATTATGCGGGATCCTTCGGTTCCCTCACACCGTCCCGGCGTCCCTCCGGGGGGATAACGTAATGACCGGCGTAGGTTGGGTCATGACCTACAAAAACACCCGGACTCACAAAAAGTCCGGGTGTTTTTGTTTGTTTTTCTGAATTATTCCGCCGGTAATATGAATTTCAGGATGCGATTATTCGCGCCATCACTGACCCACACACTACCATCCGGCGCCACTGCCACACCGGAAACCAGTCCAAAGCCGTCAAGGTCACTGGAATAGTCACCCCAACCCATGATCAATTTACCTTCCTGATCAAACTTCAGCACTCGATACCCTTCCGGATCAGCCACCAACAGCCTTCCACCCGGAGCCGCGGCTATGTATGGTTTGTTATCCAGGCTCTGTCCGGCCCACGCGGAGACTTCCCAGGCGCGCAGCAGTGTGAAATTGTTGCCCGTGGTATCAGGCGCGAAGATCTGAATACGTGAATTCCAGGTATCTGCCACGTAGACCAGACCTTCCTGGTCAATCGTTATACCGACGGGTTCGTCAAATTGACCCGGTTCTGTACCGGTGCTGCCAAATTGTGTGACAAAATCGCCTTCCGACGTGAAAACAACCACACGTTTGTTTCCGGTATCCGTCACATACACGTTGCCTTTTTTGTCCACAGCCAGCCCGCGCGGACCCCAGAAGCCATCAGGTTTCTCAGCCTGTCCGAAATATCCCCACATTTTGAGGAATTTTCCATCGGCTGTGAATTTCTGAATGCGGTGGTTCCAGGTATCTGCCACAAATATTGAACCATCGGTGCCAACCGCAACTGACCAGGGTTCGTTGAAAGTGCCACCAGGAGCGCCGCCTTCTTTTGACGCGTCACCGGTGGTGCCCCAGGTATTCAATGTCTTACCATCCGCTGATAGGTGTATGATGCGGTTATTGCCCGAATCGGCAATATAGATCGAACCGTCTGCGGCAACCGCCAGATTGCGCGGTTTGTTGAATTGTCCTTCGCCGTTTCCGGTGGAACCCATGGAGAATACAGGAGATAACTGAGTCAGTTTGGATAGGTACGGGTCAACCGGAGCCTGGGCAGCCGGAGCCGGGGCAGCGCCATAATTCCACAGATCTGACGCGATATCCCTCCGGATATACATTCGTAGCTTGGCGGATGGTTGCCAGGTTTCCAATGTTAGGGTCTGATTATTGGTTACCTTCGCGTAAGCGGTATAGTCGTGGTTTAACCAGATATCGAAGATCGCCGCGCGCATCTGGGGGTTCGAGATGGCAAATTTAAGACGCGGCCAATCGAGATTGAAATAATCCTGGTTAGGCCACCACAGACGCATATAGTCGAAATGGACATAGTCATTCTTGAGAATGGTATCCACTTTAGAGATATTCGCATCACCGGCAATTACGACAGCGGAATCAGTGAGTTCACGGGTGGGTTTGTCGGTATACCAGCGGTGATTTGGATAATCTCGGAAGTACCACCAGTAGGGATACAGACCGTCATTGTCATATGAAACGACAATATTCTTGCCGCCGGTGGTACGGCGTGAGATCTCTTCCACCTGTTCGAGAATATCTTTGGGTCCGCGGGCGGCGTGGGCATAAACCAGGTATTCTTTGGCCGTATCATAGTTGATGTAATTGGCCAAAATGGATGTGTGGATGGTTAATACACTGATAAGCACGAAGAAACCGGCAGTAAACAAACGCAGGATTTCATTACCCGTGAAATTCCAGAGCAAACGAAGAATTCCGAACAGGGAACCCGCAGCCATTAATACAGAGAAGATGAAGTTGCTGGTGGCTTCCAGATTTTCGAGGGTATTACCATTGAAAGGGGTGTTTGGACCCAGTATAGCGCCAAGGGCACCGGCAAAAGCCATAAGGAAAACCGGTATCAATGCCAGGGCGATCAAACCAGAACGATTGGCCACACGTCTCCAATCCGTTGAGTCAACCAGGTAACCCAACCCCCAGCCGGCAGAAAGCAACATTGGAAGAGCGATGTGGACGGTCAGCCAGGGCATTTTTTCACCGGCCACACTGAAAGCGGCCAGACTGGCCAGGCTAAAGAACAGGAACAGAGCCAGAGTTGGAACAGGCCGAATGGCCTGTTCATCATGTTCGACTTCCGCGTCATCCATCCAATCCGGGGTTTCAGATTCATGCGAAACAACTTCGGCAGCCCGGTCTGCGGGTGACGCAGATGCCCAGGCGACAAGCCGTTTATGGCGAAAGCCGAAGTACACCGCGAGTATCGTCCCTAAAGCGGCCAGGTATTCATAAACCGGTATCTGGATCAATGCGTAGAAGTACCAGGGTTGACTGCCGCGCTGAACGCCCTGCTGCGCCAGCCAGTACCCGAGAGAACCGACTATACCGGTGAAGAAGCCGCGACCGTTGGTGAAAAAAGTGGTGTACAGGACGATGTATATCACATAAAAAAGTGCGGCATTCTTTAACCAGGTCATACCCTTCCACCAGTAGCCAATGGCAACTGATATGGCCAGGAACAGAACGATACCGATTCCGGTGCGGATCATGCCGGTACTTGTGTAATCCAATGGATCCCAGCCAACCAACTTGATGGGAAAAGCCACCAGTTGGGGAAGAATGAGAGTGATGATAAGAACCAGCAGGTCAAACGAACGTAATTTGCGGATTTTATTCCATCCCAACGCGTTGACCAGATTGGCAAGGGCCAATATTCCCAGGATTAACCCCACGGCTAGTCCGCCGTAAATACATGCCTGAACCCATACCGGCATGGCAGAAATCGCAGAAGCCGTGGAAGCGGCAGCAACATCATCGCTTGCCGGTTTGTTCATTCCCGCGCCAATGGCAGAAGCCCCCAGCATAATGAAAAGGCCGGCTCCCGCCAACAAGGCCATAATATTGAAACGCTTCCGGGCGGAAGAGTCCAATGACCGCAGTTCTGAAGTCTCACGCAGGAAATTCAACGCCAAAAAGACCAGCAGGATGGCGGTGTAAATGAAAGCCGTCTCTTTTGTACAGAAATGAAGTACTATGGAGGCGGTTAACAGATAAAAATACTTCGCATTTCCACTCTCTAAATAGGCCAGAACAGCGAACAACATCACCACACCCAATAACTCGATGAATGCTTCATTACGGGTGTATCGTCCATAGAACAACATATATGGAGAAATGGTGAAGAGGAAGGCGGCAATCAAGGCGCCATTCTTACCCATAAAGCGGGGGAAGTAAAACAAAATGAACGCCACCGCCGCGATACTGAACAAAACAGCGGGAACTCTGGAACTGAAATCCGAGTCGCCTAACATAAAATAGGAAGCGGCAACCAGATGGAACTGCATCGGTCCGTGGGTGACGGGGTCATGCCGATAGCCCTTGCCGGTGAACAGGTCATAGGAGGGCACAACATGATTGACCTCATCATGGCTCATCACGCGCAATCCGACATCATAAAAACGTGAAACGATGGCCAGGATCAGGATGGTCACAGATAAAACAAGTCGCAAATTGACAGCCGGAATACCCGCGAAAAGCGGTTTGTCTAATACTCCCGGCTGCATATTCCCCTCTTGATTTTCAGTCTTGGATAGGTTCATATTATTTTCACTTGTTGGTTTTTTGATTGAATAACAGTTCTTCCGACTATACTTGATAGCCGGTTATCTGACAAGATTCTACATCTTGCGGGGGTAACCACCGATTTTTCTGTCCTATTTCAGAGGTTTGAAACCTTCACCCAGCGCTTCATGAGCCTGGCTGATGACCATGAAAGCGTTCGGGTCAACCTCGTGCACCAAAGCCTTGACCATGTTGACCTCGGCGCGGCTGATGACCACATATAACACCGGGCGGTCAGCGCCGGTATACGCCCCGGTTCCTTTGAGGATGGTCACACCGCGTTCCATTTCGGTGAGGATTTTTTGCGAAACCGCATCCGGGTTGGAACTGATGATCAACGCGGTGCGGAAGACACTGCTGCCTTCCGATATCATCTCAGCCGCCAACCCGCTGACATAAATTACCACAAGCCCGTATAGAGCTTTTTCCCAGCCGAACGAGAATCCTCCGGCCAGCACCACAAGGGTATCTGTCATCAGATAGGATTGGGAGATCGAGATTCCAAACCGGTAATTCAAGATACGGCCGAGGATATCGCTGCCCCCGGATGTGCCTTGACCGCGATAAACGAGGCCCAGCCCCACTCCCAGCATCACCCCGCCATACAGGCAGTTGAGCACCAGATCGTGGGTCACGCCTTCACCCGGGATCAGCCACATAAATGTATCCGTAAAGAAGGAAAACACAGTGATCGATAGCGCCGTGCGCAGCGCGAAACGCGGTCCGCCCAGGAACCGCCATCCCAGAAGAAACAGCGGAATATTGCCGACAAAGACCATCAAACCGATAGGCCAGTTAGTGAATGAGTTGATAATCTGCCCGATACCGCTGATCCCTCCGCTGACCAGTTGGGCGGGGATCAGGAACAGGCGCATCGCCAGAGCTTGAATAATGGCACCGGCCAGCAGGTAAACATAGTCCAGCAGGATGGATGGTGAGAGTTTTTCGTGTCCAAGTGCGTTTAAAACTCTTTTGAAAAATTCTCGGCCGGTTTCAGATGGTTTTTGCATATCGCACACAGTTCCTGATGATTGAATTAATGAATTGTAACCTGAAAGAAGGCGGGAAATATGCTTGACCATTGACGTAGTGACGGGTAAAATGACGAAGAATTGCGGGCGTCGCCAAGTGGTAAGGCATCAGCCTTCCAAGCTGACATTCGCCGGTCCGAATCCGGTCGCCCGCTCTTTTTATTTAAAGTCACGCCAGGGCATCAACATCTCGTCTGTCTGAATAACTTCGGCACGCACTGTTCCACCGGTCAACTCAATGAGCTGTGCCTGAAAAGCGGGTGTGTCTTCCACCCTGAACCGCGCGGTAACGGTCACATCGGCGGCGAATTCTTCATCCAGTATGGCCCCCCCACATGATGAGGTTATCCGGCGCACGCGCTCTAAATAGGTGTATGGAAAAGCCACCATCACGGTATCTGTCATCACCCGGGCAGAACGCTCCACTTTTTCCAGAACCGCCCGCACCGAGTCGGAATACGCGCGCACCAGCCCGCCGGTGCCCAGTTTCGTGCCGCCAAAATAGCGGGTGATCACCACAACCACATCACCCAGCCCGCTGCCCTGTAAAACAGCCAGCGCGGGTCTGCCGGCTGTGCCGGAGGGTTCGCCTGCGTCGCTGCAATGCGCGGTGACCGAGTCGCCGTGGCCGATAAGAAAGACGGGTACATTGTGGCTGGCGTCGCTGAACTCTTCTTTGATCCGGTTGATGAACGCGCGGGCTTCGTCAACGCTGAAGGCGGGTGCCAGGGTGGCGATGAAGCGCGAATTTGCCACTTTTATTTCAACACGCACTTCGGATGAAGGGATGGGATAGGGCGATCTGGTTGAAGCCATGTGTCTATTGTACTGAATGTAAACCAAATTACGGATGAAAGTCCACCCAAAAAGATGCTCCTGCCTGCGTGTTACAATGTGGTATTCTATGCGAGAAAAATTGTGATTTGACTTAAATTAACCATAGATGACAGGTCATTAATAACAAATATTCATCTCTCTTCTATGGGAAGGAGCTTACTGTATGGCTGTACGAATTCATCCCACATCTGATGTGGCTGCCGATGCCGTGATCGGTGATGGCACCGCTATCTGGCTTTTCTGTCAGGTACGGCCGGGCGCGCACATTGGCAAGAATTGCAATCTGGGCAAGGGTGTATATATCGATAATGACGTCCAGATTGGTGACAACGTAAAAATTCAAAATAATGTATCTGTTTACCACGGTGTGACCCTGGAAGACGGCGTGTTTGCCGGCCCGCATGTTTGTTTCACCAATGACATGCGCCCACGGGCTGTCAATCCTGATCTAAGCGTTAAGAGCGCGGATGACTGGGTGGTTTCTAAGACCCTGGTCAAAAAAGGCGCCGGATTGGGCGCAAATTCCACGATCCGCTGTGGAATCACCATCGGCGAGTGGGCTATGGTGGGTTCTGGCAGCGTGGTGACGCATGACGTCCCCGCGTACGCTCTGGTGTATGGAAATCCCGCCCGCATTCACGGATTTGTCTGTGCCTGCGGCGAAAAATTGAATAAAGGCGAAGTTAAAAATGGAATGGTCAAAGCAGTCTGCCCGGAATGTAAGGCAACGGTTGACATTCCTTTGACGGATTGGGAGAAAATCGAATGATCAACATGGCAAAGCCGCAAATCGGCGAAGATGAAAAGAAAGCCGTAATGGAAGTTCTGGACTCAGGCATCATAGCCACCGGTCCGCGTACCAAAGCATTTGAAGAAGCGTTTGCTTCAATGTGCACCACCAAACATGCTATTGCCACAACCAGCGGCACAACCGCCCTGCATGTTGCCATGCTGGCACACAAGATAGGGCCCGGTGACGAAGTGATCACCTCCGCGTTTACCTTTATCGCTTCCGGCAACAGCGTATTGTTCGTCGGCGCGCGCCCGGTTTTTGTCGATATCGATCCGCGCACCTTCAACCTCGATGTGACCAAGATCGAAGCTGCCATCACCCCCAAAACCAAAGCCATCCTTCCCGTGCATTTGTTCGGCCTGCCCTGCGACATGGACGCCATTATGGCTATCGCGAAGAAACACAATCTGGCCGTCATTGAAGATGCCTGCCAGAGCCACGGCGCGATGTTCAAAGGCAAGAAAGTAGGCTCCTTCGGAACCGGGACGTTCTCACTGTACCCCACCAAAAACATAACCTCCGGCGAAGGCGGCATGATAACCACTAATGATGAAACAGTGGATGAAGCCTGCCGTGTGATCCGCAACCACGGTATGCGCAAGCGTTACTACCATGATGAACTGGGTTACAACTTCCGCATGAGCGACCTGCATGCCGCCATCGGACTGGCCCAGATCGCCAAGCTGGATACCTTCAACGAAAAACGGCGCGAAAATGCCGCGTATTATGACAAAACCCTGAAGGGTGTGGTCACCCCGTATGTTCCCGATGGCTATACTCATGTGTATCACCAGTACACCGTGCGCGTTCCCGGCGGCAAACGTGACGCCCTGCGCGCTTACCTGGCCGAACATGAGATCGGCTCTGAAGTGTACTATCCTGTTCCAATCCACAAACAGAGCTTCTACATGTCTGAATATGGTTACAACGTAAGTCTGCCAGAAACTGAAAAAGCGGCGCAGGAAGTGCTTTCGATTCCCGTGCACCCGGCTGTATCTGCTGCCGATCGTGAAAAAGTTGCCTCAACCATTAATGAGTTCATGTCAAAAGGATAGACTGTGACCGGACCATTGAAAACCGCTGTGATCGGTGTCGGCTCGATGGGCAAGAACCACGCCCGAGTGTATTCCGAGCTGGCTGAAGCCAATCTCGTGGCTGTTTCAGATGCCAATGCCGCGACCGCGGAAGCCATCGGCAAAACCTTTGGCGCGGCGGCTTATTCGGACTACCGCGAACTCCTGGAAAAGGAGAAACCGGAAGCTGTCAGTGTGGCCGTACCCACCGCCATGCATGAACAGGTGGTGACCGATGTACTGAATTCCGGTGCGAATGTGCTGGTGGAAAAACCCATTGCCGCCACCATTGAAGAAGGGCAGCGCCTGATCGCCCTGGCCAAACAGAAGAACCTCAAACTGCAGGTCGGGCATATTGTGCGCTTCAACCCGGCTATTCAGGAACTGAAGAAACGCCTGAATGCCGGTGAACTGGGCCGAATCTACCAGGTTTTCTGCCGCCGGGCGGGGCCCTTCCCCGCGCGCATTCGCGACGTGGGCGTGGTCATTGACCTGGCCCCGCACGATGTGGATATCATCCGTTTCCTAACCGGGCTGGATCCCATCCGCCTGTTCGCTGAAACAGAACAGCGCATCCATACCGAACATGAAGACCTGCTGTGGGGTATGCTGCGCCTGCCGGATGGCATCACCGCTTCCGTGGAGATCAACTGGTTGACCCCCACCAAGATCCGCGAGGTGCTGGTGCTGGGCGAACGCGGTCTCTTCCGTGTGGATGACCTGACTCAGGACCTGTATTTCTATGAGAACGCTCAGGCCACCGGTCTGGCGTGGGATTCATTGAAGAACCTGCGCGGGGTCAGCGAAGGCGGTATGGTGCGCTTCGCTTTCCAACGGTTCGAGCCGTTGAAGGCCGAACTGCAGGGATTCTTGAAAGCCGTGGCGGAAAATACCCCCGTTCCGGTTTCCGGTGAAGACGGACTGGCCGCGCTGAAGATCGCGCTGGCGCTGGTTGAATCCGGAAAAACTCACCAGGTCATTAATTTCTAATCGTCGAAGGGGCGGATACCGCCCCTTTTTCATTTAAACGCCACCGGACTTTTGATACAATAGCACCGCGTTTAAGCCTGTAATAACTAACTTTACTTTTTGACTGGAAGATACCATGTCTCATTCAGAACTTGAAAAATTGATCGCAGAAAAGAAAGCCCGCGTGGCCATCATCGGCCTCGGGTATGTCGGACTGCCCGTAGCCGCCATGTTCGCGGATAAGGGCTTTGACGTGCTGGGCATGGAGATCCGCGAAGAACGGGTGAAGATGATCAATTCCGGCAAGTCACCTATTGAAGGTGATGAACCCGGATTGGAAGAATTGCTGAACAAAGTGGTGGGCGGTAAGAAAATGCGCGCTTCCACCAACTACGAAGACCTGCGCGACCGTGACATCATCTTGATCGATGTGGAAACGCCGGTGGATGAGACCCATACCCCGCGATACGCCGCCTTGAAATCCGCCTGCACCAACCTGTCGACCGTGATGAAAAAGGGTGCGCTGGTTATCATCGAATCAACCATCGCCCCTGGAACCATGAAAGGCACCGTTCTACCCCTGTTGGAGAAGAATGGGTTAAGACTTGGCAAAGATTTTCTGCTGGGCAACTGCCCGGAACGCGTTATGCCCGGAAAGCTGCTCGCCAACCTCAAGGTCATGAGCCGTGTGTGCGGCGGTGATACACCCGAAACCGCGAACGTAATGGTCTCGTTCTACCGCAATATCGTGGAATCCGACCTGGATACAGCGGATTGGGCAACAGCGGAACTGGTCAAAACAGTGGAAAATACCTATCGCGATGTGCAGATCGCCTTCGCCAACGAAGTCGCGCTGATCTGCGAACAGGCTGGCGCGGATGTGTTCCGGGTGCGCGAGCTGGTGAACAAGAGCCCGAACCGCTCCATGCATATTCCGGGCGCCGGTGTGGGCGGCCACTGCATCCCCAAGGATCCCTGGCTGCTCGCGTACGGCATCGAAGGCAGTGATGTTCCGCTGCGCCTCATCCCGGCGGCGCGTGCTATAAACGACCAGATGCCGCTGCACATGGTCAAGATGCTGGAAAAAGCCCTGGAACGCCATAACAAAAAAATCAGCCAGTCCAGAGTTCTGGTGCTGGGATACGCCTATCTGGAAAATTCAGATGACACACGCAACAGCCCCTCTGCCACCCTGATCGGCGGACTGGACGCGCTGGGCGCGGAAGTTGTCATCCATGACCCGTATGTAGCGGAATACAACGGCGATGTGCTGGCCAAAGCCGAAGGCTGCGACGCGGTGATTGTGATGGTTCGCCACGATGCCTACCTCAACCTTGATCCTGCCGCGTTGAAAGCGAAGCTGAGTACCCCCGTGCTGATCGACGGCCGCCGTGTGTTTGACGCCGCGAAAGTCCGCGGGCTGGGTTTTGACTTTTCCGCTGTCGGACTGGGGTTGTGAACTCCAAACGCGCATGAAACCTGTTACCTGGAATCTGATCGCCAACTACATCGGCAAGAGTTGGGCGATGCTTGTCACCCTCATTGCCACGCCGCTGCTGATCAACCTGCTGGGGATCGAATCCTACGGGCTGATCGGCTTCTACATGACGTTGTACAGCCTGATAAACCTGCTGGATTTCGGCATCAGCCCGACGATCAACCGTGAACTGGCGCAGTACTCCGTTGACGAAAACCAGCATGGCAAGGGCCGTGACCTGGTACGCACGCTGGAAACCTTTTACTGGGCCATTGGCTTGTTGCTCGGCGTAGCCGTCTACTTTGGCGCCCCATTCATTGCCACAACCTGGCTGCAAACGTCGGAATTATCGATAGATACGCTCACGCAGTCCATCCGGTTGATGGGTTTCCTGGTAGTTTTGGAGTGGCCGATCACCTTTTATTCCGGCGCGCTGCTGGGTATGCAGCGGCATGTGGTTTTGAATACCATCAATATTTTCAGCGCCCTGTTCAAATATGGCGGGGCGCTGCTGGTTTTGTATTTTGTCGCTCCCGTGGTTGACCTGTTCTTCTACTGGAGCATACTGGTATCCGCCATAGCCATGGCGTTCATGGTCTATTCCGTCTGGAAGAATCTGCCGGCTTCCGGCCGTCCGCCGCGCTTTGACCTGCAGCTTCTGGAACGCATCTGGAAGTTCGCGCTCAGCCTGAACATCATCAGTTTCATCAGTCTGGCCATCCATCAGATGGACAAGCTGTTTGTCAGCCATTATTTCTCGCTCGAGATATTCGGTTATTACAACCTGGCGACGATGGTGGCCAATGGTTTCACGATTCTGGTGACGCCCATCTACACCACGTATTTCCCGCGACTAACCACCCTGGTGGCAAAAAAGGATGACGACGGGTTGCGGAAGGTGTATCACGAATCCTGTCAGCTTGTTTCAGTGGCCATTCTGCCCGCCGTAACCACCGGCGTGTTGTTCGCCAACCAGGTAATCAAACTGTGGACAGGCAATTCGGAAACAGCGGTTCAGAGTGCTCCAATTGCCGCCCTGCTGCTAATTGGTACCGCCTGCAACGCGCTATCCAGCATGCCGTATCAGGCTCAGGTTTCCTACGGGTGGACGAAGATGGCTCTGTGGAGCTATGTGATCAGCTTTCCGGCTGTTGTGATCCTGTTGTTCCTGTTGAATAACTGGTACGGCATTATGGGTGTGGCGGCCATATGGGTGATCCACAACATCCTGATGCTGGTGATCACGGTGCCGTTGATGCATGTGCGCATCCTCAAACAGGATTTTGGCCCGTGGCTGTGGCAGGACACAATTTTTCCGCTGGCGGTATGCCTCGCGGTTTCAGCCCTTTTATTGGCGCTGGAACCGGCCGGATTTGCCATCCGCGACAGTCTGTTGGGGTTGATCGGATTTGCCATCATCATCCAGTCATTGACGATATTGGTCACGCCCATCACACGGCGGAAAATGTTCGAGTTTTCAAAGAAAGCCCTGACGCGGGTCTCAGTGTAAAGAAGGTTACAGGTCCTGGTACAGCCGGCGCTCACTCCCCGGCTGGGTATAATCAGGCCATATCATGAAGAAATCATTCTGGGTTCTTTTCATTCTGGGTGTGCTAATCTTTTGCGCCTACATTCCGTTAAACAGCACTGGCGCGAAGGACGCGAAGGAACTGGCCGTCAATTCGGTTGACGAGAGCTTCCAGTACCCGTTCCTGATCCACATGATCACCCCTGGAAAAACGCCTTCAGAAACCCGCTGGCGGTTAATCTCGTATGGGCACTATATCTATGGCTATCCCTTCTATGTGGCCAACGCGCTGGCTGCCGCTCCCATCCAGATGATCTATGGCCCGGAGACGGAACAGCAAGTACAGCTTGTGGTGTTGGTGGAACGGCAGATGGTCAGCGTGCTGCCCATGCTGCTGGCTATTGGCGTGTTTACCTACCTGGTGACGCGGTTTCGTTCGCTGGTGACTTCGGCAGCCGTATTCCTCTTTCTCAACACCATTCCGGGGATCGTCCGTCAGAACATCTGGTGGTGGCATCCCGACGCGCTGACCATCCTTTGCGTGGCGCTGACCTTCCTGTTCCTTGACCGTGATGCCTTTCGGTTTGGCCGGAACTTTTATATCGCGGCTGTATTCTGTGGATTGGCTGTGGGCATCAAGACCATCGGGCTGTTCTTTGCCCCGGTGATCGCCTATCTGCTGATCTTCGCGTTGGTACGCCGGCAGGTCACCTGGAAAAAAGCCATACTATCCGGCGCCGGTTTTATCGGGGTGATGGTCGCTACTATTTTCATCAGCAACCCGCTGATGTTCATTCCGTCCGCTTTTGAGCGTATCATGCGCATTCATATTGACCATAATTATTTCTTCACACACGGCTGGGCGGATAATGATCCGTACGGTGTGGGATGGGAAGCCTGGCAGCCGGTGCTGAACGGTTGGTACGGACCGTTTGTTTTCCTGGGTTTCGCATTACTTGCGCAGGCGGTCAACGCCGGATGGGGAAAGATCAGAGAGATCAGCCGGCAATACCTGGCGTGGATCATCCCCTTCAGTCTGTATGTGGTGTACGTCATCGCGGTGAAACCGGACCATTACTGGATGCCGGTGATGATCCCGCTGTTCTCAGGTGTGATCCCTCTGCTCGAAAATTTGTGGGAACAATTCAAAGCCGTCCGGAAAACCGACCCGGATAAAGCATTCCTGTTCGCCTGCGCGGCTGTCTTGACGGCTGTCATCTTGCTTGTACAGGTTGTCTTCAACCTTAAAACGTCCTGGGGCGTGTATTCCAGTATTCTTTAAAAAGAAAACCGGCCGCGGATCATGTTTCCGGGCCGGATCTCTTTTACTGCTGTGGGGGAGTGGTGCCAAATGGTTCGGGGGGAACCACCAGCCACATGATCAGATAGATAACGATCCCGGGGCCACCCATCAGGGCCAGCGCCACAAATCCTAACCGGACGATCGTAGGATCGATATTCAGATATTCACCCAGGCCGGCCGCTACGCCGCCCAGCATTTTGTTGCTCATACTGCGATAAAGTTTTTTGGCTTCCATTTTTTTGTGCCTCCAGAAATACATACGCAGGTTAGGTGGAATGGTTGCAAATCTATCCGGCGGAAGCACGGTATGCCGCGAGGGTACGTTCTCTTACAAGATTGTGTTCCACAATAGGATGTGGATAATCACGCCCGATGACCAATCCAAACGACACCTGCTCCAGCGGTGGTACGGCCCACGGTTCGTGAATGTATTGGTCCGGCAAGTTCCGCAGTTCAGGTACCCAGTGGCGGATATAAACACCGTGCGGGTCAAACCGTTTGCCCTGCAGAACCGGGTTGAAAATTCGGAAGTACGGCGCGGCATCCGTCCCGGTGCCGGCTGCCCACTGCCAGCCGCCATTATTGGAGGCTGTGTCTCCATCCACCAGTTGATCCATAAACCAGCGTTCGCCATCCTGCCAGTTGATCAGCAGATCTTTGGTGAGGAATGACGCGGTGATCATACGCGCCCGGTTGTGCATCCATCCGGTGGACTTCAACTGGCGCATGGCGGCATCCACCACCGGATAGCCGGTCAGGCCGTCCTTCCAGGCCCGCAGGTCATCCGGCGCGTTCCGCCAGGGGATATGCCTGAATTTTGGTTGAAAGGCTTCGTATTTGACAAAGGGAAAATGGTGCAGTATGGACTGGTAAAAATCACGCCAGATCAGTTCATTCAACCAGGTGCGCTGACCGTCCATCAAATAACCAGCCTGTTGCCGGATGACAAGGGACAGGCGGGCGGGTGACAGCAGGCCGAAACGGATATAAGGCGACAGCCCGGATGTCCCATTCAGGTCCATTCGGTCCCTTTGGTTGGCATATTCATCAATTTTCAGAGAGAGAAATAATGCCAGCCGGGATTCGGCTTCTTCCCGGGTGGCAGCGAAACCTTCCACCGGGTCCATCGCGGGCAGAAGTTCCAACCCCGGGAATTGATTTGACGGCAGGAAATCCCCTGGTGCGGAAGTGGGAAGAAAGGGAGCGGGCAGTGAAAGCCACTTACGGCTGTATGGTGTGAAGATTGTGTAGGGCGCTCCGTCCGGTTTCAGTACGGCATCAGGCGGATGGATGGTTAAACCGCCGGTTAGAGTCAGAGGTACTTCCCGACTGACTTTTTCGTCTCTGTTTTTGGCGAACGGAGAAAAATCTTTTTCGGCGTAAACCCCGACAGCCGACATTTCCCTGACCAGTGTTGATAATACGTCCGAAGGTTCACCGGAACGTACCAGCAGGTCACTGCCTTCTTGCCGAAGTTGGGCTTGCAGATCTTTCAGGGCGTTAACCAGGAACCTCTGGCGCCGGTTGACCGAATTGGCCATCAGGCGACTGTCCCGGATAAAAACCGGCACAACCGGATACCCTGTCTTGCGGGCTGCCTGCAGCGCGAAATTATCTGTCAACCGCACATCGCGGCGTATCCACCAGATGGCAACCGGCATAGCCGTCCTTTCATCAAAACCTTTATGTTGATTTTAGGATGTTTTAACAGAAATTTGGCTTGCGTGTACAGGTTTTAACGCTACTATGAAATTTGACGGGTTTTGTACCAGTTTAAGGAGGGATGATGAAACGAATTGCGATCCTGACCGGCGGTGGTGACGCCCCCGGCCTGAACGCGGTGATCCGCGCTGTGGTCAAAACGGCAGCCAATCTATATAACTGCGAAGTAATGGGCGTCAGGGATGGTTTTGACGGCTTCCTGGGGGATTACGGTATTTTCCCGCTCGATCAGGCGGCGGTTAGAGGTATCCTGCCGCGCGGCGGCACGATCCTGGGATCTGCCAACCGGGGTAATCCCTTCGCCCGCAAGGTGGTTCGTAATGGACGAGAAGTAGTGGAGGATGTCTCCGGGCGAATAAAAGACAATATTGAAGCCCTGAAACTGGACGCGCTGATCGTGGTGGGCGGTGATGGTACACTGCGCATTGCCCGCGAGCTGTTCCCCATCGGAGTTCCGGTCATCGGGGTTCCGAAAACAATTGACAACGACATCGGCGGTACCGATTGCACCTTTGGGTACGATACCGCCCTGAACATAGCCACAGACGCGCTGGACCGCCTGCATACCACGGCGGAAGCGCATCATCGTGTTATGGTGCTGGAATTGATGGGGCGCGATGCCGGGTTTATCGCGTTAACCGCCGGGCTGGCCGGAGGGGCGGATGTGATCCTGATTCCCGAGATCCCGTTCACTATGGAATATATTAACGAGAAGATATTAAAGCGTTCCGAACGCGGTACTCACTTCAGTATCGTAGCGGTGGCTGAAGGCGCGCGGCGGGTTGGCGGTGAGATCGTCGTCAGCCGCATGGGAGATGAAGTGTACACGCCACGCCTGGGCGGTATAGCTGTGCGTGTGGCGGATGAGATCACGCGCATGACGAAGATCGAGAGCCGGGTGATCGTGCTGGGTCACCTGCAGCGCGGGGGAACTCCCACCGCGTTTGACCGCGACCTGGCTACACGTTTCGGTTCGGCGGCCGTTCGGCTGGCGGCAGCCGGCGGTTTTGGCCGGATGGTTGCCCTGCAAAATACAAAGGTCGTTGACATCAGCCTGGATGAAGCGTTGGCTAGCCCCAAACGAGTGGACATCAATTGTGATGCTATCCGTACCGCGCGCGATCTGGGGATTTCTTTTGGCGATAATCCTTTGAAGAGTTAAGCACATCCTGATTCCAGAAATTGATAAGATTTTTTCCAGCCGGAGGGTAAACTCCGGCTGGATTTTATCCGGTCAAACCACCTGATCGGCGGGGTATGTTTCCACTCGATTTTGCAGACAACCCGAAAAGAATATGCGGTTGATTACCAGCAGGCTGATCAGGGCCAGCAAACCGGCGGAAAGTACTATCCAATTAGCGCCAACGTACCGGGCAAGGTACCCGCCAGTCAGCATGGATACAATAGCCGGTAGTGTGATGATCGCGGCTACCGTTCCATACACCCGTCCGCGAACAGAAAGATGGGTTCCGGCATCGCGCATGGTGTGTAAAGAAACGAGCGAAGCGTAAAACGCGGCGAAGCTGAAAAATCCCAGCGCACAGGCCGGCAGAAACTGGTTGACCAGCCCTAACGCGGCAAAGGACGCATAATGCAGTCCAAGCCCGACCGTCATCAATGTGTTGCGGTAGAGATACTTTGCCAGCCATGTTCCAAGCAAGCTTCCGAGGACACTTCCCAGACCAATTACCGTCATGAAATACCCGTACAGGGCGTCATTCCCTGCCAGGGTTGTCTTCACATAGATCACCAGAATGGATACCTGCAAACCCAGGAACAGACGCCAGAAAAAGCTGAGGGTGAAAATGTAGTTGATAGAAGGATTCTGGCGGATATACCGGTAACCAGCCGATAGATTAAAACCAGGTTTCCGCTCAGTTTTTTCCGGAAAATCAGAACTACTTTTGATCAGGCTGATAATTCCGGCCGCTAGAATGTAAATGGAAGATATAGCAAAGAATATCAGCCGCGGTTCAAAAACCAGAGCTGCTGAACCACCTAAGAAAGGAGCCAGAATCCGCGCGGCATTGGACAGTACCAGCATAGTTGAATTTCCGGTGCTGTAATTTTTCTTTGGAACTATTTCGGCAAACAGGCTTCCGCGGATATTGGCGATCAACGCGAGCAACACAGCAGTGGCAAACCAGAGACCATATATCCATTCAATCGTTTTGACCATGGACAGGGTGCCCATCAATCCGGCAGTGATCACCGCCGAAACGGCAAAAACCCTCTGTTTACGAAATCTGTCAGCCAATTCCCCGTATAAGGGCGACAACAACTTCGGGATGAACGTCAGCACCCCGAAGAAACTCACATTCACCGCGTCATGGGTCAGATTGTATACATATAGCGTCATAAAAAAGAAGATCAATTCGTAACCGAACACGGATAATAAAAACATCAAACAAAAATTCCAAAAGTTATATTTTGAAAACCGGTCCATTCTATCTCCCAACAACCGGGATGCCTTCCATCTTGCGGTTTTCGGTTGAAGGCATCCCGTATCGAATATGTGAGTTTATCTAATTCAGTCTATTTTCTGTTTTTGGTTTGCAGATTGCCGACAACCGCTCCATAATTTGCTATCTTGCTCCCGGATATGACGGAGAGGGGAATGGCCAGGGCTTCCGCAATTTCATCTGTTGTCGCGCCGGCATCCATTGCCTGTTTATAGTGATGTTCGATGCAGGGAATGCATTCAGCCAGAACCGAACAGCAAACCGCAATCAATTCCTTTGTTTTCCGGTCGAGATTTACCGGTTTCATGGCGCTTTCTCCAAACCGGTAGTACAGCTCTTCAGTCTCTTTCGTTAAAAACATATTTCCTCTTTCATTTATTGACAGGATGAACTACATCCACCATAATACGATATCGGAAAACACTGGTTGACAGCGATAAAGTGATAATAAATATCGAATATTTTGATAATAGGGAATATGTATGGACCTACAACATTTGACCACTTTCCGTACCATAGCCATCCTGGGTAGTTTCAGCCAGGCAGCAGACGTACTGGGCTATGCTCAATCAACGGTTTCAGAACATGTCAGGCTGCTTGAGGCGGAGCTTCAAGCACGCCTGTTCAAACGCGCGGGGAATAAACGGGTGGAGCTTACACAGGAAGGGGAGCGCCTGCTGATTTACGCCCAGAAAATGTCGAACCTGGAGAACCAGATCAAGACAGAAGTCAACCACCCCGAAGAACCCCATGGAACCATCTCCATCCGTATACCGGAGACTGTAAGTCAGTATTACCTTTCCTCCCTATTTGCCCGGTACCATGCGAAATACCCGGGGATCAATCTCGGACTGTTGGACTGTGTTTTTTTCGACCTGCCCGAGGAATTGCAGGCCGGAGTGGTTGACCTTGGTTTTCTGATCATCGATCGATATGTGACTAACAATCTGGCAACTGAAACGTTGTGCCCGGTGCCTCTGGTGCTGGTCACATACCCGGGGCATCCACTGGCGAATGAACCACACGTTGACCTTTCCAGACTTAAAGATGGTCCGCTATTTGTGCCATCCAATGATTGCAGCTATACCCAGACATTGGAACGGGTGTTGATTGAACAAAAAGTGAAGATTACCCGGGTCTGGCGTTTCAACTCCATCGCGGCGATAAAAAAAGTAATGATGAACGGAACCGGATTCACCGTTCTTCCCGAAATAGCTGTGCGGGAAGAGGTGGAGGATGGAAGGCTGGCTATTCTCCCATGGAATGACCGCGAGGTCATTACCGGAAATTTGATCATGGCCTGGCAGCAGAACAAATGGCTGCCGCCTGCTTTGTTGGCGTTTATGCAAATGACAAGGGAAGAATTGATCGCACCAATTCATGTGTAAAAGTCACAGAAAGAACACATTTCCTTCACAAGTTTTTCACATCCACCCCATAGAATAAAAATAACCCGAACCTGAATATGGCGGGAATAAATTATCAATAGAAAACTGTGAGGAAAAATGTTCAAAAAAATCACTTTAATAGTAGTTTCAGGTTTTACTGCCCTCAGTATGATGGCGTTTGCGCCTTTAGCGGCGGATGCAGTGGTGACTGCGCAGACCGATACCGGCCTGTCAGCCGAGGAGACGGCCGGATTGCTGAAAATGCGCGAAGAAGAAAAACTGGCGCATGATGTGTATATCTATCTGTATGAAAAATGGGGATTGAATTCCTTTGAAAATATCGCCCGCAGCGAACAGACGCATATGGATGAGGTAAAAGTTCTACTTGATGCTTACAGTCTTTCTGATCCGTCTTCCGGTAACCCCGCCGGTGTGTTCACTGACCCGGAACTTCAGAAGCTGTACAACGACCTGACGAAACAGGGGAGTGAATCACTGGCTGCCGCTCTCAAGGTCGGCGGCGCCATCGAAGAGATTGACATACTGGACCTGCGGGAACTGGTAAAGAACGTCACCCACTCCGATATCCAGGTGGTCTACCAGAATCTGGAAAATGGTTCCGAAAACCACCTGCGGGCTTTCAGCGGCTCACTCGAGCGGCAGACGGGCGAAACCTACAAGCCGCAATACATGTCGGCAGATGATTATCAGGCAATCGCCTCTGACTCAAACGGCAACAGCGGTAATGGCCATGGGCTTGGTACCGGCGCCGGCAACGGTAACGGTAATGCAACCGGCAATGGAACCGGCAATGGCGTAGGAGTAGGATCCGGCAGCGGGTACCGTGGCGGACGAAACTAACAGATCAAATCAATGGCGAAGACCGGCGGATATTTATCCGCCGGTCTTTTTGTCTACAACTTCGCTTTGATCACACCGGCCAGCCGGTCCATACCGATGCGTATCTTCTCCGGTTCCACTCCTCCGAAGCTGATGCGCATGCAGTTATCATGGTTGTCCCGGTCTTCCACAAAAAATTCCCGGCCGGGAACATATGCCACTTTTTTCGCGTGGGCGTATGCCAGAAGGGTGGTGGTGTTGATACGCTTCGGTAGTTCCACCCAGGTGAACAGGCCCCCATCCGGATAAACCGATTGGATTTCCGGAGGGAGCATGGTTTTGACGCAGTCCATCATCACATCGCGGCGTTCGCGGTGGATATCACGGATCATCTTCAGGTGCGGTTCATACAGCCCGCGGTTGAAGAACTCCGCGCAGATCACCTGTGCCAGCACACTGGCATGCGAATTGGTAGCGGTCTTGACGTCATAGATTTTGCGTACAATTTCATCTTTCGCGTAGATATAACCAAGGCGGCTACCCGGTGAGAAGATTTTGGAAAAACTGTTGACGAATATGGTGTTCCCCGTTGTATCAAATGATTTAACCGGCGGCAGCGGCTCGCCGCTGTAGCGCATTTCGCTGTATGGGTCGTCTTCCAGGATTATCACGTCATAGCGGCTGCCTAGTTCGGCCAGTGCCTTACGGCGTTCCAGGTTCGTGGTGCGGCCGCTGGGGTTCTGGAAGGTGGGGATCACGTAGACCATCTTCGGCGAATACTGCCTGATCTTCGCTTCCACATCGTCGATCACCAACCCGTTATTATCGGTTTCGCAGGCGATAACCTTTGCCTCGAACAACTGGAATATCTGCACCGCCTGTACAAAGGTAGGGGCTTCCACAAGAACCACGTCTCCGGGTTCCAGATACAACTGGCTGACCAGATTCATGCTCTCGATGCCGCCGGAGACGATCAACACGTCATCCATCCCGGCTTTCAGTCCTTTTGGCGCCAGCAGCCGCTCAATGACAGTCTTTCGCAGATCCGGCACGCCCATCGGGTTGCCATATTGCAGCGCCTGGATGCCGCGTTTCTCGCGGGTGAGAACTTCGTTTGCAATGTCGTGGATTTTTTCAACCGGCAGGGCTTCACGCGCGGGGGCGCCACCGCCGAAAGATATGGTCTCCGGGTCACCCATGGCTTCAAACAACTGGCGGATGACGTCAGCGGATGCCTGCATGTTGGAAATCCGTTTCGCGAATTTGGCCATGGTATATGCTCCTTGTGAACAAGCGATTCCAATTTTCTTCCGCAACTGTAAATTATAATCTGATATTATAGAAAATAAGTGCTAATTATTAATAATTATAAGAGAATTTACCTTATTGACGATGAAATTTTGACAAAGGAAAACGCAGTCATGGAACGCTGGTGTCAGGATGCCCCGTGGGTGTTTATGGACCTGTACGAGCCCGGTATAACTTAGCTGGACTCAGAAACACCGGTACGAATCAACGGGTTGGATGCCAGGAAAGCGGAGAACAAACTCTGTGAGCGTAAAATTTCTTCCGATGCGCGGGAATTCATTGACCCGGTGGCGCAGGTGTTGGGCGATACGGCTTTTTCAACCTACCGCTTTTTATCCACTACACCCAAACCGGATGGTTCGATCTCTAAACGTATATCGTGGAATGGCACCGAAGTCTATGTGAAGAAAAACGGACTGTAGAAGATCGTCTATAATCACTAATCCCTGTTCAAAAGTGAACAGGTTTTCACCGGATAATTTATATATTGTCCGCCGGAACTTTTCACGAAAAATTCAGGCATAATTACTCGAAATGGAACTCAAAAATAGCCATGTCTCTTACTACTGATTTACCCTGCGATGCCCTGTTGTTTGACCTGGATGGTGTTTTGATCGATTCCACGGCTGCGATCCTGCGCATCTGGCAGGAGTGGGCGGATAGTCACGGAGTGGACATGCAGGAGATCGAACGTGTGGCGCATGGACTGCGTTCTGAAGAGACCATTCGGCTGGTGGCGCCGCACCTTGATGCTAAAGTGGAAGCTGAGCTGTTCATGCAGCGTGAATTGCTGGATTCAGTTGGCGTTGTTGCGTTTGAGGGGGCATTGCCATTGGTCTCTACCCTTCCAGAAGGCGCGTGGGCAGTGGTCACATCAGCGCGTGAAGAGCTGGTGAAGATTCGCATGCCCATTGCCGGTCTGCCCGTCCCCCGCATGCTGGTAACCGCCGATGATGTTAAGGAAGGTAAACCATCTCCCGAACCTTACCTGGCTGGAGCGAAGAAAGTGGGTGTAGCGCCGGAACGCTGCCTGGTTGTAGAAGACGCGCCGGCAGGTATACAAGCCGCGAAAGCGGCCGGAATGAGGGTAGTGGCTGTCGCTTCCACACATTCCCACGATGTACTGGAAATGAACGGCGCGGATATGGTATTGGACAAAATCTCCGATCTGCGTGTTCAGCCCGGTACAGGCAATTGGCGATTAACCGCCAGTCGGGGAATGGACTGACGTATGATCCGCGCCAGGAGATTGCCATTATGACGGGCGGCCTCTTTGAGCGTGATTACACAGGCGCCCCGTTTATGCTCTTCGGGCGTGAACATATCATCGCATTGATACTGGTTGCCGGCATCTGTCTGCTGGTGTATCTGTTCCGCGGTTTCTGGACAGAACATGGGATGAAGGCCACTCGTTGGGGGCTGTGCGCGTTAATTTACCTGTGTGAAGGTTCATGGCAGGTATGGATGTGGGCTATCGGTGCCTGGACGATCCAGGGAATGCTGCCGTTGTGGTTGTGCAGCGTCACGTCATGGACGATGCCTCTCTTGCTGCTCTTCCGGCGCAAATGGTATTACGAATGGGTGTACTTCATGGGTATTATCGGGGCGTCTATGGCTCTGTTGACGCCTGACCTGGTGCAATATGGTTTCCCACATTTTCGGTTTGTGGAATTCTTTACTCTGCACGGCGCGATTATTGTCGCCATCGTGTACATGACCGTGGTGGAAGGGTTCCGCCCTACCGGGAGAGCCATACCACGGGTGGTGGTCATCACCAATTTGTTCTGGGCATTTTGTGCTCTGGTCAATATAAAAATCGGCAGCAACTATCTGTACACACAGGGAAAGCTCCCCACTCCAAGCCTGTTGGATTATTTAGGTCCACATCCAACCTATCTGTTCTGGATGGAATTGATCGGGATCGGGTTGTGCCTGTTGTTATATCTTCCATTTTTCTGGCTTGACCGCAAACAACGACGAACAGGTGATAAATGAATCGTTACAGGGTGATAGTCTGCCATTCATATGATTTCCTTAAACCCACTATAATTGGTATATCGCCACAACCAGGGGAGCTTGCCTGAAGGAGACGAACAATGCGGGAACTGAAAGAACCTCAAGAATTTCAATTTGAAGGACATTCGGTACGGGAGATTCTGGATGAATCCACGCCGTTAAAACCGGTTTCCTTAAAAGGTGCCGATCTGGCCGGAATCAATTTGCGTAATGCCAATCTGGCAGACGCTAATCTCTGGGGGGTAAAAATGGTGCATGCCGCATTGACCTCGGCCAATTTAAAAGGTGCTTATTTGATGCGCGCGAACCTGATCGGTACGGATTTCAGCGGAGCGAATATGGCAGATGTCAACCTGATGGATGCCAATTTGATCGGCGCCAATATGGAAAAGACCATCCTGACAAATGCCAACCTGATGGGCGCTGATATGACGGTGGTTAACCTGTCTGGCGCTGACTTACGGGAAGCGGATCTGAAGAACGCTGTGTTGAAAGGCGCCAATCTGACCAATGCCGACCTGACCGGTGCTGATCTGACGAACGCGGATATGAAAGGCGTTATTCTCCGCGGCGCAAAAATGACCAACACCAACCTGAACAACGCCAGTATTGAAGAATCCAATGATGATGATACACGGTCTAAAGAAAAACGCACGTCATTTCTTGACCGTCTATTTGGCGCGGGTGGTAAGTAACATAATTAAAAACACCGGCTGGAGGAATCCGGCCGGTGTTTTTGTAATCACTATTTTGCCTGTAGGAACTCCTTCAATACATCATTAAACTCTTCGGGGTTTTCCTGGAAGGAAAAATGCCCCACACCCTGTATGGCGGCAAACCGGGCATTCGGGAAGGTATCGCTGTACAATCGGCTGGCTTTCTCACTTTGGAGATCATCTGTCCCATGGATCACCAGCACCGGTGCAGTGACTTTCCGCATCAAGTCCCGATAGTCGTGACGCTGCCCCATGCTTATGTACATGCCCCAGGTCATCCATCCGCCGGGTTCGCCCTGTTCAATAATTTTATCTTCGGTCAAATTCACCACCGAGAGGTAGTATTTACCGAACTTCGCGTCCATATCGATCAGGTCCTGCTCGGAACGGGTGAACAATTTGTTGAAGTCCATGTACTCCTTCATAAATGCGTCATACTCCGCTACCCTGTCTTCCGGAAGTCGGGTGCGCACGCTGGCAAACAGGTCGCTATCGGCGTCAGGCTGGGGCATCACCAGTGAATTTGCCGGAGAGATCAGAATCAGCTTTTCCACATGGTCAGGAAATTCCGCCGCGTAGAGTGAGGCCAGGAACCCGCCCCACGAATGCCCGATGAGTATCAATTTTTCCTCACCCAGGATTTGGCGGATTCGTTCGATATCCGCAATTTGCGCGCCCAACCCGAGAGTTTTATCCAGTGTTGTCATATTCTCATACATGTTTTGTGACGTGAACTTATTGATAGGGCGGGAGGACTTGCCGCAGCCGCGCTGGTCGTAATAAATAAAGCGGTAATCCCCGGTCAACGATGCTAGGCCCGCCAACGGTTCGCGGAAAGGCATGCCCGGACCGCCGTGGACAATGAGAACATTACGGCCGGTACCTTCGGCAAAATGGTACAGTTTGATGTCATCTTCCACCTGCCAGTAGTCCGGGTCACCTGTCTGGGCGGGGGGTGTAAGCGGGCCGCGCAGATTCTGCTCCGCGCGGACCATACCGGGTGTGTACAACGGCTGTTGAGTCATCCACCAGAACCCAAAGGCTCCGACGGACAGTAACAGGATCACAACGATCCCGGAAATAAACAATATTTTCCGTTTCATTCCATATCTCCATTCTGATAACTGTTCAATTTATCCGTATCATCTGGCGCGGATTCGTCCGCGTACAAACCGGTGATTGACCCGGCCCATTCTCTGACCATCTGGCGAACCTCCGGAGGCTCCAGTACAGTAACGCCAGGACCATACGACAGGGCGTGGCTGACGGCCGCGTACAGGTCTGGCGCGTTGAAGGTGACAGTCACCGACCCATCAGGATGGTCTTCCATGGTTTCCCAGTACCCTCTCGCGTATTGCGCCAGGTGGGCCATTTGCGGTGTGAATTGCATTTTCACCCGCGTACCGGGTACGTCTTGCCAATCTTTGGCGATATACGCGCGAAAATCAAAATCATCCGGACGAGAGAAGAGGTGGTCGGTCAGGGTGACCTCCAGAATCCTGTCAACGCGGAAGGTGCGTATTTCTTTTCGCAGGTGACAGTATCCCACCGCGTACCACCAGCCGGAACGGTGGAAGAGGCCGTACGTATCCACTTCTCGCTGCTCCCCGGCTGGGTTTCGACCGCTCTGGTAGGTCATGCTGATCCGTTGACCGCCGCGAGCGGCAGTCCGCAGAGTATCAAGCCTTGGGACGAGCATCTGCATGTCGGCGCGGTTAATACCGGTGGTCACCAGCGTGTTTTCCGCCCAGTTGACTTCCTGGCGCTGTTCTGCTGGCAGAACATTCATCAACTTCGCCCGGGCGCCCTGGGCGGCATCGAAGAAGGTCTGTCCCCACATCTCCCGAACCAGGCCTGTGCCCAGCGATAGAACTACCGCTTCCTCTGGAGTAAAGATCAAAGGCGGTAGCTTATAACCGGGAACCAGCGAAAATCCGCCGTATGGCCCGCGTTCCGCATAGACTGGTACGCCCATCTCATCGAGCATTCCGAAATACCGATGCAGCGTGCGAACGGAAACGCCAAGCTGGCTGGCCAGGTCAGCGGCTTTCTGCCCGGGTTTTCGCTGGAGCATGAGAATCAGAGTGATCAATCGGGTGGCGGTCGTCGGCATTTGTACCTTCCAGTGAAATGATAAAGTCGATATATGTCAAATTATGACATATATAATCCGGTCAATCTCAGATCAAGCCAAACGATAGATTTAAAAACGATTACTCCCCGCCATGTTTTGTCGGGGAGTAATAACATGAGTTGTCAGATCGGTAACCTGATTAATTTAGTGAATTGAACTTCAAATCCGGGAATTTTTCCTGGGTGTACTTCAGGTAGAACGGTTCATTGAACAGGGCAACATAGTTGTTTTCAAAATCCTGGTAGATGTGCACACCGGAACGTTCCGAGATTTTCAGGATCGTGCTTTCTGGCCCGGTTATCCAACGCGCCAGTTCATAAGGGAGCGGTTCAATGGATGTGTCCAGCGAGTATTCTGTTTTAAGCCTCGCCTGTACAACATCGAACTGAAGCTGACCGACCACTGCCAGCACCGGCTCGCGTTTGAAGGCGTCTATATTATGAAGCACCTGCACCGCGCCTTCCGCTTCCAGTTGACGCAATCCTTTGAGGAACTGTTTCTGTTTGGCAATATCCGCGTTACGAATGACGGCAAAATGTTCCGGGTGAAAACGGGGCAGCGGAGGGAACTTAAAAGGTTTGGATGCGGTCAGGGTGTCGCCAATGGCCAGATCGCCGGTATTGGGGAGTCCCAGCACGTCACCCGGGTAGGCTTCTTCAATGATCTCACGCTCATTGGCGAACAATTTGTACGGGCGTTGAAGCCGGTGAATTTTTCCAGATTGCGAATGGATGACTTCCATACCGCGCTCAAATTTACCGGAGCAAATGCGCAGGAAGGCCACACTATCGCGGTGCTTCGGGTTCATGTTTGCCTGAATCTTGAATATGAAGCCAGAGAAATACTCCTCAGATGGATCGATGAGCCCTTTATCACTTTCAAATGGTTGAGGGGCAGGTGCCAGTTCCACAAAAGCCTCAAGGAACAGGCGAACACCAAAGTTGGTCAGGGCGCTGCCGAAGAAAACCGGAGTTTGCTCTTCCGCATACAACTTGCTCAATTCGAATTTGATATCCAGACCATCCAATAACTCGATATCTGATGTCAATCGGGAGGATAAAGATTGTTTCACTTTCCCGCTTGAAAGCAGAGTATCCAGAGAGATGAACTCTTCAAGAGCCATTCGTTCATTACGGTCAGTGCGTTCGTACAGGTACAGGCCCTTCTTGAAGCGATCATACACGCCCATAAAGTCAACACCATCACCTACCGGCCAGTTCATGGGAACCGGCTGCATACCCAGAACAGATTCGATCTCGTCCAAAAGTTCAAGCGGGGGACGGGATGGGCGGTCAAGTTTGTTGATGAAAGTGAAGATCGGGATTCCGCGTTTTCGACACACATCAAATAATCGGCGGGTCTGGGGTTCGATACCTTTGGCCGCGTCCAATACCATCACGGCACTGTCAACTGCAGCCAGTGTGCGAAATGTGTCTTCCGAGAAATCCTGGTGACCCGGAGTATCGAGCAGATTGATCACGCGTTCGTTATAGGGAAATTGTAAAATCGTGGACGAGATGGAAATTCCACGTTCCCGTTCCATCTCCATCCAGTCTGAACGTGTGGTACGCTGGTTCTGCCTGGCGCGGACATTGCCGGCCAGTTCTATAGCGTTGCCATACAGCAACATTTTTTCCGTCAGCGTGGTCTTGCCAGCGTCAGGGTGTGAGATGATCGCGAACGTGCGGCGATTGCCGTAAGTTTTATCCATTTCCAATTCACTCATAGTCATACCTCAAATTTCTTACCTTGTAAGAGATACATAATCCCAGAATATTCCACTGGATGACGTACTGGCACCAGAGTTAAATCTTGCCTCAATCACGGAACATTTTTCTGATCAAACCCGGTAAACTCGCGTCAAAAAACGACTTCCCTGAACAAAATTCATGGAAATCTGTTCTTAGAGAAATCCGTCAGTCTGAATTCTGAATTGACTGTTTTGGACTGCGAAGCGGTAAACGAAAAATGGTTCCCCCAACCATCGTGGTCAGCCGAGCCTATGGCAAAGAAACTCAATCCGTAATCATGCGGGTGATTTTACCAAAAAAGAGCTGTTTGTTTTGAATTTTCGTATTTATTTAATAATCCACAGAGATTGGTACGGTGAAAGATGATATCGCCCGGTTGTCTGCGCCTGATTGGTTACATTTTGCAGGCATATGGCGCTGTGCTTTCCATCCGGTGATACCCTCTTGATGGCAAAAATGCTTTTTCCGTGATCCAAAACTTCTTGAATGCCGTACGGATTAAACGCCGGAGAAGATGCCCGGCGGTGGATGCGTTCAGTATAACGAGAAAACACCATAGATCGTAAGAATGAAAGATCGGACAATTCGTCTTCAAGACTGTCCAGGTCCAGTTTCTGCCGGTTGATAGTTCTGTTACGTCCTGTTAATTGAACGCCTTCCTTCCAGCCGCGTGAACCGAACAGGCTGTGGAAGTAAATACCGGGCAATCCACGAAGGGAAAGCATAATGGCCTGTGACGCCATGAAACGGTCAACCTGCATTTTTATTGGTTCATGTCCCTGAGGGTTTGAAAGAGCGTCAAAATAGTTGATGTTCATTTCATACGGGCTTTGTGTTCCATCTGGATTATCTTTATATGAGATTAACCCGCCGTGTTCCAGAGTCTGTTGTATGAGACCGTCAATTTCTTCCTGTGACAATATTCCCCGCACCGGATTCAATCCGATGCCATCATGCGATGCAAGGAAATTAAAGAAAGTAGTCTGCTCTGATGGCACTTTAAGAGTAGAAACCCAATTCGATAACGCCGTTGCGTTACCGGTGCGCAGGGTATGTAGAATCAGCGGAGGCAGGGCAAAGTTATACACGAGATGCGCTTCATTTGTTCCGTCACCAAAATACGAAATATTTTCTGAATGTGGAACATTCGTCTCGGTGATGATCCGTACATGCGGAGCGGTTTCTTCGAGGATTGCCCTTATTAACCGGACAACAGCATGGGTCTGGGGTAAGTGAAGGCATGTGGTTCCCGGTTCCTTCCAGAGAAAGGCAATGGCATCGAGTCGGATGAATTGCGCCCCCCGCGCCGCGTACCCGAGCAGAATGTCAATGATTTCGAGGAGAACATCGGGATTGTGAAAATCCAGATCAACCTGGTCCGCGCTGAAAGTAGTCCATACCCGGCGAGGTCCTGATGGCGTTTGAAATTCAGTCAACAGGGGAAGCGCGCGTGGACGGATAACTTTCGAGAGGTCAGGATTCCCATTAACTGTCATGAAGTAATTTCGGTAGGGTAGCTCATCACGCAGGAATGCCTTAAACCAATCTCCCTGTGCTGAAGCGTGATTGATCACCGCGTCAAACATAAGGCGGAAAGACTTCGCCAGTTGCTCCACATCCTTCCAGTCACCAAGAGCCGGATCGATAGACCGATAATCTTTCACGGAAAATCCATCATCGGAAGACCATGGATAGAACGGAAGGATATGCACTGAACTGATCAAACCGGCGACATGCCTGTGTAAAAATAACTCCAGCGTTTTCAGATGGGGTTTGCCAGGTGTTTGAACCTGGTCACCATATGTGATCAACATACAATCACGTTCGGATAAACCTGTATCAGCCGGTTGATGGATTGTGCCTCTGTATTTACTGATGGTCTCACGCAGACGCCGCTCAACATGATCGGCTTCGTCCATGCCGTACAGGCTGGCAATTAAACCCGGAATCATAGAATTAGTCATATATGGATTGTAGTTGAAATCAGATTCCGCGGTTTGTCAAATTGGCAATACACACAGCCGGAGTTAACCGGCTGTGTCGATGCTCTTCAAAAATTATTTCAGGCGTGAACAAGATAGTCCGGCGCGAGTTCTCCGTGATCGATTGTGCAGCCTAATACCGTGTTCACCGCACGTGTTAGTACAGGATCAACTTCCAGCATACCGCTGGTCGGTTTGCCTTTTTTCGAGACCAATTCATAGGCTTTGATCGCGCTGGTAATATACCCGACCGCTTGATCGGGGACGATTTTTTCCAGATTGATGACCAGATCAAACGCGTGAGCCGCGTCCCAGGAAATGCCGTAAAAATCCCGGACAAAATCGGCGCGTATCTTGTCACCGTCTTCGCAGATCAGCGATGCTTCAACATGGGTCAAATTGCTGTTTTTCATGATCCGTCTGACCCTTACCGGGAAAGGTTCTTGCAGACGAACATGGAAGGCATCAGCGTAACCAGCGAGTACAGAAAACCCGCTGCGTCCCAGAATTACGGTGTTGCCATGGACGGCCAGGGCTTCGAGAACACGATTCAGCATTTCTACCATGTTGTCGCGGCGCTTATCACGCTGAGCGTCGAACTTGGCCCAGAATCCCATCAATGAGTCATATTCTTTGTCGAATTCGACGAAACCGTAATTCCCCAGCAAGTCTCCGATGATTTCCTTGTCGACAAAGTGATAACCTAGATCTTCCGCGACACGCCGGGCTACATTATCCCCCTCGCTGCCAAAATCTCTGGAGATGGTAATGGTGGTCATAAAACACCTCCTTTCGAATTTGAACGGCAGAGGAAAAACTCTGTTAAATTCATTATAGTCACGATGCAATGTGGTTTCATTAAATTTTCTCATTATTTTTTAATGAAGATGTTATAATCCTGAGGTAAATCGAAATCTTATGGTGTCTTTTTATTATCTCCCCACGCTGTAATCCCTTTTTTGGCATAAATCAGTACTTGTACGTTTAGGCGCGCTCCGGCCCTGAATGGGCTGGAGACGCGCCTTTTTCACATCCAACTCCCGCGCACTTTGGCGCGGCGGAGATATTTTTATTTATCCATCAGGAGGAAACACAATGAAGATTCAACTGTCAGACGGACGATCCATTCCCATTGAAATGCACAAGATCCGTATTGTGCAAAGCACCCAACTGCCTCCCATCAAACGGCGCGCGGCTGCCATCAAAGAAGCAGGATATAACACATTCCTGCTGCGTACCCGTGATGTGTTCCTGGATATGTTGACTGACAGCGGCACAAACGCCATGAGCGATAACCAGCTCGCGGCCATGATGCGTGCCGATGACGCCTATGCCGGCAGCGAGAGTTTCTTCCGCCTCGCGGATGCCGTCAAAGAAGTCTTTGGGTTTGACTATGTAATACCGGCACACCAGGGGCGGGCCGCTGAACATTTGCTGGCTAAATCATTCATCAAACCGGGAGATGTGGTTTTGATGAATTACCATTTCACCACATCCAAAGCGCATGTGGAGCAGGTGGGAGGAAAAGTACTTGAAATTTTCACCGATGACGCGCTGATCACCGATAGCGATATACCCTTTAAAGGAAATCTCGATCTGAATAAATTTGAAGAAGCTATCAAAACGTACGGAGCAGAAAAGATCGCCTACGTGCGTATGGAAGCCACCACTAACCTGATCGGTGGCCAGCCATTTTCATTGGATAACCTGCGCAAAGTCAAAGATATGGCGTCAAAACACAAAATTCCGCTCGTATTTGATGGCAGCTTGATTTCGGAAAACGCGTATTTCATCCAGAGCCGCGAAAAAGGCTTTGATGGACGCTCGATAAAAGAAATCCTCAAAGACTTGATGAAATATGTGGACATCTTCTACATGTCCGGCCGCAAGAGCGCGGCTGTGCGTGGCGGTATGATCGCCACCAATCAAAAGAAATTCTATGACCAGATCCTTCCCTGGCTGCCCGTATATGAAGGCTTCGCCACATATGGTGGAATGTCCACCAAAGAGATCGAAGCCATGGCCGTTGGTTTGCGCGAAATGACCGAGCAGGAAGTTGCCAGCAGCGGCGCGGATTTCATTGAGTACTTTGTCGATCGTCTGAAAGAGAAGGGTGTTCCGGTAGTCACCCCCGCTGGTGGACTGGCCTGTCATGTGGACGCGCGCCGCTTCCTACCGCACATTCCGCAGCCGGAATACCCGGCTGGCGCGCTCGCCGCGGCTATCTACCTGGTATCCGGCATCCGCAGCATGGAACGCGGTACGATCTCGACCGATCGAGACGCGCAGGGTAATGATGTAATGGCCGACCTGGAATTAGCGCGTCTGGCCGTTCCACGCCGGGTGTACACCATGAGCCAGTTGGATTACGCGGCTGACCGTATCGCCTGGTTACACAACCATCGTGATCTGGTTGGGGGGCTCAAATTCATAGAAGAGCCGCCGGTATTGCGTTTCTTTTTCGGCAAACTGCAAACTGTCAGCCCGTGGGCGGAAAACCTTCAAAAAGCCTTTATTAAGGATTTTGGCGAAGACTGTTAATCTTTTAATCCTTCGGTAAGAGTACTCCCCCATTTTTCCGTTCAGAAAAATGGGGGAGTAGAAAACGTGGGGAAAATTGGAATCGAATGATTTCCCTTCAGCGATTCAAAAGAACTATTCTCCCGAATCAACCGCGCACCGAAAACCCATCTGGCCGTCATAATAATGCTCGCCCTTCCCACTGGCCCGCGCAGTGACCCGAACATCGGCTGAAAGACTGGAGGCTCCTCCTCCCCGGCGCGTGTGGAATTCACCCGATTCAGGTCCCGTAGGGTCATATCCGGCTGACACACGGTAATAATCAGGGTCATAGTAGTCCGATACCCATTCCCACACATTACCTGACATATTCAGAACGCCATACGGGCTCGCGCCTCTCGGGTAATCGTCAACTCGGGCCGTGCGGCAGAAACTGCTGTATCCGCAGCGCGGATTTCGTGGATCGAATTCAGGGACGTGATTGCACAAATAGTAGTTCGCGTGTTCACAGTCCAATACATTTCCCCAGGGGTACATTCGTCCGTCTGAACTACGGGCGGCTTTCTCCCATTCCGCTTCGGTAGGCAGCCGCCGCCCTGCCCAGCGGCAGTAATCTTCCGCATCATCGTAATTATAGATCAGGGCGGGGTGGTGCTGATAATCCGGATGAACAGAATAAGGAATGTAGGTCAGCGCGCTGGTTTCGTAAATTTCCGGTTGGCAGGCACCGGCTGCCATACAGGCAGCATATTGAGCATTGGTAACCTCCATCCGGTCGATCCAGAATGGGGATAGTTCTACAACATGCTGCGGCTTCTCGTCATCATCCGCCAGAGTGTCTTTCACAGAGGCTCCCATCAGGAACGGACCACCCGGCACGCACACCATTTCAGCGCCGTCTGTCGATGAAACCCATATTTCACCCGGGTTGATGCAGGGTGGTAATTCTGCCATTACACCTCCCGGGGACATTGATATGGAAAACATCAGAAGAACCATAATACCTGTCAACCCGGTTGTGATCATTTTCATGGGGCTTTGTCTCCCATAAAAGCAGATTGGTATGCATTTTGCATAAATGTATATGATTGAATATGAGTATAGTTTAACTATTGACATCGCATTCCGGATGAGAACTGATCTCAGGAACCAGGACCTGTATGAAATTTCGAGACATCTTCAAACCCAAGCCCAATAAATTTATGATCATGCTGGTTGAGCAGACGGAAATTACAGTCAAAGGACTTGACTTGCTGACCCATTACCTGAAAAAACGCAGTTCCAACGCGGCAAAAGAAATTGTGGCCACCGAGGGCCAGGCTGTGGAAATGCGGCGAATCATGATCGAAGAATTAATGAACACCTTTGTCACGCCATTTGACAGGGAAGATATTTTTGCCCTTTCCCGCGATTTTGATGAGATTCTGCGGTATTCCAGTACTACGGTGGAAGAAATGGAAATCCTGGATGTCACTCCCACACCGCAAATGCAAAAGATGGCTGACCTGCTGGCAGAAGCCGCGAAAGAATTGCATCTGGCCGTTTTACGGATAGAAGATAAGCATTACGCGGTGGCCACCGAACACGCGAATACAGCCCGGCGGATCGAACATCAGGTGGAAACTACCTATCGTGAAGCCCTGGCGGATCTCTTCCAGGAAGCGAAAGATATCAAACATATTATGACGGTGCTAAAAATCCGCGAAATTTACCGTCATTTGAGTAACGCGGCAGACCGCCAAAATCAGGCGGCAAATGTCATCTCGGATATTATTTTGAAAATCGCCTGAGGCGCCGGTGGACGGTCAGCTAATCGCACTTATCGTTCTGGCGTTGTTTTTCGATTTCTTAAATGGAATTCATGATTCGAGCAATATTGTAGCCACCATCATATCCAGCCGGTCACTTTCACCCAAATGGGCACTGAGTCTGACGGCCGTCTCAGAGTTTTGTGGTCCTTTCCTGTTCGGAGTGGCCGTGGCGAAAACGATTGGTTCAGAGATCATACCGCCAGTCCATATGACCATGCCGGTACTGTTATCCGCTCTGGGCGGAGCAATATTGTGGAATCTGCTTACATGGTATCTTGGAATTCCCAGCAGTTCGTCACACGCTCTGATCGGCGGGTTGATAGGCGCCGCGGCAACCGGGGTGGGATTCGGTGGCATAAGGATCGAAGGGCTGAACAAAGTCTTTATTGCTCTGTTTCTTTCTCCAGTAATCGGACTTGCCGCCGGTTTCGTTTTTACCAAACTGGTTTACTGGTTATCGGCCGGCGCGTCTATGAAGATTAACTATTTTTTCAAACGAGTTCAAGTGCTGACCGGTATCGGGTTGGCGCTTAGTCACGGCGCGAACGACGCGCAGAAGACCATGGGTATCATCACACTGGGACTGGTGACCACAGGTACACTTTCGACTTTCGAAGTTCCACTTTGGGTTGTGGGCATTAGCGCACTGGCAATCGCCCTCGGGACGGTTTCTGGCGGTTGGAGATTGATCAAGACATTGGGTGCCGGGTTCTTCCGCGTCCGGCCGGTTCACGGTTTTAGCGCCCAGGTAACGGCAGCCGGCGTAATTCTGGGGGCGGCATTTCTGGGGGGACCGGTGAGCACCACACAGGTTGTCAGTTCGGCCATTATGGGGGTGGGAGCGGCCGACCGGATCAATAAGGTGAGGTGGAATCTGGCAGGCAATATTCTGGCAGCCTGGTTGATAACCATACCATTTTCTGGTTTACTGGCGGCAGGGATGTATGGTATCCTGCGGTTGTTTACAATATAACCCGTTCCCGGGATGACCGAAGGCGAAATCTCAAAATTACTCATGATGCTGGAGAGAGTATGTATTTAATTCTGATCACATCCATACTGGGAATTTCTTTTGCCATCGGATTCGCAGCATCCGGTATCTGGAATAAGAACTCTGCCCAGTGGAAGGCTTTTCCCACGTTTTACACATTTCTACCGGCTGTCATTTCTATTCTTGTTTTTCACTTTCTCCAAAGAACGTGGAGCTTTGGATACCTGTCATTCTACAAATTTGATCTCGTATATATTGCCGCGGGAATTGTGATTCCACTCGTGGTTTTCATAGTCAATGTTTTTCTTATGCGTTTTGTTTTTCATTACCAGATGAAAGACGGCATTGACTGGCGTAAATCTATTCTTGAGCTCCCGTTGAATGTGCTGCTTATTTTGATCTTCATTGCCGGGGAAGAAATTGGCTGGCGGGGTTTCCTGCAAAAATTGCTGATAGACGAGTTCGGCGTGGTAACTGGTATTGTGATCCTGGGTTTGGTCTGGGGAATCTGGCACGCGCCCATCGCGTTAAAAGGCTTTAACATGGGTTCACATTTCTGGGCTGAAGCGTTCATTCTCTATCCATTTATGTGTGTTTGCCTCTCAATGCCAATGGCATTGATCACCATTCAGTCGGGAAGCATCTGGCCGGCATTGTTATTTCACGCGGTTAACAATTCGCTGGGAGGAATAGGGTTAATGCTTTTCGACCGAAAAGGCTCATTGATGGATATAGTCCCGAATATTGTGACGGGTGTATTGCTTTTACTGCCTTTTGCTTTTTTCCTGTAATTATCGGGATCAGTGAGAAAGTAAAACTCTGAATGCGTAATCCTTTTCTGTTCATTGACAGGCACGGCATTTATGGGATAATGTTTCCATTATTAATAAAGGATGCTGTTTGAATAATATCGCTTCGGTCGTTGTAGTCATACTCAATGCAGGGACATGCCTGTAGTTTGTGATTCCGAATAACATTTCGATTAAATCATCAAACCACGGGTATCGTCTTGTCCCGTGGTTTGCATTTAAAGACATACACCGACCGCGCATGAATGGGGGAATGCCTTAGTCGTTTTGTACGTTCTGAAATTAGATTATTCTTATGCAGACAGCCGCGGGAAACCGTGGCTGTTTTTATTTCAGGTATTTTTTATGACTACAAAATCTTACCGGGATCGTTTTTTTCTCGAAGATGATAACGCTCCTGTACATTACAAAACTAAGCAGAAAAAGTTTAATCCTGATTTTCCATTCGACCGCAAGCAGAAAGAAATTGGCCGGGTGATTTATGACACCCAGAATTTTAAATGCCGAAATTGCGGTTTCTTTGTTACACAAAATCGTGAACTATCAGGTGTGAATAATCGCAACCACTGCCCGCGCTGTTTGTGGTCACGCCACATGGACATCACCCCCGGAGACCGAAAGTCAGATTGCCTGAGCCGTATGGAACCCGTTGGGTTGACAGTCAAACGCGTGAACAAAAAGTATGGCTGTGCCGTCGGCGAGTTGATGGTGATCCACGTGTGCACCGGTTGCGGAAAAGTCTCCATCAACCGCATTGCCGCTGATGATGACCCGGATGTGATCCATACTATCTTTACCATTTCACTTGAAATGCCTCTGGAATTGCGTGAACGGCTAACAGGGGAGGCTATTTTGCTCCTTCAACACGAAGAACGTCAGATCGTCCGCCGTCAACTGTATGGACTGCCGGATCTGGCATCGTGACCTGAATTGAAGTCCGGAGAGTTCGCCTGAATTGTCTGAAAAATAGGCGGACTCTCCGGGACATAAATTGAGAAGTATCGAGTAGAATAGAAAAGCATTGATTCCGATTTTTCAATTTTTAAAAACACTTGCATTTGACAATTCTTTTTGATATACTCACCAATTGCCTAACTATCGAAGGGTGGAAGGTTTTTCTCCCCCTTTCGCCACGTTTAACCAGGAGTAGACATGGCTTCCGAGTTTGAAACCAAAAATTTCGCGCGTATCCCATCTGTTTTTAATTTACCGAATTTAATTGATATTCAACTGGATTCGTTTCGCCGGCTAAAAACCGACAATCTGGGGGATCTCTTCAATGAGATCTCTCCCATCGAATCCTACAACAAGGGAATGCGGTTGCATTTCCCGAGTTACGACGAGAGACTGAAAGAGTGGGACCTGAGATACCGATTTGGTGAACCCAAGCATTCGATGGAAGAATGCGTGGAACGCGATCTCACCTATGCGTCTCCGTTGTTTGTCACGGTATTGTTGGAAGGCCCCGAAGTTCCAAGTCCGGTCCGCACGGAAATCTTCCTGGGAGATTTCCCTGAGATGACCGACAAGGGCACCTTTATTATCAACGGCACGGAACGCGTGGTGGTTTCACAGCTTATTCGCTCTCCGGGTGTTTATTTCGAAGCCACACAAGACCGGGCAACCGGCCATTTCCTGGCAAACGCGAAGCTGATTCCTGATCGCGGCGCCTGGATGGAATTCGAAACCCGCAAAAATGACTACATCATCCTCAAATTCAACCGCAAACGCACTGTACCGATCACCATTTTCCTGCGCGCTCTGGCGGCTGTAAGTGACGGCCTTCCGGAATCGCCTCTGAAGACCGGCTCAGACGAAGAGTTGATATCACTCTTCCAGGATGTCGATAACAATGTCGACCGTATGTTCATCACCAATTCCATGCGCCAGGAACCGATCTGGAACCTGACGGGCGGTCTCACCATAGCCCAGGCCGCGTTATTGGAATTCTTCAAGCGTATGCGCCCCGGCGATCCGGCCAACCTGGATAACGCCCGCGCTTTCATGATCGAGCAGTTGTTCGACCAGCGCCATTATGACCTGGAACGTGTCGGCCGCTACAAACTGAACCAGAAACTCGACCTGGTTGACAAGATCCCCGTGACGCACCGAACGGTGACCGCCTGGGATATTGTCTACCTGGTTCGCCGCATGATCCTGATCAACAACGAAAAAGAAGAACGCGACGACATCGACCATCTTGGTAACCGCCGTGTCAAAACCGTTGGCGAATTGATCCAGAACAAACTGCGCATCGGCATGCGCCGTATGGAACGCGTAATTAAAGAGCGTATGTCCATTCGCGATCAGGAACAGGTTTCGCCCGTTTCCCTGATCAACATCCGGCCTGTTGTGGCCGCGTTGCGCGAATTCTTTGGCAGCAGTCAGTTGTCACAGTTCATGGATCAAACCAACCCCCTGGCGGAACTGCGGCATAAACGCACACTGTCTGCCCTGGGTCCCGGCGGTCTGCGCCGCGAACGTGCCGGGTTTGACGTGCGCGATGTTCACCATTCACACTACGGACGTATTTGCCCCATCGAAACACCGGAAGGCCCGAACATCGGTTTGATCGGACGTCTGGCGTCATTCGCCCGGGTGAATGAATACGGCTTCATTGAAACACCGTACCGCCGCATCTCTAAAGCCCTGTCTTCTTCCGATCCAAAGCTGGAAGGCCGCCGTCTGCGCGAAGACCTGGTCTCAGAATCGGGCACGGTCATCGCCAAAAAAGACGACCGTATCACAAAAGAGATGCTGCCGGCGATTGCCAAATTAAACCGCACTATCTTTGTTTACCCGTTTGTGACGGATGAGGTGGAATACCTATCTGCGGATGCAGAAGATAAATTCATCATTGCCCAGGCGAATTCCGTTCTCGATCGCCACTCCGAATTTGTGGAAGAGCACATTACCTGCCGTCACCACAATGACTTCGTGATCCAGTCGCCAGATGCCGTCAACTACATGGACGTCGCGCCGAACCAGGTTGTGGGTATCAGCGCCGCGTTGATCCCCTTCCTCGAGCATGACGACGCGAACCGCGCGTTGATGGGCTCGAACATGATGGCCCAGGCTGTTCCGTTGGTGAGCCCGGATATTCCGATCATTTCCACCGGTATGGAAGAGTTTGCCGCACTGGATTCGGGGCAGGTGGTAGTGGCAGAAGAAGATGGTGAAGTGATTTCTGTTACGGGCCGTCAGGTGATCATGCGCTCCGCCAATGGCGTTAAGACCTATAACCTGCGCAAGTACCAGCGCTCCAATCAGAGTACCTGCATCGACCAACGCCCCGCTGTGGTCAAAGGTCAAAAGGTGAAGAAAGGCCACATCCTGGCTGATTCATCTTCTACCAATCAGGGCAACCTGGCACTCGGACAGAACGTGGTCGTTGCCTTTGTCTCATGGGAAGGCGGCAACTTTGAAGACGCCATTCTGATCAGCGAACGCCTGGTGCAGGATGACCGCTTCACCTCGGTTCACATCGAGAAATATGAAGTGGAAGCCCGCGATACCAAACTGGGTCCTGAAGAGATTACCCGCGATATCCCTAACGTGGGTGAAGACGCGATCAAAGACTTGGACGAATCTGGCATCATTCGTATTGGTGCCGAAGTTGGCCCGAATGATATTCTGGTCGGCAAGATTACCCCCAAAGGTGAAAAAGAACTTACTCCTGAAGAACGCCTGTTGCGTGCCATCTTCGGAGAAAAATCTCGAGACGTAAAAGACACATCATTACGCATGCCTCACGGTGAACGCGGTAAAGTGGTTGATGTCAAAGTGTTCACCCGTGAAGATAACACCGACCTTTCTGCCGGTGTTGACAAGATGGTCCGCGTATCGGTAGCTCAGCGCCGCAAGATCACCGCGGGCGATAAAATGGCTGGCCGTCACGGTAATAAAGGTGTGGTATCACGGGTTGTTCCTGTCGAAGATATGCCCTATCTGGAAGACGGAAATCCTGTGGACATCATCTTAAACCCGCTTGGTGTTCCAGGCCGTATGAACATCGGCCAGATCCTCGAGACACATCTTGGATGGGCGGCCAAACAAATGGGTTTCCGTGCCATAACTCCGGTATTTGACGGTGCCGATGAAAAAGAAATCGAAGCCGAACTCTCCCGCGCGTGGTTAATTGATGAAGCGTGGAAGGAAGTCGCGGAGAAAGCGTGGAACTGGTTGAAAGACCAGGATTATTCCCCCGAAAGTATCCGCGATGATGACGAAGTTCGCATGCTTTTCCTTGAACAATGGTTAGGTGAAAAAGGTTACGATGTCAGTCAACTGGCTACTGATCCGGCGTATGCGCGGCGGGCTGTAGTGGAACAGTGGCTGCGAGAAAAGGGGTATGACCCCGATACCATCACTAACTTTGCTTCTCACCACACCGTGGAAGATTCTGAAAATAAAGATCCGGTGGCGATCACCGTATGCCTCAAATTATGGCTGGAGGCATTCGGAGTGGATACAACCGGTCTTGATGACAACACAATTCGTGAACGCGCCCAGGCATTTATGGTCGAATCCGGTCAGCCTATGCCAATCCTTGGCAAGCAGATCCTGCGCGATGGCAAATCGGGTTCCACATATGACCAGCCAGTGACTGTCGGCGTGATGACGATGCTGAAGTTGCACCACCTTGTTGAAGATAAAGTGCACGCCCGCTCGACCGGCCCCTACAGCCTGGTCACTCAACAGCCTCTGGGCGGTAAGGCACAGTTCGGTGGGCAACGCTTCGGAGAAATGGAAGTTTGGGCGCTGGAAGCTTATGGCGCCGCCTACACCCTGCAAGAGATGCTCACCGTTAAATCGGATGATGTTCAGGGTCGTGTAAATGCCTACGAAGCAATTGTCAAAGGCGAACCGATTGAAGAACCGAGCATTCCCGCGTCATTCCGGGTTCTGGTAAAAGAACTGCAAAGCCTCGGGTTGGGTGTGGAAGCCGTAATGAGCAACGGAGAAATAATCCGTTTCGGAAAGGATGAAGAAAGGGTTAAACCCCCGCGCATGGGAATTGACCTGCTGGGCCTGGGTGAAGACCTGTCTGTCCTGTCGGGTGGTGGCTTAGCTTGACGGTGACCCATCCCCGTGCTATAATCGCCCTCCGTTGCCCTGTTTCCGTCCTCTGTTCTGTACCCTGATGATCATGGTGAGGCCATCGCAGCAAGTATATAGATGGCCTTGCTTGTTGGAAGAACAGAGCAACAATCAGAAATTATTCGAGATGGTTTTTTTTGGAGAGAAGACGTGCCTACCATCAATCAATTGATCCGCAAAGGTCGCCAGACCAAAAAAGTTAAAAGCAAAGCCCCTGCTTTGCTCTACACCCTGAATACGGTAAAGCAGCGCCGTGAAAAACAAGTTGGCGCTCCTCAGAAACGTGGTGTCTGTACCGTAGTTCGTACCATGACACCGAAAAAACCGAACTCCGCTCTGCGAAAAATTGCCCGTGTTCGGTTGTCAAACGGTATTGAAGTGACCGCGTACATTCCCGGCGAAGGACATCAACTTCAGGAGCACTCTGTTGTGCTCGTTCGCGGCGGCCGCGTAAAAGACCTTCCCGGTGTGCGTTATCACATCGTCCGCGGAACTCTGGATACAACTGGCGTTGCCAAGCGTGCCCAGGCTCGTTCAAAATACGGCGCCAAACAGCCGAAATAACCCGAATTTAGATACTAACCGGAGAGAGTGGTATGTCTCGACGCAATAAACCTGAAGCACGTGAAGTTAATCCGGATCGCAAGTACTCTAGCGTTCCATTGCAGTTACTCATCCACCGCGTAATGCGCCGTGGAAAGAAAAGCACCGCTGAATCCTTGATCTACGATGCGATGGACATCGTCCAGGAAAAGACCGGCAAAAACCCGATCGAAGTGTATGATCTTGCGCTCAAAAATGTCGGTCCCATCATGGAAGTCCGCCCCCGCCGTGTTGGTGGTGCTACCTACCAGGTTCCTATGGAAGTTCCGACATCCCGCCGCATGACACTTGCCATGCGTTGGATTATTGACGCATCCAAAGCCCGGACCGGTAAATCGTTTGCTGAAAAACTCTCCGCTGAGATTCTGGATGCAGCCAACAACCAGGGTACTGCCGTGCGCAAGCGCGAAGAAACCCACAAAATGGCTGAAGCCAACCGCGCTTTTTCACACTATCGCGCCTGATCTCACGGAAATCGTATTTGACTCTTATTAAGTGTAGGATATTGAATGGCGCGTAATTTTCCCCTGGAGCGATACCGTAACATCGGCATTATCGCTCATATTGATGCCGGAAAGACCACCACAACCGAACGGATCCTGTTCTATACGGGTAAAACGTACCGGTTGGGTAATGTCGATGAAGGCAATACTGTCACCGACTGGATGGTCCAGGAACGCGAACGGGGCATTACCATCGTATCTGCGGCTGTTACAGCGGAGTGGAAGGGATATCAGATCAACGTGATCGATACTCCCGGACACATCGACTTCACGGCTGAAGTCCAACGCTCTTTGCGCGTTCTGGACGGTGGTGTGGTTGTTTTTGATTCTGTTCAGGGTGTTGAACCCCAGAGTGAAACTGTATGGCGGCAGGCAGATCGGTATAATGTTCCGCGTATCTGTTTTGCCAATAAGATGGACCGGATCGGCGCGAGCTTTGAGCGTACGGTTGAAAGTATCCGCCAACGATTGGGCGCAAATCCGATCCCGATGCAGCTTCCCATCGGTTCAGAATCCAATTTTAAGGGCGTAGTTGACCTGTTGACGATGAAGGCCATCTATTATGAAGATGAACTGGGTAAACAGGAAACCTACGCTGAAATCCCTGCTGAACTGAAAGCCGCGGCTGAAGAAGCCCGGGCATTCATGGTAGAAAAGATCGCTGAACTGGATGACGATCTCACCGTCAAATTCCTCGAAGGTGAAGAATTGACTATTGAGGAATTAAAAGCGGGATTACGAAAAGGCGTTATTGAAAACCGGGCAACGGCCGTTTTCACCGGTTCTTCTCTGAAGAATAAAGGCGTGCAACAGGTACTGGATGCCGTTATCGATTACCTGCCCTCTCCACTGGATATCGCAGCGGTAAAAGGCACCAATGCTGCTGGAGAAGAAATATCACGCCCGGCTGAAGATGACGCACCCATGAGCGCTCTGGTATTTAAGATCGTTACGGACCCCTATGTGGGCCGTCTTTCCTATTTCCGTGTTTACTCTGGCAAGATCACCACAGGTACTGCGGTATACAACTCAGTTAAAGGAAAGAAAGAACGCATCGGCCGCCTTATTCGTATGTATGCCGATCGTCGTGAAGACATTCAGGAAGTGCTGGCTGGCGATATTGCCGCCGTACTCGGACTGAAAGAAAGTTTCACCGGCGACACTCTTTGTGACGCCGCTGACCCCATTACACTGGAATCAATTTCCTTCCCTGAACCCGTAATTTCGGTGGCTATTGAACCGAAGACGACGGTTGACCAGGAGAAGATGGGTGAAGCCCTTCAGAAACTCGCTGAAGAAGATCCTACATATATTGTCATGACCGATAATGATACTGGCCAGACGATCATCAAAGGTATGGGTGAGCTTCACCTCGATATTCTGGTTGATCGACTTCTGCGAGAGTTCAGAGTACAGGCCAACATTGGTAAACCGCGTGTTGCCTACCACGAGACTATCACTAAACCTGTCCAGAAATACTCTTACAAATATGCCAAACAATCTGGCGGTCATGGACAGTACGGTCATGTGGTCTTCCAACTGGATCCGGGTGAAACCGGCAGCGGCATAGTTTTTGAAGATAAGATCACAGGCGGCGCCATTCCGCGAGAATACATTCCCGCGGTTGAAAAAGGCGTCAAAGAGGCTGTTGAGAGCGGTGTTCTCGGCGGTTACCCTGTGACCGATGTCAAAATTCAATTGGTTGACGGCTCTTTCCATGAAGTCGACTCCAGTGAAATGGCTTTCAAAATGGCAGCCATTCTGGGTTTCAAAGAAGCCATGCAGAAGGGGGCGCCTGTCCTTCTTGAGCCTATCATGAAAGTTGAAGTTGTTGTTCCGGAAGAGTTCTTTGGTGATGTGCTCGGTCAGCTTAGTTCGCGCCGCGGCATCATTCAATCCACTGAAGTACGCCCCGGCAATGCTCAGGCAGTCCGCTGCCATGTGCCTATGGCAGAAATGTTTGGCTATGCTACGGATCTGCGATCTTCAACCCAGGGGCGTGGTGTGTTCACCATGGAATTTGATCATTACGCGCCGGTTTCTGAATCGGTTGCGGAAAAAGTTTTGAAATAAACCGACTACTATTTACCTGCAATTATTAAGGAGAAACGTACCATATGGCGAAGCAGAAGTTTGACCGATCGAAGCCGCATGTAAATGTTGGTACCATGGGTCACATTGACCATGGCAAAACCACCTTGACCGCGGCCATTACCAAGTATTGTGGTTTTCTGGGCAAAGCGGATTTCCGCGCGTACGATCAGATCGATAACGCGCCGGAAGAAAAAGCTCGCGGTATTACGATCAACATCGCGCATGTTGAGTACGAGACCGAATCGCGTCACTATGCCCATGTAGACATGCCGGGTCACCGTGACTACATCAAAAACATGATCACCGGTGCGGCGCAGGTAGACGGAGCCATTCTCGTAGTGGCAGCTCCCGACGGCCCGATGCCCCAGACCAAAGAACACGTTCTGCTGGCCTACCAGGTGGAAGTTCCCAGCATCGTGGTGTTCCTGAACAAAATCGATCAGATGGGCGATCCCGAATTGCTCGAACTGGTTGAAATGGAACTGCGCGAAATGCTGAACGAATACAAATACCCGGGCGATACCACCCCGATCGTGCGCGGTTCGGCTTTGAAGGCGCTGGAAAGCCCCTCGACCGACCCGAACGCTCCGGAATACGCCTGTATCAAAGAACTGCTGCGCGTAGTTGACGAGTACATTCCCACACCTGAGCGCGCCCTGGACAAACCGTTCATGATGCCGGTGGAAGATGTGTTCTCGATCAAAGGCCGCGGCACCGTGGTGACCGGTCGTGTGGATCGCGGCAAGATCAAAGTGGGCGATCCGGTTGAAATCGTGGGTCTGCAGGAAAAGAGCAAGAACTCGGTCGTGACCGGTGTGGAAATGTTCCACAAGCTGCTGGACGAAGGTCAGGCTGGAGACAACCTGGGTCTGTTATTGCGCGGTATTGAGCGCAATGACGTGGAACGCGGTATGGTTATCGCCAAACCGGGCAGCATCACCCCGCACACCAAGTTCAACGCGGAAGTGTACGTATTGAAGAAAGAAGAAGGCGGCCGTCACAAAGCGTTCTTCAGCGGCTACCGCCCGCAGTTCTACATCCGGACCATGGACGTGACCGGCAACATCAAACTGCCGGATGGCGTAGAAATGGTTATGCCGGGAGACAACGTGAACATGGAAGTCGAGCTGATCATTCCGGTCGCGTTGGAACAGGGTTCTAAATTCGCCATTCGCGAAGGCGGTCTGACCGTCGGCGCGGGTGTCATCACTAAGATTATCGCTTAAGGTGTCCCATGATGGCAAAACAAAAAATCCGTATCCGTTTGAAGGCGTATGACCACCGCGTGTTGGATCAGTCTGCCAAACGCATTGTGGAAACCGCCGAACGAAGTGGGGCACAGGTAGTAGGCCCTGTCCCGCTTCCGACCAAAGTTGAACGATTCACTGTTCGTCGCTCATCCTTTATTGATAAAGATTCCCACGAGCACTTTGAGATCCGAACCCATAATCGTATGATCGATGTGCTGGAACCTGATTCCAAAACCATCGATATGCTGATGCGGCTCAATCTGCCCGCTGGCGTCGATATCGAAATCAAAATCTAATCGGGTTTTTTAAACTCTTCGCCATCCATACTGATCGAAGCGGAATATCTGACAAGAAAAACCGCTTCGATCAGAGTGGTGTAAAGGCCAACCTTACAAAATGAAAACCCCGGGTTTCCGCGGTAATCTGGTATAAAAACCATAACCGTGATATACTCGGTACGCTTAAAACGTACAAGGCAAGGTAAGAGCAGGTTCCTCCGGTGGTAAACAGGCCGCCGAAAACAGGCTGACTGCCCTGCGTGCGGAGATGATGCAGCCTGGCCCAGGCTGACAGTCTCGTCATGAAATAAAGATCGAAGGAGAAAACTGAGATGTTGAAAGGGCTCATTGGGAAGAAAATCGGCATGACCCAGATTTTCGATGAGAACGGCGCGGCTGTTCCGGTAACAATCATCGAAGCTGGGCCATGTTTCGTTACCCAGGTCCGCACACCCGGTAAAGAGGGTTACTCGGCTGTGCAGCTTGGTTTTGACGAAGTAAAGCCGAAAAGGTTGTCTGGCGGTGAGTTAGGCCACCTTAAAAAAAGCAACATTCCCCCACTGCGATTCCTGCGTGAATTCGTAGTAAAAGATCCCGGCGTTTCCGTTGGTGATCAGGTAAAAGTTGACCTGTTCGCGACCGGTGATACTGTGGATGTCATTGGTACCAGCAAAGGTAAAGGTTTCCAGGGTGGTGTCAAACGATACCATTTCCGCGGAGGCCCCGCTACACACGGTCAGTCAGATCGTGAACGCGCTCCGGGTTCCCGCAGTTCAGGAACCACACCAGGCCGTGTTTATAAAGGTGCCCGTGGTGCCGGTCATATGGGCAATGATCGAGTCACTGCGCAGAACTTAAAAGTCGTCCTGGTGGATGTAGAACGAAATCTGATCGGAGTCCGCGGAGCCATTCCGGGTTCCCGCAACGGTCTGGTCATGGTCAAGGAGGCGAGGAAACAGTAGGCGCTGATTGCCTGCAAATCTCGCACGAGGAGTAATGACTATGCAAATTGATGTTTTGAACATGGAAGGTAAAAAAGTTCGCACGGTGGAATTGCCGCCCGCGGTTTTTGAAGCCCCCATCAACCTTGATTTAATGCACCAGGCGTTTCAACGCCAGATGGCTAATGCCCGACTTGGCACTCATCAGACCAAAACCCGCAGCGACGTTTCGGGTGGCGGAAAGAAACCGTGGCGCCAGAAAGGAACCGGACGTGCCCGTCAGGGATCATCCCGGTCTCCTGTCTGGAAAGGCGGCGGCGGCGCTCATACACCGCATCCGCATCTGTACACTCAATCCATGCCGTTGAAAATGCGCCGGGCTGCGATTCGCTCTGCTTTAACTGTCAAAGCGGCCGAATCCAATATCGTTGTTGTAGACGAAATGAAACTTGCAGAACCCAAGACCCGTTTGATGGCCGCTGCCCTCAACAATCTTGTAGGCGATTCAAGCGCTCTGGTGCTGATCTCTGAAAAGAATGAGTCTACTGAGTGGGTTCTTCGTTCTACTAATAACCTGCCTGATACCAAAGTTTTAATGGCTGGTTACCTCAATATCCGCGACCTGATGGTTTTTGACAAACTGGTACTGCCTGAAGCAGTCCTGGATGTCATTGCCACAAATCTGGGTTAGGTTGGAGGCTGACATGACAACAATTTATGATGTACTCCGCCGGCCGATTGTTACTGAAAAATCCAACTACCAGGTTGGCAAGCTTCACCAGTATGTGTTCGAAGTGGCTTCTGATGCTACCAAAACCATGGTGAAAGACGCTGTAGAAAAAGTATTCAATGTAACAGTCTTATCGGTGAACGTGATTAACGCACCGGCTAAACGCACTCGTCGTGCCCGCAGCCGACGGTTAACCGTACGCAACAGCGGCTACAAGAAAGCCATCGTTACCCTGCCTGCTGATGCCCGAATCCCTATGTTTGAAGGGGTGGAGTAATGGCTGTTAAAGTTTACAAACCCATAACACCCAGTCTGCGCAATATGACCGGGTATACCTTTGAAGAAATCACCAAAAGCAAACCGGAACGCTCCCTGATCGTAGCTCGTCTCGGTCACGGCGGCCGCAACAGCTATGGCCGTGTTACCGTACGCCATCAGGGCGGCGGAAACAAACAATACATCCGCCTGGTTGACTACAAACGCAACAAGCTGTCCATCCCCGGTAAAGTCTCCGCGATCGAATACGATCCGAACCGCACCGCTCGCCTGGCGCTGATTGTTTACGCTGATGGTGAAAAACGTTACATTGTTGCCCCTCTTGGCCTGAAAGTTGGCGATACCATTGTCGCCGGCCCGCAGGCGGAAATCCGCACCGGCAACAGCCTGCCCATTTCCAATATTCCGGTTGGAACCATGGTACACAACATCGAGCTCAAACCCGGTAAGGGCGGCCAACTGGTCCGTTCCGCTGGTTCAGCCGCTCAGTTGCTGGCCAAAGAAGGCGATTACGCGCAGATCCGCCTGCCCTCCGGCGAAGTCCGCCTGGTACTGCAGGTATGCTACGCAACCATCGGACAGGTTGGTAATGTTGACCACAGCAATGTGAAACTGGGCAAAGCCGGCCGCAAGCGCCACATGGGCATCCGCCCCACAGTTCGTGGAACAGCAATGTCTCCGCGCGACCATCCGCATGGTGGTGGTGAAGGCCGTCAGCCTGCCGGTATGCCGGGTCCCAAGAGCCCCTGGGGCCGTCCTACACGCGGTTACAAAACCCGCCGCAACAAGGTTAGCGACAAGTTCATTGTTCGCCGCCGCACTGCGGGTAACCGCTAAACCGAGATTAAGCGAGAAAGAGGGACGCACTTATGTCACGATCGCTGAAAAAAGGGCCGTTCATTGAGCCCAAGCTTTTGAAAAAGATCGAAATCATGAATACCAAGGGCGAGAAGAAAGTCATTCGCACCTGGAGCCGGGCCAGCACCATCTTCCCCCAGATGGTTGGCCACACCATCGCCGTACATGACGGCCGGCGCCATGTTCCGATCTATGTAACAGAAAACATGGTTGGTCATAAACTCGGCGAATTCGCCCCGACCCGCCACTTCCGCGGCCACATGTCTGAAAAGGCTTCTGGCAAGGGAGGGAAGTAAACAATGGCTACCGATATTCGAGCTAAACTGTCGAATTCAACTGTCTCAGCCCAGAAAGCTCGCCTGGTTATCGACCTGGTGAGAGGAAAACCGGCTGTTCAGGCACTGAATACGTTGAAGTTCCTGACCAACGGAGCGGCTGCACCTGTTTACAAAGTGCTGGCCTCCGCTGTAGCTAACGCCGAAGAGAATTTTGGCGTCAGCCGCGAAGATTTGATCGTCTACCGTATTACCGCTGATGAAGCCCCCACTCGCAAGTGGCGCCGCTTCGGAGCCCGTGGACGTTTCAAACCGGTACTGCGCCGTTCCTCTCACATTACGGTTGTCCTGCGGGAGCGCGCCTCATAGGCGCCCCGCTCGGCAACGAGAGCAGACTAAAGGATTAGACCAGGAGATCATATGGGTCGTAAAGTTCATCCAATTGGATTTCGTCTAAATATCAATCAACCGTGGGAAGGCCGTTGGTTCGCCGAAGGGGCCGAATACCGCACACAGTTGCATCAAGATTTCGCCATTCGCGAAATGATCCGCGAAGCGACTGAAAAGGCCGGTGTCTCACACGTAGAAGTTGAACGCTTCCCCGGTAAAGTGAAAGTTGTTGTTCACACCGCCAAACCCGGTATTTTGATCGGACGCAAAGGCGATAGTGTGAAAAAGATCCGCCAGGATCTGGAAGCTCTGACCGGAAAGAAGATCGATCTTGAGATCAAAGAGATCAAAAGCCCCGATATGGATGCCTACCTTGTAGCCATGAATATCGCCGGCCAGATCGAACGTCGTGTCAGCTACCGCCGTGCCATGAAACGCGCTTTGCAGCAGGCTATCCGCCAGGGTGCCCAGGGCATCAAAATTGAAGTTGCCGGCCGTTTGAGCGGCGCTGAAATGGCCCGCACCGTGTGGCTGCGTGAAGGTCGTGTCCCTCTGCAGACACTCCGCGCAAACATGGACTTCGCCCGTGGTGAAGCCCTTACCCAGTACGGACGCATCGGCGTCAAAGTCTGGGTCTACAAAGGTGAAGTTCTTCCAACTGTGGAAGAAAAAGTCGAATCCACCGAAGGCGTTTACGTCAGCGAGTAAACTATTGCCGGGTTTACGAACCCGGATTTGAGAGAGGTGCCAACTATGTTAATGCCAAAGCGTGTCAAATGGCGCAAGCAGATGCGCGGTCGCATGCGCGGAAAAGCTCTGCGAGGTGCAGAAGTCTTGACCGGCGAATACGGCCTGCAGGCTCTGGAACCGGGTTGGATCACAGCCCGCCAGATCGAAGCTGCCCGGCGTGCCATTGTTCATCACATGAAACGCCGTGGGAAAGTGTGGATCCGGATCTTTCCGGATAAACCTTATACCCACCGCCCTCCCGAAACTCGTATGGGTAAGGGTAAAGGTAATGTTGAATACTGGGTAGCGGTTGTTCGCCCCGGACGTATTATGTTCGAAATTGGTGGACTTCCCAACGAACAGGCTATCGAAGCCCTGACCCAGGCTACCTATAAATTTCCCATCAAGACCCGTGTTATCGGCCGTCAGGATGGAACGGGAGACCAGGCATGAAAAATTCAGAACTCCGCCTGCTTTCTACAGAAGAACTTCGATCTAAGCTTCAGGATGCCCGGCAGGAAATAATGAACCTGCGGTTTCAAGTTGTCACCGGACAACTGACCGATACATCGCGTATCCCTGCCACCCGCCGCATGATCGCCCGATACGAAACACTTCTGCGGGAACGTGAACTTACTCCTGCAAAGGAAGGTGACAAATGAACGAGCGCCGTCGTTTGGCTGGAATAGTAACCAGTAATAAGATGATGAAAACCGTTGTGGTTGAAATCACTCGTACCTACCGGCACCCGATCTACAAAAAAGTTGTTCATCTGAGCAAAAGTGTCAAAGCTCATGATGAAATCGGCTGTCAGATCGGCGATCAGGTACAGATCGTTGAAACCCGCCCGCTTTCTAAAGAAAAACGCTGGGCTGTTGAGACCATCCTGAAAAAGGCTGCTACTCCGGCAGAAACGTCAAAAGGAGAGTAACCGATGATTCAACAGGAAAGTCGTATCAAAGTTGCCGATAATACAGGCGCTCGCGAATTGCTGGTAATCCATGTGGAAGGCGGTTCACGCCGTAAATATGGCGCTGTAGGCGATATCGTGATTGCCACCGTAAAGTCCGCAGCACCGCAGGGTTCTGTAAAAAAGAGCGATGTGGTCAAAGCTGTTATCGTGCGCTGCGCGAAAGAATGGCGCCGTGAAGATGGTTCCTCTATCCGGTTCGATGATAATGCCGCTGTGATCCTGGACAATGATGGACAGAATCCCAAAGGCACCCGCATCTTCGGCCCCGTCGCTCGCGAACTGCGCGAAAAAGGCTTTATGAAAATCATATCCCTGGCTCCGGAAGTCATTTAGGGATAGGAGCGGAAATATGAACATAAAGATTCGAAAAGGTGATCTGGTAGAAGTAATCACAGGACGCGAAGATGAACGCGGCAAACGCGGCGAAATCATCAAAGTGTATCCTGATGAGCATCGTGTCATCGTTCAGGGCATCAATATGCGCACCAAACATCAAAAACAGGTGCAAAGCCAGGGTAAAACCATCAAACCCGGCAAGGTACGTTTTGAAGCCCCCATCGACATTTCGAACGTAATGCTGGTCTGCCCGAAATGCAGCAAGACTACCCGTGTCGAGCTTTCTCGCCAGGGTGAAAAAAGCCAGCGTATGTGCAAGAAATGCAGCGCCCTGATTGATGAGAAATAGACAGGGAGAGCAATAGATGAACCAACTAAAAGAACGCTACCAAAAAGAAATTGTGCCCTCCTTGATGAAGTCACTGGAGCTTGACAATGTTATGCAGGTTCCCCGCCTGCAGAAGGTTGTTGTCAACATCGGTATGGGCGAAGCCAATGACAATCCGAAAACTCTGGATGCTGCCGTGATCGATCTGACCACCATTACCGGTCAGAAACCTGTGATCACAAAAGCCAAAAAGTCCATTTCCAACTTCAAACTTCGTGAAGGACGAGCGATCGGAGTCAAAGTCACACTGCGTGGAGAGCGCATGTGGTCTTTCCTCGACCGGTTGATGAATGTTGTCCTGCCCCGTGTGCGCGACTTCCGCGGTGTATCTGCTGAGGCTTTTGACGGCCGCGGCAACTACACCCTGGGACTGCGCGATCAGTTGATCTTCCCCGAAATTGAGTACGACAAGATCGACAAAGTGCGTGGCATGGAAATCACCATGGTTACAACGGCAGCCAATGACGAACATGCGGCATCACTGCTGCGCGAACTCGGCATGCCTTTCAGGAAGGGTTAATATGGCAAAGACTTGCATGACTTACCGTGAACAACGGCGAAAATATGCCAACATGGTGCGCAATCGCTGCCAGAAATGTGGCCGACCGCGTGGATACATTCGCCGCTTTGGATTGTGCCGTATCTGCTTCCGCGAATTAGCGCTGGAAGGCAAAATTCCTGGCGTAGTAAAGTCGTCCTGGTAATCGGCGCAAAGGAGAAAACAGAATGAGTGTTAATGATCCTATCTCCGATATGCTGACCCGTATCCGCAATGGCGTGATGATCGGACAGGCGGCTGTGGCTATGCCACGCACCCGAATTAAGACCGAGATCGCCCGCATCCTCAAAGAAGAAGGTTACATTGAAGGATACGAGGAAGTAGTGTCGGAAGAAAACAGTAAGCAGCCTGTGCTGCGTGTCAAATTGAAATATGTTGGCGAACGCCGTTCCCGCAAACCGGTCATCACCGGTCTCGAACGTGTCAGCCGCCCCGGCCGCCGGGTTTACACCCAGAAACAGGATATTCCCTGGGTTCTATCTGGTATGGGTATTTCAATCTTATCCACCCCGAAAGGGATCATGACCGGGCAGCGCGCTCGCCAGCTTGGTGTTGGCGGCGAAATCCTGTGCAAGGTCTGGTAGCCAAGGAGGAATGAACTGTGTCTCGAATTGGTTTGACCCCCGTCGCGGTCCCGGCCGGTGTGCAGATTGATATCAATGGTTCTAGTGTAAATATTAAAGGGCCTAAAGGAGAGATGTCTCGCACATTCTCACCTTCATTGAATATCAAACTGGACAATGGTCAGGTTATCGTGGAACGCACATCCGAAGTAGCCACTGTGCGCGCGCTCCACGGTACTACGCGAGCTCTAATTCAAAATATGGTAACGGGTGTAAGCACCGGTTTCACCAAGGTTCTGGAAATCGACGGCGTCGGTTACCGCGCTGAAATGAATGGCGCAAACCTTGTGCTGTTCCTGGGCTTTTCTCACCCAATTGAACTCACCCCTCCGGAAGGTATCACGTACGATGTTGATACCAAAACCCGGCAGATAAAAGTGATGGGCAAAGATATCGAACAGATCGGACAGATATGTGCTGATATCCGCAAGATTCGCCCCCCCGAACCATACAAAGGCAAGGGTATTCATTATCTGGGTGAAAAGATCCGCCGCAAGGCCGGAAAATCTGGCAAAGCCAAAGGCAAGAAGTAAAGGTACTGGATATGGCGAAAACATCCCGTTCTGAAGCGCGAATCCGCCGACACGAGCGTGTTCGCAAGAATATTACCGGAACTCCCGAACGTCCTCGTCTGGCCGTTTTCCGCAGCACAGCGGAAATCTACGTCCAGGTAATCGATGACTCGGAAGGAAAGACCCTCGCCAGCGCTTCCAGCGTTGACCGTGAATTACGTGCCTCCGCCGCGAAGGTCACAAAAACCGAACAGGCAAAACTGATCGGGAAGGCCGTTGCGGAACGTGCCAAAAGCAAGGGTATTGATAAGGTCGTCTTTGACCGCGGTGGTTTCCGATATATGGGCCGTGTCAAAGCTCTGGCTGATGCTGCCCGCGAAGCCGGGCTGGATTTCTAGCCGGAAAGCGATGATTGAGGGCTGATTATGGAACAAGAATATCAACCATTAGAACAACAATTTGACGAGCGCGTCATCGAAATCGCCCGCGTTGCCAAAGTAGTCAAAGGCGGCCGCCGGTTTTCTTTCCGTGTTACGGTTGTGGCTGGCGATAACAAAGGCAAGATCGGCCTCGGTGTTGGCAAAGCCAATGCGGTTCCCGATGCCATGCGCAAAGCGACAGATCACGCTCATAAAAGCATGCGCCAGATGAACCTTTCTGGCACAACCATCCCCCACGAAGTTATGGGGCGTGTAGCCGGCGCGCGGGTTCTCTTAAAACCCGCTTCTCCCGGTACCGGTGTTATTGCAGGAGGCGGTGTTCGTGCCGTCCTGGAATCTGCCGGCATTCACGATATCCTGACCAAATCTCTGGGCAGCGCCAACGTTCTGAACGTTGTTCAGGCTACCTTTGACGCTCTGGAACAGTTGAAATCTGCGACGGAAGAATCTGCCCACCGCGGGAAACCCGTGAAAGAGATTCAACCCTTCTGGGAGCGGAGGAAGAATGACTAAGAAAGCCGCACCTGAAAAAATGGTCCGGGTAACACTTGTTCGCAGTGCTATCGGGTATACAGACCGTACAAAGCGAACTCTGTTTGCCCTTGGACTGCACAAGATGCACCAGACTGTGGAACACAAAGATACCCCCGTACTTCGCGGCATGCTGGCTAAAGTCAGCCACCTTGTCGAGATAGAAGAGCAGGTAGAGAAATGAAACTGAACGACTTACGACCTAACGACGGAGCGAAAAAGAATCGCAAGCGTGTTGGACGTGGTATTTCAGCCGGACAGGGCAAAACCTCCGGCCGTGGTACCAAAGGTGAAGGCGCCCGCCGTGGACAGGGCGGTAACCTGTACCGCCAGGGCGGTAACCTTCCTTTCTATCGCCGACTCCCGTTCATCCGTGGTGAAGGATTCACTCCACCCAATCAGATCAACTACACCGAGATCAATCTGGACCAATTGGCCCGGTTTGAAAAAGGTGCTGATATCAACCCAGAAGTTCTGGCGCAGGCAAATCTGCTGCACAGCGCGGCTGAACCTGTGGTCATCCTTGGCCGCGGCGAAGTAAGCGTTGCCTTGAAAGTCCGGGTTCACCGGATCAGTAAAACAGCCCGCGAAAAAATTGAAAAAGCCGGTGGCAGTGTGGAATTGATTGCCTGATGGCAATCGCCACCCAAGGAGAACCTGAATGAAGCGGTCAGCCTGGCGTTACTTATGGATGTCTGAGGATATTCGCAAGAAACTCCTCATTACAGTGTTGCTGTTAGCCCTGTACCGGTTGTTATCCAACATACCGGTACCAGGAATTGACCGTGAGGTCATTCGTAGCCTTTCTCAGCAATCCGGAGCCGCTGGAAACCTGGTCAATCTGCTTGATCTTCTTTCTGGTGGTACCGTTTCGAACTTCTCCATCCTGGCAATGGGTGTGTATCCGTACATTACAGCTCAGATTATCCTGCAGCTTCTTGTACCCATCATCCCGGCGCTTGAGCGGCGTTTGAAAGACAACCCGCGTGAAGGCCAGGCCTGGATGGAAAAATGGACCGTGATCCTGACCATCCCCATGGCGGCGCTCTCCGCCATTGGCCAGATCAACATCTTCAATTCAATGTTGGGCGGTGGTGTTTCTGTATTGAAAAACTACGGGTTCACCGGTGCCGCACTTATCCCAACCCTGGCGACATTGTTGAGCATGATCGCCGGTACCATGATCGGCATCTGGCTGGGCCAGTTGATCTCTGAATATGGCATCCCCAATCAGGGCCTTTCATTGATCATCTTTGCGGGTATTGTTTCTCGCATGCCGGCCAACCTGGCCCGTGTTCTGGCGGACCAGGTCAACGGCTGGTGGATGTTACTGGTAATCATCGCCATCCTGCTGCTGACGATCTTCGCGATTGTCTACGTACAGCAGGGACGCCGCAATGTACCGGTTTTGTTCCCCGGACGCCGCATTGGGAACCGCATGTCCATGCCTGTTACCAGCAAACTCCCCCTCATGGTCAATATGGCCGGTATGATCCCCTTGATCTTCGCCCAGTCCATTCTCACCTTCCCCGCCATTGTTTCTTCCTATTTCATGAGTGAGAAAACCGTGGAGTGGCTGCGGAATTTCGCCACCGGTGTATACCACACCTTCGGCGGAGGAAATGCCTGGTACGCGGTTCTGTACTTCATCATGGTTGTATTGTTCACCTTCTTCTATACTGACGTGTTGTTCACGCAGCAGAACTATGGTGAAAACTTGAAAAAACAGGGAGCCCAGATCCCCGGTGTTGTTCGCGGAGCACCTACCCAGAAATACCTTTCCAAAGTACAGCGGCGTATCACCCTTCCGGGTGCCGTCTTCCTCGGGTTGGTGGCTGTTCTGCCCTACATCGTTGGAATGATCCTCCCCGCCGGGGCGGCTTCATCCTCCGGGTTGTTGCTGGTTTCCTCCGCCGGTTTGCTGATCGTTGTCGGTGTGGTACGCGATACCTTCACCATCATCGAAACCGAACTCAAACTGCACGGTTATGAAGAAAGTCTTATCAAGGGATAGGTAACGAGATGCCATCATATGTCGTTTTACTTGGCCCTCCCGGGGCTGGCAAAGGAACCCAGGCTGAACGGATTTCCGATGAGTTGGGATTGGCCCATATCTCTTCCGGTGATATCTTCCGCGAAAACCTCAAGAATCAGACAGAACTGGGTAAAAAAGCCCAGGGATACATGAATCGCGGTGAATTGGTTCCAGACGATCTGACCATCGAAATGATCAAAGACCGCCTTCAGCGCGATGACTGCAAAGCCGGCGCGTTGCTGGATGGTTTCCCGCGCACCCCTGCCCAGGCAGAAGCTCTGGGTAAGATGCTGGCTGAATGGAATGGTAAGGTGGATTGTGTTCCTTATATCTCCGTTCCGGCTGAAGAACTCATCACCCGTCTGTGCGGCCGCTGGACCTGCCGTGCTCAGGGACATGTCTATCACGAAAAGTTCAATCCATCCAAAAAACCCGGAGTTTGCGACGTGGATGGTTCCGAGCTGTATCAGCGTGATGATGACAAAAAGGAAACAGTTGAACGGCGTATCAGCGTCTATCTCGAACAGACCAGTCCTTTGATTGAATACTACAAAAAACTGGGTGTTTTGGCTGAAATTGACGGCACACTGCCCATCGATCAAGTCACTTCACTTATGTTGAAAGCGTTGAAAAAGGGTTAATAAAACATGAGTTGGGATCGGGTTCTTTCTGTGAAAACCTCTGAAGAGCTTGCCTTAATGCGGCAGGCCGGACGGATCAATGCTGAAGCGCTCGCGGCTGCGCGTGCGGCTATCCGCCCGGGAGCTACCACAGCCGATCTCAATGCGGCAGCCGAAGAAGTGCTGAAGAAGCATGGATGTTATTCACCCTTTTTGAACTACCCTGGTCCATATCCCTATCCGGCCAGCACAAATGTAAGCGTCAATGAAGAATTGGTGCATGGTATTCCTGGAAATCGTAAGTTGAAAGAAGGGGATATCGTTTCGGTCGATTGCGGCACTGTGTGTGAAGGCTGGGTTGCCGATGCCGCATTCACCGCCGGGGTAGGTGAGATTTCCAAGCAGGCACAAAAAATCATCGAAGTAACCAAAGAGGCGCTGCGCGTGGGAATCTCAAAGCTGGTGGATGGAAACACCACTGGCGATGTGGGCAATGCGATCGAACGTTATGTTCGCAGTCAGGGAATGTATGTAACACATACCTATACCGGACACGGAGTAGGGCGGCGAATGCATGAAGGTCCGCAGGCGCCAAATTATGGAAGACCGCGGCAGGGCACCCCGCTCCGTAACGGTATGACCATTGCTCTGGAGCCCATGGTATTAATCGGTACGTCTGATACCCGGGTAATGCCCGATGAATGGACAGTAGTCTCCGCCGATAGGTCACTGACAGCACACTTTGAACACACAACAGCCATTACCCCCAATGGCCCGGTAGTTCTGACTGTGCTTGAAAATGATCCTGACTATGGACTCGATACGACAAAGCAGTTATAATCAGAGCTTTGTCGCTAACTTTGCAATTATTAGAAGGAGTTTTTGATGAAAGTCACGACATCAATCGGTAAAAGATGCGCAAAATGCAAAATTGTTCGACGCAAAGGCATTTTGTTCGTCATTTGCGAAAACCCAAAGCATAAGCAGCGGCAGGGGTAAGAGAACATGGCAAGAATTGAAGGTGTTGACCTCCCACGTAACAAACGTATCGAAACCGGTTTGACATATATCTATGGTATTGGCCCCACCCGCGCGAAACGGATCCTGGCAGATACCAAAGTCAATCCGGATGTTCGTGTTAAAGACATCACAGAAGCTGATCTCGCTCTTCTGCGTGAATATATCGCGAAAAACTTCAAAGTTGAAGGCGATCTGCGCCGAGAAGTTCAGATGAGCATCAAACGGCTGGTTGAGATTGGCTGCTACCGCGGCCTGCGCCACCGCAGAAATCTGCCCGCTCGCGGACAGAGAACCCGCACCAACGCTCGCACTCGTAAGGGTCCGAAGAAGACAGTTGCCGGTCGCGGCCGCCGTCGTGGTGCAACCAAGAAGTAATTCGCTGAGAGTCATGTCCGGGTCGGAGAGCCTTCCTCTCCGCGGCTGCCCGGGCATGCTCTATGCGTTACGAGCAAGAATTTTTTTTGGAAAGAATGTAGCGAGGGATTATGGCACAAAACGTACGCTCAACGCGTCGAACGTCAGTATCGCGCAAGGCAAAGCGGACGCTGTCCACCGGGCAGGTTCATGTATTTGCCTCTTTCAATAACACAATCGTGACGGTTACCGACACACAGGGAAACACTGTGTGCTGGGGCAGCTCAGGGTCAGCCGGATACAAAGGCTCTCGTAAAAGCACCCCATTCGCGGCACGCCTGGCTGCCGAGCAAGCCATCAAAGCTGCTCAGGCAATGGGCATCCAGGAAGTGGATTTGATTGTCAAGGGCCCTGGCCCCGGACGCGAGTCAGCTATTCGAGCGGTCCAGTCCATGGGACTTAAGGTTCGCTCCATCGCGGATATCACACCGGTTCCCCATAATGGATGCCGGCCGCCCAAGAAACGCCGCGTGTAATTCAATAAGAGGAAGACAGAACTATGGCTAAATATATTGGTCCGGTTTGTAAACTCTGCCGGCGTGAAGGTGAAAAACTATTCCTCAAAGGTGAACGCTGTTTTACCCCCAAATGCGCCTTTGAAAAACGCGGATTTGCCCCCGGTCAGCATGGCCGCACCGGACAGGGCGCCCGCGGTGGCGGCAGCGAACGTGCGTCTGACTACGCCCGCCAGTTGCGCGCCAAACAGAAAGCCCGCCGCGTGTACGGCGTTTTCGAACGTCAGTTCCGCCGTTTCTACGGTCTGGCTTTGAAACATAGAGGTTTGACAGGTTTGAACCTGCTGCAGAACCTCGAAATGCGGTTTGATAACATTATCTACCGCTTCGGTCTGGCCGAAAATCGGGCGCAGGCTCGCCAGTTGGTAACCCACGGGCATTTCTGTGTCAATGGTATTCGCACCGACATCCCCTCCATGCTGTTGCGCCCTGGTGATGTTGTCACCGTACGCAAAGGCTCAGAAAAAACCGCCTTCTTCAAAGAACTTGGCGATGTGGCGGAAAAACGGAATTGTGCTGTTTGGCTGGATCGGGACCTTAAAAACCTGACCGGTAAAGTTGTCCGCGTTCCTGAACGCGCCGAAATTGACGGCAACTTGAACGAACAGCTGATTGTTGAGTACTATTCGCGCTAAAACCCGTTAATCGGCGCGCGGGAATAAGATGGTGCGCTGAGAAGAGGAAAACGTGACTACTCTCTTTAACATGGTTACCCCAAAGGTGGAGCGCGAGGCTGAAGCGCGAAACTATGGAAAATTTATCATCAGCCCGTTGGAACATGGATATGGCGTTACCCTGGGCAATGCCCTGCGCCGTGTTATGCTTTCATCACTGTCGGGTGCTGCCATCACGTCCATCCGCATCGCGGATGTGCTGCATGAGTTCAGCGATATCCCGGGTGTGCGGGAAGATGTTATTCAGGTAACTCTGCAGATCAAGCAGATCCGCCTGATCATGCATGATGTGGAAACCGCTCATTTACGGTTAGATATCCGTGGTGAAGGTCAGGTTACGGCGGCCGATATCATCGCGCCACCGGAAGTTGAAATAGTCAACCCCGACCTGTACCTGTTCACTGTGGATGATCCAAAAACCAAACTGGAAATTGACATGACCGTTGAACGCGGCCGTGGTTATTCTCCGGCAAATGAACGCACCACCCATCTGCCTATCGGCGAACTGCCCGTGGATGCCATTTTCTCCCCGGTAAAACGCGTCAACTGGACTGTGTCCAACGCCCGCGTTATGCAGAGTACAAACTACGACAGACTCAACCTTGAGATCTGGACAGATGGAACGATCAAACCGGAAGAAGCTCTCGGAAATGCCAGCAAGATCCTTATCGATCATCTGCGGTTGGTTTCCGGAGTCTCCGAAGAGGTGAGCGTTCTTGGAACAGAAAAAGAAGTCAGCGGCAGCCGGCTTACAAGTGAAGCAGCCGAAACCCCCATCGAAAATCTTGACCTTTCGGTGCGTGTATTCAACTCACTGAAACGTACCGGAATCACCACGGTTGGCGATGTTTTGGATCTGCTGGAAAAAGGCGAAGAAGCGGTAATGTCTATCCGTAACTTTGGCGAAAAGAGCCTGGATGAGCTGCGCGAGAAGATGCAGGAAAAGAACTACCTGCCTCAAGATAAAGATGTGGAGTGATCAAATATGCGACATCAGGTAGCAGGATATCATTTAGGCCGTAATAAAGACTCCCGTGCCAGCCTCCGGCGCACGTTGATCAACCAGCTTTTTACACACGAGCGTATTCAGACAACTCACACAAAAGCCCTCGCTATTCGTGGCGACGCGGAACGTCTGATCACCCTGGCCAAAAAGAGCGCCGAAGCCAGCGACATTGAAAAAGTCAATGCCCGCCGCCAGGCTGCTGCCCAGATGGGTGACGCTGATCTGGTAAAGAAACTGTTTGACGACATTGCACCGCGCTACAAAACCCGCTCTGGCGGTTACACGCGGATGGTCAAAGTCGGACCTCGTCTCGGTGACGCTGCTGAAATGGTGCTCATCGAACTGGTCGAAGGTTAATCTTTCCGGATAAACCGGAAAGGTATGGAACGTTACCAACTTATTCTTGCTTACGATGGGACTCTCTTTTCCGGCTTTCAACGCCAGGGAAGAGAACGGACTGTTCAACTCGTACTGGAAGAAGCCTTAAGGCAGCTCGACTGGCCGGAGAGAAGCATCCTCTGCGCCGGCCGGACGGATACCGGGGTGCACGCTACAGGGCAGGTAATTTCATTCGCATTGGAATGGAATCACAGCCTCGAAGATTTGCGAAATGCCCTGAACGCGCGGCTGCCCGACGATGTTTCAGTAATGGATGTAAAGATCGCAAATCCGGAATTCCACCCAAGATTTGACGCGCTTTCTCGAACCTATGAATATCGGATCTACTTCTCTCCGGCGAGAAACCCGTTGAAAGACCGAATCGCCTGGCGGATCTGGCCCCGAATAGAATTTGACCGGTTACTGGAAGCAGCCCCGTGCTTCCTTGGAATCCACGATTTTTCTTCTTTCGGAAAAGCCATGAAGCCCGGCGGGTCTACTATCCGTGAAGTCCATGAGAGTGATTGGACGCTCTCGATTGAGGGCGACCTTAAGTACAGAGTCACCGCGAACGCTTTTCTCTATCACATGATCCGGCGGTTTGTATGGCAGCAGTTCTTATATGCTACCGGTCGCATCACTATCGAAATGTTGAAAAACGCCATCGAGAACGCGGCTTCCCTTCCTCCCGGAATGGCACCTCCCAACGGACTGGCTCTCGTACAGATTAACTATCTGGAACGGTAAAGCAAGAATAGTAAATAATCAAAAAATGCGATTGCAGTAAATCGATGGAATGGAGAGGATGCAGTGGAAAAAACCTACGTCCCAAAAGGAAAACAAACAGGAGAGTGGTATGTCGTTGATGCCAATGAGCAGATACTTGGCCGTGTTGCGACAAAGATTGCCATGATCCTCATGGGAAAAACAAAACCCGAATTCACCCCCGGTGTGGATACTGGTGATTATGTGATCGTGCTCAATGCCAGCAAGATTACTGTTACCGGTAACCGTATGACCGAAAAGATGTATTATGGTCATTCCGGATACCCGGGTGGACTGAAATCAATCAGCTTAAAAGACCAACTTAAAAGTCACCCCGATCGCGTGATAGAATCCGCTGTCTGGGGTATGCTTCCCCACAACAAATGGGGACGCGCTTTAATGAAGAAATTGAAAGTCTATGGCGGGAATGAGCATCCCCATGCTGCTCAGAACCCAAAATTGGCAGCCTAAAGGAGCACGGGAAATATGGCAGCTACTTATTTTGAAGGTGTTGGACGTCGTAAAGAAAGCTCAGCCCGCGTGCGTGTTGCGAGCGGTGCCGGAGTTTTCACCGTCAACGAAAAACCTGCTGAAGCCTACTTCACCCGTTACGGTGATTTGCAGGAAATTCTTGGTCCCCTCAACGCGACAAACCTGAATGCCAGCACGCTGGATATCACCATTGTGGTGAACGGCGGTGGCGTTACCGGTCAGACCGATGCGGCCAAACTTGGCCTCGCCCGTGCTCTTCAGTCGATGGACCCGGAAAACACATCTGCTCTGCGTAAGGGCGGTTTCTTGACCCGGGACGCCCGTGTCAAGGAACGCAAGAAACCAGGCCTCAAACGCGCCCGCAAAGCACCTACCTATACAAAACGTTAGAATTGCCAACGCGGATTATTTCCGCCCGGCAGTATTTATTCAACAGGTTTTCCGGAGAATGTCTCACTCCGGAAAACCTTGTTGCTTAACAGGTGAGCCATGTCTACCGATGTATTGATGGATGAACTTTCACACATTTACCTTTCGTTAAATCTTGACCCTTCTCAACCGTTGACTATCATGCCGGCGGTCTGCCTGAAGGGCACTCACACCACCCGGCATAATCCGGCACATGCCCTTTTGATCAGCTCGATCAATTCGCAAGACGAATTGGGCCACATTCATACCATCCTCTCAAGGATCTATCCGGCAGATCATGGCATAACATTGTTCACTACAACCTATAGCTGTATGAACATAGAACCTCATCTGACCATAGCTGACCTGGCGAAATCTCTAGAATTCCAGATCGGCACGCACCGCTATTTGTTTATCCCCCCTCTGGATAGGGCAAAATCATTCATCGAATTCCAGGAGATTATCGCTCATCTTCGTGCACCAGAAGGCTGCCCGTGGGACAGGGAACAAACGCATCAGAGCCTTCGCAATAACCTGTTGGAAGAGGCGTATGAAACTCTGGAAACCCTCGACCGGGGTGACGTTACCGCCATGCAGGAAGAATTCGGTGACCTGCTGCTTCAGATCGTGCTTCACGCCCAGATCGCATCGGAATCCGGTGAGTTCAATATGGAAGATGTTATCGCCGGAATCTACCATAAACTTATCCGGCGTCACCCGCATGTATTCGGTGAGCAGGAAGTAGATGGAGTTAAACATGTTCTACAAAACTGGGAAAAGATAAAAGAAAAAGAGCGTGCGGAAAAAGGAATACCGGAAAAAGGTATTCTGGATGGCGTACCGTTGGTGCTTCCATCTCTGACCCAGGCTCAGGAGCTTCAGGACCGCGCCGCTCGAGTAGGGTTTGACTGGCCTGAAATCCAACCAGTATGGGATAAAGTGCTGGAAGAATTGGATGAAGTGAAGCATGCCAAAACTAAAGACGAGATTGAAAAGGAACTGGGTGACCTGCTCTTTGCCGTTGTAAACCTGATCCGGTGGCACAAAGTCGATTCCGAAAGCGCGCTGCGAGCAACGAACCAAAAATTCCGGCGGCGTTTTAAATATATAGAAAAAGCTGCCCGTTCATTGGGGCGCGAAATGCATTCCATGACCCTGGATGAAATGGATGGTTACTGGAACGAAGCCAAGCGATTGGAGAAATGATGATTTCACCCGGGTTTTAACGACCGGATTGTGAAAAACATCAATCTAGAATTCTTCTGGCTACCAGTTCGTCACGCAATTGAGCCGCTGATCGGAAGTGGATTGTTTGAAACCCCAGACTTTTCGCCGCTTCAATATTTCCCGGGTTGTCATCAATGAACAGGCAATCATTGGCAAGCCGGCTGGCCCTTTTGAGCAGTATCTGGAAAATATCCGCCCCGGGCTTGATACATTTTTCCATACCCGAAATCACCATATCGTCAAACAGGTCAAAAAAAGGGTAGCCTTTACGGACCTCCGAGAACTTTTCAATCGACCAGTTGCTCAACCCGTAAAGTGGGTATCCCCGGTTTTTCAGCGATACCAGAATGTCAACCACCGGTTGATTGCATCCACGAACCGTCGCGGTGTATTGTTCATCATACGCCCGAATCAGATGGGCGTAATGAGGAAATTTCGCGGTCAACTCTGCCGTGCCTTCAGCGAACGGACGACCTTCGTCAAACCGTTCATTCCAGTAGGTGAAATCGATCTCCTGCAAGAATTTTTCCACCAAATCAGGGTCATTGCCCATCAACGGGTCGAAAAGATAATGCGGGTTCCAATCCATCAGTACACCGCCGAAATCAAACACGATAGCGGGAGAGTTGCTGTTGTTATATTTCGTGAACATAATTCTCTATCCTGTAAAAGTCTGGCTGACATTGTATCCTGAAAAACGGCTGTCAGTATCACGCCAAAATAACAACAGGTCTCTCTGTCGGTCAAATCTGACTATAATGTACTGAAAATCATTCCAGAAGACGGGCTCATGACAATCTTTCGCAGAATTACCCGGCATCCTGCCGCGTTTCCTCTCTTCCTTTTGCTGACGTTGTTTATGGCATATGGCTACCAGATCACCCGCATGGGGTTTTACTGGGACGATTGGTCGCTGGTTTATCTGGCTGATTTGAAGGATTTGAAAGAATTCTGGTCGTTTTACGCGTATGACCGCCCGCTGGCGGCCTGGTTATATGTAGCCCTCAGTCCATTTCTGGGGACAAACCCGGTCAGATGGCAATTTTTTGCCATAATCGCCCGCTGGGCTGGCTGTATGGGCTTCTGGGTATTGTTCAAACAGTTGTGGCCGAAACGATATATGGAAGCCGGGTTTGCCGCTCTGCTGCTGGGTTTATATCCTGGTTTCTCACAGCAGCCTGTTTCCATGACATACAGCCTGTTCTGGGTGTTGTATGCGATGTTCATCTGGTCACTTGCTGCCAGTATCTCAGCGTTGACAGACCGGAAAAACAGGGCATGGTTGATGGCGCTGGCCTTGGCTGGCTCACTGTTTGAAACACTTTCCATGGAATATGTCATCGGGTTAGAGATCTTACGGCCGGTTCTTTTCTTCCTGGTCTTTCTGCGACTCGGGACCCAATGGAAGAATGCCATAAAAAATGCACTCGTACGCTGGATACCGTACTTTCTGGTTATCTGCTTTTTCGCCTGGTACCGCTTTATATATTTTCCGGCAATTAACACAGATCCAGAAGCCAACGCGCCTTTACTTTTACGTGAGATATTGACCAACCCGGCTTCCGGGTTACCGCGATTGTTACAGAATATCGCTCAGGACATATCACAGGCTCTGGTCTTCTCCTGGAGCAAGTCCATCACGCCAACCGCGATCGATCTCACACATACCACGTCCATGTTCGCGTTTGGACTGGGTTTAATTATCGCTATATTGACCGTGTGGTTTTTGATTCAGACTACTACAGATGCGGATGAAGAAAAGAAAGACCATTTTCCCTTTGAGGCTTCATTTTTGGGGATTATTGCTGTGATCATGGGCGGGCTGCCGGTTTGGAGTACCAACCGGCAAATCATTGTCGGGATGTGGTCAGACAGGTTCTCGCTGGGATTGATGTTCGGGCTGGTCATTCTAATCACCGGTCTCGCCGGCTGGTTCGCGTACAAACCTTTGCCACGGGCAGTGATGATATCTGTATTTCTGGCTCTGGCTGTAACGTTTCAGGTTCAAAATACGGCGAAGTATAAACTCAACTGGGATGCCCAAAAAGATTATTTCAATCAATTGTTCTGGCGCGTGCCTGCGTTGAAACCCGGCACAGCCATCCTTGGTAACAAAATCCCGTACGGACTATCTGCCGAATATGCTACCGGATTCGCGTTGAACACCATTTACCGGCCGGAGGGCTCGACAGGGCTGCCTGTCTGGTTTTTTAGCGCCATTTCCGACCGGGGTGGCTCCATTCCGGATTATGTGGAAAACATACCGTTAAAATTTGAATTGCGTAACCTTAAGTATGAAAGCAGTACGTCAAATGGTCTGGCGGTTTATTATAAGTATGGTGAATCCTGCCTGCGGGTTATGACCCCGGCGGAAAAGAACTTCCCGAATCTGGATGACAATGAACGCGAGTTACTGTCCATCTCACATTCGGAACAAATTCTTTCAACAGGTGAGGGTATTACGCTTCCAAAAGACATCTTCGGAAACGAGGCGCCCAGAACCTGGTGTTATTACTTCCAGAAGATGGACCTGTCTCGCTCACAGGCGCATTGGCAGCAGGTGATCGACCTCTACCACGAAGCGGAAAGCCGGGGATTGTCACCTCGAAATGGTACGGAATACGCGCCGGTGGTGGAAGCCTTCGCGCATACCGGCTCATGGGATCAAGCAAGGAAGTTGACACAAGACGGATTGGTCCTTACGGGCAGCGCCGCGCCATATTTTTGTGATGTTTGGGCAGGGTTAAAAACGTTGGAAAGTGGAGAATTGGAATACGAGGGAATTAATTCACTGCTTGGTTGTAAACAGGAATAGCGTCCATTATGCATCATTATTATCAAATATCGATTTATGTTAGAATGCTTTAATCTATCTATTTAAATCTCCAAGAGCAGAGAATCCTACAGACATGATCAATAACTGGGTGTACATCGGTCTCTTTATTCTCATATCGCTCTTCATTCCATTTGCCGCGATCGTTATCGCCGGCTGGCTTGCTCCGAAAAAACCAAACAAAATTAAGAACAGCACGTATGAATGTGGTATTGAAACCGTAGGCGATACATGGGTGCAGTTCCGGGTGCAATATTATATTTACGCTCTGGTGTTTCTGGCATTTGACGTGGAAGCGGTATTTTTGTATCCCTGGGCAGTGGCATATAACCGGTTGACCATGTTCGCCGTGATAGAAGCTGTGATCTTCCTGGTCCTGCTCACCGTCGTTCTGGCTTACGCCTGGAAGAAAGGCGCGCTCCAATGGATCTAAACGCAGATTCCTTCTACGGAGTAGATAACGGATGACTTTCTGGACGGATCCGATCGGACTGATTGAAACCGCGCTTACCGGTCTGCTAATCGGTTGGGGAATGCCGGCGGATGGCGCGCGCATTGTGATGTATATCCTGGGCGGGTTCGTGCTAGCCACGGGGGCGATGGTATTCACCATCTTTCTTATCTGGCTCGAACGCAAGCTGTTGGGTCGGTTTCAAGATCGCTTTGGCCCCAACCGTGTAGGTCCGTTCGGCATTTTTCAGCCGATCGCGGACATGTTGAAAATATTCACCAAGGAATACATTACCCCGGATGGTGTTGACTGGCTGCCATACAATCTGGCACCTATCCTTTCTATGGCCGGGGTTCTGTTGATGTGGGCAGTCATTCCGCTGGCTGTCAATATTGTTGGTGTCAACCTCAATGTCGGTGTGCTCTATCTGGTGGCTGCAGGAGCGGTGGGGGATGTGGGTGTTATCCTGGCCGGGTGGGGTTCAAACAACAAGTTTGCCCTTTTAGGCGCATTCCGGGGTATTGGCCAATTCATTTCATATGAAGTCCCCATGGTATTGACTTTGCTCATTCCGGTCATGCTCACCGGTTCCATGGGGTTGAATGATATTGTCAAAGCGCAGACGCCCTGGTTCATTGTCATGGCTCCAGCCGCCGCGTTGATTTATTTCATTTCACAGGTGGCAGAAAATGCCCGAGCGCCGTTTGACCTGATGGAAGCGGAATCGGAACTGGTGGCCGGTTTCAATGTGGAATATTCGGGCTTGAAATTCGGCATGTTCTTCGTGGCAGAATTCCTGCATGCTTTCACCGCTGCGTTGCTGTTTGCCGTCATTTTTATGGGCGGCTGGTCAGGCCCCTGGGCGGAACAATACCCCTGGCTGGGACTGGTATACACGCTGATCAAAACCGCGCTGGCGTATTATGTGATCATGTTGATGCGCGCCGGCCTGCCGCGCTTCCGCATTGACCAGGTGATGGACATCAATTGGAAACTTCTCACCCCGATGGCGATAGCTTTGCTGGCAGTTACCGCCATTGTTGACAAATCACTGGCTTCAGGGCTGCTGGCATGGAGAATAGTTGGTTTACTGGCGGCCAATCTTGCGGTCATTCTGGTTACACTTCGATTTTTGCGGGTGTATGCGCAAAAGAAACGCCGCCCGCTGGTCGTCCCAACATCACCGGTTATCCTGCCTGATGTTGATTTTGAGGTGAAATCATGAATGCCGCGCAGGTAGTCTTTTTGATCATCGCCGCTATTACCCTGTTTTCCGCGGTCATGGTGGTAAGCCTGAAGAATATGATGCATTCCGCCTTGATGTTGATCCTGGCACTGCTGGGAGTAGCAGTAATCTTTGCCATGCTGGAAGCCGGATTTTTTGCCATCATTCAGGTGGTGGTGTATATCGGTGCCATCGCCATTTTGATCATTTTTGCCGTGATGTTCACCCGGAATGTGGCACAACCAGACCCGGAACAAATGAATAAGGGGTTTATTTTTGCCGGGTTGGGGTCCGCGCTGCTGCTGGTGGGTGTGGTTTACACCCTTTCCGCCTGGCCTGAATTTTTTGCCATGCCGGGTAACATGGATCCAGCCAGTGATCCCATTGTCACAATGGGTCTCGCGTTGACGGACCCGCAGGGCTATGCTCTACCGTTTGAGGTGATCTCGCTTCTTCTGGTGGCCGCCATTACCGGGGGAATCTATATCGCGCGGGATCGCCGCAAGGATGAGGACCGCTGATGATACCGCTTTCGTGGATCCTGATCTTTTCACTGGCCTTATTCTTTATCGGGCTCTTTGGCACGATGGCGCGTAAGAATACCGTCAATATTCTGATGGGCATCGAATTAATGCTGAACGCGGTCAATATCAACCTCGTGACCTTCTGGCGCTATTTCCATTTCGCCCGCGTTGACGGACTGGTATTCATCGCGATCGTATTTGGGGTGGCTGCCGCGGAAACGGCAATAGGCCTGGCTTTGATCATTTCTGCCTATCGCAACAAGCGTACGGTAGCGGCGGGTGATTTTGATTCCCTGAAAGGCTGAGAAACACATAACGATGCCTGTAGAAACCCTGATCTGGTTGATCCCTTTACCTCCGTTGATTGCCTTTGCTCTGATCATGCTGGGTGGCAACCGGTCGCGCGCGTTGAGTCACTCACTGGCGCTCGGAGCCGTGGGGCTTTCATGGGCCATAAGTATGTGGGTTTGTTGGAAAGCAACCGGGGTCATAAACCTGTCAACGAACGCGTTGGTTGCCACCATTAATTGGTTACCCGTACAATCAGGCTGGTTGACTATCGGGGTGCGCATAGACCCTGTGAGTGTTGTCACACTGTTCTTTGTAGCCTGGACGATACTGTGTATTTTCATTTACAGCGTCGGATACCATAATTTCGGTTCGCCCGTTGGAGCTCATGACAAACCGGGTCTCCCTCCGCATGGTGCCGAAAAGATTTCAGCCGACGGGCGGGTATTTCGTGTACCTTCTGTGGAACCGATGTATTCCCGCTTCTTTGCCTTTTTCACTTTATTCGCGTTTGCCATGTATCTGCTGGTGATCAGCGATAATCTGCTTACACTTTACATCGGCTGGGAGATCATGGGGTTGTGTTCGTACTTGCTGATCGGCTTCTGGTACGCGAAGCCCTCTGCCCGCGACGCGGCTGTGAAGGCTTTTCTCACCACCCGGGTGGGCGATGTTTTTATGCTGCTGGGGCTGGTGGCGCTGTACGCGTCAACCGGATCGCTCAGTTATTCGGTGGTGTTTAATCCTGAAGTCATTGCGCGGCTGAACGCCGTTCCCACCGGAATTTTCGGCCTTTCACTGGCCGGGTTGACCGGTCTGCTGTTGTTTATCGGTACCGTGGGTAAATCATCGCAATTTCCGCTCCACATCTGGCTGCCGGATGCCATGGAAGGGCCTACACCGGTTTCCGCCATGATCCACGCGGCGACAATGGTCTCGGCCGGTGTTTACCTGGCCATCCGCGCGTTTCCGCTGGTCAGCGCGGGTTGGGTTCCCGGTACGCCGTTGACAGCTCCTATGGTTGTGCTGGCATTCATCGGAACATTTACCGCCCTGTTTGCCGCCACCATTGCCGTGGCTCAAAATGACATCAAACGCGTTCTGGCGTATTCCACCATCTCACAACTTGGTTTTATGGTCGCCGCCCTTGGGGTAGGTTCGTATGTGGGTGCGGTTTTTCATCTTTTTACCCACGCGTTCTTTAAAGCGCTGCTCTTCCTCGGATCCGGATCGGTGATCCATGGCATGGAACACGGCGCGCTGGCTGAAAATGACCATATTGATGTGCAGAATATGCTGCACATGGGCGGTTTGAGGAAATCCATGCCGCTTACCTTCTTGTCATTCCTGGCAGGAGGGCTGTCTCTGGCCGGTTTCCCGTTGATCACAGCCGGGTTCTGGTCAAAAGACGAAATTTTGACCGGCGCGTTCACCGGACAATACTGGACGGTGTTCATCCTGCTGGCGTTGGCCGCCCTGTTCACCGCGTTTTACACTGCCAGGCAGATCACGCTGACCTTCCTGGGCAAACCGCGCAGTGACGCGGCACGCCACGCCCTTGAGAGCAGCCGGGTGATGACCTGGCCTCTGATAGTGCTGGCTGTCTTTGCCGTGGCCGTCGGTTGGACGGGCATTCCGGCCGGTTTCCCGTTGGTTGGCGGTCACGAATCAGGATGGTTTCTGACGTTTGTCGAATCCATGAGTCCCATCGAGGGGCATACGGTTGAATCCCATTCTCTGGTTCCTCTGTTTGTCTCCATAGCAGTCTCATTGGGCGGGTTGTACTTTGGCTGGTTGGCTTACCGGAATTACAAAGAAGGCCAGGTTGACCCGGTGGAAAACGCTCTGGGGCCTGTACATACATTGTTAAAGAATAAGTATTACATTGACGAACTGTATTCCTTCCTGTTCATCCGGCCGGCGCGTTGGGTGGCGGATGTGTTCACCTCGATCTGGATGGACAACAGGGTCATCGATGGCGCGCTTCACGGGATTGGGGCGCTGGTTCCTGCCATTGGCGCGCTGCTGCGGAACGGATTTGACAAACCGGTCATCAATGCCGGTGTGGACAATGCGGGAATCAAACTGATCGATCTGGGGCAGTCTACCCGCAGAATACAATCCGGACGGGTACAACAATATCTGATCTATACAGTTTGGGTAATGGCTCTCTCGGGAATTATTTTGTTCTATCTTATGGGAAGGGGATGAGATCGTAATGTTAGATTATCTTCTTACCCTCATCCTGTTTGTTCCTTCAGCGGCATCACTGCTGCTGGCGTTTATCCCCTCAGACCGGCGAAATTTGTTGAGGTTCACGGCTTTCGCGGCTTCGCTTATTCCCTTCGTGTTAACAATCACCCTGTGGCTGCGGTTTGACCCGGGTTTACAGGGCTACCAGTTTGTGGTCAACGAACCCTGGTACCCGGCGATTGGGTCCAGCTATCACCTGGGAGTGGACGGCCTCTCGCTGCCCATGGTACTCCTGACCACCCTTTTAACTCCGCTGGCCATCCTGGCGGCCGGTTCGATCAAAGACCACCCCAAAGCATTCTTTATGTTGTTCCTTTTCCTGGAAACAGGCATGCTGGGTGTTTTCCTCTCGCTCGATCTTTTGCTCTTCTTTGTTTTCTGGGAGATCGGGCTGGTACCCATGTACTTCATTATCAACCAGTGGGGTGGCGCGAACCGAAATTACGCTTCACTGAAATTCATACTGTACACCATGGCCGGCTCTCTGGGATTGCTGCTGGCAATTCAAATGATGGGTGTGGCTTCGGGCACATTCGACATCGTCAAGCTGACCGCCCTGTGGCCGGATACAGCGCCGCTTCCACTGTTTGGTCTGGAACCGGCTGCGATTAAAGCCATTGCTTTCTGGGCGTTCGTCATCGCGTTTGCCATCAAAGTTCCGGTCTGGCCTTTCCATACCTGGCTGCCTGACGCGCACACCGAAGCCCCTACGCCGGGTTCCATGATCCTGGCCGGTGTGCTATTAAAGCTGGGTGGTTACGGGTTCCTGCGGCTGGTGCTGCCGCTTTTCCCGGCCGAGTCGAAACAATTCGCCGGTTGGCTGGCAATGCTGGCCGCCGCCTCCATCATTTTCGGCGCGCTGGGCGCGTTTGGCCAAAATGACTTCAAACGTCTGGTGGCTTATTCATCCGTCAACCATATGGGTTTTGTGATACTGGGGGTGGCCGCGGCCGCCTGGGCTTCCGGTACCACCAGTTCGGTGATTGCCATCAATGGCGCCGTGATGCAGATGTTCAACCACGGACTGTCAGCCGCCGGTATGTTCTATATGGTCGGTGTTTTGTATGAACGCGCGCATACCCGCGATCTGACCAAATTCGGCGGATTATTTGCCATCCTGCCGGTATACGGCGGAATTTTGCTATTCACCGCCATGGGCTCACTGGGACTGCCCGGATTGGGTGGTTTCATCTCCGAGTTTCTGGTGGTGCGGGGCGCCTGGGCGGTCTTCCCGCTGGCGACCGCTATGAGCATGATCGGCTTGTTCTTCACAGGGGCTTACATCCTGAAGGCATTACGCATGGTGCTTCACGGACCGTTGAACGAAGATTGGTTCGGTAAATTGACAGACATTCGCCCGGCGGAAGTTGCCGTGATGGTGCCGCTTATGGTACTGATGCTGGTAAACGGCCTGTGGCCGGCCTGGCTGCTGGATATGATCAACAAAATGGCCGCGGTCATTTTTTAAAGAGGGACGATGCAACTATCTGTGCTGACATTAATTATCGCGCTTCCGTTGCTCACCGGCATCGTCATCCTGCTGCTGCCGGAAGGTGAAAAGAAAGCACCGCGCGTACTGGCTCTGATCAGCGGTTTGATCACGTTGCTGCTTTCCGGGTGGGCATACTTCCGTTATGATATTTCTGCTAACGGCTACCAGTTTGTGCAACGCTTTGATTGGCTTCCCGCGCTTGGTATTTCCTATTATGTGGGTGTGGATGGCATCAGCCTGCCGATGGTTCTTCTTTCGGCGATAGTTGTCACCAGCGGCGCGGCAATATCCTGGCATATTGATGAGCGTCCACGCGAATTCTTCAGTTACCTGATGTTCCTGGCAGCCAGCGTGTTCGGTGTCTTCTGCTCGCTGGATCTTTTCATGTTGTTCTTTTTCTTTGAACTGGCTGTATTCCCCAAATATTTGATGATCCTGATCTGGGGAAGCCCGAAGACCCGCGAATATGGCGCGATGAAACTCACCCTGTACCTGTTCCTCGGTTCAATGGTGGCACTGGTAGGTGTGCTGGCCATGGTCTTTGCTTCAGGGGCTAACACATTTGATATGCTTGCACTTGAACGAGCGGGTTTCTCTGCCGAATTTCAACACCTGTGGTTCCCCTTTGTGTTTGTCGGGTTTGCCATACTGGGAGGCATGTTCCCCTTCCATAGCTGGGCGCCGGATGGTCATGTGGCCGCCCCGACAGCCGTTTCCATGCTGCTGGCGGGAGTCGAAATGAAGGTTGGTGTGTTTGCCGCGCTGCGTGTGGCGATCATGCTGTTCCCGCAGGGTGCCAAAGACTGGGCTGTTATCATTTTGATTTTGGGAACGATCAACGTGGTATACGGCGCGTTGATCGCCATGATCCAGACAGATTTCAAATACGTTATCGGTTTTTCTTCCGTCTCTCACATGGGATTGGTGCTGATCGGTTTCGCCTCACTTAACCGCGAAGGTTTGATGGGCGCCGGAGTACAGATGTTTTCCCATGGAGTGATGACGGCTCTATTCTTCGCGGTAGTTGGAATGGTGTACGACCGGACGCATACCCGCGATATCAGCCAACTGGGCGGGCTATTTAAAATAATGCCGCTTGCGGCTCTTGGGTTTATTGTCAGCGGTCTGGTATCCATGGGCATGCCCGGTTTTTCCGGTTTTGTGGCGGAATTTCCCATTTTTATGGGCGCGTGGAGAGTAGCGCCGGCTGTAGCCATAATCGCGGTTCTGGGTATTATCGTGACCGCGGGCTACATCCTGCTGGTTCTCCGCAGAGTGTTTTTTGGGGAAATGCCCGATGGGTTGAGTGAAACGGTAGGTGATGTCAGTCTACTCGATAAAAGCGTGATTGTCTTCCTGAGCCTGATCATGATCGCCATTGGTCTTTTCCCCTCGTTGATCGTCCCTATGGTGAACAGCGGCGTTGACCGCATCCTGCTCTTACTGGGAGGCCGCTGATGGCTGAGTTGACGCTGGTTCTAACATTGCTGCCTGAGATCATGCTGACCGTTCTGGCGCTGCTGGTGTTGGGACTGGACCTGTTCGCGAAAAGACTTCGCCCGTCTGTACCGGGGTGGGTTACGGCGATCGGACTGATATTAACGGCTTTCTTCTGCGTAGGCTATTCAGGTGCCCCCGCGTCTGATCCGCTCGTATGGGGCGGAATGCTGCGTCTGGATCTTTCCGCCCGGCTATTCCGTCTATTATTTCTCATCGGCGCCGCGTTGACATCCCTGCTGGCTATGGAAGATGATGAAAATAATCGCGGGGAATTCTATTTTCTTCTTATTTTATCTACCCTGGGGTTGACGCTGTTGGCCGCTTCTGCCGACCTGGTGATGGTTTTCCTGTCACTGGAACTGGCATCCATTCCGTTGTATGTGCTTGCCGGTTTTAAGTACCGTGACGGCAAATCTGTGGAAGCCGGCTTGAAGTATATGCTTTATGGAGCGGTTTCATCCACCGTGATGTTGTTCGGTTTTACCTTCCTGTATGGCTTTAGCGGCACAACCCAGCTTTATATCATTGGTGGTGCTATCCAGGCCGGTCATATCCCGCCTATTGCGCTGACCATGTCCATTTTACTGATCCTGTTTGGTTTGGGGTATAAGATAAGCGTTGTTCCCTTCCATTTCTGGGCACCGGATGTATATGAAGGCGCGCCAACAGTAGTAGCCGGATACCTGTCCACCGTTTCGAAGGCAGGTGGTTTCGCGGTATTGCTGCGGTTTTCGTTCAGTCTGTTCCCCCTGCTGTCTATGTATATCCCGTATATTCTTGCCGGGTTGGCAGTAGCCAGTATGATCGTTGGCAACCTGCTGGCGTTGAACCAGAAGAATTTCAAACGCTTCCTGGCGTATTCTTCCATCGCGCAAGCCGGTTATGTAATGACAGGTATCGCCGCGTCATCGGAACTGGGGACGACCGGCGTAATGTATTACCTGATGGGGTATCTGGTGACAAACCTGGTGGCCTTTGCCATTGCCGGCATCGTCAGCCATGATACGGGAATAGATGATATTTCTGGATTGGCCGGTTTGACGGAGAGGGCACCCATGCTGGCATTTGCCCTGTTGATCAGCCTTCTGTCTCTGGGCGGGATTCCCCCGTTAGCCGGATTTATCGGCAAGTTACTGGTCTTTTCCGCGGCGATGAAATCCGGAATGTCATGGCTGGTGATCATAGCTGTGTTAAATTCCGTATTAAGTCTGTTTTATTATCTGAAAGTACTAAAGGTAGCGTTTCTGGAAAAACCGAGAGAACACGAACCAATCCGTGGAAAAACAGCCCCCTGGAAAATGGCCTTTCTTCTTTGCCTGGCGGGTATTCTTTTGCTAGGTGTAGTCATTGAACCCTGGTTTACTCAGGCTACCGCGGCAGCATCTTCACTTCTTATTTATTGACGCTCATTTCTGCGTGAGATATAATCGATCGACATGACCAGATCAGACCGTGGAGAAACCAGCCAGAAACAGGATGTGTTTAACCTTGCTATTGTTGCCATGGTCGCGCAGGTCGGCTGCCTGACGTTGGTCATCATTTTCGTGGCATTATTTATTGGACTTTATCTGGATAACCGGTTCGGCACCAACCATTGGTTTACATTTGGATTAATGATTGCCAGTATACCGGTTTCATTGATAGCAATGGTGTTTGTATCTCGAGCCGCTATTCGAAAAATCAAGTCGCCGGCGGCAGCGCAGGAGGAACAGGACGTTGGAAGCCAAGAGTAAATGGCGCTGGGGCGTCAACCGTTGGATTTTGTTAGCCTGTATCATTCTGGGTGTGATAGGCGCGAATTACTTCCCGCCGGTTCAGCCGCATATTCAGGTTGCACCTGAAAACCTGACACATGAGCCGCTTTTCACGCTGCCGATCATCGGATCTTTTTACCTGACCAATACGATGGTTGCCATAATCCTGGCCAACATCATTGTTCTTTTACTGGGATATAAGGTAAAGAAAGATTATGAGAAAAGCGGTATAAACGCGCCCAAAGGTATCACGGGCGTTCTTGAAATGCTGGCGGAATATCTATGGAACATGACCGAGTCAAATGCCGGAAAGTGGACCGCCACGATCTTCCCGTACTTTATGACCATCGTTCTTGTTGTTCTTGTCGCCAACTGGATGGAAATGATCCCGGGTGTAGATAGCATCGGTAAACTGGAAGAATCTGCCCACGGCGTTCCATTACTGACCCTGATCCCCGGTTTTCTGGCGACCATTGTCAAAGGCGGAAGTGAGGCGGTACATGAAGGCGGGTATGCGCTCGTTCCCTTTGTCCGCCCTGCAGCCACCGACTTAAACTTCACGGCCGCTCTGGCTCTCATCTCGGTGATCATGACTCAGGTAGTGGGTTACCGCGCGCAGGGAATAGATTATTTCAGTAAGTTCTTCAACGTGAAGACTCTGTGGACAAAACCGTTCTTTGGCGCTATGGACTTTCTGGTTGGTTTGCTGGAGACGATCTCTGAATTGTCAAAGATCCTCTCGTTCACCTTCCGGTTGTTTGGTAACGTATTCGCCGGTTCTGTATTGTTGTTCCTTGTAAGTTCAATGCTTCCGGTATTCATGCCGGCTTTCATTGTACTTTTTGAAGTTTTCATTGGCCTGATCCAGGCCGCTGTATTCGGTATGCTAACCATGATCTTCATGTCAATGGCCACTCAAGGCCATGGCGGGCATGAAGAAGAGCATGCATAATTCCAAAATTCATTCGCGGGTATTGTGATAAGGAGTCAAGATGGAAGGTAGTATCGTTCAAGCGGCAAAATTTATCGGCGCAGGCCTTTCCATGATCGGCGCGTTGGGCGGCGGTATTGGCATTGGCTTAAGTGTTCACGGCGCGTTGGGCGGCATGGCCCGCAACCCGGATGCCACCGGCAACCTGATGACCAACATGATCCTCGGTATCGCTTTCTCAGAAGCCATCGCCATTTACTGTCTGGTGATCGCCTTCTTGATGCTCTTTGTTCTCTAATCGATCTGGACCCGGGAAAGGAGCAAAACTTTGGAAGCACTAGGACTTAACCTTGGATATATCATTGTCCAGATATTGATGTTTGTCATCGTGTTTGTGACCCTCAAGAAATGGGCGTACAAACCGATGATTGAAATGCTGGAGAAACGCCGTAAGACAATCGCTCAGGGATTGGAAGACGCCCAGGTGGCATCAGAAGCCCGCGCGAACGCGGAAAAGGAAGCCGAAAAGATTATTGCGGACGCTCGTGCTCAAGCGGCAGAATTGATCCGTGCCGCGTCTGAACAGGCTGACGCTGCCGGACGTGATATCCGCGCTGCCATCGAAGCTGACGCGGCAAAAGCTCGCGAAGCTGCCGCCGCCGAACTCGAACAGGAACGTAATCGTATCCTTGGCGAGATCCGGGGACAGGTGGCCGCCCTGGCCATTGCCTCCACCCAGAAGCTCATCGGAGAATCGTTGGATGAAAAACGCCAGCATGCTCTTTTAGACGAATTCTTCAGCGGCGTAAAATCTGGCAAGGTGGCTCTGCTTGATAAGGTTGGCTCAATCAAGGGTACCGGTGCTGAAGTTACCAGCGCTCTACCGCTAAGCAGCAGCGAACAGGAGCTTGTGAAGAAAGATGTTTTGGGCGTCCTTGGCGGCAGCGCGGCTGTCAGCTTTAAGGTTGATCCCTCCATTCTCGGCGGACTGGTGATTAAAGTGGGCGATCGTGTTCTTGATGGTTCCGTTTCCGGTCAATTGCAAAATCTGCGGCAGAGCTTGAACTAAAAATAAATTCCTTTGATAATTTGTTTAGAGCGGCCGTAAGGCCGCTCTTTGGTTACCAGTTTCAACTTTGAAGATGGGCAATTTTCAAGGTAGAATAAACTTATACTCGTATGACCGGATTCTTGAAACAATCCCTGCAGCAATTACTTTCCGATGTCCCCTGCCGATATCGACTGGTAGGCGAGTGGAATAACGCTCGTATAACCGGCCTTTCAATGGATTCGCGGAGTGTACAGCCGGGAAATCTGTTCTTTGCCATTAGTGGTGAGAACGCTGACGGTCACCGTTACATACGCCAGGCGTTGGAAAATGGTGCTTCCGGGGTTATCGGTGAGAAGCCGTTGGAAGAGAATATTGCGGTTCCATACATTCAGGCCGGTAATTCCCGTGAGATGCTGGCGTATATCGCCGCTGCTTTTTATGGGCATCCGGCCCGTAATCTGACTGTTATAGGAGTGACCGGTACAGACGGCAAGACCACCACATCTAATTTTATTTTCCAGATAATGCTTCGTGCTGGTTTGCACGCGGGTATTATCTCTACAGTAAACGCGGTGATTGGCGACGAAGTATTGGATACCGGTCTGCACGTCACTACCCCTGAAGCGCCTGATATTCAACGTTATCTGTCCCGTATGGATTCTGCCGGACTTACCCATGTGGTACTCGAATCTACATCACATGGACTGGCGCAACATCGGGTGACGGCTTGTGAGTTTGATATAGCTGTTGTTACCAACATTACCCATGAACACCTTGATTTCCATGGCTCGTATGAAGCATATCGTCACGCGAAGGGGCTGCTGTTCCGAATGCTGGAGGATACTACCGTAAAGCAGCATGGGAATCCTCGTCTGGCCGTTTTAAATATGGACGATGTCTCGTATGATTACCTTCACGGAATTTCCGGGCGCAATCAGCGAAGCTATAGTCTGAACAAAGTGAATACCAGCGCCGATTACCGGGCTGAAGATATTCGTTACACACCCAATGGTTTAAATTTCGTAATAGTCTCGGAACAGACAAGGCAACCGGTGACCTGCAACCTGGTTGGCACTTACAATGTCTCCAATTGCCTGGCGGCTTACACGGCCTGTGTGGATGGCTTAAAAATACCTCCAGAGATCGTAGCGGAAGGCATTGCTTCATTAAAAACTGTTCCCGGACGCATGGAACGTATCAATATGGGACAGGATTTCACCGCCATTGTGGATTTTGCCCATACCCCCAACGCCTTATTGCGGGCTCTGGAAACTGCCCGTCAGATGACCAACGGGCGGGTAATTGCAGTATTCGGCTCAGCCGGTTTGCGTGATCGTGATAAACGGCGCTTAATGGCTGAGATCTCGCAGGAATACGCTGATGTCTCAATAATCACAGCGGAAGATCCTCGGACAGAATCGTTGACCGATATCCTGGCGGAAATGGCCCGAGCAGCGGCCGCTAAAGGTGGAACAGAGGGACAGAGTTTCTATCGAATTCCTGACCGGCGAGAAGCCATCCGTAAAGCGGTTGGAATGGCTCAGCCGGGCGACCTGGTGATATCCTGCGGAAAAGGACATGAACAGTCGATGTGTTTTGGGACTGTGGAATACCCATGGGATGATCGAACGGCGTTGAGGGCAGCCCTTGCTGAAAAGCTGGGAATAGAAGGTCCTTCAATGCCTACACTGCCGTCAGCCTGATGAATTTTACCTCGCCGCTGTTCCTCTTTGCCTTTCTTCCCTTGACACTTGCCGCCTACCTGATGGCAGGCGACAAAGGCCGCCCATGGGTGTTCACCACGGCCAGCCTGTTGTTCTGCCTGTGGGCCGGACCTTTGATGTTCCCGGTCATCCTGATCTCTACCCTGGTTAATTTTTCACTGGGCAGGATCCTGCAAACCAGGCGTGAAACGAAAACACCCACCACGAAAATTTTAATTGCCGGTGTTTTCTTTAATATCGCGCTGATGCTAGGTTTTAAATTTCTTGTCGCGTACGGGCCCGGATGGATAACCAGTCTGCGTGAAAATGTTTCAGCCGTGTCTTTTAGCAAACTGGAACCGTATTTGCTCAAGAGTATCGCGCTGCCTGTAGGCATCTCATTCTACAGTTTCAGCGCGATAGCTTATCTGTTGGATATTTCGGCTGGACGTGCTTCCGCGGAAGAAAGCCTCTGGCGGTTTGCTGAGTTTATGACCGCTTTCCCAAAAGTTGTGGCTGGCCCGATCACTCGCTACCGGCAGGTTTCCGGAAATCTGGGCGCGCGTTCCTTTGACCTGACTCTAGCCGGGGAAGGGGTTCGCCGGTTTATTCTGGGGTTGGCCAAGAAAGCCGTTATTGCCGACCGGCTCAGCCTGATGGTGGATCATGGCGTGTTTGATCAGGTTCTGCCGAACCTTTCAGCCTCCAACGCCTGGCTGGTGCTCATCTGTTATACCCTGCAGATCTATTTTGATTTTTCCGGTTATTCCGATATGGCCATCGGACTTGGGATGATATTTGGGATCCGAGTTCCGGAAAACTTCAACTATCCCTATTCCGCGAAGAGCATCGCGGAGTTCTGGCGTAGGTGGCACATGTCTCTTTCCGGCTGGTTCCGAGAGATTGTGTTCTTCCCGCTGGAACGCAAGCGCGCTGCCGGATTAAAATGGCTGAATACTTATACCAACACATTGATCGTGTTTTTCTTAACCGGTCTGTGGCATGGTGTGACCGTCAACTTCTTAATATGGGGACTACTGCATGGATTGGCAATATGTGCCGAAAATTCCGGGTTTGGAAAATGGCTAAAAAAGAGCCCGGAAATCCTTCAACGGATTTGGACGTTACTGATAGTAATGGTTGCCTGGGTGTTTTTCCGATCGAACAGTCCGGCATTTGCCTTGGGATTTTTGCAGAATCTGGTCGGAATTAGAACCAGCACCTCGCCAACGCCGTATTCTGTGTTGTACCCACCGACAGCCAGTATATGGTTGACTCTGGCAATGGGGTTGTTTTTTTCCTTCCCGGTTGTTGGTTTCTTACAAAAACACCTGCCATGGACAACCGATGAGCGGATAAAAACTGTTTTAAGTCTTACGCTTCTGGCTGTCAGCCTGATTGCCATAGCCGGCTCTACATTTCAACCCTATATTTACGGGAACTTTTAGTATGACAGACCGGGTCAAATCGAAGCACTCCAGTACCATCGCCTTTTTCCTGATCGTTGCTTTGATATTGCTGGGTGTGTTTGGCATGTTCACACGCTGGGCAAATCCGGCGGATCTATTAAATCAGGGGACAGGAAGGGTAAGTTTTTCTTCTATCGTAGATTTCCCCCGAAATTACGGGAATAGTTTTAACAATAACTTCTTTCAGCGTGACTACCTCATACGGCTGGAATACTGGACCCGTTTTAATGTGCTCCGGGAGACGGTTTTTCCGCAGGTATTGTTGGGAAAAGACGGCTGGATGTATTACACCAACGAAGGTAATCTTGATTACTACCAACGGGTAAATCCGTTGACCGATAACCAGACCACAATCATCCGGTCAAACCTGGTGCAAATGCAGCGTTTGCTGGCAAATGAGGGGATCACTTTTCTGTTCGTGATCGCGCCTAATAAAGAGACCATTTACCCGCAGTTCCTGCCTGATGGGATCGCGCGGGCTGATAACCCAACCTGGGCAGACCAGATAGTCACTTCTCTGCGCGGGTCGGGTGTAAATGTGCTGGATCTACGTCCTGTTATGCTGGAGAATGCGAAAGAGGCACCAGTCTATTTCAAAACAGATACACACTGGAATCCAGTGGGCGCGCGGGCGGCCTATGATGCCATTCTGATGAACCTGCAGCCAGGTTTCCCTATTTTGAAACCGCATCCATTGACCGATTTTAAACAGGTACCAGAAATAGCATCGGGTGACCTGGCCGCGCTGATCCATTTAAAAGGGGAGGTTAATGAGACTTTTATGGCTCTTCACGCGCTCTTTAATAAACCCTCGCGCGGCTTAAAGGACCCTCCCGCCGGACAGATGATCACCGTAATGCCCGACAAAAAGCTGCCCAGAGCCGTGATCTTCCGCGATTCCTTTTTCAATGGATTGCAGCCGTTCACCTCAGAGCACTTCAGCCGGTGTGTGTATGTCTCCGGTTGGATGGTTGACCGCAACCTGATCGCCGAAGAAAAACCGGATATCGTTATCCTCGAAGTGGCGGAACGATACCTGAACCGCCTGGTAGATGAAGCATGGACAGAGTGAACGGGTATAATTAGCCCATTCCTTTGACAGATGGAGGCTGAATGGACCTGAGTGAACTTTCTCAGGCGATGGATGATTTTGTACGCGCGAAAGGCTGGTATGACCCCGGCAGTCCGCGGAAACAATCATCGCGTAATATTGCCATCTCCCTGTCTCTGGAAGCATCTGAGATCCTTGAGCATTTCCAGTGGACTGAACAGACACGTGACAAAGATGAGCTATCCGGCGAACTGGCAGATGTTACACTGTACCTTCTTCAACTCGCAAGGTTGAATGGCATCGACCTGGAAAAAGCGGTTATGGATAAACTGGCCCTCAACTATACCCGTGAATGGGATACACCCATCGCAAAGGACGAACTCAAATGATCGTAGCTGTGTTTGGCGGCGCGGGGGCTAAACCCGGTGATGGCAACTACCTTCAGGCTTTTGACCTGGGGACCTCCCTGGCAAAAGCCGGTCACACTGTGATGACCGGTGGTTACATTGGCATTATGGAAGCGGCATCCAGAGGGGCTAGTGAAGCTGGTGGGCATGTTATCGGAGTGACCTGTGACGAAATTGAAGCCTTTCGCCCTATTAAACCCAATCAATGGGTAAAGGAAGAGTGGCGTTATGGCGCGCTATCTGACAGGTTGATGAATCTGGTCAATCGGTGTGATGCGGCTATCGCCATGCCTGGTGGTATAGGCACACTGGCTGAACTTTCTATCCTGTGGAATCAAATCCTGATAAAGGCTATTCCTCCTAAACCATTGATTCTTTATGGAGCCGGCTGGAAAACCACGATTGACACACTTATTGCCGAGCAGGGTGAATTCATCACATCACACGACCGCGACATCATCCAATTCGCATCTGACGTACATACCGCGCTTAATTTTTTAACAGCGCGTATCTCACTTGAATGAAATGGTAAACAATGGCTGAAGAAAAACTCCCCACCCGCAGTGAAAATTACTCTGAATGGTACAACACACTGATCCAGCGCGCAGAAATGGCTGATTACGCCCCGGTTCGTGGGTGCATGGTCGTGCGCCCGTACGGCTGGGCGCTCTGGGAGAATATGCAAGCGTCACTGGATAGACGATTCAAAGAAACCGGGCATGTCAATGCCGCGTTTCCTCTGCTCATCCCCAAATCCTTTCTTGAGAAGGAAAAAGAGCATGTGGAAGGCTTTGCCCCTGAACTGGCCATAGTGACCATCGGCGGAGGACAGGAACTGGAAGAACCCCTGGTCATCCGACCCACATCCGAAACCGTCATTGGTTATATGTATTCCAAGTGGATTAAATCGTACCGCGACCTGCCTGTGCTGATCAACCAGTGGGCTAATGTTGTCCGTTGGGAAATGCGTACTCGCTTGTTCCTTCGGACATTGGAATTTTACTGGCAAGAAGGCCACACTGCGCATGCCACTCAGAAAGAAGCCGAAGAAGAAACCCTGCGTATGCTGGATGTGTACGCCGATTTTGCCGAAAAAGAAGCCGCGGTGCCGGTTATCAAAGGCCGTAAGAGCCCCACAGAACGTTTTGCCGGCGCGAAAGAAACCTATAGCATTGAAGCCATGATGGGAGATACCAAAGCCCTTCAGGCTGGAACCTCACACTTCCTGGGGCAGAATTTTGCCAAAGCCTTTGATATTCAATACCTTGATTTGAACAATACGCTCCAGCACGTCTGGACGACCTCCTGGGGCCTTTCCACGCGGTTTGTAGGCGCAATTATCATGGCGCATGGTGATGACCAGGGTCTGGTGCTTCCGCCTCGTTTGGCGCCGTTCCAGGTGGTCATTGTGCCCATCTATAAAAATGACGCTGAACGCGCAGCCGTTATGCCTGTGGTGGATAAGTTGAAGAGTGAACTTTCGGCATTCCGGGTAAAGGTAGATGACCGTTCGGAAGTCACCCCGGGATTTAAATTCAATGATTGGGAACTGCGCGGCGTACCGCTGCGCATCGAAGTAGGGCCAAAAGATGTAGAAAAAGGTTCCTTTGCTATGGCCCGCCGTGATATTCCCGGCCGCGATGGAAAAACATTTGTCCCGCAAGAAGGTGCTGCTCATACTGTGGCTGATATGCTCGACCAGATCCAGGCGGGTATTTACCAGAAAGCCCTTAACTTCCGAAAAGACCACATCTTCGATCCGAAATCCTATGATGAGCTGAAAGAAGTTATGGGCACCGGATGGGCGTATTCCTGGTGGTGTGGAGACGCCGCCTGCGAGGCGAAAGTTAAGGAGGATACCAAAGCCACCACCCGTAATATCCCGTTGGAACAGGAAGGCGGCACGGGTAAGTGTATTGTCTGCGGGAAACCGGCTCACGAGAAAGTTTACTTTGCTCGCGCTTACTGATCCATGCCGGCCGTAGAACTTTCACGAGTAAAAAAACAGGCAGATGAACTGGCAGGCTGCTTTTCGCAGCCTGCTTCTTTTCGCCGATTACTACTTGACCGATTGGAATTCTACGCCGATAGGGTCACCCGAAAGGGAGATATGGCCAGGCCGGCGCCTTTGATTCCCAGTTATGGAGTGCCTCCTCTTTTCTTGCAGATGGTAGAGCAGGCGCTGCAAAAACCCGCGGATGAATCTCCTATGGGCGCGCTGGCACTGGCTGAGGAACTTTGGAAAGAAATGTACCTTGAGCCAAAGATACTGTCGGCTTCATTGATTGGAATGGCCGCGCGCAAAGAACCCCGGGCTGCCTCCAATTACCTTGTACGCTACTGTACACCGCAGGAAAACTCCCTGGTTCAGGAAGCACTGTTACAGCGAAGCGGAAATCCATTGCGTGAAGCCAGTCTTCAGGTATGGTTTGATATAGTGGAGCGCTGGGTAAATTCAGAAACACTCTCGCAGCAATTGATCGGGTTTCGGGCGCTACAGGGGTTAATTGAAGACCGAGAGTTTGAAAATTTGCCGGTAGTATTCCGGTTATTAACCACTCCGTTGGAGATGACGAATCGCTCGACATTCCATGAACTGGAGAAAATGATTATTTTACTGGCCAGGCGCACGGCCGTGGAGACAGTTTTTTTCCTGCGGCAATGTTATAACCGTACGGGTAATGTTATGCTGGCCCGGCTAATTCGGAAATGCCTGCCTGAATTCCCAATTGAAATGCAGAACAGCCTGCGCAAGGTCATACAGGATCAACCTGAGAAGTAATCTGAATAAAGAGATTTCTGGTATAATTTTCAATCTGACTGGTCCGGTTTGCGGTTCGAAAGGACTGCGAATCAGGAGACCTGCAAATAAAAATAGGAGCAGATGTCACATGATTTCAAAAGAAGCAAAAACCAAACTTATTGACACGTATCACCAGCATGAAGGTGATACCGGCTCGGCTGAAGTACAGATCGCCATTTTGTCGACCCGTATTTCCCAGCTTACCGAACACCTGCGCAGCAATAAGCAGGATCACTCCTCTCGCCGTGGTTTGTTAAAAATGGTTGGCCACCGCCGCCGTTTATTGGCTTACCTGCGACGTAAAGACTACAACCGCTACGTAGCCATCACGACAAAACTGAATATTCGCCAAAAATAGTATTAACGTGAGAGCAGGCAGGGGCTAAACAACCATTGCCTGCTCTCTTAAACCTTTTTAGGCTCGCCGGTTGGGAATTGAAATTCGTTGAGGACAATGTCCTCCCCGGTTTTCAGTCCCTGACAGGCGGGAAAAGGATAAACAAATGACACCAAATGTCAAACAATATACCGCCATTGTCGGCGGTAAACCGGTTACATTTGAAACCGGAAAACTGGCCGCACAGGCCGGTGGCGCTGTCACCATTACTCTGGGTGACTCTGTAATTTTTGCTGCTGCCACGATGGGGCAGGAACCGCGTGAAGGGCAGGATTTCTTCCCGCTGACTGTGGAATATGAAGAACGCATGTATGCCGGTGGACGCATTCCAGGTTCCTTCTTCCGACGAGAAGGACGCCCCAGCCAGGAAGCTATTCTGGTTTCTCGACTGGCCGACCGCCCGTTACGTCCTCTATTTGATCAGTCCATGCGCAATGAAGTACAGGTGATAATGTTCTCTATGTCTTCTGACGCGGAGAACCCTCTGGATGTGCTGGCCATCAATGCCGCTTCAGCCGCTGTAATGATATCTGATATCCCCTGGGCTGGGCCGGTTGGCGCGGTGCGCATCGGTCGGGTGGATGGCAAATTTATTGTTAACCCTACCTACCCTGAACTGGAAAAATCCGATCTTGACTTGCGTATAGCCGGTACGCGTGATGCCATTCTTATGGTGGAATGCGGGTCCGATGAAGTCTCCGAAGAGGATATGGTAGCCGCCCTTGCTTTTGGGCATGAATCGCTTCAACCCTTGGTCGACGCTCAACTGGAAATGGCGAAAGAGATCGGAAAACCTAAACGGGTTGTCCCCCTGTTCCCTCTGGAAGAGTCCATAGTCAACGAAGTCTATAACAAAGTCGCCCCCGCCTTGCAGGCGGCTCTTGATGCCCCTCACACAAAAGCGGAATTGAATGCGGCTGTTGAAAAGGTGGAAGCAGATCTTGTTGCTGAAGCCGGAGAAGACGCAGAAAAAGCCAGGAAATATAAAGAGGCATTTGAAGAAGCCTATAAGCGTGTTGTCCGCGAACGTATTCTAAAACAGGGTAAGCGACCCGATGGCCGCGCCTTGAACGAAATCCGACCCATCTGGTGCGAAGTGGGAATCAGCCCGCGCGCCCATGGTTCTGGTCTTTTCACCCGCGGCGAGACCCAGGTTTTAACCCTGGCTACCCTTGGCACCCCCAAAGAAGCACAGGAACTGGACAACCTTTCCCCGGTTGATACAAAACGCTACATGCATCATTACAATTTTCCGCCATATTCTACCGGTGAGGTAAAAATGCTGCGCGGACAGTCACGGCGTGAGATCGGTCACGGTGCTCTGGCGGAACGCGCGCTTGTTCCTGTAATCCCGGCGGAAGAAACCTTCCCCTACACCCTGCGTCTCGTATCTGAGGTATTATCTTCTAACGGATCATCGTCAATGGCTTCGGTGTGCGGTTCCACCCTTGCTCTTATGGACACAGGTGTTCCGATCAAAGCCCCGGTAGCCGGTGTTGCCATGGGTTTGATCAAAGAAGGCGATGATTATCAGATCCTCACCGATATCCAGGGATTGGAAGACCATCTGGGAGACATGGATTTTAAAGTAGCCGGAACAGAAGCCGGTATCACCGCTCTCCAGATGGACATCAAGATTTCGGGCATCACACCTGAGATCATGGCCAACGCTCTGGCTCAAGCTCGGGTTGCCCGACTTTTCATCATTGGAAAAATCACCGAAGTGATTCCCGAACCCCGCAAAGAATTAAGCCGCTTTGCACCGCGAATCACTATCATTAAAGTTCCTGTTGATAAAATCGGTGCCATTATTGGACCCGGCGGAAAGAATATCCGCAGCCTGCAAGACGAGACGGGTACCAAGATCGATATTGACGACGACGGCACAGTCTACATTGCCGCCATTGATGGCTCTGGCGAAGCCATTGCCCGAGAGAGAATTGAGGGTTTGACAGAAACCCCTGAATTGGGCCGGATTTATACCGGTAAAGTTGTGCGTATCGCCGATTTTGGCGCGTTTGTGCAGATCTTACCCGGTGTTGATGGCATGGTTCACATCAGTCAGCTCGACTCTGAGCGTGTGAACAAAGTGGAAGATGTTGTTCAAATGGGCGATGAAATAACCGTTATGGTTACCGGTATTGACCCGCAGGGAAAAATTCGCCTGTCACGCCAGGCTGTGCTTGAAGGTTGGACCGTTGAAGAAGCGGCGGAACATGACCGTAAAGGCCGCCCGAACGGCGACCGTAATGGCGGTAGTGACCGAGGACGGTCTGGTGGAGGACGTGGTTCCTTCAGTGGACGCGGTGGCGAACGTAGTGGTGATCGCGGACATTCACGCCATTAGATTTCATCATAAAAAGCAGGTGGTTCATTTTTGAACCGCCTGCTTTTTTTTCATTCTGATAACTTCTGATTCGCTTTCTTCCGAATAGTTGTTTTTTCAGGTTTCTTATATATTCAATTTGGTTTGAGCGGATTTCTCAATCGGGTTTTCATTGTGAAGAAATCCTGTCTGTTTTGGATTTCGTATAAAATTTATCGTCCGATATTTATACATCAATATAACTTTGCTCTCCCGGCAAGAGTATTCGACTCTTGCGGAAGATGAATGTAAATACCAGCCAGATAAGAAATAAAAAATACATTCCGTAATATGTTGCCCTATCCCACAAATGCGAAATACTGAGATAAACCAGTAACCATGAAATAAACACGGTTGTCAATAAAACAATACAATGCGTAGTGGGCTGTTTTTGCCATCCGCAAACTAAATAGAGTACGAATGGAAGAAGAAAGGTCATTTGTTCGTATGATACGCCGGTTGGATGAAAAAGGAAAAGCGTGCCTGTGCCAAGGCAAAGCAGTTCAATCGTGGTGCACCGGTTTTTCCACCAGCAAATAAGCTGCCAGCCTATAAATAAACCAGCAAAGATAACCAGTAGTAAATAAAGACCTGTATGAAAACCAGCAGGAAACAGGTCAACCAGTGGGGAGACGATCACCTGCCCACCCGTGTACGCCGGGTACCGGCGGATCAAATTAAGCCATTCTGTGATCCATTGTGGGGTGATGAAAAAACTCGTGATAATAAGAATCACAACACCTGTTATAAAACCGGCAATGAATCGCCAGATTTGTTTGCGAAAGGCTGTTAGAACAAAAACGAGAATAAAGAAGCTCGAGAATTGTGGTTTTACGGTTGCCCAGGCGAAAAAGAATCCCAGAATGAGCGGTTCCACTTTTTGGCGGGTGCTCATTCCCGGTAGCCGTCCGGCAACAAGAAGAATGATGCAAATAACGGCAATATTCAGGTTTCCAAGCATCAAACCGAATGTCAGTGGATACAAGAGAAGGAGATTAAGAAGAACAAGAGGTGGTACTGTACGAAAGGCGTAAATCAGAGCTATGGGAAGGCAAAGTATCCAGAACGATAGCCATACAGCATAAGCCAGTCGAATAGAAAGTCCCGAAAGAGGGAGCACTGGCAGCAAACCGTAAGGTGGGTACACATATCTTAATTGGTCTTCTCCCGGCCGTGACAGGTGTTTAAGAATGGCCAACTGACTCTGTTCGCCTACGGTTTCAGCATACGGTGAGCCATGCTCTATGGTGACCTGACGGGCGGCAACATAGTAAATAAAAAAATCCGTTCCGGGTAAATTGGTCTCTGTGGCAGAATACACCGCAAAGATGAGAAGTCCGAAAAAAAATAATCCGATTAAAATAAATACCGGCCATCGGTTCAATGCTTCCGATACACGGCTATTCAACCTCATTTTGCACTCCGGCTTTCAGTCGCCAGCGCGTTAAGGGCAGCCTGAGCACTCTCCACCTGAACATCCTGCCAGCCTTCTTCGGTGGTCATCTTCTTAAGATGATTTAATACCTCTTGCCGACTGGATTCATCCAGAAGATTGAAACGGCGCCGAATACGAGCGGGTCGGCGCGAAAGAATATCGTCCCAGATTTCTTCAAGGTAATGTGACATCGTCAGACCTGATTTTTATAATCGTGCCAACCCGATCAGGAAATTGGCTCTTGCTTACGGCTTATCATATCAAGAAATACATCCACTACATGGGGGTCAAATTGAATCCCTTTGTTTTCAATTAAATATTTCGCTGTGGTCTCTCTTGACCACGCCGGGCGGTATGGGCGGTCGCTGGTTAACGCATCCCAAACATCGACCACGGCAAATATTCGGGCTGAGAGCGGTATTGACTCACCCTGTAATCCGTGTGGATACCCCGATCCGTTCCAGCGTTCATGATGATAATATGGAATCTCCAATGCATTGTTAAGGAATGGAATTCCTTTTAATAAATTATACGCAAACACCGGGTGTTTTTTCATGATCACCCATTCTTCATCCGTTAATTTTCCCGGTTTTAACAGAATTCCATCGGGCACACCCATTTTGCCAATATCATGTAAAAGCGCACCATTACGAAAGTTTTCCAGAGCTTCACCTGTAAACCCGAATTGAATAGCCATATCAAGCGCCATTTGAACCACGCGATCGGAATGACCGCGAGTTTCTTCGTCTCTTAGTTCCAACGCGTTTGCCCATCCTTTGATGGTGGATAAATACGCTTCCTGCAGTTCTTTGTTTCGGGTTTGCAGAACTTCAACCAGTTCGGTTTTTTCTATACCAACGGCAGTTTGAGTGATGAGGGCGTTAAAATAGCTGAGCCATTCGTCATTAATATTTACAGTTGAGGTAAATGCCGCTTCCAGAATACCTTTGCGATTTTCTCCAACCAGGATGGGGGCTATATATAAGGTTTTGATATCAATTTCTGATAACTTTTCCCACAGAATTTGATCATTAATGTCAGCCGTGTAAAGGCAGCCGGCATTGTCTTCAATGTGTTCATGAATCCGTCTGTGGTGGATATCGTTTTTTGCGCAGGTGATTTTTTTATTCTGAATAAAAGCTTTGGAAAGCCTGACCCTGGTTGAATGCGGATGAAAAATATGAATTGAGACCGCGTCTGCTTTTAGCTCATTTTTAAACTGTTCTAGAATAACTTCAATGACAGATTTCAGGTTATTACCTGACAAAATCGCCGTATCAATCCGACGTAAACTGGCCAGTTCCTCAATTTTCTTCTGCTGAGTCAGTTCCACTTCCTTATTTCTTGAGATATCTGTCACCACGGCAAGACTTCCGGTAAACTCATTTTCTTCATTTACCAACCGCTGGGGAGAGATTAGCACATGAAGCTCTTCACCGGATTTCTTCAATAATACAGTTTCATACGAATGTTGAAAACCATCTTCACGCAACGTCCATTGGAAGGCGGTATTCGATATTTCTTTTTCGGCGATAAATTGAAAATAGCTTGTGCCGATGATCTCTTCCAATGAAAAACCCAACATTTCACTGATCCTGGGGTTGGCATACATCACAGTGCCAACCTCATTAAGCATCAATAAACCTTCGTTCATTGTCTCCACAAGGTGGCGGTATTTCTTTTCATTCGCTTGCAGAGCTTTTTCGCGATCTTGAACCGCTGAACTCATGCTGCTTACGCTTTCCACCAGGCTTTGAATATCCGGATCGGTTGAAGTGGCAATCGATTTTGAGAACGAATGGGAATAATCACCTTTTGCTATTAGACTTACTTCTTTATTCAACGTGTTGAGAATTCGTAGAATACTATTTGCTGAAAAGCTGCCAATAACGCTAAGAATAACAATAAGTAGAAATGCTATAAACAAATTCTCCTTAATTGTCGATAAGAGAATTGTTTTCAATTCGCTCTGCTTCATTAATATGAGTATCTTACCGATATTCTGGCCATCATATTCCAGGTTGTGAATGGCGGCGACTGTATCAATACCATCAATATCCGGAAAATCGCCAGTCCAGCCATCCTGAAGATTGTCTATACGGGAATGGTAATTCTCGGGGACTTCCCGAATATCAAGACTCTCACCTAAACGGCTGTAAATTTTCCCGTCATTACTGACAAAGAAACCGCGTCCGCTTTCACCAAATTCAATATTAAATATCTCTTCCAGTAAAGATGTGATATCTATCGTTCCTCTAACAACACCTGTAAAGCTTGTCTGATTGCCGTTCTTATAGACGGGAACGGCAATATTTAAAGCCCAATAATGACTGCTTTCGTCATACAGGGGAGAGCTGATATAAATCTTTCCTGATGCCGCCTGCTGCCACCACTCTTCATCTGCCTGCCAGTAATCCGTTGTACGGTTAGACATGGCAATAATGAAGCCTTGTTTGTCTGTAATAAACATTTCCACTTCGGATGGTTCAGTAGATTGTAGATCACGCAAATACTGACTCAAAGGGGTGTTTTCGATATCGCTTTTTAATATCTCTGCACTGGCAGCTTGCCTGTTCCAATCACGATCAATAATACCGGACCGTTCTTCCACCAGACTGGCATGGGAATCACGATAAAACAAGTTTGCCGATGCTAATTCTTGTTGAGTATATGGTGATGAAGCGATTAATCTCAACAGACTGAATTCCTTATCGATCTTGCCCATCACAATGTCATGGGTTTTTCGGGAAATTAAAAAAATCTTTTCACCAGCATTCTGGGTAAGCGTATTTGAAATCACCATCAGGTTGATTACGGTTGATATACCTATTGAAAGCCCCACGCTGGCAATAACGATGGCTATGATTTTCTTTTGGATACCCGGAATTTTTATTTTTTTGATATTTTTCATTGATCAGACTTATTACTAAAAACCTTGTTGATGAATAAAAACGCCACCCGGATGTACCTGATATTCATACCTATATATTCTTACAGATTCCATGATTTATTACAACAAAAAAGGTATAAATTTTTAACGAAAAGAGGACGACTCAAAACTAATCTAGAATCGTTCCCCAAAAATGAGACAAAAAAATGGCGGCTATCTGACCGCCATTTTGCATATATTATGGGCAATGCAGACCAGTCCCCATTCGGTACTCACCTTATCCAACCCGCGGAGATGAAATCTCCGGAACCTTCGGTTGTGCTTGATTATGCCAAAAACAGCCTCTACATCCGTATTGCGTTGAACACGCAAGCGAATACCATCTTCCGAACGCAAGTTCAGATTTGCCTGAGCTCGATAGGCATCCAGTTGGGGATTGACTGTGATCTTTCGGTTGCCTCTTGCTTTGAAACATTTTGGTCGAAATGGGCACCCGGAACAATCTTCGCACCCATACACCTTGCGCTGACTTAGATACCCATTATCTGTTTTGACCTTTTTTGTGTAAAGAAATGTCAATTGTTTTTGTCCAGGGCAATGGAAACTATCTGTCTGCGGATCATACGGAAGATTCCCGGTTACGAATGGATTGTTCCGATATTTTCGGGTTGTCTCTTTGTGAAATAGATTGTGTTTTACATAATTTTCGAGCTGGTTCTTCTCCAAATAAGCATAATTCTCCTCACTTCCATATCCCGCGTCGGCAACTACTCGAACTGGCAGGATGCCCAGGTTCGCCTGAATGTGCTCCATATGTGGAATGAAACAGGCCGTATCTCCTGCCCGTTGGTGCAAGCTGAAGCCAACAATAAACTGGTTCTCTGTGCCACATTGAACGTTGTAGGCCGGTAATGGTAACGGCTTCTCGGAACCCCGATCCTCTTTCATGCGAAAACACGTGGCATCTGGATCAGCTTTGGCATAGCTGCTTCGCCCTGCCAGGGTCTTTTCCTGTTCTTCGTATTTCTCCATTCGCGGCAGATAATCCTTCTTTAATTTCTTCTCCGCCGCTTTCAATTCTTTGTTCCCCGGTTCCCTCTTCAACCGTTCGTTTACCTCTTTCATCCGTTCCCGGATCAGTTCGCTATTTATCGGGCCGCCATTTCCCATCTCTTCCAGGTCTTTGTCCCCATATTCTTCTTCTTCGGCTTCATTGACGGCTTCTATTTCTTCAAATAACTCATGGATCTTCTGCTCCAACTTGCTCTTATATCCCGCTGTCCGCTTAGCCCATATTACTCGATGTTTGTTCGCGTCTGCTTCTATTTTTGTCCCGTCTACAAAATAGTTCTCCAGCCGGATCAATCCCATCTCTCTCAACAGTTGCACCACCTGCCCAAATACATCCTCAATCACTCCTCTCATTCGGCTCCCCCTGAACCGGTTGATCGTCCGAAAATCCGGCGTGTTCCGCCCACTGATCCACATGAATTGAATGTTTTCTCTCAATCCTTTCGCGATCTGTCGCGATGTGTAAATCCGCTGTGTGTATGCATACACCAGTACTTTCAGCATCATCCGCGGATGGTAACTGCTCGTCCCTCCCCCTTTATATTTTTGGATCAGCTTGTCTATGTCTATCTGATCTATCGCTTCGTTCACTACCCTTACGATGTGCCCTTCTGGGATTATTTCATCCAGACTCGGTGGTATCAGGCTCGGTTGGTTCATGATGTACGGCTTAAATACTGGGCGGCTTTCTCGTCTTTTCATTCCCCTATTGAATCACACCCTTTTTAATGTGTAAAGAGGCTGACTTTTGGGTCAGCCTCTCGAATGGATATTGAAAAAAGAAAATCTGGATTATTCTTCTTTTTTCGCGGCCAGTTCTTTCTGGCGAGATGCAACAATTTCAGCGGTAATGTTGGGCGGGACAACTTCGTAATGGTCGAGCTCCATATCAAACACGCCGCGGCCGCCAGTCATGGAGCGGAGTTGAGTGGTGTAGCGAAGCATTTCCACCAGCGGAACATGCGCGGTGACGGTAGATTTTCCACCTTCGGTATCCATACCCTGCACACGAGCGCGGCGGGTATTCAGGTCACCAATGACATCACCCATATTGGCTTCGGGAACGGTGATCTTGACAACCATAATGGGTTCTTGAAGAACGGGGCTGGCGTCATGAAATGCCTGCTTGAAAGCCTCACGACCGGCGATTTCAAAAGCGATAGGTTTGGAATCAACAGGATGTTCCTTGCCGTCGAACACCGATACGCGTACACCAGAGATCGGGTAACCGGCTAAGACACCTTCTTTCATAACGCTTAAGATGCCTTTCTGGATCGAGGAACTGTAACTTTGAGAAACGGCGCCGCCAAACACATCCCAGGTGAAATCGAAATCTTTATCCGGACAGGGTTCAATACGCAGTGCTACTTCACCGAACTGGCCTGAACCACCGGTCTGTTTCTTGTGACGGTAGGTGGCTTCGGCTTTTTTGTTGCAGGCTTCCTTATACGGAACTTTGGGTTCCTGAACAGTAAGATTAACCTGGAACTTGGTTGTCGCACGGCGGATGGCAACGTCAATATGCTGATCACCCATACCGGTCAGAATGGTCTGCAACGTGGTTGGATCATTGTGCCATGAAAGTGTGAGGTCTTCTTCGCAGAGACGGGTGAGTGTGGGGCTGATCTTGGTGCTGTCGGCTTGAGTTTTCGGGAAGACAGCTACCTGATACAGGGCTTTGGGGTATGTCGGAAGCGGCAGAGTAAGAGGGTGGGTCTTGGCTGACAGTGTGTTGCCGGTGGAGGTTTCGGTTAATTTAGGCACAACACCTATATCGCCACAGTGGAATACTTTAGTGGCAATGGTCTCTTTTCCGCGAGCAACGCTCAAAGTACCAATACGCTCTTCAATTCCTTTATTCTGGTTCCAAACATGGGAATCAGAAGCCAGAGTTCCGGAATACAGTCGGAAAAATGTCTGTTTTCCAACAAATGGATCCGCGGTAGTTTTCCAGATATATGCCGCTAAAGGACCGGCATCAGAAGCTTTAAGTTCTTCCACGCTATCTTTGTTTTGAGCCGTTACCACGGGAATATCAGCCGGTGATGGCATATACGCGACGATGGCATCGAGCAAGGGGCCAATACCATTTTCAACGCCAAGAGCGCCCGCGAAGGCTGGAATGAAACCACAGGTGCGAACCATGTTCCGCAGACCACGGACTACTTCTTCTGACGTTAATTCGCCGCTTTCGAGGTATTTTTCGAGAAGAGCGTCTTCGCCTTCAGCCGCGGCTTCTACCAGTACGGTACGGGCGGATTCGGCATCATCTTTCAATTCAGCCGGTATATCAACAATGGTTTTGCCATCGCTTTTCACCGCTTTCATGTTGATCAGGTCGATCACTCCCTGGAACGAGGCTTTTTCACCCCAAGGAAGTTGAACAGGAATAACACGGGTTGATGAGAATTCCTGAACACTGGTCAGGGCTTTCGTGAAGTTCGCGTTATCACGTTCCATCTTGTTGATCACAACGAAGCGGGGGAGTTTCATCTGGTCACAATATTGCCAGGCAATTTCAGTCCCTACTTCCAATCCAGCGACCGAATCGACCAGGACCACCGCGCCATCCGCAACGCGCAGTGCCGAAATAACTTCACCGACAAAGTCAGTGTATCCCGGAGTATCCAAAAGATTGATCTTGTGGTCTTTGTGTTCCACCGGAATTACCGAGGTGGAAAGGGAAATCTTGCGCCGGATTTCTTCTTCTTCAAAATCGGAAACAGTGGTGCCATCTTCAATTTTACCGATGCGGGTTGTGGCACCGGTAAAGTGAAGAGCAGCTTCGGCAAACATGGTCTTGCCGGCACCGCTATGTGAAACCAGCGCAATGTTGCGGATCGATTCAGTCGTATATTCTTTCATGAACGAACCCTTCCGAAGAAAAAAATGGACTAATACAGCCCAGTAATTTTAGTTGAGGTAAAGGTTTCTGTAAAGCGGACGAATGTCAGGTAAATTACAGGAATACTGCGTGTAGAATAAGTACCTATGACGCCCTTATTTGGAATTTCTCTTGGGCATAGTAGTGGAAAGTTTTTTGGGGTTTTAAACACGCCGGTGGTTTTTTAGCGTGGATAAAGTCTCTGGAGGTAATGGCCCGGCTTCACTACAGGCCAGATTGGCTGCCGCGTGATGTGATTTGCGCATCCCCGGAATGACAGTGCTAACATCCGGGTTGCTCAAGATGAAACGCAATGCCATATCGGGCAGGTTCATCCCTGCCGGCAGAATGGTCTTCAGCCGTTCCACCCGCATCAGCGTGTCCTTTAGTTTTTCGGGTGTAAAGTAGGTGTTACGCCAGTCACCCTCCGGCCAATGTGAATCGAGAGTCAACGTACCGGTAAGGCTGCCTTCGTCAAATGGTACCCGGGCAATAACCGCCACATTGTGTTCACGGCAAACAGGGAAGAGTTCATCCTCTGGGTTTTGCTCAAAAATGTTGTAAACAACCTGTACAGAATCCAGCAAACCGGTTTTCACTGTGCGGATGCCATTCCAGGGTTGGCCGCGATTGATGCTGATACCCACAGCACGGATAAAACCCTGGCGTTTCATTTCTTCCATCGTTTTCGCCCAGCGGTCGTCTTCAGCCCAGGTATCCTGCCAGAAATGGAACTGCATCAAGTCAATACAGTCAATGCCAAGATTGCCCAGACTCTTCTGTATGAATTCTTTAATATGATCTTCCGGGAAGCAATCGTTAAGTTTTGCGTCCGGTAATACCGGGTTCTTCGGAGGAATTTTTGACGCGGTGTATAGTTGTTTCCCTGGATTGTTTTTGAGAAGCTGCCCCAGCAATCCTTCACTGTGGCCGTTGCCGTAAATAAACGCTGTATCAAAGAAGTTGCAGCCAAGATCAACCGCCGTCTGAAGGGAATTCAGAGATTGTTTATCGTCCGATTCCGTCCAGCCGCCCATGCCCCACATGCCGTAGCCGATCTCACTCACCTGCCACCCGGTGCGTCCGAATTGCCTGTATTTCAAGCGGGCCTCTGTTATGAAAGAATTATTCGGTCAATAATATCAGAGTTAATTCAATGGAATAATGATTTACCGGTACAATGTACGTATGTTTGGCGACCTGTTCCGATGGTTCTCGATGAATCTTCGTTATTTTGGTAAACCGCCCTGGGATACCGGTCAATCACCGCCTGAATTAATTGAGTTCATTCAAAACCACCCGACTGGCCGGGCGCTGGACATTGGTTGTGGAACCGGGACGAATTGCCTTACACTGGCGGAAGCTGGTTGGCATACCGCCGGTGTGGATATCGCCTGGAAAGCGCTTCGCAAGGCGCGTACCCGGTTTGCTGAGCGTGGACTGGCCGGTGACTTCCATGCCGGTAGTGTGGTGAATTTTAACGCCAGAGCGGGCGCCTTTGACCTGGTGTTGGATATTGGTTGTTTTCATAGTCTTTCCAGCTCGGCAAAGACTGTGTATACCGGCAATATTGTCAGGTGGTTGAAGCCAAATGGTTATTTCCTGATCTACGGTCACCGAAGCTGCCCGAAAAAACCGAATCAAACCTGGCTGACTGAACAGGATATTGAACGTTTTTCTGATGCGTTTACTCTGGAATACCGCAAGGACAGCACCGACCGTTGGGGGCGTGAAACCATCTGGTTGCTTTTCAAGAAGCCCGGCCAATAAATTTTTCCATGCGCCAGGCTGGTTCTTCCACGTGACGCATTATGCCCTTTTCGTCACGGTATGACCAGCGTCCGGCTTCATGGGCCACCACCCGGTATCCGAGCCGCGTATAGAGCCGGCGGGCGGAATAATTCGTTTTCCCTACATTGAGTGTGACCCAGGAAAATTTTCTATTAAACAGGTCTTCTTCCATAACCGCTATCATTCGTGTTCCCAGGCCGGCTCCGCGGTAGGGAGGGCGGATCCGAAAGGCATACATATACGCCCGCGAAATCCCGTTTGCCAGTTCGGTACGCTCCGCGTTTAATTGCACGAATAATTGGCCGATGATTCCGATCCCCGGTTTATCTGCCACCCATAAAATGGAAGACCCGATCTGTGATCGTTCAAATTCCATCAGATATACGTCACGGTATTTTGTATATTCACCATCCCATTCCAACGCGGGAAGGTCAGATTTGACCATTTTCCGGATAATAACATCATCAACGACCGCTCTTATTTGTTCAGCAATTTGCATCATTGGTCATTCCGCCATATATTTTTCCGGTTGATGGAGAAGCTCCTTTAATAAACCTTCTTCTTCTTCCGGTGATTTGACGTCTCCCGTCAACCAGGCCGCGCGTAGAGAATCCAGAATTAAACGATACGCAGGCCCGCGGGGAACACCCATTTTTTCGAGGTGCCGGCCTGTGATGGTGGGATGTACAGATTTCCATTCGGTCAGGTAGCGGTGAATGGTAATAGAACCGGGTGTATTGGGTTCCAGCAAAACCAATGCTTGTAGTAATTTCTCCGGAAAGGCATCCAGATACTTAACGGTATCTACTACGGATAAATCAGCCATCTGATCCATGCCCGATCTAAGACGTGCGGCTGCTTCCAGCGTGCCACTGATCCCCTGGGGAAGTTTTAACCGTTGACAGGCATTCTTGAGCTTAGCCGGGTCGTATCGATAAAACAGTGACAACCAGTACAGGTCAAGAGATATATTGCCTTTAACCGGTGTTTCGGGAGATTTTATCAGGTTCATCCAATCGCGGTTCTGATCTTTTCCCCATGTTAATCCGGGAAGGATGGCTTCCAGAAGGTTCAATTCTTCGAGGCGCTGGAATACCGCCGGAGGATCATCTTCCTGGAAGATCAGATTAATTTCGTGACGGATGCGGTCACCGGAAACCTGCCGTAACAGGTCACCGGCTTCATGGATCAGGTCAAGGGTGCGGGCTTCCATCTGAAAATGGAAGCGTTGCTCAAATCGGGCCGCACGGAGCATGCGGGTGGGGTCATCCACAAAGGATAGGGAATGCAGAACGCGAATGCGTTTTTGCCGCAAATCTGCCAGTCCGCCCCAGAAATCATACAACTCACCATGGTGACGCCCGTTTAAACGCATTGCCATGGTATTGATGGTGAAATCACGCCGGTGCAGGTCGAGTTTGATACTTCCGCGTTCAACAGTGGGCAGGGCGGTAGGATATTCATAAAATTCCGTACGCGCGCTAATAAAATCAAGGGAATCTGGCAGGTCAGAAATTGCCTGAGATTCAGAGAGAGAAAGTTGCCCGGCCAGATTGGCAGCAATCTCTTTGATCTGCCATTTCGCCGTTCCAAATCGACCGTGACTGACCACGCGGCCGCCGTATTGATCGCTGATGGCGCGGGCGAGAAATATGGCGTCACCTTCCACAACTATGTCAAAATCTTCGCCCGGTCTGTTCAGCAACAGGTCGCGTACATAACCTCCAACGATGTAGATCGGCAGATGGTGACGTTCTGCTGTATCTTTGATGGCCTGAAGAAGGGCATAGCGTGCCGGGGGCAGTGATTCTTTCAGTTTTTGAGCCAGATTTATATGTCCCGGCAGGCCGGATTCACCATGTTGTAATGTCTTCAACAGGTCAGTGCGGGTGACAATTCCGATGACCTGTTTCTTTTCGGGGTCAACAACCGGTATCTGTCCCCAACCGGTAGATGTCATCACATCCTGCAATAGATCGATGGGATCATCCGGTGAAACAGTTACTTCACCGGCTTCCATAAGGCTGGAAGTGGGCAGGTTCAATTTGTGTGAAATGGCCCGGTCCACAGCCCGGCGGGTCAAAAGTCCTACCACACGGCCGTTATCTACAACCGGGTAACCTTCGTAACCGTATTTTTGCATCAATGAAAGAGCTTCCTGCGCGGTGGTATCCGGAGATATCAACAGCGGACGCCGAGACATGATCTTGCGTACCCGGATGGATGGCTGCACCAGAGCGGGCAGGCATTTTTCCAACTGACGAGTCGTTTCTTCCAGTAACTTTTGAAGTGTTAACGGATTGGTTTCGCTGCCGGGGTGGATGAGAGCAGCACTGGCACGTTCATGCCCGCCGCCGCCGAATTCACGCGCTATACGGGCAACATCAATCTGGTCACTGGTGGAGCGGGCAATGATGCGCACACCATCACGCGTTGTGACCACAACAAACAGGGCGTCAGGGTCCAGCAGGTCTCGTAGTTTATGGGCAACCGAGGAAATCTCCTCGTTCATGTCTTCGGCGTGGCCGGGCGCGATGATCACCGTGTGCCCGTGGATGTGCAACGATTCAGCGGATGCCAGCAGACGGTCATACAGATTGCGCTGAGGTTGTGTCAGGGGAGGATTGAGAAAATTCCCGGCAATCTTAAGATTGGCGCCCTGATCCATAAGGTAGGCTGCCGCGCGAATATCTCGCGCGGTAGTGGAGGCATAAGTCAGCGAGCCGGTATCTTCGTATATACCCAGTAGTAAAAGCGTAGCCTGAATGGGATGGATCGTGCTGTTGTGTCCCTGCAATTGTTCGACAAAAATCGTAGTACAGGCACCCGTTTTATCCAGCGACATGTGCCAGTCGGGTGAACTATCTGCTCGTTGGTGATGATGGTCGATCACCCGCACATGGGTTGACCGGCGCATGCCTTTAACTGTGACCAATGACTGCGTGTCGACCAGGATGATGGATAGCACTGCTTCACCGGAAAGGTCTTGCTGTTCAATAAAGGGTAACTCTGCCCCATATAAGTTTAAGAAAGCGCGCACATTACGGTTCAGGCGCGGGGGCAGCACCGGTGTGGCTCCATCGGTGATCAGCGCGGCGCCCAATAGCGACGCAACCGCGTCAAAGTCAGCTTGATCATGCGTAAGGATCAATTGCATATCTGTATTTTATGCCAAAAACACGCGGATAGAATTTTGGGCTATACAAAACTGTTTTTCAGGTTTTCAATACTCCGGTGAGCAACTACAATAACAGAGGAAAATATTAAAAACGAAAAACCTTCCGGCAATTAAACCCGGAAGTTCTTTAAGGAGTATTCAAAATGAGTACGAAGAGAACGATCCTGGCTGTGCTGGCTCACCCGGATGATGAATCATTTGGGACCGGAGGAACACTGGCTCTCTATGCCAGCCGAGGCGTGGATGTCTATCTGGTATGTGCCACCCGGGGTGAAGTGGGTGAAATGCCTCCGGATATGATGGCTGGTTTCAATACGGTAGGAGAGAAACGTGAGTCAGAACTTCGATGTGCTGGCAATATTCTGGGATTGAAATCGATTTTCTTCCTTGGATACCGAGATTCTGGAATGCCGGGTACTCCGGACAACAACCATCCGCAGGCTTTGGCTGCCCAACCGGTGGAGACTGTAGCCGAAGAAGTGGCACGATATATTCGGAAATTAAAACCTGCGGTTGTGATAACGTTTGATCCGATAGGGGGGTATTTTCATCCAGATCATATTGCCATCCACAAGGCGACCGTACGTGGGTTTGAACTCGCCGGCGATGAATCGTTTGTTTGCGATGGTCTGGAGCCATTTCGACCGGCCAAGTTGTATTACCAGACTATCTCACGTGGTTTCCTGCGTTTTGCCGTGATGATGTGGCGGCTTCTCGGGCGCGATCCACGAAAATTCGGTGCTAACCGTGATATTGACATGGCAGCCATAGCTGAAGTTGATTTCCCGATTACCACCCGTATTCATTTCCGTGAGGTGGCAAAGATCCGTGAAGCGGCTTCCGCGTGCCATGCCAGTCAGGGAGGTACCAGTCTCGCATCAGGTGTGGTGGGTTGGTTCAGACGGATGTTCGATTCAACCGAAGTGTATATGCGAGCGATCCCGCCGGCTGAACCCGGTGAGAAAGAAACCGACCTGTTTGCCGGTATTGATTAAATTGTGTTACAGGTCAAACGCGGCGTTGATACCATAACCCGGCCGTGAAACATTACGCGTAAAACCGGGGTCGTTTGGATCGCCAGTCAGAAATTGCACTTCAACATGGATGTGGGGATTTTTATCCTCAGGTAACATCTTGATCGGTTCTAATACAACTTCACGCGAGGGTGTTTGAATGGCCAGATTGTTATTATTCAGGTGGTTAATGATTCTGGCGTATGCTTTCCAAATACCCGATATAGGGCCACTGTATTCTACAGCCACAGCCCGAGCCCCCTTCAATTCATGGGTGATGACGCCATCTGCCAAATTATCACTGGAAACGGGCAGGCAGCATTCCATGTTGGTTTCTTCTTCAAACTGATGGTCATCATGAAACAGGATGATCGGGTTGCCTACCGCCAAAGAACCGTGTGTCTTTTGTAATTCCTCCAAATGCGGCACGAATTCATCCGGTTTGGCTGTAAATCTTTTACTTCTTACGATCAGGTTTGGCAACACTTTTTCTTCTAGTTTACCGGTTTGTGTGTTTGTGTCTGAACTGGCATGCAGAATACTTTTCAGTGCTTCATGAGTAAGACCGTACGCTTCTAAAGAATAGGAGGAGTGTGTTACGTTTTCCTGAATTCTCTTAAAGAATTGACCAGAACTGAAATATCGGGAAAGAAAATCCTTGATGGTTTCTAACGGTAACCCCATTTTGGTCAATTGGCGAACGACTTCCACTCTATGGAAGGATTTCTCAGAATAGTAGCGGCGCTGCGAAAACTTATCTATCCTCGCGGGGACAACTAGTCCATCGAGATGGTATTGATGAAGTGTCTTCCCACTGACGCGAGTGATTTTTGATAGATCGCCTATTGAGTATTCCATTATTACTCCCGGTGTTGATCGTGGTGTATGTTAAAACTGGACAGAATAAAATACTGACCTCGAAAAATTCTACGCCATATTTATCGGTTTTAATCGGCGTAATACGCAGATAATATTATCAAGCATGGATATTGATCGCGATTTTATTTCTGATCGTTTTAGATATTGGGTCTTCATCATCGATCAATCGAAATTGAATCTCTGTCAGATACTTATCCGGATTACCAGGAAGGATCATGCCTTTTCCCCGCAGATAGATTTCACGTGTCGGGGGGTGGATCGGGAAATCTCGTTTGTTCAGATAATCTACAATTTTTTGATATGACATCCACAAAGTGGAATAGTCACCTTCATGCATTATCGAGATCATTTTTCCGCCGGCCAGCGTGGAAAACTTGAATCCCGCGGCCGGAATTTTCCGGGAAATGGGAATGCAGCATTCGATGTTCATCAATTCATCCGCGTGATGTTCATCGTGATACAGACAAAAGGCCGGCCCGTTTATTACCGATTGGAAAACATCAAAAAGCCGGTTCATGTGTTGATCAATTTCATCATACCGGCCTTTATACAGTATGGAAGCCATAAAAATATCAGGCACTTCTTTTATCGTCACATCTCCCACGGGTTCCGGAATTTGAGATTCCAACCGAATAAATGCTTCGATCTTCTCGCGCTTTATCTTAAATTCATCGATTTGACTGTCTATTTCTTTTAGTTGATCTTGCATGTACCGGATAAGGCTTTGATCGTCTTTATTGGTTTCCAGAATTTCTTTAATTGTCTCCAGAGAAAAACCCAGTTCTTTTAATCGCACAATGGTTTGCACCCGCCCCAGACTTTTTTCGTCATAATACCGGTAGGATGTAAATTTATCGATGCGGGTAGGAAGCAATAACCCGATCTCATGGTAATACCTGAGGGTTTTTATCCCAAGCCGCGAAATTTTTGAGAAATCACCTATTGAATACTCCACGCCGTTCTCCTTGCGTTCATTCTTTATTATTTTCTCTTAAACCGGGTAGATTTCAATATCATTGTGCAAAAAAGCACCCGGTGTATTATGCCGGATGCTTTTTGGGGTGACTTTTCACTTATTTTAACATTGTGTAGGCATTTTCTTCTTTTTCCGCGATTCGGGTTATCAGTTGCGAGGCTGGTCGCAGGTCAAATGATGATTCCAGCAATTGATCGACGAACAGGTCAGTCAGTTGACTGATCAAACGGCCGCTCTCCGCCAGGTATCCGGCCGCCTCGCTCCAGGTTGGTTCATTGAACTGCACACCGAAATCGATAAGAGCGGATGAAAATCTATCGCGCACTGCCTGATGTGAGTCAATGTGATTCATGGTGAATGGAAGCAACCGCTGCGGCGGCATGGGGACAACACTGCAGGTGAAGGTCACCAGATCGGAAAGGCATCGCTTCATTTGTTCCGGCGACAGATCCTTTTCCCAGTTGGTGATATCGGCTGCCAGTCGGCGCATACCCCTGATACCCATGAACCCGACAGGTGGATTGAGCATCCAATTGGCTTTCTTTTTCAAAACCTGGCGGGCGATCTCTTCCAGAGAAGCTATGCGGTTGCCAAATTCCACGATACAGTAGGTGTTCTTTTTTCCCTGTCCTGGATTGTTAACATTCCATGCTTCTTTAAGATCAGATAGCGGTACGGTTTGAACCTCAGGGTATCCGTTATCTTGAACAAATGCAAATTGCTTATCATTGTCATATCCAACCAAAAGCACATAATGTTGAGGGATGTGCATGCGGTGATACATCTTTGGATAATAAGGAAGGTGGTACATATCCAGTAATCCCAGGATCACCGGTATGCCCCGGTCAATACTTTCACAAACCTGTTTCCAGGCTGTTGAATAGGCGGTATTCTCTGAAAAGGTATAGCTGTACCCCATGACGTCACTCAATAATTTATGCTGGGGTAAGCCGGTCCCGCTTCCCCAGAATACCATTCGAGGGCAGGGCGCGTTCTTTTGTTTGATATACATGAACCCGGTCATGCTGAAGTCCATCAAAAAATACCCGGGCAGCCGGGTGCCGGTTTTCCATTCATACATATCTTCCAGCCCGTTGATCGGGCAGGCATAATCGGCCACCTTGTGTGGCAAACACAGGCAGGTCATTCAATCCTCCATTTTTATGATTGTGCTGATCAGCCTGTATAGAATAATCCCTCCAGTGACGGGAGAGTCAAGTCAACGGAGGGATTTGATGAAAACCAACATGTAGCGCGGTCAGGCTGCCTGTGATTTTTTCCGGGAGAATATAGACTTGACCCTGGGATAGACCATCCGAAAAATCGGGCAGCGGTCATAGAACGCGCTGAATACCAGAATGGCGCCCAACGGATAGAGGAGTAGTCCCCACCCGTACGAGTAGCCAAAAGCCGCGAGTGTCAATCCGATCACCACCCGGAAAATTCGCTGCGCCCCGGTGGGTGGAATAATGATCTCGCTGTCAGACGCGGCGGCTGAAAACAGGATATCCAGTTGGTTCTTATCCAGAAGACCGGAATGCCGGGCAACCGCTTCACCGTTCTTCAATACAATAATGGTGGGTATGCCCATGACCCCGAAATCTTTCACAACGGCCGGATTTTCATCTGCGTTGACCCGGATCAGGGTGACTTTTCCCTGATTCTCTGCTTCCACTTTTTTCAAGGCTGGCGCCATCATTTTGCACGGTCCACACCAGGGCGCCCAGAATTCAATGATCAATGGTATTCTTGATTTCCGCGAGCGGAAGAGTAGTTCCTGTTTATTCATGAAATATTGCCCTCATCGAAAGATAAAGATTCAACCGGTAAATTATCAAAGCGGAGGTGGACCAAATCCGCCTCCGCTCCGGGTGAGAGAGTTAGAACGATTACTTGTTAGTCCGGAAATTGAGCACCGAATAGAGCGGGCAAAAGCCGACCAAACCGGTAAGCAAAGCGACTGCTCCAACGATGACCAGTACAATGCCGAGTGTCCCCGTAACAGCGTTGCTGAAATATAAAGCCAGCAAAACGAGACCAACCACGCCGCGAATAACCCGATCAACCATTGATTCGTTTATTTTCATGTCATCCTCCAATTTTTTTATTGCTTACAAATAAGACGCGTAATCTCCGGAATGGTTACAAAAAAAAAGCCTGACTGAACGGTCAGGCACAATGATGTCTGGCTGATTCCTGGATAGCCGCGAGCAGATTTGACTTGTGTTCCGGTGTGATACAGGTTTTGCAGGATTTTTTATATAAGTTTATGGTTTCCCGCAGGGTTTTCACCGTTGTGGTGCAATTCGGGCATGAAGCAAGATGTTTTTCTGCTTCCTCCAGAATTTCAACCGGCAGGTCACCGTCAACATAATCGGATAAGTATTGAACAATATCTTCACATTTCATTTGGATCCACTCCAGGTATGTGACCGAACTACCGCTCTTCAAAATAATCAGACAACGCTTCGCGAAGCGCCATCCGGGCACGATGTAGACGAACTTTTACTGCCGTTTCAGTAAGCCCCAAAACCTCTGCCGTCTGCTCGGTTGACTGGTCTTCCATATCGCGAAGGAAAAATACAACCCTGTATTTCAACGGCAATTTCAGAATAGCTCTCTGCAAAACCTCGGCTGCTTCAGAATCTTGTTGTAATTGCTCCGGTGTCAGGTTCCAGTCAACGAGACTGTGCGGTAACGGCGAGGGCGTTTCGTCATCCGATTCATCTTCCGGAAGAGGCTCTGTCTGCCTGGCTCTGAGGCGCCCTATCGCCGCGTTATAGGCAATGCGATACAGCCATGAGCTTAATTTTGAGCGCCCTTCAAAGCTTTGACGATGTGAAATGGCTGAAATGAATGTTTCCTGAACCACATCTTCCGCGGCGTCTGTATCTCCGAGCAACTGCAACGCCAGCCTGTAAATGGGATCCGCGTATGCTTCAAAAAGTTCCGCAATCGCGGATGAGGGATCGGACGACTGAAATCGGACCAAAAGCTCGTTTTCGGAAGTTGCTTCGTTAATCATTTGACGTCCGATCCTCTCATCGGTTACAAAATAGATTACGCTTCGACTGCTTCAACCAGTGGAGTAAAGCTCAAACCATCCGGGCTTTTGTCCACTACTATAGTTTCGCCAGGCTTGAAATCGCCTCCCAGTATTTTAATCGCCAATGGGTCTTGCAGTTCCCGTTGTATAGCCCGTTTCAAAGGACGGGCGCCGAAATCAGGATCATACCCGATTTCACCCAGCCAGTCACGGGCGGCGGGAGTAACATCCAGACCGAAACCTTTTTCTTCCAACAACTTCGCCACGCGTTTCAACTGAATGCCCACGATCTCCGCGATATTCTCACGGGTTAGTGAATGGAAGACAACGATCTCATCGATGCGATTAAGGAACTCGGGGCGAAAATGCGCCTGCAGCGTGCGGGTGATTTCGTCGCGAGATACGTCCTTTCTGCGATCCAGCCAGAGGTCACTGCCCAGGTTACTGGTCATAATAACCACCGTATTGCGGAAGTCCACGGTGCGTCCCTGACCGTCTGTCAGGCGGCCGTCATCCAGCAGTTGCAGCAGCACATTGAATACTTCACTGTGCGCCTTTTCAATCTCGTCAAACAGGATCACACTATACGGCCGGCGGCGGACGGCTTCCGTCAACTGGCCGCCTTCTTCGTAACCCACATAGCCCGGAGGGGCGCCGATCAGACGCGACACGGTGTGTTTTTCCTGATACTCGCTCATGTCAATCCGGATCATGGCGTGTTCATCATCAAAGAGGAACAAAGCCAGCGCGCGTGCCAGTTCGGTCTTGCCAACACCGGTTGGGCCAAGAAAGATGAACGACCCGATCGGTCTATTGGGGTCTTGCAGGCCAGCCCGGGCGCGGCGAACGGCGTTTGAAATGACCCGCAGCGCGTCTTCCTGACCAATTACCCGTTCGTGCAGGCGCTCTTCCATGTGAAGCAGCTTCTGAGTTTCTCCTTCCATCAATCGTGAGACCGGTATATGTGTCCAGGTGGAAACAATTTCGGCGACTTCTTCCGCGTCCACTTCTTCTTTAAGCAGGGGACTCTGTTCCTGGATATGTTTCAATTTTTGTTCCGCTTCACGTAATCGATTTTCCAGGTCACGCAGGGTTCCATAGCGAAGCCGGGCGGCGGTTTCCAGATCCGCTTTACGTTCCGCATCTTCGATCTGAAGCTTGGTCTGCTCCGTCTCTTCTTTGACCTTTCGCAGGTCAGCAATAGCGGCTTTTTCATTGAGCCAGCGAGTGGTTAACTGGTTGGATTGTTCCTTCAGGTTCGCCACTTCCTGCTCGATCTTTGACAGGCGTTCCTTTGAGGCTTTGTCCTTTTCCTTCTGCAATGCCTGGCGTTCGATTTCAAGCTGCATGATCTGCCGGTCGACTTCATCCAGCACCTGCGGTTTTGAGTCAATTTCGGTACGCAGGCGGGCGGCAGCTTCATCGATAAGGTCAATGGCCTTGTCCGGCAGGTGGCGGTCAGTGATGTAGCGATTTGACAGTGTGGCGGCGGCAATCACGGCGGCATCGGTTATGCGCACACCATGATGAACTTCATAACGCTGTTTCAGTCCGCGCAGAATGCTGATGGTATTCTCCACATCCGGTTCGCCCACGAGTACCGGTTGAAAACGCCGTTCCAGTGCCGGGTCTTTTTCCACATTCTTGCGATATTCATCCAGTGTCGTAGCGCCGATCAGATGAAGCTCGCCGCGCGCCAGCATGGGTTTCAGCATGTTGCCCGCGTCCATGGCGCCTTCAGCCGCGCCTGCGCCAACCACTGTGTGCATCTCGTCAATAAACAGGATGATCTCACCGGAGGATTCTGTGATCTCTTTCAACACGGCTTTGAGGCGCTCTTCAAATTCGCCGCGGTACTTGGCTCCGGCGACCAGCGCGCCCATATCCAACTGGACAAGGCGTTTGTTCTTCAGGCCTTCGGGCACGTCACCTTTGATGATGCGCTGCGCCAGACCTTCAACCACGGCCGTCTTGCCCACACCCGGTTCGCCAATCAGCGCCGGGTTGTTCTTGGTGCGGCGCGAAAGGATCTGCACCACGCGGCGGATCTCTTCGTCACGGCCGATAACCGGGTCAAGCTTGCCCTGCCGGGCCATAGCCGTCAAGTCACGGCCATATTTTTCCAGCGATTGGTAGGTGCCTTCCGGGTTCTGTGAAGAGACACGCTGTGATCCACGCACAGAGACAAGGGTTTTTAAAATGCTGTCTTTATTGATGCCGTACTGCTCCAAGCGGCGGGCTTCGGTACTATCGGTAAGAGCGAGCAGGATGTGTTCTGTTGAGGTGTAGTCATCCTGCATGCCGCGGGCAAACCGTTCCGCCGCCGATAAGATATCAGCGGAGGTACGTGAAAGTGACACATCACCCGAGCCGGGACCGGTCACCTTCGGGCGGGATTCCAGGTCTTTTCTCAGGTCAGCCACTATTCCCCCTGTGCTGCCGGAGATCTTCGTAACAAGCGCGGGAACCACACCTTCTTTCTGTTCGAGAAGAGCCAGTAATAAATGCGCCGGTTCAATGAGTTGGTGGTTAAAGTCACCGGCCAGAGTTTGTGCCTGTAAAACTGCTTCCTGTGCTTTCTGAGTGTATTTATCGAGGTTCATGAGGGATTCTCCCTTCTAATCATGTAATCAGAAAGAGGTTAATCGCTGAGTATAGGAAATTTGTCAGAGATTTATTAGTTTTATATCATAACCAGAAAGCCTGTACAGAACAGAGCATACAGGGAGATTCATCGAAATAAACTCTTCCGTGATGAAACATGCCATCAGTGTCATCAGGTTATGAAATGTAAGCATGTTTTGATGTTACAAAATTGCATGCTTGAAATATTGTTACGCTGTTTATATAATGTCATTAGTCTTTCGACAGGGTTTGGTCTGACAAACCCTGCCCCGATTTTATTGTGTATTAATTAAGGAGCCTCAGATGTTATTAGCAGAAGAACGAGAATTGATCGTTGAATTTGGCCGTAAATTACTTGCCTCTCAACTCACCACGGGTTCAGGGGGTAATCTGAGTATTTTCAATCGTAAAGAAAATCTGGTTGCCATAAAACCAACCGGCGTTGACTATCATTTGATGAAACCGGAAGATGTTGTAGTGCTTACACCGGAAGGCGAAAAAGTTGATGGGGCACTTAAACCTTCCAGCGAGACGAGATTCCACCTGGCTCTGCTTAAACACAGACCGGATATCAACGCGGTTGTGCATACCCACCAGGTGTACGCGACGACGATAGCCTGCATGAACTGGGAACTCCCCGCGGTTCACTATCTGGTAGGTTTTTCGGGGAACAAAGTTCCGCTGGCAAAATACGCCACATTTGGAACTCAGGAGCTTTCTGACAATATTATCGCCGCCATCGGGAAATACAATGCCTGTCTGATGTCCAATCATGGAATAGTGACCGTCGGCCAGAGTATTCAATCCGCTTTTAATACGGCGGAAGAATTGGAACTGGTCAGCCGCCTGTATTATCAGACAAAATGCATCGGTGAGCCGGTCATCCTGGGTGATGATGAAATGAAAATAATCTGCGAAAAATTTAAAACTTACGGACAGCAATAACCGGTATATCAAGCCAGGTATTCGCGTTGACCTATCCGCGAACTGACACATATACGTTAAAGCTTTGAGCCTCAAAAACCGTCAAGAGATATGTAACTGCCGGTCTGTCAGATCAAAGCAGGCATAGAAATGGACGTTGTTATGCCTCAAGAAGCATAAACAAATGATCATGAGGGATCAACCTATGTCTATCACTAATCTCCCCCTGAATTGCGTGGCCTTTGATTGCGGTAGTTCTTCGCTGCGAACCGTAGTGGGAAGTTTTGATGGTACCAGAGTAATCACCAATGTTGTCTCTCAAGTTCCCAACTCCGCTGTTAACGTGAATGGATTTTATTATTGGGATCTACTGAATATTTTTGAGAGCTTAAAGAGCGGGCTGCGAGAAGCCTGTTCTCAGTATAAAAAGATCGATTCAATCGGTATTTGCACCTGGGGCGTGGATTTTGGTTTACTGGACAGCCAGGGATTCTTGCTCTCCAATCCACTTTCATACCGGAATGCGATTGGCGAGGGGGAATTATCCACGCTGAGTGAATCAGAACGAAGGTGGATGTTTGAGAAGACGGGTATCCAGAATAACAAGATCAATACACTTTATCAGCTTGCCGGAATTAAGCGACAGATGCCAGAAATTTTTGGAATTGCTAAAAGTATGCTGATGCTTCCTGATCTTCTTCAGTATCTTTTTACCGGTGAAATGGTCACAGAAGCGTCTATTGCCAGTACAACTCAGATGCTGGATGCCCGGTCAAAAAAGTTCGTACCCGAAGTGCTGGAAAAATTCGGGATACCGCAAAATTTGGTGAAACCCCTCCGGCAGCATGGGGAAATCATTGGGACGCTGCGGCAATCCATCGCGGATGAACTGGGTATTGCGGCCTGCCCGGTGGTCTGCGTGCCTTCCCACGATACCGCCTGCGCGGTGACGGCTGTTCCGACGCAGGAAAAAGATTTCATTTTTATCAGTTCAGGAACATGGTCTTTGATCGGTACTGAAATGGTTGAACCCGTCATAAATAAGAGTGTGTACGATAGAGATTTTGCCAATGAGGGCGGCGTATTTAACACCATTACAATGTTGAAAAACTCTACCGGTATGCACATTCTGCAATGTATTAAGAAAGAACTTGAATTCAATGGGGATGTATTCACCTGGAATGACATAGTGAAAATGGCGGCGGAGTATCAGGGAGATGTGCCTGTCTTTGATCCCAATTCCAGCCGGATATTTAACCCGGTCAGCATGATAGGAGAAATTAAAAACCTGATTGGCGTGAATGAAGTCAATCCAGCCCAGATCATAGCGTCCGCGTATGATTCGCTGGCATTCTCTTACCGATATGCCATTGAACAGATCCAGGAAATCACCGGGATCACGTACCAATCGATATATATAGTCGGTGGAGGTTCTCAAAACCGGTATTTGAATCAGGTGACGGCGGACTTCACCGGAAAAACTGTCGTTTCTGGGCCGAAAGAAGCCACATCATTAGGAAATATTGGGGTGCAGCTCAGTGCCCATTGGATGGATTTTAATATCAACCGGATCCGTACGATGGTCAGGAACTCGGAAAAAATTGAAGAATTTACCCCGAATGCGGCACGGGATCAAAACGAAATTGAGCAACGGTATAAAGAATACAAGAATTGTCTGCCTTAATGAATTATTTTGCCCGTGTCGACCAATTTTCAGGCTTTAGCCCCGGTTTTGTAAGAGCGATTCAACATTAAATTTCAAACTGTGAAGATGACTGATAAGGGTTCCGATCCTGATGGATGAAAAAGTCAAACTCCTGATCAAAATCGCGAAATTGTATTATGAAGAAAATCTTACTCAAGACACGATTGCTCATAAATTGGGGATGTCTCGTCCACGGGTTTCACGATTAATGCAGGAAGCGATTGATACCGGAATTGTTAAGATAAACATTTCTACAGAGCCGAGTGGATATACTTCAATTGAGAATCAGCTTGAGCTGAAGTTTGACCTGCTGGAAACCGTAGTTGTCGATGTAGCAGATCCGGACTCCCCCGAGATGGTTGCCCGGGATCTGGGAGCTGCAGGGGCTGACTATTTCAGACGGTTAGTTCAGGATGGGCATAAAGTTGGACTAACCTGGGGAATAACATCCGCGGCAATGGTAGATAAATTAAAATCCGAAAGGAAGAGTAATGTCACGATCCTGCAAATGGTTGGTGGATTAGGAGAACCCGGATCGGATTCACATGCGGCCGGTCTGGTAAGCAGGGCTGCCATGACATTGGGTGGAACTTTTTGTTTGATGCCATCACCTGGAGTTGTCTCATCGATTGAAGCAGCCAATTTACTCCGCTCCGATCGTTACATTTCTCAAACTCTTCAAATGTTAAAAAGCATTGATATGGCTTTTGTGGGTATTGGCGCGCCCACAAAAGATTCATTGCTCATGCGGGATGAGTCGATCATTTCATGGAAAGAAATGGACGGGTTAATCAAGGCAGGCGCGGTAGGTGATATCTGTCTGCATTTTTTTGATGCCGATGGTAATGCTATCCACACTGAGCTTGATGATCGTGTCATCGGCATCAGCCTTGATGATATTAAAAAAATCAAACGTGTGATAGGAATAGCCGGAGGAACCGGTAAATATAAGGCTATTCTCGGAGCTATAAAAGGAGGGTATGTTAATACCCTTATCACAGATATCTATACCGCACGCAGGCTACTGGCTATAAATAACTAAACCTGTGAAATACAATGATTGGTAGAGATACCGTAAGCTTTTGCTGAATGATCTCCGTGGGGAAAAAGAGCTTTCGAATTTTTGATACAATATTAAAAATTTTATTAGAAACCGGGTACCTATGTCTTCACGTTTTCAAATTATGAATATTGCCCACCGCGGGGCGCGTTCATTAGCGCCGGAAAACACACTGGCTGCTGCGAGAAAAGGGTTGGAATGCGGCGCCGACCTGTGGGAATGTGACGTCAATATAACGTCCGATGGCGTTCCGGTGATTGTGCATGACGATACATTGAAACGCACCTCCAATGTCGCGAGTGTTTTCCCGTCACGAAAACCCTGGAAAGTAAACACATTCACCCTCGAAGAGCTTCGTCAACTCGATTTTGGCTCCTGGTTTATCGCTTCTGATCCATTTAAACAAATCAAAGAAGGCGCTGTATCTTCTGAAGAACAAAAAAAATTTGTCGGGGAACCCATTCCAACTCTGGAAGAAGCCCTGATCTTTACGAAAGAAAACAACTGGCAGATCAATGTGGAGATAAAAGATTTACGTGGAACACCCGATGATGCCAGTGTGGTGGAAAAAGTGGTGCAACAAATCCAGAAATTGAATATGGAAGAACAGGTCTGGATCTCGTCATTTAATCACCAGTACATAACCAGGGTTAAGCAGCTTGTTCCGGACATTCGTACCGGAGCTTTGATGGAATGGCTGGACTTAAATCCCCTGGCCCGGCTAAAGCAGACAGGCGCCCGATCGTACAATCCCGGGATCAGGCTCGCCAGCGCGCGCACCATCCGCTTTATTCGAGAACAGGGGTATGATGTTTTTGTGTGGACGGTGAACAAGGAAGCTTCTATGCGGAAGCTGATCAAAGCTGGTGTCAGCGGAATTATTACTGATTTCCCGCAGGTGCTTAAGACTGTACTGGACGGGTATTCGCGGTAATAAAAATAATCGGAAAATCGATTGTTAAAAAGCCAGTATTTTCCTGCTGGTACAATATGCGCATCCCAACACATTGGATTGACATTGAATAATTTTCTGCGAACTCACCGGTTTGAAGCGATTATCGTGCTGTTTGTTTTGATATCGTCATTGTATGTTGCCTTCGCGCCAGCCAATAATTTAATGAATTGGTACAGTACCGATGACGCTTTCTATTACTTCAAAACCGCGCAAAACGTGACAGAAGGCCGTGGTTTATCATTTGATGGCATTGGCCGGTCCAGCGGATTTCATCCTCTTTGGATGCTGGTTTGTATTCCGGTTTTCACGCTGGCACGGTTTGACCTTATGCTTCCACTGCGCGTATTGGTGATTGTGGCCGGGTTTTTCAATGCCAGCACTGGGATTTTTCTCTACCGCATGGCACGCCGGACGATAAATGAAGCATCAGCCATCATTACCTCTCTCCTATGGCTGCTTTCGCCATCCATCCAGGGAGTTACTTCACGGTTAGGAATGGAAAGCACAATCAGCTCGTTTTTCATTGTTTTCCTTCTCTATAAAGTATCCGGATACAAAGTTGAGGGTAATCTGGATTGGAAAATTCGCATCCGTCAACTTCTTCCGATAGGATTGGTTGCCGTGTTGACCATTTTCAGCCGGTTGGACAATATTTTCCTGGTAGGGATGGCAGGGATATGGCTGGTATTCCAACGCACTAAGTTCAATGGCCTGTTGCTGGCTGATTTGACATTTTTTTATATCGCTCCTATCTATGCAGCTTTCTGGCGGTTAAAACCGGGCGCTGAATATTATCAGTATGCGACATCTGTTTACGTGCTTATTGCCATCTCCATGCTGGTAAAACCGCTATTGTTTGAACTACTGGGTGTTTACCGTAGTCGAGTTGATCGTAAACCCTTCGCGATGTTCCTGCGTGTAGTCGTCAGTCTGACTCTGGCTGACGTACTGGCGTTTGGTGTTTTGATGTTACTTCAATCTACCGGGCGCATTGCCGGCTTCCCCCGGATGATCCCCGCGGCGGACCTGATTATTTCCACCCTATTTTTACTGATGGTACACAGCCTTGACTGGCTCACCCATCGCCGTGATGATGACAAAGGAAAGAGAACGACCCTTATTGATTGGAAACAGTGGCTTCCTGAAGGTGTGGGGTATGGGCTTCCTATTGCTTTACTGATGGGATGTTATTTCCTTTTCAATTTCTTTTATTTCGGCACACCGTCACCGGTCAGCGGGCAGATCAAACAATGGTGGGGCTCTCTCCCCAACACGGTCTACGGCCGTCCGAATGAGGTGTGGGAAGGTCTGATCGGTTTTCCCGAAAACGAACGCGGTCCATGGAATCCGCTTCTCTCGATCATAAACACACGAATCGAAGACGCGGCGGAAGCTGCCGGAAAAACTGTGTTTGACAATCCATATCAAACACAGATGGTATTCAGTTGGACCCTGGTTGGATTGGCAGCGGCCGGTTTGTTGTTTGTTTACCGGAAAGGACTGGGAAAATCCGTAACCGGACTTTTGATACCGGTCTCTTTCACGGGCTGTATGTGCCAGATCGCTTCGTATATGGGAACAAGTTATGTCAACACACGGCCTTGGTACTGGGTGCAGGAGATGGTTTTGCTGGTGCTGTGCGGCGGTGTGCTTTTTGACGCGTTCCTGGCGTTTCTTGCCCGCCTTAAAATGCCGCGAAACGTTCAGCAAACCATGGTGGTTTGTCTTTCGTTGTTCCTTTTCTATGTGTACGCGGCTGACCTGATCAGCTTTGTGCCTTATTACGTCAAGCCGGGGCGTGAGAACCTGTACCTGGCCGGGGTGGTTGCCGTGGAAAAAGAAACGCCGCCCGGAGCGAAGATCGGGTCAACCGGTGGGGGCGTGGTAGCATATTTCATCAAAGACCGCACGATCATCAACTTAGACGGGTTGATGAACTCCACCGAATACTTCCATCTATTGAAAGAAGGCAACGCCAACCAGTATATGGATAAGATCGGTATGGAATACCTGCACGGTAACAAATATATGATCACCGATTCCGACCCGTACATGGGATTGTTCAAGAACCGGGTGGAATTCATCAAAGATGTATGGGGATCGGGGTTGTACCGCTATTTGCCGGGAAAATAAACAATTGGGATTGTATAAATCCAATTGTGAATTACCGTGAAGTATTAAATTTCTCTCGGCAATTAATGGAATTTGCGAAAAAAACATTTCCAGAGACTGTGGATAATTGGTTCAGTTATGCGTGGAACTGAGACTCCGGGCAGCAATGTCGATTTCTTGTAGGAAATGGAAGAAGGTTTTTCGTTGTTTAATATTGCTGGATTTGTCTATGAAGCACAACTGTTATTGGGTGTTATTGTTGATGTGGTACCTGTTTCTGTTCTTTCTAAATTGACTGATAAAATTTTTTTTTAGAGAATGCGCAGAGAGATGCTTTACCTATGAGGTAATCTGACAATTCATACAAAGAACAACAAATTTTTCTCTTAATGACAAGGTATCAGTTGATATCGGGTATACTTACATATTGAATTGTTATCCACTGGCGTGTTTCGCCAATAATTCTTTACAATTTGAGGGACAAAATGGACACTGTTATTGAAGCTGTACAGGCACAGGAAATTCTCGATTCACGCGGAAATCCCACCGTGGAAGTCGAAGTCATTCTGGCCGATGGCACCTGGGGCCGCGCCGCGGTTCCCTCCGGAGCCTCTACCGGTATTCATGAAGCGCTTGAAATGCGCGATGGCGATAAAGGCCGATACATGGGCAAAGGCGTTTTGAAAGCTGTTGAGAACGTCAACACCATCATCGCGGAAGAACTGCTGGGCTGGGATGCCGCCGAGCAGAAAGCCATCGACACCGCTCTGATCGAACTGGACGGCACCCCCAATAAATCCAAACTGGGCGCCAACGCCATTCTGGGCACCAGCCTGGCTGTGGCCAAAGCCGCCGCCTCTTCTCTTGGCCTGCCCCTCTACCGCTACATCGGCGGCGTGTATGCCCACGTGCTGCCCGTCCCCATGATGAACATCCTCAATGGCGGCGCCCACACCGCGTGGCAGTCCACAGATGCCCAGGAATTCATGGTTATGCCTTTAGGTGCTTCTTCCTTCGCGGAAGGTTTGCGTTGGGGTTCTGAAATTTATCACACCCTGAAATCCGTCCTCAAAGCCCGCGGGTACGCCACCCTGGTTGGCGACGAAGGCGGTTACGCCCCTGCTTTGAAGGCCAACGCTGAAGCTGTGGAAGTTATTCTTGAAGCTATCGAAAAAGCCGGTTTTAAAGCCGGTGAACAGGTTGCCATTGCGCTTGATCCTGCCGCTTCCGAACTCTACGAGGAAGAGACCAAAACCTACAACCTGCGCAAAGAGGGCAAGAAATTGACCGGCGAACAGATGGTCGATTTCTGGAAGAGTTGGATCAATCAGTACCCGATCGTCTCCCTGGAAGACGGCCTGGCTCAAGATGACTGGGAATCCTGGGTGTTATTAACCAGGGAACTGGGTGATAAGGTTCAGATCGTTGGTGATGATCTGCTGGTCACCAACCCCGAACGCGTTCGCCGTGGAATTAAAGAAAAGACATGCAACGCTCTTCTGGTTAAATTGAACCAGATCGGTTCTCTGACCGAGACCATCGAAGCCGTGGAAACCTGTCACCGGGCTGGCTGGCGCGCCGTCACCTCTCACCGCTCCGGTGAGACCGAAGACAGCACCATTGCCGACCTGGCTGTGGCCCTGAACATGGGGCAGATCAAGACCGGCGCTCCCGCTCGCTCTGACCGTGTGGCCAAATACAACCAGCTGCTGCGCATCGAAGCCGAACTCGGCGACACCGCCGCGTACGCCGGCTGGAGTGCCATCCGCCGCTAGTGCTTCTCCGCTAGAGAACAGGGACTGTCCGAAAGGGCAGTCCCTGTTTTATTTCATATAAATATTTAGCAAGCACATCAAAAATGGAGGGACAGTATGGAGAAAACCACTCTGGAAATAGCCATGGATATGAAAAAGGCCATCAACCATGCCATTGCCGCGCATATCGAAAACCCGAAATCCCCGGAAGACGCGATCCGGTTCTGGGACAAGAAAACACCCTATGTGATCCACCCGATCTGGTGCGGGATGACGTTGTTGACCGAAACGAAATTGCCGGAAGACATCCGTCTGCCTGGATATCAGGCATTGATCTGGCATGATGTGTTGGAAGATACCAATTTATCGCTGCCGGACGGAACCGATGCCGTTGTGGCCCGGCTGGTGGGGGAGATGACGTTTGCCAGCTTCAAGGAAGAGCAGGAACTGATCGATAGCAAAGAAGATCTGATCAAGCTTCTGAAGCTTTATGACAAAACATCCATCCTGCTGGATGCCACATGGATGAAAGATGAAAAATGGAAAAATCTGGTGGATTACACGTTGAAACTGCGCCAGTTTGTGCTGGATACTTATGGTGATCTGAATATCGTCAAAATTGCCGGGGCGGTTTGTATCCGCCGGTAGACCAACTTCTGATCATGTTTTGAAATAGCCAGCCAGATACCTGGAAAGGTTATCCGCCGATTCACGCGAGTACATCCCCCGGAAGCGTGCCAGTTCCTGATGGTCTTTATTCAGCAGGAGAACATAAATATGCTCTTCATCCGTCATTTCAAGAGCCCGCGTGAAATCCGGTTTGTGCAAATATAATGTTATCGTCCGTTCGCGGGTAAGAGGGTTGGGAATTCCAGCCCGCATCCCTTCGTTAATAAAACATTTGTAAAGGTTGTTCCGGTTTTCGATAACCGGTAATTCATAATAAATTAATCCGGGATATTGCTTCTCCCACTCCATTACATCGGGAATCCACGAATTTATTTCAGATTGTTGCCATTGCTGGAAGGCGACAAAAATGAGATTCAATTCACCCTTGAAATCACCGGGCAATTTCATTTTTTGCCGCAGCAGGTTTGAACCGGATACCGTCGGAAATCTAACCATATTTGGCTCAATTATTCTGTTTATTTATTTCATCCAGTATCTGATAAATTCGGGAATTTTCCGGAATATCGCTCATTGATTTTCCATAATGGAGAAAACGGATGATACCTTTCTTGTCCAATACCAGGAGCGCGGGTAAGCGACCCATACGCATAAATTTGACTTCCTGGTGGTAGCTATTGGCAACCAACGAATCATGGTCTGAAAGTCCAATCATCTTCAGCTCTTCGATCTCCCACGTGCGTTTGAAGCTTTCCGGAGAATTGGGGCCGAGGATGATCACTTCCGCGTCACGTTTGACAAATTCGTCATAGTCGCGGCCCATCTGCACCATATGTCTGCGGCAGAATGGGCAGACCAGACTGCGATTTAAAACAAGTACCACATTTTTCTTCCCTCTGTAATCCGAGAGATGGATCTTTTGGCCTTTGGTATCTGTCAATTCAAAATCGGGAGCAAAATCTCCCTGCGCAATTCCCGTTTTTTCTTTGACTTCGGATGATCTAATCATTCAGCCTGTTCCTAATACGGTTATTCTATATTTTCCATATTTTTCAAGAACCGGTCAATAGCCTGAACAACCTGGAGGGTTTGTTCCTCTACTGAAATGTCCGCCGGTTTGTCCTCTTCCTGTTTGCCATACCAGCCGAAGCCGGCATGGTTGCCGCCTTCGATCACCAGCCATTCCGTTGACGCCGGAAAACGCGGGCGGAATTTCTCGCGGTCTTCTGTGGTGACCAGACCGTCATTTTCGCCGAATATTGCCAGAGCGGGAAGGCTGGAAGAAGCCAGTTTCGCATCAGCCGGGTAGGAAGCCAGAAAAACGATACCCGAGATGGAGTCCGGGTTTCGCCCGGCGAATTGTGAAGCCATGGTTCCGCCCAGAGAATGACCGGCGATCACCCAGCGGGTGACTTCCGGGTGACCTTTAATCACTTCGGCTGCTTTGTCAGTCCCGAAGACAGCCAGATTGAGCGGCATGGGTATAATGGCTGACGGCCAGCCCTTTTCTGCCAGACGGGCTGCCAGCGGCGCGTATGAACGGTAATCCACCCGCCCACCGGGATAGAAAATGAAACCGATTTGAGCCGGCTTTTCCACGGGTTGAAACCAGGCATAATTACCGGCGGTCACCTGAACTCTGTCCGTGCTTTGCAGATACGGTAACGCTTCCGGCAGCGGACCTACCGGTGATAGAGTGAAGAGATATACACCGGCAAAAATGATCAGTAGCCCGAAGATATATACCGCGGCCGCGCGGATGGGATTAACCCGGGGTTTGATGGTCTTTCTCTTTCGGTTCATTGGAGTTTTTCCTGAACGGTTTTCCAGATGGAATCAAACATATCGGTGGTCAGCCGGCCGGTCTGAGTGTTCTGGCGGCTGGGGTGGTATGAAGCCAGAAGCCAGGGGAGTCCGCTGCCGGGTTCATAAAACAGACCGTGACCGAAGGTGTAGCTGGTTGATTTCACCCCTAGAAGTGTCAAAGTTTCATTGAAAGCAACAGACCCCAGAGTTACGATACCCTGCAGGTTTGAAAGCAAGTTCATTTCTTGTTTCAGGTAGGGCAGGCAGTTGGCGATCTCATCCCGGGTGGGTTTGTTATTCGGTGGTGCGCAGCGGCCGACGGCCGAAATAAAACAATCGTGGAGAGTAAGGCTGTCAGCACGATGACTGGCCTGCGGCTGGCTGGCAAACCCCGCCCGGTACAAAGCCGGGTAAAGAAAGTCGCCAGACGCGTCACCGGTGAACATGCGGCCGGTGCGGTTGGAGCCGTGTGCTCCGGGCGCCAGACCCACGATCAACAGCCGGGCTAAAGGATCGCCAAACCCGGGAACGGGTTTGCCCCAGTATTCCTGATCACGGTACGCACGGCGTTTTTCACGTGCCACCTGTTCGCGCCACAAGACCAGCCGTGGGCAGCGGCGGCATGCAGTGATGGTTTCTTCCAATTCGGGTAATGTCTGATCCATAGGATTAATGATACAGGATTGTCAGATTGAGATCAGGCAGACTGCCGTCAGGCAGGCAACCACACCGATCCATTGTCGGCGTGATACCGGTTCTTTTAATACTACTGTGGTGATGATCACGGTGACGGCTGGACCGAGGGATGAAAGCACGGCGGCTACGTCAAGGCGGGTGAACTGCCGGGCGAGAACATAGAAGATGTTGCCGCCCACATCCAGCACACCGCAGATCAGCGCAGGGAGGTTAGAGAATAACCCCGGGAACTTCTGACGGTTTATTAATACCAGGGTAATACCGGTCGCCAGTGCCACCAGGCGGGATATCACCAGCGGAGTGAACACATAGCCGCGTTCCACATTCCCCAGCAGGATCAACCATCCGGCAAACCCGATACCGGCCAGCACGGCCAGCGAAAAGCCGTTCTTACCGGCGGGGTGGTCAGATTCACCCGTGGAGACCAACCAGATCCCCAGTATGGCCAGAATGAACCCGGCGAGTTTCAACTGGGAAGGCAATCCTTCCAGAAATGTACTGAACAATACCGGAACGGCGGTACCGATCACGGCGGTGGTTGGCGCGACAACCGCCGCGTTACCTATGGCGAGTGAGCGGTAAAACATGGCGATCCCCAGAGCGCCGCTCAATCCGCCCAGTGCCGCGAAAATGATACCGCGGGTAGACGGTATGGGCTCATGGAAAATCAGGGCGGTCACAGCCATGAAGATCAAGCCGGAAAAAGCGGACAGGTATAGAACCTGATACTGGCTTTGTTTACGAGAGGCATACCCGCCGGCAAAGTCACCGGAACCCCATACAAGGGCGGAAAGCAGGCCGAAAATGATACCCCACAAAGAGTTTGTATCCATGGTTTTTCCAAATTGAAAATATGTGCTATATAATACCTTATTAATGACAATTTTTTCTTGACATCGCTCCATTTTCAGAGATAATAAAACATATGTTTGATATAAAAAACATTTCTGATAATTTTTCTGATAATGAACAGATTGTGGTTTTTCCAGGAAACTGTTTAGATTTACTCTCTACGATACCTGATAAGAAACTCCAATTAATTGTCACATCACCACCTTACAATTTAGGGAAAGAATACGAAACAAGGTTACGGATAGATGATTATGTCGCTGAACAGACCAAAGTAATTACAGAAAGCGTAAGGTGTTTATCTGATAAAGGTAGTATTTGCTGGCAAGTTGGCAATTATGTTGATAAGGGAGAGATTATTCCTCTTGATTCTCTTCTATACCCGATTTTTCGAAATCTTGGTTTGAAGATGCGTAATCGGATTATCTGGCATTTTGAACATGGATTACACTGTAGCCGTAGATTTTCTGGTCGATATGAGACAATTATTTGGTTTACGAAGACTGACAATTATGTATTTAATTTAGATCCTGTCCGAGTACCTCAAAAATATCCGGGAAAAAAATATTTCAAAGGACCAAAAGCTGGTCAATATTCTGGTAATCCACTTGGAAAGAACCCGGGAGATTTATGGATAATTCCTAATGTAAAAAGTAATCATGTTGAAAAAACGGAACATCCTTGTCAGTTTCCTGTAGAATTGATTGAAAGATTGGTCCTATCTTTGACAAATGAAGAAGATTGGGTTTTTGATCCATTTTTAGGTGTGGGGTCTACGATAATTGCTGCAATTAAACATAATAGAAGGGGAATAGGATCTGAGTTGTTTCCAAAATATGTAGAAATAGCTAAATCTCGTATACTAAGCGCATTAGACGGGACGTTACGAACCAGGCCAATGAATAAACCAGTATACGATCCAATAGAAGCAGGAAACAGTCTGACCATAGCGCCATGGGTAAAAAATAGGGATCAAATGATTTTATTAGAAAAACCAACCAAAGAACAAGAGTACTATAAAAAATGAGAATATTAGAAACATATTCACATCTAAACGGACTTGAATATTTATTGGTTCATAAATCTGAATTATGGGAAGAAATTAAATTTGTAATATCAACTATTGATGCAGAAAAATGTAGAACAAAGATATCTCAAGAAAAGCGAACAATGGGGCAAAAATTTTTTAGCCCTATTGATATGAATAATGAATTTAAAAAATTGCTCAATGCAAGAAACTGGAAAGAGAGTAGAGTTGGATACTGGGTGACAAAGGATGAAAAACTTATTCGAAAAACTCTGAACATGAACCCAGAAGAACAAAAAAGGGAAATCTTAGAAGCTGGTGAAACACCAATCTATTCTTACAATCAAACAGACTTTGTTAAAGATCGAGTCGCGTTAGAAGTTCAATTTGGAAAGTATTCTTTTGTCGCTTATGATTTGTTTGTAAAACATCTTGCCTTTTACATAGGAGATGAAATTGATGTTGGTATTGAAATATTGCCAATGAAATCTTTACAAGGCGAAATGAGCTCGGGGGTTGCCTATTATGAGGGGGAGTTTTACAACGTAGTTAGGCAGGGAAGAGGTGTTCCAGCCGTTCCACTTGTAATGATAGGAATTGGAAAATAATAATAATATTTGATTACCTGATCTCAGGCGGCGCTTCGATGCGGCTATCCGGACGAACCAGAAGGTCAAATTCGGTATCGATCCAACCATGATACCCGGCGATCTTCCGGTAATTATTGTCAGCCGCATATTTTCGTAATTCTGGAGAGCTGGCAATGCTGATGATGACAACTTCCGGCGGGTTGGAACGCATTTCGGCGAAGTGCGCGTCCACCAGCGCGTTGAAATCCTCCGGGAACATGCCGGACTTGCGGTAGAAGCTGTCGTAGTCACCCATATCGACAGTTTCGCCGGAATACTCCTCTTTGAACAGGTGAATGTCTTCCGTCCAGATGGGGGAGGTCTTGTTGACCTGTTTAAGGAACTTCATCGTATTCGATGCCCGTTCCCAGGTATCTTTCATTGTCAGCAGCGGCTGCACCGGGCTGAAACCCGCGCCGCTGATGAACAGGATGACCACACTGGCAACCGGAAGCAGAGATTCCCGGTGTGGAATACGGTCGTGGTACCGGAGGAACAGGAACCAGGCAAAGATGATCAACGGATAGTAATAGTGGATACCGCCGCCCGCGCCGTTCAGGTAGAAGGCGACCACTGTGGTGACGAAGATAAATGCCAGACCCAGCGCCCAGGCGGTTAATTCGGCGCGTTCTTCCTTTTTGGGTGACAGGCGGATCAGCAACGCCAACCCGATCAGCAGGAAGATCGTCAGACCGGTTGTGGCGGTCATCTGTGTGCCGAGGAAAACATCAAAGAAGAGTTTTTCTCCCAGGTCTTTATAAAAACCGAAGAAGTGGTTGAAGTACAACAGAAAGTCAAAATTAAAATACCGGCCCAGCAGCCCGCCGAAAATCAGCAGCCCTCCGGCGGCAGTCAACAGAAAGGAGACCAGCCGGTGCTTCAAGGATATTCCGGATACAGCCAACCTTACGAGGAATACTATTCCGGCCGCGGCAAGCGTGGGTCCATACCGCCAGTTGCTCAAGAAAGTACACATTAACGCGACGCCGGCCAACAATGAATACAGCCAGGTGACTCTCTTACCGGTGACGGCTTTTTCCATGAACAGCATGGTCAACACCAGTAAAAGGGCGGCGCAGGTTTCCGTTTGACCGGTGATGATCACCTGGTTATAGGCGATCAGGGTGAAGTCCAACACAATCGTGGCCAGCATGGCGTGTTCCAGCCGCGTTCGGGTTTCACCCCGTATGATCCACCAGGCGGCGAGGAAGATTGTTAACAGGAAGGCTGGCACCGTCCAGCGCAGAATGATGGTGGGGACTTTGATCCAGAGCAAAAAGGATTTAAGCAACGCGTCCATCGGTCCGTGTGACATATTGATGAACGCGGTTATCGAATTGTCATAGATATTCAAACCGGCGCCCAGCGCCAGAGCGTGCAGCCACTTGGTGGATTCGCGCAATTCCAGTTCCATCGGGAAGAACAACGAACTGGCAACGGGCAGCACCGCGTAGACGGCCAGAGCCGGCAGAATGAAGGAGCGATACCGTGCCCACCCCCTGGCAAGAACCCCGATAAGTGAGTTATTGTTTGCGGCTGAATCCGTCAATGGCCGTGATAATAGCAAGCCACCCAGAAAAAGCATTTCACCCAGGAGAAGTGCCGAAACAAAGAAAAAGATCAGGTCGACGGTTTGCGAAGGTACCGGTGACGGGACGTTCGTAGTCACTTCGCCGTATTGTTCATCCCGCAAGTTTATTATGTCGCGGGTCCACTCCAGTGAGTATCGGGCGTCGGTGAAATCCGGCCCGTTGGAGAAAAGCAGGGTGATGTGGGTCGGGGCAACCTTCGGGCGGGGAATTTCGAAACTGATCCGGCACGTCTGGTTTTGAGCGGCGATCAGCCCGGGTTCCACCTTGCAGGAACCGTCCACCAGCGCGGAGGTCAACGGGACAACGCTTTCCCCCAACCGGACCTCCAGTAATTCAACCGGGTTGTTGTCAGCCGGTGAAATCGTGAGGCGGATATGATCCGGTAAGGGGGTATGGAACGGTACCAGGTAGACCAGGCATATGGCCGCCAGAATTTCTACCAGAAACAGCCCGCCGAGCTGTCTCCCGGAAAACCGGGCGGTCGCTGTTTGCAGGTGAGGATTGATCAGGAAATAAATGAGGAGACCAAGTCCAACCATTAAACCTATGAACAATAAAAATGCCTGCAACGGTTGGCGGTACAGGCCTTTCAATAGAAATACCGGCACCCCGATTGCGGCGGGGATTGACGCAATAAGCGATATTAGAACATTCTTAAAAATGCGCATGGTGATTTCCGGAATATGAACTCAGAATCAGACGTGATTGAAAGTGCGTCTCAATTTTACCCGGTTGATAAATGATCAACCGCAGGCAGTGATAATTTCCAGCGACGTTAGAAGATTAGCATGGCATCGCCAAAGGAGAAGAAACGGTATTGCATCTCAATGGCGGTCTGATAGGCAGCCAGAATACGTTCGCGCCCGGCAAACGCGCTGACCAGCATAACGAGCGACGATTTTGGCAGGTGGAAGTTGGTCACCATGGCATCTACCGCTTTGAAGGTGTACCCCGGCAGAATGAACAGCCCGGTGGAGCCCTGGTAGGGCGCCACAACCTGACCGGCCGGGGCAGCCTGCGCGGCACTTTCCAGTGTGCGCACGCTGGTGGTGCCCACGGCGATGATCCGCCCGCCGGCGGCTTTGGCGGTGTTGATCTGCGCGGCAGTCTGGGGCGTCACCTCGCACCACTCGGTGTGGATCACATGTTCGTCGGCATTGTCTTCCGTCACCGGGGCAAAGGTATCCAGCCCCACATGTAATGTGACTTCTGCCAGGCCGACCCCCATATCTTTAATTCGTTCTAGCAATTCCGGAGTAAAGTGCAAACCGGCCGTGGGGGCGGCGGCTGAACCGGGTTGATCGGCATAGACCGTCTGATACCGGTCCGGGTTGTTCAGGCGTTCGTGAATATAAGGCGGCAGCGGCATTTCGCCGTTGTGCTCTAAAAAGCCCTCTACCGGCTCCGCAAACCGCACCAGGCGGCGCGAACCGCCCAGATCGGCTTCGATATGCACCGCAGTGCCATTGGCCAGCCGCAGGGTCTTGCCGGGCAACAGGCGTTTGCCTCCTACAAGAGCTTCCCAGGTGAGCATGTCAAGTCGTTTCAGCAACAACAATTCCACTTTGCCGCCGGTTTCCTTTTGGGCGTAAACCCGCGCCGGGATCACGCGAGTGCGGTTGACCACCATCAGGTCGCCGGGGCGGAGGTAGTCAGTTATGTTCCAGAAAGTGGTGTGTGCCAGTTCATCCTGCGACCGGTCCAGCACCAACAGGCGGGATGAATGCCGGGGTTCGACTGGCGTCTGGGCAATGCGCTCAGGCGGGAGAATGTAATCGAAATCGCTGGTCTTCACGGGTTAAATCAGTCTGGGCTGGTTGGTTTCGGGGAATACTATTCCAAAATGCTCATACGCGGCTCGGGTGGCAACCCGGCCCTGCGGGGTGCGGTCAATGAACCCGAGTTGCAGCAGGTAGGGTTCCACCACGTCCATAATGGTATCCGGTTCTTCGCTTATGGAAGCGGCGATGGTGTTCAGTCCGACCGGGCCACCGTTGTATTTTTCAATGATGGTCATCATCACCCGACGGTCGACGTCATCCAGTCCCAGAAGGTCTACGTTCATCAGGTTGAGGGCTTCGCCGGCCACATTTCGTGTCACATGGCCGTCTGCTTTCACTTGCGCGTAGTCGCGCACGCGGCGCAGCAGGCGGAGTGCTACGCGGGGCGTGCCGCGTGCGCGGCGGGCGACTTCTTCCACGCCGTCTTCATCCATGGTGACGTTCAACTTGCCGGAGGCGCGGGATATGATTTTGCGCATGGCAGGCATGTCATAGTAATCGAGGCGGTAGACCGCGCCAAAACGGGCGCGCAGCGGTGAGCTGACCAACGCCAGCCGGGTGGTGGCACCGATGACGGTGAAGCGCGGCAATTTCAGCCGGATGGAGCGGGCGGATGGTCCTTTGCCGATGATGATATCCAACGCGTAATCTTCCATAGCCGGGTAAAGCACTTCTTCGATAGCGCGTCCCAGACGGTGGATCTCGTCGATGAAGAGCACATCACCGGCATGCAGGTTGGTCAGAATAGCAGCCAGGTCACCCGCGCGTTCCACAGCGGGACCGGCCGTGATCTTGATATTGACGTTCATTTCGTTGGCCAGAACATGCGCCAGTGTGGTCTTGCCCAGTCCGGGCGGACCGTAAAACAGTACATGGTCCAGCGGTTCGTTTCGCCGGCGGGCCGCCGCGATGAGAATCTTAAGGTTCTCTTTTACCTGGTTTTGCCCGATGAGTTCGTCCAACATATGCGGGCGCAGGGCAAGGTCATTGCGGTCATCAGGGCGTTGTTCAGGTTGGATAATCCGATCCGGGGTTTCTTCCATGAAGAAAATTATAACAGGCTATAATAAGCCCGAAAGGAAACGCCATGTCCAATATCTACCCCTCCCCCCACCCGCTGGTAGCCCATAAACTTTCCATCCTCCGGGATGTCAACACAGAACCGAAGAAATTCCGTCAACTGGTGCGCGAATTGGGTGCTCTGTTAACCTATGAAGCGACTACCGACCTGCAGATGGTTCCTATTAATGTGCAGACCCCTATGGGAACCGCGAAATGCCATGAACTGGCGATGAAGATCGGTCTGGTTCCCGTGCTGCGCGCCGGCCTGGGGCTGGTGGAGGGCGTGTGGGAATTGATCCCCACCGCGGAAGTCTGGCACATTGGCCTGTACCGCGATGAAAAGACCCTGAAACCGGTGGAATATTACAATAAACTGCCTGTTGAACCTACAGTTTCACTGTGCTTGTTGCTCGACCCGATGCTGGCGACAGGGGGCTCTGCCGTGGCCACGGTTGACATTCTGAAGCGCTGGGGCGTGAAACGCATCAAATACATGGGGCTGATCGCCGCGCCGGAAGGCATCAACGCGCTGCAGAAAGCCCACCCGGATGTGGACATCCACATTGCCGCGGTGGACGAGCGCCTGAATGAAAAGGGGTATATTGTGCCCGGGTTGGGTGACGCGGGTGACCGTCAATTCGGGACGGCGTAAATATAATCACCTCGCTCTACATGTAACGTAAGTTAAAAAAGACCAAAAGCCTCTCCCCAACGGGGAGAGGTTTGGTGAGGGGCGATCTAGATACAGAGGGCACTTTTTCTGCCAGATCTGGTAATTTCTAACAAGAAAAGAACTGCGTAATGCAAGTCTCACCCTCATCCAGTTTCTTCCTCATGGGAGAAGTGTAAAACAAAAAAGCGGCTGGCCGTATTTTCCGGTCAGCCGCTTCCTCATCACTATATCAAATTACGCGCGGGCTTCCGCCGCGTTGACGATGGCGATGAAATCGGGTTTCAGGCTGGCGCCGCCCACCAGACCGCCGTCAATATCGGGCATGGCGAACAGTTCAGCGGCGTTGGCTCCGGTGACGGAGCCGCCGTACAGAATACGCATGGCATCCGCATTGGCTTTACCGAACATCGAGGCCAATTCATCACGGATGATCTTGCAGACGTTCTGTGCGTCCTGGGCGGTGGCGGCGCGGCCGGTGCCGATGGCCCAAACGGGTTCGTAGGCGATGACAACTTTGGCCGGGTCGGTGATCTCAATACCGGCCAGTCCACCGCGAAGCTGACGGGTGACGACTTCTTTGGTCTGGCCGGCTTCATTTTCGGCGAGGGTTTCACCCACGCACACGATGGGCAGCAACTGGGCAGCCTGCGCGGCCTTGACCTTCTTGTTGACCGTCTCATCGGTTTCGCCAAAGTACTGGCGGCGTTCTGAGTGACCGATGATCACGAAGTCACAGAATTCTTTGACCATGCTGGCAGAGATTTCACCGGTGTACGCGCCTGAGGCTTCCCAGTGTAAATTCTGGGCGCCCAGACCGATGTTGGTGTCTTTGATCAGTTCATAAACAGAGGAAAGACAGGTGAAAGTGGGGCAGAGTACCCGTTCCACTTTGACGGCCGCTTTCAAACCGGGCAGCAGCTCGGTGACCAGAGCTTTGGCCTGTTCAGCGGTTTTGTTCATTTTCCAGTTGCCTGCAACCATGGGAGTGCGCATGTTATACCTCGTCTAAGATTTTTTTATTCCGCCAGAGGCGGGTTAAGTCACATTTTGCCGGCAAAATTATAGCGCAATTGAAGGTTGACGGGGGAGGATTGACCCGTTATGATGAAAGCGTCCGGTTGGCTGGATGATCGCGTCATCACCATGAGTGGTGCCGAGGAAAGTCCGCGCTGCACAGGGCAGGGCGGCGGGTAATACCCGCCACGGGTGACCGTGGGACAGGGCCACAGAAACATACCGCTTCCGCAGGGAAGTAAGGGTGAAACGGTGGTGCAAGAGACCACCGGCGGCTCCGTAAGGCGCCGGCCAGGCAACCCCCGCCCGCAGCAAGGTCAAGCAGGGATGAAGCGCTCTTCGGAGCGCGGGGAGCGGCCCGTTCCCCCGTTTTGGCGATAATCCCGGGTAGACTGCTTGAGCGTCATGGCAACATGCTGCCGAGAGAGATGATCATCCAGGAGGAGCCCGTCTGCGAAGATACCGCTCCTCCAGACAGAACGCGGCTTACAGGCCGGCCGGACACGAAAAACGCCCTTCAAATGAAAGGCGTTTTTTCTTATTTTTCCAGATGTTTTTTTAAAGAAATCCGTATTTTTAAATCCCGTTGGTGTCCACGCCGGCGCGTTTGCTGGCGGCTTTAACCAGCGCGTAGAACAAGGGGTGCGGCCGATTGGGGCGGCTCAGGAATTCAGGATGAAACTGTGTACCCACCATGAAGGGATGGTCTTTGATTTCCACGATCTCAACCAGGCGGCCATCCGGTGAAAGACCGGAAAGTCGCATGCCGGCTTCTTCCATCTGCTCGCGATACTCATTATTGAATTCAAAGCGGTGCCGGTGACGCTCATCCACGCGGTCAACGCCATAGGCTTCACGGGCCAGAGAGCCTTCTTTCAGGTCGCAGGGATACAGGCCGAGGCGCATGGTGCCCCCCTTATCCGTGATGGACGTCTGTTCCGGCATCAGATCGATAACCGGATCCGGTGTGGCGCGGTCAAACTCGGTGGAGTTGGCTTCCTCTTTGTGCAAAACGTTGCGTGCCATCTCAACCACAATCACCTGCATGCCCAGGCACAAACCCAGATAGGGGACTTTATTTTCACGGGCATACTGAGCTGCCTGGATCTTGCCTTCAATACCGCGGCTGCCGAAACCGCCGGGAACAACAATGCCATCGACCTCTCTGAGCACATCCCAACCTTTGCCTTTTTCCAGTTCAGCAGAGTGTACCCATTTCAGGTCAATTTCAACACCCAGGTGCAGGCCGGCGTGTTTGATGGATTCGCGAACCGAAAGATACGCGTCGTGTAATTCAACATATTTTCCCACCAGCGCGATCTTGACCACAGGTTTGTCTTTGTTCACCTGGCTGACAAGGTATTCCCATTCGTGCCAGTCCGGTTTGACGCGGGCTTCCAGCCCAAGCCGCTGAAGCACATATTCACCGATATTGGCTTTTTCCAGCAGCAGGGGAATTTCATACAGTACCGGGGTGGTGACCATTGGGAAAACGGCTTTCTTCTCCACATCACAAAACTGGGCGATCTTTTCGCAAAGGTCATCTTCAACAGGATAATCAGAGCGGGCTACAATGACATCCGGTGAAATACCCAGTGAGCGTAATTCGCGCACGGAATGTTGAGTGGGTTTAGTCTTCAGTTCACCGGTGGCGCCAATGTACGGCAGCCAGGTGACATGGATATACAGGGTGTTTTCGCGGCCAACATCACTGCGCAACTGTCGAATAGCTTCCAGGAACGGCTGGCTTTCAATATCACCCACCGTGCCGCCCACTTCAACCAGCACAATTTCAGCACCGGTTGTCTTGGCCACCAGACCGATGCGGCGTTTTATCTCATTGGTGATGTGAGGGATCACCTGGATGGTGCCGCCCAGGTAATCACCACGGCGTTCATTGCTGATGACCTCCGCGTATACCTGCCCGGTGGTGATGTTACACACGCGGTTCAGTCGAATATCGATAAAGCGTTCATAGTGACCCAGGTCAAGGTCGGTTTCGGCGCCGTCATCCAGTACAAAGACCTCTCCATGCTGGTACGGGCTCATGGTACCCGGGTCAACATTGATATAAGGATCGAGTTTTTGAACAGCAACTTTGAAGCCGCGTTCTTTTAGCAACCGGCCGATAGCAGCCGCGGTAACACCTTTACCGACTGAACTGACGACCCCGCCTGTAAAAAAGATATATTTGGTTGCCATAAAAGGGATCCTTTCTAAAAATTGAATTTATTTCTATCCAATTAAAAGAGAAGTGGGGAGGGCCTTTGAATGGGCGCCTCCCCACTTGTTGGTTTGCGTCTTGAGCCGGAGAGAGAAAGTTATCTTTCGGCTGCTCATTATCCTAATTGGTCTTGATTTTATTAGTCAGGGTGCGGGTGAAAATTTCATCCCGTTCCTCAGCTTCCGCGCGTTTGTGTTTTTCCTGGGCAATCGAGCGTTTTGATTTGGCTTTGCCCATGGCATCGCGGTAGGCGATTTCGAACGCGGTCAATTCAGGTTCAGAAGGAGTTTCTGTCTGCATGTAAGCGGTGTAATCTTCCGCACCACCTTCACGGCGGCGGCCACTGCCACCCTTGCGTTCGCCACGTGGCGCGCCGGTACCGGCTGGTTTACGTTCGCTGCGGGGAGCCGATTCTTCGGTTTTTTCCGGTTCGGGAAGCAGGGCTTTCATGCTCAATTTGATCTGCTTCTTCTTGCGGTCAATATCCAGGATCATGGCCTGAACTTCGTCGCCTTCTTTGACGACATCTTCTGCCGCTTTGACGAAACCATGAGCCATCTCGCTGATGTGCACAAGACCGGGCCGTTCAGCGCCGATATCCACAAAGACGCCGAATTTTTCGATGCGAACGACTTTGCCGGAAACGGTCATGTCTTTTTTCAGATCGCGCCAATCCATTTCCATCGGTTTGACCATGGTCAGTTCAACGCGGCCTTCTTTGATGCGCTTCACCCAGACTTCAATTTCTTGTCCGACTTTAAGAACATCTTCCACGCTCTTGGGTGTTCCATCGGCGGAAGGCGCTAATTGCGAAACATGGAGATACGCTGGTGACTTCTCTCCAATGTCGACCAGCGCGCCTGCCAGGCTGGTCTTCACAACTTTTCCAGTGAAATGACTTTTGGGTTTCAATTCGCTGGTTGAATTTTCCGATTGCGCATCGATCGTTTCCATCGCGCCTATCTCCATATTGTTCCAAAAAATTAATGACACGAGATTATACCCCCTGGAATGGGAAACAGTCAAACGGAATAGGCACAATTTTCATTAATTTTCTTTAATTTTGCTCAAAATCGGTGTATTTCGGCCTCTTGAGCATTTTTTATGAAAAGAAAGAAAAAACCGCCCGCGAATATCCAACGGGCGGTTCATTTTATAAAAGATAGGGATCACTTGGCGTTAAGAATTTCAATCGCTTTCTTTAATTGCACATCATCCAGCGCTTTGATATTTTCTTCAGTCAGTTCGATCTTCACATCTGGTTCCAGTCCCTTTTCATTGATCTGGCGTTTATTCGGGGTGAGCCAGCGTGCGATGGTAATTCGCACAGCGCCTTCCTGGTTATCCAACGCGATCCAGTTCTGCACAGAACCTTTACCGTATGATTTTTCTCCCACCAGCGTTGCCCGGCCGGTATCTTGAAGCGCGCCTGCGACGATCTCAGAGGCACTGGCGGAACCGCCATTGATCAGAACCACCATGGGTATGTCTTTTGCGATACCGCCTGCTTTGGCATAGAACGTCTTCATCTCTCCGGTACCATATTCTTCATACAGAACCACGTCTGTTTTCAGGAATTGTGACGCCACATCAATAGATGTTGTAAGGTATCCGCCGCCATTATTTCGAAGGTCCAGGATTAAACCTTTCGGCTTTTCCTCCATCACCTTTTTCAGTGCCGCGATCAATTCATCGTTGGTTTTTTCACCGAAGGTCAATAGTTGAATATAAGCAATACCGTTATCCAGCATTTTTCCTTCGACACTATTCATGGTGATCTTCTGGCGTTTAAGAGTCACTACCACCAGTTCTTCCTGGTCTTTTCGTTTGAGCTTCAGCGTGACTTCTGTTCCCGCCGGTCCGCGGATCTGTTTGAGCACGAGGTTCCCATCGATACCGGTCATATCTTTTCCGTTGACTTCAAGCACCATATCGCCGGGTTTTAAACCCGCGAGTTCCGCGGGAGAACCGGGGAAGAAACTGATTAATGTCACATAGTCGCCTTTAATATCCACAATAGCGCCTATACCCTCATATTCTCCTTCCAAAGGATCAGCCATCTGACGGTATTCGTTGGGGTCCATATACGATGAATGCGGGTCTCCCAGAGCTTCCAACATGCCACGGATAGCACCCTGCATCAATTTCTCTTCGTCCACTGGTTGTTCAACATATTCGGATTTAACCAGGTCAAACGCCTGCCAGAATGGTTTGAAGAGCTCATCGCGGCTTACTGTATCTTTTTTCCCGAAGGGTGTCGCACTCAGGCCGGGTAAAGACAGGTTCGCAGAAATATTATCTGGAATATAGAGTCCGGCGATCAACCCGCCGAAAAACAATCCGAGCGCCAGAAAAGTGGCGAACATGGCGGTTAATACAAGGCGCAGAGGCTGTTTTTTCTCCAGATGATCCCCATGGTTGGGATTAAGTTCAGGAAATTGATTGGTCATTTGTTTCGCTTTCAGTACCGTTTTCAGATTTTTGCTTCAGGCGGTTAACTCGCTCTGATAATTCTTTTAATAACATATCTTCTTTTTCGAAAGGTTTTTGAATTGACTGGCTGATCTGTGTCCAGCGGGCTGAATTTTTAACGGCTTTTTTGCCGCTCAGCGATGTCCAGAGGGCGATATTGATAACCACAATAATCGCCACAACCATGACGGGGATCAAGTAATCGTTCATTCGTCAACCTTTATCTGCGCGTGTCCATTGAGAGAAAGGACTTCAGGCAGGTCATGAATCCGGGGGATACATTCATCATAATCCCACGAAAGCTGGGTAGAGCCGACTCGTATGGTACCCATTCCCAGAGAACGCGCGGCTGCCAGATTGGGCTGCGAATCATCCAGCATCACCGCCCGGGCGGGATCAACATTCGCCATACCGCAGGCGTACTGGAAAGCTTCGATCATGGGTTTGCAGTGCGGTTCCATATCACGGATATCGATGATACGTTCAAACTGTGTTGTGAGGTTTAACGCTTCAAGTACCCGGTTCGCGTGACCGCGGTCAGCATTGGTGAAGATGATCTTGCGCTGAGGGTAGCTTTCCAGTATGCGGCGAAGGTTGTCATCGGGTTTCAGATAATCTTTCATGGGAATATCATGCACGAAATCCAGATAATCCTGGGGGTCAACATCGTAGAGAATGATCAGGCCGCGTAGTGTGGTTCCATAGGTGGAAAACAGGTTGGCTCTCAATTTCGGAATAATATCCCATTCCAGTCCCAGCCGTACATGCATGTACAGGCCTATGCGTTCACGGATCGCCTGCCATACACCGGTAGAGGATTCGTACAGCGTATCATCCAGATCAAATATTAAGGTGGTGTACTTCTCAGATTGCAGCAAAACTATTCCTTTCTGTGCCGGGGTGGAAAATTCACACCACTGACAGACAGGTTGATTATAATCATGCCGGGCAGGCTTATGTGAGCATCCTGATACTACCAGACGAAGTGGCATCTCAGATCGCGGCCGGTGAAGTAATCGAACGGCCGGCTTCTGTGGTTAAAGAGCTGGTGGAGAACGCGCTGGACGCTGGTTCCACCCGGATACGTATCCGTGTGGAGGGAGCCGGAAAACGATTGATCGAGGTCAGTGACGACGGCTGCGGTATCCCGATGGATGAAATGCGTGTGGCGCTGGCGCGGCACGCCACCAGCAAATTACGCACGGCGGATGATCTTTTCCACATCACTTCGCTGGGTTTTCGTGGTGAAGCGCTGGCTTCCATTGCGTCTGTTTCACGTTTGACACTCGAATCGAAGACCGCTGTTGACGCTGCCGGCGCACGGTTGGTGGTGGAGGGCGGCAGAGAACGCCAATTTGACCCCGCCGGATTGCCGGGCGGCACTACGGTGCGCGTGGAAGACCTGTTCCTCACAGTTCCAGCTCGACTTAAGTTCCTGAAAACGGATGCCACCGAAAAATCACAGATTGATACCCTGGTGGCGAGATACGCGCTGGCATATCCACAAATTCGCTTCAGCGTGGAACAGGATGGACGTTTAAGCCTTAACACACCGGGCAATGGCAATCGGCGTGAAGTTCTGGCCGGGTTATATGGTATTGATCTGGCCAAACAGATGGTTGAAGTTCTGCTTCAGGAAGATGGCCTCTCTCTGGATGGTTTCATCAGTCCCATTTCCATAACCCGCGCGACACGCCGGGATATCACGTTTTTTGTCAATGGCCGCTGGGTGCAGGACCCGGCGTTAAGCAGCGCGTTGATGCAGGCGTATCATACATTTTTGATGGTAGGCCGTTTCCCGGCAGCGGCGCTCTTTTTGCGGATCGACCCGGAGGGTGTGGATGTTAACGTGCACCCGGCAAAGGCCGAGGTTCGATTCCGCAACCAGGATACGGTATTCAGCATCGTTCAACGCGGGGTGCGCCGGGCGCTGCTGGCATCGTCACCGGTTCCCAATTTGCAGCCATCACGCTGGGATTACGCTCAGCAGCCGCAGCCTCCACTGGTCTCCCCAGACTGGCAAATGGCGGCGGATGCCTATCATTCGCCTGAGGTTGAACCGGCTGCTGAAATAGAGCAACCGTCACCGTTACCCCAGCCGCCGGTTTTTTCAACCGGCATCCTACCGCTGCTGCGGTTGGTCGGGCAGATTGGTGCTACTTATCTTGTGGCCGAAGCGCCGGATGGACTGTACCTGATCGACCAGCATGCCGCTCATGAACGCATTCTCTTTGAACGCATGATGGGGCAAACTGCCGGAACGATGGCCGCGCAAACTTTATTACAGCCAGAGTTGGTGGAATTGCCGCCACAGGCTTCACGTGTGGTTGCCGACCAGCTTCCAATATTGAAACAATTCGGGTTCGATGTGGAACCCTTTGGAACGCATGTCTTTCGTATCCGTTCTATTCCGGTGATACTGGAAGGAATGCATCCGGCTGCCGCGCTTCAGGTGTTGGTAGAGGATTTTGAAGAAGATGAGACTCCCCTGCAGAATCAGCGTGAGGCAAAATTGGTCGCGCGCATCTGCAAACGAGCGGCAGTTAAAGCCGGGCAGATTCTTTCAATTGATGAGCAAAAGGCATTGCTGCTTGACCTTGAACGATGCCAGTCGCCGCGCACCTGCCCGCATGGCCGGCCGACCATGATCCACCTGTCTATAGACCTGCTGGAACGTCAGTTTGGCCGTAAGGGAGCGCGTTAACTCAAGATGGCGCCAGCCAACAAGGGTAGACTTTCGGCTACATCCATAGAGATTACAGCCTGCGCGATCTGATCCATGGGAGTGGGAGATCGATTCAAGATGACCAGTTTCGCGCCATGGTTATATCCTTCCATCGGTAGTGACGCGGCAGGCATTACTTCAAGTGACGTCCCGACGATAAGAATGAGATCCACATTCCGGCAGAGATATTCCGCCTGATTCCAGGCATCTGCAGGGAGCATCTCTTCAAAAAGCACAATATCCGGTTTCAAGAGAGAGCCGCAATGCGGGCAGCGCGGAAAGATATGTTTTTCCAGCCATGAAGTCTGGTACTGTTCGAGGGGGAAGTCACAACGGCATTTCAGGCATAGAAGTAACTCGATGTTCCCATGCAACTCGATAACGTCTTGCGCGCCGGCTTTCTGGTGCAGGCGGTCAATGTTCTGAGTAATGATGGTTTGAACCCGTCCGGCTTTCTGAAGGTCTGCCAGGGCATTATGAGCCGGGTTCGGAGCGGCTTTCAGAATATTCACCGCCAATGGCTCTAACCAGTTGAAAAAAGCCTCCGGTTGCTCGCGAAACGCGGAAAGTGACGCCACTTCCATGGGGTCAAAGCGTGCCCACAGGCCGGTCTTGGCTGACCGGAAGTCGGGGATGCCGGAAGGTACAGAAATACCAGCGCCAGTGAATGCCACACAGCGTGAAGCAGAACGGAGGCATTCTTTTGCCCGTTCCAGAGAATGCCGCGCTTCTTCTTTAAATCTCACTTTTTTGTGAGCAGAATATCGGCGAGACGGATGAATTGCTGCGAGATCAGGCTGTCAGGTTGCGCGATCGATAGCGGTACCGAGCGGGTGGCTGCCTGATATGCCAGTTCGGGTGCCGGGGGCATCAGAATGGCGACCGGAACCCCAAGGGCTTCCTGCATCTGTGGAAGGGTTAATTGAATATCAGAACGCGCGCGGTTAACAGCCACCACAGTCACTTTTCTGGATTTTCCAAATCCGAGCGTTTCAATTTCTTGCAATAATGCCTTAGAGCGCCGCATGGTAGTGGGATCGGGGTCAACAATGATCACGGCTTCATTACATGTGCTTAACACACGCTGCCAGTTCGGGTTGCAGGGTGAACCGATATCCAGCAACAGATATTCACACATTTCTGTCAATTCACGGAGCATGGCCTGCAATTGCGCTGTGGCGCCCGTAAGATCGAGATCTTTCAACTTGGGAGACGCCATTAGCAGATGAATACCATATGACGTGAGGATCAGTTCATTTTTCACCAGATTTCGGTTAATGTTTTCTGGCGAAGTCTTGAGGATCTTGTTCAATCCCTCCGAATCCGAGTGACCGAGTTCCCATGCCCATGAACCGAACGCCGGTATGGTTTCAGCCGCGATCGTGAATTTCTGGGTTTTGTTGTACATGGCAATCGCAAGGTTCATCACCAGTGTTGAAACTCCCAGCCCGCCGCGAGGCGCGAGAAACCCTATCACATTGCAGTTGGTTTCAGATTCTTTAGCCTTACTGGCAGCCCGGCTTAGAACCGCCTTCACATGTGCCACCAGTTCGGCAGGATGGATCGGTTTTGTCAGGTAGTCATCCACTCCAGTTTCATAGCCGGTGATTTTATCTTCAATGCCGGCTTTGGCCGTGAACATCAAGACGGGAATGGTACTGATCGCTGGATCTTGCCGGAGGTTTTTCATTACCTGATAACCATCCATATCGGGCATCATGACATCGAGGATTATCAAGTTGGGTGATTCCGTATGGGCAAGCGTTAAAGCCTGTTGTCCATTGCTGGCAGCAACGATCTGATAACCGCCCCGTTCCAGAATTAAACCAACGAGACGTAAAGTTTCGAGGTCGTCATCGACGATCAGAATTTTTTCCGCCATAATCCCTCTCAAATGGAGCGCAAACTACTGGTCAATCAAGTATAGTGCAAAACTATCCGCAACGCTTGGATTAACGGAGAGATTTTAGCTTATTTTAATGAATCTTTCATATTTATGGTAGTGGATAGCCGGAATCGGTTTGTACAGGTTGTCAATAGGTATAATTTGTCTGTGAACTTTGAGTCGTTTTATGCCTGTTGTGTTGAACAATGTCGTTTGGATCCCGGAAAAGGGGTGCTTGCCGCGTTTTCAGGTGGTGCTGACAGTTTAAGCCTGTTGATCAGCCTGAAACAGGCAGGTTTCAACGTCACCGCGGCGCATTTCAATCACCACCTGCGCGATGAGGCTGACCGAGACGAACAGGCAGCGGCTGATCTGGCTGATCGTTTGGGCATCCCCTTTATTTCCGGGGGAGCTGATGTGCCGGCTGTGGTGCGCGAAGAGAAATTGTCGGTGGAAGAAGCTGCCCGGCAATGCCGGTACACCTGGCTGCTGGAGCAGGCTCAAATTCTTGACTTTCAAGCTGTGGCTATCGGGCATACGGCTGACGACCAGGTGGAGACTATTCTTATGCACCTGTTGCGCGGCAGCGGTTTGGATGGATTGACCGGTATGCCATATCGTCAGGTTTTTCCACTTTGGAATACCTCAATTCCGGTTGTCCGTCCGCTGCTGGATACCTGGCGCGAAGAAACGGAGGCCATCTGCCGCAATGTCGGCCTGGAACCCGTGCAGGATGCCAGCAACATCTCACCGCGTTTTTTTCGCAACCGCATCCGACTGGAACTGGTTCCGTATCTACGGGACTATAACCCACAGGCTAAACAGCATCTCTGGCAGACAGCCCGCATTCTGGCGGAAGAACAGTCACTGTTAGAGAATGTGAAGTCTCAGGCATGGACAGATTGTTACATCAACCGTTCTGAGCAGTGGCTGTCACTTCGGCTCACAACACTAACCGAATTACCTGAAAGTCTGCGAAAGTCGGTACTGCGCCGCGGCCTGCTGGAGTTGAAGCCCGGCCTGCGTGATATTGACTATGACATTACCCGCCGGCTATTGGATTTTTCAACTGGGAAAACCCGATCAGGAGAGATGCACCTGTTTAATGACCTTTGGGTGAACCAGTCTGGTGACCGACTTACCATCTGGATTGGACGCCCGGCGTTGTGTGATCTCTATCCACAAATGGAGCCTGATTCTCAGTATATCATTCAACAATCCGGGTCTCTTGAAATGGCTGAGTGGGATCTTTTAGTTCAAGAGGGCAATGTGGGTATGGAAGACCTGACGATTGATCGTAACGGCGGGGATTATCTGGCACAGTTGAATGCCGACGCAGTGGCTTTTCCACTGGTCATTCGTGGACCAAAACCCGGCGAGCGTATCGCTCCGCTGGGAATGGGCGGGAAAACACAGAAACTATCTGATTATTTCATCAATCGAAAAATTCCACGCCAGGCACGCCGAAACTGGCCGCTGGTGATCAGCGATGATCAGGTTGTGTGGGTCCCCGGTGTGGGAATCAGTGAGGCGGCGGCTGTCACACCGCAGACGCGGCGGGTTCTTCGGCTTTCTCTTCGTCTGAAGATTCACCGGCCAGACGGGCAAGCTTAAACGCGATTTCGCGCCATTGGATCTTGGATATTCCCAGTTTCTGTCGTACTTTTTCTTTTTCAATACCCGATTGCCAGTCATTTAGCGCGCAGGTCCAACGACACATATCAAACGAAATATGTTTCTCTATGCCGGCCGCTTTGCCAATATCTTCGAGGAGGTATTCCAACCGCCGGGGAGACCAGGGGAAGATCTCGTCTACGGGTTTGTATTGTGCCAGGTATTCCCTGTAGATCTGGACCCAATCGGATGTGACCGGGATCTTGCGTTCTTTATACCGGTTTGCCGGATTGGAGTAGCGGACAAAAATTTGTGGGCCATCGGCCGCTTCGAGGTCAACATGGTTGATCTTTAAACTCAGGCATTCGCCTTTTTTAATACCGGTGGTCAATAAAAGGGAGAGCAAGGCGGCGGGGCGTGCGTCGGGCTTGCCGGAGGTTTGCCAATGAGAAGCCGCGTCCATGGCGAGGGCGGTTTCTTCCGGGGTCAAAACGTCTGGAAATCGGCTTACAGCACTTTGCTGAAGCACGCGTTCCGCCGGATCGGCGATGACAATTCCGCCGCGGTTCAACCAGCGAAAATAGGACTTAATTGAGGTAATTCGCCGAGACAGACTCTTGGGGCTGCAGGGAACACCGCGATCATGCTGAAGCCAGTTTAAAAAATCGTTGATCTCCTTTGTTGTGACGTCTCCCACTTTCCGGCCGACTGGCAGATGGTTGATGAACAATTGAAGATCACCGGCAAACGCCTTAACTGTGTGGTCTGAACGGCCTTTATCTTTCAGGAATAGAATCCATCCCTCCAGAGCGTCTTCAACAGTGGTATCAGGTGTGATGTGGAAACTGGACGAAATTGCAGGTTGACCGGACATATTCCCTCCGCCGATTTGCGTATAGTCTTGATCACTATAGCAGTTATTGTTTCTAATGTCAAATTGAAACGAGGTGTTTTGGCTTTTTTTCAGGTAAAAACTGGCTTATGGTTGGAAAAATGATTGTTGGGTCAGGTTCCAGGCGGCATTTTGATCCAGTAATAACACGTTCTGCCCATCTGGAAGATTAAATGGGACGGCTTCTGTATCACCCATTGCCGTCCGCCGGATACGTCCGTTGGTATACACCGCCACGCTGACAGGTGTCAGATTGACCACATCCTCCACAGTAATATCTGTTTCCATATTCTCGCGAAATAGCGTTGAGAGTTCACCGAGGCGGGCGGGAGCCTGGGTATCCATCAGACGGTTAAAGAAAGCCAGCAACACTTCCTGTGACCGGCGTATGCGGTCTTTTTCTCCGCCGCTTCTTTCCCGCAAGTACCAGAGAGTCAGATCTTTATCCATCTGAATTAACCCGGGGAAGACATTGCACCGCCCGCTGACAGCAACAGGAAGATTACACGGGCTGCTTAATTGCGCGCCTACCGGAACATTTATTGGACCCAGATTATCCACCAATTGTCCAAAATGCTCGAAGTCTACCGCGATAAACCGGTTAGCCCGGATGCCCAGGTTGTATTCAATCGTATCCAGCAATTTTCCGGGGCCGCCAAAGATCAATGAACTGTAGATTCTTTCCATTCCTACATTCGGGATGTTTACGTACAACGATGACGGGATGGAAAGGATAGAAGCGGTCTCATGAAGTGTGTTCAATCCAATTAAGTGGATGGAATCCGCGCGCGGAGAATTGGGTGTGCTGTTATCCACGATCACCAGCATGATGCGTGTCTGGCTTTCGGGGTAAACCATTTCACGCATTACCGGTATTGGTGTCTCCGGGAAACGAACGCCCGGAAGAACCTGAGTGGGGGTTATGGTGCTGGTAGGGATTTCTGTCGGTATCGGAGTATCTGATGGCACTACCGTAAGAGAAGCCGTTGCGGAGGCGGCAGGTTCCGGCGTGAATGTCACTGTTTCGCTCGCGGCGATAATTGGAGATGCCGCCGATTTTTCTGGATTGATATCCTCAAACGAGCAGGCAAGCATGGCAGCCGCCAGGGCGAGACAGGCCCACATCCACGAGGAGGGAGTTTGTCGGTTCATTGCAACGGGGTGAAGGTCGCCGTCGAGATAGGCGGAACCATTAGAATATCACCGGCATGTAGTGCGGTGCCAAAGGAAAGGCAATTTCCTGTCAACAGATCCACTTCATTCGTCTGGAACAGAACGCCCAATTTGAACAGAGTATCGCCGGGTTTTAGAGAATACCGCACCCATTTCGCCGGGTAGTCACACGGGCGCAGGGTGATGGTGGGTGTGGGTGTAATAGTTGGTGTGAAAGTGATCGTTGGTGTGAGGGTCGGAGGAGGCGGGGGGAGGTAAATGATCGAGCCCGGCATCGCGCCCGGCCGGATTAAGCAATTGGCGCTCATAACTGTGTCCAAAACGGCCAGGCGAGCTCCGGCAAGCGCTTCCAAAGAGTCACCGGTTTTCATCTCATACGGTTCCCATCCTTCCGGTATCGGGCAGACGGTAGGCGAGGGGCTTTCTATGGGATATTCTGTTACTGTCACTACAGGGGCAATATTGGTTTCCACCGTCACAGAAGGCATTACCACAGCAGACGCGGTAAATTGTGCGCTTATTTGTTGACCGGTTCGGATGTTTTCGAGAGCCACAAGAACGACCGCACCGGTAACAATCAACGCCATCACCAGAGCAATTATTAATCCCTCCAGCAGAGACGGAGTGCGCTTCATACTCTTAATTTACCCTGTTTTCCGGTTGAATGGGGAGCAGTACCGAAAAAATTGTGGATATACCGGGTTCACTTTCTACCCAGATACGGCCGCCGTGTGCTTCGATCAGTGTCTTAGAAGCGGCCATTCCTCCATTCAGTTCTCCTAACCCGGGAATCTGTTTTTCCTGTAATTTTTCAATCGGAGTAAATACTTTCGATAGATCTTCAGGGGCAATACCGCCGCCGTGGTCAACAACTTCCAGCATCAGGTAAGGTTCCGCGCTATCGGGGTGGACCTCCACGCGCAGTTCCACAGAACCACCTTCTGGCGTTACTTTACCTGCGTTTTGCAATAGATAGATGATCACTTTTTTCAGGGCGTCGTGATAGGTATACAGATTCGGGAGATAGGAGGGAAGATCAAGTTTTATGGAAATATCTTTTTCCATAAAGCCTACCGAAACCGAAGAGATTGCCTGATCAATGGCATGACCCAGGTCCATTAATTCGGGTTCCAGGTCGATTACCCCGCTATTTAATACATCCAGGTCGGTCAGATTGTTCATGATCAATCGAAGCCTGTCTAATGAAGATTTCAAATTTTCCATCGATATCTGGCTGGCTTCTCGCGCTTCGGGAGAATTCTCACCGGCAATCAATAGATCAACATATCCGGTGATTGTGGACAATGGATGGCGCAGCTCAGTGATCATTGTGTTGAATTTTCGCAGCCCTTCGACGGATGCCTGTGAAATGGTGGATTGCTTCTGCATCTCTTTTAGCCGTCTGCGGGAATCCTGAAGCAGGTTCTGCAGCCGGTTGATCTCAGCGCGGGCAGTGATTAATTCGTTGCCCATTTGTTCATCCAATTCCATTCCCGGGGAGGATTTGGATTGTTGTTCCTTCTCCGCGATGGTTTCTAACAGCAGCCGGTTTTCATTGCGTAGACGGTCTATCTCAGATTCTGAAGCCTGTTGCAGCGTGAGCATCTGAAGGGTGTTTTGTTCCGGTACAACCTGCACTACCGATAACCGCAAATTGTCAAGGTTGGCCTGAAGCGTCTGGTTGGCGGTTTGCATCGCGTCCAGTTCCTCTGAGAGGCGGATCAATTCCTGACGTTCGCGAATGGCTATCTCGTTGTTGCGGAAAATATGCGAGAGGGCCGCGGCTGTTGGGGTGAATTGCTGTAAAGTTTCCATAAGGAAAGAGGTCGACTGTCCGGAACGGATCAGCGCAGCAGATCCCCAGGGGGTGCCATGATTTTTTATAGGTAATAAGGCAATGGAGGTGACTCCGTCAATTTTCATCAAGCTGGAATAACGAGAAAGTTCCGGAGCGTTTTCATTTGAGGGGCGAATGACTGTCAATTCGGCCGCGATAACACTGTTTAAAGTGCGAGGATATTCATTGCCCGGTAGGTCGCAGGGTTCGATCCAGGTTTGATTGATCATGTCGTATCCGGCGGAAATATGCAATATCCCCGGAACATCGGCAAGCTGGATAAACACACAGCCTTGAGCCTCCAGTGTACGGCATAACATGTGTGCGATGGCTTCTTGCTGGTGGGTAAGATCCAGGTTAGCTACCGCTGACAGCCACGCGTTAATCTCATCTGGAACAGGGCGTGAGATGACCTGGTTTATTACCCGATCGAACGAGGCGGGAGTCTTGCTTGCCTGATCGGGAAGATCAAAACGGCGGCCAAGTAATGGAAGCAAAGGAAAGGCGCATAAAACACCTAACCGGGCCAATCCGCTGATGTTGCCCTGACGGGTGATCAGCGCCAAACTTACGGTGAATCCGGTGAGCATTAACAATAGCATGCCGATTCCGTATGCCCAAAAGGACGGCTGTTTGCGCAGGATCAGCATTGAAAAGAAAAGAACAGACAGCAAAATTAGAAAATGCCACGTCAGGTCAGCCAGACTGCCGTTGAATGCGTCCGGTTTCCCCGGGTAAAAGAACGCGGTGACGGTAGTTACAACCGGGATCACCAGTGAGAAAGCGACTGCAGCTATTGTTTCAAGCCGACCGGGACGTGGATACAGCCACAACCAGGCAGACCAGATCATCAACAACGTTATGGACGAGCGTTCTAAAAGCGCGAAGGTCTCTGGTATTGACCAGACGCCTGTATCCGGGATCAGGGTGTAGAAAAGCGGCAGAAAACTGGCCAGAAGAAGTACACCCAGACCGGCAAAAATATGCCCCGGGAGGGGCAAGTTATTAACCCGGTAGCCTGTCCAGATATTGAGAAAGCAGGCGGAAATCGAATAAATAAGAATCAGGTAATAGACCAGATTCCCCGGGAAGGAGTTGAGAATGTTGATAACATCAGGCAGATTGGTTTCCATTAAATATATCGGACTTTATGTGAAAAATTATAGCATGCGGGCAGGGTTTCCTAGAAATGAACCGGAAAGAAGAAAAATCACCCATATATCATGATGAAACCCAGCGACAGAAGGTATAATTTATCGCTTATGAATGAGACACCAGAAAGCGGAAGCCTCTCATGATTGTTATTGTTGATTACGGATTGGGCAATCTCGGCTCTATAAAGAATATGCTGAAAAAAGCCGGGTTTCCCTCAATAATATCGGATGATCCGGTTGAGATCGAAAAGGCGGATAAGATCATCCTGCCTGGTGTTGGCGCGTTTGATACCGGAATGCGTTACCTTCAGGAAAAGGGGATGCTTTCCATTTTGAACCACAAGGCAATGGTAGAGAAAGTACCGGTGCTCGGACTTTGCCTTGGAGCTCAGTTGATCACCAAACGAAGCGAGGAAGGTGTTCTTCCGGGTCTCGGCTGGGTGGATGGTGAAACCGTCCGATTTCATTTCGACAATGGCGCTCCGCAACTGAAAGTTCCCCACATGGGTTGGAATGTGTTACAGATCGTCAATGACCATCCTTACTTATTTGGATTGCCAGAAGATCAGCGATTTTATTTCGTTCATTCCTATCACATGGTATGCCGTGACGAAAAGAACGTGATTGCCACAACAACCTACGGCTACACCTTTTCATCGATCATCGGTCAGGGGAATGTGGTTGGAATGCAGTTCCATCCAGAAAAAAGCCACAAATTCGGGTTGCAGGTTCTGGGAAATTTCGCGAGGAGCTGACAGATGATCGGAACCCGGGTGATCCCCTGTTTATTGTTACGTGGCCGCGGACTGGTAAAAACGGTCAAATATAAAGACCCCACATACCTGGGCGACCCGATCAATATTGTGCGCATCTTCAATGATAAAGAAGTGGACGAACTGACCTTTTTGGATATCACCGCCAGTACCGAGGGGCATCCTCCCGCGTTTGACCTGCTTCAGGATATTGCCTCTGAATGTTTCATCCCATTCGGGTATGGCGGGGGTATCCAATCTTGCGAAGATATCCGCCGGTTGCTAAAGATCGGTATTGAAAAAGTTGTATTGAATACCGCGGCGGTGGAAAACCCCGCATTGGTACGGCAGGCGGCCGATGATTTTGGCAGCAGTACCATAGTCATTTCCGTTGACTTCCGCCGCAACCTGTTTGGAAAAGCTGAGGTGTACTGCCGAAGTGGTAAGAAAGCTGCCGGCGTGGATCCGGTCACCTTTGCGAAACAGATGGAACAGGCTGGAGCTGGCGAGATATTGTTAAATGCCATCGATCGTGACGGCACCATGCAGGGGTATGATCTGGATATCGTTAAAAAAGTAACCTCTGCCGTATCCATACCGGTGATCGCCTGTGGAGGTGCCCGCGATATCAATGATCTGGCCAGTGTGGTCCGTGAGGGCGGCGCGTCCGCCGCGGCGGCCGGCAGTATGTTTGTCTTTCAAGGCCCCCTGCGGGCTGTTCTTATCAGTTATCCAACCCAATCTGACCTTCGCCGGGCATTTGCCCGCTAACCGGGGAGACTATGACCGAAACGTATACCACCTGCACCCGTTGCATCATGGATACCACCGACACTTCGATAACCTTCGATGAGAATGGCGTTTGCAGCCACTGTTTGAAGTATGATGAAATTGTCAATTCTTATCCGTTCAATTCTCAGGCGTCTATTGATCTGGAATTGGAAAAAATGTTGGAGCGCACCAAAAAGAACGGACAGGGCAAACCCTATGACTGCGTCATTGGTGTCTCAGGCGGTGTAGATAGCACATATCTGGCATACATCGCGAAGGAAAAAGGCTTACGGCCTATCGCCGTCCATCTGGATAATGGCTGGAACTCGGAATTGGCTGTCCATAATATTGAGAAAGTTCTCAAGAACCTGGGTATCGACCTGCTCACGCACGTGCTTGAGTGGGACGAATTCAAAGACCTGCAGATCGCTTTTTTGAAGGCCAGTGTTTCAGATGCTGAGATACCTACGGATCACGCCATCAGCGGTATTCTGTACCGTGTGGCACGCAAGTATGGCATCAAGACGATTTTACTGGGCACTAATATCGCCACCGAATCCGGCCTGCCATTCTCATGGACGTATGGCGTGAGCGATTGGATGTACATCAGCGGAATCCACAAAAAATTTGGAACCCGTAAATTAAGCAATTACCCGCACTTCAGCTTCTTTGATGAAGCCTACTGGAAACTTTTCTGCGGCATCAAAGTATTCCCTATCCTGGATTTTGTTCCTTATAACAAGGCAGACGCCCTGGATGTGCTGCAAAACAGGCTGGGTTGGCAGTACTATGGTGGTAAGCATTACGAATCGATTTATACGCGCTTCTTCCAGGGATACATCCTTCCAAAAAAGTTCAATATTGACAAACGTAAAGCGCATTACTCTTCTCTAATCCGGAGCGGGCAGATCACCCGCGAAAAGGCACTGGAAGAGATGGCCGCACCCACATACCCGGAAGATATGCAACGTGACGATCGAGAGTATGTGATCAAGAAACTATGCCTTACCGAAAAGGAATTTGACGAAATTATGGCGGCGCCGGTTAAAACCTACCGCGATTACCCGAATTATTACAACCTTGCCTCTAAAACGATCGGGTTTGAACAGGCCCGAAAGATTGTCCGCCGGTTACGGTCACTATAACGATGCGTATCGCGTATGTAACCCTGCACTGGCCGCGCCGAAAAGCCAGCGGCATCGGAAGAAAAATTGAAGAGCAAATGGCCGCCTGGAGACAGGAAGGCCATACGGTCCAACTGTTCTCACACCGTACGCCGGTTGAACATCCGGAAGAACTGGTGGACGGCTTGAGCTTTGAATACCAGCCAGCCGGCAAACTGATGACAGAAGTCAACCGCTGCCGTGCCATTCCTGGAATGGTGGAAGCTGTAAAAAATTTTGCTCCCGATGTGATCTACCTGCGCTGGAGCATGTACGTATTTCCTTCACACCGATTGTTCCATGTGGCACCGGTGGTCGTTGAGATCAACACCGATGACGTATCACAGCACGAGATGTTGGGACGTATCTATTCCACGTATAACCGCCTCACCCGGGGTATCTTCTTACGGAATGCTGCCGGATTGGTATTTACCTCCAGTGAACTTCAAGCCTGCAACAGCTTCGCGCCCTATAACCGGCCCAATGTGGTGATTGCCAATGGTATTGACCTGTCTCAAAATCCTGAGGTTCCCGCTCCCAATAATCCCCGGCCGCGTATTGGTTTCATTGGTACCCCGGATCTCTCATGGCAGGGTGTTGATAAGATCGTTCGCCTGGGAGAACTTTGCCCTGATCTGGATATCGATGTAATCGGGTTTGACGGTCTGGAAGAAGGCAGCCGTAAACCGGAGAACCTTTATTTTCATGGCTATCTGGAAAAAGAACAGGCACGGGCAGTTCTTTCAAAAGATGACGTGGGGTTAGGCACACTGGCACTTCACCGCAAGGGGATGGATGAAGCCTCATCATTGAAGACGCGTGAATACCTGGCGTATGGAATTCCGGTTATCATCCCGTATATCGATACCGATCTGGCTGATTTAAAAATTGATACAATCCTTTGTATTCCGAACACAGAAGATACTGTGGAAAAAAACTGGCAGGTCATTCATGATTTCGCGTTCCGCATGCGCGGCAGGCGGGTTGACCGTGAACTCATTTCTCAAAGGATCGATTCACATATAAAAGAAAAAGCGCGCTTGCAGTTTTTTGACGCGTGCCGACATGGGTATATTTTCTGTAATGAAAAAAACAAATAGTTCTATGAAATCAGACTCCACCGGCCCGATTAAGGCTGCCCGAACTGTAACACTGGTTTACCTGGTAATATCCATCCTGTTCTTCCTGGCATATTATGATTTTTACCAGGGCTTCATATTAATCGGCAATCCCCCTTCATTCGCGTCGAAACGTTTTGACGTGTTTCTCGTCTTCACGCTTCTCCCGTTGGGGCTCTGGATATATGGATTGAAGCTGGCAATGACCGGCACATTGCCGAAAAAATTGTATTCAGGGTACATGAAGCTGGTAGCGAAGTTGCCATTCGCGGTAAGGGGCATTCTGGCTGTGATTCTGCTTTTTTTTACCGCGTTCCTTTTTCTCTACAGTCCGTTCGGCCGTTATCAATTCATCTACTGGCTGAGGCTGTTTTCCATTTTATCCTGCGGATTCCTGTCAACACTATTGGTCTTTCCGGAGAAGGTTGACTACTCTTGGCTGCTGAAAGCTGCCGGAGGAGTGGTGCTGGCAACCGTCATCTTTGTAATGGGTGACTGGTTGACCAATGTAACCGATTATCCGTTCTCTCTTGGTTGGTCTGAAGGCAATCGCTTCTGGGATTATTCCATCATGTTCGGTTTCAGCCGATATCTAAACCCGAGTGGTGAAACAGTGGTACCTTTCCTGGAAGCCGGTCGTCAACTGCTGTGGGCTATACCGTTTGCCATCCCAGGCATTGGAATCAAGGGGATGCGGTTATGGAATGTACTGGTATGGGTGCTTCCTCCGTTTTTGCTCGGTTTATCATCCGTATTACGGGCTTCCACCTTTAAAAAAGAATGGTTTTGGCAGGTTGGTATCGCCCTCTGGGTCTTTTTGTTTTTGAGCCAGGGCCCCATCTACCCCCCACTGGTGATTTGCGCTATCGCGGTTGTTATTGGCGTTCGTCAGAAGAACCTGCCCGTTGCCATTTTACTGGTGGCCGTGGCTTCGTATTACGCGCGAATTTCTCGCTGGACGTGGATGTACGCCCCGGGGCTTTGGGCGGGTATGTTAACTCTGGTGGTTCTCGAAAATCCATCGTTCAAGAATGGCCGCTGGAAAGAATTGATCCGTCCGGTGGTTCTGGGGCTTTCTGGACTGGCGGGCGCGGAGATCATCCCATTAATTGTCTCTCGCTTTTCCACCGGCATGGTTGCCGCGGAAGGGTCGATGAAAGTCGCGCTGGCCAGTTCATTCAATTTCAAGCAACCCATGTTATGGGAACGACTTCTGCCCAACCCCACTTACGCGCCCGGCATTTTGCTAGGTTATCTCTGGGTGGCCGGACCGGTCTTTCTATGGATTATCATAATGATGATCCGCGGTATCTGGAAGCCGAATTGGATGCAAAAATCTGCACTCGGAATCATTGTTGGTGGGTTTACCGTGGCCGGGTTAATTGTGAGCGCGAAGATCGGCGGCGGAAGTAACTTACATAACCTGGATATGCTCTGGGTGACACTGGCCTTGCTCTGCACCTGGATTTTCCGCGACTGGCTTGACCATGGTCTTCCCGGTTTGTATGATTTAAAAATCAAAAGCATACTGGCCTCGCTGTGTGTGGCAGCGGTTTTTCCCACGACATCTATGATCCAGTATGGTGAACCCTATAATGTTCCTGAGCAATATTTTGTTGAAAGCTCTTTGAGAAAATTAAACGCCGAAGTGCAGCAGGCAAAATTAAAAGGGGATGTACTGTTTATGGATCAGCGTCAGTTATTGACATTTGGTTATGTCAAAGACGTTCCACTGGTGGCAGATTATGAAAAGAAACTGGTGATGGACCAGGCGATGAGCGGCAATCAAGCCTATTTTGACGAGTTTTATAAAGATCTGGCAAATCACCGGTTTTCCATGATCGTATCAGAACCCATTCGGAAATCTCTGGCGGATGAAGATACCCGGAATTTCGGGGAAGAAAACAACGCCTGGGTGTACTGGGTTTCCCGGCCTTTGTTAAAATACTATAAAGCCAAAGTAACATATGATGAGGTCGGTGTTCAACTGTTAGTTCCACGTGAGAATTGATAATGAACGATTTGGAGCCTGACCAACGTGAAGGGATAAAGAATTTTCCCTGGGTCTGTTTTTTTGCATTTCTTTTCGTCCAATCAATAGCCGTCATCTTCTGGACGGTGTCTCTTCCCGGTGACCCGAAGAACAGTCTACTATTCGGGCTAAGCCCGGCCCGTATGGCGCTGGTTCTGGGAATTCTCATTCCCGGTCTAATATTCGCCGCGGCCGCGTTCATCTCGGCGGCTGAAAAGAGCCCGATACGGGATATTTTTGAAGAGCGCTGGCGCGAAGGCAACAACTTCCTGTGGATCGAAGGATTGGCTATCGTGGTCAGTCTGGCTGCGTGGGGTTATCTGGTATATCTGCGATCCGGCGTGGACGGCGCTGACAATCCACTGTACGTCCGGTTCCTGCCATCCCTGATGTGGGTGATCGCACTCGGTTTTCAGTTCCTGGTCTGGTTGTGGTACCAGTGCTACGGTTGGAACTCCGCGTTTTTGGCTCGTTTCAACCCTACCTTTATTGCCACGGCAATGGTCGCCGCGGTATTTCTGGTACTTGCACTGATCATGGCATTCACCGGTTGGGGAATTAAGCCTGATATCTTCTTCTGGGGCAATCCCGGGGTACCACTGCTGGCCTGGCAGGTCTGGCTGGCGCTGGGTTGTGGATTGATGCTGTTGACTGTTATGGTCACCTTTCCAGTGATCCGTTCATACCAGAAGCGCCTTGACTGGATCATTGGCGGAGGGTTATTCCTGCTTGCTCTGGTCCTCTGGTTAATGCAACCGATACCGCGAAGTTTTTTCTTCCCATCCGCCAGGGCGCCGTCATTTGAAATCTATCCGTATTCGGATGCCGGATTCTATGATTACGCTGCCCAATCGGTGCTGGTAGGTGAAGGTTTTCTCAATGGCAAGATCGTCACCCGCCCATTGTATATTTTGTTCCTTGCTGTGCTGCATGGAATGGAAGGGCAGAATTACACAAACCTGATAACCCTGCAAACAATTATTCTGGCCATCTTCCCGACAGCGCTTTACTGGTTGGGCCGTTCCATGCGCAGCCGCGAAGCCGGATTAGCCGCCGGGTTGTTGGCCATCTTCCGTGAGTTGAACACCATTGCCGCAACACCGCTTACCGAAGTCAGTCACTCAAAAATGCTAATGACAGATTCGATGACCGGTCTGGGTATCTGTCTGTTCTGTCTGGCTGTGTTCAGGTGGTTGAGAAAGACCGAGATCCGGCCGGTTCGAGCGGTCCTTGTTGGCGGCTTTCTGGGAATGTTGACCCTGCTCCGGTCTCAGGTGCTGCTTTTTCTGCCGGTCGTCCTGGTTTTTCTGTTTTTGCAGCGAAGGATAAACAGGAAGGATATCGTGAAAGAGGCGGCATTTTTCACCCTTGGTTTGGTTCTGGCTGTTTCTCCCTGGGTGATCCGCAATGGTTTACGGACCGGTGACTTCGCTCTCGACCAACCCTCACAGGCGGCTATCATGGCGCAACGCTACGCCTCATCCGTTGAGGAGGCACAAAACACAAAAATTGCCGCCAGCACGGGAAACGTGAGCTCGCATATCTGGCAATACACAATGGCACACCCGCTTGATGTGGCGGGGTTTGTCAGCGCGCATTTTATGAACAATGAATTGGCCACATTGGAAGTGCTGCCCCTGCGGGCATCCTTAACGGATTATCATGACAATTTTCAGGTATCCACCCTGTTCTGGCTGGATGGCATTAATGGGATTTACAGCTGGCAATGGGTTTTGCTCATCATCAATCTGCTTTTAATCTCCATCGGTATCGGTTCAGCCTGGGCGAAATGGCAATGGGCAGGTTTGCTGCCGTTGATGTTTCAGATCGCTTATGCGCTGAGCAGCGCGCTGGGGAGGATCTCCGGCTGGCGTTTTATTCAACCGGTTGACTGGGTGGGATATTTTTATTTCGCCCTGGGATTTGCGGAGATTTGCGTCTGGGTATTTGCCGCGTCCGGATTGTCACTGCGGCCCAGAGAAAAGAATACCCGTGAATTGCCGCCCCTGCGGAACATTTCTCCGGCTTGGATATCGGCTTCAGCGGGCGTCATACTGTTGACCGGGATGCTGCTGCCTGCGGCAGAGTGGATTGTTCCACAACGATACACACCGGAAGTACAAATGAAGGCGGCTGAAATAGCCGAAGATTCCTTCCTTCTGGAGCAGGCTATCGGTTCCACACAGCAATTTATGGAACAACCGTTGGCCGTCCGCATGGTAGGTCGGGCTCTGTATCCACGATGGTATAAAGCCGGAGCCGGTGAGCCTGGCAGCGGGTGGGCGGCATATAAACCGCAACAGGAGGCGCATCTGGGCTTTATGATGGTTGGTCCTTTTGGTGAGCAGCAGATGGTTCTGACAATCCCGCAGTCGCCGGATCAATTTACTCACGCTTCTGATGTAATTGTGTACGGGTGCCGGAAAACAGGGTATATAGATGTCAGGCTTGTGGTAGGATACAGTCAGCCGGAACCGTTCGTTTACGTCTCCGGAAATCCATCTTCACGGTGTGATCCGCTCCCATGAACTTTGATGATGTTTTGAAAGCCCAGGAAGAAAAATTATGTGTCGTGATACCGGCCTACCGTGTTGCCGGGCATATTGAAGCGGTTATAAATGGAATTCCGGATTGGATCTGGAAGATCATTGTGGTGGATGACAAAAGCCCTGACGATCTGGCTGACAGAGTACTGGCATTATCTAATCCGCGTGTGGAACTAATACGTCATGAACAAAACAAAGGGGTTGGCGGCGCCACGATGACCGGCTTCGATCGGGCGGTGGAACTGGGTGCCACGGTTTTAATCAAGATGGATGGCGATGGGCAGATGGATCCGGCATTTTTGCCGGAACTTCTTGAACCGATCGTCAACGGACAAGCAGACTTTGTTAAAGGCAACCGCTTTGGCCGGCTTGAATCTATTTCGCGTATGCCTTTTCACCGCCGTATGGGCAACCTGTTCTGGTCTTTCCTGACAAAAGTTGGGAGCGGCTATTGGAATGTGTTCGACCCGAATAACGGCTATCTCGCGGTGGACGCGGATGTCTACCGCCGGTTGGATAAGAAATACCTCCATCCCCGTTACTTCTTTGAAACCAGTCTGCTGGTTGAATTGAATATTACACGTGCCGTGGCGGAAGAAGTCCCCATGCCGGCTATCTACGCCGGAGAACCGAGCTCACTCTCGGTATTCAAAGTGATCACTACTTTTCCGGGTTTACTTCTTTCGCGGTATTTCCGGCGGATATGGCTGCAATACTTTGTTTTGAATTTTTCGGTCGGCACGATCTTTATGACCCTCGGGACGATCATGTCACTGTTTGGCATTATCTGGGGAGCTGTGTGGTGGCGTACGTCGATTATCACAGGTATCCCGGCTACGGCAGGAACGGTGATGGTCGCTTCACTTCCGTTGATCCTGGGATTTCAGATGCTAATTCAGGCATTGACCCTGGATGTTCAATCTGTACCTACCTTCCCGGTTTCCTCACGAACCGGTCGGCGGCAGGGAATTGCCCGAAACCTGCAGGTGAAGTAATGAAAGCGGCGTATATAATCCCGCGGGTGATCCGCCACTTTTTACCGGAAAAAATCACCCGAGCTTTGCTCTTACGGGGTTTGATCATCCGTCCGGGTCTTGAAACCCGCTCCCCCGAAGAAGCCGCGGCCCGTTATGAGCGCGATCTCGCATCTGCCGGGGTGAGCCTGAAAGGCAAACAGGTGTTTGTATTCGGGTATGGTGGGCGTTTCGCGCTGGCCTGTAACCTCTTAAAGTTGGGCGCTGACCACGTCACCCTGTGTGAATATGCCCATCGGCCTGACGAAAGCGCGAATGCGCTGCTACTTCCGGAATTTGAGAAATATCTGACCCACAGCTTTGGGAAAACCCTCCCCAGAGATGAATGGATAACCCTGCTGCAGGGTGACATCCGCGAGCTGGCGAATGACCTGACGATCCACAAATCGGATATTGTGTTAAGTACATCCGTGTTTGAACATCTCACCGATCCCGCGGGAATATTAGACGCGCTTGTCAGATTGACATCACCCGGTGGAACGCACCTGCATTACATTGACCTGCGCGACCATTTCTTTAAATACCCTTTTGAAATGTTGACGTATACAGAGAAAACCTGGTCCGCGTGGCTGAATCCCACCAGCCATCTGAATCGCTGGAGATTGCCGGCATACCGCGGGCTTTTTGAAGAACGTTTTTCCCAAACCAATGTCCATATTTTAGAACGAAACCCTGATGCCTGGGCGTCCATAGAAAGCCGGGTGTTGCCTGAGTTTAAAACCGGCGACCCGCAGGTAGACTCTGTCACCCAGGTCCGGGTCACCGCCCGTCTGTAAATCAAAAGAGAGCATTAACGTATGCTGCGAATATTTCAGGAAATTCTTCCCACCGGATTGTGGTGTCTGTTATGGCTGATTGGCGGATATGGTATCGCCCGGTTTGCCTTCCGGCTGCCCGAACATGAACAATGGATGGCCGGGATCGCCCTCGGATTGATCGTGGAAACATGGCTGGCCAATCTGCTGACACTCTTCATTCCGGCAATTCCCGCGTTCTGGCTGGCTTCTGCATTAACCCTGGCAATCGCCATTCTATTCTCGATCGGACACAAGCCCGTGGAATGGTTAAAAACATCCATTCCCTGGTGGCAGCTCGTGAGTCTGGGGTTCACCACCTGGATATTTTTCGCCATGTCACGCGGACTGGCGATCTATGATGACTACGCCCACCTGCCCACACTATCTATGATGGCTGCCGGTGACCTGCCGCCGCATTTTCCGCTCGATCCCACAATTTCTTACGGTTACCATTACTTTCTGATGCTTTTTGCCGCTCAGATCATGCGTCTGGGGAACCTGTATCCCTGGAACGCGCTTGACCTGGCCCGCGGATTGTCATTCGGGCTGATGATCGTACTGACCTACCTTTGGGTGGAACGGCTGACCTTCAGCAAACCTGGCGGATTGGCCGGCGCGCTGATGGCTGCCTTTGGAATGGGCACCCGTTGGATACTTTTACTATTGCCGGAAGGCGCCATAAACTGGCTGGGGCAGGGCATGGAGTTGATCGGCAGCGGACGGTTGACCGGCGCGACACTGCTGGAAGCTGTTAACCGCAACTGGGGGATCGAAGGCGCCGGACCTATCGGGTATCCATTTGGATTCGTCAATGGTATCGTGGCACCGGGCTTCATGAACCACGGCCCCAACGGTTCGATCAATCTTGCTATCAGTCTGTTATTGTTGATGACCTTCAACCGCTGGCGCGGATGGAAAGGCGCGGCTGTCACCGTTGTTCTACTGGCTGCGAGCCTGCTAATCAGCGAAACCGGCACGGTATTACTGGCGGGGGGTATGGGGGTTGTGCTGTTGATCAAGATCATTCAGAACCGAAGTTTAAAACTCCCCCGCGATCTTTGGATTTGGACCGGAGTGGTGGCGGCCGGATGCCTGATCGGGTTCGTACAGGGCGGCGCTTTGAAAGATATTGCTGCCGGAATGCTCGACCCGGATGCCGTTTCATACCAGACTGTTGGCTTCCGATTAATATGGCCGCCGGAGATCGTCTCTTCACATCTGGGTGTGTTGTCACTGCTCAAACCCGGACAGTTGATCGTGGCTCTGCTGGAATTAGGCCCCGCCCTGCTGGTTTTCCCGCTTCTGGTGATATATGGTTTGAAAGCATTGCGCGCGTCTCGCTGGTATGAAGCGGTGCTGGTAAGTTCGGTTGTTCTCAGCCTGTCGATGATCATTGTGGAATTCGCCGGCTCAACCGGCGTGCGTAACACGTCGCGTTTGTATCAGTTTGCCGGAATGTCATTATTTTTCTTCGTTCCTCTGGTGTGGATGTATGTCTCACGCCGTAGTGACACACTGAAAACAATGGCTGCCATGCTGGGTGGCGTGATCATGTTCGGTGGGATCATTCTGACCGGTGTGCAAATACCGGCCATTCAGAAGCCGGTGTATTCGTACTTCATCACCGATCTGGATGTGCAGATGGAACGTGATTACTGGAATAAACTCGAACCGGGTGCTCTTGTCTTTGATCCTCTTGTTTCAAGGTCAGCCACTCTGTTTGCCCGTGGTTCCAATGCCAATTACACCTGGTACAAATCCAAACCGGAATGGGAAAAGATCGCCGCCTCACCGGACCCGTACAGTTTGAACGCGGGCGGTTACAGTTACGCCTATTTTGACCAGGTTTCATGGGACGAGATTCCCCCGGCCATCCAGAAAAAATTTGACGACCCGTGCGTGAAGGTTATCAAAGAAGTGGAAGACTGGCGGCATGACTTCCGAAAACTGATTGACGTCAAAGCCTGTTCGGCCAATTAAGGCTCGATCACGCTTTCCGCGAAGAATACCTGGAAACTATCCGATACCGGTCTGAAATGACCGCAGTAAACTGCCTGCCTGCCGGTGGGATTCATGACATCTTTCGGGCCAGCCAGCCAGAACGCGTTGCCGCCATGCAGCGCGTCATTTTGTTGAGAAATGACATACCCTTCGGGGATGACTTTCAAGCCCTGCCCGACAAGCGCGTCAGGGAACTGATCCAGATCTTTCAAGTAGCGTTCATAAGGAATCGAATACGGGTCAGACGTTTTCCCAACCTGTATGGTGGTGCCGGTGTCTATCCGGGTGACGAACGTTTCCTGCCCATTCGGACAATGAATAGTGGATTCTTCGGGAACAACGGCGGTGATACGAATGACCAATGGAATGACCAGTATTCCGGTCAGCAGCATAGCGGCCAGTCCGTATGCCAGACCGATAACAATTCCATTCGTTTCAGATTCTTTTGCCACTGATCTGCGGGTTGCCTTCCAGGACAGGAACAGAACCACATAACCGACTCCCAATGCCAGCCCTGCAATCGACACAGAGTACGCGCGCATATTTTCTATGTCCCATGGCGCGGCGATTGGCAGGCTAAGGATCACACCGGTATTCAGGGCGAACAGTAACGTCAGGCGTTCATCGCGGCGGAAGAACACCGCCATAATTAACGAAATGATCAAAAGAACATTGGCCAACCAGCGAAGCGAAAATTCCAAAAGCGCGGTTTGGGGTGATACCTCTCGCGGGGTGGAAGATGTGTCAAGGTAGTTGTAGGCAGAACTGGGAGCGGCGGAGAAAAACGCGCCAACCGCCCGCAGGCTTGTATTCACGGCTTTGGATGGGTCCTTCTGAAAGGTATTCCAGCTTATTCGCAATATCTGCCTGGCGGCTTCCCCTTCGTCCTTTCCGTTAAATAATTCCGGGTGATCTTCCAGCGCCTTGTGCCAGCCTGTCCCGCCGTTCACCAGGCTATACACCTGATAAGAAAAGTTCGCATATGAAGCGGATACCCCCGGCGCCAGCACGGCTGTGACAGTAACATTGACCAGCAGTCCGCTAATTACAACCAGTGCGGCTAACACCCCGCGTTTCCACCAACGTACGTGAGTTTCAAATAGAAAGACGATCCAGAGGAATAGCAGCGGAAGAGTGAACACGGCACCCGGCCGGGCAGCTTGTCCGAGTGTGAGACAAAAAAGACCGGCCAACACTGATGAGAACCTTTTAGAGCTGATGGCGTTCCATAGAAAAGCCAGACTCAACACACCCAGCGAATAACCCAGTGTATCGGTCAACACGGCGCCGTTAAATTTCCGATAAAACAGGAAGAGCAGGGCTGTTGTTACCGCGGGCAGCACAGCGTTCTTATCGGATGATTTGATCTGTCGAACCAGTATCCAGGTGGACAGGCCGGAAATCAATGTCAACAACAGAATGGTGGTTCGAAGGTTACGTCCGGTTATGAGTAATAGGGCAGAAAATAAAGCCGGGAAAATTGGTCGGCGCGCGGCGATCTGACTGAATATTCCACCATCCAGCAGGCGCAGGGATTCGGAATAGTAACCTGTGCTGTCAAACCAGGGCAGCAGCCCGAAAACGTCATACACACCATGGGTTCCTGTTCTCCAAAGGGCTGCCAGGCAGGCAGAGAAAAAAGACAGGATGAGCGAGGCGGATATGGCACTGTCCCACGGCGATGGAAGACGGAATGCTGCCCACACTGTGATCGAAATCAACAGAAGGGGGAAGAGCAGGTCGTTGCGCATTGCCAGGCTGAATCGGAGAGGCAAGAAGAAACCGGCAGCGAAACCGCCAATGGCGAATATGCTGACCGGCAACCATGCCCGGTGGGGTTTCTTGATCCATTCAGGTATTTTCATACGATGCTCGGATTATAAATCATCCCCCCTGCCGGGTTGATCTACGCAACCATCCTGTTTGAATTCCGTTTCATCTTTCCTGTCGGATGTCGGGCGGTTTGATGCATGTATAATTGTGCCGCATGAAATTCACTGACCGATTTAATAAAAACCGCTGGCTGGTTCCGCTCGTGCTTTTCGGAGTGGTTTTCATTACCTATGGATACCAGCTTTCCCGCATGGGGTTGTACTGGGATGACTGGGAGATCATCTATCTGGATCATTTTAATGACCCGAAAGCCTACTGGGATTACTTCCTGTATGCCCGCCCGCTGACAAGCTGGATCTACCTGATGTTCGCTCCCTTGATCGGCATGAACCCGATCGCGTGGCAGGTAGTCAACATTCTGCTGCGCTGGGCCGGGCTGGTGGGATTCTGGTGGGCGCTGCGCATGGTATGGCCCAAACGTTCGTTTGAGATCGGTTGGGCGTGCTTACTGCTGGCGGTTTACCCCGCGTTTACCCAGCATTCGGTGGCGCTGACCTACGTTCGGCACTTCGCCTGTATCGCTCTGTTTGCCGTTTCACTGGGGCTGAATTTACTGGCTCTGGATAATAAGCGCCGATGGTGGCTGTTGACGGTCACCGGGACGTTCGCGTCACTGTTGCAACTGATCACCCTCGAGTACTTTTTCGGGCTGGAACTGCTGCGGCCGCTTTTCCTGTGGATCCGGTTGAGGCAGCGCGCTGATAACTGGAAGAAGTCTCTGAAAGACCTGATCGTGCAATGGCTGCCCTATGTGGTTGTTCTGGCTATTTTTGGTGTTTACCGCTTCGTCTGGTATCCAATCGTATCGCCCAATCCAGAAGCCAACGCGCCCGTGTTGCTGCAAAGGATTACAGAAAATCCGCTGGTTGAAACGATAAAATTTGCCAACCTGGTTCTGCAGGATATGGTGCACATGACCGTTGACAACTGGCTCGCGCCGTTGGAACCCGGAGTCTTTGAATTGCGTGCCAAAGCCAACTGGCTTTCCTGGGCAGCCGCCGGATTGATCACCCTGATCAGCGCCTGGTTGTTGATCAGGTATCAAAGCGGAGATAAAGACCCGGAAAACAAATCTGACCATTTCAGCCGGGACGCGATTTTGATCGGCCTGATCGGTGTGCTGGCAGGCGGAATTCCGGTTTGGATCACCGGGCGGCAGTCCATTGGTGGTCCTTGGGCAGACCGGTTCGTACTTGGACCCATGTTTGGCGCGGTCCTATTGCTGGTGGGTACCGTCCACTGGTTTTCACGACGCCGGTTGCAGCAGGCTATCCTGCTCGGGGTGATCTTTGCCTTTGCTCTATCGAGCCAGATGCAGACGGTGAACAAGTACCGGCTGAGCCGGGATACTCAAAACGATTATTACTGGCAGCTTGCCTGGCGTGCGCCGGCCATCCTACCGGGGACGGCGGTTGTCGGCCCGGGAATGCCCTTCGCGCTGGTCAATGACCTGCATATCGGATTCGCCCTGAACACGATCTATGACCAGGGTGGGAAATCCTTTGAAGCGCCCCTGTGGTTCTTTCGTGCCGGAGGGATGACGGGCGACCTTGTCCCCGCGTTGAAACCGGGTAACACGTTTGATTACCGTTACCTGACCGCTCATTTCAGAGGCACCACCGATAAGGTGCTGGTGGCGGAATACTCTTATGGCACAAGTTGTCTGCACATCATTACATCTGATGACCATTCGCGGGCAGGCCTGTCAAATGATGACGGGCTGTTATTCAAACTGGCAAAACCGGAACTGATCGATCTCCATCCGGAGAAGGCTTCCACACCGCCGGTATCGATTTTTGGGCCAGAGCCGGAGCACGGTTGGTGTTACACCTACCAGAAAATTGACAGCGCCCGCCAGGAACAGAATTGGGCTGAGGCGGTACGACTATTTGAGGAAGCGGAAACCAGTGGTCTTACTCCAAAGTCCGCAGTGGAATATGTCCCGGTGATCCAGGCGTATCAACAGATTGATCAATCGGAAAAAGCCCTTGCCGTAACCCTGAAAGCACAGGAAATGGACAAAGATCAGACTTCATTCTTCTGCCAATTGTGGAAGAACCCGCCGATAAACGTATCAGGGGAGTGGACGCAAAAAGCCAGTACGGCGTTGAAATGCGATGATGCCGCGAAAGAGAATCAGCCATGATATCTCAACTCTGGAAGAAGCGTTTGTTTGACTGGCTTGCAAAGCCCTGGGTATTCCCGATGTTGCTGGCGGCTGTTATGGTGCTGGTGTATGGACTGCAGATCGGGTCTCTTGGATTCTACTGGGACGATTGGGAGGATATATTCCTCTATCATTTGAATTCCCCGGTGGAATTTCTTAAATACTTCCTGTACGATCGCCCGACGACGATCTGGGTATACCTGGTGTTCTTCCCGTTGTTCGGTGACAATCCCATCCTCTGGCAGTCTTTCAATCTGGTTCTGCGCTATCTCTCGCTGCTGGGTCTCTGGTGGACGTTCCTGCAGGTCTGGCCGCGCCGGCGATATGAAATCGGCTGGCTGGCACTGCTGCTGGCGGTGTTCCCCGCGTTCTTCCAGCAGACCATTGCCGTCACCTACAGCCGGCATTTTGCCGCGCTCACCCTGTTCAGCGCGTCTCTCATGTTGACCGTTCTATCCGTCCGCCGGCGCCGGTGGTATGTTCCGTTGACCCTGCTGGCGGCCGTGGCGTCCTTCGCCCAGATGATGACCATCGAATATTTCGTCGGGCTTGAAATCATTCGGCCTTACCTGTTGTGGGTGGTCTTTCGTGACGAAACCCCTGACCGCCGGAAGCGATTTGTCCGGGTCATTCAGTGGTGGCTGCCGTATCTCTTTCCGCTGGCCGGGTTTATCGCGTGGCGCTTCCTGATCTTCAAACCCGTCCCGGGGGCAGATGATCCCAACGGGGTGATCAACCTGACGCTGTTCAAAAAAGACCCCGCCGGAATGATCGTTCACCTCGCGCAAAACATTCTGCAGGATTTCCTGTACCTGTTGATCTTCGCCTGGAGCAATACCATCCAGCCCGGTCAAATTGACCTGGCTTCGAAGGCGGCCTGGTTCGGATGGATCATGGGCGCGATTGCCGCCGTGACCGCGGCTGTGGTGCTGGGTAGTAAAGAATCCCCAACCGATAACAATGCGGATGACCGCCTGTTCCTGATCGACTGGCTGTTACTGGGCGGGCTGGCGTTGATGGCCGGCGGCTTGCCGGTCTGGATCACCGACCGGCAGATCATCGTGGGGCAGTGGTCCGACCGTTTCTCGCTGGGGCCGATGATCGGCATCACCATGATCGTTATCATTCTTGTCTCACGGCTTGGTTACCGGCGGCTGCAACAATCCACTATCCTTGGTCTATTGCTGGCGCTGTCCATCTCGTCACAGATCCGGGAAGTCAACCGCTACCGGTTGAACTGGGATATCCAGCGTGAATATTACTGGCAATTCTACTGGCGGGTTCCGGGTATGAAACCGGGCACCGCCCTGTTTGGCACCAAAATGCCTTTCGGCCTGATCGCCGATTATTCCGTCAGTTACGCCATAAATGCCATCTACGCGCCGGATATGGACGCGAAACACTTGCCCTACTGGTTCTTCAGTTCCATGCGCGCCTACGGCAATGACATTCCGGATTTCGTGTCCGGTCTGCCGGTGAAATACTCGATCAGAAACCTCAATTTCACCGGCTCGACGTCTACCGGCATTGTGCCAAATTACAAAGCCGGAGAAGCCTGTGTGCGTATCCTGAAACCGGAGGATGAGTTCTCACCCTTCCTGAGCTCCATGGAAGCAAAGCTGGCGAAAATTTCCAATCTGGATCAAATTCTCAAAGAGAATAATGATCCGCGGGTGACGCCTGCCGGCATTTTCGGGCCTGAACCGGAGCATGAATGGTGTTATTACTACCAGAAGGCTGACCTGGCCGCTCAATTTGAGGAATGGGATACCGTTGTCGACCTGGGCAATGAAGCCGCGTCAAAGAGCTTTACACCGGCTGTGGGAATGGAATATGAGCCCTTTATCATCGGGTATGCCTGCCATGGCGACTGGAAGACCGCGTATGAATTGACCTTAAAAGCTGCAGCATTGACAGATAACATGGAGAAAAGCCTGTGCGGTGACTGGGCGCGTCTGGAACCGGCGATTCAGCAGGGGGGGACGGAAGCCCGCGAAATCTCGAATAAAGTAAAAACCGGGCTTCAATGCCAGTAATGGTGGTCTAACCAATCAGAGAGGTCAACAGGTCATTCAATTTGGATGCCGCGCGGCTTATCTCATATTCTGCCGCGGTCTGATGAAATCCATCCGGTAGGGGGAGCGGGCGGTTCTTCGCGGCTGTAATGAATCCGGTAAGTGCCCGGATGATACCATCCACATCTTTCGGGTCGACTACCGGGCAGCCCAACCGGCGGATCAGGTCTGCCGATGCGCCCTGCAGGGGGGTGATGCCCAGTACCGGTTTGTTGAACGCCAGGTAGTCCACCAGTTTACTGGGCAGGAAAATACTGGGCGTATCAGACGGTGCGTCGATCACCAGTAGCACATCAGCCTGCCGGCAGAATTCATTACTGGACGTGAAAGATACCAGGCCTTCAAATTTGACACAGCTTTCAAGCCCCATGCGGATGGCTTTTTCTGGGTATTCCGGCGATATTGGGCCAACAAACCGGATGATGAATTGACCTGCAAGATCTGCATTTTTCATCAATTTCGAAGCGGCTTCCAGAACCGTATCCGGAGTGCGGCTGCTGTAAAAATTTCCGGTGTAGATAAATTCAACCGGACGGCCCGGTTCCGGCTCTTTTATTGAAGTTGCCGGTTTTTCCGGTTCAAACCCGTGCGGAATGACATATACTTTCGAACGCCAATTCGCTGGATATTTTTTCATTACCAGTTCGGCGGTCTCGTCAGAGACAAAAACAACCGCATCCGCTGCGCGGATAACAGCTTCTTCCATCTCGAGCCGTTTTTGTTTTACCCAGTTGGATGTTTTTGCAAAAGGACTGTCAGCCCAGGGGTCGCTGAAATGAGCGATCCATGGAATGTTATGATCCGCCTTAAATTGCAATCCGCTCAGATGGTCCGTCCATGGCTGGGCAAAGCTGATGAAAGCATCGTATGGTGACAATGAGGCTAAAGAATTCAACTTACGCCAGGCAGCATTCTTCCACACCCAGTTTGCATCAGGAAGGTATGGAAGGGCGGGAAAGACCCGGTTCAATACGCGGACGGGTATCCAATCCTGAAGAGTGGGAACCGGGTATTTTTTGACCCGTCCACCGGCAGACCGGTTCAGAGAATCATCCAGGTTAATACCCTCACGCAGCGATGACGGATCCACGCAGACCACGTCTGTCTGCCAGTCAAATTCAGCCAGGGCAGCCATCAAACGCGAAACTTGAATGGAACGCGGTTGCACAATGGGCGGCATGCACCAGGAGAGTGCGAGGATTCGTTTCATTCTGTTACCGTATCAGGTACATCGATTTCCAGTGCTTGCGCATAGGTGAGCGATGGGATTCCGTGATCACTGATCATCTTCATCGCTTCCATGAAACCAGTATCGTTTTCCACGTGGGAGGGATCTGCGTAGATATTCAAGAGCCCGCGAACATTCCAATCCATCAGGTTTTGGATGGTCTGCCGGAGAATGGCTCCATACTGTGAAGTAACTTTCCGCACAGCCGGGCTTTGCAGGAAGCTATAGGAATCCAGAAGAGAATATGGCGCCCGAGATTGACCTGTCATCGGAAATTCAGGCCAATGGTGATCCCACCATACGGGGCCGTGCTTTACAGATTCAATGGGCATGGTTTGGGTTGAAAAGTATTCCCCCAGGTCTTTCAATACCGGGCGGATAACGTCACGCTGCAGGGCCAGTGGAACACGGCCGAAATGCGGCGCGCGGAACCCTGCCGGTTTTTTCCCGATAACGGATTGCACGGTTCGATGACCGTTTTCCACGTCTTTGATGACTTCCTGTGGGTCCATCTTCGCGTAAAACGTGGTTGACCGGTATACACCTTCCTGAAGCTGTGTGTGGGGCAAATAGCCATGGTTCAGAAATTCGGCACCGCGCGAGAATATCGCCCGGTAGATATCTGGATTGGCTTCCAGCATGGTTCCGGGAACGGCGTATGATCGGCGAATCCCGAGTCTTTTTAGTTTTTCATCCAGAACCGCGGCAGCCTGCGCGTCTTCCGGTGTATCGCAATCAAAGGAGAGCAGCAGGTACAGGCGGTCAAAACCCTGTTCCTTTGCCATTTGGCTGTAGCGTGACCATATCGGGCGGGGGAACGTCCGTCCCCAGCGATCGATCAGGATGGTCGATATGTCCGCGCCGCCAAAATTCATTTGGAACCCTCTGTAGCGTTAATTTCGGCCAGGCTTCGATAATCCGGCTGCCAGTCCTTGATGTCCACTCCGTGGGCTTCCACCAGGGCTTGCTGGTAAATCTCAACAAATCGGGCTTCGGCCCGGCGGGGTGACCAGCGTTCTTCGGCAACACTTTGGGCGTTACGCCCCAGTGTTTCTCGAGCCTGCTGATCATTGATCAACGCCCGGTAAGCCACGGCGAAATCTTCGGGTGTATTGGGGACCAGTTTGATGATGTCAGGCGTGTATTCCACCGGGTCCGGCCCGCCTTCGCGTTTATTTAATACAACCGGTAGTCCGGTCAGCAGTGCTTCGATGGTCGACTTGCCGATGCCCCACCATTCGATATGGGAGGAATAGATATCAAAATCTTTATACATACCGCATAGATCATCATTGGGAACCGAAGGGATGAATTTCACCCGGTCTGATACCCCGGCTTCAAGCGCCACCTGTTTTTCATACTCCGCCAACTCGCCCTGACCGACGATGGTCAATTCCACATCGGGAAGAAATTTGAGTGAGCGGATGATGTTATCGGGGTTCTTACCCTTGATCAGCCGGTTGACGCACAGGATGCGCACCGGGTTATGCAGGGTGTAGTCATTTTTGAGACTGATGTGCGTGGGGTTCAGCGCGTTATAACAGGTTACAGCGCGTTTCACGCCGTGATCTTTGCAGTACACCAAACCGGCATCGTAAACAGGGAGCATCCAGTCCACTGTCTTATTGGTCAGATTTTCGAATACTTTATACCGTTCGTACACCAGGCGGTGTTGCCAGGTGGGCCACCAGGGGGTATACCCGCGCATATCCACGTCAGGCTGGGTGTGCAGCGAAACGATCAACGGAACGTTAAGTGCCTTTTTAATTTTCGCTCCCAGGTACCCGGATGACAGGTTGGAATGGGCTCGAATGAGGTGGGGATTGAAATTCCTGGCCAGTTCAATACCCTGCTTCACCCAGCCTTCGAGCATGAAGGGCATAAAGCCCAGCGACTGTTTGAACGAGGGAGCAGGCAGGTCGACCATGGTCAACTTCGCGTTGCCGGCCATTTTTTGCACATCTTTCACATCGGCCGTATCAGCGATGGTTTTTACCAGTAAAATCTCATCGAACAGATTGCCGGGGTTGTAATACCGTTCGGTGATTTCCCCTTTGCGGACCAGGTCATCGAGACGGTCTGGAATGATCACAAGCAGTCGTTTGGACATAAGTACCCTATAAATTCTTTTTGATCACAAAATACCAGTGGTTAGCCAGTTGAGGGAATCGTTTACTCCAGCGGGCATCCCGATCCAATTCTAACCCTTTATACGAATGAACCAAGCGATCGAGGAATTTAAGCCGGTGGATACCGGGAATGTATTTCCACTGGTCTAACAGGCCGACAGGCGTCATTTTAACCACTGAAAAGCCCAGATCACGGAAGATGACTTGAATATCTTTGTAGGTGAACGTGCTCTGGGGAATGTACCCGTTTTTCACATAGAACCGGCTCCAGTAGACCTGGGCAAGATTTCTGGTGTTGGAAACGTCCAGAATGGCTGTGCCGCCCGGAACCAGCACCCGTTCGACTTCGCGGAAAAATCCCACCGGGTCGGGGAATAGCGAAAGGGTCGCGTAACAAAAAACCACATCAACGCTCGCGTTCTTGAAACTCAGGTGTTCCCCGTTTTGCATCACGGGGATCAGGTTATCCATATTTTTCTCGCGGACTTTATCCCGTAACAGCTCGACCATTTTGACGCTCAGGTCGAGCGCGTAGACCGTATCCACGTGCCGGGCTATGGCCAGGGAGAAAAGTCCGCTGGCGGAACCCACGTCGAGGCATTTGTCACCCGGTTTGATGGTTTCGAGAAGCAGTTGCAGCTTGACGGCTTCCTTGAAGATCGATTGGACATCGAACGAATACTCTTCCGCCCGGTCATCCCAAATCTTTTTGATCTGTGAAAATTGTTCGTTTTCCAAGGAATTTAACTCCTGAAATTCTTTATCAAATTGCGCACTTCACCCCGCATCCCGAAAAAGACTGGAATGCCGTAGCTGATCATGCCAATGAAAACCAGCGCGAAAAGTCCGGGTAGTGTAGCAGAGAAGAAAGGTCTTAAAACGATGATGACTACGGCCATAATGCTGGAAGCTGCCAGAATTTTGCCTAAAAACGGAAAATCGTACACATCCGTGAGTTTGAGGTCATACGTGCGGATGCGGAAGATGAAGATCAGATCAAGAAACAGGTACGCCAGGAAAGTAGCCAGCGCCGACCCCAGGATTCCGATCTGCGGGACCAGAAGAACGTTCAACAGGAGATTTATCGCCGCGGTGACGAGGGTGAGGTTGCGCAGGAAGATGGTCTGATTGAGGATATATGCCAGGTAATACCCGTGGGTTGCCACCTGATCCAGCAATATGGCCAGGGCGATCAACAGGAAGATCAAAGGGTTGGCTGAAAAGGATTCTGTTCCAAACCGGGTGAGCAGGTCATTGGAAAGCACGGTCAACCCGAAAAAGGCCGGGAACCCAATGGAACAGAACAGGTTCATATATAACCGGCAGGTATGTTTTAGCTTCTCAGAGTTGTTTTCGTTGTAGGCGGCTGCCATCAACGGGTACAGGGGTGACCAGAAGGGAGACCCGAGGGCCGAAAGGATGCCCGCGAAGGTGTATGCCGCGTTGTAAATGCCGACCTGGCTGGCGTCCAGATAGTAACCGATGACCCAGCGGTCACCTACCTGGGTAAACCAGGTACCGAGGCCGGCGATCATGATGGGAACACCGTATTGGATCAATGCCATCAATTCCGGACCAGGGATCAGTGGAGTATTGAACGCCAGTTCATTCTGGCGGATGAGGTATGCCAGATAGATGAAATCAAAACCCAGTTTGATCGCCACCCAGACCTGAATGACCACCAGCAAACCGTGCCCGGAAAGCAGAATCCAGGCTACAGCGCCGACATACATGACCGTCTGTATGATCTGAATGACAGAAAAAGCCACGATCCTCAGCCGGGCGCGGTAATAATCTTTGAGCAGCATCTCAATACTGGACAGGATGATCAGGGGCGCCGACCAGCGGACAATGCTTTCCGCTCCAGGTACTTTGATGAACGCGTCATTGATCTGTGGAGCCGCGGCGAAAACAATGCCCGCGCACACCCCGGATGTGACCAGTGCCACAGCCAGTGTAGAGAGTATCCGCGATGAGACGAACGCGCGGTCTGAATTGCCGGCCAGAGTTCTGACAATCCCGAAACCCAACCCGAGAGAAGTGATAGGTACAAGAAAAGAGATTAACGTGTTGATCTGCGCGTTGACGCCATACCCTTCCGTTCCCAGGTATTGGGCCATGATCGGAAAGGTAATAAGCGCGCTGGCCCGGGAGATCACCTCGGATAAAAACCGGATGGCAATAAACGCACTATGTTTGGATAGCGTGACGTTTTTCTTCAGCATATTTGATCGATGAATTCTTTTCTGGAATCTGGCGCACTTTGCGCCGGATCAATCCAACGGTTCCCGTAGAAAGCTCTTGAAGATGCGCCTGAGAGTCTTATCGGTTTGATTAAAGCACTTTTCGTACCGCAGGAATTCGACATATTGCCCGCCCCACTTGGATTTGAAATTCTTGATCCCGGCTTCCTTTGAATTTGCCGGGTTAGGGTTAACACCGGCGAAGTCAAAGTATTGGGAACCATCTTCTTTAGCCAGCTTGATCTGATGCCAGTGGAGCAAGTCTTGAGCGGGCAGTTTTTCAGAATAACAGCGAGGATGCAGGGCCGATGTGATCTCAATTGAGACACCGTTGCAGCGGTAACTTCCCAGCACCCCGATGATCTCACCATCGGCGGCTTTCGCGATGAGGGGGTGGTAGCAGACAGGTTTGCGCTCCTGCCAGAAACCCAGAAAACTGGTGACGGGACGTTCCGGCCGGCCGTTCATCACCTGAAGGCGGTTAAAAACGTTGATGAAATTCTCGCGGAATTCCTCTTCGGTTTTTATTTCACTGATGCTAACCCCGCTTTCATCTGCCTTTCGGATGCGGGCGCGCACATGGTGATCGAGGCGGCTGAAAATCTTATCCAGCTCCGGCGATAGATCCAGCAGGTAAGTGCCCCATTTGGACACGCTGTAACCTTTGTCGATCAGGATTTTTTTGAAGGATTCGGAATCCTTCATCGGGTTGGTATGATTGAACCCCGGGCTTTTTACCCAGTCGATCCGCTGCCGGCGGCAAACAGATTCGATCGCGTCCAGGTACCGTCTAAAAAGGCGGATCTGTGTTTCCGGGTCATCGGAACGGATGATAGGTCCTTCGAGCACTTCCAGGGTTGAACCAGCCAGAATGTGGGCTTCCTGCAAAAATTTCCGGATACCTGAACTATGGAGAACGGTGGAGACGAAGCATTGGGCATAAAATCGGTCCGCTGGATTGTCGTCGTCACTGCCGGATAAATAGAGGACTCTTCGACCGTTAAAGTTCGTTTGAATGCGTGACCAGGCGGATGATTGACCGAAACCCGCCAATTCCGTTCGGGAGCTGACAATGGCATCCCATTCAGCAGAGGGAATGGTATCCTTTAGTTCATATGTCGAAGATTTCAGGTCGGGCATAATTGAAAGGTATCCAATAATGATGGCAATTTCTTCAAGGCAAGTGATTATACTTCATCAGTTATCCCTAACCGGCACTACCGCGATGAACCGATTCATTCATCCGGACTTGTGTAATCTATTAAACAACATAAAATAAACCAGATAGCACCCGGATGAACCGGAAAAAAACATAAGGCGTTTCTTTCAATGCTCGATCCTCTGCGAAAAAAAATTTCACAATTGGGTTTGCCTTCATGGAAAAGCATGGGGATGACAGCGTTGTTTCTCATGATGTTTCTCGTGGTCTTTGAACTGGCGCTGCAATCCAATTTCATTGTTAGGGCTTTACCGTTTCCATCTCCTTCGTTGGAATCGCATTATCCGGAGATTGGTGTCAAATTTGAGCGTCTTTTTCAAGTAAAAGGGATAAACTGCTTATTTTTTGGCAGTTCCATGATCGATGCCGGACTGGACCCGGTGTTGTTTGAGAAGGGACTTGAAGCGGTAACCGGACGCCAATATACCTGTTTCAATATGGGGTTGGCCGGCGTACAGACGGAAGCTTCAACCGCGGTAGCATCCACCCTTACTCACTGGTATCCAGTTGAAATAGTGGTCATTGGCCTTTCTCCGTTGGATTTGAGCAGCAACTTCACCAAAACCAGACCCATCGCTCAGATGCCGGTGTTCACATACTATGAGAGAAAGCCGACAATAGAAGGTTTCCTGTTCAATCATTTCCGGCTGCCGTGGTATTTTGCTTCTCTATCGCATGTTGCGGATACCGCCTACCTCAAAGAACAGGTTGAATGGGATGAATTGCTGACCGACCGGGGCATACGCCTGACAACAGAATCCAATCAGGTTCAGGAAAAAGACCAGGAAGTCACCCTGTTGGATTATCGGGTCAATCCGACGGACGCGCAGGCATTGGATACAACCCTGGCGAATTTTAAAAGCAGGGGAATACAATCCATTGTCATAGAATTTCCCGTGCATCCGGTGTATTACCCGTATTTGGTCGAAGGCGGGGAAACCGCGTATCAGGATCGATTCATTAAACCTGTGAAAGAGATAACGGATCGAAATGAAGTGGAGTTCATTCATACACAGAGGGATATTTCGTCCATCGTGACGGAAACGGACTGGTTCAACCGAAACCATCTAAACATCACCGGGGCCGAAAAGTTCACCCGATATATTCTGGATAAACTTAGAAATGAGGGAGGGGTCAAATAAAATGGACCTGATCTCCCTCCCGTTCGCGGGTTTCTTTGCCGTCATTTTGTTGATCTACCATGTCATTCCCGCTGAAAAACGCAAACTCTGGCTGCTGATAACGTCATTTGTTTTTTACGGTTTGCTCGATATCCGATTCCTGCTGACCCTGGTCATTTTGACCGTGTGTAATTACTGGTTTGTCAAAAAATTCAGCCGTTCCAAAAAGGCGTATGACGCGTATTTTGCCCTGGCCATTCTGCTAAATCTCTCCGTTTTCATCGGCCTGAAATTTTTGACGTCCCGCTATGCCGGGCTGATTTTCCCGGAAGCGAATGACATCACCGGCAAATGGCTTCTGCCGGTTGGGTTCTCATTTTACATTTTGCAGTTGATCAGTCTGCATTTGAGTATAAAGAATGGGCTGTTGACCACTATTCCGGGTTTTGTCGATTTTGCCCTTTACCTGGCATATTTCCCCAAGATCACTTCTGGCCCGATCGAAAAACCGCGACCGTTTTTTGACAGGTTGTCAAAGCTGGCTTTGGTGGATTCATTCAATTTTTCACGTGGACTGGGATTGATCCTGGTCGGGTTGATCCGCAAGCTCTTGATTGTGAGAATTCTGTATTTCTATATTCCTGATTGGCTGGCGGACGCGGATATGGTTGGCTGGGTTCAAATTTTTGCCTTTACCATGCTGGTGTATAACGATTTTGCCGGGTACACCAGTATTGTGCGCGGCTTAAGCAGTCTGTTCGGATTGGAACTGAGCGAAAATTTTCTGCAGCCGTTCTTCGCCCGAAATTTTTCTGAATTCTGGAGCCGCTGGCATATCACACTCTCAACCTGGCTGCGGGAGACAATCTACTTCCCGCTCAGCCGCAAACTGGGGAAATTGAACCTGTGGTCCGGATTCGCTATGGTCATCCCCCCGATAGTCACCATGCTGGCCAGCGGTTTCTGGCATGGAGCTTCACTGGCGATGCTGGTGTGGGGAACGATCCATGGACTGTATCTGATCATCGAGCGGCTTTTATATGAAAGGTTCCCCGGAACGCGTCCTCAGAACCTTTCCTGGTTCTGGCAGTGTGTTTCAATGATTGTGGTTTTCTTGCTTTTTACCTACACCATGGTTCCTTTTGCCGTGACAACTTTCAAACAAACCATAGTGGTCTGGAAAAACATGTTGATCCAACCGTCCATCGGAACACAGTCAGCAACCCCGTTGTTATTTATAGCGGCCGCTTTTTCATTTTTGCTCGATTATCTGGCGCAAAGAAAAAAAATGGAACTCTGGTGGCAGGATATGCCGCTGATTCCCCGTTCTGCTGTGATCGCCATCGGGATCATTTTGCTGGGCGTGGCTATTGGTCTGAATATTCAAACCGCCGATTCTGTGTTCATTTACCAGGGGTTTTGAGGTTCTTCATCAACTGGAGGTTCAACCAGCGAGCAGGCGGTCAAACAGACCGTACAACTCTTCTGTCGATTGGGCGAGAAAATCCGGCTGCAGGGCAGACATGACCTCCGCGTTACGCAGTCCAAAAGTGACGGCGCAGGTCTTCAATCCGAGCGCCTTTCCGGCGAGGATATCCACTTCCGTATCGCCGATGAACCAGCCAGATAGAGTCCGGTCGCTAAAATGCCGCCGGACCATGGCTACCTTGGTTTCATGCCGCACCGGTGACTGGTCCCCCGGTTCGGGGAACAGGATAGCGGGGAAGAAATCGTTCAATCCCAGATGTTCCACCTGCCACATCAACGCGGCAGGGTCATTACGCAGGGTGACAATTGCCAGGTTAAATTTCTTCCCCAGATTGTTAAGATAATAGGTCATCCCGTCCCAGTAATCGTCCAATTGCAAGTAGTCGACGGCTTCGATCAACTCTTTACGCTTCGCTTCATAAGCCGTCAGCAGGTCTTCATTGCGGTTAACCTTTAATATGTCAGCCTCGCTGGTTTTTGCCTGTTTTAACTGCCAGTATTGTTCAAGGGATAGTGGTTTTCCGTGCAATTCCGTCAGACAATCGGTATGTAATGTATGAAATCGTTGACGGATATCGAGCAGTGTACCGTCAAGATCGAAAAAAATTACATCATTCACCATGTTTCATACTCTTTAAAGTGTCTTTAAGCCCTTCAACCAGTGGAATGCGCGGCTGCCAGTTCAATGAGGAGCGGGTGAGGGAGTTGTCAAACTGCTGGCGGATCTCGGGTTTAACCGCGTTTTCAAAGCGAATACCGGCTGTATAGTCCTTTTCCAACGCGGCGACTGTCTCCGCGATGGAGCGAATGCTTACACACTCGCTTCCCACCAGCAGGTATTGCCCGAAAGCCGGCGGATCGCCCTGATGAATCCAGGCTTGAATACCCGAAAGGATGTCCTGAATGTGAATAGGCTGGCGTTCATCCTGCCCGGTACCGCGGATGACGATGGGTTGGTTCTGAGTCACCGCCCGGCAAAAATTGGGGATGGCTTTTTTTGATGGATCTCCCGGCCCGTAAACCTGCCCCAACCGTATCACGGCTGCCGGAGTGTGAGACTCAATACCCCACGCGCGGGCAGCCAGTTCGGCTGACAACTTGGAGACGGCATAGTCATTTTCCGGTTCACGGCGGGTGTTCTCATCAATGATGCCATCTTTGGGTACGCCATACACATCGACAGTGCTGATCACCGCGGCTTTTTCCACCAACCCGGTTATTCCTTTGAGGAGTTGACAGGTGCCCAGTGTGTTCACCCGGTAAAAATTCAGCGGATCGTCGCCGGCGGAGTGCGGCGTCAGGGCGGCTAAATGCACGGCGGCCGTGAATTCCAGCCCGTTTAGTGCCCTGGCGATCTTCGCGTCTGCGGACGCAGATGAAATATCAATTTCCAGGAATTGTTGAGAAGGCCAATAATCCGGTTTTATTTGGTCAATGGCAAATATATCAAAATCGTCTTTGACCCTGTCGATAAAAGCTTTTCCGATAAACCCGGAAATACCGGTAACCAGGATACGGGGTTTCATTATTTGTTGCCGGAAGATAATCGGTTTTTACGTTCCGCCAGTTCGGCGCGTGAGTTTTCAATGGCTTTTTCGGTAGTCAATACCGGCAGCACATCCATACCGCGCACCCAGGCAAGCCCGGGAGTGAGGGGATTGATCTTGCGGGAGATATGCGGAATCGGTTTGCCCAGCCCGGCCATGACGAAAATGTGCGGCATGTTCAACCCGGCACGGGTAAAGAACTGGTGCGTAGTGAAGAACCGCCCGATGTTGATCTCGGTCGGGTTGGGAATGCCGTTGCGATCGTAGGTGAGGTCAACGCCAAAGATACCGTTGGGTTTTTCGTCAATTGCCAGAATTGATTTAAGGGCGATATCATCCACCACCGGGTCACTCACCGTCACACCGGTGCCGGTGATACCCGTCACACCGGAAGGAACGCGGTTGGCGAATTCCCAGTACAGGCGTTTGCGTCCCTGGGCTACGATCAATTCTCCATCCTTCCAGATAGACTGCCAGGTGATGGTCTGGTCTTCGAGGCATTCTGCCGCGCTGAATTTGCCCCAGCCTTTGCGGAATTCGATCCACAGGCGGGCTTCTTCGAAGTCACTGGTGGGCAGTGCCCCGCGGCCGGCGGACCCGCTGGTGAACCGCAGCCATAGCTTCGGTCCGAATTTTTCAAAGGCAACTATTAGATCGTCAGGGTTATTGACGATCATGGTTTCGGGAACTTTGATCCCGGCTTTCTTCCACGCGTTGAAGGAGGCGAACTTGTCTTCGCAGGTCAGAATGGTCTGGTGCGCGGGAAGAAAGGTTTTGCAGGGGAGTCTGTCACGGATGCTGGAAATACCGATCATTTCCGCGGATATCTGCACATGCATCAGGTCGGGTTGGGTCTGGTTTAGGATATCCAGCACCACCGGCAGGTAATCGGGGTCAGAAACCGGCGGAACAAGGTAACGTTCATCGGTTTCGGCGCGCTGCAGAGTATAGGCGTTGGTATCAAACCCGATGGTGTAATAACTCTCAGGGGCGGATTTCAGGGAACGGACAAAACCGGTGGCCGGGCTTCCGCCGGCGCCTGTGACCAGTACACGTATCATTTGGGGTAGCCCTCCTGCGTACCATAGATCATTTCGATCGCGCGGATCGTTTTGATACCTTCATTACCTTCAACTGTGTTGTGGCGTTCATTAAGCAGATCGGCCACAACCTCGTTGATCACTTTGTCATGGTTGGAACTGGTACCCTGGTACTTGCCGCCATAGGCGTTAGGTTTATCCACGAAGGCGATATCCTCCGGCAGCGGCATCGACTGCACATCCCAGAAATCGATCTTGTTCAGGTACTGGCCGCCGATCTTGATGGTGCCGTTCTCTCCAATGATGGTGAATGAACCCTCGTAATTCTTATTATAGACAGAGGTGCTCCAGGTGAGAGAACCCATCACGCCGGATTCAAAGACCAGACGGGCGGAACCGTTATCTTCTATTTCGATATTATGGCTGAGCGTAGCGATCTGAGAAGAAGCCTGGATCACGTCACCGAACCACCAGATCATCAGGTCAATAAAGTGTGACACCTGGGTGTAGAGCGCGCCGCCCTCCAATTCTTTGCTTCCGCGCCAGGAAGAGTCACGGTAATAGCCCTCGTGTCGGTTCCACAGCACGTTGCACAGCACCATATAGATCTTGCCCAGTTTGCCGGAATCCAGCGCCTGTTTGGTGAGGGCGATGGGAACATTGTAGCGGTTCTGTTTGACCACCATGATGCGCACATTGTTGCGCTCACCGGCGGCGATCATTTCGTCGGCTTCGCGGGTGGTTAATGCCATGGGTTTTTCCACCAGCACATGCTTGCCGTGGTTAGCCGCCGCGATTGTCATGGGGGCGTGCAGCCCGTGGGGGGTGCAGATGTTAACAACATCCACGTCAGACTTTTCTAACATTTCATCAAATGAGGTATATGTCGGGATATCCCCATAGAGCGACGAATACCTGGTCAATTTCTCCGGGTCAATATCGCATAACGCGTTGAGAACCGCGTTTTCCTGCGAATCCACAACCGCGATGTGCCGTGAGCCGATATTTCCACATCCTACAACAGCAAATTTAACAGGGGTGATCATACAATTCTTCGTCTATTAAATAAGATTTGCCCATGCCAGAAGCCGCCGGACAGATAATTATTGTACCAGTACTCCCTGTAACATTTGTCGTGTTAACGTCAGCAGCGGCGCTGAAATATGGTCACAGAGCTCGATTTCATGGAAAGGAAAAGCATAATATGTCTCTTGGTCTTATAATGTGTGAAATTACCCTGAAGCCCGGGTTTTTCCGTTGCCGGGAGCATCTCAAGGAAGCAATACACTTATCTTTGTGGAGATTACCATGGTAAATGTGGGAGTAATAGGATACGGTTACTGGGGGCCAAACCTTGTCCGAAATTTTGCTGAGACAAAAGACGCGAAAGTGGTTTGTGTGAGTGACCGGAAAGAGGATCGGCTGACGCTGGTTCAATCCCGTTTTCCATATATCAAAGTGACGCAGGACCCGATGGAGTTGATCAATGATCCGCTGGTGGATGCTGTGATCATTTCAACACCGGTCTCTACCCACTATGATCTGGCCAGCAAGGCTTTTAAGGCTGGCAAGCATGTTCTGGTTGAAAAGCCGATGACCGGCAGCGTGGAAGAAGGAGAGAAATTACTGGAAGAATCGGCTCGGGCAAAGAAAACACTCATGGTTGACCATACCTTCATCTACACCCCGGCGGTGATCAAGATCAAGGAAATGGTTGGCAAAGGTGACCTTGGCCGGCTGTTGTATTACGACTCGGTGCGCGTGAATCTGGGGCTGTTCCAACACGATGTGAATGTACTTTGGGACCTGGCTGTGCACGACCTTTCTATTATGGATTTTATTCTCGGTGAGCAACCGGCTGAGGTATCTGCCACGGGTGTGGCACATCTGAACGGTCAGCCGCAGGATGTGGCGTATATTACCTGTTACCTGCAGAACAACCTGATCGCGCATTTCCACGTCAACTGGATGGCGCCCGTGAAAGTGCGCCGCACGTTAATCGGCGGCGACCGGCAGATGATCGTTTACGATGATCTGGAACCCAGTGAGAAGATCAAAGTATATGACAAGGGGGTCTCTTTGAATGAAGGACCGGAAGGTGTGTACCAGATGCTGGTGAGTTACCGCAGCGGTGACATGTGGGCGCCCCATCTTGCCACTACCGAGGCATTGAAAACCGAAGCCGCGCACTTTATTGACTGTGTGACGAACGGAAAAACTCCGCAGACCAATGGCGAGATGGGACTGCGTGTTGTAAAGATCCTCGAAGCCGCTGATACATCCATGGCCAACCGTGGGCAGCCTGTTCATATTCTATAGAAATTATTGGGAGAATTTAATGACCATACCTTTTGTTGATCTGAAAGCGCAATATCACAGTATCAAACCTGAGATTGACGCGGCCGTCGTGCGGGTATTCGAATCATCTCAGTTTGTGCTCGGCGCGGAAGTGGCAGCCTTTGAAAAAGAATTTGCCGCCTATTGTGGTGTGGATAGCGCCATGGGTGTCAATAGCGGAACGTCCGCGCTGCACCTGGCCATGCTGGCGGCTGGTGTAGGCCCCGGCGATGAAGTCATCACCGTTCCGTTCACGTTTGTCGCCACTGTCGCGGCTATTTGTTATACCGGTGCCAAACCGGTGCTGGTGGATATCAACCCTCGCTCCTTCACCATGGATCCGGAAAAACTGGAAGCCGCCATCACAAAGAAGACCAAAGCTATTATTCCCGTCCATCTGTACGGCCAGTGCGCGGATATGGACCCCATTCTTGAGATCGCGAAGAAGCATGGTCTGGTCGTCATCGAAGATGCGGCGCAGGCGCATGGCGCGGAATATAAAGGCAGGAAAGCCGGCTCAATTGGCGACATGGGCTGCTTCAGCTTCTACCCCGGCAAGAACCTGGGCGCGTACGGCGAAGGCGGTATGGTGACCACCAGCAATCCCGATTACACCCGTACCATCCGTATGCTGCGCGATTGGGGCGCGGAAAAGAAGTACCAGCACGTGTTGAAAGGGTACAACTACCGCCTCGAGGGTGTTCAGGGCGCCATTCTTAATGTCAAGTTGAAATACCTTGAGAAATGGTCGAACGACCGTCTGTCTCACGCGAAGCTGTATAACCAGCTTCTAGCTGGCAGCAAGGTTGAGACGCCGGAGATCATGGATTTCGGTAAACCCGTGTTCCATGTGTATGCTGTTCGCACCACCGAACGTGAAAATTTGATGGCTTACCTGACAAAGGAAGGCATCCAGCATGGTATCCACTACCCCTTCCCGGTACATCTGCTGCCGGCACATGCCGACCTTGGATACAAACCCGGTGACTTCCCTGAATCGGAGAAGGCGGCCAATCAAGTTTTGTCACTTCCCATGTTCCCTGAACTGACTGACGAACAGATACATATCGTATCAGATGCTGTTCAGGCCTGGAGTAAAGCCTGATCTCATCCGATGGTTTTTAGCCCCGGATTCAGTAATGATCCGGGGCTTTTTTTATCCACAAACCTTTCAGAATGACCACATGGTAGAATGAGCATAATTTGAGACTGAATTATTAATAAAACTGAGATTACATCTGTTCTTAATGAAAAAAATCCTGTTTCTAATCAGATCATTGAATGTGGGCGGAGCAGAACGCCAGTTATTAACCCTTGTGGATGCGCTTGATAGAACATCGTTTAACCCGGTGATTGTCAAGTTTTACTCCGGTGGTACGTTACTGCCGGAATTTGAGAAACGCGGCATACGTGTAGAAACGGCGGGAAAATCGGGACGTTGGGATATTTTCTCGTTCGTTTCTAATTTGACAAAAATCATCCGGGCTGAAAAACCGGATATCCTGTGTTCTTACCTTGTGGCCGCGAATCTCCTCGCGTTGATCTTCAGAGATTTCTGGAAGGTCCCGCATGTCATCACCTCTATCCGGCATTCCTTTCTGCGAAAGGAAGACTACGACTGGACGGCCTCCTTTATGTACTGGGTGGAGGATCACCTTTCTTTCAGGGCAGATCGGGTAATAATCAATTCGTTCGTTGGCGCGCGGCAGGCGGAAGAACGCGGTATTCCATCTTCTAAGATTGTTGTCATTCCCAATGGTATTGACACCGACCGTTTTGTACCTTCGGTTAACCTGCGTGAAGAAACTCGCCGTAAGCTTGGGTATTCTTCCCTTGATATGGTTATCGGGATGGTCGGCCGGTTGGACCCTGTAAAAGACCATTCCACATTTATTAAAGCTTCGGCATATTTGATCGATAAAAATCCCCATTTCAGGTTTCTGATCGTCGGAGATGGCTCCGATGATTACTCAAACCGCATCCGATCAGAGATTTCTCGCGCGGGTTTAGATACCGTGTTTCAGATATTACCGGCAGAACGAGATCCGGTTCCGGTTTATAATGCGCTCGATATTTGCGTTTCGGCTTCCGTGGGAGAAGGATTTTCCAATGTCATCGCAGAAGCCATGTCATGCGGAGTACCCTGTGTGGTGACTGATGTAGGGGATTCCGGCATGATCGTTGGTGAAACTGGCCGGGTTATTCCAGCCGGTGATCCAGAGCAAATGGGGCGAGCCCTGACGCAACTTTCTGAAATGACAGCCGGTGACCGGATGTCACTTGGGCTGAAGGCTCGTCAACGGATACAGTCTGAGTTCAGTGTGGTAAAAATGGTATCGGCGACGACATTTGAATTTAATAGATTGGGATAACAGCACGTGAAATCTACTAACGAGATTGACAAAAACCGCGCTGCGGAAATTCAATACCGAAATGAACGGCGGGAACACAGTGACCAGAGAGCCCGGACACTGGATGGCTGGCGGGGGTTGGGCGGGTATTATCACCGCCGGCTCCATGAAATTTATAAATTTCTTGTCGCTCCTAACCAGAAGATACTGGAAATAGGTTGCGGTGAAGGTGACTTGCTGGCGGCATTAAACCCCTCTCTGGGTGTTGGTTTTGATCTTTCTTCCGCCATGTCTAAACGCGCGTCATTGAAACATCCACAGATGTTATTCTTTGCCGCCGATGCAATGAATATCGGGATGAACGAAAAATTTGACGTTATCATCCTTTCAGACCTGTTGAATGATCTCTGGGATGTACAGGCGGTTTTTAAAGAAGTTCGCCGTCTTTCACATCCGCGGACACGCATCATAATCAATATTTATAGCCGGCTGTGGGAATTACCGCTCAGTCTGGCGGAAGCCCTGCACCTGGCAAAACCTACCCTCTATCAGAACTGGCTGACGGTCGATGATATCTCCAATCTGATGAATCTGGAAAACCTGGAAACCATTCGTTCCTGGTCTGAGATTATTTGGCCGGTTCGGACCCCGATAATTGATGCTTTCTTCAACCGCTTTCTGGTCAAGCTATGGCCGTTTCATGTTCTGGCATTGACAAATATGATGATCGCCCGCCCGCAACCTGAAATCGATCCGAATTACAAGCCGCTTGTCTCGGTTGTGGTGCCAGCCCGGAATGAAGCCGGGAATATTGTCAATATTCTGGAACGTGTTCCAGATATGGGCGGGGGAACTGAGATCGTTTTTGTGGAAGGCAACTCCACTGACGATACATTTGAAACCATAAAGCGCGAAGTTGCCGCCCGGCCTGAAAAGAATTGTCAAATTTTGCAGCAAACCGGTAAAGGTAAAGGTGATGCCGTGCGCCTCGGTTATCGAGAAGCCAAAGGTGATATTTTTATGATCCTGGATGCGGATCTAACAGTCCCTCCTGAAGATTTACCGCGCTTCTATGATGCCATCACGCAGGGTAAAGGTGACTTTATCAACGGCGTCCGCCTGGTATACCCCATGGAAAAGCAGGCGATGCGTTTCTTTAACCTGCTGGGTAATAAATTCTTTTCATTGGCTTTCTCCTGGCTTCTTGGTCAACCGGTAAAAGATTCGTTGTGCGGCACCAAGGTACTGCGCCGCTCTGATTATGATTTAATCGCCCGAAACCGCGATTACTTCGGCAATTTTGACCCCTTCGGAGACTTTGACCTGTTGTTTGGTGCGGCGAAGCAAACGTTGAAGATCGTAGACCTGCCGATACGCTACCGTGAACGTACATACGGTACAACCAATATCCAGCGATGGAGCCACGGCTGGCTATTATTGAAGATGGTGGCATTCGCTGCCAGCCGTATCAAATTCGTGTGATGACCCGTCTGCGGATCCGTAACCGGGAGCAACAGATTTTGGCTGTTCCCTTTATCACTGGCGTCCTGGCCGGTCTGGGAGCGTTGATCTATCTATTTCTCATTCCGGGCGATCCAAAGAACGCGATCGTCTTCGGTTTTTCTCTTGCCCGGCTGGTGGAGGCGGTTGGAATTTTTGCCAGCGTGATGATATTTATCTGGCTGACCGGGATGATCGTATCCAGCCCGAATAAAGCCACATGGCTTTACAGATTTTTCGGCTGGCATAAAGAATTCCCGTGGAGCCTGGTTGTGAGTTGGGTCGGTATACTGGCCGGTGTATTTGTGGTGTTTTCCTTGCAAAATCTATTACCCGGTCAGGCTCAGATCTTTGAACGACTGATGCCGGCTGTGATTTTTCTATTCCTGTTCTGTTTCTTTTTTACCCTGGTCAATATCGGGTTTGTCTCGCGTGAGCTGGCAGGCCGAAAAATTCTTTTCCTGTTCAAAGTCAGCCTGATCGTTGCCGCGATTGGCATGCTTGCGGGGTTGATGTTGTTCCCGGCGAAAGCAGGGTTGATGCTTCGGCAGGGTAGTCTGCTGCTTCTGTTGCTTATTGCGCCGGTACTGTACCTGAGTTTCCGGCGCGCTGACATCAGGGGCGACCTGGCGGCGCTGGGCATAATGGTGGCTCTTTTTGGCGGCGCGATTGTTGGCGTTTGGGCTAGCGGTATCAGCGATTTGAATATCATCGCCGGATTGCTGCCATATAACGATGCCAATGGGTATTACCACGGTGCCCGGTTACTTTCTGAAGGGCAAACCTTTCACCCATTCTCGGCAAAACGCCCGGTATTCCCCGCGCTGCTGGGTGTGTTGTATACCATTGGTGGGCAGAACCTGCAATTTGCCATCGGCAGCCTGGTACTGATATCTCTCCTGGCGATTTATTTCGCCGCGCGTGAGGTCAACAGCACCAACGGGGCAGCCTGCGCGGTTTTCTTCACTCTGGCTTTGTTCCTGTTCATTCGCCGGTTCATTGGTTCCGTGATGAGTGAGACGCTTGGATTTCCACTGGGCGTTATCGGCTTTGGCCTTCTCTGGAGCGGCGTAAACCGTAAACGCGCTTTCGATGTTTACGCGGGGACGCTCGTTCTTTCACTCGGGCTGATCGCCCGCGCCGGGCCGTTCTTTATGCTCCCATTCCTGATCCTGTGGGCGGGATGGGTTTTCCGGGGCGACCAGAAATTCAACTGGAAGGTAGCTGTTTTCGCAGCGCTTTCGGCAGTGCTCGGTTACGGCATTCACATGGTGATCTTCAAAACCCTTGCCGGTACCAACAGTTCGTCCATGGGCAATTTTTCGTATACCTTCTACGGGTTGGCGGTTGGCGGCAAAGGTTGGAAACAATACATGCTCGATCATCCGGATGTGATGGCGCTGGTCGAACCCGCTCAGTCACAGGCTATTTATCGTTACGCCTTTGAAGCCATTAAAACCGACCCGATGGGAATTATCCGCGGGGCGTTTGTCTACTGGCAGTCTTTCTTTACCTTTGACTGGTCTGGCATGTTCGGTTACATCGAAGGTGCCACAAAACTTGAAAGTCTTGTTAGCCGCGTAGCGATGGCGGTTTTGACCTTCGTTGGCCTGATCGCGGCTATCAGAGATTGGAAACGGCCGGCTTTTTCCCTGTTGCTGGCCGGGTGGTTCGGTATCTTTTTCTCTATTCCATTTGTCCCTACGGTGGATGCCGAGATCCGCACCTATGCCGCGGCTATCCCCTGGTTTGTCGGGCTGGCCATGGTAGGGTTGTGGGCAGTTCTAACACGCACCGGACTATTGAAGTCTACCCGTGGTGTTGAATCAATAATACCCGGCAAGCCGTACGCGTTGCGTGTTTACGCGTTGACCATCGTCCTGATAACATTTGCCGGTCCGTTACTGGTTCATACTCTGGCGAAGCCGGTCGCAGTTCCGGAGATTAACGGCTGCCCTGATGGTTCCACCCGCCTTGTTACTACCGTCACCCGCGGTTCATATGTCAATGTGGTGGATGATGCCAGATTAAGACAGTCGATGATCCCCACGCTGCGATATACCGATTTTGATCACAGCATGCATGATTCTCCTATGTACAGTCTGGCGCTCCAGATGGTCCCGGTGAAAGCCGGTGATTCGTTCTTCTTTGGTTATGATTATGTTGAGAAACGTCTGGTCTATATTCTCGGCAAGACCCCGCTCTTTGACGCCAATCAGGGTTTCGTGGAACTATGCGGATGGCAAGAGTCGAACGAGAAATCCTATGGTTTCTTCCACGCCGAATCCATCAACCCGATAGGCCGATAAGATTATGGATACAACCGGGAAAATTCCTGTAACGCATATCATCACCGGGTTAGAAACCGGCGGTGCGGAAACCATGCTATTCCGCCTGCTGCAATTCATTGACCGGGAGAAATTTCCGAGCCGGGTCATTTCCATCACCGGAAACGGTCCGGTTGGAAGTCAGATCGAAGCCCTGGACATTCCGGTGTTCGCGCTGGGAATGAATCCCGCGCGTCCTTCGATCGCTGATTTCGCGCGGCTGGTGCGCGAGTTAAAGTCAAACCCGCCCGCCGTCATTCAAACGTGGATGTATCACGCCGACCTGATCGGCGGATTGGCCGGCTGTTTTATCCCTCATGTGAAAACCGTATGGGGCATTCACAACAGCACTCTGGATAAAACAACGAGTAAACGCAGCACTCGTGCCATCGTGCGGGTCAACGCGGTCTTTTCGCGGTTCCTTCCCGAGAAGATCATTGCCTGTTCACGGGTTTCGCAAAAAATCCATCAGGACCGTGGATATAGAGCTGATCGCATGGTATTCATTCCCAACGGGTTTGACCTTGAGGATTTCCGCCCGGACGCGGAAGCCAGGGCAAATCTGCGTGCGGAACTGGGTATTCCACCAACCGCGCCTGTGGCCGGGTTAGCCGCGCGTTTTGACCCACAAAAAGACCACGCCACATTCTTCGCCGCCGCGCGTGAGATGATGACGGCTCTGCCAGACCTGCACCTCATTTTATGTGGTGACGGAATCAAGCCCGAAAACCCGGAACTGACCGCGATGATATCCGATTTCGATAAACCGGGTAATATTCATCTGCTGGGGCGTCGTGCTGACATGAAAGCCGTATACCCGGCGTGGGATACGGCTGTTTTATCGTCCAGTTACGGTGAAGCCTTTCCTCTGGTGATCGGTGAAGCCATGGCGTGCGGAATTCCGTGCGTGGGTACCGATGTGGGTGATACGGCGGAGTTGATCGGAGTGACAGGGCTGACGGTCCCGCCGCGAGAACCGGGTCAACTGGCGGAGGCTGTGGTCAGCCTATTGTCAATGCCGGAAGGTGAACGGCTGGAGCTTGGGCGTAAAGCCCGCGAACGCATATTGAATAATTTTGAGATACGGAAGATCGCCGGGCTGTATGAAAAAGTCTGGTCACAGGTTACTGAAGTAAAATGAATGATAGCGGATACAACGAACGGCTTTTTTCAAAGGGATTTCGCGCCCGGGTGCACCTGGCCCGGTTTGCCTGGCTGCGTAAAATGACGACCCGATTCCAGCCGGAAAAACCTCTGCGCGTAGTGGAACTGGGCTGCTTTGACGGGCGTTCCATTGATTGGCTGCCGGTCAAACCTTCGCTGTATGATGGTTTTGATGCCAATTGGGAAGGCGGTCTGGATATCGGGCGTAATCGTTACACATCAGATCCAACCGTGCGATTTTATGAGTGCTCTTCACCCTCTGCTATGACTGTGGACTCTCAAGGGTACGATATCGGGATATCACTTGAAACCATGGAACACGTTCCGCCGGAGATGGTGGATGATTACCTGAAGATCATGGCCGGGGCGGTGAAGGGTGTGGTGTTTTTCACTATCCCGAATGAGATTGGTTTGCCTTTTCTGGCCAAGATGACCGCCAAGTCGATCATCTACCGCGACAGTCACGACGAAGCGTACACCTTTGGGGAATTCTGGAATGAAGTTTTTGGTAATACCATGAAGGTGCACCGCAATGAACACAAAGGGTTTGATTACCGCCGGTTCGTTGAGCAGGTGAGCCGGTATTTTGACGTGAAACAGGTAAGCGGAGTGCCAAATACCTGGATGCCGGCCGCATTATCATTTACGGTAGGTATTGTAGCCGTACCGAAGCATAATTGATCGCTGGTATACTTCGAAAATTGACCGGTAAACACACGGACAGCATTAGTCAAATCACTGAGGATCATTATGTGTGGAATAACTGGATTTTTGGATACATCGCGGAATAAATCCCGCGCGGAACTCGAATCATTGGTCACCCGCATGTCCGATGCTATTGTGCATCGCGGACCGGATGACAGCGGTGAATGGGTAGACGCGGAAACCGGTCTGGCATTGGGCTTCCGAAGGCTGGCTATCGTCGACCTGACGCCTACCGGTCACCAGCCCATGATCTCAGCCAGCGGCCGGTACATTATGGTGTTCAATGGTGAGATCTACAACTACAACGAAATGCGCGAAGAACTCATCGCGAAGGGTACAAAATTCCGGGGCACCTCCGATTCCGAGGTGATGGTGGAATCGATCGATACCTGGGGGTTAGAGGCGTCTGTCAAACGATTCAACGGACAATTTGCCTTTGCCCTGTGGGACCGGCGTGACCGGGTGTTGCATCTGGTTAGAGACCGGGTGGGTGTCAAACCCATGCATTATGGCTGGAACGGAAACACACTGCTTTTCGGTTCGGAATTGAAATGCCTGAAGGCGTTCCCGGGTTTTGATGGAGAGATCGACCGGAACGCGGTGGCTTTGTTCACACGTTACAACTATATTCCAGCTCCCTGGACCATTTACCGGGGTGTCAAAAAGCAGATGCCCGGCACTATTTTGAGCTTCCCGTTTGACCGACCGGGATTTGAACCTGAACCGCAGATTTACTGGTCTGCCAAAAAAGCGGTGGAAGACGGGTTGTCTAATCCGTTTACCGGCTCGGAAACGGAAGCCATTGATGAACTGGAAGCCCTGCTGCGCGAATCCGTGCGGCTGCGCATGATGGCCGACGTGCCGTTGGGCGCGTTCCTTTCCGGCGGTGTGGATTCGTCCGCCATCGTGGCGTTGATGCAGGCGGAAAGCCGCGTCCCTGTGAAGACCTATACCATCGGTTTTCAGGAAGGCGATTACAACGAAGCGGAATACGCCCGCAAGGTGGCGCAGCACCTGAAGACCCAGCACACTGAAATGACCGTCACACCAGAAGAAGCTCGCGCGGTCATTCCGTTGATCCCCGCGATGTATGATGAACCCTATTCCGATTCATCTCAGATACCCACATATCTGGTTTCCAAATTGACCCGGCAGCATGTCACTGTCAGCCTTTCGGGTGACGGCGGCGACGAGCTATTCGCCGGATACAACCGTTATTTCTGGGGAAACTCCATCTGGAATCGCATCGGCTGGATGGGCCGCGGTCCGCGCAAGGCGTTGGGACATGCCATGCGGGCGCTGTCACCTGCCACCTGGGACAGTGTTTTTAAGACATTAAGACCAATTCTTCCCGGTTCACTGCGGGTTCCGCAGGCCGGAGAAAAAATGAAAAAGATCGCGGATGTGGTATCGGTCGATTCGGAGCAAAGCCTGTATTTCCGGCTGGCTTCTCACTGGAAAGATCCGGAGAGCCTGGTCAGGGGGAGCAAGGAACCAGAGACCCCTCTGACCGACCGTTCAAATTGGCCGGCTATCCCGGATTTCACCCGCTGGATGATGTACATGGACCTGATCACATACTTGCCCGATGACATTCTGGCCAAAGTAGATCGTGCCAGCATGGCGGTCAGCCTTGAGTCCCGGGTACCTTATCTGGATGATCACCGGGTGATCGAATTCGCCTGGCGGTTACCGATGAGCATGAAAATAAAGAACGGTCAGGGCAAATGGATATTGCGCCAGGTGCTATACCGGCATGTGCCGCGCGAATTGATCGAACGCCCGAAGATGGGTTTCGGCATACCGATCGATTCCTGGCTGCGCGGTCCGCTGCGTGAATGGGCGGATGACCTGCTGGATGAAAACCGCATGCGGGTCGATGGATACTTCGATCCTGTTCCGATCCAGAAGATGTGGCGCGATCACCTTGCCGGTACGAATGACAATCAATATTACCTGTGGGACATCCTGGTTTTCCAGGAATGGCTGCGTAAACAGGCATCCTGACTGAACTGTGAAAACACTTCTATTCGCGAACACTGCCTGGTACCTCTATAATTTCCGGCTGCCGCTGGCAGAAGCCCTACGTGCCCGCGGATTTGATGTGGTTCTGGTTTCACCCTCTGATGAAAACGCGGACAAATTGATCCAGGCTGGTTTCCGCTGGGTGGAATTCCCGTTCTCACGGAAAGGGCAAAACCCCCTGCAAGAAATTGGCACCATCTCCCGGTTGGTACGCCTGTACCGTGATGAAAAGCCGGATTTTGTCCATCATTTCACTATCAAATGTGTGTTATACGGCTCTCTAGCCGCGCGTTGGACGGGCATTCACCGGGTGATCAATTCGATCACCGGTCTGGGTTATGTGTTTTTGGCCAACAACCTGAAAGCCCGGCTGATCCGCCCGATAATCCTGTTCCTGTACAGGTTCGCTTTACGGTCAACACAGGTGATCTTCCAGAATGGTGATGACCTGCGTCAATTTGAAACATTGCATCTTATTTCACCCGGGCAAACACGCATCGTACGCGGCTCCGGCGTGGATATCACCAGATTCGTCCCGTCACCGGAACCGGCCGGGCCGGCGGTTGTGGTTCTGCCCGCACGGCTGCTATGGGACAAGGGTGTGGGTGAGTTCGTTCAAGCCGCGCGCGTACTGAAAGCGGAAGGTTCTGACGGGCGCTTTGTACTGGTGGGGGACATCTACGCCGATAACCCGGCATCGGTGCCGGAGAGTGCCGTTCGCGATTGGGAAAAGGAAGGCGTCATTGAGTGGTGGGGCTGGCGTGGAGACATGCCGGAGGTGTTTTCAAAATCCAGTATCGTCTGCCTGCCTTCGTATCGCGAAGGTCTGCCGAAAACGTTGATCGAAGCCGCCGGTTGCGCCCGGCCGTTGGTGGCATTTGACGCGCCTGGCTGCCGCGAGGTGGTTATTCCTGGTGAAACCGGTCTGCTGGCAAAATTTAAGGATGTGGATGATCTGGCTGCCTGCCTTCGTAATCTATTGCGCAACCCCGAAGAACGCCGTCGAATGGGGGCTAACGCCCGTCATCTGGCGGAAACAGAATTTTCGACCGGTAGGATCGTTAACGAAACTCTTGAAGTTTATAGTAAACTTCAGGGGGATACTCAAAGGTAATGAACGCTAGCGCGGTGGACTTTTCCGGACTCTTTCAGGCCATTCTGGTCAGTTTACTGCTGACCCTGGTTACCGGCTATCTGGGGATTCAGGTTGCCCGTCGTATCAAATTAATGGACTTCCCCGGAGCCGCGGCTTACAAAACACACAAAGTGGCCATGCCGTATGCCGGTGGTATGGCGTTGACAGCTTCGCTGATAATACTGGTTCTGGCTACCGGATTATGGAAAGACAGAAATATTTTGACCATGCTGCTGGCCGCGCTGGTCATTTTTGTGTTCGGTATTTGGGATGATTACAAACGTCTTCCCGCGCTGCCCAAGTTCCTGGGGCAACTTGTCGCAACAATCGGCCTTGTGTTGTCCGGTTTATCCATTCAAATTCTTGAATCGCATACGTTTTTCATCGGCGGATCAGGTTTTATTTATGTGTTGCTGGACCGTTTTCTTACGGTTTTCTGGATCGTGGGCGTTACCAACGCGTTTAATCTGGTTGACAGTATGGACGGACTGGCCGTTGGGCTTAGTGGTTGGGCGTTCGCCTTTTTTATGCTGGCAACACTGCAATCCGGACAGGAATCCCTGGCAATTCTGAGTGCCATACTGGTGGGAATCTGCCTGGCAATCTTTTATTTCAATTCAAATCCGGCAAGAATGTTTCTGGGTGATTCTGGCGCGCAGACGCTGGGTTTCATTCTTGCGGTTATGGCCATTAATTACAATCCTGTTGGAAGCTTCCAATCATCTTCGTATCTGGTACCTATCTTTCTGGTGGGTGTACCCATCTTTGATACCACCATGGTCACTATCTCTCGCGTGCGCAGGCGATTACCCTTTTATAAAGGTAACCGTGACCACACATATCATCGCCTGGTCGCCCTCGGGCTGGATCCCAGCCGGGCAGTGTTGACCATGCACATGGCCGCGCTGGTGTTGGACTGCCTGGCGTTCATGGCGGTCATCTTACCGCCGATATGGGCCAACACTTTACTGGTAGTAACCATCCTTCTGGGAATTGTGCTTATCATCTTTTTTGAGAAATCACAAAAGTAGGGGGTAGCGGCCCCATGCACTCAAAATTGAACAAATTCTTCTTTGACCCGGGCGGACGATGGCTGGCAATCGCATTTTTAATTCTGGGAATAGCGGGAAGCATTCTTGCGATACTCGATATATTGAGTTTTTCCGGCGAATTCACTGCCAGCCGAATGATATTGCTCTTGATTCCGGTAGTTACCGGTCTATTGTGCGCCTGGTTACTGGTCAAAATAAACCTCGATTGGGAGTCCAGTCTGTGGAAAGTCACGAAATGGGTGACGAATGCTCGGTTTGTTTTTATCATGGACACGATCATACCGTTCGTCTGGCTGGTTTTGCTGATTGTTGCTTTCTTGCCGCCAGACGGATTGGGCCGCTGGAATTCCGTTTATGACCGAATAAACGGTCTGTTACAGTTGGCTTTTCTTTATGTCACAAAAATTTGGATTTTTGGGCTTTTCCAGAATAAAAGACTTACTTCATTATTAAGACAGTTCACTCGTCAGGACTGGATCGCGGGGTTGGTACCGGGGGGAATTATCCTGATGGCAGTTCTGATCATATCCATTACCGGAATGGGCATCGGGAAGGGTACCCAATTCTGGGGAAAGTCCGGTATCCCTGTTTTACACTGGCAGGTTGGTGCCGCTCTGACTGTGATGGCCGTGTTCTGTGTGATGAAGGATATGTTGTTTCCCAATAAAACGGTGCGGTTCAAAGATTGGGCTTTGATCGCGGTTTTTTGGCTGGCAGCATTTCTACTCTGGCAAAGTATCCCGACTCCGGTTAGTCGCTTTGTAACGGCTTCTTATCCGCCAAATTTCACCAATTATCCCTATTCCGATGCCGGTGATTACGCGCTGGAAGCTCAGGCGATACTGGCTGGAAACGGGTTTCCCTACGGATTTCTGGATAAACCGCTCCACCTGACGTTTCTGGCCATCCTGAGCTGGCTGAACAGTTCAGACTATGCCCGCATGATGCTGACGCAGGTGGCAGTTATGGCTGTGATACCCGGGCTGATCTATTTACTGGTATCCAGAATTTCGAATCGACCGGCAGGAATTACTGCCGGGGTTGTGGTACTTTTTATGCAAGCCAACAATCTGTCAATTGCTGACAGGGTTCAGGCGACAAATGTTAAAATGGCTATGTCTGAACCGCTGACCGCGCTATTGTTGATTCTGTTCTGCCTTTCGATAGTCAACTGGTGGAAGTCATCTCAACGGTCATGGCTGCACGCGGCGGTATCAGGCGCGCTGCTGGGTTTGACCGCTCTCGTGCGGTTAAACGTGCTGGTGATCCTTCCTCTTATTCTGCTTATCTGGTTGTTCGGCTTCAATTTCCGGAGCCGTCAAACCTGGCTGGCGGCATTGGTCTTTGTTCTGTTCTGCATACTGGGACAGGTTCCCTGGGCATTACGGAATCAGGTGATAGAAGGGAACGCGCTGGATTCTTATTACAGTAAGGTGCTGGGTGTGGTATTCAAGCGGCGCATCAACCCGACCATTGAACTGATCCCGGTGAACAAACCACCTTCACCTGGAATGGAACAGACGGAAGGGAATCCGCCCACCGGTGAGGATAGAACAGATTCTGCAAGTTGGGCAGTACTCGCGGATTCTTTCACACGCACCGGTCTGCACAACCTGGTGACGGTCAGTCTGTCATTACCGGCTTCCATCTACCATAGCGGACTGGAGGAGACAATCCGTCAGCCATACTGGGATCAGGAATGGAACGGTTCTTTCACTCCTTACGGAGAAATTGGTTTAGCGGTCAGTCTACTGGCTGTTGTCCTGGGATTCGCCATCAGTTGGAAGCGCTCCGGGGTGGTCAGCCTTGTCCCTCTGCTGGTGATGTTGTCGTATTTGTTGTCAAACGCAGTCTCCATGGTTTCCGGCGGACGATATATTATTCCGGTGGACTGGGTTTTACCGGCTTATTTTTCCATCGGTCTGTCAGGTCTGACGTTCTGGCTTTTCCGCTTAAAACGGCAGAATGAGACTGATACCGTAACAAAAACCATTAACGTGAAAAAACTCTGGTTGCAACTCGCGCTTATTCTTGCCGCAGCCAGTCTGCCTATGGCGTTGTCTTTATTGATCCCGAAACAATTTAAACCGGCCGATAATTCGACGTTACTGAAACAGATCCGCGATATTCAAGTGGAATGGCCTGCGGGAAATTCGGTCAATGATCTGAACATTCTGGCGGCCTCACCGGATGGCTCATTCAAAACAGGTTGGGCTATGTTCCCACGCTGGATGAAATCTGGAGAAGGGGATACGGCCGGGCAAGGTTCAGCGTTCAGCGCGTTGCCTTTTGACCATCTTTCTTTTTCCATGATCTCCGATGACATGTATCCCTTTGATGCCGTGCTGCCAGTTGACCAATCCATTGAGCCGTTGCCGAATGCCTCGAAGGTCATTCTGGCTGGATGTAAATCTGAAGCGTATTTTGATACCGCTGTTATGATCGTTCTGGAGCCGTCACCCAGAATAATTATCCGAAAAGATCCGGGTTCATTTACCTGCCCTCTCCCACAACCATGAAAAAAATCAACCTCATTCCCTGCTTCTTCGTGTTAACAGGTTTTGAAGCTCTGGCGGCAGCCATCTGGCTGGCTCTTATCCCGGCGGAAGCCGGTAACTCCGTTGCCTTCGGGTTCTCATTTCAGCGGCTCATAATGATAACGGGTATGACTTTAACCGCCGTTTTGAATCTCTGTATTTGGGTGTGGCAAAACAAGTTACCCCGTCTGGAATCCTTTATGGACAACCGCTGGACAAAACTGGCCGGGATTGCCGTCACCGTGTCGGCCTGGGTGCTGATCTGGTTGCCCGAATACCAGTGGGGACGATTTGGCGGCTATCGTGACCGCCTGCTTCCCATCCTGGTCTGGTTGTTGGTGACGGGGCTTCAGTTCTGCGTTGTTATGTTGTTCCGCTCGCAGAAATCACGCCCATTAAAAGACATTCTTCTGGAAGATCACCCGGTAATCAAAGCCTGGGGAATTGCTCTGACAGTAATCACACTGGTTGTTGTCATTGTGGCAGTATTTCGTATCGGTTTTATTCCTGATATTGTTTACTGGAATGACGTGAACGTACCTCTGCTGGGATGGCAAATACTGGCCGTAGTCATGGCTTCTCTGATGGTTACGGGTTTGCTCTCACGCACAGGTTTCTTCACGGATGAACGGATTACCTGTATACGGGCTCTGCTTCCGGATATTGTCATCTGCCTGTTTATCTGGGGGCTGGCGGTGACAACCTGGACTCGGATCGATATGCCTCACAGTTACTTCTCCCCCGGTCCTTATCCGCCAAACGATGAAATGTATCCCTTCTCAGACGCGGCCACATACGACCGAGCCGCGCAGCTGGCCGTGATCGGCGAAGGGGTAGGCACACAATACGGCCAGTATGTGGACAAGCCTTTTTATGTGGGATTCCTCGCCGTCATTCATCTGCTAGTTGGCAGCCGCATGGACCCGGTGATCGGAGCGCAGGTGGCGGTCTTCGCGTTAATGCCGGTGCTGCTCTACCTCACAGGCCGGAAATTGCATAGCCGGCTCGCCGGCGTTATGACGGCCGGGTTATTGATCTTTCGTGAAATGAACAACATCCAGGGAACCCTTTGGGTGCTTTCCACAAATTCCCGGGTGTTAATGAGTGAGTCTCTGGTCACATTGCTGCTCGCTCTGTTTGTTTTCCTGTTGCTGAGCTGGTTCAAAGACCGTAATAAAACCTTATATCTGATCGGTTCTGCTGGCGCGCTCGGGCTTGCCGGAATGGTGCGGCTCAATCCATTCCTGCTCGCGCCGGTTACGATCCTGGCCATCCTGCTGGTCACCGGGAAAGCATGGAAGAAGGGACTATCCTCGGCGTTGGTGTTTGCGGCTGTATTCACGCTGACGCTACTGCCGTACATGCTGCAATCCTATGACCGGCACGGCAAATTATTATTCTTTCAATCCACACTTTCGGGCGTGGTAATGAATCAACGCGCGTTCTACGCGTTGAACGCGCCGCCTCCTGTGACGGCTGTAACACCGGAAGCGCAGTCCACTCCGGCGCCAACGGTTACCACCCCGGAAGTCGAAGAACCTGTAAACGAAACCTGGAACAAGATCACCGGCGTCAGCCGCTACGCCTCCGCGCATTTCTTTCATAATCTGGTAGATGGCGCCGCCATCTTCCCGACCGGCTTGACCCTGGAGTCACTGGAAAAGACGGTCAAAGCGCCCAATTCCTTCTGGAGCGCGGAGTCCAACGGCGAGCTCACTGCCGGTCAGTTCATCATGGTCTTCCTGGCGCTGACCGTTATCGCGTTGGGCGCGGCGGCGGGCTGGTCAAGAAGCGGCTGGGCAGGGTTGGTTCCGGCGGGATTCATGGCCACATACAGTCTGGCTACAGCCGCGGCGCGCACCTCCGGTGGACGGTACTTCATCCCCGCCGATTGGGTGTTCTTGCTGTATTACGCATTTGGTCTGGCACAACTATCGATCTGGCTGTCAGCATGGCTGAAGGTAAGTAAGGTCGACCCAGTGATAAATCTGGTTGAATCCGTGCCGGTTAAAAAGGTTCTGGTGTGGAAACCGATTGCTTTGACGCTGGCATTTATGGTTGCCGGTTCTGTGCCGGTGATCCTTGACCGGGCTATACCGCCAAAATATACACAACTTCAAAAATACGAACTTCGCAGCCAGTGGAAACAGGATTGGATGCTGAAATCGCTGGAGTTGACAGAACAACAATGGGACAGTTTCATCGCTCAACCGGCTTCATTCGTTTTCAAAGGCAGGGCGTTATATCCGCGGTATTACGCGCAGGGGCAGGGTGAACCGGACCGCTTTTCCGCCGGCCGCGCGCAGAACTTCCCGCGATTGGTCTTAGAAGTAATCGGACCCGCCGGCGTGGAAGGCATGGTTAGCGGGGTGTTGCCGTTGGAAAAAATGCCGGATTCGCTGCCCAACGGGGCGGATGTCACCGTTTTGGGTTGCCGGGGTGAATTGAATGATGACCTGTTTGCCGTGATCATCGAGGGTCAGGATGGCGGCATATTACACCGGTCACCGGGCACATCCTGGACCTGTCCCGTGATACTGCCAGTCTGCGATGACAACCGGGTCTGCCGGTAATCTTAAAATATTTGGCGGTAATTTTTCTGGTCTTGACCGGGTTGGACAACCGTTTTATAATTCAACAATTGAATTTAGGACGGCGCTATGGGACTCAACCCCGACCCCGCTAGAGACCTGATACTTTTAGAACATATAGAACAGAATCCGGATGCCACTCAAGCAAGTCTGGCTGCGCAGGTGGGTGTTGCTGTTGGAACGGTTAACTGGCATCTGAAGCGTCTCGTTGCAAAAGGTTATGTCAAGGTTAGGCATGTTGAACGGAGAAAACTCCGGTATATCATCACACCTGACGGCATTGCTCTGAGGGCGAATCTTACGGTAGATTACATCCAGAGCTCTTTCCGATTGTATCGCCTTGTACGTGAGCGAATGGAAGCCGCGCTGAAACAGGTCCGTGAAGCGGGGTTTGATCGGATTATTCTAATGGGAGATGGTGATGTGGCCGATGTATGCCGGTTGACATGCGCTGAACAGGGGGTGGAAATTGTGAAAGACGGACATAATCCTCAATTGAACATCAATGGATTGAAAATCTTCATTCAATGGCCGGATGGCAGCGAAGGCACCCGATCCGGTGAAATGGTATCAGACAGTATTTCGCACCTGGAAGGAGACAGTCAGAAGAAATGACATCGAACACAAACCAGGATTTTTGGAAAACCAAAAAGGTGTGTGTGACCGGCGGGGCCGGTTTTCTTGGTTCGTTCATTACCGAGAAATTGAAAGAACGCGGGGCTAAGGAAATCTTTATCCCGACGATCGAAGAATATGACCTGGTTAATGGTGACGACGTCCGCCGGATGCTGGATACCAGCAAGCCGGATATTGTTATTCACCTGGCCGCGCAGGTCGGCGGGATTGGCGCCAACCGCGAACATCCTGCTGAATTCGTGTATAGCAACGCCATGATGGGTCTGCAACTGATCCATGAATCATGGGTACGCGGCATTGAAAAGTTCGTCTGCCTGGGTACAATCTGCGCCTACCCGAAATTCACACCGGTTCCCTTTAAAGAAGAGGATCTGTGGAATGGATATCCGGAAGAAACCAATGCCCCTTACGGGTTGGCAAAAAAACTTCTTCTGGTTCAGTCACAGGCGTACCGTCAGCAGTACGGTTTCAACAGCATCTATCTGCTGCCGGTCAACCTGTATGGCCCACGAGATAACTTCCGCCCCGAAAGCTCACATGTTATTCCGGCTTTGATCCGCAAGTGTGTGGAAGCGCAGGAGAGTGGCGCGAAATTCATTGAAGTCTGGGGAGATGGTTCCCCGACCCGCGAGTTCCTGTACGTGGAAGACGCGGCGGAAGGCATCCTGATGGCCTCGGAAAGATATAACGGTCCGGAACCGGTCAACCTGGGTTCAGGCAATGAGATCGCCATCAAAGACCTGGTCAATCTGATCGCCCGTCTTACAGATTTCAAAGGTGAGATCCGCTGGGACACCAGCAAGCCCAACGGTCAGCCTCGCCGCGGGTTGGATACCACCCGCGCCTGGGAATACTTCGGCTTCCGCTCTCAAATGAGCTTCGAAGACGGTCTCCGCCGGACCATTGACTGGTTCCGCGCCAATAAAAGTCACATCAAGTAAAGATCGGTAATTTCACAATGACTGTAGATAGTACAACATTGGTCAAGACGGAAGCACCCCGTACTGTGGTCATTAAACCCAGCAGCGGATGGACCGCCATTAACCTTAAAGACCTCTGGGTGTACCGCGAACTGGTGTACTTCCTTACCTGGCGCAACCTTAAAGTCCGGTATAAACAGACTGCTCTTGGTGCCGCCTGGGCAATTTTGCAGCCTTTCTTAACCATGGTGGTCTTTAGCATCTTTTTTGGAAACCTGGCTAAAGTGCCTTCTGACGGTATCCCGTACCCCATTTTCTCGTACACCGCGTTATTACCCTGGACTCTTTTCTCAAAAGCGCTGACGGACGCCGCGCACTCCCTGGTGCAGAGCAGTCACATGATCACAAAAGTATATTTCCCAAGGTTGATCTTACCGGTGGCATCCATCCTCTCAGGTCTGGTGGATTTCGGGCTGGCTTTCATTGTGCTGTTCGGCATGATGATGGTCTATGGCGTATATCCCACCGCCAATGTGTGGGCGATCGTCCCCTTTGTTCTTCTGGCTATGATCACCGCGCTCGGTGTGGGTATCTGGCTTTCAGCCATGAACGTCATGTACCGCGATATCGGTTACGTGCTTCCTTTCCTCACGCAATTCTGGATGACCCTTACCCCGATCGCGTATCCGGCCAGTCTGCTGCCCGAAAAATGGCGTCTGCTGTATGCCCTCAACCCGATGACCGGCGTTGTCGAAGGCTTCCGCTGGGCTTTACTGGGTTCCAATGCCAGCGCGCCGAACGCTATGCTGGCGGTATCCGCCGGAATTTCAATCTTGATTCTGATCACAGGGCTCTTTTACTTTCGCAGAATGGAACGGCGTTTTGCCGATATGGTGTAACCATGAGCGATATAGCTATTCATGCTGAAAATCTCGGAAAACAATACACCATTGGAGAAAGACCGGCGGCGTATACCACTTTGCGCGAAACCCTGTCTACGGCACTTACAACACAAAAACGACCGGGTACCGGAGTGGAGAGTAGCCAAAAGTTCTGGGCTTTGAAGGATGTTTCCTTTGATGTTGAAAAAGGTAAGGTGCTCGGGGTGATCGGACGAAACGGCGCCGGTAAGAGCACCCTGCTTAAACTGCTCTCGCGGGTTACCGAACCGACCGAAGGGAAAGCCGTGATCAACGGGCGCGTTGGCTCACTGCTCGAAGTCGGCACCGGCTTTCACCCCGAATTGACCGGCCGCGAGAACATCTCGCTTAACGGCGCTATCCTCGGCATGAAACACTCTGAGGTTGAACGCAAGTTTGACGAGATCGTTTCCTTTGCCGAAGTCGAACAGTTCATTGACACACCCGTAAAACGCTATTCCAGCGGTATGTACCTGCGCCTGGCATTTGCTGTGGCCGCCCATCTGGAACCGGAGATACTGGTGGTAGATGAGGTTCTGGCCGTGGGTGACGCGGAATTTCAGCGTAAATGCCTGGGAAAGATGAGCGATGTGGCCCATGAAGGACGCACGGTATTATTTGTAAGTCATAATATGTCAGCCATATTGCGGTTGACCGAAGAGGCTTTGGTAATTGAAAAAGGTCACCTGGCTATGCGCGCGCCCACCCCGCAGGCGGTAGATTATTATCTATCTGCCGGTTTTTCACAGGAAGGCCAGCGGCACTGGCTACCGGATGAGATACCTGCGGACGCCGCGCCGTTCAAACCGGTGGCGATTCGCGTGAAGAACCCGAAAGGCGAGGTGGTTGACACTCTGCGTTCCACCGAACCGGTGACGATCGAATTGGAGTATGAACTGGAACAGGCGATTACCGGGCTGCGGGTGGGTATTTACCTGCTCAGTATGCGCGGAGAATATATCATGACCTCTTTCGATACAGATGATCCGGCTGAATTTGACCGGTTGTCCACACGAAAAGAGGGTCACTATATCAGCCGGTGTACCATTCCGGCGGATCTACTCAACGAAGGCCGTTTTATGATCGCGGTTAATGCCAGCACCTTTCGAGTAAAACGGTATTTCCAGGATGAACAGGCCCTGACTTTCAATATTGATGCCGCCGGCGCGCCGGGTATGCATTGGCCTGAACCACGGTTGGGACCCATTCGTCCGCGTTTGACCTGGAACATTGAGGCGGTGTAAAGATGACAGCGGCTGCAGCAGCAGGAAAAGATGTAATCAAAGAAATATTAGGACAGATCCCTTTTACGGTGGAACTGTACTGGTTGGTTCGGCAGCGTGGCAAATCGATCAACAGCCATTTCAGCCTGAAGCACCTGCAGGAAACATTGCCTGAACTGGTCAAAGAAGCCGGCGAAATGAAGAAGTCAGCTCCGGTTGGGAAGAAAGTCTTTATTTTTGCCACCCTGCATTACTGGATCGAGCATGCCGCGTTGACCGGCATCGCGCTTTCCGCGCAGGGGCACAACGTCACACTGGGTTATCTGGCTCAGTCTGACTGGCAAAAACCCATTTCTCGTTTCGATCTTCGCCGGCAGGACCTGTACGCCCGAAAAATACTGGCACATGCGGAACCGATCTTGAATTCCGTGTCATTTGTCAGTGGCAAGATACCCTTTGCTCCGGTTTCCGAAGAACTCAGCAAGATCGTCCAGCAGGTGAGCGAATTTGATACCCAGTACTCGTTACAGGTAGAAGAGGTTGACCATAAGAATGTGGTCTACCAGTTGCGTAAAGAACGTAACGAAGAAGTGGCTCTCGCGGCATTTACTTATCTAAAAGAGAACCGGCCTGATATAGTCATCGTTCCGAATGGCACCATACAGGAATTGGGTGTGGTTTACCGGGTTGCGAAATTATTAAAGATACCGGTAGTTACCTATGAATTCGGTGACCAGCGCCAGCGCATCTGGATCGCTCAGAACAGCGAAGTAATGCGCCAGGAGACAGATGCACTGTGGCGCGCCCGGCAAAATACCCCTCTTAAAGATGAACAATTGGAACGACTTCGTTCAATGTTGATCGCTCGTCAGCACGGAGCAATGTGGGAAAATTTCGCCCGTCAGTGGCAGGGCACACCTTCTGAAGGCGGCGCAAAAGCCCGAGCCGCGCTCGGGCTGGATGAACGCCCGGTTGTTCTGCTGGCCACCAATGTACTGGGTGATAGTCTGACTCTTGGACGTCACCTGTTCAGCAAGACGATGGCAGAATGGATCAGCCGTACCGTGCAATATTTTGCCGGCAGGCCGGATGTTCAACTTGTCATTCGGGTACATCCCGGTGAAGTTCTTACTCACGGAACATCAATGGTCAAGGTTGTGCACGAGGTTTTCCCAAAATTACCGGAACACATCCGCTTGATCGGCCCCACAGAAAAAGTAAATACCTATGACTTGATCGAAGTGGCCGATCTTGGATTGGTGTACACTACCACCGTCGGGCTTGAAATGGCCATGGGTGGAGTACCGGTTGTGGTTGCCGCGCAGACACATTACCGCAGCCGCGGGTTCACCTTTGACCCGGATACATGGGTATCATATTACAAGACTCTCGGCCAGATATTAACAAACCCGGCCCAGCACCGGTTGAACCGTCAACAGGTGGAAAAAGCCTGGATGTATGCTTACCGTTGGTTTTTTGAATTTCCATTACCCTTCCCCTGGCATCTGGTTCGCATGTGGGACGATTACAAAGCCCATCCGCTGAAAGATGTCATCGCGCAGGGCAAAGATAATGAATATTCCGCGACATTCCGGTATCTGGTAGGTGAACCGATTGTGTGGTCTTCAGTGGAAACCGGGCAGGAGAAATAGTGGACGATAAAGATGTAAAACAACAGGTCCGCGAGTTTTACAACCAGGTTGGATGGAAAACCGTGGGCGATGGTGTGTATCAGAATGCCCGGTATGAGGACCTGCGGCCAGTTTCACGCGAATATATTCACCGCTGTCATTTGCGGATCAACAGACACCTCAACCCGACTGGAGACCTGCTGCTTGACGCCGGGTCGGGTCCGGTGCAATATCCCGAATACCTGACGTACTCCGAAGGGTACAATCACCGCCTGTGCCTGGATATTTCTATTCTGGCATTGAAAGAAGCACGTAACCGCCTGGGAGAGAAAGGTTTGTATGTGGTGGCGGATGTCGCCAATTTGCCTTTCAAACCCGAAGTGTTTGATGGGTTGGTTTCGCTGCATACGTTGCATCACCTTCCTCTTCCCGACCAGAAAAAAGCATACATCGAATTTTTGCGTGTTTTGAAAACCGGCCGCACAGCGGTGGTGGTCAACGGGTGGACGGATTCGCCCATGATGCGAACTGCTAAACCGTTGATCCGCTTGTTCGAATGGTTCGGTAAACTGGTCACCGGACAGCGCGGCGAAGACAAAGAGACTGTGTTGAAATCTGCGTGCTATGGCGTTGAACCGCCGCGCAAAGAACCCACCGGCACGTTCATTAAGAAGTTCAGTCCGGAATGGATGAAAACCGAGATCGCGCCGCTGGCTCGCTATGAAATCTTCTGCTGGCGTAGTGTTAATGTGCGCTATTTACGCGCCGTTGTTCACGGAATTTTAGGCGGAAAACTTTACTTGAAATTGCTATATTTACTGGAAGAGTGGTTTCCAAAATACTATGGCGAAAAAGGACAATATCCTTTGATCGTCTTACATAAATAGGGCGAGATCGCCAGAGCCTGGAGAAAATTATGGATTGGACTAAACAAGTAGTTCTGGTCACCGGCGGCACCGGTTCTTTTGGAAAAAAGATGATCAAGATTCTGCTGGAAGAATACCATCCGGCAAAGATCATTGTTTACAGCCGTGACGAATTGAAGCAGCACGAAATGCGGGTTGCCGGGTACGATCACCCAAGCCTGCGTTATTTCATTGGTGATATCCGTGACCAGCAGCGCCTGCGGCGCGCTTTCCACGGCGTCAACCTGGTAGTGCACGCCGCCGCATTGAAGCAGGTGCCTGCCTGCGAATACAACCCGATGGAAGCCATCAAAACAAATATCCTTGGCTCCAGCAATGTGATCGACGCTGCCCTGGACGCCGGCGTGGAAAAAGTGATTGCCCTGAGCACTGATAAGGCTGTGAATCCGGTCAACCTGTACGGCGCAACCAAGTTAGCGGCGGAAAAATTGTTTGTGCAATCCAATGCCTATGCCGGTGGTATGGCAACCCGGTTTGCCTGCGTGCGCTATGGAAATGTAGTTGGCAGCCGGGGCAGCGTGGTGCCGATCTTTATCAAACAACGCCAGAACGGAGCGTTAACCATTACCGACGACCGTATGACCCGTTTCTGGATCTCACTGGAGCAAGGTGTACGCTTTACCCTGCGTTGTTCCGAGCAGATGTTTGGGGGTGAAGTCTTCGTGCCGAAGATTCCCAGCACCACCATCACCGACCTGGCACACGCCATCGCGCCGGACGCGCAGATCAACATCATCGGAATTCGCCCTGGAGAGAAATTACACGAAGTATTGATCTCTGATGATGAGAGCCGTAACACCATTGAACTGGATGACATGTTTGTGGTGCAGCCGGCAGAAGCCCTTTGGTTTGGGCATGAATGGGAAAAACGCGGAAAAATGTTACCGGATGAATTCCGGTATGCCAGTAACACCAACAAGGAATGGCTGAATGTCGATCAGATCCGTGAGTTGGTGGCGCCATTTGAAAACAATGGAGAGTCGGGTAACGCGGAATGAAACGTTTGCTGGTCACCGGAGTCAGCGGTCTGCTGGGGATAAACCTGGCGCTGCGTGAATCGGCGCACCGGGATGTGGTTGGCGTAATAAATTCGCATAGTCTTGTTGACGCGCCATTCCTGACCAAACCTTTCAATCTGACAGCCCCTGGCGCGATTGACCGGATGCTGGACGAGATAAAACCCGGCGCGGTCATCCATTGCGCCGCAATGGCGGATATTGATGCCTGTGAAAAGCAACCAGAAAAAGCCGCAGTGATCAATACCCGGGTGCCGGGTATTCTGGCGCAGGCCTGTTCTGTGCGTAATATTCGCCTTGTCCATATTTCAACCGATGCTGTTTTTGACGGCCAACGCGGCGATTACGTTGAAACCGATATCCCCAATCCGTTATCCGTCTACGCGCGCACCAAACTGGACGGAGAGAAAGCCGTTCTGGACGCGTTCCCCAAAGCTGTGGTAGCACGGGTCAACTTCTATGGTTGGAGCCTGACCGGAAAACGCAGTCTGGCGGAATTTTTCTACAATAATCTCTCCGAGGGCAAACCGGTCAATGGTTTCACTGACGTACAGTTCTGCCCGTTGTTCGTCAATCATCTGGCGGATCTGTTACTGCAGTTGCTCGATAGCGGTCACAGCGGACTGTTCCACGTGGTCAGCCCGGTTTCTCTCAGTAAATACGAATTTGGCTGCCGAATCGCGGAAGCCTTTGGTCTTGACAAAAATTTGATTAAACCGGTTTCTGTAATGGATGGCGGACTTACCGCTCGCAGGTCACCAAATTTGACCCTTAACACCGGTAAATTAAGCAAAGCCCTTCAAAGCGCGCTTCCCGGCGTGGAAGAAGGTATCAAAGAATTTGCCGTCCAGATGAAAGAAGGCTTTCCGCAGCGGCTTAAAAATTACCTGAATCAGTCCTGATACCAAGGAGGAAACGTTATGGATATCCGTATTGGTACCCATATGATCGGAAACGATCATCCCACCTATTTCATCGCCGACATCGCGGCCAATCATGACGGCAGCCTGGACAGGGCAAAATTGCTAATCCGCCTGGCGAAAGAAGCCGGAGCGGATGCGGCCAAGTTCCAGAATTTCCAGGCTCCCAAGATTGTTTCTGATTACGGTTTCAAGTCTATGGGTGGTCAGATTTCTCACCAGGCAAAATGGAAGAAATCCGTTTTTGAAGTGTATAAGGATGCTTCAGTTCCGTTTGACTGGACCCCTGTCTTGAAAGAAGAATGCCAGAAAATCGGCATCGATTACTTCTCTTCCCCGTATGATTTTGAATCCATTGACCACCTCGACCCATTCGTGCCGGCATACAAGATCGGCTCGGGCGATATAAACTGGTTGGAGACCCTGGAATACATTGCCCGAAAAAACAAACCAGTGCTTCTGGCAACCGGCGCTTCAGATATGGGTGATGTACAACGCGCGGTGAACACGATTCTGGCGATCAATCCACAGTTGGTTCTGATGCAATGCAACACGAACTACACTGCAAGTCTTGAAAATTTCGATCACATACACCTGCGCGTTTTGAACACCTTTCACAGCATGTACCCCGAACTTATTCTGGGCCTGTCTGATCATACTCCGGGACACGCGTCTGTTCTGGGGGCAGTGGCGTTAGGCGCGCGGGTGATTGAGAAACACTTCACTGATGATAACAACCGCGAAGGGCCAGATCATGCCTTTGCTATGAATCCACAGAGCTGGGCTGACATGGTGGAAAATACCCGTCAGTTGGAACGCGCGCTGGGTTCTGGTGATAAGTTTGTGGCAGAGAATGAACAGCAGACAGTCTACCTTCAACGCCGATGCCTGCGTGCCGCGCGTGATCTCAAAGCGGGTGAAGTGATGACTCGTGAGATGATCGACGTTCTACGACCTGTGGCAAAGGGTGCCATTCTCCCGAATGAATTAGATCTTGTGATCGGCACGAAAATCCTCAGTGATATTCCGACCGGCAAAGAGATTTGCTGGACCGATCTTGGAAAAGCCTGATCGGGGGGATAATGCGCATCCTCTACGCATCACGTGGTTTCGGGGTTCATGACCAGCGTTTTCTGATGGCTCTTGCGGCATCGGGGCATGAGATCTTCTTTCTGCCTTTAACTTCAGCCTCCCATCCGGGTATGGTTCTACCGGAGGGTGTAAGACAGATCTTTATCCCAACTGAAAAAGAGACAACCACCCATACCATTGGTAGTCTGCTGGAGCGTTGGAAGATTGACCTGGTGCATGCCGGACCGGTAAATGATGTGGCGCGGGCTATTGCTTTAAGTGGATTTAAACCTCTGGTAAGCATGTCTTGGGGATTTGACCTGCTGTGGGACGCAAATCGCGAATTGATGGTCTGGACGGCCATAAAAGAAGCGCTGGATCATACCACTGTATTCTTCTGTGACGCCCACAGCGTGGAAACCAAAGCGATAACGGATTATGGATTTGACCCCACCCGCACCGTGGTTTTTCCATGGGGCGTTGACCATGATCTATTCTTCCCAACTGGCGCGCGAGCCGGACGGTCGGCTAATGAACCATTGCGGTTGTTCTCGAACCGGGCCTGGGAAGACCAGTACGGAGTGGACGTACTGGTGGATGGGCTGATCCGCGCGGGTAAAACCGGCGTGGTGTTTAAAGCAGTGTTGGCCGGTGAAGGCTCTCTTCGGCCTGTTTTGCAGGATAAGATAAAGAATTCATGTATTGCGCGTCAGGTTCAATTCGTAGGCCGTATTTCGCAAACAGATTTGCCACGCTACTACAACGAAGCGGATGTATTTATAAGCGCGTCACATGTGGATGGCTCATCCCTTTCTCTGATGGAAGCCATGGCCTGCGGCACTGTTCCGCTGGTCAGCAATATTCCGAGCAATAAGGAATGGGTGGAAGACGGAGTAAGCGGGTACCTGTTTGACGACGGTGATGATGTTCAACTGGCGGCCCGCCTGCTGGCATTAGACAAAGTACGCCAGAAATTACCCGTTCTATCGCGCAACGCTCAGGCGGTTTCAGAAGAGCGCGCCGATTGGACGAAAAACCAGAAAACTATGCTTGCCGGATATGACCTGGCGATAAAGTTGCATAATGAAAGAGGCCTGTAGCGTGAAGAAGACTCTTTCACATCTGGATGTTCTGCTCTTGCTCGTTCTGGCATTGAGCGGACTGTGGATGGCGGCGGAATCGGTCAACAAGCCGGTGCATCCGGCGGAAGACGCCGCGATGCTGATGCGTTATTCTCAGCACCTCGCGCAGGGTCACGGTATCGTGTGGAATATCGGCCAGCCTCCGGTGGATGGCGCCACGGACTTCCTGTTCATGGCATTTCTCGCCGCCCTGTACGCGCTGGGAACTCCTTTGGAAGCCACTGTGTTATGGGTATGTGGACTTTCGCATGTGGTCACCGTGCTGCTGGTGTACCTGGGTATTCGGCGGTATTTTAAAGGCGGCACGCTGGTGGCACTGGTATCGGCTGTTTTTCTGCTTTTTGGTCCCGGGCTGCGTTACGCCGAAGCCAGTTTTGGCACCCCTTTTTTTGCCATGTTTGTCACATTGAGCTGGCTCACGGCACAGGATGCGGTTGATAATCCACGTTCCACGCAGAAAGCTCTTCTATTTGCCCTGGTCTGCCTTTTGATGGGTCTCACCCGTCCGGAAGGCGTTTTGATCGCCGGGTTCATGCTGTTGGCAGTCGTCTACCGGCTGGGCTGGAAAAACTCCAGCCGTATCATTCTGGTATTTGTTGGAGTCTTTGCGTTATTAGGCGGTGCATATTTTCTATGGCGTTGGCGCTATTTCGGATACCCGCTGCCCAATCCGTTTTACAAGAAGGGCGGGGGCAGCCTGTATACAGACAGTCTGACCAATGCTTTCAGCGGCGTGTTGGAATTGAGCTTCCCGTTCTGGCTGGCATACGCGGCTGGTTGGGTCTGCTTACTTTGGAATGGCTGGCACTGGATGACGGCTGATCGCGCCTGGTGGAGAGGCACCCGGTCCCTCTTCGCGCATTTCTTCCATACCCATAATCGCGGGACGTTTGTCAAAACAGCCCGTTTTCTGGGATTGGTTTTACTGGCTTTGTTTACCATTGGCCTGTTTCGTTCATCATCTTCTCTGCACGAAAACCTTGTGTTCGGGCGTTATTCAGCCCAGTACATCGGTTTTTTGTTGGCGGTGCTGGTCACCGGATTTGTCGGATTGACGGCATCCCATTGGTTTCCTGAAAGTCATGGCACGATTAATGTCTTCACCATGACAAACGAGACTCCCGGGTTTGAAATATTAACACGATCAACCATCTTTACGTCCATTCCCGTGATCGGCTTCATCTCTATGTGGGTGCTTTTATCCAACGAGATGAATTATTTATGGCGTTTCCAGTATCCTATTCTTCCGGTCATGCTAATGACCTGGCCGTTGCTCATCGATGGGATAAAACAAAATTTTTACGGGTCTGAAGAGAAGATCGCTTTTTTCAAAGCCCCCATTGTTATCGCCATACTGCTTTTGGGAACAGGTCTGGTCTGGAATCAGGCCAATCGTTGGCAGATCAACTATCAATCAGACGGCCGGTTTGAAGTGGCGGAATACCTTTCAAAATTCGCAAATCAACACTATACCATTGCCACTACCGAAGCTGGTTTACTTCCGCTGTATTCCGGCTGGCAAGCGGTGGACGCCTGGGGACTGAACGACGTCTGGATCGCGCATAACGGTGGAATCACAAAAGAGTATCTTGAGAAGACACGTCCAGAAGTCATTATGTTCCACGCGGATTTCTCACCGATCTATCCCAAAAAAGAAGCCGGGGATGCCTGGGGCTCCATGCTGATGACACTGGATGCCTACGCCCGGGAGAATGGGTACATTCTGGCAGCCGCTTACGGTGACAGCCCGGTGGACACGCATTATTATTACGTGCGGCCGGATTTTCCTGAAAGCGCCGATATTGTCGCATTCATCCAATCGCTGGATGGCGGCGCGTATCATTACGGTTCACACACCGTGGATTACAACAAATTGCAATGGAAGAAGGATTAGATATGCCTGAGAAGCAGCGCACGGTTGCCATTGTGCAGGCGCGGATGAGTTCCAGCCGCCTGCCGGAGAAGGTGCTCCAGGAGATTAATGGTAAACCGATGATCGCCCATGTGGTTGAACGCACCGGCCGTGCCGAATGTGTTGACCGGGTGGCTGTTGCCACAACGATTGACCCCTCCGATGACGCCATCGAAACCTGGTGCAATGAAACCGGAACGGCCTGTTACCGCGGCAGTATGTTTGACGTACTTGACCGCTTCTACCAGGCAGCGAAGTTGTTTGAAGCGTCCGTTATTGTGCGGGTGACCGCGGACTGCCCGGTGATCGATCCACAGGTGATTGACGACACCGTGAAAGCATTCCATGCAAACTGCGCGGATTTTGCCGCCAACCGCCTGCCTCCGCCCTGGGGCAGGACGTTCCCCATCGGGCTGGATACGGAAGTGGTGAGCTTTACCGCGCTGGAGCGTGCCTGGAAAGAAGCCAGGGAACCCCATGAACGCGAACATGTGATGCCCTACCTGTACGATGTGGACGGCCGGTTTAAGATCTACCAGTTGAATACAACCCCTGATTATGGATCTCTACGCTGGACGGTGGATACCCCGGAAGACCTGGAATTCATCCGCCGCGTGTTTACCTTCTTGCCTGACCCCGAGAATTTCACCTGGCTGGATGTGCTGGCTGTCACCCGCGAACACCCGGAACTGAATGCCATCAACGCGGAGATTAAGCACAAGATGTTCAATGAAGTGGATTCTAGGATGCAAAAATAACGAAATTCAGCATCGCCCCTCACCCCGCCTCTCCCCGTTGGGGCGAGGAGAAAGCACCGCAATGGAAAATTCCTCTCCCCGGAGGGGAGAGGTCAGGTAAGGGGAGTAAACGGTTGAAAGACAAACCGGTTAGATGTCTAGAATCGAGAAAAAAAAGACGGAAGTGTTTTAAAGTGGATTAAGCATACTAGATCGCATCGCCCCTCACCCCGCCTCTCCCCGTTGGGGCGAGGAGAAAGCACCGCAATGGAAAATTCCTCTCCCCGGAGGGGAGAGGTCAGGTGAGGGGAGTAACCGGTCACACACGAAACAAAACTCAGGAATTTAAATGATTTCAATTTTTACCGCACCCAAACCATTTACCAATCCGCATATCGCCACCATTCAGCGAAATGCCATCCGCTCATGGAAAGCCATCGGCGCGGATGTCATTCTTGTCGGCGATGAAGAAGGAATTGCCGAAACGGCTGATGAACTGGGCGTCAAACACGCGCCGGATGTGGCCCGAAATGAATACGGCACGCCGATGATTGATTCGATCTTCACTCTGGGGCGAAAATTGGCGAAATTTGATTTATTGGCTTATATCAATGCCGATATCATCCTCCTGCCCGATTTTAACGCGGCGGCAGAACGCGTGACGCGAACTCAGTCCAAATTCTTGATCATCGGACAACGCTGGGATCTGGATGTACGCGAAGACCTCGATTTCACCGGTGACTGGGTGGAGCGGATGCAGAATGAGATCAAAACCCGCGCTCGGCGTCACCCGCGCGGCGGAAGCGATTACTTTCTGTTCCCGAGAAGCGTCTTTGAATACATTCCTCCCTTTGCCATCGGCCGGGCCGGGTGGGACAACTGGATGATCTACGAAGCCCGCCAGAAAGGCTGGAAGGTGGTGGATGCCAGCGATGACGTGACCATTATCCACCAGGACCATGATTACAGCCATCTACCGGGCGGCAAACCGCACTACAAGTTGCCTGAAACCTTTGATAACATCAAAGCCGGCGGCGGTAAGCGCACAATATTCGTACTGGATGACTGTGACTACATTCTGAAAAACGGTATGCTGGATTATTTTCCGATGAGCTGGAAAAAATTCTGGCGTGAAGTGGAGATATTGCCTCTGGTACGCTGGCATTCAAAAATCCTGACAGAAGTCTTCTTTGCCATTTTCCACCCGAAGAAAGCCTATGCCGAGTGGCGGTCAAAGAAAACCGTGAAAGCAGATTAACCTCCCGCGGCAACGTGGTATAAATCAAACCGAAAGAGAAAAGGCATGCGAGTCGGACAAAACCCCGCGAAATACGTAAAATCAGTCATCAAGCCCGAACGGATCACCGTGGCGGTCTTGAATTACATTCCTTTTTTGAGCGGCTTCTATACAGAAGCGTTAGATGTGTTAAAAGTCTGCCTGAATAGCGCCCGCAAGGATGCCGGTCTGCCGTTTGACCTGCTGGTGTTTGACAATGGCTCGTGTGAAGAGGCCAAGAATTATCTGATCAACGAACAGGACGAAGGCCGCATTCAACACCTGTTCCTTTCTGAGAAAAACCTGGGCAAAGGCGGCGCGTGGAACATTATGCTGGCCGGCGCGCCGGGCGAAATTATCGCCTATGCCGACAGTGACTGCCTGTTCTATCCAGGCTGGCTGGCGGAATCCGTCAAACTGCTGGAAACTTACCCCAATGTGGGTATGGTCACCGCGCGGCCGTTCCGCACCAACCCGGATTTCTACACGAGTACCGCCGCCTGGGGTGCAAAGAACGCCAGCCTGAAACGCGGGCAGTTCATTCCCTGGGAAACCTTCCTCGAGTTTGACCGTTCCATCGGACAGACGGACGAAGAGATCAAGAAACATTATGAATCCAGTGAAGATGTAATGCTGGAGTACAACGGTGTTCAGGCTCTGGCTGGCGCGTCGCACTGGCAGTTCACCGCCCGCAAGGAAGTACTGGCGAAGTTCCTGCCGTTTGACATGGACCGCCCGATGGGGCAGGTCAAACAGTTGGACCAGCGCATGAACAATGCCGGTTATCTTCGGCTGATGCCGGTCAAACCGTTCGCCATGAACATGTCCAACACCCTGCGCAGTGTGCCGGGGATTGACCCGACGGGCAGCGACAAAGCCGTGCAGCATGGTCAACGCCGCCTGCTGTTGGACCTGCCGCCGGTCAAGAAAGTTCTGTTATCGTTATATGATGCCATTTTCCGCTGGTATTATGACCGCCCGGCGGCGAAATAAGGAGACCCGTCCGCATGCCGGATAAGAAAACCGTTTTTATCAGCGCCGATCACGGCCTGGCGATTGTGTATTTTTTACAGAGTGATGTCGTTCCGTCCCTGTTGAAAGCCGGGGCGGAAGTGGTCATTCTCACGGATGACGGACTGAAAGACCAGATTGAGAAACGTTTCGGCCAGCCCGGCCTGCATGTGGAAGGGTTGCGCATGAAAGAATGCCGCCATTATGCCAAAACGGTAGAACCGTCGCGCCAGTGGTGGTTGAATTTCCTGCGCCGGGTGGGCGCTTCGAACCGCATCAACGTAGAAGCCCTCACCAGCCATGTGCGTCAGGTGGAAGTGGAAGCCTCCCGCCGCCGTAAACTGTTGATGGTTGGCATGAAGGCTGCCGTAGGTCTGATGCGCCGCTCAAAAGCCGCGCGCCGCTTTGTGTATAAAGCCCAATTGAAATACAACCCCGAACTGTACACCGACCTGTTCGAGAAGTACAATCCTGACCTGGTGATCGCCAGCACACCCGGTTGGCGGCTTGACCGCTTCCTGCTGCGCCAGGCGGCCCAGCGCGGTGTTAAGACCGCCGCCGTAGTGGTGGGATGGGACAATCCATCCAGCTACAGCCTGCCCGGCGCGCCTGTCGATTGGATCACCTGCTGGTCGGAGATACAAAAGCAGGAACTGGTGGAAGGTGACGACTGGCTGTCCGAACGCGTCAATGTGGGCGGCATACCGTCGTATGATGGCTACTTCCACAAACAATGGTTGATGAGCCGTGAGGAGTACTTCAAACTCCACAATCTTGACCCAAACCGCAAGCTGCTTTCGTATGCCAGCAGTTTCATTACCTTTTCACCGAACATCCAGAATATTGAAGCTCTGGCCCGGCTGGTATCGGAAGATAAACTGGCCGAGCCGTCGCAATTGTTGATCCGGCTGCATCCCAACCATTTCATGGACGAACCGCTGTTCGCCGCGGAACGCGAGAAGGTGAGGGCGATGGTCAAAACCATGCCCCACGTGCACCTGGTGGAACCCGTTCCGCTGGGCGGCGAGCTTGGCTATTACTCCGGTGAGGATATGCCGGAAAAGACCTCGATGATGGCTTATTCGGATGTCTTCCTGACGGTCTATTCCACCATGGTGGTGGAGGAAGCCATTCACGGCAAACCCATTGTCGCCGTGTGCATTGACGCGCCCGGCGGGTGGAATCAACCCGGCCGCTTCTCACTGCCCCTCTCACAAATTGGAGAATGGCCGACCCATCAACGTTTCCGCCAGGCTCAGGCCGGCCGGGTAGCCATGAACGAGACTGAATTGCGCGAGGTGATCAATACCTATCTTCAGAACCCGGATGCCGACCGCGAACAGCGCGAGAAATTCATCCGCGATGAGGTCACTTTTACGGACGGCACCGCCGGAAAACGCACGGGCGAGTATCTGGTATCTTTGCTGGATAAGATAAAACCGGAGGATTTCCGATGAAATTCCTGATCGCGGGTTTTGGTTCGATCGGCCGCCGTCACCTGCGTAACCTGCGCACGCTGGGCGAGAGCGACATCATTTTACTGCGTTCACATAAATCCACCCTGCCGGATGACGAGATAACCGGACTGCCGGTGGAAACCGATATCATCGCCGCGCTGGCGCACAAACCGGACGCGGTGATCATTTCCAACCCGACCGCACTACACCTTGACGTGGCCATCCCGGCAGCCAAAGCCGGATGCGCCATCCTGATGGAAAAACCGGTATCCCATTCACTGGACCGGTTGGATGAGTTCAAACAGGCAGTGAAAACCGGCGGGGCGGGTGTTCTGATGGGTTACCAGTTCCGCTTCCATCCCGGATTGCTTCAGGTAAAGACCTGGTTGGCAGACGGCCTGATTGGCCGGCCGCTCTCCTTCCGCGCGCAGTGGGGCGAATACCTGCCCAACTGGCATCCGTGGGAGGATTACCGGGCCAGTTATACCGCCCGGCAGGACCTGGGCGGCGGGGTGGTGGTCACCCTGAGCCACCCGATTGACTACCTGCGCTGGCTGCTGGGAGACGTGAAGAGCCTGTGGGCTTTTTCCGGACGCCTGAGCGACCTGGAGATCCAGGTGGAAGACTATGCCGAGATCGGTATGCAGTTCGCTAACGGCGTAACCGGCAGCCTGCATGTTGATTACTATCAGCAGCCGCCTTCGCATACGCTGGAGATCACCGGCACGGCGGGGCGCATCACCTGGGATAACGCGGACGGCACCGCCCGCCTGTTCCAGGCTGAAACCGGAAAATGGCAGGAGGTTAACCTGCCCGCGAATTTCGACCGCAATGACCTGTTCATCGCGGAGACGAAGCACTTTTTGGATATTGTTCAGAAGAAGGCGGAACCCGTCTGCTCACTGGCGGATGGCGAAGCCGCGCTGAAACTGTGCCTGGCCGTGCATGAATCCGCTGCCAACGGGCAGTTGGTTCACCTCTAAGAACACTGTGGAAAATAAGAAATCGTTCCTTCAAAAATGGTTCCCATACCTCGCGGCAGGGTATTTCCTCCTGTTGACGATCTTTATGACCTGGCCGCTGGTCACCGTGATGGGCGAGCAGATGGCCGGGCAGGTGGGTGACAACATTTACTTCGTGTGGATGATCGGCTGGTTCAAGAAGGCACTGTTTGACCTGCAAGTCGACCCGTTCAATGTGTGGTTCTTGAATTACCCCGAAGGCTGGAGCCTGGCGTACACCGAGATCACTCCGGCGCAGTTGCTGCTGGCGCTGCCGTTCAGCCTGTTTGCCGGGCCGACCTTTGCCTACAACGCGGCGCATATGCTGTCATTCGCGCTCAGCGGGTTGATCATGGCGCTGTGGGTCCGCCGGTTGACGGAATCGCACGGCGCGGCACTGCTGGCGGGCACGGCGTATGCCTTCCTGCCATTCCACTTCGCGCATTTCTTGATCGGGCATTTGAATCTGTCGGGACTGCAATGGTTCCCGCTGTTCTTCTGGGGGTTCTTTGATCTATTACTCTGTCATGCTGACCAAAGGGAAACATCCCGCACTTCCGGAGAGGACACTTCGGATGGACCTTCTTTGGGTATGGCCGAGAGAGATTCTTCGCTGGCGCTCACACCGCCCCGGCGTCCTTCCGCGAGAATGACGAAAAAAAGTGCCATCCTCAAAACCGGTATCGGTCTTGGACTGATCGCCCTTACCTCGCAGTATTACCTCTTCATGACCGGCATCATCGCCGCGTTCATCTTCTTCATCTATGTTCTGTTCATTAACCGGCCCATTCTCAAACAGAAATCCTTCTGGATGGGCTGGCTGGTCGCCGCGCTGGTCTCGCTGCCGTTGATCGCGGCGGCGGTTGCACCATACGTTAGTCTGGCAGGCAAGGGTGAACTGCCTGACCGCGAACTGGGCATCGTGCGCCCCTATTCCGCCGGCCTGACGGATTTTGTTCTGCCATCCACCGACCATTTCCTGTGGGGTAAATGGGTGGGCGAACACTTCAACCGTGACATGTGGGTGGAAGGCACACTGTATGTGGGGCTGGTCAACGCGGCACTGGCAGTTTTCGCGTGGGTCAACCGTAAAAAGACCAACCGGAAAATCCTGCTTGTTCTCATGCTGGCCGGAGGCGCGTTGGCGCTGCTGTTGGCCATGGGTACCGACCTGCACTGGAATGGCGCGCCGGTGGAAATCCCCACGCCCGCGTTCCTGCAGGCCCGTTGGGACAAGCCCACCATTCCCATCCCGCTCCCGGGATGGGTGCTGTTCAAGTATTTCCCCTTCTATGCCAAATTACGCGCCCTGATGCGCTTCGGTATCTTTGTGCTGCTATTCATCTGCGCGGCGGCCGGGTTGGGCACGGCAGAGCTCCTAAAACGACTGTCAACCCGCTGGAAGAACGCGGCGGCAGCCTGCCTGATCCTGCTGGTGCTGTTTGATTTCTACCCCGGTCCGTACACGGAATTCACCCCGGTGAAGGCGCGTCCCGTGGATACCTGGCTGGCGCAGCAGCCCGGTGACGGCGCGGTCGTCCAGATGCCGTTCTCCATCGCCGAAGATCAGGAACATACCTATTACACGCTGGTTCACGGCAAACCGTATGTAGGCGGTTTCTTCAACGCCTTCCCGCCGGCGCAATACAAACACATCAAACCCATCCTGATGAACTTCCCGGACAAAGCCAGCGTGGAATTGCTGCGCGAACTCAAAGTTCGCTGGGTACTGGTGGATGAAAGCCAGTACTGCGACTGGAACAAAACGCAGGGGATGATCGAACGCTTCGGGTTTAACCTGGAAGCCGAACCCGGCGGCATGGCGGTATTCACCATTCAGGTGGAAAAATGAGCGTGAAAAAATCCAGCGGCGAAAAAATCTCTCCCGAGACAAAAGAGCAAAAAAGGACTACCCTGCACGAAACGTATCCACTACTGGGGTTGGCAGCTTTTGTTGGCTTCGCGCTCACCCTGTGGAGCACTCATCTGGGTCCCGGTGTGGGCGGCGATGCTACCATCTACCTGACTTCCGCCCAAAACCTGGCAAAAGGTATTGGACTGGGATTAGTTCAGCCGGACGGTTCCTTCAGATTATTGCCGTATTCCGCGCCGCTGTTCCCGCTGATCCTGTCGCCCTTCGCGGCTCTTGGCCTTGACCTGACCTCCGTTGCCCGCTGGCTGAATATTCTGTTATTCGTAGGATTGATCCTGCTGGTTGGATACACGTCACTCAAATTGACAGCCAACAAATGGTGGGGGCTGCTCCCCGCCGGACTGATGGCGGTTTCTCCCATCCTTTTGCCGGTGTATTCATGGGCGATGGCCGAACCCATCACCCTGATGCTGGGGTTTGGCGGGCTGGCCGTTGTTCTGCTGAAAATCGACAGGGAACCCGCGAACCGCCTGGGATGGCTGGAAGTCAGCGGACTGCTGCTGGGGCTTGCTATATCGGCACGTTATTCCGCCGCGGCTTTCCTGGTTACCGGTCTGCTCTTGTGCCTGCTTTGGCTTAAACTGCCATTCTGGAAGCGTGTTCTGGCAGCATTCCGTATGGGGATCATCGGAATCATCCCGATTGCCATCTGGGTGATGGTTCAGCTCGGGCAGACGGCAACCGTCAGCGCGCGCACGCTGTTGACGTTTAACGAGATGATCTTTCGTTTCACTATTTTCTGGCCGCAGTTGAATTCTGCCATACTGGTCTGGCTGTTGCCGGCTTCCGCGCAGAGTGCCCCATCTACCCTCACCTTTGTGATGGGACTGCTGCCCGCCTTCACGCTAATCGTTCTGGCAGTGGTGTCCATCCGGGTGGCAAAGAAGACACCAGAATCGGCGGTCAACCGTTGGGTTTCTGCCCTGTGGCTCTTTTGCGGGATCTATGTGGGCATCCTGCTGCTGGTATACCTGACCACCTATCCGCCGATCACCATTGATAACCGCATGCTGTCTCCCGCGCATACGGCGGTGATCTGGATTCTGGGATTGCTGTTGGCCAGACTCTTCGAAATAGACCTGGTCAGGCCGTTGAAGATCGCTGTAGCATTCGCCATGATCGGGCTGGTTGCCTGGTTTGGGGTGCGAACCATCCGTATCGTGCAGCAGAACGCGGAGACTGGACTGGGTTACAACGCCGTCACCTGGCGGCAGTCACAATTGATCGCGGCCATCAAGATGTTACCGGAAGGGCAGAAGTTAGTTACCAATGAAACCATGGCTGTGCTCTACCTCACCGGCCGGGTGGCGGAACCGGTGGCAGAGATTTATGCCAGTAAACCTGTCTATCCTTTTACCCGTTATGGAGAAGGACCCGCGGGGAACGACCCGGCGGAGGCTGAATTCAAAGCAGCCAACAGTCTGCTGATTGTGTTCGACACGCTGGAAAGCCAGTTTGCGTCAATCTATGGCGATAAAGCCGCCGAACGTGCAAAAGTCTTCACCGAAGGGTTGCGGGTGGTCGCTTTTGGGGAAAATGGGGCAATGTATTATTACCCGGTGGATTTTTCGAAACAGCAATAGCGAATTAAAAAATAAGGCAGGTATATAACCCGCCTCTTCGTTGATTTTGGATAAGTATGGGGCGCACACCGTGCGCCCCTACGATTGACGGTTGAAAGCTACTTCTTTGCCTTCTTGACGACCGGCAGGATGTGTTTCTTCACGTCCTCGTCGTTGGCCGGCACAGGGATACCTTCAGCAATATACCAGGTTTCTTCGTGAACGGTATTCTCATCGAGATCCAACGTCTTGTATTCGCCAAGGGTTTCCAGTTCCAGACATTCTTTATTGGTCCAGCTTTGCAGATTGGTGCCAAAGTCAACATATTCGGCGCCGGCTTTGCGGGTGAAGAATTTGATGAAGGTAGCGTGCGGGAAGACACAGGCTGCCCAGCCTTCTTCGTTCATCACGGCGATCTTTGTGGGGTTGGCACCGTTCTGTTGGCGCAACAAAATATAGTCATCACCCCAGGTGAAGCGCGGGTCGGTCATTTTGGTGTACGGCCAGATGGCGATGCAGTGTGATGGCAGCAGTAAGCCAGGGGTGAAGTCACGCGGGGCGACAGGAAGCACGGCTACGCCGCCGGCAGCCATCACAGAAAGTGCCCAGGGCGCGAACTTAATGGGCCACAGACCACAATTTTTGATGATATTGCGCACAACCACTCTGGGCTCTTTTTCATCCATGTGGATTTCCATGGATTTCTGCAATCCGGTAGTGGTCTCCACGGGAGATGTCAGGATGACGCCGTCTTTGAGTTCTTTGACTTCCACGGGGAAGTTGTCATTGTAATAGGTGCGTTTGGCCAGTTCCGGAGCAGCCCACAGGCGGTGACCGCCGTATCCGACATATTCTTTACCACCCGATGTTCCCATTTCGGCCGGGTTGTTGAAGAAGAGGTTTTCTTTACCCTTAAAGCCACAGGAAACAACACGCGGACCAACTTCTGTGGTCACAATGATCTGAATGGTGCCATTATCGATTTGAATACAATTTTTCCAGCCGCCGAATGCCACTTTTTCAATCTTCATAATATTTACATCCCTCTTCCAAATTAGTCTGAGAATAATGTCCATTATAATTACCTTCGAGTTTTATGCGAACAATTGAGGAAGCGCTTGTCTCAGATTAAGAAGATTTCCGGGAAAATACCGGTCAAATTGCACCCCCTGATGTTCTGGGGAAGCCTGTTCATTATTCTGTCTACTGGAGTGGGGGCGCTGGTATACAGTACACCATATGGACCCGGGTTAATCAATGATTCCGTTGTATACATCGGCGGCGCGGAGAATATTTTAGCCGGGCACGGCTACAGCCGTACCTCCGGCGGCGGCGAGATCAAGCCGTTGACGGTCAACGTGCCGCTGTATTCGTACACACTGGCTGCTGTTGCCAAAACCGGCGTTGACATGATCACAGCCGGCTGGTTGATCAGCCTGACGTGTTTCGTGTTAAATGGGCTGCTGGCGGCATGGCTCTCCCTGCGGATGACTCGATCAAAGTTCTGGGCAGTGATGGCAGCGTTTCTGGTAGTCACTTCGGAGTCAGTGCTGCGCGCCCACACCTTCGCGTTGAGCGAGCCAGAGTTCATCACCCTGATGCTGGCTTCTTTGTTATTAATAACATACGGTATTGACCGTAAGAACTGGTACTATGCCGCCGGGGCAGGGGTATTGGTCAGCCTGGCATATATGACCCGCTATATCGGACTGTCATTGCTGGCCACCGGGATCGCGGCTTTCTTTGTATTTCCTAAGACATGGAAGGAGCGGCTGGTTGGAATTGGCTGGTTCCTCCCCTTTAGCCTGTTGGGCGGCATCCTGTGGTTCGCGCGTAATCTGGCGGTTTCAGGGAACGCGGCCAACCGCAGTCTGCTCTACCACCCGTTGACCACAGACAAATTGCGAGAAGGTGTTCAAACGTTGATGACCTTCCTGTTCCCTGAACGTTTCAATCTCTATGACAAATTCCCCGTACTGTTCAACGGGCTGGCTGTGCTGGTGATCTTCGCGCTTGTGGTGCTGGTTTATTTGTTCTGGAGGAGCGCGGGGAAATCAACGCAAGCGGACGAAGCGGTTGGGCATCAATTTGCGTTCATCGTGGCCATCCAGGCTGTCTTTTATTTCGTGGTCCTGTTGCTTTCGTTGACATTTTTTGACGCCAGCACGGCACTGGAAAACCGCCAACTGGTGCCGGTGTTTATCTGCTTTATCCTTATTGTTATCTACCTGCTGTACCGGCTGGAGCACCGCGGTGGATGGAAATCGTGGGTTTCACTGGCTTTGACCGCCATTATCCTTTTTACAGGAGCGTATGACGGCCGCCGCGCGGTGATCGACCTGCACGCGGACGGGCAGGGTTATGCCAGCGCCTATTACCGAAATTCACAGACTATCGAAGCGCTGAAACGCATGCCACCGGTGACCATCTGGACGAACCGGGTTCCGGCTGTGAACCTGCTGGCAGACCGCCCGGCGTATGCCTTGCTGGCGCCAATCGACCCCTTGACGCGGCAGAAGCGTCCAAATTATGATAGCTCTCTGCGGAGTATCCGCCAATCTGTTTTGGATGGTAATACCATTCTGGTGGTCTTTGAAGCCAGGCAGGTGCTAAATGACCCGGTGGAGGGCCAATGGCTAAAGGATTTGACTAAGGACATCCCCCCCGTGTTTGAATCGGATGACGGGATGATTTTCGCGGTACAAAAATAGGCGATCAGGAAAAAATATGAAAACTATTCTCGATAAATTCCGCATGGATGGGCAGGCCGCTGTGGTAACCGGCGGTGCGGGCCTGCTGGGTAAAGAATTCAGCCGTACTCTGGCGCAGGCCGGTGCCGGAGTGGTTGTGGCTGACCTCAACGCTGAAGCCGCGGAAGCCGTGGCAGAAGAGATCCGAAAGGACGGTTTCAAGGCCATCGGTGTGGGCGTCAATGTTACGGATCCAGCCTCTGTGCAGCAGATGGTGGTTTCCACTATCAAAGAATATGGCCGACTTGACGCGCTGGTTTGCAGCGCGGCAATGGATCCCAAGTTCGATCCGGAACATGCCGGTCAAAATCGCAACACATTCGAAGATTACCCGGTAGAATCCTTCCGCCAGGCGCTGGACGTCAACCTCACCGGATTGTTCCTGTGCGCTCAGGCGGCGGTCATCCCGATGCTGAAGCAGGACCATGGCTCGATCATCAATATTTGCTCCACGTATGGTCTGGCCGGCCCTGACCAGCGCATCTATATCAAACCCGGTCAGCCGCAGCAATACAAACCCGTCTACTATTCCGTCACCAAATCCGGCGTTCTCGGGTTAACTCGCTACCTGGCAACGTACTATGCCGGCAAGAATATCCGAGCCAACGCGTTGACCCCCGGCGGAATTTTCAATAACCATGATGACCTGTTCGTGCAAAATTATTCGGCACGAACCGTTCTGGGCCGTATGGCCCGGAAAGATGAGATGAACGGAGCCGTGCTCTTTCTGGCGTCTGACGCCTCCTCTTATATGACCGGTTCAAACCTGGTGGTTGACGGGGGCTGGACGGCATGGTAAAGAAGCCTGAAGTCCTGGCTATCGTCCCCGCGCGTGGCGGCTCCAAAGGAATTCCCCGCAAGAACATCAAGGAGTTCGCCGGGTATCCGCTGATCTCGTACAGCATTGCGGCCGGCTTGCATGCCGAAACCGTCACCCGCACCATCCTTTCGACGGATGATGAAGAGATCGCGGCGGTTGCCCGCCAGTGGGGCGCTGAAACACCTTTCCTGCGGCCGGCTGAACTGGCCTCTGACCAGGCGCTTGACCTGCCGGTGTATCAACACGCCCTGCAATGGCTGGAGGAACACGAAGGTTACAAACCCGATGTGGTCGTGCAGCTTCGACCCACGTCACCGGTGCGGCCCGTGGATTGCGTGGATAATGCCGTAAAAATGCTTTTAGCCAACCCCGATGCCGACTGCGTACGCGGTGTAGTCCCAGCCGGACAGAACCCGCATAAAATGTGGCGGCGTGACGATGCCAGCGGACAGTTAACCCCGTTGCTGCAGGTACCCGGGATCGCCGAGCCGTTTAACGCTCCGCGGCAGATATTGCCGCCGGTCTACTGGCAGACGGGTCACATTGATGCCATCCGTCCGGATACCATTCTCAAGAAGAACTCTATGACCGGTGACAAGATTCTAGGCATGGTCATAGATCCACAATACACCATTGACATCGACACTCCCAAAGATTGGGCCAGGTCGGAATGGCTGGTGTGGCACGGCGGGCTGACGTATGTAGACCCGGCCAAAAAACCGCGCCGCGGCATGCCAGAAAAGATCGACCTGATGGTCTTTGACTTTGACGGTGTAATCACGGATAACCGTGTGTGGGTAGATGAGAACGGCTTTGAACGAGTGGCGGCCAATCGAAGCGACAGCCTTGGTATTCGTTATCTGAAAGAAGCCGGATTGGAAATGATGGTTCTCTCGATGGAAGTCAATAAAGTGGTAGCGGCACGGGCAAAAAAGATGGGAATTCCCGCGCTTCATGGAATTAATGATAAAGTTACTACCTTGCGGAATTTGTTAAACGATCGCCAAATTCCGGCAGAGAATGTGATCTATGTAGGCAACGACACCAATGACCTGGATTGTTTCCGACTGGTTGGGTACGCGGTTGCCGTGGGCGACGCTCAGCCTGAAGTAAAACGAGCGGCAGATCTGGTTTTATCTCAGAATGGCGGTCGCGGGGCCGTACGCGAGATCTGCGATATCATCTTACAGAAATTAAAACAGTAGAGGCTGAAAATGGCACGAGAAATTAAAATTGGACGTAAACTGGTCGGTGACGGCCATCCGACCTATGTGATCGCCGAGATCGGAATTAATCATAACGGGAGCCTGGAAAACGCGAAAAAAATGATCGACGCGGCCAAACATGCCGGTGTGGATGCCGTTAAATTCCAGAAACGCACTCCTGAAATATGTGTTCCCGATAACCAGAAGAACCAGATGCGCGAAACCCCCTGGGGGTACATTACCTACCTGGACTACCGCTACAAAGTTGAATTCGGTGAAGCGGAATACGCCGAGATCGACCGCTATTGTCGAGAAGTGGGTATTGATTGGTTCGCTTCCGTTTGGGATGAAACCGCCGTGGACTTCCTGGAAGCCTTCAACCCGATCTGTTATAAGATACCGTCTGCTTCTTTAACCGATTCTGGTTTGCTTAAGAAGATTAAATCTACCGGGAGAGTAGCCATCCTGTCCACCGGTATGTCTACCATGGAACAGATCCGTCACGCGGTGAGTCTGATGGATATGGACAGACTTGTTCTCACACACGCCACCAGCACCTATCCCTGCGAACCGGAAGAGCTTAACCTGCGCATGATCGATACCCTGCGTAAAGAATTTCCATGCCCTATCGGGTATTCTGGTCACGAAGTTGGACTGATTCCCTCTGTACTGGCTGCTGGAATGGGTGCCTGCATGGTGGAACGTCATATCACCCTTGACCGTGCTATGTGGGGCAACGATCAGGCAGCATCTGTTGAGCCCAGTGGTTTTGAAAGACTGGTAAAATACATCCGCGTCGCCGAACAATCACTGGGTGACGGAATCAAAAAAGTTTACGATAGTGAACTTCCATCTTTAAAGAAACTTCGCCGCGTTCAGGAATAAACCGGCTGAAGGATTGCGAGTAAGAACATGTTCCATGGTTATCATCTTTTCAGTACCGTCTTAGGAAAACCCGCCCTCTATCTTGACCCCGGGTCCGGAAGTTTTATTTTACAGGTGATTATTGCCGCATTGCTGGGCGGCGGCTTTGCCATTAAGACGTATTGGAAGAATATTAAAAAATTGTTTGTAAAGACCTCTCCTGATGAAGAATCGGATGAGGATGAAGATACAGAAGAAGAAACTAATTAGCGGCTAATCGTCTTATGACAACATCGAAAACCCAAAAACCACGGCGAACCTCCGGTAACCCGTGGTATTTTCATCCTGTACTGTTTGGACTTTACCCGATCATTGCCCTGCTGGCAGCCAATATCAGCCAGATCCGGCCGGAAGCCGCCATCCGTTCATTTATTATCAGCATCCTTTTGATGGTGGTTGTTTACGGGTTGGCTCTATTACTGATCCGCAACCGATCTGTTGCAGCCATATTTACCACATTCGGGTTGATCCTGTTCTATTCCTACGGACATGTTTACCAGTTGATCGAAGGTAAAATGCTCGGCGGGTTGGATATTGGACGTCACCGCTTTCTGGGTATCTTATGGATAGCTCTTTTTGCCGTTGGCACCTGGTTTATTTTCAAGAAAGCCGGCAAAGCAAAGAATTTTAATGGTTTATTAAATACAATTTCGATTATTTTAATTGTCTTGCCGTTATTCCAGATCGGGCAATTTGAAGTCAGGGCAGCCAATGTGAAGGAAGGGGGGAATACTGTCAAGGCAGCTATCACCGCACCCACAGGAAAGAACCTTGACCCGGAAACCTTGCCGGATGTGTATTACATCATATTAGATGGTTACAGTCGCGATGATATTCTGAAAGAACTGTATGGGTATGATGATTCTGAGTTTTACGCTCAGTTGAAAGAGCTGGGTTTTGTGATCCCGGATTGCGCGCAAAGTAACTACGCCCGTACGGCGCTGTCTATCTCGTCTGCGTTGCACATGGATTACATTCAAAATTTTAGCACCCTGTACAAGCAGGGAGACCAATCTCTTGATATGCCGGTGTATCTGGATTACATCCGTCACAGCCCTGTACGCAGCTACCTGAGCGGGCTGGGTTATAAGATGGTGGCGTTTGAAACCGGTTATTTCTGGAATGAGATCACCGATGCGGATGTTTATATTATTGCCAACGATAATCCACTGGAAAAAGTAAAACAGGGCAAAGACGTGTCAGAGTTTGAAATGATGTACCTGCGTACTACCGCGCTGCGTACTTTTGACGAGCTCAAATCGAAATTCACGCAAAACCTGGTTAAGAACATTCGCACACCAGAAGAGAAACACCATGACCAGGTTGTTTTCGCTTTTGACCAATTGGAGCAAGTACCCAACCTGCCCGGTAAGAAATTTGTATATGCCCATATTGTGGCGCCCCACGCGCCATTTGTTTTCAGTCCTGACGGTCGTTATATTTCAAACGGCGCGGTTGTCCCCGGGTACACGGATGCCGTTACTTATGTCAACTCTCGGATTATTCCGGCGGTAAAATCGATCATTGCCAACTCAAAAGTACCCCCGGTGATCATCATTCAGGGTGACCATGGTTGGGACGCGGATCATCGTCTGGAAATTTTGAACGCGTATTACCTGCCCGGTAATGGTGCAAAAAAAATATATGATACTATCACCCCGGTCAACACCTTCGCGACTGTTTTCAATGAGTATTTTGGCGGTGAATTCACGTTGAAAGAAGATGTCAGCTATTTTTCGGATGATGAAGCGCCGTACGCGTTCAATGAGATTCCGCATACCTGCTCCAGCGGCAGACAGCCTTCCAAATAAAAATAAGGGAAAGCGTGGACCTTTCATTTAAGCGTAACAAGGAACGTATTCAACGGATTGTCGCCCGGCGGCTTAATGATGCTCGAATCCGGTCGCTTTCAAAAAAAGTGGCCGCGGAAGCAAAAAAAGCCAAAAGCCATAAGCCTGTTGTTCTTTTCAACGCGTCAACGCGCTTGAGCGCAATAAGTTTGAACGCCGCATTTGAACTGCTAACCGGCTGGGCGCTCCAACTTGAAGGTGTTCCGGTGGTTCATTTCAGCTGCCGGCAGGGACTAACCCGCTGCGTGTTGGGGACGAAAAAGGATGACCCGCGACAAAACCCACCCTGCAGAGAATGCTGCCGGCAATCGGTTGTTAATACATATGGAGCGGATGTTCGCCTGCTTGTACCGAAGGATGATAGCGCGATCCGCAATGAATTGCAAAATCTCAACCTTCATGATCTGTCACATTTTCAGTATGAAGGCATCCCGTTTGGAAAGCTAACGCTGCCATCCATGCGATGGGTGCTGCGCCGGCATAAATTGCATGATGATGACAACACTCGCTTTCTGTTTCGGGAATTTCTGGTTTCCGCTCATCGGGTTGCCGTTCAGTTTTCTGCTCTACTGGATGAAGTCAAACCGGGGATGGTGGTTGTATTTAATGGACAGTTCTTTCCGGAGGCTACTGCACGCTGGGTTGCCCATAAGCGCGGGTTGACCGTCATCTCACATGAAGTGGGTTTGATGCCCTTTACCGGTTATTTCACTCCCGGTGAAGCCACGGCGTATCCGATTGATATCCCAAAAGGGTATGAACTCTCTGATGCGCAGAATGAACGGTTAGACGCGTACCTGTCTAAACGTTTCAAAGGCGATTTCTCTATGGCCGGCATCCGGTTCTGGTCGGGAATGCAGGAGCTGGATGACGATTTTCTCAAAAAAGCTGCCGGGTTCAGGCAAATTGTCCCTATATTTACCAATGTGATCTTCGATACCAGCCAGGGGCATGCCAATGTATTGTTTAATGACATGTTCACCTGGCTGGATGAGCTATTAACTGTGATAAAACGACATCCAGAGACGCTATTTGTCATTCGGGCTCACCCTGATGAAAAACGCCCGGGCAAAGAAAGCCGGGAAACAGTGGCGGAATGGGTGCATAAGAGCGGCAGCGCTGATCTGCCCAATGTTCATTTTGTGGACGCGGATGAAAACTTCAGTTCGTATGAATTGATTCGCCGGTCTAAGTTTGTGGTTTTCTATAACTCAACCATTGGATTGGAAGCCAGCATAATGGGCGCGCCGGTTCTGTGCGGAGGAAAAGCTCGTTTCACCCAGGTGCCTTCTGTGTATTTCCCCTCTTCCGCGCAGGAATACCTGCGGATGATGGAAGAGTTCTTAAAAGCGGACAAGGTGGAAGCTCTCCCTGAACATCGTCTGAACGCCCGCAAATTCCTCTATTACCAGTTATTCCGCACGTCACTGCCATTCGAAGACTTCCTGGAGGAAGACCGGTTTTGGAAGGGATATGTAACCCTCAAAGACTTGCGCGTAGACAACCTGCGCCGGAATAATTCTGTTACACTCGATACGATTTTGCATGGTATTCTGGAGGGGGGAGACTTCCTGTTACCCGAATGAAACCCTCCTGTTCGATCGTCATTCGCGCTTATAACGAAGAGAAGCATATCGGCCGCCTGCTGACCGGGATCTTTCATCAGACCATAAAGGATGTGCAGGTGATTCTTGTCGACTCCGGTTCCACAGATGATACCGTCAAAATTGCATCCGGTTTTCCGGTTGAGGTGGTACATATTAAACCGGAGGAATTCAGTTTTGGTTATTCCCTTAATCAGGGAATACGGCAGTGCAAAGCGGATTTTGTTGTATTCGCCAGTGCCCATGTTTACCCGGTATATCCCGATTGGCTGGAAAAACTCATTCAACCATTCGAAGACCCGAAGGTTGCATTGACCTATGGTAAGCAAAGGGGCATGGATACCACGAAATTTTCGGAACACATGATCTTCCAGCAATGGTTCCCTGATCATTCTGTTGACCGGCAGGACCATCCGTTCTGCAATAACGCCAACGCGGCGATTCGCCGGGAATTGTGGGAACAACACCTGTATGACGAGAATATCCCCGCACTCGAAGATCTGGCCTGGGCTAATTGGGCGCAGAAACAGGGATATACGATCGTTTACGCGGGTGAGGCTGAGATCATTCACGTGCACAATGAAACCTGGCAGGGTGTGTTCAACCGCTATCGGCGAGAGGGGATGGCGTTTAAGCGTATCTACCCGCAGGAGAAATTCAGTCTCTGGGACCTGCTGCGGTTGTTTGTGGTTAATTCCGTCAACGATATGAAACAGATCGGTAAGGTCTCTTACCGGTTGTATGACTCTCCATCGATAAATTCAGGCAGCCGGATGAATAAAAACTGGCTAATGACAGCTTTTGAGGTCATCCGGTTCCGTTGGGCACAATTTTCTGGAACCTACATGGGCTACAAACAATCCTCCGCCATGCTATCCTGGAAATTGCGACAAACATTTTATTATCCTAAACAGGCAATTCCGGCGGGTGAAGTAAAATCACGGAATGTGGAACCCATTTTTTATTCTGATATAACCGGTTCAAACCGAACAGGGAGGTCTGAATGAATCTTGATCGAATCGTCGCGCTGGTACCCATGCGGCATCATTCCCAACGGGTGCCAGGCAAGAATTACCGACCCATTGCCGGTAAGCCTTTGTTCCATCACATTGTGGATACCCTGCTACAGGTTCCAGAGATCAGTAAAATAGTGATCGATACTGACAGCCCGGACATCCGTGAACAGGTGGCCTCGAAATACCCGTCTGTGGATGTACTGGAACGCCCCGAACACCTGCGGGCGGATGACATTCCTATGAATGAGATCCTGATGTATGACACGTCACAATATCCGGCTGACCTGTACCTGCAAACCCACAGCACCAATCCACTGTTGACAGCCGATTCGCTGCACAAAGCCGTGCGATTCATGCAGGCGAATTATCCGGCTTATGACAGCCTCTTCTCTGTCAGCAAAGTTCAGGCACGATTGTATGATCAGCTTGGCCGGGCTATCAATCACAACCCGAATATTTTGCTTCAAACTCAGGATCTCCCGCCGGTATGGCAGGAAAATTCCTGTATTTACATATTCACTCGCGAGACCATTGAAAAACGGCGTACCCGCATTGGCGACCGCCCGTATATGTTCCCACTTGATAGCGTCGAATCCTGGGATATTGACAACGAGCTTGACTTCCGCATCGCGGAATTGATGCTGCAGGCACGCTGATTTCTACATTTTAAAGCCAATTCTTTTTGCTTCCATCTATCCTCTCAAAGGTATAATCTTTTCAGCCTTATGAAAAATCCAACCATTCTTATTTCTGCACCTTATATGATGCCGTCCATCGACCGATTTACCTCGGTCCTTCAACACTATGGCTGTAAAACCATCGTGGCGGAAGTAAACGAACGGTTATCCGAAGAAGAGATCATTAAATATGCCGGTCAGTTTGACGGAGTCATTTGTGGTGATGACCGTTTTACCCCGAAGGCTATCGATGCCTGTCTTCCTCGTTTGAAGGTCATATCCAAATGGGGCACTGGCATTGATTCGATTGATAAAACGTATGCCGAGGGTGTTGGCGTAACCGTACGCAATACTCCAAATGCCTTTACCCTGCCGGTTTCTGATACGGTTATGGGTCTTATGCTCAGTTTCGCGCGCGGCATTCCATGGATGGACCGCGACGTTAAAGGCGGGTTGTGGTCAAAATACCTCGGCCGTTCACTCAGTGAATGTGTTCTGGGTGTGATCGGGGTGGGGAACATCGGTAAGGCAGTCATCCGGAGGGCGCGCGCCTTTGGTATGAAAATTTTGGGCAACGATATTGTGCCCATCGCGCCGGATTTCATCATTGAAAACGGTGTTGAAATGACCTCTCTCGAAGACCTTTTGGGACGCTCGGATTTCATCTCATTGAACTGCGATTTGAACCCCACCAGTTTTCACATTATCAATCACCACACAATGGAATCCGTCAAACCGGGAGCCATTTTGATCAACACCGCGCGCGGCCCACTGGTGGAAGAATCCGCGTTGGTCGATGGCTTGAAATCTGGCCTGCTGGGTGGAGCCGGTTTTGATGTATTCGAAGTTGAACCACTTCCTAAAGATTCCCCTTTGCTTAAATTTGACAATATTCTTCTCTCCGCGCACAATTCCAATGCCAGCCCTGCTGCCTGGGAGCGGGTTCATCGTAATACTATTCATAACCTGTTTGTAGATCTTGAGATCTCGCATGACGATCTGGAACAGGTCATGATGGATTCACTGAGTAAATCTCGATGAGTTTTTCAAAGGGAAAAATCATATGACAGAAAAAAATCGAACCGTATTGATCACCGGAGCCGCTGGAGGGATCGGGCGCGCGTCTGTCAAACTATTTACTGATTCTGGCTGGACTGTTATTGGAGTTGATAAAGCTGAATTCGGTCCGGGTTTCCCGGTCAACGGGTTGTTTATTCGAGCGGATATATCTGATCCAAAAGCGATGGATGTGATTTATGGCACCGCGAAGGAATTTAAACCTTCCCTCGATGCCGTGGTCAATAATGCCGCGTATCAGGTGAACAAACCGCTCCTGGAGCACACCGTGGAAGAATGGGACCTGGTTATGGCGTCCAATCTGCGTTCTGTGTTCCTGGGGACCAAACTGGCCATACCGCTTTTGCGAGCGGCCGGCGGCGGTGCTATTGTCAACGTCTCCAGTGTGCATGCTGTGGCTACTTCAGTGGGTGTTTCAGCCTACGCGGCCAGCAAAGGCGGACTTCTTTCACTAACTCGTGCTATGGCAATTGAGTTTGCTAAAGATAATATCCGCGTTAACGCAATTTTGCCCGGCGCGGTAGATACTCCCATGCTGCGTGACGGTATGAACCGCGGTCACGCGGCCGGTGGAACCCTGCAAGAACGCCTTGATAATCTGGCCCGCAAAACAGTCAACGGGCGTATTGGTCAGCCGCATGAAATTGCCCATGCCATCTACTTTATGGCGGATAACACCCAATCATCTTTCATTACCGGTCAGGCGCTGCTGGTGGATGGTGGGGCTACCGCAAGGTTGAGCACTGAATGACCGGCATCCGCGAAACAGTCAAACAGGCGCTGCCTAAACCTGTGTTATACGCATTGCGCGACTCACGGGACGCCATTAAACGCTGGCAACAGTGGCCTTCCGCTACTTTTGATAGCCGTCGACGAGATACCGTAGAACGGCTTGCCGCTTTGAAGGATATCCATAAAGGCAAGCGTTGTTTCATTATTGGAAATGGGCCAAGTTTAAAACAAATGAACCTTAATTGCCTGAAGGATGAATATACCTTCGGCATGAATCGGTTCTATCTGATGTTCCCTGAATTGGGTTTTAAAACCACTTACTTTGTTTCGATCAACGACCTTGTGGTAGAGCAGTGCGCGGCAGACTTACAGACTCTGGATATCCCTACTTTCATTTCATGGCGCGGTCGTCAATGGGTTAAACCTCGCAAGGATTTATATTATTTGTTCACCACCTATACAGGTCCGAAATTCGCGGAAGACATCCGCGGGCGGTTGTGGGAAAGTTCGACGGTTACCTACGTGGCGATGCAGATCGCTTTCTACATGGGATTTTCCCAGGTCATACTGATCGGTGTGGATCACAGTTTTACTACCCAGGGAAAACCGAACACTACGGTGATCAGCGAAGGTGATGACCCCAATCACTTTGCCGGAAATTATTTCGGCAAGGGATTCCGCTGGCAATTACCTGATCTTGACGGTTCCGAGTTAGGGTATCTGCGAGCACGCGAGGCGTACAAAGCGGCCGGACGCGAAATTTTGGACGCGACTGTAGGCGGCAAGTTGACGATTTATCCCAAAGTTGAATTTACCAGCCTGTTCAAGGACTGATATGAGCGATCAACCCCGGGTAACCATCATCACGCCGTCATACAATCAGGCGGCATTTCTTGAACAGACTATTCTATCTGTTCTGGAACAGGGCTATTCTAACCTGGAATACTTTGTGGTTGATGGTGGTTCATCAGACGGCAGTAAAGAGATTATTGAAAAATATGCCGACCGGATCGACTGGTGGGTTTCTGAAACCGATATGGGGCAGGCGGAAGCCATCAATAAAGGGTTTGCCCGTGCTACCGGGGATTACATCGCCTGGCTCAATTCGGATGACCTGTACCAGCCCGGGGTCATTGAGGCGGCTGTCAACGTGTTGGAAGCCAATCCGGACGCGAGTATGGTATACGGGGACGTAGTCTCGATTGATGAAAATGGATCACCTTTCAACATCATGGCGTATGGTGATTGGGAACTCAAAGACCTGATGCTTTTTAACATCATCGGACAGCCGGGAGTCTTTATGCGCCGGTCCGCGCTTCAGAAGGCCGGTCCCCTGGACCTGTCTTATCGTTTCTTGCTGGACCATCACCTCTGGCTGCGTGTTGCCCAACAAGGGCGGATGATCCATGTGCCTGAATTGTATGCTTCCGCGCGTATCCATCCTGGAGCCAAGAACGTGGCATTAGCGCGTGGCTTCGGACAGGAAGCTTATCAATTGGCAGCGTGGATGCCCTATCAACCTGCGCTGGCAGACCTTTATAAAAAGAACCACCGAAAAATATGGGCTGGCGCCAACCGCATGAACGCGCGCTACCTGCTTGACGGTGGTGAAACATGGAAAGCGCTGCGGGCGTACATCCGAAGTTTTTTCCTGTATCCACCGATCGCGTTGACAGAATGGCGGCGCATCGGGTACGCGGCGGTTAGCCTTGTGTTCAATGTGGAAAAACTTAAACAGAAATATATCGACCGTCGCAAACAGAACCTGTTTGACGGAACCGATGTAAGAGAGCCATCTGATGACACTAAGTGATCCTTCTGAATCATTCCGGTTGTTCAACCAGAACAAGTGGCTGCGCTGGATGGCTATTGGTGTAATCGTCATTCTCGCGCTGGTCATCCGCTTCTACGATCTTGATGACCTTCCGCTTGATTTCCACTCCACCCGACAGATGCATTCGGCCTTGATGGCGCGCGGCATGTATTACCAGAATCGCGCGGACATTCCCGAATGGCAGAAGACCATGGCGGTGGAACAGTGGAAACTGGAAGGTTTGATCGAGCCGCCCATCATGGAAAGGTTGGCGGCTTTTGGCTACCAGCTGGCCGGAACAGACGATCTGCGCATTCCGCGGGTTCTATCCATTATCTTCTGGATGCTGGGGGCTTTGCCGCTCTACTGGCTGGCACGCGGACTGATCGATCATAACGGCTCGGTATTCGCGCTGGCGTTCTACCTGATACTGCCGTATGGCGCGCAGGCCAGCCGGGCGTTCCAGCCTGACCCGTTGATGGTATCCTGCATCCTGTGGGCGGTATGGGCCGCCTGGCGCTGGTCAAACCAACCCGGTTGGAAGTGGTCCATCGTCAGTGGGCTGCTGGCCGGCCTGGCTGTGCTGGTCAAATCGGTGGCGGGGTTCTTTGTGGCCGGCGCCTGGGTGGGACTGCTGCTATCCGCCTGGGGATTCAAAAAGGTTCTGAAAAACATCCCGTTCTATGTGGCGGTTGTACTGGCAGCGCTGCCATTTGCCGTGTTCACGTTTTATGGATTGAAGATTAGCGGGGAAATGGCCGGGCAATTCAGCCTGCGTTTTTTCCCCAATCTGTGGATCGACCCGGTGTGGTACCTGCGCTGGAATGGCGAGATCAGCAGTGTGGTAGGTTTTGAGTGGTTCCTGGCGTCACTGGTCGGCGTGTTTCTGATGCGTAAACCGGCCGGGCGCTGGATGATGCTCGGGTTGTTTGCCGGGTATGTGGCTTTCAGTTTCGCTCTTCCGTACCATGCCATGACGCACGACTATTACCAGGAACCTTTGATCCCGGTGGTGGCACTGGGTTTGGGGGCGGTGGTCTCCGCGCTGATCACCCGGCTAGACGGACCCCGCTGGCTATACACTCTGACCATCCTTGGTGTTCTGGTTTACTGGACGGGCATCAAAGCCTGGGACACCCGTGTGGCCCTGAAACGTAACGACTACCGGGGCGAACCCGCTCTGTGGCAGAAACTGGGCGACAAGCTCGGGCACGATTCGCATGTGCTGGCTATCACCCAGGATTACGGCTACCGGCTCGAGTACTGGGGCTGGCTGACACCGCAGAACTGGATGAACTCCGGTGACTTCATGGTGCGCGAACTGGCCGGCCAGGAATTTGACCGCGTGAAGCTGTTCAAAGAGCAGGTGGAAGGTAAGGACTATTTTCTGGTCACCGCGTTTGGTGAGTTTGACAGCCAGGCCGAATTCAAGAAGATGATGACCGACAACTTCCCCGTGCTGGAACAGACAGACGACTACATTATTTTTGACCTGAAACATCCGTTACCGGCTTCGGAGGCGAAATGACAGTCTCCTGGTATTCCCGTAGGGACGTGCAGGCTGTTCTGTTGGCGGTAGTGGTATTGCTTGGTTTCGGTATCCGGATTTTCGATCTGACCGATCCCCCGCTGGATTTTCACCCCACGCGGCAACTGCGTTCGGCTATTCTGGCGCGTTCGTTTTACTACCAGTGGAATCCCGCGGCTGACCCCGTACTGCGCGAAAAAGCCGTCAACATGGGCAACTCGCTGGAAGTGTATGAGCCCCCCATCCTCGAAGGATTGGTTGCCGGTGTTTATCTCGCCTCCGGTCAGGAGATCTGGTGGGTGTCACGCATCCTGAACGCTCTGTTCTGGTGTACCGGCGGCCTGGCACTTTTCTCGATCGCCCGGCGGTATACCGGCTTCTTTGCCAGCCTGACAGGTCTCGCCTTCTATCTATACCTGCCATTTTCCATCATTGCCAGCCGTTCATTCCAACCCGATCCGTGGATGGTGATGTGGCTGCTGCTGGCAATTGATGCATTATTGCGTTGGATGGATACCAGCCGATGGAAGGATGCCGTATTTGCCGGGTTACTGGCCGGGATAACCGTGCTGATAAAAATGGTGACTGTCTTCCCGTTGGTGTTCATCTGGGCGGCTGTTATTCTGACCAAAGGCGGTTTGAAATCCCGGTTTAAGAATGGTCAATTTTACACAGCAGTTGTGCTGGCTGCCGTGCCTTCTGTTATTTTTTATCTCTTCAATCTTGGCAGCCGTTCCTCCGATTTCTTTTCATTCTGGACGGTGGCGCTTTCCCACCTGGTGCTGGAATCAAATTTCTACGCCGACTGGCTGGTGATGCTGCACAACCAGTTCGCCCTGTCCAATATTTTGCTTTCAATGCTGGGAATCACGCTGGCCAGGCGGGAATTCAAAGCCGTTCTGGCAGCAGGGTGGACCGGATATTTTATCTACGGCCTGTTCTTCCCCTACCAGATGGTGACCCACGAGTATTACCACCTGATAGTCATTCCTCTGATCGGATTGTCACTTACCCCGGTTGTTGAAATGATCAATATCGGTCTATCAACACAACATTGGTCATGGCGCGCGGCAGCTGCCGGAGTGCTTGTATTGTCTTCGGCTTATTGCCTGTATGTGAGCCGTTCTGTTCTGGTGGCGACCAATTATGCCAGTGAACCACTGGCCTGGAAGAAGATCGGTGATGCCATCCCGGCGGAGGGTAAGGTCATCGCGTTGACCAGCGAATACGGCAACCGTCTCATGTATTACGGATGGCGTGGTATCGCCGGTTACTGGCCGGATTCCGGCGACTTGCGGTTATTTTCCATGGCGGGCAGCGCGCCCACTGATTTTGAGAGCTATTTCAAAGATAAGACGGCGGGTATGGATTACTTCCTGGTGACCATGTTCTCACAGTTTGACGCCCAACCGGATTTGAAAAACGAACTGACAACGAAATATCCGGTATTATCCGAAGGGGACGGATATATTCTGTTTGACTTACGGAACCCCCTGAAATGAAATTTGAATGCGCTTTACCACTGGTGACCATTGTCACCCCTTCGTTTAATCAGGCTAAATACCTGGAACGTACCATCATATCGGTGATCGAGCAGGATTACCCGAACATAGAGTACATCATCATCGACGGTGGTTCTACGGATGGCAGTCTGGATATTATTAAGAAGTATGAAAATCACCTTGCGTTGTGGGTCAGCGAACCGGATAAAGGGCAGACGGATGCCATTAATAAAGGTTTCGGTCTGGCTCACGGACACATTCTTGCCTGGCTAAACTCAGACGATACGTACAATCCCGGCGCGGTACGCGAAGCCGTCGATTTTCTGATGAATCACCCGGATGTCGGGCTGGTGTACAGTGACGCGTATTTCATTAATGCCAATGACGAAGTTATCGGCACCTTTCCTGCCGCGCAGACAGATCGGTCACGAATGTTGCGTGGGTATGTGCATGTTCCACAACAGACAACATTCTTCCTCGCGGAATTGTGGAAGAAAATCGGGCCGCTGGATCCGTCCTTCTTCTTTGCCATGGATTATGACCTGTGGGTTCGGCTGACCAAACACGCGCCCATGGTTTATTACCCGGGGAAGTTTTGGGCGAACTTCCGCCTGCATGATGACGGAAAAACCATTGCCGCGGATGACCGCTGCTGGCCCGAGATGTTGCGTGTCCACCGCCGGGAAGGCGGTTCATGGTTCTCTGTCATCCAGTTCAAGTATTACCTGAGACGGCTGCTGGCTCCATATATCAACCGTAAACGTAAGGCGTTGTTTGGCGCTAAAACCAATTGATCCTTTAATCGTATATGATAGTAATGATAGAGGAGAACGGTCATGCAAAATAATTCCGGTAAAGGTATTACCCCGTACAAAAGCGGCTTCCTGCCCGAGGTCAGTCTGCGTATCAAACTCATCGCTAAATTGATGAGCGATCGCCGTGTAAGTGTTTTGCTAAAAGCCATTCCTGTGGCTTCTCTGATCTATTTTTTTGTCTACCCTGATCTGGCTATTGGACCCATTGATGACGCGCTGGTGATCTGGCTGGCATCGTATTTATTTGTCGACCTTTGCCCGGATGAAGTTGTGGAAGAGCATATTGCCCGCCTGAAACATGTCATCTTACCGGACGAGCCGGGTCAGCCCGCCGCTCCGGCCGCTCCTGAAGTGCCCAATACCGATGTGGTGGACGCGGAATTCAATAACGTGGATGATGAGTAAAAACGGATCATTTGATAGAACAAGATTGGAGCCTGATTCACAGGCTCTTTTTTTTTAAATTCGCAATATACTATTATTGATAAACTATGTACCATATAAACAGCTCGTTAATTACGAAACAATTTTTAAGGCGGACTCCAGTGGCAACAACTACGCCTTTTATTGAAACTGTTGAACCGATTCCCTATATCGGATTACCGGCTACCGTTCCCATGACCCGTATCGCTGACTCCGCGGCTGGTTTTGGGCGTATATACGCCTGGCTGGCCATGCATGGACTGACCCCATCCGGGGCATCATTCTTCCGGTATTTTGAATTTCACAAGAACGGGCTGGTGGAGATGCAAATTGGAGTTCCAGCAGAAGGTCAGGGCGCGAAGGAAGCCGGTTTTGTGGAAGATACTTTGCCAGCCGGGCGATACCTGTCATTGCTGCATTCCGGTGACTATTCCGGGTTGCAATCTGCTACGTTCTATATGATGAAATGGGCGGAAGACCATCGGTTGAAGTTCCAATGCCAGGAAGAAAACCAGTTCAGCCTGTGGACAGCACGGGTTGAATGGTATCTTGTGAGCCCGGCGCGGGAACCTGACCCCGCCGCGCGGATGACAAAAATCTCAATCCTTTTAGCCTGACCGCCGATGCGGAAAAAGCTCATACAACGGGTTTGACACAACCTGCTGTAACAGTACAATTTTGATTAAATTACCGGTTGTCCGACTGGAGGATAGATGGCGAAACAAACCTGGATAACAGAAAAATTGCGGTATTGTGAACATGCCGGTTGTGAGGTGGCATTGGAAGCGGATGCTGTGTACCCCGCCGAACACCTGCCGGATCAACCGCCGCGGGTGCGCATTCACCGCTGCTCCCATGCGGAAGCCTGCTGTGAAGATGAGCGGCCGGCATGCGTTTGGAACGGAACCAATCCGAATTTCGACCCATTTAAAGACCGTTAACCAATAAAGAAACCGGTTCTTTTGGTCTTGAATGCACAATTAAAATTGGTCTGGACTATCGATTAAATAAATAATCACCCCCTCTCTATCTCCAGAAAGAAGAGGGGGTGATGGCTTAAAATTATTCGTTATTAATTGCGCAGGCTGTGGATTGGCGCGGGAATTTTGCCGCCAAATTGCACAAACCGCGATGATTTGCCCACATTGCGAACTGGCGCGATGACGCTCTCGCCGAACAGGCCGCCGAAGGAGACCATCTCACCGGCTTCCTTGCCCGGTACGGGGATGACGCGTACCGCGGTAGTCTTGTTATTGATCATTCCAATCGCCATCTCATCGGCGATGATGGCCGAGATCGTGGCGGGGTCGACCGAACCGGGGATGGCGATCATATCGAGACCCACCGAGCAGACGCAGGTCATAGCTTCCAGTTTCTCGAGCACCAGGCTGCCATCCCGTACGGCATCCGCCAGGGCGCGATCTTCGCACACAGGGATGAACGCGCCGCTCAGGCCGCCCACACTCTGGCTGGCGAAGGTGCCGCCCTTTTTTACGGCGTCATTCAGCATGGCGATGATGGCGGTAGAGCCCGGCGCGCCGATGGCATCTACGCCCAATATCTGCATGATCTCGCCCACGCTGTCACCGATATTCGGTGTGGGGGCGAGTGACAGGTCAACCACGCCGAACGGCAGTCCCATGGCTTTGGCTACCTGGCGGCCGATCAATTCGCCGCTGCGGGTCACGCGGAACGCCGTGCGTTTGATCTCTTCCGCCAGGTCGTGCAGACCCAGATTTTCAGGGCCAACCTGGGCGATCTTCTGTTCCAACGCGCGGGCGATGACGCCCGGACCGGAAACACCCACATTGATCATCACCTCATGCTGGCCCAGCCCGTGGACGGCGCCGGCCATGAAGGGGTTGTCACCGGGCTGGTTGGTGAAGACCACAAATTTGGCCGCGCCAAATCCGCCCTGGTCGGCGGTCTTTTCGGCCAGGTCTTTGACCGTCTGCCCGAGCAGGACGATGGCGTCCATGTTGATGCCTCCGCGAGTGGTGCCCACATTGACGGAGGAGCATACCTTTTTCGTGCGGCACAGGGCTTCGGGGATAGCCTGGATAAACTCTTTATCCCAACTTGTGAAACCGTTGGACACGTCAGCGGAGAACCCGCCAAGGATATCCACGCCCACGGCCGCGGCGGCTTCATCCAATGCCACGGCCATATCCACAAAGGCGGCGGAGTCAAAACCGGCGCCCACATGGGATATGGGGGTGACGGCGATGCGCTTGTTCACCACCGGGATGGCGTACTCGCTGCTGATGGCCTCGCAGGTGGAGACCAGATTGGCGGCGTGGCATTCGATCTTTTCCTTAATGGCTTTGCAGGTGCCGGCCGCGTCTTCACGGTGGCAATCCAGCAGGCTGATGCCCAGGGTGACGGCGCGCACATCCAGATTTTGTTTCTGGATCATATCTACAGTATTGAGAATTTCATCAGATTGGATCATGAGGATAGTCCTGTAAAAAAAAGCCTAGCGGATCGGCAGATTGATCTCGTTGACGGCCCGGAAGATGTTGTAATGCTGCAGCACGATGCGCAGGCCTTTCTCTTTCGAGAATTCCTGCAGGCCGCGGCGGACATCGTCAATGGATGGACATTTGCTGAGGTCGGTGATCAGGATCATCACGTACTCGCCATGCGCGCTTGTGGTGGACAGATCAAGGATGTTGATATTGTTGTCCGCGCAGAACGAGGAGACCGTGGCCACAAAACCCACCCGGTCCGGGCCGGTGGCGGTGAGCACATAGGCATTATCCGGGATGGATTTGCCGGAAGGTTTACCATCGACATCCACCTTTTTGACGGCCACGTCGATGGCGGTTTCGCTGCGGGCGTCCACTTCAGCCAGCTTGCGTTCAATGTCGCGTTGAGAGACGTCAGCCGGGAAAGAGGCCAGCAGGATCATGGTGAAATAGCCGCAGAGCACACTCTGACGGATATCAGCGATGTTGCCGTTCAGATCGCAGATAGATTGGGAGACATCATGCACAATACCGACGCGGTCACGTGACATGATGGAGATCACATATTGCTGATGTTTGGCGTTCATGGGATGATTCCTGACAGATGAGAAAGATTATTCCGCGATTATACGGGGAATTCACCCTTTATGGCCAAATATCCCGAAAATCATCCGGGTACTTTAAAGACAAAGGTGACACCATCAGAGGTGGGGACGTAAAGCAGGGAGTCATCAGGTGACAGGATGGGATCCCCGGGGAAGCTTTTTGAATAATCGGTGTTTGGAAAAAAACGGATTGCCGAAACAATTGTTTTGGAGATTAAATCCCATTTACAAATGAAATAATCATCTTCGCTGTACCCCAGAGAAAATGTAAACAATTTATCCTCTGATATTTGCTGATAATCACTACATAGAACATCCGATGTTCCCCGAAAAAGATTTTGATTGGTGTTTTCTTCCTCTAATTCTTTGCCTGAATTCAGATCATAATAATGGTTATAAATATTAAACCTCGAATTTTTGAGGTCAACTGCGATAATATGGCTTGAATGAGGCATTAATGAATCCATACCCGAAAAAGATTCCATACCTTTAGCCTGGACGTAATAATTTAATTTTCCAGTTTCACTCGTCCAATTTAGTGCGGTTCCCCAGCTTCCAAAACCTAAAATAGATCCTGTGTCTTCAATGAAATTCAGGCTATAAATAAATACTCGGGATTTGACATCTTGAAGATCTTCATAGGGGGAAATACCAGGGTTTTCGTATACATGAAATTTATTACCTGTTTGTGTATTCCATGCATTAATTACACAATCCTGCCCTGAAGAGACCAGTGTTTTTTCATCCGGTGAAAAAGTCATAGCCAGCACTTTCTTCTTATGCCCGGCCATCAGGCTGACGGTGTGCAAATTGTCCAGGTTTACTACCTGAATCGTTCCGTTTTCAAGGCCAAGAGCGAGGAAATTGTGCTTTGGCGCCAATGCGGCGGCTACGGCTTTGTATGTTGTCAGGATTTTCCCATCAATTGTTTTACGAACCTCAATATCTCCGAGAATTCCCTCATAGACAATGTACTTTCCGTCGTACGAAATCATTACCCTATTTGCTGGTTCAGAAAAAAGTTTAGACTGCCAGAGAATGGATGAGCCATAGGAATTCCATAATTGAAGACTTCCATCGAGGAAACCAACAAGAATCTTCCCTGATCCCGGTTGAAAAGCAAAATCAAGGACAGGTTGATTTTGCCCACCTATCGAATAAAGCAATTTACCATTCCCGGTGTTATAGACTCGGACGATTTGGAATTTTTGGTAAATATCTTGAAGAGTAGTTGAATACCGTACCGCGAGGTATTTATTATTGTCAGAAAATGAAGCCTGGTAAGGAACCAGAGGTATGGCCATTAACGAATTCCCGCAGGGAGAAAAGAATTCCAGGTCACAACCTTCGGGTTCAGTACGGTCCTTGAAATAAATGTATTGAGTTTTCATGCCTAACGGAATTGGTAAGTTGCCGTCAGTATTTTTATAAATTTCCTCAACAGTCTCTTCATCACTTTGTGTAGTTATTTCATCGACATCAGTTATTTCTTTATAAGAAATTTTAGATTTGAATAGAAGTGATCTGTCAGGTGAGGTTACCTTTAAACCTTTATAAACGTTGACATCAGTCTCTCTTTTTTCAGTCCAATTGTCGTTATATATTTGATCTACTTTTTTGCCGGTATTAAGATCAACCAACAGGAAATCCGATGATTCATCATCCAAATAAAGAATCGCCTGGTCACCCCTGATACTTATTTGAAGATCTTTTATCCGGCCAATGGGCTTATCGAATGGTATCCACACAGGTTTCTGGTTGAGTTTTTCCATTGAGAATTTTGCCAGTCCATATGAACTGGCGGCAATAAAGAAAGTCCCGTCAGCCGAAAACCTGACCACCTGCAGCGGTCCGTACCCCCACCGGTTCACTTCGGTGAGATTATCTTCTTCTGATAGATCCGGTTGCTCTGAAATTATTGACGGCGTTGGTGTAATTTCCGCTTTTAACGGATTATCTGAGGGGCTGGCATTCACGGGAATCCAGACAGATAGTAGAAATATTATAGATATTGAAACAAATGGTCTTTTTTTCAAAGCATCTCCTCTACGTTCCGGCGGGACAATCACGAAAACTACGCTAATCGCGCATACCGGAACCATCACATACCACCCTGTGGATTTGGATTAATTCTATACCCGATTAAAAAAAGACACCCCGGGGACATCCCAGGGTGTCTTTATGAATTTTATATATGGATCAATGAATTACGCCCAGTTCCCGGCCGACCATCGCGAACGCCTCCAGCCCCTGGTCGAGATCATTACGGGTGTGGGCGGCGGAGATCATCACGCGGATACGCGCCTTGCCTTTTGGTACGGTGGGGAAGCCAAGCGGCATGGCGAACACACCGCCTTCGAATAATTGGCGGCTGAATTGCTGTGCCAGCGGCGCTTCACCCAACATGACCGGGGTGATTGGCGTGGTGCTGACGCCGGTATCGAATCCCAGCGTCTTCATTTCTCCCTTGAAGTAGCGCGCGTTCTCCCACAGGCGGTCCACCAGTTCCGTGGATTCTTCCAGCACGTCCACCGCGGCGATGCACGCGGCGGCATCCGGTGGGGTGACAGCGGACGAGAACAGAAATGGCCGGCCGCGCTGCCGCAGCCAGTCAATGATCACCGGCTTGCCGGCTACTACGCCGCCCATCACGCCGAAGGCCTTGGACATGGTGCCGACTTCAATATCCACCTTTCCGTGCAGGTGGAAGTGGTCCACAATACCGCGGCCGCCGGTACCCAGCACGCCTTCACCGTGGGCGTCATCGACCATCAGCAGGATGTCGTGTTTTTCCGCGATCTCGTAGATCTTGTCCAACGGGGCAATATCGCCGTCCATGCTGAACACCCCGTCGGTGACGATCAACGCCCGGCGGTATGTGCCGGCGGCTTCCCTGATCACCTGTTCCAGCGAAGCCGGGTCGGCATGGGCAAAACGGATGATCTTCGCGCCGGAGAGGCGCGCCCCGTCAATGATGCTGGCGTGGTTGAGTTCATCCGAAAAGATCACATCTTCCTTGCCCACCAGCGCGGGGATGGTGGCCAGATTGGCGCAAAACCCGGACTGGAAGGTGATGGCGGCATCCACTTTTTTAAAGGCGGCCATGCGCTTTTCCAGCTCAAGGTGAATTTCCATGGTTCCGGCAATGGTGCGCACGGCGGCGGGGCCCACGCCGTATTTGTCAATGGCGGCCTGCGCGGCTTTCAACAACCGGGGATGGTTGGCGAAGCCCAGGTAATTATTGGAGCAGAAGTTGAGGGATTTCTTGCCGTCAACCACCAGCCAGGCGCCCTGCGGGCTGCCAATGGTGCGGATGCGGTTGTACAGGCCTGCCTGCTGCAACGCGTCAATTTCTTCCTGGATCCAGTTCAATCGGTTTGCCATACATGCCACCTCATAAATTGGGATAGTTAGGATAAATTGATTATAGGTGAATCCGGATATACCGGTTTCAGTTTAGATACTGAAGATCCGCAGGATGGTCATCGACACACCCATTAAGGCGGTGAGCATGGAACCGCAGAAAGGCAGCAGCGGATTTCGCTGTTTCTCCGGCTCATCCGGCTGTTCCGCTGACGGTGGATTGGCAGCCGCGGGTTTGACGTCCGTTTGCGGCGGGGGATTCACGGCCTGACCCGATTTATAGGTTTGAATATCATCGATGTAGACCAGTCCTTTGTTCACCGCGTCACCCGCCGGGAAGCCGAACGCGAAACCGGTGATCTGTTCCGGGTGGCTGAAAACCGTGCCGCCGTCGGTTTCCCATTCCACTCGTTTCAAATCCGCCCATTTAGTCTGAATGGTCACCCATTTTCCGGCAGCGGGCAGGGGAATCTCGCGGGCGTTTGTGGCGCGCTCCCCGTTAGGACCGGTGAATACGTCAAAGTGCAGGGCCGTCCCCGGTTCTTTCACATACAGGCTAAATTGGATGCCGTCAGATTGGCTTAGGTCGCGCGGGGCGGGGAAGAAGTTGGAACAGGTCGCCCAGCTATTGGCCGCCACATTGAATGTGATCTGCATGCTCTGGCTGCCGCCTGATGCCAGAGTATTGGTGTTCTGGCAATCTAGCGCCGTGGATTGAGCCGCTTCATCGATATTTGCCTCCCAGACAGGTTGCTCGGATTCGAAGTCATACAGTATGCCGGATGCGGCTCCGGCTGGCGCGGCTGGAGCCGCAGGCGGATTCTGACCGACCGTCTGGGATGTTGGGGAGGGTTTCTGTGGTTGGGCGGCGGGGGCGGACTTCCACCGGTTATAGAAGATGTTCAGCATGGGCAGGAATTCCTGTGTGGCTTTCTGGTTTCCCTGCCGGTTGGGGTGGTCATCTTCTGACGGGTAATATTCGGTGTTGCGTTTGTCGTTGGTCACATGCTCGATGACCCCATTGTTGAAACGATGGTGGTTGTTGGGTCCGGTGAGGATGTTATAGAAATCAAACACCGCCACATTGGGCAGGGTATAGTTGTTTTCTCGCAGCCAATCATTGACCAGCCACTGGTTGAAAGCGCGCGCGTTGTTGGCCAGGGTGCCGTCCGTCAACGGAGGGGCGGTGATCACCACGAAGAGTTTGTCAGGCCGGGTTTTGAAGTATTGCAGGATCTCGTTGTAGATATACTTCGCGTTGCCCACAGTCAGATCCGTGCCAGGTGTGGGTGGGTCATTCGGGCTGCCCTCGAGGGCGGAGTTGGGGAAACACGATTTGAACAGGATGATCTGGTTCTCGCCGCCAGGGTCGGGTAACGTACGCTCATATGGCGAATGGACTTCACCCTCGGTATAGACCGCCTGCATTATGGCCGGTGTGTTGTTCCCGCGGAACCATTCCAACCAGTTGGGAATATCCGTGCGGTCGCCGATGGTATCTGGTCCCCAGCCGTAATTGGTGTCAGTGGGGTAGTAATTGTTTTGCTGAAGGGCGCGTGCCAGACCGCCGTTTTCGTCATTCAACCAGTTTTCCCCCGTGGAATGGTGGATGAAGATCAACCGCACCGGTGACGGTGGCGGATTGGCGTTGACTTCCTGCGGCATGACGGCCGCGCAGATTCCAATAAACATCAGAAAGCAGGCCGTGATCGCGATTAAACGTTTCATAGGTCACTCCTTTTTCAACAAGAGGACAAATACTTTTTGAAACGATCAGCGCATACCGGTAAACCCGGTTAAATTATACAAACCGGCTAACCATGAATACAATTACCGAAAAAATCAGCACGGCTTCCCGAAGGAAAAGCCGCGCTGTTAAAAATTTTCGATCAAAAAAGAGGAGAAATCTTCTACTTCTTTTCCGCCGGTTCTTCCGCCGAAGCTCTGGCAGCGGTCTCAATCTCTTCGGCCGGGCTGTCTTCCTGCGGGGCTGATGTTTGGCCGGGTTCTTTCTCGTCATTCGCAGTGATGATGTACACCAGAACCAGACCGATACCCACAAACAACGGCAAAAAACCCGCGATCATCCACGGGCCGAGGCCGAAGGGAAAGGACATTCCGTTGCCCATAAGTCCAAGAGGATACAACCCGAGACACAGAGCCAGACCGGTGGCTGTCACCAGAATGCCCCAGATCAGCAGGCCTTTGCCGCGCTTCTTTTCCGGTGCCATCCTGACAATCCCTTTTTCTGCCATCAATAGATTCTCTTTGTAGTTGATATAGCGCATCAATACAATAAAGCCAAAAAAGATCAGCAGCGAGAGGATGGCTCCCGCGCAAATAATGACATAGGGTCCGTTATCAATCATTGTGGTTTCTCCTTACACTGTCAGTTTTTTCAAGGTTAATGCTTCCGTTTTTGACGTCAATATTCAATATAGCTCCACCGCCGTTGATCTTTCCTTCCAGGTGGTGTCCTTTAATTTTTCCTTCAGTTGTTATTTCGAACGCGTTATTGATATCTCCGAATTCGGTTTTCAGGTCTACCGTCAACGCCGAATCAGACGGTAGTTTCAGGCTGATGCTGCCGAAATCGGACGTCAATTCATACGGCCCGGCTCCCAGACTGCCTTCATAAGTTATGGAGCCATTTCGAGATGATAGATTGAGTCCGCAATCCTGACCATTGTTAATCTCAATACTTCCGAACTCGGTGCTGGCTGTAATGATCCCGCTTACCTGTTTCAGAACAATGCTCCCGTTTTTGTTTTGTAGATTCAGAGTTTGGGGGAAAACATTATCAAGCAGTATATCGCCGAAATCATTTTTTACCGTTAGCGAATTGTTAATCCGTGTTTCCTTCAAATTTACACTGCCATTCTTGGATACGACATCCAGTGACTCACCCCAGGTTTCGCGAAGGTTGATCTCACCAAATTCATTTGTCAGAATGATCGGCCCGTTGGATTCCACCCGGGTAAAGCTGACCTCGCCGTTATTGGATGAAACACTCACCTGGCTGCTGCGGGCATCCATCAGGTCGATGCTCCCGAAGTCAGATGTTAATTCCACCGGATGCTCATCGCTGGTCACCTGCTGTACTTTTATCGATCCGGCTTTGCTGGAGACTGAAATGCTCCCATCCTTGATGTCAGATACGTCAACATTGCCAAAATTCGAATGTAACATCAGATCGCTGGCAATGTTGTTTACATTCAGATCGCCGGTATTATTGTCAACAGATACGGCTGTATCCTCAGGAACCTCAACCGTGAAATCAACAAAGGGATAATTGACCACGATTCCGGAAGGTTCAGGGACATTTATGCTGATCGTGTTTCCATCCTGTTCCATTTCGACAATCATCTTTTTTAAATTTTCTTCCGCATTTTCTTTTGAAAACCCGTGCGCGTCTTTCTGGACGCGGATTTTCACCTGATTGCCGTTAGTTCCCTTTATCGTGACAAATCCATAAGGATTATTGATGCTCAGCTTTCCGGGTGTTGAAATGGTAAACGTTCTGGTTTCATCTGATGAAGCTGACTGACCTGGAATATCCAGACTTAGATGCCAAGTCCGAAAATTCGGTGCTCCAAAACCCCTGAAACTGAATAACACGACGAGGATCATCAGTCCGCATAACCCCGCCATGGCAAGCCCGAGGAGAATGATCCATATTTTCTTCTTCCGCATTGAAACCTCCTGAAGAGTTATTTTCTGATGGATATGACAGGTTTTTCTATAAAAAAGTTTCATAAACAATCCGTCATTATTTTGCATAATACCTGTACAATGGAAAATAACACCCAAAAAGGTTACGAAATTTCGGGAAATATATGAATTAAATTGAAACTTTTTCCGGCAGATGCCGGTCTAAGTTTTTACAGGAGATCGTTTTTTTCAATGCCGCAGGATGAACGCCAACTGGTTAAAAGGGCGAAAAATGGCGATACACAGGCTTTTGGAGAGCTTGTAATGGCGCATCAGACATTTGCCTACAATTTAGCTTTACGTGCCCTGGGAAGTCCTGAGGAGGCGCAGGATGCCACTCAGGAAGCCTTCCTGAAGGTGTGGCAGGCGCTTCCTGGATTTCGGGAAGAAGCACAGTTCCGCACCTGGCTGTACCGTATTGTGATCAATCAGTGTTACAACCGGCGCCCCACACTGAAACGTGAAGCCGCCGCAGAATCAATCGAGGATGACGATTACTGGATATCGGAAGAATTTAATGGGCCCGAATCACAGACAGTTGTCTCTGAACGAAAGGCTCTGCTGCAAAAAGCTGTGGACGGGCTGCCATCCAGTTACCGCCTGATGGTGATGCTGCGCTTCCAACAGGATTTGACGTATGATGAAATTGCCAGTGTGATGAATCTGCCGTTGGGCACGGTAAAGACCGGCCTGTTCCGTGCCAGGGCGCTGCTTAAGCAATCCTTATCTGTAGATGACAGGGTGATAGAATGGGCATTATGAACGAAGAACCGTTCTGGGATTTGGACGCGGAAATCGATACCGCTTTTCGTTCCGCGCCGCTGGTACATCCGCCGGCCGGGTTATACGCTGGAATCATGAAGCAGGTAAGGGCTGCGTCAGCCGTCCCTGAATTTCACCTGAAATGGACGGATTTTGCCGTCAGCCTGCTGGGCAGCTTTTCCGTGGCGATTTTTCTTGCCAGTTTTGTATTCATGCCTGAACCTCTGCGGGCACGGGCTCAATTCATGCTTCAGTGGATGGACTACCTCAGCCGGGTCTCTTTGATCTGGGTTTTACCGGTGATTTCCGCGGTGATCATTCTGGCAGCGGCCGGTTTCAGTGTCACTTGCTCGGCGCGTCTATTTAAATAAAAAAAAGAACCGGCAAATGGTAACGACAAATGCCGGTTCTTTTTCTGTCTAGAGGATAAATCCCATTTCAGCCAGTATCTGGCGCACTTTTTCTTCCGCGCCGGGTTTGATTTCCACGGCGGTAGATCCATACGTCTCGCCAAGAAACCGGGCAGACGGTCCTTCTTTCAACCGGCGGATGACCTGCGGGTCGCTGACGCGCAACAATGTCACCGCGCCGATGCGTACCTGGGCGCCGGTCTGTTCCCAGTTGTGAAGGGCGTTTCGCACATTGGGCGGTATGGCCCCGCGCGAATACTTGTGCAGCATGCGTTCCAGCATTGAAGGAGTCAATCCCTGCTCCTGGGCAACAGCCAGACCCGAAGCCGAAATGCGGTACAGGTAACCTTTTCCCTGGTATTCAACCGGTTGGGCGAAGCGGGCGATCTGATAGCGCGTGGCCAGGTTGAAGCGGGGAGGAGCGAGAATTTCACCGGCGCGATTGATCTGCAACGGGGTGCTGTTATCTTTGGCTTCGATGATCTCCATATCGCCATTAATCGCCGGCCACCAGGGTGACAGACGGAAGCGGACGATACCCGGGGTGGGGCGGGTGAGCTCAACCAGACCCAGCCAGTACAGCAAGCCGGTAATGTAAAAGCGCAATAGCGCGCCTTCCACACGATCCCAGCTTTCAAAGCCTTTCAGGTATTCACCGGTACGGCTTTCACGGATGAACCACGAATCATACTCACCACCGGAACGTTGGAAATCCGGGTCTTTTTGTTTGGCTGCGCTCACAAATTCTGAAAGGTCCATCCAATCGTCGCCGGCCAGTGTATTGACCAGCTCAATCACCCGCTCGCGGGTATCAGCGGGGTCATTCGTCCACGTGCCTTCAAATTCAAGACCGCGCAGCATTCGGAGTTCATTGAATTCCATGGAACCGCGCCAGGCCTGGATGAGGATGTAAAGTGCCTGCGGGCGCTGTGACTCAAGAAATCGGCGGATGGCTTCAGGCTGAATGTTATTCTGATCATCGAGGCATTTCAAACAACGCAGCCAGGCGACAAGTACGGGTGTTGGAACAGCCCCGCGCCGCGGCGGCAGATCTTCTACCTGCTCTCCGGAGCGCAGCGCGGCCAGCACTGTACAGGCCTGTTCCAGTACGCCGTCACGGTAGAACCATATGCGGCTTTCCTGCGATTGCATTGTGAATACCGGAGATGAGGATTGTTCCTCGCCTTCGAGATCTGTCAATGCGGCGTAAATTTCATCCGGTAAGTAGATCATGTCTTCCGGCCGTCCGCCTCCGCCCAGAAAAGCACGGCCAATCCATCCCCTGTACCAGAGAATCTCAGCCACTGAGACCGGATTTAATTCAGGATGTTCGCGTTCTCGGCGGCCTACCCCCATAGTGCGGATCTCACCGTAGGTGCGCTCAAAAATGGTGGATGAAACCCGGCCGCGTTTTTGTATCAATGCGCGCAGGGCAGCCTGTGCTTCCGGTGGTAAGGCAGCAGCCAGGTTTTGAACAGCCTCCACATCAGACGCTTTGATCTGCAGGGCCGCCAGGATGGCTTCTATGTCATCTGGTAGATCAAAAATTTCCCATGAAGAGGCGACAAATTTAAGGAAGCCGAGATCGGCATCTTGGAGAGTTTGGGTTATATCGGGCACGTTACCTTTTTATGTTTTTAAAGAATTATTTGTATAGCGTTTGGTGATACTTCTAATGTCAATCCCATTACTTTCGATGAAAATGCGGCAAATGTTTCTCCGTCAGCGTGAATCCAAAGAGGTTTGTTTGATTTGACTTCCAGTTTCTTTAATGTTCCGGTTTGAATGTAATCAAGTTTATTGTGTGTACCATTGATAAAGTGGGGTATGGCAGAAAGCATTTTCCATCGCGGGATCACATTGGCAACCGTATAGTTTAATATGCCATCATCCATTTCCGCGTTTGGAGCGAGCAGAAACCCGCCACCTTCCCGCCGTCCGTTGCAAACAGTAAACATCAAGGTTTCTTTTTCGTACGGCGCATCATCCATTGTACCTTTAATCAGGAATGGATTGTAGTTCTCTACCATTGTACGAAAAACGGCTAAAAAGTAAATCATGAATCCCTGGAAAACAGGGACATTATGGGAATGATAATTAACGATGGCGTCAAAACCGATGCCCAGCGTATTCATCCAGTATTCTTTTCGGCCGGTGTCATCTTGCATAAAAGCCACATCAAAACTCTTCGGGCTTCCGGAAAAGACTTTACGCAGGGCTTCTTCGGGGTCGCGCGGAATTTTCAGTGTTCCGGCAAAATCATTACCTGAACCCACCGGGACAATCCCCAGCAACGGGCGTTTTTCGGCTTCCACAGCCATCAATCCATTGATGACCTCGTGGATAGTGCCATCACCTCCTGTGGCGACAACCCGTTTGTATCCCTGCCGGGCGGCATTTTCCGCGATCTCCGCGGCGTGACCCGGGTACACAGTTCCAGACCAATCCGCTCCTCCCAATTCATCGGCAACACGGCGAATATTGGACGCGACCGGCCAGGCACGCCCTAAATTGGCGATGGGGTTAAAGATAAACAGGGTATCATGTCGCATAAGATAATGGACTCCCGGGAGGAAATTAAAAATAATTATACCTGCAATCAATTTGACCAATCACTCCCTGAACGGTATAATTTTCCTGTTAGTAATTTATTCCAATTGACAGGGGCGGTATGGCACTGCAGGGAAATCTACGCGACTTTCCATTTGCGCAACTGCTGAATCTCGTTAATTTAGCCCGCAAAACAGGCATGCTCGAGATCATCCAGAAGGGTGAAACGGCGCATGTCTATTTTCGTGACGGCCGCCTGGCCTGTGCGTTGACAACGAATGAGGACTCTTCTCTATCTGCTGTCCTTTATCAAAACCAACGCATCAGCCCCAACCTGTACCGGGCTATCAAGAGCAAGGGTGGCGCTATCTGGGATAAGGAATTGGGCCTGCAGTTAATCAACGCGGGCTTTGTTTCGCGTGAGACCATTTTAAACAGTCTACAGCAGCACAATGTAACCATCATTCGGCGGTTATTCACCTGGCAGGAAGGGGTGTTCCGGTTCATTCCCAACGAACCTCCACCCGAAGACAAAATTGCCCTTAACATGGAACTCGAGAACCTGATCATGGAAGGTTCCCGGCACATTCAGGAAATGGAACTTTTGATGGACGAGCTTCCAAACCTGGATGTTTCTCTAAAATTTTCCGACCGTCCTGAAAATAATCTTCGCAAAGTCAACCTGACAGTAGAAGAGTGGAAGGTCGTTTCATTCGTCAATCCCAAAAACTCAATACGCCAGATAGCACAGGCTACCTCTATGGACGACCTGCAGATCCGCCGTGTGGTTTACGGTTTGCTTCAGGCAGGCCTGGTGGAAGTGCTGAAGACTGAGCAAAGCCGCCCATTGCCGGCGACCACACTCCTGCCGAACCAGTCCAGGGAAGAGCAGAGATCACTTGTGAACCGGTTGATCACACGGATCAGGGGACTCTAAACTTTGGCCGGTACTACCACTCCCGTACAAATCGTAAAGATAGTTGTCACAGGACCCTTTAGCGCAGGGAAAACGGCGTTCATTGGAACTGTCAGTGAAATTGACGTTGTTTCTACCGAACAGAACATCACCAGTGAAGCGGAAAAAATTAAAGCTACCACCACAGTCGCGCTGGATTTTGGCCGTTTGACGATCGATAAATCTCTTGTTCTGCATTTATATGGCACACCCGGTCAGCGCCGTTTTGAATTCATGTGGGATATTCTGGCTGAAGGTATGCTCGGGTATATTTTGATGGTCGATAGTACCAAACCAGAGACATTCCGCGAGGCGCGTTATATCCTGGATACCTTTACCGATCATTCCGATTCACCTTTTGTGGTGGCCGTTAACAAACAGGACCTTGAAAATGCCTGGGACGTGGAAGATATCCGCCATGCCCTTCGGTTAAAAGATGATATTCCGGTACTTCCGTGTGTAGCCACTGAAATGAAACCGGTAAAAACTGTCCTTCTTAGCCTGTTGGATATTATCCGCGCGAGGCTTGAGCTGGATTAATCTCTGGCTCAATAACAATGGGCGAGACACCTTTATTTCCCGATCTTCAAGAAATTTTCCGGATGGGGGTTCAGGAGATACTGCCGGTTTCGGAATGGCCGGAAGTCTTTAATGTGGATGAACCTTCAGAAGATCGTTTCCTCTCTATTTCGCAAAAATGCGAGTTTGTGTTTGGCGCTGAGACGTCTAACGGAATTTTTTTACGCAGCGGATGGGCGGGTTTTAAATTTTTCGTCCGATTCCACGGTACGACAGCCGGGATAGACAACCTCGAATTCCGGCTTCAGCCACCCCGGCAGCGATTAATGGATGGGTTATACCGCGTCACCAAATTGCTTCAGAGTTGGAATACGGATGTCTTTCACATTGACCAGACCGGAGATGACGTTACGTTGACCATATCATCTATCCGTAAAAACGTAACCCCCGTTCAAGCCCGGATAGGTCAACATTTCTTTGCCGGCCTGTACCAGGAATACCTGTACTGGGCGGGCGGTGGCAAACAGTATCCGTTTGAAGTCAAACCTCTGGGGGAAGAGCCGGCTGTTCGAGTTCGATTCCGGCTTCTGCCTGTAGAGTGACAGTTCCGGCGGATTGGGTTCGGTTGACCAGATAGATTCCAACAAAAACCAGAATACCTCCGGTTACCTGAAACGCGCTCAATGGTTCTCCGGCAATGGGGATGGCCAGCAGTGCTGAAATAACGGGTGAAGCGATCATGGTGGGAGAGACGATGGACGCGGGTATGTGCCCTAGCGCGTACGTCATGCAGAAATAACCACATATCTGCGAAATAATGCCAGCCGCGATGAAAACCATCCAGGTGGATAATGGATAACCGGAAAGCGGAGCCTGGCTGATAAGGCAGATCACCAGCAAAGTGGCGGCGCTGCCCGCGGCGATCAGGCCTGTGCTGGTCAGCGCGTCTACTCTGGAGCGGGAGCGTTGGGTGATCAGGTAATACCCGGCGAAGAAAAAGGATGACAGCAGCGCGAGCGCGTCGCCTTTGCTAAATGACGGGTGTAGTATTAAATTTGACCCGAAAACAAAGCTCATTCCCGCAATTACCAACACAAGGCCGAGCCAGAATTTTCCGGTCATTTTCTGTTTCCAGAACAACCACGCGATCAAAGCCACCCAGACCGGGGCGATGAAATTGATCAGATTCGCGTTGGCGATGCTGGTATACGAAATAGCCGTGCTCCATGCTCCATGGTCAAGCGCGGTGATAAACCCGGCGGCGAGAGGCCCCAATAACCAGCGTTTTTCCACCCGGATATTGCCCTTTGATCTAATGGCGATCATTGGCAACAAGATCAGGGTCGCGGTCAACATTCGATAGAACGATGCCACGATTCCGGGTGCGTTAGACGTACGGACAAAGATGGCTGACAGAGACAGACAGAGAATTCCCAGCCCGAGGGCCAGATAAGGAGCCGCTTTTTGGTTTGAAGACATATCGTATTGATCTTTCGGATGTGGGAATTTTCAGACTGGCCAGGTTTCCAGTATTCTCGGAAGTTCTGATAGTGTATCGATTGTGCGGTCAGGTTTTATGGTTTCAAAATGAGCCTGAACGGCGTTGCGATTGACGCGGCGGGTGATCCACACATTATGCATACCCAGATTTTTTGATCCAAGAATATCTGCCGCCAACGTATCGCCAACCATGACCGACCGTTTGGGTTCCACGCGCATGGCATCAAAGGCCAGTTGATAGATCTGTGGGTGAGGTTTTCGGACACCCGCCGCCGCAGACGTATTGATGTATTCAAAGAACGGACGGATACCGGCTTTGTCAACCAGTACTTGAACGTCCCAATCGTCACTGGCATTGGATATAATGCCCATCCGGTAGCCGGCATCCTTCAAAGCTTGAAGAGTGGGATGTGTGTCTTGTTCCACAATCCAATGTGATTGGGTGATGGCATACATCCGAGCCAGATGAGGCCTTAATTCTTCCCGGCTTGCTCCGGATACTCCCTGACGTTCTAAAACAATTCTCAATACCCGTTCTGTTGTAATCTCAGTCAGATCGGTATCACGTTCAGAATGATAGGCTTCCTGTCTTGCCAGAAATTCAGATAAAAAGGCATCTTTGTTCAGGGTAAAGCCGGCTTCCAGAAGTGATGACGCCAGTTCCTGATAGGCAACAGCCAGTACATCTGGCAGATGCCCATCAAAATACATGAGAGTGCTGCCAAGGTCAAAGAAGATAACGTCAATATTCGGGTTTTTCATAACCCGATAATTCTAACCGTTTAATAACCTTTTTCCGGATCGAACCTGTTGAATAGCGGAACGTTTTCAAGGAACCGGTTAATGTTCGTGCAGAACAGGTCGACCGCACGGGCGTTGTAATGCGGGCTGACACCACCAACATGCGGTGAGACCAGGAAGTTCGGGGTTTTCCACAGCGGACTGGTTGCTACCAGTGGTTCTTCGGGGAAAACATCTACCGCGGCGCCGGCAATTAATTTCTTGTCTAATGCTTCTTTTAACGCGGTCAGGTCAGTGATCCCGCCCCGACTGAGGTCAATGAAATACGAGGTCGGTTTCATGGCCGCGAATTCTTCGGTGCTGATCAAATTACGGGTTGCCGGGGTAAGCGGTACAGCCACCACGACAAAATCACATTCCTTCAGCATGGATTTCATCGCTTCAATGGGATAGAGGCGGGTGAAAAAATCGCCTTCCGGGTCGCCGGTTCCCGCGGGAATATATCCTTCATCCTTGATCTGTTTAAGGTCTCTTTTGGCAGCCAGAACGGTTACCTGGAAGGGGATTAACAGGCGAGCCACCTCACGATTAATACTGCCATATCCGATCAATCCAACGGTGCTTCCACGCAGTTCGTGATGTTTGTAATGCTCCCAGCGTTTATCCGGCCAATGCGATTTTGTTTGATTTTCGATCATCCCTTTGACATTCGCGCCAAGGACCAACATCATGGTAAGCGCATATTCCGCCATTTGCGGGGCGTTGGCGCCGCTCATTGTGGTGGCAATAAGGCCGGGTTTTTCCATGATCGGTTTCTTGATGGCATAGTCAATACCGGTGTAATGGAACTGGATCCATTTCAGGTTGGGAGCCTGAGTTGGCTCCGGCAGCACCGAGTCGGTATACAGAATATTTGTTTTGGACCAGATCTCATCTGGAACTTCGTTGGGTTGATGCGCCCGCATGGCGGTGACTTTCAGTCTGGGAGAAACCGATCGAATCTGCTCAATCTGTGCTTCTGTAAATGGCATGGTGATCAAGAGGTGTAAAGGTTCGCTGGTCATTTGAGATAAATCCCTTCAGGGTCAAGGTCTTGCCGTAAAATGCCGATTTCTTCTGGTGTGGGCGGCTCGGTGACGGTATTGCATGCCTCGCAGCGCAGCGCCCATCCGGTGTTTTCGCGGGCTTCATCTAATGTTCGGCCGGGGTGCAGAGCCGTTAACACCAGTTCGCCGCTGGCATCCGGCTGAAGGATACCAATATCGGTCACCACAGCCTGAGGGCCTTTGCCGCGCAGATTGAGTTTTTCACGCCCACCGCTGCCGTCGATAAAACCCGCGGAGGTGCAGAAATCCACCTTCTCGGGAAAACGGCGTTTCTGGTGAGGGGTGATGATATAGCAGCGGTTCGCCCAGGCAGCGATCTCACGCGAACCGCCGGAACCCGGAAGGCGGGTTTTTGGTTGCGCGTAGTCGCCGATGACGGTGGCGTTGATATTGCCAAATTTGTCGATCTGCGCGCCACCCAGGAAGCCGACATCTACATTGCCGCGCTGCAGATAAAGGGTGAAAATCTCGTACATGCTGCACACCGATGACGCGCCGGATACCAGTGTGGGGTCACCAATGGAGAGGGGCAGACGCGCGGGCCGCGCGCCAATCACGCCGGCTTCGTAGATCATCTGCAGGTTAGGGGCATGGGTGCGCTGTGCCAGGTTGCACGCCAGATTGGGCAACCCCACACCGACAAAAACCACGTCACCATCACGTAGGAGACGCGCCGAGTTGACGATCATCAATTCAGTGGAGGTGTACTCAGTATTCGCCATAGTTCACCGGAACGCTCAGTCTTTCGCCCACTTTAAGGCGGGCATGGGTATTTTCACCCAGTTTCTTCCAGTAGGCTTCCCGGTCGGGAAGGCCGTAAACCCATTCATCCAGATATTGTTGCACGGACTCGGGGGTTTCGCTGATCTTGTCCCATTGCAGGTAGAACTCATTGTCACGGTCGTAATACCCTTGCGTATAGCTGGGATGACTGCAGAACGGTACATGGCAGACGGCATCCACGATCAGGTCCGGGATCAAAGTTCGGTTGGGATCTGACCGGATGACCTCTTCTGAAACGATCTCTTCTGCTGTGAGAATAACGCGTTCGGCAGCAAAGGCGGCTTCTTTCTGTTCACCAAGTATTCCCCAGATCTGCGCGTTACCACTGATATCCGCCCGTTGGACGTGGATGATGGCCACATCCGGGTTGAGGGCGGGAACCACCACCACCGGCTTTCCGGAATAGGGGTCGGTCACTCGTTTGAAATTCGGGTTGACCTTTTCCAGATCAAACGCGCCGGTTTCGTTCATCGGCAGGAAAGGCAGTCCAGACGCGCCGGCCTGCAGACGGGTGATCATGGCAAAGTGAGAGTATTCTTCGATCTCCACAAGCTTCTTTTCCACCAGCGAACGCAGGTTGCGCAATGAGCCGACACCCGGGTTCCCCATGTACGAAAAGATGATCTTAGCCGCGCATCCGGCCGCGGCCATCTGTTCGTATATCAGGTCCGGAGTGGCTCGTGCCAGGGTCAGGTTCTTGCGTTCCTGCCGAATGATTTCATGCCCGGCGGCAAAGGGAATCAGGTGGGTGAAACCGGCCGCGTAGACGGTGTCACCATCTTTCACATACTGGCTGACCGCTTCTCTGAGAGAGCAAAGCTTGTTCATAAGCGGATTCAGGCTTTGCGAATCTGGGTGCGGATCTGTTCGTGCATGTACAACTGAACATAGTACAGGCCGCCGGCATTCTTGCCGCTGGAACCGGAACCTTTCCACCCGCCGAACGGTTGGAAGCCCGGCCACGCGCCGGTGGTGGCACCCTGTGGACGGTTGGCATAGTTTACGCCCGCCTCGATCTTATCGAAGAAGACGGCTACTTCGTCATCGTTGCCGTATATACCGGCTGTCAGACCATACGAAACGTCATTCGCGAGTACCAACGCCTCATCCAGGTTTTTGACCCGTCCAATGGTAGAGATGGGCAGGAACATTTCATGTTTCCAGAGCTGGTGACTGTAGGGCAAATTCTCCACAAGGGTGGGGGCGCAGAAATATCCTTTAGCCAGAGCGCCATCCGTTAAAATTTTTCCGCCGGTCAGAATCTTTCCGTTATGTTTCAGGTCATCCACAAAATTCTGGTAGTCGTTGTATGCGGCTTTATTAATTACCGGGCCAAGCCATACTTTACGGTCGGTCGGATCGCCGATGACCAGTTTATTGGTGGCATCTACCAGTTTATTCACAAGAGTATCGTAAATGGCATCTTCAATGTAAATGCGGGAAGCCGCCGAACATTTTTGTCCCTGCAGTCCAAACGCTGAGCGGATGATGCCGGTAACGGCTGTTTCAAGATCGGCATGTTTCGTAACGATCACAGGGTTCTTACCACCGAGTTCCAGAATTGTGGGGCGTACCCACTTGCCGGCGGCAAAGTCACGGTAGAGCTTCATACCCACACCATATGAGCCGGTGAAGGTGACGCCGGCCACATCGGGATGCTCGATCAATGCCTGTCCAAGGGTGGCACCGCCGCCAGTCACATAATTAAACACACCGGCAGGCAACCCCGCGTCTCGCAGACATTCCGCCAGCAGGCGGGCAGTCCATGGCGTATCGGTGGCGGGTTTCATCACCACGGTATTCCCCGCGGCTAGAGCCGCCCCGACAGGTCCGCCTGTCAACGCGCACGGGAAGTTGAAGGGGCTGATCACCAGCCATACACCATACGGACGTAAAACTGAGGTGTTATCCGCTCTATACCCTACCAACGGGTCATGCCCCATCTCATACACAAATCCTTTATGGGCTTCCACCTGATCGCAGGCATAGCGGATCAAATCTGCGGTCTCGGCCGCGTCGCCCAGAGCTTCGGTTCGGTTCTTGCCGACCTCCAATGACATGGCCACGCCGAACTCATAGATGCGCTCATCCATCAGGGCGGCGGTTTTTCGCAGCAATTCAACCCGTTTCTCCCAGGGAGTGTGAGACCAGGCCGGGAAGGCTTTCTTCGCGGCAGTCACGGCCAGATTGGCGGTCTCAGCGTTGCCTTTCTGGAAGATCCCCAGAACCATACCGGTATCGATGGGCGAACGGTCCTCAAATTTCTCGTCTACCTTTACTTCTTTCCCATCGATGAACATGGGATATTCTTCACCCAGGCGGGCTTTTTTCTGTGCCAGAGTTGCTTCATAGCGGGTATGAAGTTCTTCAGGGGGATTAAACATTGTGGCATAGGTCAACTTAAACGCAGACGATTCGGTCATTGTTTCAAGCCTCCAAAAATAATATTAATCAGGTAATTACCAGTATAGTCAATGGAACGCTTACAGTCAAAATCATCCCGGTCGATATTTCCCGGTAGATTCTGATCTTGATAACAGACCAGCCAGCAAAGCAGACTACAGACTGACGACTTTATCTGCCTGCTGGATAGATTCTAGAATATCCGGCATTCCACCAACTATTCCAACCTTTACCTTATCGGTAACGCCGAATGTATCGACACAGGTTTTGCAGACTATTAATTGCGTTCCTCTATTCTCAAGCTCAGTCAATTGCGAAAGAACTCGTGATCCCTCACAGACCAGGTGAACGCCTTCTGTATAAAAGAGGATACGCTCTGGTAAATTGCCGGAGTCCAGAGTCAAACTGAGATATTTTTCTGCCAGGATTTGCTGTAATTCAGCAGGACCATCCCCCATACCATTACGTGTAAAAAGTAATACTGTGGATTTCATTGTTGTCACCTCGTCGTCAGTTAATAAATAGAATTATGAGACAGTATTGATGATATCCCAAAAATCTCTGGCGATCAGGTGAGTTTGCGCGCCGTGCCTGGTTCGATTAAACTCTATGGTATGGCGGAATCATTTCAAACTTACATCGGAATAGATGTTCAGGCCGGTCTGAAACCGTATTTTTATACGGCCATCAATTCCGGCCTTGAGGTGATTGCCTGTGGACACGGCCGTTTGACCGATGTGATTGCTTATCTGGCCGGACAATCTTCCGCGCTGGTGGCGGTCAACGGACCGGTGTGCCTGGCGCACAATTCTGTACAGATTGGTTTGTTTGAATCCGGGGATACAACTGAGTCTTGTACCCGCCTTGGTGACCGTGAGCTGGAAGCCGATGGTTTCCATGATCTGGCTCTTCCAGAACATACCAAAAAAGCACCCCTGTGGGTAGAACGAAGCCTGGAACTGGCAGATTCTTTAAAGCGGCTTGAGTATTCCATCGAAACCGGCGCCCGCCAGTATTTTGAAACACAATCAGACGCCGCTTACTGGCTGGTAACCGGCGCAATGCCGTACGATTCTCGCTCTCTTGAAGGACGCCTGCAGCGTCAATTGCTGCTGTGGGAGTTCGGTCTGAACTTAAAAGACCCGATGAATTTTCTGGAAGAATTTACCCGCTTCCGATTGCGCACATCACAGGTGCCGTTGGAACAGATACTGCCCGGGCATGAACTGCGGGCAATGATTGCCGCGTCAACCGCCTGGCTGCTTGACAACCATCCCGACCGGGTGCGGCACTTTGGCACCATACACGCGGGTGAAATCATCCTTCCGGTAGAATTCAGCCGCAAGTCGAATTGAAGGTCACAGAGAATCAGGGACAGTAATCATCAGGTTCCGGATTTCCAAAACCGCCGGGGTCGGGTTTTCCTGGGTGCCGTAACAGATCGATCCGTTGGCTGAAAACGCGGCAAACTGATTGTCTACCCAGATGACCAACCCGAGGGGAGATCGCGGTGAATTTTTGCCGGTATAAACCAACTGATCATCAACCCTGAAGTTAACCGAATCGGTCAACCAGTCCAGATGATAGGTATGCCATTGTGTCACATCATGGCTGAGAATGGTGTATTCATCATGAATAAACCTTGAAGCAAACTGCCTTACCAAACGGGCCGTCTTCTTTGTGAAAAGAAAGGGAATTATCAGGAGCCCAAATGGGACTAGGAATAGTGGAACAGGCTGTGAAGAAAAGACTGATGCCATCAATCCGTTTGCCGGAGAGGATGAATGGAAGCTGAGGTCATTTTTGGGGGAACCAAAAAAGAACCAGGCGGCCTGTGGAAGCGATGGCATCCGGAGCCCCGCCCCCTGAATACCCATACCCAGAGCAAATGGATCATTCCAGAAGCCGAATCCCCAGGTTCCGGGTAATGACCGGTCAGACACGCGAGCCTGAAGGATGAGGGAGACCGGTGGGCGGTACAGGAATTTTTTTCGGGGCAGCCGCGAATAGTCATCCATCTGTGCCAGTCGGTACCGATTGGCCGGACCGGATTCGATTCGCAATTGGCAGGATGTTCCAACCGGGGACGATGAGCTCGTCACAAGGCCGGTGAATCGGGTATTCTCATTGTTGATTGAATACTCTCCCATACAGGGATTATTCTCAAAACACACACATTTCGCAAATGGACAAAACTGTTATGCGGACACGGAGTTTCAGGCGAGCTTGAACTGTTCGACGATCTTCTCCAGTTGATCCGCCAGGTTTGATAATTCCGCGGCGGACGCGGAGACTTCCTCCGCCTGCGCGTTCATCTCTTCGGCTGACGCGGAGACTTCCTCTACCGCGGCGGAATTTTCTTCCGAAATCGAGGCGATATTCTCTATAGCCTGCAATACTTCGGTTGAGCTGGCTGACATTTGTTCGGTGGCGGCGGTGTTCTCTTCCACCACAGCGGACACTGTTTCTACGGCGGATACCAGTTCACTGGCGGTTGCCGACATAGATGCCGCGGCGGCTGAGGCATCTTTCGCCTGCCGGTTGACATTCTCACTGGAGGTCAATATGTTCTGAAGCGCGTCTCCAGACTGATTGGCCAGACTTACTCCCGCGTCAACTTCCCTGGAGCCGCTGTTCATGGCTTCCACAGCTTCAGCCACCGATTGTTGAATATGTAAGATCAGGTCGGCAATTTCTTTTGTGGATGCAGAGGAACGTTCCGCCAGTTTTCGCACTTCATCAGCAACCACGGCAAAACCCTTGCCGGCTTCCCCGGCGCGGGCAGCTTCGATGGCGGCGTTTAAGGCTAAAAGATTGGTTTGAGACGCGATATCTTCAATTGTTGTGACAATAGCCCCGATCTGGTCGGAACGAGAGCCCATATCTTGAACGATCCGCGAAGAATTGTCAACAGCTTTCTTGATCGATTGCATACCCGACAGGGTCTGATTTACCATCTGATATCCACGTCGGGCGGCTTCAGCAGCTTCGTTTGAGTCTTCGACTACCTGACCAATATTTCCCGATACCTGGTCAATCGCTTCCGATAATTTGTTCGTCATGGAGAAGGCTTTTGTGGTGGCATTAGCCTGATCTTGCGCACCACGGGCTACACCGTCAATGGCGCGCCCCATCTGTTCGATGGACGAGGCGGTCCGGTTCACGGCTTCCGCCTGCTGGGTGGTTCCGGTGGCTACCTGTTGAATAGTGGTGGATATCTGATTGGTTGCCTGACTGGATTGATTGGAGGCATTGGCCAGTTGGTCTGATGTCTCTTTCACGCGTAACGTTGCTGAAGCGACATCGGATATGGTTTTATGCAGATTGCGCGACATGATCAGCAGCATATTGCCCAGAGTGTCTTTATCCGATTTTGGCTCAACGACTACAGAAAGGTCATTCTGCGCGATTGATGAGGCAGCTGATGTCATTTCCATCAGATAATGCCGGGTGTTCACTACAGATCGACAAAGGTCTCCAAATTCATCTTTTCGTGCAAGCAATTTTTTTCTCGTCTTTTCTTCAATAATCAACTCTGTGCTGCCAATCATTAATGTTTGTAGAGCGTTATTCAATGCTTTCAGGGGGATATTAATGCTTCGACTGAGGATAAAGATAATAATGATAGAAAGAGCTAGGCAAATAACAAATCCAGAAACCAGTACGATCCGGGTTGTGTGGAAAACATTGACCGCAGATGTGAATTTCTCATTGGATTGCGCCTGCATTTGCTTTTCCAATCGTGAAAATTCGTCTTCCACAGCCTGCTGGGCTTTAAATACGCGTCCGCCGGAAGAAACGCTCATAAGAGCGCCGGCAAAATTATTACTGGATAGATTGGACGATGCCTCTTCTGCCGCGGCCTTGAACTCCTGCCAGTTTTTGGTAAATTCCACCAGTTGCCCTGAATCTTTGTCGAGGTCTTGTAGTTCAGAAACCGATTTGTCAACCTCGCTGATGGTTGTGTTCAAACCGGTTAGAATGTCTGAACCCATTTCCGGTGAAACCATGTATCGATAGATATCTCCCTTGATCCGGTTGATCTTTCCATAAATCTCTTTAATTTTTATTACCAGAACCATTTGTTTGTTATAGATGGCATCCAGGTTAGAATTCTGGTCTGTTACACCCTTGAAGCCCAGAGCGGTCATGAGTAGCATCAAAAAGATGATGATTCCAAACCCCCACGTCAATTTTTGTTCGGTTCGAATGTCATTGACAGAGTCCATATATGCTCCATGCTCATGTCGAGCGCGTTTCCCGTCGACAAGAAGAGAGAATCAGGATGGTTGCAGGCGCGTTAAATACTGGTTCGTTTTGTTACCTATAAATGAATGGTACTATTTCGTTGATTAATAATCAGTAAACCTGACGTGTAAATACTATTAATCATTATTTTGTATGACCGGATGAAAAAGACTACGGTTTTTTATCATCGGCCATCTTTTGAAATTTCAGATAAGAAAGTTCTTATTTGTTTTCCTGTTTGTATTTTTGTATGATTAAACCAAATTTGGTAGAACTTTCACTTACAAAACCTTTTTTGAACACATAACGTTCCCATAGTGTAATGAAAACCGAGGGATACATGAAATCGATCAGCCGACGGGAATTATTTAGAAAGGCAGCCGTAGGATTTGGAGCGGTTACTCTCTCGCAATGGTTATCCGGGTTTGCCCCTCTGTCTGGAATAGAGCATAGTTCAGACCGTTTTTCGCCGTTATTTCCGAAGTCAGAAACCCCGCAAGGCGACTTTGCATACCTGGCTGTCGCGCGCGGCGGACCTGATCCGGAAGAGCTTATCCGCAGAGCGGTAGCGGCTATAGGCGGCATGGAACGTTTCGTGCCCAAAGGCGCGAAGGTGTTTATCAAACCGAATATGTGCATTAAGGCGCCTGCCAGTCAGGGTGCCACAACCCATCCGGCTGTGGCCGCCGCGGTCGTCAAGCTGGCGCTGGAAGCCGGCGCTTCAAAAGTGATGGTCATGGATTTTCCCTTTCAGGGAAGTTCAGAAAGCGTGTATGAAGTTTGTGGTGTAGGTCCGGCTGTCAAAGCAGCCGGTGGAGAGATGGTGCCCATTTCACGAGTGAAATTTGTCCCCACAGATATCCCCGATGGAGTGAAATTAAGAAAGACAGCCATCTATGATGACATCTTGAAAGCCGAAGTGATAATCAATGTTCCGGTGGCGAAATCGCACATGGAAGCCGGGGTTACTCTGGGCCTCAAAAACATGATGGGCGTTGTGAATAACCGCTCGCAGATGCATGTTTCGCTAGACCAGTCCATTGTGGACCTGAATACCCGGGTGCGCCCCCAATTGACCATCATTGATGCCATCCGGGTGATGCTGCGGGGCGGTCCGACTGGCGGAAGCCCGGATTACCTCAAAGACTTCAATACCATTATTGCCAGCCCAGATGTGGTCGCGGCGGATACATACGCGCTGAGCTTCTTTAATAAAACGAAAGACCAGATCCCTTATATTGGACTGGCAGAAAAAGCCGGACTGGGCCGCAGTGATATTGAGAACATCAAAATTGAGGAAATCTCGCTTGGGTAAAGCGGATGCCGGTAAACCGGTGAAAATAAGAAAGGTTCACCCCCGCTGGATAACTATACGTAAAGCCGTACAGTTCCTTTTGTTGGCTACATTCATATATCTGTTCCTGATCAGCCGCCAGGATGTTCCGGGTAATGACCTCATCGGTCATTTCATGCTCTTTGACCCGTTGCTGGCGTTGACCAGTCTGCTGTCCAGCCGGAGTTTTTTGGCTCTGACCGTTATCGAGTTATTACTGGCTGTTATTCTGGCTCTGCTTGCCGGCCGCGCATGGTGTGGGTGGTTATGCCCTCTGGGAACCACTCTGGATCTGGTTCGCTTTAATAAGAATTATTCTGCCAGAATCCCGGAAGAAATGCGAACCACCAAATACAGCCTGTTGCTGGTCATTCTGTTCGCGTCCCTTTTCGGGAATCTGACCCTGCTGATATTTGACCCATTGACCATCCTGTACCGCACACTTGGCTCATCCATCCATCCGGCTTTGAACCAGATCGTGACAATTATTGAAACCAGTCTCTACCCCATCCCATTGTTTCAGGGATTCATTTCCTGGCTGGAAGTCACTCTCAGGCCGGCTGTTCTTCCCCTCGAGCCTCTATTTTTCGAGCAGGCGCTGCTCTTTGGTGTGTTCTTCCTGTCCATTCTTGGGTTGAATAAATTGGCCCCGCGTTTCTGGTGCCGGTACCTGTGCCCGACCGGCGCGTTTCTGGGATTAATTGGCAAGATCGCCGTGTTCCGCCGTGAACCGGAGGAGAACTGCCGAAATTGCGCCCTGTGTTCACGTGCTTGCCCTACTGGAACGATCGATCCAGAGAAAGGTTATCGCAGCGATCCCGGTGAATGCATTCTGTGCCTGGATTGTTTTACGAACTGCCCTGATAGTACTCTTGCAGTTCATTCACCACATACGCCCGCCATCGGATTTGACTACGATCCGCGGCGGCGTCATCTTGTAACGACAGCCGTCGTTTCAGTGGCCGGCGCCGCGCTATTTCATAGTCAGGGGAAGTTCGAACACCCGAATGTCCGCCTGCTGCGGCCGCCGGGCGCAGCAGAGGAACATATTTTAAGCAACTGTTTACGTTGTGGTATATGCGTTCGCGCCTGCCCGACCAACATCATCCAACCGGCCGGCACGCAATTCGGGTTGGAACGGTTATGGACTCCCGTTCTGGAACCTGAACGCGGGTATTGCGAATTCACCTGTAACATCTGCGGGCAGGTTTGCCCTGTGGATGCAATACCAGCATTATCACTTGAGCTAAAGCAGACTACAGTCATCGGCAAAGCGTTTATTGACCAGAATCACTGTCTGGCCTGGTCAGACCACAAAATGTGCATGGTGTGTGAAGAAATGTGCCCGCTGCCCGAAAAAGCGATCACTCTCACAGACCTGGATATTGTTGATTTCGACGGAACAAAACGTTCGATCCGGGTACCGCAGGTGGACAGAAGCAAATGTATCGGCTGCGGTGTATGCGAGAACAAGTGTCCGGTTATTGGTGAAGCGGCAATCCGTGTTCGGATAGCGAACCCCGACTTGTATTTTTGACCGGTCTGCCCGGATTCGGTCAAACGAATACAATCTCCAAATCCTATCGGATATCGTGAACCAATTTTCGAATTATTGCGTATATAAACATGAGCCTGATGAACATTCTACGGGTTTCTGGGGAGATATGATTTGGGGGCAGGTATCTGTTTCGCTTTATAATACCGGTATCTTTAAGCTAATTTTCATGTTCTTCAGGAGGATGCCCCATGTTGGATATCAATCTCATTCGTGAAAACCCCGATGTTGTGCGCAATGCCCTGAAACTGCGCCAGATGGATACAGACGTCGTTTCACGCATTCTGGAGATCGACCAGCAGCGGCGAAGCCTGCTGACGAAAGCGGAAGCCCTGAAGAACGAACGTAACACCGTTTCGAAAGAGATTTCACAGGTCAAAGACCCGGAACAACGCAAAGCAAAAATTGAAGCCATGCGTGTTGTGGGTGACCAGATCGCAGAACTTGACGAACAGATCCGCAAAGTGGAAGCCGAACAGACCGAGATCCTTTCCGGCATCCCCAACCTGCCGGCGGAAGATACCCCTCTCGGCAAAGATGACAGTGAAAATATTGTTGTGCGCGTTATCGGTGAAGAACCAAAGTATGACTTCACCCCGCTGCCGCACTGGGAACTGGGGCCGAAACTTGGGATCATTAATTTTGACCAGGGCGTTAAGATCACCGGCTCGCGCTTCTATGTGCTTTCCGGCGCCGGCGCACGTTTGCAGCGCGCGTTGATCGCCTATATGTTAGACCTGCATATTAAGCAGGGGTATCGTGAGCAGTATCTGCCGTTCATGGTCAAGGGTGACGTGTTGTACGGTTCAGGTCAACTGCCGAAATTTGCCGATAATCTATATCGCGACCACGAAGAAGATTTCTGGATGGTGCCCACGGCGGAAGTTCCTCTTACCGGTATTCACATGGGAGATGTTCTTGACGATGCCTCTCTGCCGTTGCGTTACACCGCCTATACCCCGTGTTTTCGGCGCGAGAAAATGAGCGCTGGGCGCGATGTTCGCGGTATCAAACGCGGTCACCAGTTTGATAAAGTGGAGATGTATATCTTTTGCCGCCCGGAAGACAGCGCGAAAGAATTAGATAAAATGGTGGCGGATGCCGAAGCTACCTGCAAAGGTCTCGGCCTGACCTACCGCATCAAACGCCTGTGCACGGGCGACCTGGGTTTCAACGCCCGCATCACCTATGACGTGGAAGTCTGGGCGCCGGGTTGCGGAGAATGGCTGGAAGTTTCGTCCGTTTCCAATGTGGAAGATTTTCAGGCGCGCCGCGCGAATATCAAATACAAACCGGCTGATGGTGGCAAGAACCGCCTGGTGCATACACTTAATGGTTCCGGACTTGGTCTGCCCCGCACACTGATCTCGGTGATGGAAACATACCAGCAGTCTGATGGCAGCATTGTAGTACCAGATGTCCTGCGCCCTTGGATGGGCGGCGTGGACGTCATCCGCTGACCCACATTACAGGAGATGAATGAATAACGTAGCTCTCGCTCTTTTTCAGGCTGTCATTTTTACCGTTATGGTTTTCGGGTTATTCAGCCTGCTGACCAATCTGGTTCCCGGGCTGGTGATCATCTGGGCGGGGGCGTTGGTCTACGGTGTTTATGAAGTGATAAATCAGACTTATACGGCTGGCGGAATCGTGCTGTTTATTGCGATCACAGCCCTGATGGCTTTCGGAAGTGTGGTGGATAATATTCTCATGGGCGCCACCGCCAAGGGAGCCGGAGCTTCATGGCTGGCCATTGGAATTTCTATGGTCGCTGGAATTCTGGGGAGTTTTATCCCTTTTCTGTTTCCGTTTGGAGGGTTGATCTGCGCATTGCTGGCATTGTTCATCGTGGAAGTGATCCGGCTAAAAAACTGGCGACAGGCGTTGAATTCCACGAAAAGTATGGCCATGGGTTGCGGATTCTCTATGCTGGCGCGGTTCGGGATTGGGATATTAATGATATTGTTTTACCTGATATGGGTGTTAATATAAATTCCGTACATCGATAAAAAGGTCCCGTCTGGTTTCAGGCGGGACCTTTTTCATTCAATTCGACAGGTTTTACCGGCCAGCCAGCATACCGTTGATCTGGAAGAGGGCGTTGGCAGAATCACCCGCCATTTTCAGCCATTCCACGATCTGGGTGGCATTCTTTTCTTCTTCCACCTGCTCGGTAACGAACCAGTTCAGAAAGGTCTGGCTGGCATAGTCATTATCTTTGACAGCAATACCATACAACAGGTTGATGCGGGCTGTAACAGATTTTTCGTGTTCCAATGCCTGTTCAAAGACCGCCAGTGGAGATTTGAATGTTGATGGTGGCTGTTCGATCGCCTGCAGAACAACCTTATCCCCCCGGTCGTTCAGGTATTCAAAAAACTTTAATGCATGTTCCTGTTCTTCGCCTGCCTGTTTTTTCATCCACGATGCAAAGCCGGGAAGGTTTTCGCTTTCAAAATAAGCAGCCATTGAAAGGTACAGGTAGGCTGAATAAAGCTCTAATTTGATCTGGGTATTGATCTCTGACGCAAGGTTCTTGCTTAACATGTTTTCCTCCATACGTTTTATATGTCATTATCAGGATAGTTATCCTTATGGTTTTAAGTATAGATGTTTTATCGATATTATCAATATTATGTACAAATATTCTACAATCGGGGATAGTACAAAAAAAAGCGGACCATGACATCTCATGATCCGCTATACAGTAAGAATTTTGTTTATCTGGCGCGTGACGCCAGATAAAGGGCAATGGAGCCAGAGACAGCCGCGTTGAGTGATTCAATACGGCCTGTCATGGGCAGGCGGGCGATCACATCACAGGAGCGGCGCACAAGCGCGCGCATACCTTCCGCTTCGCTGCCAACTACCAGCCCCAGCGCGCCATCCAGCCGTACGCTGGCAATATCCTGAGCGTCATCCCCCGCATCTAAACCGATGACCCATATATTCGCCTGTTTCATCTCGGATATGGCCTGTGCCAGGTTTGTGGCCGCGATCAAAAGGTGCTCACAGGCACCAGAAGAGGAATGGACTACAGCCGGGGTGACGCCCGCCGCGTTGTGGGAAGGGATGATAACCCCATGCACGCCAAAGGCTTCGGCGGAACGCAGCAGGGTTCCCAGGTTCTGAGGATCTTGAAGTGTGTCCAGAATCAGGATGAAAGGTTTTTCTTCCTTTCGTTCCGCTGCCTTCAAGATACTGTGCAGGTCGGAGTACGGGTAGGGGGCGGTTTCGAGCGCCACACCTTGAGGGTTACCTCCCAGCGAGTCGATCTTCTGGCGGTTTACGCGCTCAACGGGAATCTTCAAATCCTTGACCATGCCAAGAATTTCGGCGATTACGCCTTTTTCTTCCACACCGTTGCCCAGCATCAGACGAAAACACTGACGTCGATGAGCAGAAAGGGTTTCAAAGACAGGGTTGCGGCCGGTGATCCATTCTCTCACGGTAATCAGGCCCTATGCCAGGTGGTGCCATCTTTGCTGTCTTCGAGTACCACGCCCAGTGATGCCAGCCGGTCGCGGATCTGATCGCTGAAGGCGAACAGTTTTTGCTTGCGCATCTCGTTGCGCAACTCCACAAGATAGTCAATGAACGGAGCGGCGGACTGATCGTCACCGGTTTCTTTTTCGAGAACCAACCCGAATACATCGCACAGTTCTCTCAATGTTGACTGTGCCGGTTTCAGCACATCATCGGTGGCTCCATCGGCACGTGCCTGGTTGATTACCCGAACCAGGTCAAACATATGTCCCAGGGCGCCGGCACTGTTGAAATCGTCATCCATGTTCTCGATGAACGCGTCGCGGGTTTTCTTTGATTGGTCGGCCAGAGCCTTCTTGACTTCATCAGATGTGTTGGAAGCACCCGGCATGGCGGGTTTCAAGGCGGAACGCAATCGTTCCAAACCTTTGTCCGCGGCGGTTAGAACCTCATCATTAAAGGTCAGAGGACTGCGATAACCGGAATTCAGCACCATTAATCGCAGGGTGCTGGCAGAATGTTGGGAGAGGAACTCGTCGATCGAAACCAGATTACCCAGTGACTTCGACATCTTTTCGCCAGAGAGAGTAAGCATACCGTTGTGTACCCAGTACCGGGCGAACTGTTTTCCGGTGAAAGATTCGCTTTGCGCGATCTCATTTTCATGATGCGGAAAGATCAGATCGTTACCGCCGCCGTGAATGTCAATCTCTTCACCGAGGTGAGTGAGATTCATAGCCGAGCATTCAATATGCCAGCCGGGGCGTCCGCGGCCCCAGGGAGTATCCCAGGCGGGTTCGTCCGGTTTGGCGGCTTTCCACAGTGCGAAATCCATAGGATTTTCCTTGCGGTCATCCACTTCAATACGCGCGCCGGCTTGCATATCATCCAACCTGCGGCCGGATAGCTTGCCATAATCGTCATCTTTTGTGACTCGGAAGTACACGTCGCCATCTTTGGGATACGCATAGCCTTTATCGATCAGTCCCTGGATCATATTCAATATCTGAGGCATTTCCAGTGTGGCACGCGGGTTATAAGTAGCAGGCAGGATATTCAGATCTTTAAGGTGACGGCGGAATTCCTGAATGTAACCTTCCGCCAGTTCAAATGGGTCTACACCTTGTTGGTTAGCGCGGTTGATGATCTTGTCGTCAACATCCGTGAAGTTCATTACATGGTTGACGTTGTACCCACGAAATTGCAGGTAGCGTTTGATGATGTCAAACACCAGAGAAGACATCGCATGACCGATATGCGCGTTGCTGTAGACCGTTGGCCCGCAAACATACATGCGGACTTTATTCGGTTCGATCGTGACAAAATCTTCTTTCTTTCTGGTTAGTGTGTTGTAGATCTTAATACCCATATGCTTACTCCTGACCTGAATACAACCGCTCTTCCGGTCTGGCAAAGATCATGCGGCCGGCGGCTGTCTGTAATACTTTGGTAACAATCACATTAATTTGTTGGTTCAGGTAACGCTGGCCGTTCTCAATCACTACCATAGTGCCGTCATCCATATATCCAACACCCTGTCCCGGTTCCTTACCTTCCTGAATTACGCGCGTGTTCAATATCTCACCGGGCAGCAGGACAGATTTTACCGCATTTGCCAGTTCGTTCACGTTTAAGATGGTTACACCCTGCAATTCAGCGACACGATTGAGGTTGTAGTCGTTGGTGAGGATCGGACTGCGCAGCTGACGGGCAAGGGTGATCAGCTTGTCATCCACTTCACGAATACCTTCCACATCGATATCGGTGATGCGGACCGGGATACTGGGTTCCTTTTGAAGCTGGGCAAGCACTTCCATACCGCGGCGGCCGCGCTGCCTGCGCATGCTGTCAGCCGAGTCGGCAATATATTGCAATTCGTTCAATACAAACCGTGGAATCAATAAAGACCCGGGCAGGAAGCCGGTGCGGGCAATATCCGCTATACGGCCGTCAATAATCACACTGGTATCCAACAGGATGGTACGGCTTTCCGCCCATCCCGCGCCGCTGTTTTCACCGGGGCGGTCTAACCCGCTGCGCGGGAACACACCCTGCATAACCGCGTACAGGTCATTCTGGCGCATGACAAATATCGAAACACACAGATACCCAAAGACCAGCACACCGATGAACGGGAGAATTTCTCCCAGAGGTTTGGGCAGCATAGAAAGGGGAAACGACAGGAGGGCGGCGATGATCAAACCACTTACCAGTCCGGCAAGACCGGCAAACAATTGCTGGGCTGAAAGTCTGGCCAGCATGCTTTTCATCGCGCGGATGGGACGGGTGGTTAAATATGGTGTAAGCACCAATCCAGCCAACGCTCCTACCAGTCCGAAGGTAAAGGTGTATTGCTCAATATTAAGAGTCTGATTGCCATAACCTGGAATGGCAAGTTTCCCCAGTGAAGAACCCCAATAGATGCCAAAAATAGAAAAAACAATCATTCCAATGAGACGAATCAAAAAATCAGAGCTCATCGAGGTCTCCTTCAATTATGTTAATGTTCTGGATAAAAAGAATAAAAAAAAAATAAAACCTGTTGAAAATAATAGCATTTAACCGAACTCGGGTCAAATGTACAGCGGCAAAAAAATGACGGACATACTAGAATAGATCCATGAACGAACTTCAGGCGGGTTTTCTGTTGCGTGGTCGATACCGGATCATTCGGCTTCTGGGAAAAGGCGGAATGGGAATGGTCTATTTGGCTGATGACCTGACGCTTAATCGAGAAGCGGCTGTAAAGGTCAACTTCTCTACCGGTGAAGAAAGCGCCGTCCAGTTCTTGCAAGAAGCCCACCTGCTGGCTGCTTTGCGCCACCCTAATCTTCCGCGTGTGACAGATTATTTTGTCGAAGAGCCATGCCAATATCTGGTGATGGATTATCTGCCGGGATTGGACCTTCAATCCTGGCTGGAGCGAGATGGCCGTCAACCCTGGCAGGTGATACTGCCCCTGGCTTTACAACTGGGTGACGCGCTCTCATACATGCATTCTCAAAACCCTCCCGTCATTCACCGGGACATCAAACCGGGAAATATCAAATTACGGGCGGATGGATCGCCGGTGCTTGTCGATTTTGGGATTGCGAAAGCAACTGACCTGTCTCAAAAAACATCCATCGGAGCGCGCGGCTACACACCCGGATTCGCTCCACCCGAACAGGCGGGAGGCGGCCGCACCGGACCATACTCCGATCAATACGCATTGGCAGCCACGCTCTATACTCTTTTGACCGGCATCCGGCCGGTGGATAGCATTAAACGGGTTCTGGACAAAGAATTTTTGCCAGATGCCTGTACGTTGAATACCCTGATTCCAGAGAATGTGTCAGATGCTCTGGAAAAAGCGATGTCTATTAACCCGGAAGACCGGTTCCCGAGCATTAAAGATTTTTTGACCGGGCTGCAAGATACGGGGTACCGGTTTGATAAAACCCAACAAAGAATTGTTGAACCGGAAACCGGCAGGCGCCGATGGACCGCGCTGGCATTACTGTTTTCTTTTCTCGCAATTCTCGCGTTGGCAGCTTTCATTATTATAGGCGGATGGCTAAAACCTGAACCCACTGTTAGTCTCCCGGATGCCGCGCTATCTGTGGTGGAAGAAAAAACAGAACCAACGTCAACAACAGATGCGCGTATGCTTTTGCCCGTCACGGATACGGTGAATGCGCGGGTTGAAACAGAATTACCCTCATTACTGGCAGGCGGCAAATTACTGGCGTATTCAAGCAAAGGAATTGATGACAAATTCTGGCAGGTATGGTTGATGGAAACTGCTTTGAACAAAGACGGTAAACCGGTTGCGGTTACCAACCGCCCGTTGACAACCGGGGTGGGGGATAAGACTCGGCCTGCCTGGTCGCCAGATGGAAAATATCTCATCTATTCTGCCCCGGCGGTAAATGGCTCACTGGCAAACGGATTAGATATCTGGCGAATTTCCATAACCGGCGGTGACCCGGTTGACCTTTCCAACCGGGAGGGAGACGAGACTGACGCGGCTTGGTCTCCGGATGGGAAAATGATCTGTTTTACGGCGGTCGAATCGAAAACCGGCAAAAAGCAGCTTTACCTGATGGATGCTGACGGCCGTAACATCCGTCCGATCGCGTCTGGATACCTGGAATCGCAGGGTGTCTGGTCGCCGGATGGACGAACCCTGTTCTTTGTGATCACATCCGGCAGCGCCAATTATTTTGCTCTGCGTGCAGCGGATGCCGGTTACACAAAAGTCAATCCGTTCGATACCAACCAGTCTCACGGCCGGTTGGGGCAGGTGACAGATCCAGTGTTCTCATCAGATGGAAGCCGGGTAGCATATACTCGCACAAAAAACCGCGATCGGTGGATTGGGATTGTCGAATATCAATCCAGAGGGGCGAATTTTTCACTGGTCACGAAAACTGGCAAAGACTATGATCCAACCTGGTCGCCTGATGGCCGATGGATCGCATTTACATCTGAACGAGATGGGATACCGCAAATATATATCATGACGGCTGCCGGGTTGATACAAAATGGCGTTAGTGAATTGACTTCTAGTTCGAAAGAGGCTGCCTGGCAGCCGTAAGCTATTCAGGACGGCTGGCGCGCGGACGTTTTTGCTGGGTTTTTTTCTTGTTCACCCGATGCTTACGCACAACGGGGGTAGGCTTTCCAGCCGTCGGGTTGAGCATAAGATTCAATTGAAAAATGGCCTGTCCGTCATATTCACGTCTTCCGCAAACATCACACACCCACGCTGGAAAGTCTGGAACAGTGATCAAGTCTTCATTTAGCCAGGTAAGGTAGGTTACCTTGCGGTAACGCATTATCCCGGCCTGGCATTCGGAGCAGGGAATTCCTCGGGTTTGAAGTTCGTCAGGCATGGGCGCGACCTTTCAAATATTCTGTCTCGCTTAAGATCATTTCTATTTTACCTTTATTCCGTTCGGGTAATATTTTTATGTAAAGGCTGTCTACCCGGGTCAATCAGGGGGTTGACCCCGAGGTCGCGCTGACGATATCGGGGTGAGTAAGAATCTGCATGTTTTGCGGCGGCCAGTAGACAACCAGCGCTTTCCCTATCAACCTGTCGAGAGACACAAAACCCCAGGAATGTGAATCTGATGACGAGTTGCGGTTGTCACCCAGTACAAAAACCGAACCAGCGGGTACCTGCCATTCTCCTGTGTAGCTTGGTGGAGCAGCAATATATGGTTCGATCAGCGTTTGATTGTTGACAGTCACTTTTCCGTCTTTTACTATGACCACATCACCCGGTAATCCGATTAATCGCTTGATGTAATCTTCCTTTTCGTCATGATGGAAGATGACAATATCACCACGCGACATAGCGTTGATCTTGTAAGCGATTTTGTTGACCAGCAGAAATTCTCCGGGATGAAGGGTGGGTAACATACTGATGTTTTCGACACGAACCCGCGCGATCACAGCATCAATCATCACATACATCACTGCCGCGAGGATCAATGTTTGGAAGATTTCCAGAAGATAGGTGCGCAGGGGAATCGAATGTGTTTCTTCACCCTTTTCGGTCATAACATCCGGCGAATTGACCTCCGAGGGATCATTCTCTACAGGAGTTGTATTGTTCATACGTTCTACGTTAATTATATGTCCCGTTGACAGGCTTCACAAGTAAGCCGGGAGCAACTTTCTTCAGAGTAATTTGCTGCCATTAAAAAGTTCCACGATACGGCCCCATTCCGCAATGGTGAGTGTTTCCGCTCGCCGCATGGGGTCAACCGAAGCGGAATCCAATAGTACCGCAATTTTTTCCGCCGGCAAGGCAAGACCGGCAGAAAGTGCGTTTCGAAGGGTTTTGCGTTTTTGACTGAACCCGGCTTTGATGAGCTTGAAAAACAGATCAAGCCGGTCAGGTTGGATCAGAGATTCATGATGGATATCCACTCGCACACAGGCGGAATCGACCGATGGCGGCGGATAGAATGCGCCAGCCGGTAGACGGCCGGTGATAGAAGGGGCTCCGTATACCTGAACACTAAGCGCCAGAAGGCTGAGATCACCCGGTTTGGCGCAAATACGTTCTGCTACCTCACGTTGTACCGTTAATAGAAGGCGTTCTGGTTTCACCGACGATTCCAATAAATGACGGATTACGGCGGATGTGATGTAGTAGGGGATGTTGGCTACCACAAAATAGCCGGGTTTTATCGGCAACCCTTCAATTGGTATCTCCAGGATATCACCCTGAATGATATCGACATGTGGAAATGGTTTCAATACTTCCTGTAATACCGGGATAAGGTTGCGATCAAGTTCCACCGTGGTGACATGCTTTGCCAGGTTCGCCAGCGTGAAGGTCAGACTGCCAAGCCCGGCGCCAATCTCCAGCACATCGGAATCGGCTGTCACTCCGGCGGATTGGACGATCTGGTTCAGAATGGACGCATCAAGCAAAAAGTTCTGTCCCAGCGATTTTCGCGGCTGGATGTTGAAGCGTTTCATCAACGAGATGTAATCTGGTTGTTGGATTGTCAAGGAAGCACCTCGGGGACGTTTGGGGGAGCCGGATTGAGGAAATAGACTGTGACGGTTTGGTGCCAGTTGACAAAATCTTCTTCGCTGTATCCAAGATCGATCCAGTATTTACCGGGAATTCCGCCACCTGTATCGGCCACTGTACCCACACCATAACCGGGGATGTAAATTTGGGTACCGGCAAAAATTCTGTACCATTGTGGTGTAACGGCGATCACACCTTTGGCCAGAGGGGTGCCGCTGGCGGTACTTTTGCGGCAATCCGGGTAACCCTGGCGGCAGGGGGAGTATGATGTCACATAGACTTCTTCCATTCGATAATAATCGAGGGATTGCGAGCCAATATCTACTGAACGCACAACGGCTTTCGAGCCAACATTCGTTATTTGCTTAACTGGATTTTTGATGACAGAAGAACCTTCATTAATACGCGATGTCTCTTTTCCGTTGGTGTAAAACACCTTTTGGCGTGATAGTTCATATCCATTCTCGCCGGGTTGAACAATTTCACTGGTTCCCTGATCCATATCCTCTTTTACGACATTTTCATTCTCAAACTCAATGACTTTGCCGGTCAACACGATTTCTTCTGTATTGCGCAGAATCCGGATGGGTTTCCCCACCGGTAAAGGCTGATCGGGTGCCGGATCTGTGGTATCTAACGCGTTTAGAGCCAGACCGTTTTCCGCCAGGGCTTCGCCAATTGTGACAGCGGCAGTGCGGATCTGTATCTGCTTTTCGCCATCCTCCACCATAACACCGCGCGCAGCTTCAATGTTTACCTGAAGATCTCCCGCGATGAAGGTATCAACAGATGGAGACACCCGGTCTGTGGTTGTCAAACGAATACCGTTCTCCCAGAGGGCTTGCCCTAGAGTAGGCGCGGAACTGAAAATCACTTTTTGTTTTCCGTTCTGGATCAACGTAATTTTTGAAGCCGGGATAATTTGGATGGTTCTTTTTTTTGCCGCCGGAAGACTCTGGTCCGGTTTGTACATCTGTCCATCGACTAAATACCGGTCTCCGGGATTGAGCTGGATTTTTGCCGCAATCAAAATATCCGCCAGACGGTTTTCCACCGTGAATACCGGGGCAATGCCCCCTGTAGATCGGACCAGGATGATATTGGCTGTACCTGCGGGAGTGGTGGGAGTGAGGGCCATCCACAGGCCAATAATACCAATCGCGAGTAATAGGCTCAAAAGGATGAAGCGTTTCCTGAATATACTGAAGAAATTGGGCATACCGCGCATTGTAACACGCCAGGAAACCAAAAACACCCGGTGGATTACCGGGTGTTTTAGTGCCGAGACTGGGAATCGGACCCAGGACACCACAATTTTCAGTCGTGTGCTCTACCAACTGAGCTATCTCGGCGAGTTGGTGTATTCTACTCGAGGTATGGGGGTGTGTCAAGAAAAAGATAGTGGATTATCCTGTCTTTTTCCATACCCGTTTCAGAGCGGAGAGCATTTCACCGGCGTGCTGGTATCGTTCGGATGGGTCATTGCGTACGGCATGGTCAATAATCTCGGCAATATCAAGAGGAATTGAGGGGTCTCGTTGGCGAATAGGAATAATATCTCCGTTCAGGATAACATCCAGCGGATCTTTGCCGTGCATAAAATTGCGGGGGAACTCGCCGGTTAGCAGGTTATACATGGTGGCACCCAAAGCCCATATATCTGTTTCCGGGCGGGCGACACGAAAGTCAACCACCTGTTCACGAGGTGTATATGGGTATGAACCGACGGCAGATCCGGTAACGGTCATGCCGCTCAGACCGTTGCGGATAAAACTGCGGGTCAGGCCAAAATCAGAGATGCGGGTGGTCAAATTGTTGTCCGCGCTGTTCAGAAGAATATTCTGCGGTTTGATACCGCGATGGATATACCCTTCATTATGGGCTGTCGTTAACGCTTCCAGAACCTGCAGCATAGAAAGCACCAGGAAAGTCGTTTGCACCTTTCCACCACGCCGGAGAGATTCAAGGTTGCCAACGTTGCAGTAATCCATAACAAAGTAAAAAATTCCGTTGCGGTACCCCGATTCGAATACTTCGTTAATATTGTGGTGTTTGATCTTTTGAACCACCTGGGTGTCACGGAGGAAACTTTCTTGAACATCCTTACCGGCCGCGGTTCGGGGTAACATCAATTTTAGAGCGGCCTGCTTTTTGGTAGAGCGATGAACGATGTGGTACGATGCTCCGAACACGCCGACACCCAAAACCCGGACGACATCCCAATCGCTAAAATTCATAGCCTCGTTTTGCGTAAAGCCCAGTCTGGACGTGTTGGATATTCGTCCGGCTACCAAAGGCCGGTTCAGGCGGTTTTCATCGAGGAACTGTTGCAACAATTCAAATGGACTGGATTCCGCTGATTTCTGGCAGGACTCACAAATATATGTCCCGCCTCTCGCGGCTCCACTTTCATTGGATACATCGCGCCCGCACTTCTGGCAGCGAATTGGTCCGGTCACCCGGTCAGGAGATTGAATGATCATCCGAAACGTTGTGTCACCGGTGCTTATCACATCGCCGTCTTTAAGGTCTACCCAGGGAAATTTATACCGGGATAGCGCTTCTTCAGGAGTTTCGGTTACATCCCTTCCGCCGACTTTTTTCCCGTTGACATATGTCCCATTCAGGCTGCCCAGATCTTGTAATCGGGCGTGTGGTGGATTGACTTCCATAATGAAATGATGGCGAGATAGATAAGTGTCATCTTCAATACATAGATGACAATCATTCATCCGCCCTACCATGAATGTATCGTGATCTTCGTAAGAAAATATTCGTTTTCTACCTTGGGTATTTGAAACGTCGATCGTGACCTTAGATCCCATAGCCCCTCTCCTCCGGGATATGTAATTATACGATCATTTTTATATACTTTATCTTAACATATGATGTAATGCAATTAGGCACTGTCATTTATCACAACTTTTTATAACCGCAAAATAACTTTTATAATAGTTTTATATATTTCTTCGGCATTAATAATACATCAGGAGGGCTCAATGTCACGGGTTGATATTGTGGAGTATGCGGAGAAGAAAATTGTCAGAGCTGATCTTTCTTCTTTGAACGTGGAAGAGGCGGTGCTTGTTATGCAGGAAGCGACCGAGGTAATTAAAACGCTTCCACGGGGATCTGTTCTATTTCTAACAGACGTCAAGAATGTTTCATATTCCAAAGAAACAGTCTCCGGGATCAAACATTTTTCCATGACCAACAGCCCTTACATAAAAGCCACCGCGGTTGTGGGAATGGACTCTGTAAAACAGGCTATTTTAAATACAGTTCGGTTCCTGACACTGCATGAAATAAAGACGTTTGATTCTGAAGACGCCGCCAAAGAATGGTTGACCCAATTACAATAGGGTAGTGCGAACTCCGATCAGCTTGTATTCATTTTTAGATTACCGGAAAATTCAGGGGGGTGAATGAACCGGATATCCCTGCCGGCTCCATGGAAAAAGGCCGTTAAGACCGGTTTGTTGACGTTTCTGGGAATACGCCTGTGGAGTTCTGCTACTTTACTATTGCTGAATGTTTTCCCTGCAGACGTAACCCCCACAGACGAACCGGCGCGCGGCATGCTCGCATTATTAGAGCACGGTAGTGTATTGAACCACCTGTTTTTAGCCCCCTGGTACCGATGGGATACGGTCCATTATCTGGATATAGCCCAAAATGGGTATTCGCGTGCTTTTCTTACCGTCTGGCCGCCGATGTATTCCGCACTGATACATCTGCTTTCATTGACCGGCGTAGCACCTATGACGGCGGCCGTTCTGGTCAGTAACCTGTGCGCTGTTGGAGCACTTGTCCTTTTTTACCGTATGGCCGGTGATCTATCTGATGAAACCGCAAACCGGGCTTTGTTTTTCTTTGCTGTATTCCCCACAGCTTTCTTTCTGGTCGCCGCGTACTCAGAATCGTTGTTCATTCTCCTGGCAGCCGGCTGCCTACTGGCAGGCCGTCAACGTTCTCTGTGGTTGGCCGGTTTTCTGGCTTCGCTGGCTGTGCTTACAAGATTGCAGGGTATTATCCTGTCTTTACCGTTGCTCTACGAAGGAATTACGATCTATTGCCAATTCCGGCGGGGTAAACAATGGCATGTTCGTTTAATGGATCTATTAAAGTTAGCCAGCCCTGCGGCTTTGCCAGTTCTGACGGCTGTAAGTTTTGTGGTGTATGTGCGTTTTTGTTTGAGATATCCATGGCCGTGGGAGACTCTGTCCATAGAATGGGGTCAGCATGCCGGTTGGCCATGGGAAGGAATTATTGGAAATTTCACCTCACTGGCAGGCATTCGATTATTAGAAACGCCCATCAATCCGTTGGCTCAGACAACTGATCTGGCTGCGATCGTATTTCTACTCATTATGGTCGGGCTGATGATTAAGGATTGGCGTGAATTTCCGGTGCCATATATCCTCTACACGGCAGCAGGACTGATATTAATATTGACCAAAATAGACAATCAGGGATTGCTGGTCAGCGCTTCACGGTATTCGCTTTCATTGTTCCCGGTTTTTTTATATGCGGCTGTTAAACGCCACAAACAGCTGCCACCTTGGGCAAATTTATTGGTGCTTGCCCTGGGGTTGACTTTACAGGCGGTTTTAATGGTAAGTTTTGCCCGGTGGATATGGATTGCCTGATGTGCTCGTCTTAAGGATGATGTTTGACTTTCACTCACACCGCGGCTAGAATCATATTGTCTGACATTTTTATCCATACTGGCCTCAATCGTGCATCGGATCCGATATGAGCAAATTCAATAATAAATTTATTATTGGCCTGACCGGAAATATCGGTACAGGAAAAAGTGAAGTGCGAAAAATTCTCCAGTGCTTGGGTGCTCTTGGGGTTGATGCTGACCTTATTTCGCGCCAGATCATGGAACCCGGCGGCAGAGCGTACGCCCCGGTTTTACATCATTTCGGTAGAGATTTCACCACGCCTGATATGCGGCTTGATCGTGCCGCTCTGGCCAAACTGGTTTTCAACCAACCTGATAAATTACAGGAACTCGAAGCGATCGTTCACCCTCTTGTCACAGAGGAAGTAGACCGCATAATCAGCGAAACCACTGCACCGGTGATCGTGATAGAAGCTATAAAGCTTCTCGAGTCCAATCTGGCCAGCCGTTGCGATTCAATCTGGGTCACTGATGCGCCTGTGGATGTTCGTCTTGCCCGGTTAACGTTATTCCGCGAAATGAGTGAGGATGATGCTCGTTCTCGAATCATGGCGCAGCCTCCTCAAGAAGATAAGCTGAAAAAGGCTGATGTGATCATTCAAAATGACGGAACACTCGAAGATCTTTTGCTGCAGGTAAAACGTTCATGGGAGACCTGTGTTCCAGAATCTTATAGAATAGCCATACAGGACGAAAACTGTGTCTGAATTTCTTAGCCAGATATTATTCCTATTTCAACGGCTGACCTGGTTAAGCGTGATTGACCTATCACTGGTCACGTTAATATTTTTTGCTATTCTGTTGGTGATTCGCGACACGCAGGCAGTAACTCTTATGCGCGGCGTAGTGTTGGTGATCATCGTGATCAGCCTGATGACCAGTGTCGTCAATTTACCTGCCTTTTCATGGTTGATCCGTACCGCACTGCCGGCTCTTCTGCTGGCTATCCCTGTTATTTTTGCGCCCGAACTGCGGCGTGGACTTGAGAAGCTTGGTCGAGCCGGGGGTTCCCGGCTTATTACCCAAAAAGATCCTGTATCCGATAATTCGCTTCAATTAACTGTCAAAGCGGTGGCCACGGCTTGCGCGCGGCTTTCAGCCAGGCAGCATGGCGCGTTGATCGTCCTCCAGAGGGGTGATTCATTGCGCGATTACGTGGCAACCGGTGTGGTCTTAAATTCACGGGTTTCCCCTGAATTACTGATGCAGATTTTTTACCCCAATACCCCGCTGCATGATGGAGCGGTGATCATTTCAAATAATTTGATCGTAGCCGCGTCTTGTGTGATGCCGTTGTCGGCATCTGGTATTTTGAATCGCACCCCAGACCGCCAGATGGGGCTCCGGCATCGGGCGGCACTCGGTATTTCTGAAGCCAGTGACGCGGTCGCTGTGGTTGTTTCGGAAGAAACAGGTTCTATCTCGATTGCTCATGGCGGCCGCATGATCCGGCGGTTGGACAGCGAGCGGTTGGAAAATATTTTGATCGCATTTTACCGGCCTGAAGGCGCCGCTCCCCAGACAACCGGATGGCTGAAACGTGTATTGCGTGTTCCGTCCATACGTCAACCAGAGGATTGAGCCAGCCATGCTTCGAAAATTGACACAACACATCCCTACGTTGTTGCTGGCTTTTGCCCTTGCCGCGGCAGTATGGATTTTAGCCATTACAGCCGAAGATCCGGCAGAAGTCCGGGCATATCCATATCCGATCAATATTGAGATCATCGGACAGGATCCTACCTACCTGTTGACAAATAGCCCGGCAAAAACGTTAAATATCAATTTGCGGGCACCAAAATCTGTCTGGACTAACCTGCTGGCTGACCGCACATCTATCCGCGCGGTGGTTGACCTTTCGGCTTTGTCAGCCGGCCGGCATACTGTTCCGGTTCAAATCCAGATCGGGCAGCGCCCTGTTGAGATTGTGAGTTATTCACCATCCAATGTTGAAATCATGTTGGAATCCTTGATGAATCGAACCATGGATATCACACTGCAGGTTCGCGGTGACCCGGCTGTTGGATATCGAGCAGAGACTCCGGTATTAAGTAAGACACAGGCGACCATAAGCGGTCCAGAAAGCGCGGTAAAACGCGTGAATGAAATCCGGGCAATTTTCGATCAATCTCAGGCACATCAGGACATTGAACAAACTGTTAATTTACTGGCGATCGATAACAATGAACTACCCGTGAGCGGTGTAACCATCAACCCGGATAAAGTTCAGGTAAAGGCAAAGATTATTCAGCGGGGTGGTTACCGTAATGTGGTGGTCAAAGTGGTGACCAGTGGAATAATCGCCAATGGATATCGATTAACCAATATTTCTGCTTTTCCGCCATCGGTAACGGTTTACTCTACCGACCCTCAAATCGTTGATACCCTGCCAGGGTATGTGGAAACAACTGCCATCAACCTGTCAGGCTTAAAAGACGACCGTGAAATTCGAAGTTCATTAAACCTACCTCCCGGAATATCCGTTGTAGGTGATCAGACCGTCAGCGTACAGGTGGGTATCTCGACCATCGAGAGCAGTGTCACATTGAATGGGATGCGGGTGGAAGTTGTTGGCGTGGATCCAACTCTGGATGCGAAAGTATCTCCGCTTCTGGTCGATGTGATCATCTCAGGCCCCATGCCTTTGTTGGATAATTTGAAGACCAGTGATGTGCGGGTATCCGTCGATATGTCAAAGGATATGGAAGGCACCTACCAGCGTATCCCTCAGGTGGAGATAAGAATACCTGAATTGCGGGTGGAATCCATACTTCCAGGCTCGATTGAAGTCATTTTAACGGGTAAAATAACAAGCTCTGGAAATCCAAAGTAAAGGCATGGAATGACAAAACCTGTTGTTGCCCTCGTAGGGCGCCCGAATGTAGGTAAAAGCACGCTGTTCAACCGCCTATCCGGTGAACCGCGTGCGATTGTGGATGATGTTCCGGGAACTACCCGTGACCGGCTTTTTGGCGAATCATCCTGGAATGGTATCCCCTTCGATATCATTGATACCGGCGGTATCGATCCATCCAGCTCACGTAAAGATCCGCTATCCATTGGATCGGCGGATTACATAACTCAGATCCGATGGCAGGCAGAAATGGCCGTTCGTGAATCTGACGTAATTCTGTTTGTTGTGGACGCCTCCTCCGGTGTAACACCGGCGGATGAAGAAGTGGCTCAAATGCTGCGACGTCACCAGAAGATGGTGGACGGGAAGTTAACACCGCCCGTTTTGCTGGTTGTCAATAAAGCCGATTCTGCCGGGTTGCGTTCCAACGCGGTTGACTTTCACGCACTGGGTATGGGTGAACCGTACGCGCTTTCCGCATTGCACGGCACCGGTACCGGCGACCTGCTGGATGAGCTCGTGGCTCTTTTCCCTCCCAAAGAGGAAGAGGTGGAAGACGACTCCATCAAGGTGGCTATTGTCGGCAAGCCCAATGTAGGCAAATCCAGTCTATTAAATCGGCTGGTGGGTGAAGAGAGAGCGATCGTCAGCCCGATTGCCGGCACCACCCGCGATGCCACAGATACAAAATTAAATTTCAATGGCATTGATGTCACCCTGATCGACACCGCGGGTATCCGTAAACGCGGTAAAGTGGAACCCGGTGTCGAAAAGTACAGCGTCATCCGCTCTATGCGGTCCATTGAACGCGCCGATGTGGCTATTCTGGTTCTGGATGCCACCGTCCCTCTCAGCGCGCAAGACGCGCACATTGCCGGCTATATTGTGGAAGCCTGGAAGAGCGCGGTAGTGGTGGTGAACAAATGGGACGCGGTGGAAAAAGACACCTACACCATGGCGGAATACACCGCCAAGATCCGCGAAGATCTAAAATTCATGGACTATGTGCCGATCCTGTTTATTTCCGCGAAGACCAATCAGCGGGTTGACCAGGTGATGCCCATGGTGATCCGCGTACAGGAAGAACGGCTGGCCCGGCTGACAACGTCACAATTGAACCGTATCATCCAGTCCGCGCAAGACGCGCACGCCTCACCGGCACACAAGGGACGCTCACTTCGAATGTACTACGGCACCCAGGTGCGCAGTGACCCGCCGACGTTCCTGATCTATGTGAATGACCCGTCACTGGCACACTTCACTTATATTCGGTACATTGAGAATTGCATCCGCAAGGAATATGACTTTATTGGAACGCCGATCCGTGTGATCTTGCGCCCGCGGCGATAATTAACCGACTTTATAAAAAAAAGGCTGTCCCTGGAAATCTGTGCGGGGTCAGCCTTTTGCTTTTTAATCGTTTTAGTAACCGCTTTTTATCTCGGCGCCTTCCATGATCTTGACGCCGCCGCTGGTGCCAATGCGGGTGGCGCCAGCTTTGATCATGGCGAGAACATCGTCACGGGTGCGCACGCCGCCAGCAGCTTTGACGCCCATATCCGGCCCGACCGTTTTGCGCATTAAGGCTACATCTTCCACGGTGGCACCGGCGGTACTGAATCCGGTGGAAGTTTTAACAAAATCCGCGCCAGCCGACTGGCAAATCTGGCAGGCTTTCACTTTCTCATCATCTGTCAACAGACAGGTTTCGATGATCACTTTTACCAACGCGTTTTTCGCGTGAGCGGCGCGCACCACGGCAGTAACATCATTTTTCACCAGAGTGAAATTGCCGGATTTTAGAGCGCCAACATTCAAAACCATATCCACTTCACTGGCGCCATCGGCTATTACCTGTTCCGTCTCAAATGCTTTGACAGATGAGAGTGTCGCGCCCAGGGGGAATCCGACAACGCAGCACACTTTTACTCCGGTATCTTTGAGCAATTTCGCGCATAGCGCCGCGTAAGTGGCATTTACACATACAGAGGCAAACTGATATTTCGCCGCTTCTTCGCACAGCTTCTCGATTTGCGCGATTGTGGCATCCTGTTTCAACAGGGTGTGATCTATGTATCCGGCTAATTCGGCAGATGTCAATTCTTTTAACATGGCAGATCCCTCATTAAAGTAAGAAGTGAACTCATTCTATCTCCACGTAATGGGTATGTCAATTAATCCAAAAAGACCTCCCGTTCGGGAGGTCTAAACAATCCGGGTTTTATACGACTTTTTTCAAAGAGCGATACATTACCGGTAACTGCCATACGCGTATGGCGGCTTCGATCTGGATACGCAAAGACATCTTGGATTGTCCCCAGCGGCGGTCGGCAAAATAAATGGGGATTTCTTTAAATTGAAATCCAAGTTTTGATGCCACATAAGCCATTTCCACCTGGAAGATATACCCGTTGGAGCGAATACTGTCTAATGGCATGGCTTTAAGGGTAGAACTTTTCCAGAGGCGAAATCCACCGGTTACATCACGTAATTTCATGCCCAGTATGGTGCGGGCATAAAAATTTCCGAAACCGGAAAGCGCTTTACGCCACAGGGGCCAGCGTTCGTCCAGTTTTCCACCGGGGACATACCGTGAACCCAGTGCCATGTCGCAGCTTTCCAGTGCCTGAACGAGTTCAACGATCTTCTCGGCAGGATGAGAGAAATCGGCATCCATCTGACCTACCGCTTCGGCACCGTTCTGCATGGCGATCTGAAAACCCTGTATATAGGCGGAACCCAGACCCATTTTGCCGGCTCGGTGCAATACACTGACCCTTCCGTTGTATTGTTTGCCCATATCTTCGGCGATCTGGCCGGTGCCGTCCGGGCTGTTATCGTCTACTACCAGAATGGACAGGTCTTGAACCGGAAGGTTGAATAATTTTTCCACGAGAACAGGAAGGTTCTTCGCTTCATTGAATGTGGGGATTACAATAGTTGTCTTCACGCTGTATCCATTGTTCAATCAGTATTTAAGGCAAAAACTTGCTTTACTCTAACACAGCGGTTAAACAGTGTCAAGAAAACATGCTTTGAGGTCAAATTGGGAAAACGTTTGATAAAAATTTTTCTGATATGTCTTTTCGCGGTCTGGATCGCGTTTTTCTTTGTTGACGTCAAAGTGGACGGCTGGAAAAAAGTAGCAGACCGTTTCCTGGCGGCCGGGCAGGCAGAAACAGCAGAAGAGATGTATCAGAAAATCAAACGTATACAACCATGGCGTACGCTGGATTGGCGAACCCTGGCGTTAATGTATACTCGTCAGGGAAAACCTGAGAAAGTAATTTCCATTCTTGAACCATGGATCAAAAACGACCGACTTGATGTTGCGGATGTGGTAATGCTGTCTACTGCGTATGAGATTACCGGGGATACAGAAAAAAGCAGAGAGTTGTTGGTAACTGCCAGCAGAAAAGTTATCGATGGAAATGATTATCAAATCATCCAGCTTCAACGGGCGAAACTTCACCGTGCAAAACATGAATATGACCAGGCTCTCGCCTGTTTGCGCCAATTACAGGAAAAGGGTTTAAATACACCCGAATCTGAAATTGACACAATTCTTCTCACCGTGATAGTCTCTCCGGAACGACTGTCTATGATGGATATTGAAGACTCCTCTCTACCAGACTGGGTAAAAGAATGGTCGCGTTCAATATCCGACGTGGTAGACGAATCAGACCCGTCTCAGAGGTGGTTCTTGATAGGCCGCCGGTTTGGAAGCATTGGCGAATGGGATCTGGCGGAATACGCGTTTATGAATGCTGTTGACCTGTCACCGGAAATGGCGGATTCCTGGGCGTTGCTTGCCGAAGCCCGTCAACAGCAGGGAAAAAGCGGAAAAGATGCCATCACACGGGCGCTGGAACTCGCGCCGGATTCGCCTGCTGTGCGGCTGACCGCCGCCCTGTATTATCGACGCCAGCAGGATACGAAAAAAGCCATTGAATTACTGGAAGAGAACATCCGCGATAACCCGAATGAAGTCATCTGGTATCTCGAAAAAGGGAACGCGCTGGCGGAAGGCGGGCGTCTTGACGACGCGGTTATGGCATATCAACGTGCGGTTGACCTGTACCCTGAAGACCCGGCTGGATACCGGGCAGCGGCACGATTCAGCATCCAATATGCATACCGGTTGGAAGAGGTGGGGCTGGAAGCCGCGAATTCTGTTATCGCACTGGATAGAGATGCTCCGGATGGCTATGACCTTAAAGGATTGATCCTCTCCGCTTTGGGAAAACCGGAAGAGGCTTCGGCGGCGTATCAGATTGCTATCGAAAAGGATGAAAAATATGCTCCCGTCTGGCTTCATATTGGACAAATGGCGTTGGAACAGGCGGATTTTTCCAGTGCCAGAGATGCGCTGGAAAAATCCATCAAACTGGGCGGACGTTCGTATGAAGCTCAACTGGCGGGTCGACTTCTGAAAGAATACTTTGGGGAAGTAATCCCTTTGCCTTGAAACCGCAATAATAAATAATGATAAAATCTCTCCACTTTACCGGCAAAATTAATCAGTAGAAAACACATGAAAATTTTTTTGGATACGGTCGGATGCCGTCTTAACCAGAGTGAAATTGAACGTATGGCACTGGAGTTCCGTCAGGCCGGGCATGCGATAGTAGGAAGCATGGCGGAAGCGGATATGGTAGTGGTCAACACCTGCGCGGTGACAACCCAGGCGGCTTCTGATTCGCGCCAGAAACTGCGACAGGCGGCGCGCCTGTTACCGGATAGGCAAATTGTGGCCACCGGCTGTTGGGCCACAATTGAACCTGAGGCAGCCCGGGCAATTTCTACTAATTCACGGGTAGTGGTCAATGAAGATAAAGATCGTCTGGTTTCTTCTCTTCTGAATACAGATCTCTCTGATATGGATCTTTCACTTATTGAGCGTGAAGCTCTTCCGGGTGCCCGACACCGAATCCGCGCGTTTGTTAAAGCCCAGGATGGCTGCGACGCGCATTGCACGTACTGC